>CAZFYO010000006.1:0-208782 GCA_964523525.1 uncultured Elusimicrobia bacterium
CCTCGTTGATGCCCATGCAGATCGTGATGTCCTCGCCCTTGGCCGGCGCGCTGATGACGACCTTCTTGGCTCCTGCGGTGATGTGCGCGGCCGCCTTGTCGGCGTCCGTAAAACGGCCCGTGGACTCGATGACGACTTCGACGCCCAATTCCTTCCAGGGAAGCTTCGAAGGATCTTTTTCGGCGACGACTTTGATCACTTTTCCGTCGATCACGAGGTCGCTGCCCTGGGCCTTCACGTCGCCCGGATAAATGCCGAAGGTCGAATCGTACTTGAAAAGATGCGCGCTGGTGGCGGCGTCGGTGAGGTCGTTGACCGCGACGAAATCCAAATTCTTGTTCTTCAGGCCGGCCTTCAAGACCAGACGGCCGATTCTGCCGAACCCGTTAATACCTACCTTAATTCCCATCGTACTACCTCCTGTGAGGCGCTCTCTTATTTATATAAGGAAGAAACGCTTTCGATTGATTAAATCGGATGATTTTGAGAGAGGAGATTATACAAATTCGTCTAATCTCTTGCAATTGCCAGGCAGGCGACTTCACGGGCGCCGGCTTGAAGGAGGATGGCGGCGCAGGCCTGAACCGTGGCGCCGGTGGTGAGGACGTCATCCAGAAGGATGAACTTTTTCCCCCGGATCACGTCCGACTGGAGGACGGCAAAAACATTGGCGACATTTTTCTGGCGATCTTCACGCGAAAGCTCGGTTTGGCTCACTGATTTTCTGACCCGAACCATCAACCGGTCATAAAGGACGGGTTTACCAGAGTCGGGAGACCGGATCCCTGCCAGCATGGACTTTGCCAGAAGCTGGATGCGGTCGTAGCCGCGTTCGCGGATACGCGCACGGTGGGACGGGACGGGAATGATGCCGTCCGAATCCCAAAAAGCGGGGTCGGAACGCCAGCATTTGGCGAGCAACTCCCCCAGTTCGAGGGCCAGGCCGTCGCTGCCGCCGTACTTGAAATGGTGGATCAATTCCTTCAATGGTCCGCCGTAATCGCCCAGGGTTTTTGCAAAACTAAGCGAGCTTCCGGATAAAGCGGCTCCCTGTCCGCGGTCTTTGGTTTCGATATTTCGGACCCGGATCCGGCCGTGGCAGGTGTGGCACAGGATGGAGCGTCCGTCGTACAGGAGATCGCTTCGGCAATGGAGGCAGCGCCGCGGATAGAAAAGGTTGGCGCAGGCTAAGGCGGTTTCGCGGCTGAAGTCATACAGAGAACGAAAGTTGAATTGGAACTGGGTGTGGGATTGGGTGAGCATCGTGGCCGGCCTAGAACTGAATAGTGACTCGGGAAGTGAAATTGAAGGTTGTGAAGTCCTCTTCTTTCTTGATTTTGCGCATGCTGCGCGTGAAACCGCCGCCGAAGGCGATGCGGATGTTGGGGGTCACTTCGAAATCGCCGGTGAGGTCCGTGGCGATGTTGTCCACGCTGCGCGTTTCATCGACGGAGTCGCGCACCATTCCGTACCTCAGGTTCGAAGTGAGGATCAGCCGGTTCGCGAGGTTCAGCTGTTTGCCGAACGGCAGCTGGAAGAAGCGCGGGATATTCACGTCGCCGAAAATTTGCAGGGAGATATTGCGGTTCACGAAATCGGAAGTGAGTTTGCCCGTACCGTCTTCCGTCTGAGACTGGTCCTGGTCGTAGCGGGGAGTGAACCGCCAGTTCCCCCACTTGAGCGTTGTGATGACCTGGCCGCCAAACCCGTTGGACCGGGTGCGCGACGTGACCTTGTCGGTGAGAAGGTCTTCGGTCTGCGCGGTGGAGTTTTTGTAATTAACAGAGAATTGAAGAAGTTTGAAAAGAGTGAACGTGAAGTCATTCGCCATGGAAAGCGATTTGTTGCGGGTCTGGCCGAGATTTTCGGTCAGACTCTCCTGATAGGTGCCGCGAAGGCTGGTGTCCGTCATCCAGCGCCGGAGATACAGCGGGTATTCGAGCTCGGAAGTGTTAAAAGTCATGTCCGGCCAGACGCGGCTGTAGGAATTATTGATCGTTCCGGTCTGATCCTTGCGCGTCAGCGTTTCCGTGAAACTGCCGGAGCCGCTGATGTTTAGGAGGGGTTTCCAGGCGCGATGTTTGAGGAACGTAAACCCTTCGAAAGGGTTCCAGCGGCCGCTGACGCGGCTGGTGTCGGTGGCGGTGAGATTCGTCCTCCGGGCGTTGGTGATGGCGTTCGAAGGAATATCCAACGTGTTGCCGCGGATGTAGAGTTTGTTGAGGGTCAGCAGGTCGAAGCTTTCGTAAGTTTGATCGACATTCTCGTAGGTGTCGGCGTCCGCCACGGTGTAACCGCCCGAAAACGTGAGGCTGTTGATCATGGTGTTGACGGAGCGAAGGTACCGGACGTACTGGAACACGTCCTTGGGAGAAAACGACGTGGAAATGTCGCCCGATGAGTTCCGGTTGACGGTCTTAAGCTGGCCTCGAGTGAAGGTGGTGGAGCCGACGTTCGTGTTGAATACGACGTCATTCACGTTGTTCGTCTCGTTGGCGTCGATGTTGTAGCTGAAGCTCGGAGTCAGCCAGGAAAAGACGCGCAGGCTTCCGGAGGTCGAAAGCTTGTTGTTCCGCTGCTTGTAATACTTGTTGCCGAGGTTGTTGATGATATCGCTCGCGACCGGCCTGGCCTCGTTCACTTTTACGATTCGTTCGTGCTCCTGGCTGCGGCTGTGGTCCAGTCCGAACGTCAGCCGCGAAAACGGCTGGAAGGACGAACGGACGCTGACCTGGTCCTTGGTGCTTTCAGTGTCGGTATTGCTGTTGATCAGCAGAAGTTTGGAATCGGATTTGCTCCAGCTCGCGGAGATGGAAGTCGGGAGCGGTTTGAACATCATGAAACGGGTCGGAAGGATGTCCGGCTGCCAGGGCAGTCCGTAGCTCGTGCTCAGGCGGTAGTTGTTGATCTCGTCCCGGCGGTCGTTGGTGCGCTCGGTGAGATTGAAGTCGTAAGACCCGTCGAAATTCATGAGTTTGGAGCGGATGCTGCCGGGGATGTAGGGCAGCTGCGTCATCAGGAGGTTGCCGTTCACGGACTTCGACTGTGTGATCGACTTATCTTCGTCCAGCACGGAGATCAGCACGTTGGGGTCCACCACCTGCTGAATCTTTTTGGTTTTTGTTTCCTGGATGTTATAGGTGAAATTGGTGGGCAGGAACTTGAACCGGTTGATGGACATAAAGCTGTTGAAGCTTTCGAGGTCCTGTCCGGAGTTCTGCGTCGTCAAAGTCTGAAAGTTGCCGTCGACCATGCGCCAGCGCGCGCCCGCGGTGCCCCAGCCGGGCCAGGCCATGTCGGTATTGGCCCGCTTGGCGTCGCCTTCCTGTTTGACCGCTCCCGAGACATGCACTTCGTTGATATGGATCTTGCTGGCCGGCGACGCGCTGCCTCCCCGCACCGAAACGCCCACGACCATTTCCGAAATGTTTTTCAGGTTCGGCGAGCCGATGATGGTCCATCGCGCGTTATAGGGCCGGATGTCGTTGTGAATGAGCTGGTTGCCGGCGGAGGTCAGGTTGTCCAGGATGCCGTCGCGGTTCTTATCGAGGATGTCCAGCTCGACCAGTTTCCATCCGGAGGGGAACGAGACCATGCTGGTGCGGTATTCCAGATAGTTGTCGGGGCTGCCCAGCCGCAGAAAAAACTCGTTGTCCGATCCGTCGCCGTTCAGGAAAAACCGGAAGTTTTTGTGATCGGAGAGGTCCAGGGTGCGGGTGAAAACCTCCTTGGTAGTGGCGGTCGCGATGATGACGTTCGGCGTGCCGAAGGCCTGGTTGCGCTGGTATTCGATGGCGAGGGCCTGTTCTTTTCGTTTGGATTCCCCCTCCTGCAGTTCATACAGGTCGGTGTAGTTGGGGTCGCCGGTGATATTGAGAAACTGAGCGTAACTGCTGCTGTCCTGATTGTTTTCCGCGAAGGCCTTGGCCGACACGACGCCGGTGGAGGGGTCCACAACCAATGGCTGGAAGCGGGTGCCGACCACCGAGACGCGGCCGATCTTGAGCGATCCCTGCAGGGCGGTGGGAAAGGGGTTGATGACCGTCATGCGGACGTTTTTGATCGCCGACCATTCCGCTTGGGCGGTGGTCGGGATGTCGAGGGGCAGCTGGAATATGCGCCAGCCCGTGAAGTTCACGGTAATGGAGGACTCACTGAGGTAGTTGCCGTTCGTGGTGTCGTCGTCCACGCGACCGTTGACGTCGAAATCGTTGGCGTCGATGCGCCCGTTGCCCGCGCCGACCGTGGTGGTGGATCCGTTCGGGTTGACGAACGACCAGCCGATGTCCTCGCCCGTGCTCAGCGACCCGTTGCGGTTCGTGTCTTCCGTTTTCACGACGGACGAGCCGTCCGAATTTTCGCTGATGTTGCCAAGGCGGAACTGGAGATTCGCGTTGCTGTTGTTGCCGAAAACCCAGACTTCGAGGAACTGCTTGCGGTTCGTGTAGAAGTCCAGGCCCGCGCGGCTCAACGTCTGCGCCACGGAGACGGCTTCGAATGGCTGCGCGGAGTGGTTGAGGTTGTAGTCCACGTTCAGGACCTGGACCCGCTCCGAGCTTTCGGTGGGCGCGAAGGGGTTGATGTCCGTGATGCGGACGTCCTCGTTGCCGAGCACGATCGATTCCGCGAACGGCCGGCCGTACGCCCCGCCGCCGTTCCCCGGATTGCCGGTGCCGGGGTTGGCCGCGATCTGCCAGGCGTCGCGGTTCAGCACCGCGTTATCTTCCAGCTTGATGCCTTCGAACGATTCGATGAGCGCCTTATCCGCGGTGTTGGGGTTCTTGATGCTGCGCGCGAATTCCGCCGAAAGGTTGGTGATCTCCAGAGGGAAGCGGCTGAGGTTCAGGTTGCGCAGGCCCGGGATGTTGAAGAAGTCGAAGTCCTTGGTCCAGGCGTAGTTGCCAAGCTTGATGTTCTTCCAGTTCACGTCGGCTTCGAGCACGAGGATGCTGCGCGTGACGCTGCGCAGGTCCGGCACGCCCCGGGCGCGCGGCTGGAAGTTGTATAGGAGCGAACTTCCCACGAAAAAGTTGTCCGTGCCGTAAATTTCGTTGCGCATGCCGACCACCGTTTCCTCTCCCTGTCCCCCGAACGGCGAATAATCGTAGGTGATTTCCACGATGGAATCGTCCCGGATGAACTCCGGCCGGAAGAACGTCACGATGCCCACATCATAATCTATAAAGTAATCCACGTCTCTGGTCATTTTTCTTCCATCCACGAAGACCTGCTCGGAGAGCGAGACGATATTTGTCTGGTCGAGGCTGAAGTTGCCGCGGCGGAATTTGAATTCGACGAACATCTGGTAGCGTTTCAAAAAGTCGGGCACGACGTCGCGGAAGTTGTAGATGTCGTCCGGGAAGGGCCGCTGGTTGGCGCTCTTGAAGAGGTCGGAACTGATGAAGCTGACGAAGCCGTTTTCGAAGTCCACGTCGATGTCGGTGGGGTAGCGCGGCACGGGTTTGGGGTTAGCGCCGGTGGAGCTGACGATGACGCTGGGCTCCAGGTTGTTGAGGTCCAGGATCCGCAGGATGAAATTGCCGCGGCCGTCGTCTCTCACGATGCGGGTGGCGCCCAGGTCGTAGTAGTTCTTCAGTTCGCGCGAGGCGAAGAAAGTGGATTCGTCGGGTTTGAGCAGGATGGGCTTGAACCCGGAAAGCTGCTGATCCAGCGTGTTTTGGGTGTTTGGGTCCCTGGGGTCAAGGCTGAAAGTGTTGGTCTGGCTGAGCGGCGTGGCGGAACCCTTGGGGATGTAGTCGGCCACGATGACGTCGCGCAGGTTGATCTGGCGCTTGAATTGGACGACGCCGCGGACGTAGTCCACGGTGTAGTCCACGCCCCGGATCATCTGGCGGAACGCGCCGGTGTTGGTGGAGTTGTCCACGAAGATGAAGGCGGCCGTGGAGGGAGTGATGCCGTCAATGCGGAGGACCGGGTCGTTGGTCGGAAGCGCGAACGTGCGCGTCGTGTCGTTGATGTTGAAATTGTTGGGATCCTGGTCGTCGATGAAGATCTTTTCCGATTCGGGCACGATGGGCCGGTGCTCGATTCCGTTGGTCCCCGTGGAGAAAGCCAGCAGGTAGAATTTGCGCCGGGCGTAGCGGATGTCGTCAATGTTGCGCCGCTGGGCGGTGGTCTGCCCCGTGAAGCGTTTCGTCTGGGTGATGCCCTTGGTTCGCGATCCGATGAGGAAGGTTCGCCAGTTCTTGGGGGTGTAGCGGTGCCAGAGCTGGCTCGGGAGCAGCCGCGCCAGGCCCGTGCGGGGCCGGAAGAGCAGTTCGGCCCGCGCTCCGAAAACGGATTTGGAATAGCCGACGAATTCGGTGGAAGGCAGCGATATGCTGATGTCGCCGAACGCGGCTTCCTGGAGCACCTCGTCCGGGTCTCCCTTGTAGACCACGGAGATGTCGCGCTTGTCTTCCCGCGTGTCATCAAAATCCACGTTGACCGTGACTTTGCGTCCCACGGTTCCCTTGACGCGCACCTGCAGCTGCTGGTCCAGCGTGAAATCGGTTTTATTAACGCGGCCCTTGCCGAGGTCGGGTTGTTCGTAGAGGGTCGTTTCGAGCTTGAAGTCGATGACTTTGCGGCCGGAAATGGAAAGCCCCGACTCGTAAGGCAGGACCACGTTGAGGCCCGGGCCCAGGGGCGGCGGCGCAGGCAGCACTTTGCGTTCAGCCACGGGCAGAGGTTTTTCTATCTGAGGGATGAGGGCTTCGCCGCTTTCAAGGCGCTGGCGCATTTCGTTCCAGCGGTCCTGGGAATAGCGCATTACGCGGGCCTTTTCGATGCTTTTTTCGATTTCGGAAAGTTCGCGGGTTTCGGATTTGGGAGCGACGTCCAGGGAGCGTTCGCTTTCGCTTAATAGGGAAGGGAGCGCGGCGGCGGCGGTGGATGGACGGACCGGGAAGGCCATGTTCCCAATGAGAAAACCCGTGATGATCGTTTTCGAGACGACCCGAAACGCCCTTCGGTAAAAGATTTTCGCTCCGCCTTTTCCGGTGAATGTCCCGCAACAACGCAGGAATTATACTTCATTTGTTCATTCCGTGCAAAAATCTTGCCGAGCGACTTTATGACGGTAAAATTGGGTGCTATAATGACTCGAAATTTGAACCGAGATGATACGACCCTCATGACATTTTTTCGTCCGCTTCTGATCCACCGCTACGTGGTCCGGGAGTTTTTCCCTCCGTTCGGCGTGGGGCTCCTGGTCTTTACGTTCATCCTGATTCTTCACCATCTCTTCCTCATGATGGACCTGTTCTTAAACCGCGGCGTCGAGGTTTCCATGATCCTGCGCATGGTGGGCCTGACCCTGCCCATGTTCTTTCCCCTGTCGGTGCCGATGGCCTGCCTGCTGGGAGTCCTGATCGCCTACGGCCGGCTGACCGAGGACGGCGAGCTGACCGCTCTGCGATCGGGCGGCTGTTCGCTCTGGCAGTACAGCGCGCCCAACCTGCTGGTCGCGCTGGCGTTCAGCGCGGCGCTGGTGGGATTGAACCTGCACATGGTCCCGCTCGCGACCCAGGAATTCAAGGACCTCTACGTTTCCGTCGCCCAGAAAAACCCGCTCGCGCTCTTCGCTCCCAAAACCATGAATCAGTTCGGGGAATATAAGGTCATCGTAGACGTGATGGACCGCCGCAAGAAAAAGCTGGAGGGCATCAGCATCTATAAAACCAACGCGGTGGGCGCTCCCACCCGGATCCTGGCGCCGGCCGGAGAACTGGAGTCCGTTTCGGGCGACGGCATCACGCTGACGCTGTTCAACGGGTCCATTCACCAGCCCAATCCGGAAAAAAATAACGATTACAGCATCACGCAGTTCAACCGGTTCGCCGTGCGGATCCCCGAGAGGTCCGAAAGCGAGGCGAGGGTCCTGACCCCCAGGGAAATGACGTCCTCTCAGATCCTCGGGCGACTCCGGGGCCTGGAATCCGGGAGCCCGGAAACCGCGGCGCTCCGCACCGAGTTTTTTTACCGCATTTTCATCGCCTTCGCGCCCCTCGCCCTGACGATTCTGGGAGTGGCGCTCGGCGTACAGCTTAAGAAAGGAAGCAAATCCATCGGCATCGGGGTCAACATCGTGATCGTGATCCTCTATTACGGGCTGTCCATATTTTCGCTTTCCCTTTCCGCTCAGGGAAGGTTCCCGCCCTGGCTGGCCACGGCCATCCCCAACGCCATCACGCTGGCCATCGGCGCATGGCTTTTCAGGCAGCTTCTTCGGCAATGAATACGACGCTCCACCGTTACCTATCAAAAGAGTTTTTCAAGGCGTTCATTTTTACCGTCCTGATTTTCGCTTTGATCATCCAGATCGGCCATCTCTTCGACCGGCTGGAAGTATTCGTAAGGAACGGCGTGTCGTGGCTGGTGATCGTGCCCTACCTTTTCGCCATGGCGCCTTTCTGGCTCATTCAGGCCCTGCCGCTCTGCACCCTGATCGCGGGTGTCTTCACGATCGGCAGCATGGCGCAATCGGGCGAACTCTTCTGCCTGAACTCCAGCGGCGTTTCCTCCCGCGGCATCCTAAAACCCCTGTTTGTCATCGGCATTTTCCTGACGGTCGCGACGTTTTTTTTGGGCGACACGCTCATGCCGCGCTCCACCCATTACGCGCGTTCGCTCTACCGCACGTACGTGGACAAGGTCGGAGAGCAAAAAAAGGACTGGTACGACGTCATCGTGCTGGCCAAAAATCACAAGCGCATCAGCGCCAAACACCTGGACCTTGAGAACAACCGCCTGCACATCGTGACCGTCGAAGAATATGGCGACCACATGAACCTGCGTCAGGCCCTGACCGCGCAGACGGCGGAATGGAGCCCGGAAAAGGGCTGGGTTTTTTATGAGGGAGTGATCCGGCTCTTTTCAAAGGAAGGCAACGAAATTATTGAAGAGGAATCGTTCGTGACCGCGCAGATCGACCTGCCGGAACGCCCCCGCGACCTCGTGCCGCTTCAGGTCATGCCCGAAGAGCTGTCGCTGGGCGAATTGAGAGACTATATCGCGCGGATCCAGAGCCTCGGAATTCCCACGCTGAAGGAACGCGTGCAGTACCACCTGAAGATCGCATTCCCCTTCACTCATATCCTCGTGCTGGGCATTGGCCTGCCGATCGCTTTCAAAACGACCGCAGCGGGAGGCGGGCGCGGACGCAAGGCCTTTGGCCGGATGAAGTCTCTGGCCATCGCGCTTTTGATCGCATTCGCCTATTACGCTTTCGTCACGCTGGGTCAGGCGCTCGGGGAATCCCGGAAAATGCCGGCCTGGGCGGGAATCTGGTTCGCCAACGCGGCATTCCTGGCCGCGGGCGTTTATCTTTCCAGAAAAGTTGATTAGCTGCGAGGCGCCGGGATGGCGTCTTGAGGAAGGTCAGCGGATGATGACGAGTTTTCCCGTCTTGACGATCGAATCGTCCGCCTTGTAACGATACAAATACACGCCGCTCGGAACCGCTTCGCCCCCGTCATTCCTGCCGTCCCAATCAAATTCATAAACGAACTTCCCGCTGCTGATCGCTCCGCCGTTCGCCCGGACCTGAGCCGGAGGCGCCGCGCGGACGAGCCGGCCCGTGACGTCGTGGATCGACAGCTTGAACTCCGAAGCGGGGCGCGTGGTGTTTAATACAAGCGTGGTCACCGTTCCGGGCGCCGCGCTTGTCTTCTGAGGGTATCCCGGCCCGCCCGGGTTGGGAAAATTGATCACGCGCGAGATATCGAGCGTTTCCGACGCGAACGCTCTTTTAACGAGAAGGACGGTACCCGAAAAATCGGAGACGGTGATCCCCGTCTGCACGCCCGAAAACGCGTTGGAGTGCGGGGCCGCGAACAGTGTTTTTCCCGCGGAACCCGGGAACGGGTCCGAATCTTTTCCGTTCGTCATCCCTGAACCCGCGCTTGCTCCCGCCGCCTCGACCAGGTCCACTCCGAAGTTCGGCAATCCATTGTTCACGCTGTTTTGCAGCAGCCGCGTTTCATCGGAGGCGATGGCATCATCCACGTGCCAGATTAAAAAACCCTGAATCAGTGTGCCCAGCGGCAGCGCATCGTCGAAGGTTTTTCCCGTGACCGCCGCTCCCGCGCGGCGTTCGATCAAAAAATATTCCTTCGCTCCGTCGACTCCCGCCACACCCGTGATGGGAACCCGGATGAACGCGTTGGCGCTGGAAACGGAAAGCTCCAGATACGCGCGTTCCCCCGCCTCTCCGGCCGCGACGGTTTGCGGCCTCGAAAACCCGAGAAACTGTTTAGACCAGGCGTCCAGGTGCGCCGGGTTGGCGCCGCGCGGAGCGCCGAGATAAACCCCGGAATCCATGAGGCTCCATTGCCCGACCACCGAAACCGAAGGCGAACGATAGAGGTCCGGGAGGCCCAGCTGGTGTCCGTATTCGTGGCAGACCACGCCCAAAGGGTCAATATTCTGCGCTTCCGATTCCGGAACGATGGTGACGCCGTTAAACAGAACGCCGTCCCCCGCGAAAGGATGGCGCACGCCGTCGGTTTGGGGCGCGGATGCCGCGACGGTGGGCGCGAAGACCGACCAGAGGTTGTCGGATTGGCAGCCGGTGTCGTTCGCGGTTTCGGCCCCGATGCCTGCGTGGTAAATCATGATGTGGTTGAACCGGTTGCCTCCGGCCGCGCCCGCGGCAAAGTTGACTTCCGATTCCGCCGCCGCGACCGCGTCTTTCGAAATCTGGTCAAAATTGGAGCAGATGCCCTGGGCGTAGACGCCCAGGTTCTGCGGCATCCGGTACGCGCCCTGCCCTCCCGCGCCGGCGTTGGTCACCGTCGCGCTCACCGACAACAGGCCGTAAGAGTTCTCCAGGTAAAAATGTTTAACCTGGTCAAAAAAGGCGAGGGTTTGAGCCAGAGATTTGGTCATGGGCTGATCGTTGAAGTCCACGCGGATCACCATGACGTAGGCGGTGGTGGGAGCCAGAGGCGTCTGGAAGAAAGGTGCGGCCTTCAATTGCGCCGAACGCTCGGCCATGGCCGTGGGGTTCAGCCGGCAAACTGACTGCGAGACCCGCGCCGAACCTTCGGGCGGAGGCACCGCGTACCCTCGCGAAACCGCGAACGAAACGAGTATCAGAAAGGCGGATGAAAAGACGGCGTGGAGGAAGAGGCTTGTTTTATCGGGAGAGCTGAAGGAATTTATTGACGATCGTTTGGGCATGGTCGCTGAGCTGCTGCACGGAGGAAGCCTCGCCCGACTCGACGTAATCGATGCCCCCCGTGCGGAGGTCGACCATTTTGACGCTGTAGACGTAGAGGCTTCCAAAGCTCGACAGCGAGCTCACGATCGCTTTGCCGGCTCCGAGCGACGTTCCGACATCCTGCGCGCAACGGAGGTCGTTACAGGGAACATTTTCGCGGTTGCGGCTTCTCTGCAGCGCGAGAACGTCGCTTCGGGGTATTATTATAAATGATTTGCTCTGGCTTTCAAAGTTTTCCTGGAGCGCCTTGCCGAACGCGGCCGCGTCTTCCGAATTGTTGGAAAGGGGCTGCGGGTCCAAAACGAGCAAAGAGCGCCGGACTTTGGACGCTTCGCCGCGGGGCTTCTTTTCGCGCACGCTGCGCACGCCGCGGTCGAACGACCGGTCGTCGCCGGATGAAGCCTGTCCGAACCGCGCGCTGACCGAAACGGTGTGGACGGATCCCAATCTCCCCGCGTCCGTGAAAGCGTAATCGAGCTCGTAACGGTTCCAGAAGAAGCCCATGCCGAAATTCAATTTACCCTGGTCCTGTCCGTTCTTGTAGCCGGCGCGGAAGGCGACGATCCTGCTCCAGGTATATTCCGCTCCGAGATACTGTTTCCAGTTCTCGTCGCGGGTCTGGAGGACGTCAAAAGCGACGCGAAGCTTGCCGTTGGCTTCCACGGGAAGCGAATAGGAGCTTCCGAAGCGGATCGTGCTCGGCAGAGATTCCCCCGCGTCGATATAGTTCAGCTGGCTTCCCAGGTTCAGGAATGAAAATCCGACCGCGACTTGGTCATCCACGAAACGGGCCTGCAGGCCGATGTCGGCCGCCCAGGCGTTGGAAGCCTTGGTATCCACAAGCGTTGAGCGCAGGTATTTGATCGTGAGTCCGCTGGCGAGGTTGTCGAGCAGCAGCCGGTCGCTGTAGTTCACGCTCATGGCCCAGTCCTGTTCCGCCTTGACGGTGCGAATCACGCCCGCCCGGTCAATCAAATCGATGTCTCCCAGGCTGTAATAAACCAGTTGAGTGGCCAGGCTTCCCAGAGGCGTCGGGCTGCCGAAGAGAAACGTGCCGTAGGTATCGTCTGCCACGCCTCTGAGTCCCATCAGCGATGCCTGGCGGGTCGCAAGAAAAGCTGTCGAAGCGGGGTTATAAGGAAGCGTTTCGATTCCGCCCGCGTCCGAACCGAAGGACGAATAGGCTTCCGCCATGCCCGCGGACTTGGCTCCGGGACTCTTGAGGAGAAATCCGCCCGAAGAGTTTCCTCCGACGGACCAGACGGTCTGGGGCGCGGCCGACAACAGGCCGGCTATCAGGATGGAAAGTATCCCGCGGATCCCGCTCAATCGTCCGTTAGGTTTCATCATCATTTTAATATGGCCACTTTCTTTTTGGCGTCGATGCCGCCGCCATTTACGTGAACGAGGTAGATTCCGGATGAAACCGTATTTCCGTCGGAATTTTTGCCATCCCAGGATACGAGCGTCTGCTGATTGGCGCTTCCCGTGGCCGTCGTCTCCCAGACCAGGTCGCCGTTCAGAGTGTAAACTTTCAATTCGATTCGTCCGGACTGGCTGGGACGCAGTCCAATCAGAGCGGTTTCGCTCAACGACGGGTTGGTATAGCCGTTGGCCCCTCCGGTAACGATCACGGAGTTCGGCGTCGTGTTGGCCGCAATCGCCGGGTTGTTGTAGGGGCTGTTGATGCTCATGGACATGGACGCCAGACCGGCGCCCGCGATATTTGAAATTTCAATGCCCGAAGCCGTTCCATTGTAGGCGTTGGAATCGGGCGATTTAAAGATCAACGTGCTCCCCGGCCAGGGGTCCGAGGCGTCACCGCCGTTGGTCGAAGGGTCGGAAGCGTCTGCCTGGACGAGATCGATGCCGCGCCGGCTGGAAAGCGCATTAACGTTGTTTTGCGCGATCCGTCCCGGAGAAGAGGCGATGGCATCGTCGATGTGCCAGATCAGCAGGCCCTGCGCCGGCAGGAAATTGTCAAAAGTTCCGCCGGCGGTTCTGCGATATTCCAAAAGGAAATATTCGTTGTCGCCGCCCACGTCGCTGACGCTGATCGGGATCCTGAAAAAAGAGGTCCGGGACGTTTCCGCCGGGGAGAGCACCCGGGTGACCGCCTGGTTCGAGGAAATGGTTTCGGGCGCGGAAAATCCGAGGAACTGTTTGCTCCAGGCGTCGAGGTGCGAGGGGTTCGAGCCAATCGGAGAGCTGCCTTGGGCGGGATTGGGTAGATAGACGCCCGCGTCCATCAGGCTCCAACGCCCGACCGCGGAGAGCGAAGTCGTTTCATAGAGGTCCGGAAGGCCCAGCTGGTGCCCATATTCGTGGACGATGACGCCTAAAGGCTCCACGCTTTGAAATTCCTTCTCGGGAACGAACGTCGCGCCCGGAAACGTTTTGCCGCTTGCGACCGGTCCGCTGAGGACGTTCGCCGGCGCGTAGACCGACCAGATGTTGGCCGACTGCTGGCCCGCGGTGGTGGCGGTCTCCGACCCTTCTCCGGCGTGGTAGATCATGACGTGGTCAAAAGTGGAGAAATTGAACCCCGCGGTGGTGGCCACGGCGACGGCGTCCTGCGCGAGGAGTGAGTAGTTGCTGCTGATGCCGTTGGCATAGGCCGCGTAGGCGCGGGGCATGCGGTAGCTGCCCTGGGCGCCCGCGCCGCCGTTGCTCAGCGTGGCGGTCACCGTTAAAACGTTATAGGAGTTTTCGAGATAGAAATTTTGGACCGCGGTGAAGAAGGTCGAGGACTGCGAAAGCGTCTTGACCATCGTTTTGTCGCTGAAATCCACGCGGATGACCGCCACGCGGTAGCTGGTCGCTGCAATCGGAGGCGCGAAACCCGGGGCGAATTTTTTGAAGGCGGCGGACCGCTTTTTGTTTTCTTCCACGTTTAAGAAGCAGGTCTTCATTCTGGAGCCAACGCCCATCGTCTCGGGGAACAGAGGCGGTACCGCGAGCGTCCGTCCCGCGGAAAAAATAATCAGCCCCGCGGCCAACAGGCCGAAGCAGGCGCGGACCGCGGGAACCCGCGGTTCGAATCGAATGGAATGCCGGAGGTCCATTAAAAGTTCAGGCCCACCGAGGCGGCTACCTGGAAATTCTGGGGCACTTTCTGGGTTGACCCGTTGGAGTCCGTCTTTATATCCTCCGTTTGGGAGCTGGCCGCGCCCGAAACGTCCGCAAAGAAATGGAAGAGGCGGAGGCCGATGCCTCCGGTAAAGGCCGCCTTGCTGCCGGCTTCCGCGACGTTGTTCATCAGCCCGGCGCGCAGCCCCAGGTTGAAGATGTTGCTGTTGAACAGGTTCACCTCGGTTCCTAGGGCCCAGAAACGGGAGCTGTATCCGGGGACGGGAGTGATGTTGCTGGTCATATCGAGGTCTGAAGATATCACCCAGGCCGTGCTTTTGAAAGGATAAACGGCGACACCCGCGCGCATCTGGGGTTGCACACGGTATTTGGGTTCCAGGGGCGCGGTATCCGGCTGATCAAACTTCGGATTGTTGATGTTTCGCGCCACGAACCCGATTTTGGTCCGCCAGGTTTCGCGCTTGTCGAACATCACGCCCAGGTCGATACCCGGCTGAACGCTCTGTTTGGAATTCCGGTCGTAATCATCCAGGGCCTGGCTTCCCGACAGATCGTTCTTGAGGAATTCAAATCGGTAATATCCGACGCGCCCCACCAGCGCCTTTACGTTTCCACCGACGTAGAGATCATCGATAAAGAACCGCCGGGCGTATCCGATCGCGATTTCGGAAAGCGAAATTCCGCGAAGGGTGGCGTTGGATGTATTGTTCTTATAGGTTGTGCCCATCGCCGCGTTCTGGAGAATTGCCTTCACGGCGGGTTCGGACGCCGCGATCTGATTGGCGGCCTCGGTGATCTGGGCGTCGGTCAGCCCCGAGGTGGCGCCCTGGTTCACGAGCGCGTTGGCAAGCTGAGTAGTATTGTTGATTCCGGCCGCCGCGAGCGCGCCGCCCGTAAGATTGTTGAGCGTCGCGTAGCCAATGTCGTTTAAGGGCGCAAGGATTGTGTCGCGCGCCGATATCTGGGCCGCGGTTCCGGGGTTGGTCGCGCTCACTCCGGCGAAACTCACGCCGGCGTTGCCCGCGGAGGCCCCCAGGCCGATGTTCACCGTATCCACGAAAGGAGTGACTCCCACCGAAGTAAAATTGTTGATTGATACGGCGATCTTGGACACTCGCAGGTTTGCTCCGCCCTGCGCTTCGACCAGGGCGCCTTTGCCGGCGGCGTTCATTCCGTCCAAGGTCTGGAGGGTTTTAAGGATCGAAGACATGGCGTCGATATCCAGAGGCGTTCCGTTCTGCTGCGAACTCTGGACCCTGCGATACTTGTCTGCCAGATTGGAGAGAGTGTTGGCGTCCTTCAAAATACCATTCGTGGCTTCGGCGCGCACGCTCACCGGAACTTCGAAATCAAATTTTCTCTGGTTGGCCAGGCCCGCCGGGTTCCAATATTGGGCCATCGCGTCCTCGGCGACGGCGACGAAGGCTCCGCCCATCCCGAGCGCGCGGGAACCGAGAATCTTAAAGGATTCCGCGTGGGCGGGTATTTGGGAAAGACTGAGGACAAGGACCGACGACAAAGTGATGGACGACAACCGCTGAGGGATGGACCGGATTTGCATCTGGATTCTCCTTGAGTAAGGTCAAACCACTGAAACCTGCCGAATTATAACAGACGATTTTATGGACTTCAATGGAGAATTTCATATCCCTTCGCAGCACGAAGGGACGTCTGATATCGCAGAGCCCTGAACGAAAAAGGCCCCCCGCGAGGGAGGGCCTTCCTTATATATGTAAGTTTGACGAGTTTCGGTTTAAGTGCCTTCCTGCCAGCTGGCCAGGTACTTTTCCTGCTCGGGGGTCAGCTTATCGATTTCAATGCCCATACTGTGAAGCTTGAGCTTGGCGATCTCCTGATCGATGTTCTTGGGAACGGAATAGACTTTTCGATCCAGCTTCTTTCCGGACTTGGAAGACTTGTACATGTACTCCGCGGCCATGGCCTGGTTGGCGAACGACATGTCCATGACGCTGGCCGGATGGCCTTCGGCGGAGGACAGGTTTACGAGACGCCCATCGGCCAACAGGTTGATTTTGCGGCCGTCCTTCATGGTGTACTCATCCACGAAGGCGCGGGCTTCGCGCTTCTTTTTGCTCAAAGCGGCAAGCGCCGGGATATCGATTTCCACGTTGAAGTGGCCCGAGTTACACACGATGGCCCCGTCTTTCATGCTCTGGAAATGCTCTTTGCGGAGAATGGAGGTATTGCCCGTGACCGTGATGAAAATATCTCCGATCTTGGCCGCTTCTTCCATGCTCATGACAAGGTATCCGTCCATGGCGGCTTCGAGCGCCTTCGTCGGATCGATTTCGGTCACGACGACCTTGGCTCCGAGGCCATGCGCGCGCGACGCCACGCCGCGTCCGCACCAGCCGTAGCCGGCGACGACGACGTACTTGCCAGCGAACAGAACGTTGGTGGCGCGAATCACGCCGTCTAATGTGGACTGGCCCGTTCCATAGCGGTTATCGAACATATGCTTGGTGTCCGCGTCGTTGACCGCGATAATGGGGTAAGCGAGCACGCCGTCTTTTTCCATGGCGCGGAGGCGAATGACTCCGGTCGTGGTCTCTTCGGTTCCGCCCACGATCTCTTTCAATTGATGCTTGTAATCTTTATGCAGCACGCCCACGACATCGGCGCCGTCATCCATGGTGATCTGGGGATGCTGGTCGACCAGCGAAAGGATGTGCTTGTAATAGGTTTTGTTGTCTTCCCCCTTGATGGCGAAGGTTGGGATCTTGTGATCGACAACCAGCGATGCCGCGACGTCGTCCTGGGTAGAGAGAGGGTTCGAAGCGCAAATGGAGACTTGAGCGCCCGCGGCCTTCAAAGTGATCATGAGGTTCGCGGTTTCCGTGGTGACGTGGAGGCAGCAGCCGAGGCGCACGCCGGCCAGAGGCTTTTCTTTCTCGAAGCGCTTCTTAATGAGGCGAAGCACGGGCATCTCGCGTTCCGCCCATTCAATGCGGCGCTTGCCCTCTTCGGCCAGTTTCAAATCCTTGACATCATATTTCATGGAAGCACTCCTCGCGGGTTTCGTCATCTCTTCAGTTGGCATGCTGCGACTCCTTTGTCTTTATATCGGATGAAACTAAAAAACTGCCCTGATACCGTCGGGTAACAGGGCAGCTTTCAGAACTTTAACGCACCGGGTTTAGGCGGCTTTCTCAGCGGCTCTGCGGAGCTGGTCGGCCTTGTCGGTCTTTTCCCAGGTGAACTCATCTTCCGTCCGGCCGAAGTGGCCGTAGGAAGCGGTCTGCCGGTAGATGGGCCGGCGGAGCTTGAGGTGATCAATGATGCCCTTGGGCGTGAGCGGGAAGAGCTCGCGGACGATCTCCGTGAGCGTGCCCTGGTCCACCTTGCCGGTGCCGTGCGTTTCGATCATGATGCTGACGGGGTCGGCAACGCCGATGGCGTAAGCGAGCTGAACGGTGCACTGCGAAGCGAGGCGCGCCGCAACCACGTTCTTGGCGATATAACGGGCCATGTAGCAGGCGGAACGGTCCACCTTTGTGGGATCCTTTCCGGAGAAGGCGCCGCCGCCGTGGGCAGCCCAGCCGCCGTAGGTATCGACGATGATCTTGCGTCCCGTCATTCCGGTGTCGGACTGAGGTCCGCCGATCAGGAACTTGCCGGTCGGGTTCACGTAATATTTGGTCTTCGAGTCCACCATGTTCTTGGGAAGGATGGGTTTGATAACCGCATCGATGATCTGCTGGCGGGACTTTTCGGTGATCTTCTTGCCGGTCTTATCGAGAATTTCATCGGTGTGCTGCGAACTGATGACCACGGTGTCCACGCGGACGGGCGTATTGTTGTGGTACTCGATGCTGACCTGCGACTTGCCGTCGGGTCCGAGGAAAGGAAGGATGTTCTTTTTGCGGACGACAGCCAGGCGCTTCGAGAGCTTGTGCGCGAGGCTGATGGGAGTCGGCATCAATTCCGGGGTTTCGTTACAGGCGTAGCCGATCATCAGGCCCTGGTCGCCGGCGCCGCCGGTGTCCACGCCCTGGGAAATATCGGGAGACTGCTTGCCGATGGCGTTCAGGACCGCGCAGGTCTCGTAGTTAAATCCGTATTTGGAGTGGGTGTAGCCGATGTCCTTCACGACTTCGCGAACCAGGTCTCCAACTTCGACGTAGCCCTTCGTGGTGATTTCGCCGCCGACGATGACGAGGCCGACCGTTACGAAAGACTCGCAGGCCACGCGGCCCATCGGGTCCTGGCGGAGGACTTCGTCCAATACCGCGTCAGAAATTTGGTCGCAAACTTTGTCCGGGTGACCTTCCGTCACCGATTCAGACGTGAAAAAATACTTGCCTTGTCCCATAACTCCTCCCTTATTTTTGTGTGATAAATCGTTCGCGGATTTTTATTGTATCATTTTTGGCATTTTTACGCCGACAAAATTATTTTGGCCCCCATGCGGTATCGATGATCTTGCCGATGCGGTCCAGGGCATCCTTGGCGAGCGCCGCCGTCGGAAACTCGGCGTAGGTGCGCAGCAAAGGCTCGGTGCCGCTCGGGCGCATTAAGATCCAGGAACCGTCTTCCAGAATGATTTTCAAGCCGTCCAGGGTGCGGAGCTCCGCAATTTTGGAGGATGAAGCCCCCCACTTGGAAGGCAGTTTCTTTTTGATCTTTTCGATGAAGATATTCTTGTCCTCAATCGTTTTTTCCAGCCGGACGTCGTTCCGGAGATACGCCGAGGCGCCATACTTCTTTTGAATATCCGCCAGGATCTGGCTGAGCGGTTTGTTCATCTTGAGAATCATTTCGAGCAGGAGCATCGCGGAGAAAAATCCGTCGCGTTCCGGAAGGATGCTGCCGTAGCGGGTCTTTGGATTCGTTTTCCCCACCGCGTAGCCGCCGGACTCTTCACCGCCCGCCAGCACGCCGCCTTCCATGATCTTTTCCGCCACATACTTGAAGCCGACCGGGACCTCTTCGAACGGCAGATTGAAATCCTTTGCGATGCGTTCCGAAAGGTAGCCGAGCGATACAGCCTGCACGACTTTGCCCGTCATCTTCTTCTGCGAGGCGAGGTAGTAAAGCATGAGCGCGAACGCCTGCTGGGGCGTGAGGTAGACGCCCTTGTCGTCCACGAGGCCCAGGCGGTCGGCGTCGCCGTCCAGAGCGAAACCGGCGAGGCACTTCGAAGCCTTTACGGCTTTTTTGAGGTCGCCCAGGTATTCTTCGATGGGCTCGGGATGCAGTCCCCCGAAGAGAGGGTCGCGGCTGTTGTGCAGCGTTTCCACGTTGAGGCGCGACCTTGTGCGGGCAAAAAACGCGCTGACCGTCGGCGCGCCTGAACCATACATCACGTCAAAGATCACCTTTCCGCCCGACTTTTTGATGAGCGGCATATCCAGGTGCGACTGCAGATATTGGATGTAGGGCGTCTGGAGATCCATTTTGAAGTCGGAAAAAGAGCGGATGGGGGCGCCGGGAACGGGACGCGAAAGGGTATCGCCGAGCGATAACGCCGCATCCAGGTTCTGTTCGATCTGCTTGGCGCGCGTTTCGGGAATGGAGCCGCCGAATGAGCCCTTCACCTTGAAGCCGCAATATTCCGCCGGGTTATGAGAGGCTGTGATCATCACGCCGAAGGGTGATTTTTCCTTCCAGGTGATAAAAGAAAGCCAGGGCGAACTGACGGGGTGCGGAATGAGCCGCGCGTCATAACCGTAAGTCGAGAGGACCTTGGCCGCGCTCTTGGCGAACGCGTCCGCCATAAAACGATGGTCGTATCCGATATATATCTTTTGCTTTGGCTTTTTTTCCGCCTCGAATGTCCGGGCGAGCGCATGCGCCACGATTTTTACGTTGCCGTGGGTGAACTCTTCCGCGATGATCGCTCGCCATCCGTCGGTTCCGAATTTAATGCCCTTGCTCATAATGATGTCCTTTCGCTGAGATGATAAAACGTTGGTTCCGGTCCGGCGCTTTGCGGCAGAATCAAAGCAGGGAATAGGGCGTGAGCTTTGATCCGTTGCCCAAAATGCGCGCGCCCCTGACTTTGCTGCCCGGCCCGACGATGGCGCGGCTGCCGATGACGCAGTTCTCGATTTCCGCTTCGTCGCCGATCTTCACTCCATCCATTAAAACGCAGCCCGATAGTTTGGCGTTCGCGCCGATCGCGCAACCGTTCCCCATCACCACATTTTTGGCGACATACGCGCTCCGGTGGATGCGATTCGAGCTTCCCCGGCCGCTTTGGCCCTGTAATTTTACCTTGAATTGGCCGCCCAATACATCGAGATTGGCCTGGAGATATTTTTCCGGCGTCCCAATATCCAGCCAGTAACTGGTTTTCGCGCGGTAGCCGTACATCGGCAACTTTTCCTGCAGGATTCCGGGAAACAATTCCCGCTCGCTGGAATAGGGCTGGTTTTTCGGAATCAAATCAAAAACCTTGCGGCTGAAAAGATAGATTCCGGCGTTGATGTAATAGGGCGGTCCCCAGCTTTTTTGAAACGTCTTGGGTTTTTCTATGAACTTTTGAATGCGTCCCGCTTTATCCGTGAGGATTAAACCATAGGCGGATGGATTGGCGACCGGGGTGAGTGCGATGGTGACGAGAGCGCCACGCGATTTATGAAGCTTCAGCATCTCGCCTAAATTGATATCGGTGAGAACATCGCCGTTCAGGACGAAAAAATCTTCGGAATCGATGAACTTCTCCGCGTTCTTGATGGCGCCCGCGGTGCCGAGCGCTTTCGTTTCTTTGGAGCAGCGCACGGTTGTGCCGCGCCGCGCTTCCGCCTTGATGAGCGGTTGATAGGGTCCCAGCGCGTCGGCGGTGCAGAGAACCAGCTCTTTCGCGCCATGCTTGCGCAGGAGAGCGGATGGATAGCTCAAAAAAGGCAGGTTCACGATGGGCAGAAGCGGTTTGGGGCTGTAAAGCGTGAGCGGCCGCAGTCTTGTCCCCCGCCCGCCCGTCAAAATCAATGCTTGCATCAATAGGCTCCCTTGGCGCCCATCACGACAGGAATGGTCCGCAAAATAATACGGAGATCGAGTCCGGGCGACCAGTTTTCAAGATAGTAGATGTCGAGGCGCATCATGTCCTCGTAGCTCAGGTCCGCGCGGCCGCTGACCTGCCAAAGGCCGGTGATGCCGGGAAGTATCCGGTAGCGCTTCCGCGCCCAGTCGGGATTGCCGGCGGCTTCGGTCAGCACCTGAGGCCGCGGCCCGATAAAACTCATTTCGCCGCGCAGGATGTTCCAGATCTGCGGGATTTCATCCAGGCTGAACTTCCTCAAAAATCTTCCCACCCGCGTGATGCGCGGGTCGCCTTTCATTTTGAACGCTGGCCCCCCGCGAAAGCTGGGCAGATCGAGCTCCTCCAGGACTTTTTCCGCGTCGTGGCGCATGGTGCGGAACTTCACGCATTTGAAGCGGTTCTCTTTGAATCCGACGCGCTCCTGCACGAAGAAAATGCCGCCTTTGCTGTCCAGCTTGATCAGGATCGCAAGCACGGCGAAAGGCACGAAAAAAACCGAGACGATGAGGATGGAGAGCGCCACGTCAAAGACCCTTTTCGCGCGAAATCGCAGACCGTAAAGGCTGAGCGGCTTCAGGTGCAGGATGGGCAGGCCGAGGGAGTCGTCCACTCGGACTTCTCCGAGGCGCATTTCGAGCAAATCGGGCAGGACCTTGATCTCGATGTCTTGCTCCTCGCAATCGTCCAGGATCGCCAAAAGCGTCTCGTTTTGGAGGATCTGTCCCGAAACATAAACCTCCTCCACGTTGATGTCGTCGCGGATTTTTTGCGCAGCGCCCTTCAGATCTGAAACGGAGTAAACAAACAGGTTTTTGTGCGGCTCCCTGCGAATCAGCTTCACCACCGCCTCGATGCTTTTGCCGTCTCCGATGACGAGGACGGTTTCGGGAGCAAACATGCGGTCCCAGGCGAGTACAATGGCGGTCTTCCATATTTCGCGGGACAGGAAAAGGAGACCGGTGGTGCTGAGAAATCCGAGCGCGATGACAAAGCGGGAGTATTCGTATTGGCGATACAGAAACGTGGCGGCGCCGATCAGGAGGGTGGCGATCAGGGTGCTTTTGAGGATGGCCGTGAATTCATCGGCCGCATTGGAGAAATTGCTCTTATAAAGGCGCCCCCCCAGGCCGAAAACCACCATCCAGACGGGGATGACGGCGCGCAGGGCCTGCTGATACTTGTCCCAGGGCGGAATTCCCTTGTAGGGCGGAAAAACCGCGGTGAAAATGTCCCAGAAGAAGCGAATTTCATAGGCGAGCCAGAACGCCGCGTAGATGACGGCCGCGTCGGTCAGGAACAGTCCGGTGATGTAAGTTAGCTTTTTTATTCCTCTCACGGGGCGCCGGCTCCCAGCCGGCGAGAGGCTATGTTATGAAATGTCCCGAGGGAAATCAAACGGAAGCGGGAAGTTTTTGAGAAGGTAATCCCGGATCTGCCGGACGTAGCTTTGGCGGCTGAAGCGGAGCGCGTGGCGGCGGATCGCGGCGGGGTCCCAGCGGACGCTTTCGGCGGTGCGGATCGCGGCCAGGATCGAGTCCGCGGCGGCCTCGCGGAAGAAGATGCCGGTGGCGTTTTCAACGATGGTTTCGCGCAGGGCCCCGTCATAATAGGCGATGACGGGACGTCCGCAGGCCATGGCCTCGATGGGAACAATCCCGAAATCTTCCGTCCCCGGGAAAACCAGGGCTTTGCAATCCTGGTAATGGCGCCGGAGCTCCTCGTCGCTCCGCCAGCCCAGAAACTCAACGTTAGGTTTGGCGATGGCCTTTAAGCGCGCTTCCTCGGGACCCTTGCCGATAATCTTCAGCTTTGACCCGTTCCGGTTGAACGCCTCAATGGCCAGGTCCAGACGCTTGTAGGGAACCAACGCCGAAACGATCAAATAATAATCGCCGCTTTTCCCCGCGTTCCCAGCGGCAGATGCAGCCGCGTCCGGCGCGTAAAAGTCGGTATCCGCCGGAGGATATATGACGTCTGATTCGCGGCCGTAGTATTTTTGGATCCGGTCGCGAACAAACTCCGAGATGGCGATGAACTTCGTGACCCCGCGCGATGACTTTGCATCCCAACGCTGCAGCCAGGGGCGGATGGCTCCCATTGCGGCGCGAACGGGCAGGGCCGCCCCGTCAAAATAGTGATGATACTGGTCCCAGATATAGCGCATGGGAGTAAAACAGCAGGATAGGTGCGGCGCGCCCTTGGGATTGCAGCCTTTGGCCACGCAGTGGCTGGTCGAAACGATAAAATCGTAACCGGAAAGGTCCAGCGACCGGATGGCGGCGGGCATGACCGGGAGATAGTGGCGGTATTTTTTTTGCGCGAGGGGCAGGTTCTCCAAAAAGGAAGAGGTAATTTTGTGCCGCGCTATTTTTGGGGAAAGCGTGCCGGGCTGATGGATCAGGGTGAAAATGTCCGCGTCCGGAAAAATATCGCAGAAAACTTCCAGGACTTTTTCCCCGCCCCGCATGCCGTTCAGCCAGTCGTGGACGAGCGCGACTTTGAGCGGTCCGTTCCGCTTGGGGATCATCGGGCCGCCTCGCGGTAAACTTCGCCGACCTGCCGCGCGCAGGCGTCCCAGCTGAAGCGCGCCGCGTTCGCGGTCCCCCTGGCGATCAAATCTTTGCGTAAAGCCTCGTCTTCCCAGAGCCGCGCAATGTGACCCGCCAAAGCATCCACGTCGTCCGGATCAAACATCAGGGCCGCGTTTCCCGCCACTTCACGGAGAGAAGCCGCGTTGGAACAGATGACAGGCACTCCGGAGGCCATGGCTTCGAGCGGCGGAAGACCAAAGCCTTCGTAACGGGACGGGAATATGAACATCTTGGCGTGGGCGTAAAGCCGGACGAGCGCCGCGTCCGAGACTTCGTTTAGGAACAGGATATCCTCCCTTCGCTTGAAATTATCCGTCCAATCCGTCATTGAATTTTTTCCCGCCAGGATCAGACGCATTTTTTTTCCCGCGGCCGCTTTTTCAAAACCCCGCACCAGGTTTTCGATGTTCTTGGACGAACGAACATTCCCCACGTAGAGGGCATATTCCTGCGAAAACAGGGGGCCCGGCTTTCCGGCAACCCGCGCCTCATCGATCTGCGCTTGCCAGCGATCCGATACCCCGGGATAAACCACCTCGATCGTTTCTTCCGGCAGGCCCAGGAGGCGCATCAAATCGTTTTTGGTGTGTTGGGAATCTGCCATCACCTTGCGCGCTTTTTGGGCCGCCGACTGCATGAGCGTTTTCGCGTAGAGGTAGGCGAGGCGCGATTTCGGAAAAAGCAGGTGGATGCAGTCATGGACCGTCACGACGAATGGCCGGCGGTAGCCGAGCGGGACGTTATAGTGCGGAAAGTGCGCGAGGTCGAACGTCTCGCGCTTCAACAGGCCGGGAAAAAAAATCTGTTCCTTCAGCGAATAGATCGGATAGTCGCAAAGGACCTTGCGCGCCATGAAATCCGCGATCTTCACGGGATCGCCGAAAAGCGTGAAGTCAAACGCAGGGTCGGCGGTCAGTCGCGCCAGAACCTCGCGCTGAAACGTCCCGATGCCGGAATGGCGTATCATCCGCGCGTCGAAGCCGATCTTCACCGGGAAACCTCCCTGAACACGTCCAGCGTCTGACGCGCGGCGGTTTCCCAGCTGAACTTTTGCGACTGCCGGAGTCCCGCTTCCTTCAAATTCGCGCGCAGGGCCCCGTCTTCGAAGACTTTCCGGATCGCCGCTGCGATTGCGTCCGGGTCTTTAGGATCGGCGTAAAGCGCGGCGTCTCCGCAAACTTCCCGGTGCGGAGGGATTTCCGACACGATCACGGGACAGCCCGAGGACATGGCTTCCAGCGGCGGAAGGCCAAACCCTTCATAAAACGACGGGTAAACCAGGGCCAGGGCGCTGGAATAGACCGCGCTTAAATCGTCGTCCGAAATGTAATGGAGCCGGGTGATATGCTTCATCAGGCCGTTTTCCTGAATGAACGAAAAGACCTCTTCATTCTTCCAGCCCTCCGGTCCGCAAAAAACGATACCCACCTGATCGCGGATGTTGGCGTCCAGTTTCGCGTAGGCCCTCAGGAGGCCCAGTATATTTTTGCGGGGTTCTACGCTTCCCACGAAGACGATGTACTGTTTCGGGACTTTAAGTTTTGAAAGAATCGCCGACCTTTCCTCCGCCGTCCGCGGACAAAATATATCCTTGTTGCAGGAAATGGGCGTCACGGTGATTTTATCCGCCGGAATTTTCAGGTGTTCCATGATCTGGCCCTTGATAAACTGCGTCGCGGTGAGTATCCGGTCGGCTTTTTTAAGGCCTTTGTAGAACTGGCGCTTAAAAATCTTCACACGTTCCTCCGGATGCCACTCGGGATGCAGGATCACGCTGAGGTCAAAGATCATGGTGACCGTGCGGCGCGCGAAAACCTCGCGCAGGGGAATGAAGTTGGGTTCGAAGTAGAGGTCGTGGCGTTCGCCGGTGAGCCACTGCTTGCCGAAATTGGCCGCGGTGCGCAGATCGCGCCCAAACTTGCCGATCACGGGGATCTTTTTGAGCCAATTCTTCATCTGCTTGTAGAAATTGATTTTTCTCTGCTCCGGGGAAGCATCGGCCTTGTTTCCGTCCGAGCGGAAAAGTTCGGGCGAGAAAAAGCCGTAGTAGTAGGTATAGCGATCTGACGCGTCGATTTCCCGCAGCGCCTTGCAGAGCTGGTAGGTGTATTGACCGATGCCGGTGAGCGGCGTGAGCAGTGAGTTCGTATTAACGACAATTTTCATGGATTTTTTATCCCGGGAAGCTCGACGAAGGCGATGTCCCCCGATTCGAAGAGGATTTTTCCGCCCAGGCGCGCGGCGTTCTTTGCTCCCGTCAGGACGTGAGTATAGTATTTCCCTGCCTTTTTCGCCTCGCAGCGCATGTAAGGCGTCTTGTCGTTTGAGACATTAAAGACCTTGTTCCTCAGATAATACGACGCCCACATGCCGTCCCAAAAGCCGATATCTCCCAGCAGGACGGTCTGGACGTCGGGATCGGAGCGGAAGCTCTCCAGCGGCTTGGCATGGACGGGAACGACGGAACAATGGGCGGATAAATAGATCGCCTCCAGGCTTTTGGCTCCCGCGATCACCATCAGCGCGATGATTGAAAATTTGGCGACGCGGACGGCCTGCGCCGTAACGGCGAGGCGCTGAAGGCCGAGCGCGAGGATCAACGGCACGAGGTAGTACGCGTAGGTGAAGTTTTTGAAATAACGATAGTTCCATCCCCTGAAATAAGACAGCGTTCCGGCCAAAAGGAACGGTGCCAGAACCGACAACAGAAGAACCCTGCGCTTCGAGTTCCAGATCCCGTACAGAAAGAGAACCAGCAGAATGGGCCCTGTGATCCACTCGAGCCACGGAACGGGGCGCGGAAAAAACGGGTGCGCGAAGTTTCCGCCCATCATGAAGAAGAACAGGTAAAAACGTTTCGTCACGTCCCATCCGCCGTCAATAATCTGGGTGTTGAAAATCATCATGGGGCCATAGCGGTAAGCCTGGTAGGGATAGATTAGGGCCGGGCCCAAGAGGACCAGCGAAAAAAGCAGCAGGGCGTCGCGGACCGATAGGTTTCGGAAAAGGGCCGACCCCGCGCAGTAGGCGGCCGCGATGATGACGAGAAACGTGAAAAGTTCGGGATAGCTTCCCAGCACGCCCGCTGAAAAGAGCCCGAGCAGGACGCGCGATCCCGCGCTCCGGTCCTCCGCCGCGCGGTCCAGGAAATAGAGCGCGCAGGCCAGAAACCCCGTCGCGCAGATCTGGGGCAGAAATCCATGGAACGCGATGTACAGAACGTGAGGGTTGAGCACGATCAGCGCCAGGGCCGAGGTCAGTAAGGGTTTTTCCAGCGACAGCCGGTTTTTCGCGAACTTCCAGACGACCGGAATGAAGAGGGCGATCAGAAATGCAATGTAGAGCGTAAAGAGCTCGGCCGGATCGCGCCGGAAAACGGTCGAGAGGAACGACAGAAAAAAATACGAGACCCAGCGGGTGGACGGAAACTGCCAGGCAACAACTCTTTCTTGAAGCGTCGCGTCGGGCCAGGAAGGGTTTTGTCCCAACGGGGTCAGAAAACGCGCCACGGTGTGATTATTGAGGTAATCCGCGCACATCACGTAATCGTACAGATCCAGGTTCCCGATGCTGACCCCGGCGAGGCCCCGGTGAAAAAAAAGCACGGGAGAAACAATGATGAACACGAAGACGGCCGCGAATGCCGCATGCCATTTCAGAGCGCCGATATCCGGAGAAAATCTTCCGAGGGGGATCGCCAGGGCCAGAAAGCATGTGCTGAGGACGATCGGCAGCCAGAAGGCGTCTCCCACGCTGCGGCCCAGAAAACCGGCGGCGATCAGGACGAACGCCGTCATCGCGATGCCGGCCCAGGGGGCAAAAATCAGGGCGTCCTCCCTGTCGTCCGGACACAACAGCGACGCGAGCCCGATCCCCATGAAAAGCGTGAGGGCATAGAGACCCAGAATCAGAGCGGCTGTTTGAACGTAGATCATGGATTCGGAGGAGGAACTTCAACGCCCGAGCCGGAAGCGGAGCGTTCAGGCGCGATAACGGCGCCGTCCCATGGAACCTTCGGGTTCCGCACTTCGTTCCGAAGGTAGGGGTGGTAGACGTCGAACACCAGGTTTTTGTCGCGGAGCCGGTAGCCCATCCAGAGGCTTTCCCAGGGATCATCGTTTTGCACGTAATAGGTCCGCACGCCGGGGGTTTCATTGAGCGCGCCGAGTCCCGCGCGATCCTGCGGGACGTGCCGGGCCCCGAGCCAGGCCCACTTCAGGCGTTGCGCGGCGTTCAGTCCCGCGGCTAGAGTGAACAGTCCGACGCAGACCGCGGCGGCGATCGCCGCGCGCCTCGCCCAGGCCGCGTCCCCTTTCCGCTCCGCCAGTCGCGCGATCAGCGCTCCGAGCATGAGCGGAGCCCAGAAGTAGATATACGTCAGATTTTTGAAGTATCTGTAGTTCCAGTTGTTCCAGTAGGAGCTCGCGCCGGATAGGAGGAACGGAAACGCGATCCATATCAGTAGCGCTTTTCGTTTCGAGGACGCGAGCGCGGTCCCGATCCCCGCCGCCACCGCGACGCCGCCCGCAATTTCCAGCGCGGGAATGGGAGTGATGGTTTGCGCGCCCTGCCGGCAGACGCCCATCTGCCCGAGGAAAAGGTAGTAGCGCTCGGACATCTCCCATCCGCCGCCGGCCCAGTCGGAATGAAACAATACGATCGGGATCAGCATCGCCGTCTGGTAAGGAGCGAGCAGGGCGCAGATGGTTCCGCCCGCAGCCAGCCGTCCCGCGCATTCGCGCGGAGTCAACTCGCGCGCGACGGCCAGATGAACGAAGTAGGCGGCGACAGTCAACGAAAGGAACGTAAAGAGTTCAAGGTAGGACCCGAGAACCGCCGCGGCGAAAAATCCGGCCGCGGCCGCGCTCCGCAGTGGAAACTTCCCCCGCTCCGCGAGATCCGGAAGCAGGATATAAAAACCCAGAAGAAACCCCGTCGCCGCGATTTGCGGCAGGAACCCGTGATGGACCACGTAGATCATGTGGGGGTTGGACAGAGCCAAGGCGAAGGCCGCCCATCCCCAGCCGCGCAGCCCGAACGATTCCTTCGCGATGAACCAGAGAAGCGGGATAAAAAGCGCGTAAGCCGATCCGATCAGGATGGAAAAGAGTGTGGAGCTGTCCAGGCGCAGAATTTTGGACAGAAACGAAAGGTAAAAGGTCGGGATCCAGCGCGTGGACGGAACCTGCCAGGACGCGGCCCGTTCGCCCATGGAGGCCTCCGGATTTTCCGGCTGGTCGCCGAAGGGCCTGATGAACGGCCTGAAGTCCCGGGTCTTAAGAACTTCGGCCGTAAGGGAATAATCAAAGAGGTCCTGATTGCCGATCGTGAAACCGGATAAGGTTCCATCGCGGTTGACGGCCGGCAGGGTTAACAGGAACGCGGCGAGAAAAGTTCCCGCAACAAGGAGCATGAGCGGCCTCGGGCCCGGAGTGTTTTCGGCAGATTCTTCGGTGGTCTGCGGAAAAAATCGCAGGCTCGCGACCCATGCCGCCGCGGCGGCCGCGATCGGTATCCAAAATCCGCGGCCTACTGAAATTCCCAGGCTGGAAAGTGCGATCAAAATGAGCCCAGTCTGCCCGATCCCGAACCAGGGCGCCAGGAGCATCGCCCGCGGCCGGCTGCGAACAAAAATCCGCGCCCAGCCCCCGCCCAGGGCGGCGCTGGCCGCCAGAACCGCGACCAATACTGATGCGAGATGGATCATTCCGGAGATCATGCGTTCACGTTTTTATCAGCGTGTAGAATTTGACGGCCATCACGGCCGAGTTCATTCCCAGCGGAACGAGGTAAATTTTCCGACGCTCCAGGATGAAGAGCATCAGGAGCAGCAGAAACAGTTCAAAGCTGTGGCGGCCGTAGCCGTAGAGATCGTTACCCGAAGGCGGCACGCTTTGCGCGACGTGGAGCAGCACCATGTAAAAAAGGCCGGTCCAGGCGATGGGGCTCTTGTAGTCCCGAAGTTTGGCGATCAGAAGGGCGGCGGTGCCCAGGACCGCCAGCATCATTATCGGCTCGACAAGAATGTAAACCTTGAGCTGCGTCACGACGCCCGCGAAGTCCGCGTTTCGGCACAGATCCATGAATTTTTCAATCAGGCCCTGGAGCGGATAGCGGACGGAAAATTCCTGCGAGAGGTTGGTCTGGTTGACCGAAAGCTTTCCGAATATCGTGTACAGGTACCCCTGCCAGGCGGCGAAGACGCCCAAGGGCGCCGCGAAGGGCAGCAGAGATTTCCACGGCCTGCGCTCGAGAACCGCCGCAACCAGCACCCCGGCGATCGCGGCCAGGGCGACTTCCTTTGCCAGCACCGCGGCGCAGAAATACAACGCGGCTTTCCGCGAGTCTCCGCGGGCGATATGGCGGTAGAGCGCCGCGGCCACCAGGGACCCGCAGACGATTTCGTTGGTGCTCCGTGAAAGCACGATCATCACGCCCATCGACAGCGGATAGAACAGCGCGAAGGCGGGATGGGCGCCGCGGTCTTCGCAGAAACGCATCATCCAATTGCTCCCGAGCAGGATGAAGCCAAGGTTCAAAAACACGATGATCGCGGGATACCGCTCCATTTTCCCCATTCCGACAGCCGCCGTCATCCAGGGAAGCAGGATCCGCTGGTATCTGTACCCGTCCGTCATCGTACAGCGATAGAGCCCTTTCCTGAGCAGGGGGTCCAGGGCCAGGTAGTACGTGAATTCCCCGTCGAATCCCTCGTCGTCTCTAAGGATGAGGCCCGGATACCAGGCCTCCGGACAACGGATCGACGCGGTACCCACGTAGAGGAAACCGGAAAGGTTTCCGTTGAAATCCTGCGCCGCGAACCGCCAGATAAACGTCGCGTATACCGCCGCGACCAGGGAAAGCAAAAGGAGTTTTTTGCGCGCGACAGACCGGAAATCCATATCAGATGACCAGAACCGCGAGCAGAATGAACGCGGCCGCGTTTAAGATGAGAGGGATCCGGAAAATTTTCTCGCGTCCGGCCGCGAAGAGAAGAAACGCGCAGAGGAATATCTCCGCGCTGTGCCGGCCGTAGCCCCAGAAATCGGTTCCGTTCGGCGGGAACGAAAAACCCATCACGAGCAGGCTGAAAAACCCGCCGATCCAGGGATAGGGCGAATCCAGTTTCGCCGCCGCGCGCGCGAAGAGTCCCAGACAGAGCATGAGGTTCGCCTGAAGCAGGGGATCCGCCCAGGTGTGCGGAGCTGCGATGCGGATCATACCGAGCCGTTCCCAAAAATATACGAAGAAATTGACGACCGAACTCCCGATCGCGCCGGGCTGGGCATGGGTCACATGAACCGGAAGCTCGGCGAACAGCAAATCCACCCTCCATTGCCACAGCGCGTAAAACGCGAAGGGCGCCAGCAGCCAGAGAGATTCTTTGAAATTGCGCCGCCGGACCCACTCAAAAATCAACAGAATGCCGGCCGTGCCCAGAGCCAGCTCTTTGGCGAACATCGACAAACAAAGAGCCGCGGCGGTCCAGGCCAGATGGCGCTTCACCGCGTAAAAGTAGAACGCCCCGATCAGGGCCGCGATATAGAGAGGCTCGCACGTGGACCGCGTGAGGCTGATCAGCGGGGCCGGGGAAAAGGCGAGAAAAAGCGCCGCGCCCGGATGCAGCCCGGCCGACTCGCAGATCCGCATCAGAAAATACGCGCCGAGCAGGATCGCCCCGAGGTTGACCGCCAGCATCACGATCGGAAGCCGCTCCTTCTTTCCGCCGGACAGCGCGGAAGAAACAAGCGGAAAAAGAACGCGCTGGTACCGGTAGGCGTCAATCCCCGTGCAGCGGTAGAGCTGCGGGTTATGTATGAAGGGGTCGATCGCCATGTAGTAGAAAAACTGTCCGTCATAGCCGCTGTCGTCCCGGATGAGCAGGCCGTCATGATAAACGTCCGGACAGCGTCCCACGGGGCTCGTGAACAGGAACCCTGATAGTTTTCCCCCGAACTGGTTCCTGGCCGAAACAAAAAGGATTGCCGAGTAGGCAATGCCGATGAGAACGAGAAGGAATGCCTTGTTTCGGATCAACCGCACGGGCATCAGGCGACTCCGGAACAACGCAGAAAAAAGACGATTGATAAAGCGCCCAAGCCCAACGGCACCCAGGCCGCCCGGCTTTTTTCGGAAAAGAAAACCAGGAGCAGCAGGGCCGGGATGGGCGCCAGCGTGCGGCCGTAGCCGTAAAATTCGATCCAGGGGTTGGCTACGAACGCTCCCAGAACGCCGAACAACAGCGCGCAGGCGGATATTGGATGAAATAGATGTTTAAATTCCCGGAAGGCGATCAGGATTGCGGAAAAGCAGGAAAGAGTCATGAAAAAATCTACCGTGTCGTGATTGATGGAGGAAAAAGGCTGCATCGCCTGCCACTTATGGGCTGCGATCCGGAAAAAAGGAAGGAACGGGACCGGATAAAGGCTGTGATAACCCCCGAAATTTTTGTAGTCGCCGTGCGGGACCGCGGAATCTCCGATCATGGAAACGGCATAAGCGCGCCAGGCGAAGTAGAGGAGAGGAGGAAGTATGAAAATCATCGCCTGCCGGACCCTCCGGTTTTTGAAAATTTCCATGACAAAAAAGGCAAAGGGGACGAGCATGGCGGTATCTTTAGCAAGAGCCGCAACGGCCAGAAGAAGGGCCGAAACCAGATTATTTTCCCGGCAGACATAAAAATAAATTCCCCCCACGATACAGGCCATCTGCATGGGTTCCGTGAGATTGCGAGTGACCGCCAGAATCAGGCCGGGAATCGCGGCGTAGGCCAATGCGTAGAAAGGGTTCCGGCCATAAAACTCGGCGATTTTCGCGCAAAAGAAAACTCCGAGCGCCACGGCAAGAACGTTCACAATGACCATCATATAAGGGATGATTTCTCTTATGCCAAAGGATAAAACGTAAACGGCCAGAGGGTAGGCAATGCGCTGATAGCGGTAGGCGGTCCATCCGTCCATGAAGGATTTGTAAAGGTCCGTCCGTATAAATGGATCGTGGGCGATGTAGTAATAAAACATGCCGTCATAGCCATCGTCCTGCCGGATGAACGTCTTTTCGGTCCAGACAGATACCGCGGGATAATTATGGCTGATGTAGGAAAAACCGGTGATGTTGCGGTTAAACTGGGTCTGTGCGAAGCGGAAAAGGACGGCGCAGTAGAAAAGCGCCGCGAGGAGGGCCGGGATCAGAGCCCGGAATCGTGAGGGTACCCGGTCCAGCGCATTCATTTCCAGCCGATGACCGCGTAGTCCTGGGGCCCGAACAGCAGCTGGTTGAGCTTCTGGATGTTGGGATCGGTTCCCTTGAGCTTGGATTCCTCGGCGATTTCGGAGGTGTATCGGACCGCCACGTTCTTGAATCCGGCGCTTTCTACCACGAACTTGAGCGTCGTGGGCGGGATGGGATTCTGGTGGGTGAGATCGAGGTAAAAGTTTTTGAGCGAGCTCAGGCTGTCGGGGTTCACCGTCTCGAGGATGATCACGCCGCCGTCTGCGATCCGCCGCCGTGCGGCTTTAATGAACTCAATCAGGTAATCCACGGGGAGATGTTCCACCACCTGGAACGCCGTGAGACCCAAAAGGGAATTCTCACCCACGCTTTTCAGGAAGTGCAACAGGTCATCCTGCACCGCGATGAGCCCCTGCTCGTGGCAGGCATCCACCATGGATTTGGTTGAGTCGATGCCCTTTGCAGAAATCCCCTGCTCTTTGAGCAGTTTCAAAAATTCGCCCCGTCCGCAGCCCACGTCCAGCAGCGGCAGGTTTCCCGCGGTCTTTTTGGCGTCCTGAATGAACGGGATGTACTGGCCCTGGCTTTTCAGGATATCGGCCTTGGCGCCGCGGAACTTGTTTTCAAAAGCGAAATACATGTAGGTCTCGGAGGAAAATTCCATTTTGGAAACCGCTTTGATCTGATCGATGTTCAAAGTTCCCGCCCTCTCTTTGAGCGCGAGATGAATCTGCTCCAAATCGCGCGCGAGGGTCGAGATCTGTCCGCGCACTTCATCCAAGTCGGCCCGGCGTTCGCCCAGCGCAGAGCGCTGTTCGGCTTCGAGGCGGTCAAATCGGGACGAAAGCTCGGTAAATCGGTTCGGCAGGCGCAGGAGCCGCACCAGCCACGTCAACAGCGGGATATTCTTCAATTTGGATTTCATTCCTTCGGATTCTTGCGAGGAAAGAGACATCAGACGGCCTCCATCAAACGGCTTCCATCTTTTGGCGGGAATCGGAGAGATAGGCCTCGGTAACCTTGGCGGGATCCCCTTCCATGCGGACGGTCCCGTGATCCAGCCAGATCGAGCGGTTGCAGATCTGTTTTACGGCCTCGAGGTTATGCGACACAAAAACCGTGGTGACGCCGCTTTTGATCAGCCCCGTCAGCGCCTTGCCCGATTTTTTCTGGAAGGATTCATCCCCCACCGCCATGATTTCATCGATGAGCAAAATTTCGGGGTCCGTATGAATCGCAATGGAGAAGGCGAGGCGAATGTACATGCCGCTCGAATAAGTCCGCACCGGCTGTCCGATAAATTCCTGAATCTCCGAAAATTCGATGATTTTATCGAGCCGCTCGGAAACCTGTTTGCGCGTCAGGCCCAGAAGCACCGCGTTCAAATAAATATTTTCGAGGCCCGTCAGGTCAGGGTGAAAACCTGCGCCCAGCTCAAGCAGCGGCGTCCGTTTGCCATGAACGATGATGTCCCCCTCGCTCGGGTGGCTGGTGCCGAGCAGCAGCGAAAGCATGGTGCTCTTTCCCGCGCCGTTCTTGCCGATGATGCCGACGCATTCTCCGCGCCGCACGCTATAGCTGACCTGATTTAACGCAGTAAATGTCGGATTGGATTTCATCGCGTTTTTGGGCAGCTTCACAATCCATTCCTTGAAACCGCTGGCGCCCTTTTGTGAAGGGAACCGCTTTGTGACGTTCACAACCTCAATGGCGACGATTGAGTTACCGGTTGATTCAGCCATTATAAAACCTCGTCCAGACGCCGTTCCATCTTTTTAAAGACAGCCACGCCGATCGCCAAGAAAATGATCGCCATCACTGCCGAAGTCCCCGCTTCTTTCCAAAGCATGTGATTGTTCTGAAAAAGCTCGCGCCATGCGCTCATCAGCCCGGTCATGGGGTTTATCACCAGCAGCATATTGAAATGCGGCGGGATCGCGCTCGCCGGGTATGTGATGGGCGTCATCCAAAAAAGCAGGTTCATAAGGACCGCCACGAGATATTCGATGTCGCGAAAATAGGTATTGAATATGGCCACCATCAGGCAAAGCCCGAGCGTGAAAATGAATTGCACTGTGATGAGAAGAGGAATGCCGGCAAGCCATATCGCCGACGGACCCTGAGCGTCCTTAAAGGAAAAGAAAAGCAGGATAGGGATGGCGAAGATCAGATGCATGAGTTGCGCGAAAATAACGGATACTACGAGATAGTGCCTCGGAAATATCACCTTTTTGACCAGCGAAATATTATCCACCATGGCCCGGGCGGATATGATGATGGAAGATGAAAACCAGCTCCAGGGGAAGAGCGCCGATAACAGGAAAAACGTGTAGTTGTTGATCTCAAAGCGCATGAAGACTTTGAACGCTGCGAAGAATACGATGGCGAGTAAAATCGGATTCAGGATAGACCAGAAGATTCCGAGAAACGTGCGTTTATACTTGAGCGCGAACTCTTTCTGCGTGAGAAGGATGATGAGATCCAGACGCCTCTGGACGTTGTGGCTTAGTGCCATGCTGTGGTCCTCAGGGGCGCTTTCATCGAAGAACTCCCGTTTTCAGCATCTCAAGGTCCGACTCCACCATCTCCTGCACGATCTTCTTGAAAGGAGTTTGCGGCTGCCAGCTGAGTACCTTGCGCGCTTTTTCAGCGTTCCCCGCCAGCACTACGGTTTCACCCGGTCGAACAAGGGCGGGATCGCTCTTTACAAAATCTTTGGCGTCGAGTCCGGCGGACTGAAATGCCGTGTCCACAAATTCCTGAACGGTATGGGTCTGTCCGGTCGCGAGCACATAATCATCCGCGGTTTTTTGCTGGAGCATCTGCTGCATGGCCTTTACATATTCTTTGGCGTGGCCCCAGTCGCGCTTTGAATCCGTGCGTCCGAGCTTTAGTTCTTTCAACTGGCCAGCTTTGATCTTCGCCACGTGCGAAGTGATCTTGCGCGTCACAAACTCGATTCCCCGGCGCGGCGATTCGTGGTTAAAAAGGATGGCGCTCGAAGCATGCATTCCATGTGATTCGCGGTAAAGCCGCGTGAGCTCGAAGCCTGCGACTTTGGAAATTCCATAGACCGTGCGCGGACGAAAGCGGGTTTTTTCGGATTGCGGCGATTCCTCAGCGTTCCCAAACATCTCGCTCGAGCCCGCGAAGAAAAAACGGCATTGAGGCACGGCAGTTTTAAGCGCGGCCAGAATGGCGTGAGTGCCATTTAGGTTGGCGCTTAAAATAGAGGCTTCGTCCTCGAATGAAAAGCTGACAAAGGTTTTTGCGGCCAAGTGATAGCATTCATCGGGCGCAACGGTCTCCACGACCCTGCGGATGTCGGCGCTGCTTTCGAGCGAGGCGGGATGCAGCTTGAGTTTTTTAAAAATGGATGCGATGCGCCAAAAGCGCGGATCCGCGGCGGAGGATTCCCCCATGCGCACAATCCCGTGAACCTCATAGCCAATTTCCAGCAGATGCTCCGCAAGATAGGAGCCGTCCTGCCCGGTGATTCCCGTAATCAGCGCTTTTTTCATCAGACTTTCACGACTTTATGAGAACGGTGCGAGCGGTAGAGCGCATCCAGCGTCCGCATCACAGCCAAACCTTCCTGCGCCTGGCCCCAAAAGGCTTTTTTGCCGCGAATGCCGTCATAAAAATCTTTCCACTCCAGCTCCCAAGAGCGATCGGCTCCCGTAAAGCTTACTTCGCTCTGGTTCGGAACGCCGCCTTCTTTTTTACGAAACGTTACCGTTAATGTTTCAGGGCCGTAGCTTCCGCCCAGGCCCGTCACCTTCAGGCTGCCCTTTTCGCCAAATACTTCGAAATTGAACAAGTTTTTCCACTGCGTCCAGCTGGTATGAAAGCTGGCAATCGCTCCATTCGCATATTGCAGCATGGCAAAACCGTTATCCTCGGAGGGCTTGATGGGCCAAAATGCGGTTTGAAGAAAGGCGCAGGCGTTTTTGGGAGCGCCGCAAAACCACTGGATGAGATCGATGACGTGCACGCCCTGATCGGTCAGCTCTCCCCCGCCCGCCATCTTGATGCTCCCCCGCCATTCCTTTTCGTAGCCTTTGCGACCGCCATGGCCGTACTGGCAGCGGATATTGATGGCGCGGCCGATCTTCCCTTTTTGAAAGAGCGCATGAGCCTTGGAGAGGGCGGGATGGTAGCGGTGATTGAATCCTATTTTGAGACGCCGCCGGGTTTTGGCCGCGGTTTTGCTAAGCAGGAGGGCATCTTCCAAATTCTTTCCCATGGGTTTTTCGATCAGGACATGATTGCCGGCATTCATGGCGGCGCTGGCGATGGGTGCGAGCAAAAAATTGGGGGTTGAAACGATCACGACGTCGGTCGTGCCTTCGCGCAGCGCGCTTTCCCAGTCGGTGAAGCCCGGAACGCCGAATTCCGCGGCGGTCTTTTGCGCGAGGTCGGGATTCGCATCCGCCACCCAGGCGAGGCGGCTGCCCGCATGCGCCGCGATCACGCGGGCGCGGCGCTGGCCGATGAGCCCCAGCCCAACGACACCCGCGCGGATCTTACTTGTTTTCAATCTCGTCCTTGACGATATAGGGCGTGATTTTTTGCGTCTCGCAATAGATGCGGACCATGAGCTCCGCCAGGAATCCCATCATGAAAAGCAAAAAGCCCATCATGATGAAGAAAGAGGCCAAGAGCGGGAGCGGGGTTTGGGCGAAATTCCGAAGCTCCAAAACTTTTAACACAATGGAAGCCACAACGGAAAGAAAACCCAGGAACCAGAAGATGAGACAGAAGGTTCCGAAGAAAAGCAGCGGCCGGTCCATGTGCTGCGACAAAAACTGAATGGTGAGGAGATCGGAAATGTCCTTCACGGCTTTCATGAAGTAATGCTTGGAGACGCCGCCCTGGCGTTCGTGGTGCTTCACGGGTATTTCCGTGACGCGCGCGCCGCGGCCGTAGAGGTAGGCCGGCAGAAAAACGTGCATCTCGCCGTAGAGGTGAACGCCTTTGAAAAGCCGGCTGCGGTAGGCTTTGATCGCGCAGGCGTAATCGTGGAGATAAAGTCCCGTCACCTTGAACGTGAGCCAGTTCGCGCTGCGCGAAAGCAGCCGCCGGCCAAAGGAATCGTGGCGGTCGACGCGCCAGCCGGAGACAACATCATAACCTTCTTCGAGCTTTTTGATCAGCGCATCGATGTCCGAAGGATCGTTCTGTAAATCGCCGTCGAGCGTCACAATAATCTCTCCGCGAGCCGCCTGAAAACCGGCATCCATCGCGGAAGTCTGACCCGAGTTTTTCTGAAAGCGGATCACGCGGACGGGGCTGAGTTTTTTCAGCTCCTCGAACGTGCGGTCCTGTGAACCGTCATCCACCATGATGATTTCAAACGGGCGGTTCAAGGCGGGCAGATGCTCCATCAATTTGGCATGCATGGCCTTGATATTGGCTTCTTCGTTATAGACGGGAACGACGATGGAGACCATGCTGCTCATTTTTGGACCTCGGCAAAACCTTTGTTATCGATGCGGCGCAGCGTGCAAAAATTCTTTTGAGCCTTCAGCTTTTCCTGGAATGCCGGGTTCTTCCAATCGTCCCAGGGCGCGCTGATGAATTTGCCGTTGATGCCTTCGGACGAATCGGAAAGCAGGTAGGCCGTGAGATTGGCGGAAACCTCGGGCGCCACGCCGCCCTTGGCGATCTCCTCTTTGGTCTTCTCGAGGAACGCCTTGCCGGCCTTGTCGCCGGCCTGGATCGTGTCTTGATGCAGCCGCGTGACCACAAATCCCGGAGCAACCGCGTTCACTGTAATTCCCTTGTCCTTGTATTCTTCGGCGAGATTCTCGCTCAGCCGGACGATGGCGATCTTGCTCGTCGCATAGGCTGAAAAGTTCGCGAAAGGCGTCGCCGCGCCGCCGCCCGAAAAATTGATGATCCGCCCGCCCTTCTTGATGAGCGGCGCGAACGTTCCGCACATAAATACGGTGCCTAGAAAATTGATCTTGATGGCTTTTTCGAATTCCGCGAGGTTTACATCCGAAAGCGCGCCGATCGGCCCGTACACGCCCGCGCAGTTCACGAGGCCGTCAAGCTGCCCGTGCATGGACTTCACCCATTCCGCGCATTTCTTGACCGCGCCGGCATCGCTGACATCGAGCACATATTTTTCATGCCCCGCGCTGATCTTGAGCAAATCCTGATGCGCGGCATCCAAATCTTTTTGCGTCCGCGCTGCGATGATGACCTTCGCGCCCGCCGCTGCGCAGGCCTTGGCAGCCGCGTAACCCAAGCCCACGCTGCCGCCCGTAATGAAAACCGTTTTACCTGAAAGGCTGTAGTCCGCCATGATCAATTCCTTCCCATACCAAAGTAGTTGAAACCCATTTTTTTGAGATCGAGTCCCGCCAGAAAATTTTTAGTGTCTAAAATCGCTTGGGGCTTTTGAGAATTGTACATCTTCTTCCAGGGCGCTTTGAGAAAGTCCGGCCATTCTGTCAGGAGCACGATCACGTCCGAATCCTTGACCGCTTCTTCCATCGTCGCCGCCTCGGTAAAAACCTTTTTGCCTTCCCACTCCGCGTAATTCGCCTTGGGATCGTAGACCGAAACGCGCGCACCGTTGGCGGAAATCAACTGGACGATCTCGGCCGGCAGGCTGCGTCGCAGCGTGCTCGTTCCGGGCTTATACGTCAGCCCCAGCACCGCGATCTTCTTGCTCTGCAGGGTATCGCCCGCAATCTTCGTCAACTTGCCCAAAATCGTTTTCTTGCGCGACTGGTTCATGGAATGGATCGTGCCGAAGAAATCCGGTGAATCCGAGGCGCCGTTATGGAAGTGCGACAAAACTTTCAGGTCCCGCCCCAGCGTACCGCCCGAGAAACCAATGCCAGGCGTGAGATAAGCCCGTACTCCGATCCGAGGGTCGGACTTTACGCCGCCAATCACATCCAGAATATCCGCGCCGGACGTTTCGCAAAGGTCTGCCAAATGATTCGTATAGGTGATGGAGGTCGCCAAAAAAGAATTGATGCCATGCTTCACCATCTCGGCGCTCGTAAGATTCATGAAACGAAGCTCCGCTTTAATTCCCCCGAAAAGTTTCTCGGCCTTCGCTTTCGCCTTCGGGCTCTCAACGCCAATAATCACGCGTCCCGGATTCATATAGCTGGAGATCGCCTCGCCCAGACGCAGATTTTCCGGAGAATAGGCGAGTTCTAGAGACGGGTTATGCTTCTGCAACTCCGCGCGCAGGCCTTTGGAAACACCTGCCGGCATCTGCGAGCTGATCACCACCATCGCCCCGTCCTTCATCACATCTTTCAGCTGCCCAATGACTTTCCGGATGGGACTCAAATCGCTCTCGTCATTGTCCAAAACGGGCGTGTCGTAGGTGATAAAAACGATGTCGCAATCGGAAAGACCCGAAATATCCCGGGTCCAGTCCAGTTTTTTGGCTTTCATGCTCTTCTTCAAAGCGTCATTCAAGCCCGGCTCAAAGAGCGGCGCCTCGCCCTTCTTTAATCCCTCGAGTTTGCGCGAGTCATCATCATACCCGACCACAGAATGCCCCAGTCCCGACCAGCAGGCGGATAACGTGCAGCCCAGATGCCAAAGCCCTGCAATACCGATTTTCATGCGTCCCGTTCCTGACTGTTGCGCAAATTGGCGACGACTTTGGTGCCTTCATATTCAATATTGTAGGGAAGACGGAAATAACCCTTGGTCTGCATGTAGGCGGTCAATTCCTTTTTCTTTTCGGGGCAATAGAGCATCAAGAATCCGCCGCCGCCGGCACCAATGATCTTGCCGCCCAGTACGCCAAAATCCTTTTTGACGTGATCGTAAAGATGGTCCACTTCGGAAAGCGATATCTTTTCGGAAAGCTTGCGCTTATTCTGCCAATGCTCGTCCATCAGGCGGCCGAAGGAGTCAAAGTCTTCATTCTCAATCGACTTCAATATCTTCTGCCCGATTTCCTTGATGTTCAGCAGGCTGTCTTCGACCTTGGAGCTGAGCGCGCTCTTCTCGCGCATGGCTTTGTCCTGATCCTGAAGCACATCCACCGCGTCGCGCTTCACGTTCAAATAGTAAATGTGGCTGTTGGCGACGAGTTCCGCAGTGGCCCAAGGGCGAAGCGAAAGCTGTCGCACGTTCACCTTGCCGTTCTTGGCGATATCGAGCACCGTCATGCCGCCGAACGCCGCCATGTACTGGTCCTGCTTGCCGATCTTCTTGCCTAAAATTTTGAGCTCGATGTGGCAGGCTTCCTCAGCCAGTTCCTGGAGAGCAATGTAATCCTTGCGGTGCGCATGGATGGCCATCAGGAGCGCGACGAGGTAACAGCTGGAGGAGCCGAGGCCCGTTGAGGCGGGAATATCGGCCAAGGAGCTGATTTCAATCTGATTATCGATCCGATTGAGCTTCAAAGCCTCGCGCGCGAGCTCGTGCTTCAGCTCGTTCACATTTTCTACAATTTCGCTCTTGGTGTAATGGAGGATGATCCGCTTTTCGACGATCGGCCGGTTGATAGAGACGTACATGTACTTGTCGAGCCCCATCGCGAGGATGAAGCCGCCGTGTTTTTCGTAAAAAGAGGGAAGGTCGGTGCCTCCGCCTCCCAAAGTGACTCTAAACGGCGTGCGCGTAACGATCATGGCTTCCTTTGCAGTTTGGCCTGGGTGTTTTTCATGGCTTCGGGCGTATCGACAGCGAAACAAAACCCAAGCATCGTATAAGCATATATTTTTTTTCGTTCTCGTAAAAGGGCCGGGAAGACGTCCTTTCCGAAATCGCTGAACCCAGCGGGAATGAGCGGCAAAACGGAAGGCTCGAGCAGATAGATTCCGGAGTTCACTAGCCTTTGGGCCCCCGCCTTGGCCAAGCCTTGAGCCTTCTCCCCCTCCAAAAATTGCTGGATGCGGCCATCCGGCTCCGTGGCCACGGTTCCCCCGGCGATCTGGCTGTTGGGATTCTTGTCATAATCGAAAACAGCGATCGTGGCCTCGCTTTTCTTTTCCTTATGATACTTCAGCATGGCGACCAGGTCGCAATCGGTGTAATTGTCGCCATACAGCACCCAAAAGGGTTCGCCCGCGAGATCCTTTTCCAGCTTCCTGACGGCACCGGCGGTGCCCAGGATTTCTTTTTCTTCCGAATAGTGGATGGCGGCGTTCCAGCGTTTTCCATCTCCCACGGCTTTTTTAATCTGATCCGGCTCATAATGGAGATTGATCCAGATGTCCCGGATGCCATGCTTTTTCAACAAATCGAGATTATGAAAGAGGACTGGCTGACCGGCGATTTCGATGAGGGGTTTGGGTTTGGAGGGAACGGCGGCGGCGATGCGGGTGCTTTTACCCGCGGCCAGGACCAGCGCCTTCACTTCAGGCCCGGCAGGACTTGGGCTTTGATAAAGCGGATGGATTCGCGGATGCCCTGGCGGATGCCGGTCTTGGCGCGCCAGCCGAGCTTTTGGGCGCGGCGCGTGTCGGCGAGCGTAATTTCCGATTCCCCCGGCAGATCTTTTTTGAAAATGGGCTTGATTCCGGTGCGGAGCTCCGACTCGACGACTTCGTAGATGTCCTTCACCGAAAAGTTTTCGCCGCTGCCGAGGTTGAACGTGCCGCCGTCGGTTTTGCGGTCCGTGATGCAGCGCAGATGAAAATCGTTCACGTCGTCCACGTAGATGAAATCGCGGCGCTTCTTGCCGGAACCGTAAATGACGGGCTGCAGCCCTTTCAGCAGGCGGATGATGAAGGCGCTCATGACGGGCGGGATGCTGCGGCGGTAATCCTGGCGAGGGCCGTAGACGCAGAAGTAGCGGAGCGCGGTGGACTTGACGCCATAAAACGTGCCGTAGGCGTCGGCGAAGAGTTTTTCAGCCCACTTGCTCTGCGCATAGAAACTCTGCGGAGAGGCTTCCTCTTCGGGAGTAGGAAATTTCTTGCTGCCCTCGTAGATGGCGGAGGATTCGGCGTACACAATCTTTTTCACGCCGCTGCGCTTCGCCGCCTCAAAAACGTTCACGGTGCCCGTTACGTTGATATCCGACGTCTCCACGGGATCATTCTGGCAATCCGCAATGCAGTTTTTTGCGGCCAGATGAAACACGTAGTCCACGCCTTTGAATAGCGGATAGATTTTAGGGGAACGGATGTCGGCTTTATGAAACTTTACGCCCTTGGGGATCTGGGCTTTGACGCCGTAGGCGAGGTTATCGACGCCAATGACGGGATAGCCTTCCTTGATGAGCCGGTCGGCGAGGTTGCTGCCGATGAATCCGGCGACACCCGTCACCAAAACGTTCGGTTTGCGGGATTGCGGCATGGGAAAAGTTTTGGCTTAGATAGAATAGCCGGCTTTCTGGCCGTCATCGTAAAACGTCTTGACGGTGTCGAGAGACAGCTCGTAGTGGTCTTTGCCCAGCATGGAAAGCTTTTTGATGATGTCGGGGGTGCAGGTGATGATCTTGCAGCCGGCTTCCTCAGCCTGGATGATATTGAGGACTTCGCGGGACGAGGCCCAGAGGAGCTCGGCCTTGGGGTTCGACTTCAAAACCTCCGCCGACTGCCGCATGAGCGGCATGGGATCGACGCCGGTATCGGCGACGCGGCCCGCGAACACGGAAACGATCGAAGGAACATTGGGATTCAAGACGCCCGCCACTTCCTTCACCTGTTCGATGGTCAGGATCGCGGTGACGTTCAGAATGACGCCCTTATCCGCCAGCTTTTTGATGAGCGGGCTTGTGGACTGGCCCTTTGTGTTCATGACGGGAATCTTGACGTGGATGTTCTTGCCCCAGCTCGCGATCTTGGCGGCCTGGCGCTCCATCTCGTTGATATCATCCGAAAATACTTCGAAGGAGATGAAAGGTTCCTTGATGACGCTTAAAATATCTTTCGCGAAGGCTTCATAGTTGGTGACGCCGGCCTTCTTCATGAGGGTGGGGTTTGTGGTGAAGCCGTCGACCATGCCGGATTTGAACGCGCTCAGCATGTCTTCTTTATTGGCTCCGTCTGCGAAAATTTTGATCTTAAGGGATTTGCGGTTGAGGACTTTGGAACCGGTCTGTTGGGTGGTTGCGCTCGGCATCTTTCGTTCTCCTCTGTTAGGTTGAATAAATCGGGACGATGCTACAGTACGGGTGCGGCGGCGAAGCTGACCTGCTGCCTAGTTTACTACTTCGTGGACTCCCATTTCATCGCGTTGGCGAGCAGATCGGGGTGCGAGACGATGAGGTGCCAGACGACGGCCTGGAACGCTTCGGTGTGCGGCGTGACGGTGTCGGGGTGCACGGTCGGGATGATGACCGCGACGTCGGCGACCTTGGCGGTATAGCCTCCGTCCCGTCCCACGATTCCGTAAATTCTGGCGCCCGCTTCTTTGGCGACCTGAAGGCCCGAAACGATATTGGGGCTGATGTTCTTCTCCGCGTTGCCGCCCCCCACGGAAAAAACGAGAATCGCGTCATTTTTGGAAACCTTGCTGACTTTGAGCCAGTTCGAGAAAATGGAAGCCCAGCCGTCATCGTTGGTGCGGGCGGTGAGCTCGGAAACGTTATCGGTGGGCGCGTAGGCTTCGATGCCGCAGATCTTTCTGAAATCGTTGACCGCATGGGACGCATTCCCAGCGCTTCCCCCCACGCCCAAAATGAAAAGCCGGCCTCCGCGTTTCCGCAGATCCACAAGGCCCGCCACAATCGACTCTACTTTGTTATCGTCCAGCTTGGAGGTGACTTCGAGGACTTCTTTGAAAAAACGTTTTGAGTAGCTCAGATTTTGCCTTCCTTTTTTAGCGCTTGCTTGAAATAGGGCACGGTTTTCGCGAGGCCCGCTTTCAGGCTGACCTTGGGCGTCCAGCCCAGCTCCGTACGGGCGAGCGTGATGTCCGGGCAGCGAACCTGCGGATCGTCCACCGGCAGGGGTTTGTACGCGATTTTGCTCCGGCTCTTGGTCAATATTTTAATTTGTTCGGCGAGATCAATCAACTGGATTTCTTCCGGGTTGCCGATGTTCACGGGATGGTTCACGTTGGAGAGCAGAAGCTTGTAGATGCCCGCCACCAGATCGTCCACGTAGCAGAGGCTGCGGGTCTGCGTTCCCTTCCCGTACACCGTAATGGGTTTGTGTTTGAGCGCCTGCGTGATGAAATTGGGAATGGCGCGGCCGTCGTCGAGCCTCATCTGCGGGCCGTAGGTATTGAAGATTCGCAGAATCCTGATCGGCATCTTGTGATAGCGGTGATAGGCCATCGTCATGGCCTCGGCAAAACGTTTCGCTTCGTCGTAGACTCCGCGCGGACCAATCGGGTTCACGTTGCCCCAGTAATCTTCCTTCTGAGGATTCACGAGGGGGTCGCCGTAAACTTCGGAGGTGGAAGCAATCATGTAGATCGCGCGTTTTTCCCGCGCGAGACCCAAAGTTTTGTGAGTTCCGAGCGAGCCAACTTTCAAAGTCTGGATGGGCCACTTCAGATAATCGACAGGGCTGGCCGGGCTCGCAAAATGCAGCACCGCATCCAGTTTTCCCGGATAATGGATTTCGTTGGTGACATCATACTGTATGAAGTTGAATTTATTATTCGGGAGGAACTCGCGGACATTTTCCATCGAGCCCGTCTTGAGATTGTCCATGCAGGCGACATGATGGCCCTTGCTCAAAAAAAACCGGCAGAGATGGCTCCCCAGGAAGCCCGCTCCTCCGGTGATCAAAATGTTCATCAGTCCTTCAGTCCTGAATTAATTCTGAGCGCATCGCCCTATACGTGCTTCCGTCCCACGGAATAGTAATGGAAGCCGAGCTTTTTCATCTCGTCCAGGTTGAACATGTTGCGTCCGTCCACAATTGTGGCGTGCTTCAAGACTTTTTTGATTTTGGAGAGATCCATGCTCTTGATCTCGTCCCACTCAGTCATGAGCACAAGGCAGTCCGCGCCTTTGGCGGCGTCGTAAACGTCCTTCTTGAACTCGACGTTTTTCAGAACTTTCTTGGCGTTCGGCATGGAGATGGGATCGTAGGCCTGAACCTTCGCTCCGCGCTCCTGCAGCATCGCGATGATATCGATGGAAGGCGCGAAACGCATGTCGTCCGTGTTGGGCTTGAACGCCAGGCCCAGCATGCCGACCGTCTTGCCGTTCAGAATCCAGAGCGCCTCTTCGATCTTGTGCACGAAGTTGAACTTCTGCTGTTCGTTCACCTTGCGCACGCTTTCGAGGATTTCGAAATCCGCTCCTAGCTTCTTGGATATCCAGAGGAACGCTTCGAGATCCTTCGGGAAGCAGAAGCCTCCGAACCCGCAGCCGGCATTCAGGAACGAACGGCCGATGCGCTTGTCGAAACCCATGCCTTCCGCGACGTCATCCACGTTAGCGCCGACTTTTTCGCAGATATTGGCGACCGAGTTAATGTAAGAAATCTTGGTGGCGAGGAACGAGTTCGACGCATGCTTGATGATCTCGGAGCTCTTGGGGTCGGTGAAGAGGATTGGGGCCTTGAGCGGATCATAAATTTTGCGCATGACGTCTTTGGCGCGCTGCGATTCAACCCCCACAATAATCCGGTCGGGTTTCAGGAAGTCCCCCACCGCGCTGCCTTCGCGCAGGAATTCGGGGTTTGAAACCACGTCAAAGGGAACCTTGTGCTTATTGTAGCGAAGGATGGTCTTCTTGACCCACTCGCAGGTTTCCACGGGAACGGTGGACTTCTCGACGATGACGAGGTACTTCTTCATGTGGGCCGCGATCTCGTGCGCCACATCTTCCACGTAGGAAAGATCGGCGGATCCATCGGCGCGAGGCGGCGTTCCAACGGAAATAAAGCAGGCGTCGGCGTTCTTGATGCTGTCGGCGATCGAGGTCGTGAAGCTGATGCGCTTCGCCTTGACGTTTTTGTGGATGAGCTCTTCCAGACCCGGCTCGTAAATGGGTATCTTCCCTTTTTTAAGCATTTTGATTTTTTCGACGTTGACGTCGACGCAAACCACGGTGTGGCCGATCTCCGCAAGACAAGTTCCCGAGACAAGCCCGACATATCCGGTTCCGATGATTGATAGTTTCATTATTCTTATTCCTTTATTAGTGTTTGACTAAAGCGTGGTTTTGCGACAGGTGATCCGCCAAAGCTTCCTGCCAGGTCCGTATTTTAGGAAATCCGTTGAGGTTCCACACGAAATTGGCCAGCGGCGTGTATCCGGGGCGCTTCGCCTTCAGCTTCAAATCCTTGCCGGAGCCTTTTTTGATGAACGTGTTTTTCTTACCCATCTGCTTGGCGACGAAGCTCGCCAGTTCGTAGCGATTGCAATGGCCCTCGTTCGCGATGTGCAGCGTGCCGTAAGCATGCTTTTCAATCAAATAACCGATGGCTTCAGCCAAATCTTTTGAATACGTGGGAGAATTAACGATATCGGTGGCGGCGGTGAGGGATTCCCCTTCAAGAGCGCAGCGGGCTACGCGGTCCACATACGACGGGCGGCGCGCGCCGAACACGAGCGCGGTGCGAACGATGTAAAAGCGGTGGAGCAGCGTCCGCATGAAATCTTCCGCCCAAACTTTGGAGCGGCCGTAGTGATTCACGGGATCGGTCGGATCGGTTTCGATGTAGGGCGTTTCCTTCTGGCCGCCAAAAACCTGATCGGTGGAGATGAACATCATTTCGGTGTCGAAACGCTGGCAGGCGATGGCGAGGTTGCGCGTCCCCATGGCATTGGCCTTGTAGCCGGCTTCGGGATCCGCCTCGCAGTCATCAGGGTTGGAAAGCGCCGCGGAATGAATCAGTAAATCGGGGTTGATGCCGGAAATGATGCTATTGGAAGCGTCCGCATCCGTAATGTCCAGATCGCGCCAGCGGTTTTTCGCCACATATTCCGGACGGGTACGCCCAACGCCCCAGACCTCGTGCTTTTCGCCCAAGACCTGGCACAGGTCGTATCCGACCATACCGGACGTTCCCGTGATCGCTATCTTCATTTCTTGTATTGCACTTTGTGGTAGGACTTGAAGGTGCTCTTTTCCTTGATCTTGCGCCACCAGGAAGTGTTCTTCTTGTACCATTCGATGGTTTCGGCGAGGCCCTTCTCGAAATCTTCGTATTCCGGCTTCCAACCCATGCCGCGAAGCTTGGAGGAATCGATGGCGTAGCGGAGATCGTGGCCGGGGCGGTCGGTGACGAAATCGATCATCTCGTCGCCGTGGCCGAACGCTTTCAGAATCTTGCGCGCGAGCTGGATGTTGCTGAGCTCGTAGCCGCTGCCCGCGTTGTAGACTTCGCCCGGCGTTCCCTTGCGGTACGCGGTATCGATGGCGCTGGCGTGGTCCGTCACGTAAATCCATTCGCGCACGTTGGCGCCCTTGCCGTACACGGGAACTTTCTTCCCCTCCATCAAATTGGTGATGAACAGCGGAATGACTTTTTCAGGAAAATGATAGGGCCCGTAATTGTTGCAGCATCGCGTCGTGATGACCGGCAGATGATAGGTGACGTGATAGGCGCGGACCAGCAGGTCGCTGCCCGCCTTGGAAACAGAATAGGGGCTGTTGGGCTCGATGGGATGCTTCTCCGTGAAGTGGCCCTTCTCGATGGAGCCGTAGACTTCATCGGTCGAGATATAAACGAAGCGCTTGGGTTTGTGAATGCGCGCCGCTTCGAGCAACGTCTGCGTCCCGAGGATGTTGGTCTGAAGGAAAATCTGAGCGCCCAGAATAGAGCGATCGACATGCGACTCGGCCGCCAGATGAAACACCACGTCCTGGCCTTTCATGGCTTTATCCACGACTTTCTTGTCGCAGATGTCGCCCTTGATGAACTTCACGCCCTTCTTTTTGAATTCAGGGATGGTGCCGGGATCTCCGGCGTAGGTCATCAAATCAAGGTTGGTGATGGTATCGGCTGGGTATTTCTTGAGCCAGTACCGGATGAAATTGGAACCGATGAAACCCGCGCCGCCGGTGACAAGAATTTTCATGTTGAATGGATTAAGGGATTTCGACGCGCGACGAATCGCCGATCATGATGCGGTAAGCGGAAGGTTTGGACGGAGACTGGATGACCGTGGCGTTCTGCCCGATCAGAGAATCCGCAATGCGCTTGATGCCTTCCACGCGCGAATTTTCAAGCACAATAGAATGTTCGATCTCGCTGCCTTCGAGCACGGAGTCGTGATAAATCGCGCTGAAGGGCCCGACAAATGAGTTCTTGATGACCGTGCGCTCGCCGATGATGGCGGGGCCGCGGATCGTGCTGTTGATCACTTTGGCGCCCTTCTCGATGATGACTTTGCCTTCGAGCGTGCTGGTTTTGTCCACAGACCCTGCGTTCTTGCTGTCCATGCGGTCCAGCACGAGACGATTGGCCTCGAGGAGATCGGCCAGCTTGCCGGTATCCTTCCACCAGCCCGAAACGAGGTGCGGGTTCACGGTGTACTTTTTATCGATCAAATACTGGATGGCGTCGGTGATTTCGAGCTCTCCCCGAGGCGAAGGCTTGATGGCGTTGACCGCCTTGAAAATGGTTTTATCAAAAAGATAGACGCCGACCAGCGCCAGATCGCTTTTGGGCTTCTTGGGTTTTTCTTCGAGCTTTTTGATTTTCCCGTTGGAAGTGAGTTCCGCCACGCCAAACTGCGAGGGATCCGCAACTTTGGTGAGCAAAATCTGCGCGGTGGGCCGGTTCTTCTTGAACTCCTGCACGAACTTTTCGATGCCGTCGGCGAGCAAGTTGTCGCCCAGGTACATCACAAAATCGTCGCCGTCCATGAAATCCTCGGCGATCTTTACGGCATGCGCGAGACCGAGAGGCGCTTCCTGCTGGATGTAGGTGACCTTGATGCCGAGTTTAGAGCCCGTTCCGACCGCGGCCCGGATTTCCGCATGGGTTTCGCCCACAATAATTCCCACTTCTTTGATGCCGGCCTTGGCGATCGACTCAAGACCGTAAAAAAGAATGGGTTTATTGGCGATCGGCACCAGCTGTTTGGCAGAGGTGTGGGTAATCGGCCTGAGGCGGGTTCCTTTCCCGCCCGACAATACAAGAGCTTTCATGGTTGTTTCCCCCGATGTTTTCCCGAAATTGAGTGCATATTATATCAAAACCTCGCCTCAAATGATATTATCGTGATTTATTACTATGAAACAGCCAAAATTGATGATTGTAGGCGCGGGATCCAGGCTCGGTTACCGCATTATGGAGATCGCCGGCAAACGCTTCGATTGGATCGGAGTGGACCTGGTTTCCACCCGCTCCGACGTCTGGACCGCCGATATTACCCGGCCTGACCAGACCCATTCCTTATTTGAACCCTTTCGGCCCGACTTTGTGATCCAGGCCGCCGCCATCACCGACGTGGACGGCTGCGAAAAGGATCCAGCCAGAGCCCGCTCCGTCAATGTGGATGGAGCCAGAAACATAGCGGAAATATGCCAAAAGTTCAAGGCTAAACTGATACATATTTCGACGGACTATATCTTTGACGGCCAGGCGGGCCCCTACGATGAATCGGCGGCGCCCAATCCCATCAATTACTATGGGGTGACGAAGTGGGAGGCGGAAAAGGCCGTCCAGTCGCTTTGCCCCGACTCCATGACGGTCCGCACCTGCGTGCCTTACGATTGGAACCCGAACGCCCCTCCCAACTTCCTGATGTGGCTGGTGGATAAGCTCAAGGCCGGTGAAAACGTTTCGATCGTAAACGATCAGTGGAATACGCCCACCTATAATCCCCACCTGGCCGAGATTTTATTGATGCTGTGCGACCGATGGGAACCGGGAATTTATAACGTTTCGGGAAGTGATTTTCTAAACCGGTATGATTTTTCTCTGGCGGTTTGCGACGCGTTCGGACTGAACAAGAAATTTCTTTCGCCGACGGACTCTTCGCGCTTCAAGCAGTTGGCGCCCCGCCCCCCGCGCGCCGGGTTAAAGGTGGGCAAAATTGAAAAGTTCCTCGGCATCACCATGATGTCCGTGCGCGAAGGCCTGGAATTCGCCCGCCGGACTTTCTTCCACTAAATTTTTACTGATAGGCGCGCCACGGATACCATTCGGCTTCCTGGCTCCGCCGCCGCTGCTTCTCCCGCTCGGCCCGCTCCAGTTGGAGCTCAATGTTAAAGACAAATTCATAAACGCCTTTCCGTTCCCGGAACGTCACCGAAAAATCCCAGCAGCGCCAGCCGGACTTCACCTTGGCTTCCTTTTCGAACGATTCCCCGCCCTTCACGTTCAGGAAATTCCTCCCCCGAAAGAAAACCCGGCTGCGCAGCGCGCCCTCCAGCTCCAGCCAGGCGAAAGGCGTCCAGCGGAGCGCTTGGCGCAGCTCGAGCGAGTCGTCGCGCGACGAGAGGTAACTGGTGCCGAACATGAAATAGTTCCCTCCGTAGGCGCGGTCTCCGAAAATCAGCTCGCTCTGGGTGCTGAGCGGGTGCGGCGACCCTGTGTTCGGATCATAAAGCAAATACTCTTCCCTGAAAAAAAGCTCGATAGTGTTGTTCGGCGTGAGCGAAATCTCGCCGCCGAGCGGAGTGTAGTTTTTACGCTCGAGGAAGGCGAGCGGCTCGTTTTTCGAGCGGGGCAGATTGTGCGACGTATTCAGCCTTAAATAAACCGCACCGTTCGGCTGGTAAGTTGCGAGAAATGCCAGGTTATGGAGCTCACGGCCCTGGTCCTCCCCACGGTTGGCCTGGAGACGCTGGTTGATGCTGTGGGTGAGGTCCACGTCCACCGCGTAGCCGAGCCTCTGTCGCAGCGTCGTGTCCAGCTGGCCGCGCTGGATCCATTTTTCATCTGGCTCGCCGCCCTGCGGCCGGTCGATCCAATTGTTGCGAAAACTGACGCGCGGGATCAGCATGGTCGGCCGCGCGAGGGGAACGCGGCGGAGCAGGGTGATCTGCGCTTCCGATTCGCGGCGGTAAAATCGGTTCAGCTGCTCTCCCAAAAGACTCCGTCCCGCGAAGCGGTTCGAAAAAGATGCGGTCAGGATTTTTTCGATACCCAGAAACCCGAGCGGGCTCTGGACGTTTGTGTACTCCACGCGCGGCGCGTAGGACTCCCGGTTAAAAAACTCATTTTCCGTCAGGCTGAACTCTTCCTGGCGCTCGGCCAACAGGCGGAGGAACGACCCCTTGAACCCTTGAGTCAGCGCGAACGAAGAGCGGAAGTCCCGCACGACGCGGTTGAAATCTTCGCGGAAAAAATCGTTCGGAAACTGATCGTCCGAGAGTTTGTTGGCGTTGGTCTGGAAAATCAGGCGGGGTCCGAGCTGCTGCCAGTGGTAGAGCCGCGCGTTCCAGCGCGTCCGGTCGGTAATGCGGTCGTCGATCCGGTAGCCGTAGAGTCCGCCTTTGATCGTCGCGGCATAGTAATTCAACTCTCCGCCCGTTCCCCAGCCGCGCCGGGTCAGCGCGTCGAGATACACCCGCACGTACGTTTCGTCCGTCGGAGGATAGCCCCAGATGGTGCGCACGAACGCGCCCTCGGACTGGTTGTGTCCGGGAAATATCTGGAAGGAAAGGTGTTTTTCTCCCAAAGAATAGTAGTAGTAGGGCAGATAGAGGACCGGCACGGGACCGATGCGGAAAATGGCGTGTTGGACCGTCAGCCGTTTGCCCGGCATCACGCGGATTTTGTGCCCGTAGAGGTGATATTTGGAAAGGTCCGCCTGGCAGGTTGAAAGCTTCGCTTTGCTGAGCGTGAAGTTTCCATCCAGGTCCCGCTCGACTTTTTTCGTGGCGAAGAGCCAGGGTCCAAACGACCCTTCCGCGTCGTTCAGCGAGGCTGAGCCGTCATCCGCATTGTAGTTCAGCATGCGCGACTTGATCTGGTTTCCGGCGCGGTCTTCGAACCGGACGGAACCCCAGGCTTCCATGAACTTGTTCGGGATGTCAAAATAGGCGTGATCGGAGTAGAACGTATAGGAGGTCTGCTGAACTTTGACGCTGCCGGTCGCGACAATCACTTGTTCGGCCTGGCGGTACTCCAGGGAATCGGATTGGAAGTAGATGGGCTCGCGGATGGAGGCGGTTGAAGGCGAAACCAGAGGTTGGCCGTGAATCAGGGGCGACAGGCCGAAACCTGTGCCCAATACAATAAAGAAGGACCGCGCGGCTCTATTCAAAAAGCAAGTAAGCGGCGCCCATCACGCCGAGCTTTTCGTCGTATTTCGAAACCGTCACTTTAACTTTGGAGACTGGGACCTTGAACGCCCTTTTGCGCAGGGTCGCTAAAGCGGGGCGGAGCAGGAGATTCCCCACCTTCGAAACGCCTCCGGACAGAACGATGCGGTCCGGGTTGAAGATGTTGACGCAATTGGCCAGGACGCAGCCGAGCTGAAAACCGGTCTGTTCCCAAAGGCGTTTCGAAAAGGCGTCGCCCGACCTTGCGGCCTGAGAGATCAGCTTGGGTGAAAGTATGTTTCCCGGAACTTTCAGCAGTTTTTTAAGGCCCGGAGCCTGATTTTTGGCGATGGCTTCCTTCGCGGTCTGGACGATGCCCCAGGCTCCGACCAGGCTTTCCGTGCAGCCCTGGCTCCCGCAGCCGCAGCGCCTCCCGCGGTAATCAATCGTCATGTGGCCCAGCTCGCCGGCCGATCCGGTCGCGCCGCGATAAAGCTTTTTATGGATGATGATGCCGCCGCCCACGCCCGTCCCCAGCGTCAGGCAGACCAAATTTTCGCAGGCGCCGCGCGCGTCGAGGTGAAACGCTCCCAGCGCCGCGCAATTGGCGTCGTTATCCACCGTGATGGACAGCCGCAGCCTTTTCTGTAGATGCGCTTTCAGCGGGACGTTTTTCCAGCCCAGATTGGGCGAAAACCGGACGATCCCGCGGACCGGGTCCACGTCTCCCGCGATGCCGATGCCCAATCCCCGGACTTTGACCGCGCCGTGATGCGCCATGAAGCTTTTGAGCAAAGACGCCATGTCGTCCATCGCCTTCGCGGGGCTCTGGCGGTAATTCATCGGTTGAAGATCGGACGCGGCCATTCTGCCCCGATCGTCCACCAGCGCCATCTTCAGATTCGTTCCGCCGCAATCGGCGCCCAGAATATACCGTTTCGAATTTTTCATGAAAACGCCTCGCTCAGTGAAGTTTTCGGGAGCCGGCCTTTGAACGCGTTCAAAATTCCTCCCGCAAGATAAAGGGAGCCCGCCGCCAGAATCCATTCATATCTCTTGCCGGCGGCCGGCAGATGCTGGATCAGAGCCGGAACTGAATGGAACGTTTGGACTGGGACGCCCTCGCCGGCGAATGCGGACCGGACCGCTTTCGGATCGAGAGTGCGCGGCGTCGGAAGCCTGGGAGATAGAACCAAGGTGATAGAAAGTCCCCGTTTCAAGGAACGGATCATCGGCCGGAAACTTTTATCCTTCAGCGCGTTAAAAATCAGAAGACAGGGTTTTCGGTCCAGTTTCAGTTTTCGGACGCTTTCCATCAATTCGTCCATGGCGGCCGGATTGTGGGCCCCGTCGATCACAAGGGGCCGACTGTTCCACCGCCGGACGTCAAAACGCGCCGACCAATCGGTTTTTGCCAATCCACGAAGGACTTGCGGACCCGATAAATTCCAACCCTTCTTTTTAAGCAACGCAACTGCATCCAAAACCATCGCGAGATTTATTCTTTGATAGTTTCCCTTCAGCGGCAAATTTCGAATGGCCCGTTTGAAAAAGGAATCCTTGCGGCCTCCGCGTGAAAGGATGCAGGCGGTTCCCATTGTTTTTGCCCGCGTTTTTACTTCTTGAAGCGCGGATCCCGATGCGCCGGTCAGGCAGGGGGTCCCGGCCTTGAGGATGCCGGCTTTCTCCGCGGCGATTTTTTGCACGGTATTGCCGAGATATTCCATGTGGTCGAGCGCGACGTTGGTGACGATGCAGAGTTCGGGGGGCGGCAGTACGTTGGTCGCGTCCCAGCGGCCCCCCAGGCCGACCTCCACCACGGCGATATCCACCGAGCGTTGAGCGAAGTAATGGAAGGCGGCGGCGGTGGTGATCTCGAAATACGTAATGGCGCGCTCAAGGCCGATGGCTTTCAGTCTTGCGCGGACGGTATGGATTGAGCGGTAGAATTCCGATTGAGAGATCATGGCTCCTGAAACGCGAATACGCTCTCGAACGTCAACGAGATGCGGCGAGGTGTAGAGGCCCGTTTTGTAGCGCGCTGTACGCAGCACGCTTTCGAGCATCGCGCAAACCGAACCCTTGCCGTTCGTCCCCGTTACGTGGATGGCGCGGAAATGCGACTCGGGGTTTCCCAGCGCGCGCATCATCTGGCGCATGCGTTCAAGGCCGGGGCGGATCCCGTGGTTGGACAGGGAATCGAGGTAGCGCTGCGTCTCGGCCTGGCTCACGCTGAGACGGCGGATCCTCCAACGAAGGTCTTGGCGGGGTCGAAGAAATTGAAGATGGAGATCAGTTTCGCGCGCATCTGTTTGCGCTCCACGATGAGATCCACCATGCCGTGCTGCTGCAGGAACTCCGACTGCTGGAATCCTTCGGGCAGCTGCTGGCGGATGGTTTGTTCGATCACCCGCGGTCCCGCGAAGGCAATGAGCGCCTTCGGCTCGGCGATGTTCAGGTCGCCTAGCATTGCAAAGGAGGCGGTGACGCCGCCGGTGGTCGGGTCGCAAAGAATGGAAAGCGCCAATATTCCCGCTTCGTCCAGCCTGGCCAATGCGGCCGATGTTTTAGCCATCTGCATGAGGGAAAGAATGCCTTCCTGCATGCGCGCGCCGCCAGAAGCCGAAATCATGATGAGCGGAATTTTTTCCTCATGCGCTTTTTCGATCGCCCGGGTAAACTTTTCGCCCACGACGGAGCCCATGCTCCCGCCCATGAACTCAAAATTGATCGCCGCAACCGAGACGCGGTGCCCGCCGATCTTCGCGATGCCGCAGATCGCCGCATCCGCATGACCGGTCTTCTTCTTCTCCGATTCCAGCTTGGCGATATAACCGCTCACGGGCTTCGGAGCTTCACCATTTGCGCTTGAAGCCTGCATGGAAAAACCAAGCGGATCGCCCGAAGACAAATCGGCGTCGATCTCCTCAAAATCCAAAGAGCCGTCGGCCTTTTTATCCGCCAGCATCTCCAGCCGCTCCATGGGATTCAGCCGGATGTAATAGTGGCATTTGGGGCAGATCTTCGCGTTTTCCTCGATCTCCTTCTTGTAAATAATTTGATCGCAGGAGGGGCATTTAATCCAAAGCTGTTCCGTATTTTCCGAGCCCGTCTGATTTTCGGCCATAGGTCACCTCGTCTTTTTCTGATGCTTGATTGGAGCGGATTTCTTACTGATCAATTCGATGCGGCGCGCGAAAGGTTTGATGAGCGCTTTGGCTCTGGCGACCGCTGCGCCGGCGGATTTGGCGCCTTCGAGGGCGCGGATCATGGCGGAGCCGATCACAAAGCCGTCGGCCGCGGGCGCAAATGCGTCCAGGTGCTCGGTCTTCGATATGCCGAAGCCCAGCATCGCCGGCAATTTGGAAGCGCGGCGCACGGACGATACAAATTTGGAGATATCGGCTACGGGAAGCGCCTTGCGCGCACCCGTAACGCCCGCGACGGAAACGCAATAAACAAATCCCGAAGATTTATTGGCGATGATACCGTAGCGTTTTCCCCCGGAGGTCGGAGCGCAAAGGTGGACCAGAGAGAGCCCCGCTTTGCGAAACTCCGCGCTGACTTTGGCGGATTCTTCAGGAATCATGTCGGGAAGAATCGCCGCGTCAAAACCCGCGCGTTTTAACTCCGAGATGGACCGCTTCCATCCGCGGCAATAGAGCGTGTTCGCGTAACTCATAAAAACCAAGGGCGCCTCCGATTTCTTGCGGATACGCCGCGCGGTATCCAGCAGCCGGTCCCAATTCATTCCATTTTTAATCGCAATTTCGGAGGATCGTTGAATCACGGGACCGTCCGCAACGGGATCTGAGAACGGAAAGCCTATCTCAAAAAAATCGACCCCGCTTTTTTCCAGCGCTGGAACCAGTTCCTCGGTGGCGTGGATGGTCGGATACCCGGCCGTTAAAAATACCGACAGGGCTTTTTTTCCTTGGCGGCGAATATCTTTAAGCTTCGTTTCCAATCGATTCATTTTTTATTTTTTTGATGTCTATCACTCAAATTTTTTTGATCGAGCAGTCTTTGTATCTCCACAACATCCTTATCACCCCGGCCGGAAATACAAACAATCATGATTTTATTCCTGGATAGTTTGGGGGCGGTCTTTTTCACCTGGGCAATCGCATGGGCGGTCTCGAGCGCCGGAATAATGCCTTCGGTTTGAGAAAGCGTAACAAATCCATCGAGAGCTTCTTTATCGGTGATGGCGAGATACTGCGCGCGCTTTGAATCCTTGTAGAACGAATGCTCGGGGCCGACGCCGGGATAATCGAGGCCGGCTGAAATGGAATGGGCTTCCTGGATTTGGCCGTCCGCGTTCTGAAGAACATAAGAAAGCGCGCCATGCAGGATGCCGGGCTTGCCTTTGCTGAGTGTGGCCGCGGTCTTTTGCGTTGCGACGCCATGTCCCGCAGCCTCGACGCCGATCATTTTAACTTTGCGGTCATTATAAAAGGGATGGAAGAGCCCCATGGAATTTGATCCGCCGCCGACACAGGCGAGAACCACCTCCGGAAGGCGCCCTTCCGCCTGCAGGATTTGCTTCCGCGATTCACGGCCGATCACGGATTGAAAATCGCGGACCATCATGGGATAAGGGTGCGGCCCCACGACCGAACCGAGCACATAAAATGTATCGCGCACGTTCGTCACCCAGTCGCGCATCGCTTCGTTGATGGCGTCCTTCAAAGTCCTGCTGCCGGACTGCACGGGAATCACTTCCGCGCCCAAAAGCCGCATGCGAAAAACGTTCAATTCCTGGCGCCGAACATCTTCGGCGCCCATGTAGACGCGGCATTGCAGGCCCAAGAGCGCCGCCGCCGTCGCCGTCGCGACGCCGTGCTGTCCCGCTCCGGTCTCGGCAATCACCTTGCGCTTCCCCACCGCGCGCGCCAGCAGACATTGGCCCAGCGTATTGTTGATCTTGTGCGAACCGGTATGGAGCAGATCTTCGCGCTTCAGATAAATTTTGGCTCCGCCCAACTTCTTCGTGAGATTCTTGGCAAAGAAAAGCGGCGTTGGCCGTCCGGCAAAATTCGACAGGTATTGATCGAGCTCCGATCGGAAGGATTTGGAGCGCGACATTTTCTCATAGGCGCGGGTCAGCTCCTCGAGCGCGAACATCAGAGTCTCGGGCATGTATCGCCCGCCGAAAAGCCCGAAGTGGCCCTGCTTGTCTGGAAGTTTCATCTATGCCTTTTTGGCGTTCATCACGAAGAGTTTCATCTTGTCCAAATCCTTTTTGCGCGGATGGCCTTCTTTCTCGACCCCGCTCGCCGTATCCACCAGCTTGGGCATGGTTTTTTTGATAGCTTCCTTTACATTTTCCGGGTTAAGGCCGCCCGCCACCGCCAGAGGAATACCCGCATCTTTCGCGCTGTTCACCAGATCCCAATTGAACGTTTTCCCCGTTCCCCCGTTTTGATCGGGAACGAAGGCGTCCAGCAAAACCAAATCGGCGATTCCCGCGTAATCCGACAGCTTCGCGATTGAATCGGCGTTCTCCACCCGTACGGCTTTCCAAACCAACTTTCCAAATTTGGATTTAATTTCAGAAACCTGGTCCGGCGTCTCATCGCCATGGAGCTGAATCACATCCAGCTTCACCTTTTTGAATATTTTCTCGAGCTCTTCCACCGTGGGATTAACGAAAACGCCGACCTTTTTGACAAAAGGAGGGCAATGCTCCGTGATCTCGGCGCCCATGTCCGCGCTGATCTTGCGCGGCGAAGCCGGGCTGAAATTAAGCCCAATATAATCGACGCCCAGGTTTTCCGCCCAGCGCGCGTCCGATGGATTGGTGATGCCGCAAATTTTAACCTGCACTGATCCCATTACCGCCTCCCTGCCGCGACGAGCTCGCCCAGTTTGGCGCCCCGGTCCGCGGATCTTAAAATGGATTCGCCGATGAGGGCGCCGCGCACGCCTGCGCCCTTCAGCTTTTGAATCGTTTCCGGCTTCGAAATCCCGCTTTCAGAAATCACAGTTATATTCTCCGGAATCCGGCGGAGCAGATCAAACGTCGTTTGAACGTCGGTTTTCAGCGTCTTCAAATTCCGGTTGTTAATGCCAATGCATTCAGGTGACAGCTTCAGCGCTTCTTCCAACTCTTCTTCCGAATGCACTTCCAGCAAAACATCAAGCCCAACTTCTATCGAAAGAGCGTAAAGACTTTTCAAATTTTGAGAATCGAGGCAGGCGGCGATCAGGAGTATGGCCGACGCGCCAATGGCTTTAGTCTCAAATACCTGATAAGAATCCACGATAAAATCTTTTCGCAGAACGGGAATTTTGGCTGATTTTCTTGCTGACGCAATATCCGATGATGTTCCGCCAAAATAATCTTCTTCCGTCAGGACGGAAAGCGCGCGCGCTCCCGCTTTTTCGTATTCGGTTCCCAAAGCTGATGGATCATACGCGCCGCCGGTCAGATCGCCCGCGCTCGGGCTCCGGCGCTTCATTTCCGCGATCACGGAAACTTCCCCATGAACTGAGATGGATTTCAAAAAAGACGGCGCGGCGGCCCTTGATCGGGCTTCCTTTTCAACCGAGAAAACTGGCTTTTCTTTTTTCAAAGCTTCAAGGCGCTTTTTTTTGGCGGCCACGATCTCAACCAAAACATCACTCACTTTGATGGCTTCCTTGAATCAGTTCTTCCAGCTTCTTGAGCGCTGATCCGTTTTCGATCGCCTCTCTCGCCCGGACCGCGCAGAGCAAAACGTTCATTTTGGTGCTCTTCTTCGCCAATTCTCCCGCGTAAAGCGCCAGGGCCGCATTGGCAATCACAACCTCTTTGACCGGATGGTTCTCGTTCTGTAAAATGCGGCGCAAAAGACTGGCGTTATCTTCGGCGCTGCCGCCACGGAGCGATGCCGGCGCGGTTTTGGAAAGACCGAGCTTTGTCGGATTCAGGGAATAGGATTTTATTTTGCCGTTCTGAACCTGTCGCACCGAACAGGAACCGGCCAAAATCATTTCATCGTGGCCTAATTCATTCACGATCAGCGATGTCTGCGGCTGATCGGCGGACAACAACTTAAGCGCGTCGCCAATAAGTCCCATGATTTCCTTCTTGGGAACGCCCAACACCTGCGCGCCCGCGGCGGCTGGGTTACAGAGAGGCCCAAGAAAATTAAAGACCGTGCGGATGCCCAGCTCTTTGCGCACCGGACCCACGTTTTTCATCGCCGGGTGATAAAGGGGCGCGAATAAAAACGTGATGCCGGCCTCGTCCAGGCAGCGCTGCGCGACGCGCCGGCTCATGTCGATCTTGACGCCGAGCGCTTCGAAAACGTCCGCGCTGCCGGACTTGCTGGAAACGGAACGGTTGCCGTGCTTCGCCACCGCCGCCCCCGCTCCCGCAGCGACCAACGCCGCAGCGGTTGAAATATTAAAGGTTGATGTTCCGTCACCGCCGGTCCCGCAAGTGTCCACGACCACCGGATGCCGCGTCTCAATCCGAATCATGGCCCCGCGCATGGCCTCGGCAAATCCAGCCACTTCCTGCGCCGACTCCCCCTTGGCGCGCAGAGCGACCAGCAATCCCGCCGCCTGAACAGCCGACAGCCGTCCGGCCAGGATTTCGGACATGAGAGACCGCGCCTCGCTCTGCGCGAGGTCCGAGCCCTTCAGGACTTTTTCCAAAGTTTCCGATATCGTCATTTCTTAGCCTTATCCGCAACAACTTTCCGGCCCAAAAAGTTCTTCAATATCTTTTTGCCTTCCAGGGTCAGGATGGATTCAGGATGAAACTGCACGCCCTCGATCCAGGGATATTTTTTGGAGCGAAGTCCCATGATTTCGCCTTCCTTGGTCCAGGCGCTAATCTCCAAATCCTTGGGTAGCGATTTCTTTTCCACCAAAAGCGAATGATAGCGCGTGGCGATAAAAGGATTGGACAGCCCCTTAAAGACACCTTTGTTATCGTGGTGGATCATTGAAGTCTTGCCGTGCATCAAGCGTCCCGCGCGGATCACTTTGCCGCCCATGGCATGGCCCAGGCATTGATGGCCCAGGCAAACTCCCAGAATGGGTTTTATCTTGGAAAACTGGTGATAGACCTCGACCGAAATGCCGGCTTCATTCGGCGTGCAGGGTCCGGGCGAGATCACAATGCGATCCGGGTTCATCTTTTTGATATCGGCGATGGTGATTTCGTCGTTGCGCTTCACCACGATATCCTCCGGGTTTTTCACCAGCTCGCCAAAATACTGGACGAGGTTATAAGTAAAGGAATCGTAGTTGTCGATGACCAGAATCATTTGAGTCCTCTTTCGGCGAGCTCGATCGCGCTGAAAAGCGCCTGGGCTTTGGAGCGCGTTTCTTTTTCTTCGGCTACGGGAATAGAGTCTGCCACGATACCGGCGCCGGCCTGAACGTAGATTTTACCGTTGCGGAAAAGGAACGTGCGGATCGTGATCGCCATGTCCATGTCTCCCGTATAGGAGAAGTAGCCGACCGACCCCGCGTAAGAAGCGCGGCGCAGCGTTTCGGTCTCTTCAATAATTTCCATTGCGCGAATCTTGGGCGCGCCCGTCACGGTTCCCGCCGGGAAGCAGGCTTTGAAAAGGGAAAAGGCGTCCTGGTCTTTCTTCAGGGCGCCTTCGACGGTCGAAACGAGGTGCATCACGTGGGAGTAGCGCTCCACTTTCATAAAATCGGGGACTTTGACGGTGCCGGAGATGCAGCAGCGTCCCAAATCGTTCCGGCCCAAATCCACGAGCATCAGATGCTCCGCTTTTTCCTTGGGGTCGTTCAAAAGATCGCGCTCATTGGCGATATCGTCATTTTCGGTCGCGCCGCGCCGCCGCGTGCCCGCAATGGGCCGGGTGACAGCGGTATTGCCTTCTTTACGCACGAGAATTTCGGGTGAGGATCCTGCGAGTGAAAAGTCGCCGAGCCGCAGCAGATAAAGATAGGGTGACGGGTTCACCATCCGCAGCGCGCGATAAGCCAGCAGCGGGTCCACATCGGATTTGATTTCAAAGCGCTGCGACAGCACAGTCTGAATCACATCCCCCGCGCGGATATACCCCTTCACGCGCCCGACGTTTTTGCAAAACTCCGCCGGCGTACAGTTCGATATAACTTTCAACGCGCCCTTCGCGCCGGAATGCGCTTTAACCTTCGGCTCCTTGACCGCTGAAGTCCGCGCCGATATTTTCGCGGCGAGCGCTTTCAGATTTTTCTCAGCCGCAGCGTAGACTTTGCGGATCGCGGCTTCCGATTTCTGCGGAACGCGGTTCCATCTCACCAGCAGCATCTTATGCTTCCAATGATCGAACACCACGCCTTCTTCCGTCAAAAGAAATATCGCATCGGGAAGTTTCAAATCATCCTGAGTATGGACGGGCAGTTTCTCAAAGTTCCGCACCATGTCGTAACCGGCCATTCCAACCGCTCCGCCGCAGAAAGGCGGCAGTTCCGGCAGGCGAGCCGGAGCCAATTCCCTCATTAAATCACGCAATTCGTTCAACGGTTCGTGGCTCTGAATCGCTTCCTTTTTTTCGCCGTCAATCGTTACCGAATGGCCCGTGCTTTCAAACATCAGGAAATGCGAGGCCGAAATAAAGGAGTAACGGCCCATCTTTCCGCCGCCTTCCACACTCTCGAGCAGAACGGAATAGGGCGAGCCGGCGCAAAGTTTGGCATAGACCGTCACCGGCGTTTCCATATCCGCCGGCAGCTCGGCATAAGCAGGCACGAGGCCGTGCTTCATCGCCAGTTTTTTAAATTCCTTGAAGTCAGGGTTCACAATCTCTCCAGGTTTTTTCTTTAACTATTCCGTCAGATCGATCAAAATGCCTTTGATCTGGTCCTTGCAGATGAAATAAGTGTTGTTGCCGTCCGCATCTTTCCAGTCGCGGCTGTCGCCGGATTCATCGCGGTTGTCGCCCATCACGAAATAGCAATTCTCGGGAACCGGCGGCGGGGTCAGGTTATCCCCCACCAGAATCTCATCTTTCCTTTTGAATTGGGTGTAAGGCTCGTCCAAAGCTTCGCCGTTCAAAAACACCTTTTTATTTTCAATCTTGATGGTTTCGCCCGGCAAACCAATCACCCGCTTGATGAGATCCTTTTCTTCATTCACCGGCGAATGGAAGACGATGATCTCCTTGCGCTTGTACCCCCGGAAAAAAGGGGATAGTTTGTTGACGAAGTAGTGATTGCCCACCGGCAGCGCCGGCTCCATCGAGGGAGTTGCGACGTAAACGCCTTCCACAAGAAACTCGCGCACGCCGTACGCACCCGCGACACCCAGCAATATCAGAAAAAGCCAGCGGCCCATTTTTATGATCCGTTCTTATTTCTTATAAACTTTGGCCGGATCGAAAACTTTTTCGCCGACCGAGACAAGTTTTTCTCCTTCCACTTTGCGGAAGAAGCAGGAGCGCATTCCCGTGTGGCAGGCCGCGCCACCGATCTGTTTCACCTTGATCAGCACGCAGTCGCCGTCGCAGTCAATGTAAACTTCCTTCACTTCCTGGACGTTGCCCGACTCTTCGCCCTTCAGCCAGAACTTGTTACGCGAGCGGCTCCAGAAACAGGCCTTCTTGTCCTGGATCGTCTTTTTTAGCGAGTCCTCGTTCATGTAGGCGACCATCAACACCGCGCCGTCGTCCGCGTCCTGAACGATGCAGGGGATGAGTCCGGTCTGGTCTTTCTTGACGTTCTCAAACAGCTTGTCGGATGTTATTTTAGTGTCGCTCATAGCCTTACGGGCACCTCGCTTTGATTTAAGTATCGTTTGACGCCGCGGATCGAAAGCTCTTTGAAATGAAAGAGCGATGCGGCAAGGCAGGCGCTGGCTCCGGCTTTCCAGGCTGCCTTAAAATCTTCTTTTTTTCCCGCGCCGCCGGATGCGATCACGGGAATTTTGACAGCGCGCGACACGGCTTTGACGAGCGCGTTATCGTATCCGGCCTTGGTGCCGTCCGCATCCATGCTGGTGAGCAGGATTTCCCCAGCTCCTCTACGCTCCGCTTCTTTGGCCCAGCGGACCGCATCTTTGCCAGTGGCGGTGCGTCCGCCATGAATGTAAACTTCCCAGCCCTTCCCCTTTCCTTTGCGTTTCGCATCAATGGCGACCACGATACATTGAGACCCGAACCGCTCCGCCCCTTCCGAAATCAGCTTCGGATTCGTGACCGCCGACGTATTGATCGAAATTTTGTCCGCGCCGGAGCGCAGCAGCGTCTTCATGTCGTCCGTTGTTCGGATGCCGCCGCCCACGGTGAGCGGGATGAAAACCGTTTCCGCGGTCTTGCGCACCACGTCCAGTAAAATGGGCCGTTTATCCGAGCTCGCGGTGATATCCAAAAAGACTACTTCGTCCGCGCCTTCGCGGTTGTAGCGCTCCGCCACCTGCACCGGATCGCCGGCGTCGCGCAAATTCAAAAACTTCGTTCCTTTCACCACTCGCCCCGCGCTGACGTCCAGGCAGGGGATGATGCGCACCGCGAGGCTCATGCAGCAGCAACCTTGAGACAGTCTTCGAGCGCCACGCGGCCATCGTAAAGAGCCTTGCCCACAATCACGCCGCAGAGTCCGGAAATTTTTGAGAGCGCTTCAATATCCTTGATCGCCCCCACGCCGCCTGACGCATAAACGCCCATGCGGGTCTTGCTCATTAAATCTTTGACCGCCGCAATGTTCGGCCCGGTCAACGCGCCATCTTTGCTGATATCCGTAAAAATCGTTTCCAAAAATCCCATCTCTTCCATGGTTTTGACGGCTTGTTCCAGCGTCACCGAAGAAGTGGTCACCCAGCCTTTGGTGGCGACGAGGCCATTCCGCGCATCGAGCCCCACGATGAACCGCTTCGGATCTTTTGCGATCAGCGGTTTCACCCAGCCGGGATTTTCGAGCGCGCTCGTTCCCAAAATCACCTTGTCGATGCCCAGATCCAGCGCCTTCTGCACGACCACGGCGTTGCGCAGTCCGCCGCCAAACTCGATCTCGCGCTTCGTTTCCTTCTTCATCTTCGCCGCGAGCTCGAGGCATTTCGCCTCGCCGCTGAACGCGCCGTCCAAATCCACGACATGAATCCGCTGCGCCCCCTTCTCCGCCCAGCGCCGCGCCATATCGAGAGGATCGGACGAATAAGTCGTCTGACGGTTCGGATCGCCTTCCTGCAGGCGCACGCATTGCCCGCCGCGAATATCGATTGCCGGAACAATGAGCATTACGCCACGCCCTTCACGAAATTGGCCAATATCTTGAGCCCGGCTTCGCCGCTCTTCTCCGGGTGAAACTGAGACGCGAACAAATTCTTGCGCGCTACGCTCGAAGCGAAGGTCTCACCGTAACCCGTGCGCGTGGCCACAAACTTTTTATCCTTCGGCACGGGAAAATAAGAGTGCACAAAATAGAAGTAAGGATTTTTACCGAGCCCCTTCAGGCAGGATGATTCAGCACCCGAAACCGATGCCCGGTTCCACCCCATGTGCGGCACCTTCAAATTCTTCCGCGGCGCGAACTTTTTGACGCGGCCTTTGAAAACGCCGAGCCCGGAAATCTTTTTTCCCTCGGCACTTCCCTCAAACAAAAGCTGATAACCAAGACAGATGCCCAGGAAAGGCTTTTCATCGAGGATCCAGCGGCGCAACGGCTGAACCATCTTCTGTTTCGTGAGATTACGCATGGCCTTCTCAAAAGCGCCGACGCCCGGCAATACGATTGCATCCGCATTCTTGAGGTCGGCGGGTTTGTGCGCCCACTCGACGCGAGCGCCAACCTTCTCGAGCGCCTTGCTGACGCTGCGCAGGTTTCCCATGCCGTAATCAATCATAGCAATCCGGGGTTTCATCTGTTTCCTGTCTCTTATTCCCTTTCCTTGAGCTGGCCCTTGGTCGAAGGAATTCCCTTCTGGCGACTGTCCTTGGAGATTGCCTGAGCGAACGCCTTCGCGAATCCCTTAAAAAGGGATTCGGCGATGTGGTGATTGTTGCGCCCCTGCAGCAGCTTCATGTGCAGGTTCATCTTGGCGGTGAACGCCAGCGCCTGAAAGAAATCGTCGAAGAGTTCAAAAGCGAACGGCGCCCGGGATTGAGGCTTAAACGGGACTTTGTAATCGAAATAAGGCCGCCCGCCCAAATCCACAACGACGTAGGAAAGCGATTCATCCATCGGCAGCAAAAAGTTACCGTAACGATAAATGCCTTTTTTATCGCCCAAAGACTTCTCGATAGCCAAGCCCAGCGTAATGCCGATGTCCTCCACCAAGTGGTGATCATCAATGTGGGTATCGCCGGTCGATTTAACTTCCAGATCCACGCCGGAATGCTTGGTGAAAAGCTCCAGCATGTGGTCCACGAAAGGCATAGTGGTGCTGATCTTGGCGCGGCCTTCGCCGTCCAGATTTAAATTCAAAAAGACGTCGGTTTCCTTGGTTTTTCTGTGAACTTGCGCTTTTCTCACCTTATTCTCCTTATTTTTCGCCGGATTTTTGATCGGCCGCCATCGCCTCTTTCAGTTTCCGGATCAAATTGTTTTGTTCATACGTCAGCCCGGTTGGATCATCGCCCAAACCAAACCGGCCTTTTGTCGCTTCTTCCGCCCAAGCCAACAAGGACGATAACTCCTGCCGGCTGAGCTCGAGCTTCATTGCCGAACCAGAGCGCGGGCATGATACTCAAGACCCTCAACTCTCGCCAGCAGACGCGCCGCTTTGAACGCGCGATCGCCGCGGCGGGACTTGGCCTCAATGGTCGAGCTCCAGCGTAGAAAATCCTTGGCGGATAAGCCCGAACCGAAACGCCCCGCGCGTCCCGTCGGCAGAACGTGGCTGGGTCCAGCCGAATAATCGCCCAAAGGAACCGGCGATCCGCCGCCGATAAAAATCGCTCCCGCCGTGTGAACTTTGGAAGCTACGCTATCAGCGTTTCGCACCGCTAAAATCAGATGCTCGGGAGCCAAATCATTGATGCCGCGCAGAATTTCAGCAGCCGACTTCTTCACGATAAACTTCGTTTGAGCTAAAAACCGCCTTTCAATCCTCTGCTTCACGCGATCGCGGACCGCATTGCTGGAACAGAAAAGATAAGCGCGAGAATCCGGATCGTGCTCCGCCTGAGCCATAATGTTCGCAGCGGCTTCAACCGGATTGGCGGATTCATCCGCCCAGACCGCAACTTCGCTGGGCCCTGCGAGGCCATCAATGCCAACAATCCCGTAAACCTGACGTTTCGCTTCCGTGACAAATTTGTTGCCCGGCCCAACGATCTTGTCGACGCGCGGCAAAGTCTTGGTCCCATAAGCCAGCGCAGCAATCGCGGCAGGACCGCCAATCGCAAACACCCGGTCCGCTCCGGCGATATAAGCCGCGGCCAGAACTTCATCCTTCATGTTCTTCGCGGGCGTCACCATGACAACAGTGGAAACACCGGCGGCCTTGGCAGGAATGGCTGTCATCAAAACCGTCGAAGGATAGCAGAACCTCCCGCCCGGCACATAAATTCCAGCGGACTCGAGAGGATAAGAGCGCTGGCCCACGCGAACGCCATCTGAGTCCATGCACCAGTCCAGACGCATCTTGGAAAGCTCTGTTTTGTGAAACCTCCGGATGCGTCCCGCGACCAGCTCCAAAGCCGATCGAACCTCCGGCGCAATGGCCCGATAAGCCGCTTTCAGCCGCGCCTGCGGCACTTCCAGCCTGCGGGCCGGCAGCCGGATCCCATCAAATTTTTTCTGATAAAATTCGAGCGCCCGGTCCCCATCCTTCCGGACCCTGCTGATGATTTCCGCGACCGAGTTTTGCAATGAGTTCATATCAAAATTGTGCTGATAATTGAGTGGACATTATACTATTACGCCGAGCATAAACAAAAAAATACACCCATGGTTCGTACGGAACGATGGGTGTTGTTAAACTCCGGTATTTCTGTTAGTTAAATCGCAAAAAAGCCGGCACCCTCGTTCGAAGGGCGCCAGTGATGCCGCTGGGAAAGCCGACGTTCTCTTTGCATGGTGATATTATAGCAAACTTCCCCATATTTTCAAGATGTGATAGAATAGGGAAAATTTCACCAGGAGGCCTTATGAACAACCAGAGAATGAAAAGCGCGGGATGGATGGCGGCCGGAATGATGACCATTTTGATGATGAACGCCGGATTTGCGAAGGCTGCGGAGCCGGCCAAGGCCGATCCCCATGCGGGCCACGTCATGGCGGCGGCCTCAGCCGCGTTTCCCGCGGCCAAAGAGTTTACGATCGTAGGTATCGAGTACCAGGGCAGCAAGCTCTGGGTGCCGGGAACGATGATTGTGAAAGTAGGAACGCCCGTCAAGATTAAACTGATCAACAACATCAAGTCCGATCCCAACACGCACGGCTTTGCAATCGACGAATATGGCATCAAGGTTGTGGTTGCGCGGGGCGAGCCCCAGACGGTGGAGTTCAAGGCTGACAAGGAAGGTTTGTTCAACGTCTATTGCCATCAGCACCCGGCGCACATCGGCGGCCAGCTGCTCGTCATCCGGTAAACGCGCTCAGCGCTCTCCGAAGAGAAAAATCTTCTGGGCGTCCATTGTGTCCCCGGATTTACCCTCGGACGCGTTCCGGATTCTTTCCTTTAACTTAACTTTTTCCGCCTCCAGAGGGCGCTGAAGTTTCTCCACGGCGCTCATTGCCGCCTGCCGGACGTCCTGGTTGTCATCGACTAAACCCATCTCGAGGATTTTGAGCAGCGATTTGTCAGCGGTTTCGGTTACAGCTGCGACCGCGTTCATCTTTTGCTCCGAGTCCCATGAAGCCGCCCTTGCCTCGAGCGCTTTTTTGGCCGGTGATCCGATTCTCGCCAGCGCCACAGCAGCCCCCTCCCGAATCTTTCCGCCCGGATAATCCAGATACGGCTCAATCTTGTAGACGCTGTCGGCCTGTCCCAGTTTGCCAAGCGCGGTCAGCAAATCATAAGTCAGGGCCTCCACGGTCGGGTCAATCCGGATCTCCCTTCCCTTCGGCTTGATGCGGGCCAGAAACGCCGCGAGATTTTGAGCGGCCAGGCTGCGCATCTTTTCCGAATCGAGCAACTCGCCCCGCACGCTTTTCAGTGCGTCGGCGCGGATAGAATCGATCATCTGCAGGATCCTTTCGGCGGGTTCCGAGTTCAGGCTGGACGTCACATCCTCGGGAGCGGACTCAAGCAGGGTCGCCCGTTCCAGAGCGCTCCAATTTCCTGCTGCGGACAGGATCCCGAGGGCTTCCGCGTAAGGCTGGGCCAGCAGTTCTTTCAGGAATTCCGTCCTAGCTTTTCCCCCACTAGGCGAAGCCAGCATCTTTTCGAACGCTTTGAGGACGTGAAGACGGCCGGAAATATTGGCCTGGTTCTGGTTCAACAGAACTCCGAGCGCGCGGATCGCGGTGGACTGAACGCGCCAGTCCGGGTCGTTCAAGGAACGCAGCAAAACCGGAGCCGCGGTGCCCGATCGCGCGAGAGGAAGCAGCGAGAGGAGCAGGGCCCGTCGCTGCGGGTCGGATTCCTTCTTGACCGCATCGGGAACCAGCGCCAGCAGCGGATCGCCCCACAGCGCGGCGATCACCCGCCTTTGAATAAAGCCGTCCACATCGGTGAATTCGATTCCGTCCAGGAGATATCCCAGCTCCGCGGGTTTGAGCGAGATCAGTTTTCCGCGAGCCCGGCGCGGCTGGGCTTTATCAACCGAAAATGCCGCCGCGACCAGAATCAGCCGTTCGACGCGCTCCCTTACACTGAGCGCATCCGCGGCAAGCAGCTCTGTTTCAAGGTTCACCTGAGATTCTTCCGGCAGACCTTCGGGCGGCAGCCTCTGCCAGGATTCCTTTCCCAATCCCACATCGTTAACGATCGTCACGGAGGCTCCCGAGATCAGTCCCCAGGGAGACGTGTACAGAGGCCCCGTAAAAACGCGCGGGCCCTTCACCTGTCCCGACTTGAGCCGGTTGCCAGCGCCGTCGATCCAGGCGATGGAAAGGTCGGATAGATCGCGAATAAACTGGCCGCCGGCGAGCCCCGGCAGATCGATGCGGTTTTGGTTTCCTGAAAAAACGGAGAATGAGCGGCTCGCGCCCAGTGAAGCGGAACCGGCGCTCCATTCGGTCTGGACCGCATTCCGGTCGCCGAGGACGAACGCCCATCCGACGCTCGCGTCCCATCCGAACGCCGGACCGACGCCCCAGTTGATCACGCGGTTATCGCTGCCCGAGAGCGTAAACATTCCGAAGGCGCTATGGACCCCGGAACCCTGATCATAGCGGCGCGCTTTGACGGTACAGGAGCTCCCGTCCAAAACAAAACTTCCCGCAGCATGCCAATATCCCGCGCCCTGCGCAAAATAACTGCTCTCGACGCGGACGTTGTCGCCTTTAAGCAGGCAAAACCCGATGCCTCCGCCCGCATAGGCCCGCGGCCCGCAGCCAACTCCCTGAGAAAGGCTGGTCGCGCCCAACGGTTCCCGGGGATCCGGATCCACAAGTCCCGCGCGCAGTTCCGCCGAATCTCCGCGATGGATGAACATCCCAATGCCGCGCGTAAACCCGACGCCCTGCCCGTATAATTGAGTCTGGTAAGTCGAGCCGTCACCGTCATTGTTTATAAAAAATCCGGCCCCGAACGCTCCCGCGCCCTGAGCGTAACGGCGCGCGCTGTAATTTCCTGATCCGTTCACGAAAAGGCCGCCGATTCCGCAAAGACCGAAGCCTTGGGAATAGGAACCGGTTTCGATCGTTTTCGTTCCCCCGCCCGCGGGCAGAAACAGGAGATCGATGCCGAAAATGCCGCTGCCCGCCGAGGGCGCGGTCGATTTCAGAACGACATCCCTGCTGAAATCCAGCCCCACGCGGATTCTTCCGGACCTTGTATCCGAAGTTCCGCCCTGATAGCGCGACATTCCGCCAAGCTTAACGTAAAGCGCCGTCACATCCAATGAAGCCAGGTCGATGGTGTCGTCACCCGCCCCAAAAATCTGCACGTCTCCAACCGCCGTCTTAAACTTTATTGGAAGAGCTCCGCGAAAGCTCTGGGTGGATACGCTCTCGGACAGGGCCATAAGCAACGGAATCTGATCCTGCAAAGTTTCGAATACGACGGCGGAAGCATTCACCAAATCGGCCTGATCATACTGCCGCAGAGATTTGAAGATCTCCTTTCGCTTCCGGGGCGTCAATATTCCCGACGATTTATAGCCGGGAACGGAAATGTCATAGTAATCCAGAATCGCGTCGCGTTCCGAGGCCGAAAGCCCGTTAAAAGACTGTTCGATCATGGGCGACGCCTGATGGATTGCCTTCAGAATTGCTGTGATGGGGCCTCTTAAATCAGGCGGAAGTTTGTCGAGCTCCGGATATTTCGCAGCGGATTCCGCGGGACGAGCGTCTTCCGCCCCCGCCGGCGCGAGCATTTTCCTCAAAAAAGCGGCCAGGGCGCTCGGACTGTGGTCTTTTTGAAGCGACCCGTTCCACCCCGCCACCTTCAACGCGGCGCTCGTGGGATCTTCGAGCAATTTTTCGACTTCAGGCAGGGCATGCGGCGTTTCCCAGCGCGGCGGGTTCAAAAGATCGTCGGAAGTGAAACGCAGAGACGGCAGGAGGCCTTGGATTTTTCGGACGGAGGCGGAAATTTTAGGATCGACGGATTCTGCGGCGGACGACGGCTGGGGATAGAAGAAGATGCATCCGAGGGCCAGAAGGAGAAAGGCGGCTTTCAGAACTTCTTTCAATGAACTCTTTGGATGCGCGCGCCCAGTTTTTTTAGTTTGCTTTCCAGCTTTTCGTAGCCGCGGTCCAGGTGATAGATGCGGTGCACGACGGTTTGGCCCTGCGCGGCCAGCCCCGCGATCACCATCGCTGCGCCCGCGCGGAGGTCGGAGACCATGACGTTGGCGCCGGACAATTTGGGGACTCCGGTTACGATGGCCTCGCGGCCGCGAATCTGAATATCGGCGCCCATGCGCGAAAGCTCCGCGACGTGCAGAAAGCGATTTTCAAAAACGGATTCCTGAATCCGGCTTTTTCCTTTTACGACGGCCATCAGCGCCATCCACTGGGCCTGCACGTCCGTCGGAAAATCAGGATGAGGCCGGGTCTGAACGCTGACGGGCTTCAATTCTTTCCGCCAGGCGCAGCGGATGGTTTGTGTGTTGCGACCCGATTCGCTTGTAACCGCGACCTGCGCGCCCGTCTTGCGGATTTTATCCAGTACGACCTTGATATCGGGATAGGAGGCGCCTTTAACCGTTACAGCCCCGCGTGTCGCGGCCGCGGCGATGAGATACGTCGCCGCTTCGATCCGGTCCGGGATCACGCGGTGCGTCGCGCCCGACAGATACTTTTTGCCGCTGATTTTGATAATAGAGCTCCCCGACCCGCGCACGTCGGCCCCCATTTCGTTCAGAAAATTCGCCAGGTCAACAATCTCGGGCTCTCGCGCCGCGTTCTGGATCACCGTTTCCCCCTGCGCCAGAACCGCGGCCATCAATAAATTTTCAGTGGCGCCCACGCTGGGAAATGCAAAGCGGATTTTTTTCCCTTTGAGTCTCCGCGCTTCGAGCCGCACGATGCCGGACGCCAGTTTGCACTGCGCTCCCAGCGATTCAAAACCGGAAAGATGGATGTTGATGGGCCGGACGCCGATGGCGCAGCCGCCCGGAAGCGAAGCCGCGGCCTTGCCGGTACGGGCGAGCAGAGGGCCCAGAACCAGCGCCGATGCGCGCATCTTGCGCACAAGATCATACGGGGCTTCAGTCTTCAAAAATTCGTTTGAGCGGATGGTGACGGTATGATTTTTGCGCTCTACCTTCTTGCCGAGGTGGGCCAGCAAAGAACAGGTGGTCTGGATATCGACCAGATCGGGGACATTTTCCAGTACGCAGGTTTCGTCCGTAAGTAGCGTGGCGAAAAGACAGGGCAGCGCGGAATTCTTGGAACCCGAAACCTCCACTTCCCCTTTTAACGCCTTTCCGCCTTTGATGACAATTTTATCCACGATTCCGGTCTCCCACCATCCAATCTCCCATGACAATTCTTTCGATCCCCTGAAAATCCCTGACAGTCCGCACATTCCGGAAACCCGCGCCGCGCATCAGCGCCGATACCCGGCGCGACTGATCGTAACCGATTTCAATCGCCAAAATCCCGCAATCATTCAGATGGTCAGATGCGCCGTCCACCAGCGCGCGTATCGCGGTCAACCCATCCGGCCCGCCGTCCAGAGCAAGGCGCGGCTCGTATTGGACTTCCGGTTGAAGCAGTTCCAAAGTCCCCGATTTGATATAGGGAGGATTCGAAACGATGGCATCAAACTTTTGGTTCTTCTTCAAGTTCCTGTAAAAATAGGACTCCGCAAAATGTATGCGCTCCGAGAACCCGCTTAACATAGCATTTTTTTTCGCGGTCCGGAGGGCCGCCCGCGAAACGTCTGTCGCGGTTACATCCCAATATGGGCGCATGGCGGCAAGAGAAATAGCGATGCACCCGGATCCCGTCCCGATCTCAAGGACCTTCTGTATGGATCCTGGAGGCTGAGCCAGAATGATTTGAACCAGAAGCTCGGTTTCCGGTCTGGGAATCAGAACTGAAGGATCTACCGAGAATTCAAAATGCAAAAAAGGCTGGGTGCCCAAAATATAGGCGATCGGATTCCTGTCGCAGCGTTCGGAGATCATCCGGTCAAACCGTCTCAATGACTCGGGCGTCACGTCCGTCCCGCGCGAAAATGCCGCGCGCATCAGCCAGTCGCACTCGTTGCGCGCATTTGAAATGCCTGTCGTCCTCAGGTGAGCCAGGCCGCGCCTGCGGATAGCCTCAAGGCTCTTCTCCGCCGCCAATACGCTCATCAAAAGGTGTCCCCTTCCCTGATCATTCGGAGGCCTTCAATTGGGATTCTTCCTGGGATTTCAATTCCGCGGCGCGGAGCGCCTGGACGAGGTCGCCCATGTTACCTTCAAGCACTTCGTGAATATTGTGGACGGAAAATCCGATGCGGTGGTCGGTGATGCGGTCCTGCGGAAAATTATAGGTGCGGATCTTTTCGGAACGGTCGCCAGTCCCCACCTGCTGCTTGCGCGCCGAAGCGATTTGTTTCGTCTGGGTTTCCTGAACCACCTGATAGAGTTTCGCGCGCAGCATCTTCATGGCTTTCTCGCGGTTCTTTTGCTGGCTGCGCTCATCCTGGCACTGTACGACGATATTGGTGGGTAAATGCGTAATGCGGACCGCGGATTCAGTCTTGTTCACATGCTGGCCGCCTGCGCCGCTGGCCCGGTACGTATCGATCCGAAGGTCATCGGCTTTAATCGTGACGTCCACTTCTTCGGCCTCTGGAAGCACCGCCACCGTGACAGTCGAAGTATGGACGCGTCCCGACGCTTCGGTTTCGGGCACGCGCTGCACGCGGTGCACGCCGCTTTCATATTTGAAAACGCTGAAAGGCCCGCGCCCGATTCCGTCCTCGGTGCGCTTTTCAATAAAGAAGATGCCTTCGCGAATGCCTTCATGATCGGATTCACTCAAAGAAACCGTTTCGATGGCGAACCCCCGGCGCTCCGCGTGGCGAATATACATCCGCGACAATTCCTGAGCAAAAAGCGCGGCTTCTTCTCCGCCCGCGCCCGCGCGGATTTCAACCAGAATATTTTTTTCGTCGTTCGGATCGCGCGGGAACAGGATTTCCGTGATATCGGCGGAAAGCTCGGCAAGCTTTGACTGCAGCGTTTCTTTTTCAAGCCGTGCCAGTTCCGCCATTTCCGGTTCCGAGGAATGAGCCATTTCGGTCAGATGCAGGATTTCGGAATCGATTCTCTCCCACTCCCGGACCTTTGCGATCTTCTGGGACAGAACGGAATGTTCCCGGGCGCTGGCTTTGTATTGCGGATCCTGATGGGCGGACGGGCCGCTCAAAAAACGCTCCAGTTCATCGAAGCGCTTCTGCAGCTTATCGGAAAGGGCCTGAACTTTCTTTGGATCCATGGTTAGGGACAGATAAGGCAAACAAAAACGAGAGAGAACGGGTCCTCTCTCGTTTCTGCTAAAACGGCCGGCTACTTCGATTTCGCGGGCGCAGCCGATGCGGGCTTGTCCTTTTTGGCGGCCTTATCCGCGGGCTTCGCCTTGGTCGGCGCGGTCGAAAGGACTTTCTTGGGAACCTTCGCGACTTTTTCCGCGGCCTTGGTCTGGGCCTTCACGCGTACAGTCTTTCCGGCGGTCTTTTCGAAGCGTTTCGCGAACTTCTCCATGCGTCCCGCGGTGTCCACGAGTTTCTGGTGGCCTGTGAAGAACGGGTGGCAGTTGGAGCAAATTTCAAGCGTCATCTGCGGGCGGGTGCTCCGCGTGACGAAAGTATGGCCGCAGGCGCAACGCACCGTGGCCGTAACGTAATTGGGATGGATGCCTTCTCTCATGACTTTATAGACCGCCTTTTCGTTAAGTTTAAATTAAATTTAGTTCAGATAACGGCCCGGACGAACCGGCCTGCCGGTACTGTTGTTGCGCACTTCAAAATGGAGGTGAGGCCCCGTGGAAATTCCGGTGGACCCAACGCGTCCGATCAACTGCTTTTTCTTGACCGCCTGTCCGGGCTGAACGTGAATTTCAGATAAGTGCCCATACACGGTTGTGATCTGCGAGTGGCGGACCTCGATGACGTTGCCGTAACCGCCTTTCCATCCCGCGAAAACGATCGTGCCGTTCTGACCCGCATAGACCGGCGCTCCGTGCCGCGCGACCATGTCGTAGCCGTCGTGGCGGCGGCGGATCTTCAGCGTCGGGTGGCGCCGCATGCCAAAACCGGAAGAGATGCGCGACCAGGCGACGGGCCGGGCCAGAAACGGGAAGCTGCGCCGCGCGTCGGGAACCAAAACCTTGGTATCTTCAAAGACGTAGATGGAGCCTTCCTTCACGTACGTTACTTCATCCAGCGCGTTGGCGGCCAAAATTTTTTCGCGGCTGGAACCCATCTTCTCGTAGGTCTTGATGATGTCTTCCAGCTTCTCGTCGCCGCCGCGAACCAGATGGATCATTCCCCGCTTATTCTGAACCAGTATCTGCTGATTCGGACGGAGAAGGGGGTCCTCCAGGTTGTTCGTGCTGCGAATATAGATGGCCGGTACGCCGTAATTCTGCGCGATCTTTTCCAGCCATTCCGACGAGCTGACGCTGTGCAGCCGGGAAACCGGCGTCTCGAGGCGGGCGTAAATTTGAATCGCGTCCTTCTGGGGCAGCAGTCCGTCGAGTTCCGAGAGCAAAAGCGAGGTTTCAAGGATCCCGTCTTTCACGGCGGGAGGACGGCTGGTCGTGCTGAAAACCTTGTCCATGGCGAAACCCACGAACAGGACGATAGAGACAAGAAGAACCGCAAGCCGGTAACGAGGCATAATCATCATTATACCGTCTTAGAAAGGGACTGTCAACCCGTATATTAAGGTAGGTTTTTGAGGGGTTGCTGGACGACTAGACCTTCTCCATGCTGGACATTTCCATGGCGCGGAGAAAATCCTTGTTGGACTTGGTGGCGGAGAGTTTCTCGATGAGGAGCTCCATCGCCTCGATAGGATTGAGCGAGGAAAGAACCTTGCGCAGGACCCAAATCTTGTTGAGCTCGTCCTCGGCCAGCAGGAGCTCCTCCTTGCGGGTGCCGGAACGGTTGATGTCGATGGCGGGGAAAATGCGGCGCTCCGCGATCTTGCGGTCCAGGTAAACTTCCATGTTGCCGGTTCCCTTGAATTCTTCAAAAATGACGTCGTCCATGCGGCTGCCGGTTTCGACCAGCGCGGTCGCGAGGATCGTAAGGCTTCCCCCCTCTTCGATGTTGCGGGCGGCGCCGAAGAAACGCTTCGGGCGCTGGAGCGCGTTGGAATCCAGACCGCCGGAAAGCACGCGGCCGGACGAAGGAGTATTCGTGTTGTAAGCGCGGGCCAAACGGGTGATGGAATCCAGCAAAATGATGACGTCCTTGCCATGCTCCACGCAGCGCTTCGCTTTTTCCAGAACCATTTCCGCGACCTGGATGTGGCGGTCGGCGGGCTCGTCAAAAGTGGAAGAGATAACTTCGCCCTTTACTGAGCGCTGCATGTCCGTGACTTCTTCGGGACGCTCATCGATGAGCAGGACCATGAGCACGGCGTCAGGATGATTGGTGGTGATGGAGTTGGCGAGCTTCTGTAAAATGATGGTTTTACCGGTGCGGGGCGCGGCGACGATCAATCCGCGTTGTCCCATGCCGATGGGCGCAACCATGTCCAGGACGCGCATGTTGACTTCGGACTTGGTGGTCTCAAGCGTGATGCGCTTTTGGGCGTACAGAGGCGTTAAATTATCAAAAAGCGGGCGTTCGCGAATGGTTTCGGGGCTGGTGCCGTTGATGCTCTTAACCTGCAGCAGGGCAAAGAACCGCTCCCCTTCTTTGGGAGGCCGGACTTCGCCGGAAACCGTATCGCCTTTACGGAGCGCGAATTTTTTGATTTGGGACGGAGAAATGTAGATGTCGTCCGGGCCCGGAAGATAATTGTAGTTGGGGCTGCGCAAAAATCCAAAGCCGTCCGGTAAAATTTCCAGCACGCCTTCGTCCAAAAGGTTACCCTGTCCGGCCGCGGTCTTGGCTTCCAGAATCTTGGCGATGAGCTCCTGCTTTTTCAAGCCCGTGACGTTCTCGATTTTGCAATCGTTCGCCATTTTGACGAGTTCGGGGAGCTTGAGTTTGGACAAAACCGTGACATCGGTCGCCTGCTGGGTCATCGAGGGGTTTCCTCCGTGGGTTGTTGTTGGGGTTTTAGGTTGGTTTGGGTTATGGTCTTGCATTGCTGTGGAGGTTCCGCAAAGCGGAACCATCAAAAAAATTCGGGTGACTCCTGATCTGTGTTTTTGGAATTTACGGCACTTGGGAGCGCTTTAGGACGTCCACATTGTGACACTTAATCAAAACAATGTCAATAGATTGGTTTGGGCCAGGTCTTTTTGAGAGCGGAGATCACGCGCCGCGCGAGCGCTTCGGCGGCGAGCTGGCTGTTCAGCGCCTCTTCGCTCGAGGTTCCGACCCACAAAACTTCCCCCGATTGCACATCCACCATCCGGACCGAAGCGCCGATCTCGGCCTGGAGCACGTAGGTTTGCGGGACTTGATAAGACTTGGAGCGCTTCTGGTAGCCGCTTACCACGCTGCGTTCGGTGGTGCGCCAGGAGTCGGTCCCTTTCATTTCCGTATAAGTTTCCGTTTTGAAAACGGGGTCGGAATACCTTTCATGAATGTCCACCATGACCACTCCGCGGTTCTCCGGCGTGTAGACCGTCAGCGTCCCCATTACGAGAGCGTCCACGTTCAGAATTTTGCCCAGCTCGCGCGTTTCCCGGGGGTCGATGGCTCCCGTAATGTCCAGTTTCTGTTCCTTAATGACGGCTTCAATCTGTTGGCGCTCCACGAGGTTCGCGCCGGCGCGCAAGAGAGACTTTTCAAATGCCCCCGCCATGACTTTCCCGGAACCGGGCATATGAGGAAAGTCTTCGAACCCCAGAACGGCCACGCGGCGGATTTTCCGAAAATCAAAATCCTGTTTTACGGAAACGATCGGACCGATACAACCGGAAAGGCTGAGCCATAGCCCCGCGCCCATCCCCGATAGAAGCCATCCGCCGTACCTGTTCCATTTCCTATATAGATCCATGATCAGCGCCGCCCGCTTCCGGATTCGTTCAAATGCTTCAGGTGGCGCGTCGCAGTGTCCGACTTGCGGGCATCGGACGGGTTAAGGGCCAGAAAAGAGCTCCAGGCGGACTTTGCTTTGGCGGTCCAAGACGCTGCGTTGGCTTCATCGCGCAAAACTTTTCCTTCATAGAGCAGGCCCAGCGAATAATGGCCTTCCTCCGAGGAATTGATGGAAACGGCTCGTTCAAAAGATTGAATGGCGTGGTCGTAGCGTTCCAGAGAACGGTATACGAGGCCGAGACTTAGAAATACACGGTCATCGGATGGATTTTCCTGCGCGAGGATGCTGAGAATTTTAAGGGCCTCCGCGGGTTTCCCCTGATTGGAGAGCTGAATGGCCTGTTTGAGCTTTCCCTCACCCGATGTATCGGCATGGGCAACCTGCATCATAAAAACCAGCAAAAAGATGGCAATTGTCATGCCATTTAAGACCCTGCCGTCGAAAATATGTTTCATGCCTATATGGTACAATTTTTCGTCATGAGGATTTTTAAGTGAAAATCTGCTCGTTTTTACCCAGCGGCACGGAAATCGCTTCTTTACTGGAGGCGGAAAAAGAGCTCGTGGGCGTAACATTTGAGTGCGATTATCCCCCCTCCGTACGCTCCCTGCCCAAGGTGGTGAACAGCCGGTACGATTCCAAGAAGCTCGCGCCGGACGAGATTGACCGGCTTGTGCGCGCCTCCCTGAAGAAGGGCGAAAGCCTTTACGAAGTGGATGAGAACCTCCTGCAGAAACTCGATCCCGACCTGATCCTGACGCAAAATCTTTGCCAGGTTTGCGCACCGTCCGGAAATGAAGCGTCGCAGGCTCTCAAAAAACTGCGGCCCGAGACCGAAGTCCTGTACTTATCCCCTGCCACGCTGGAACAGGTATTCGAAAACATCCGCGAAGTAGCGGCGAAACTGAGCCGCACGGAGCTCGCTGCCGCCAAAGTGGCGGAATTAAAGAACCGGGTTGCCGCTGTGAAGGCGCGCGTCCGGAATCAACGCCCCAAGGAAGTGGTGTTTCTGGAATGGTTTGATCCGCCCTACTGCTCCGGGCATTGGGTGAGCGAGCTGGTGCAGATCGCGGGCGGAACGGATCCTATCGCGCGGCCCGGCGATGACTCGGCTCAAATTGACTGGAAATACATCGTGAACTTCAATCCGGAAATTTTGATTGTTTCTCCTTGCGGCTATCATTTAAAGGATACTGAAGTGTCTTTCCGGAAATTTGCGGAGGGTTCGGAGGAACTGAAGGAGATGGACTGCTACAGGAACGGGGCTATTTATGCGGTGGACGCCGACGCTTACTTTGTGAGGCCGGGCCCGCGTCTCGTGACCGGTATCGAAATTTTAGCGGAGATTTTTCACCCTGAAGCGGCGGAGCGTTTGGCCCCGCCCGAAGCGTACCGGCGGCTTACTTTTTGAGCCGTTCTGCGCCGCTTGGCAGGCCTTTCAGCTTAAAAATTTCCAATTTTCTCCCGGAGTTTAACGACATTCCCCACCACGATCATGCCTGGCGACGTCAGGCTTCGCTTTTCCCTATTCACGCGCGAGGCAATGTTGGAAAGGGTTCCCGAAACAACTTTCTGATGGGGCATCGTACCTGAACATATCACCGCAATAGCGGAACCGCCGGGCCAACCGGCCCTGAGTAAATCATGCACGATGGACGGAAGTTTGGAAAACCCCATCAGGATGACGAGGGTTTTTTGGCTGTCATAGGCCATCCAGCCTTGGGAGGGCTGGCTGTCGGCCTGGCCATGACCCGTTGCGATCGTGACAAAGGAAGCCGCGCCTCGGTGCGTGAGCGGAATGCCTGCGGCGCCGGGCGCGCCGTGAAAGGAGCTGACTCCCGGCACCACTTCAAAGGGGATTCCGCGCTCCTTCAGAAACACCGCTTCCTCTCCGCCGCGGCCGAACAGATAAGGATCGCCGCCCTTGAGCCGGCAGACCGTTAATCCTCGTTCCGCGTGTTTCGCCAAAATTTTGTGGATCTGATCCTGCTCATAAGCGTGATGACGGCGGCGTTTTCCCGCAAACACTCTAATTGCCCGCGACGGCGCGTACTCGATCAGTTCCGGATTGACCAGCGCGTCATAAACCACCACATCCGCGCGCGTCAGGCAGGCGAGTCCCTTGATCGTCAAAAGACCCGGATCTCCGGGCCCTCCCCCCACAAGATATACTTTTCCGCTTTTCCTCCCGGCAGTCCGTCCTCGACGCGTTTTGCCAATTTTTTTCACGCATTTATGATATCATTTTGCAGAATTATGATGGAAAAAAATATCGAACCGGAGTTTGAGTTCAGCGACGGAAATCCGGAACATGAAGCCGCCAGAAGACGGGCCAAAATTCGCAAACCCGGCATCGGCAAGGGCGACTACGGGTTCACGGACTTCATCGGCACCGCGGTCGCATACAAGAGCTCGTGGCAGGCGGAAGCCTGCGGCAGCGTGGATGAACTGAACACCTTCGTCGGAGACGCTCACGCCCGGATCCGCGACGCCGCGATCCGCAAAGTGTTGATCCAGATATCGCGAGACCTCTTTGTTCTCGGCACCGACATTGCGAACACGATGATGTCGTCCCGCGCGATGCCCCGCGTCACCACGGCTCACGTCCACCAGATCGAGGACTGGATACTGCATTTCGAGAAGGGGCTTGCCCCCATTCGGAACTTTGTGCTGCCTATCGGTCCTCCGCAAGTAACGGTCCTGAACCAGACCCGGGCGGTCTGCCGCAGAGCAGAGCGTCAAATGGTGCGGTTCGTCAAGGACCAAAAAAATGATAAAAAGGTCAACCCGCTGACCCTGGCGTATTTGAACCGGCTCGGCGATCTCCTTTTCACGCTCTCCCGCCACACCGCCCGCAAGCTCCGCCAGAAGGACGTTTTCTGGAGCCGCGCCGATTTCAAGCCGCCCAAATTGAAATAAATAATTCGGTCATAAAAAAATCCCGCAGACCCTGAAAGGGCCTGCGGGATTTTCATGCTGCGGTGGGAAGATTACATGAACGTAAAGGTCACGCCTCCGTAGTAAGTGCGGCCGGCCTGCGGGAAGTAGGTGCCAAAACCGCCGTTTTCGGCGTAGCGCTGCTCCGTGAGGTTTTTGACCGCGAAGGAAACCTTCGCGTCCTTCCACTTGTAGAAGATCTCCGAATCCCAGACGTAGAAGTCGGGGAGCTTGTCGCCCGTGCGGTTGTTGGCGGTGAACTGCTGCTGCTGGTAACGCACGGTGTTCGCCAGGCCCACGCCGCAATGGCCGGTGAAGACCATGCTGTAGTTCACGCGAGTATTGGGCACAAACGAGGTTTCTATGAAGTGCGGCGAGATGCCATTCCCCTTGATTTCGCTTTGGAGATAGGAATAGTTGATGGCGTGCCACAGCCAGGTATTGATGCTGTGGGACAACTCCAACTCGACGCCCTGATTAAAGGCCTTGTTGGCGTTAATGGTGGTGAAACGCATGCCGTCCGCCGAAGCGCCGAAGACGAGCTTGTCGCGAATGTCCGCGCGAAACGCCGTCGCCTTGAAGTCGATGTTCCACGGGATGTTCACCTCGAAACCGGCGTCATAGTGCCAGGCATATTCCGGACTGATGGAGGGCCCGGTTCCTACGCGGGGGATGACACCAAAGTTATTGTCGAAGTCGGTCATGTCCGCGAAGGTCGGCGTCTGGTAGGACTGGGCAATGTTGCCCGAGAACTTCAGCCACGGCGTCGCCTGATAGATCATGGTCAACCGCGGGTTCAGGCTCTCTCCCCAGTCCTGGTTGACGTCATAGCGGGCGCCGCCGATCACGGTCAAATCCCGCCAGTTAACCTTCTGTTGCAAGAAAAGTCCGTAGCCATTGCTTTCGTTGATGGTCGAAAACGGGCTGCGAATGCTGTCTTTGTAGTACTCAAAGCCCAATGTCGTGCCAAAGAAGGCGTCGGCCTGAAAATAGACGCTCTTGCGGTTGATCCGGGTACGCGAGGTGACCGGCCCGGTCGACGTGGTCATGGAATCTCGCTGAAGGTCCGTGTTGGCCAGGCGGCCCGTCAAATCCACTTTCCCGAAAAGATTGACCGCGTGCTCGAGCTCAAACGAGTTTTGGACGTCGTTCTGCTTGCTGAACTGGTTGCGCGGCTTGCGTTCCTTCTCCCCGTCCCACTCGACGATCTGTATCGTGGTTCCGCCGGGCAGGCCGATCTGGCTCTGGGTATGCGAAAAATAGGCCATCGTTTTCCCAAACAGACCGGAATCATAGCCCAGGTTTCCGTTAAAGGACGTGTTATCGAACGTGTTGTTCCTTTGGAAATTATCCGTTTTGTTGCGGCTGACCGTGATGTAGCCTTCGGCGCGTTCTTTTTTGACGCCGACTTCGCCGGTGTAGATCTCGGTGCCGTAGGAACCCCACAAGCCGCTCGCCTTCACGCTCGGGAGATATCCTTTGGCCTGCTTGGTGAAGATATGGATCACGCCGCCTTCGGCATCCGGCCCGTAAAGTACGGAACCCGCGCCGCGAACGACTTCTATTTTATCGATCGATTCAGCCGGAATCTGGCTGAGATCCACGCCGCCTGTCACGTCACGAGGCACGCGCCGGTTGTCGATGTAAACAACCATCTGCTTGTTGAGAAATCCGCGGATTTTCGGCGCATGAATCGAACCGAGGCCCTGCGATTTCTGCACGTTAACGCCCGGGATCAGATCCACGAGCTGTCCGGCATTCTGGATTCCCACGCGCTCAATCTGCTGGGAATCAATGATGGTGGTGTTGGTCGGCAGGTTTTTGACGTCAAACGGCGTCCGGGTGAGGGAGAAAAATACGTCTTTTCTCGTTTCATCGTCCAGCGCCTGCGCCGGGCTCATGAACGCAAAGCCCAGGATCAGCGCCAACGCGCTTCTGTGAATGATTGGAATGACTGATTTTATCTGCATAACGGCTCCTTTCTTCCCTTAGAGAAGGGGTGATTTCAAAGGCCAGTGTTCTGGCTACACAGTGGCTGGGGTTCTTTCCCCTCTGGGACCGTTGTTGATGGGCGGACCGGCCGCCGGACAACATTTCCTTTTTTAACCTTCCGCCGTATATGCGAAAGGACCTTTGAATTCTTGCTACTCGAATAATATGGCCGGCAATCCCGTTTTGGGATGGGCCATCACTTGCGCATGGATTTCATACACTCTGCGGATATGTTGCTCCGTGAGCACCTCCTTGGGCGGGCCGTCTACGACGACCGCGCCTTCATGTAACATGACTAATCGGCTGCAGAACTGACCGGCGATGTTGAGGTCGTGGGAGATCACCACGATCGTCATGCCGCGTTTCTGGTTCCATTCCTTAAGAATGCGGAACGTTTGCAATTGGTGCTGGATGTCGAGATGGACCGTCGGCTCGTCCAGCAAAAAGATTTGGGGCTCCTGCGCCAGGGCCTGGGCTAAAAATACGCGCTGGCGCTCGCCGCTGGAAAGGGAATGGATGTTGCGGCCGCGCAGGTTTTCGATTCCGACCGCGGTGAGGGCTTCTTCCACAATATCGGCGTCGCGGGGGCCGCCGTCCGAAAAAAATCCGAGGTGCGGGGCGCGGCCCATGCGCACAACTTCTTCTACGGTAAAGTCATAAGCCAGGAACGTTTCCGCCGGAAGCACCGCCATTTTCCGCGCGAGGTCCTGAACGGAAATTTCTTCGAGCGGATTACCGTCGACCCAGACCTGGCCTTGTGACGGCGTCAAAACCTTGCTCATCAGCCTCAGCATCGTGGACTTCCCGGCGCCGTTGGGACCCATCACACCGACGAATTCCCCTTTGGCGATGTGGAGGTTGGTATCATCCAAAGTTTTTTTCCCGTTATAAGCGAAGGAAACCGAAACGAGTTTGATCATCAGAAATACCGCTCCTTGCGTTTGCGTTTCAGGAGCCAAAGGAAAAACGGCGCACCGATCACGGACATGATGATGCCGACAGGAATCTCAATCGGATCGGCGACCGTGCGGGCCAGGTTATCCGCACAGACCAGGACGACCCCGCCCAGGATCGCCGAGCAGGGAATGAGGATTTTGTGGTCGGGGCCCACGATCAGCCGCGTGATGTGCGGCACGACGAGCCCGACAAAGCCGATGCAGCCCGAGATTGCCACCGCCGCCGAAACCAGCAACGAGGTGAGGGCAAAAAGCACAAATTTCATTTTTTCCACGGAGACGCCAAGGTGATGGGCCTTTTGCTCGCCCAGCGACAGGATGTTCAACTTGTTGCCGAAGGCGCAGGCAACAACGGTGCCTGCCACAATGATCGAACCTGAAATGGCGATGAGGTTCCAGTTGGTTTCGGCCAGGCTTCCCATCCAGAAGAAAAAGATGGAAAAGGAATTCTGCGTCTGCAGAGTGAAATATAAAAAGATGAGGGCGCCGCAGAGGGTGCTGACGATGACGCCTGAGAGCAAGAGATTCACTATAGAAACTTGCCGTTCCTGACGCGCTAAAAGGTAAGAAGCGCAGGTAGCGAAAAAGGAACCCAAAAAGATGAAAGTATAAAAGATGACTGTAGATAGGAGCATGTGACCGGGCATCAAGGCCCGGAGCTGATAGGCCAGCACCGCGCCAACCGATGCGCCGCCGGAAGTTCCCAGTATATAAGGGTCGGCCAGGGGATTGCGCAGGAGGCCCTGCATCACTGAGCCCGATGCCGCCAGCGCCATTCCCACCAGGATGCCCAGCACCACGCGGGGCAGGCGGATCTGCCGGAGGATGATTTCGTCCGGAGACTGAATCGGCCCGACATGGATGGAAAAATAGGCGACCGCGGCGAGGAGAACCAGGGCCAGCGGGATTAGAACGGCGGGATGGCGAAATTTCATTTGAGCGGCGTTCCTGCGAAAGACATTCCGGAGAGCGCGTCCGTGAGCTTTTCCATTCCGAGCACAATGCGGGGCGTCGGGCGCGTCAGGCAATCCTTGCCGGTATCGGTGACGATGTGATTGTTTTTAACGGCATTCACCCGCTTCCATCCGGCCTGACTGGTGATCTCTTCCCTGGCTTTTCTCGTGAGGATGATAACTTCCGGGTCCTCCTTGATCAGCGCTTCCATGGACACCTGCGCTCCGGCCGCGGGAAGGTCCCGAAAAATGTTCACGGTTCCGCAGCGCTCCACCGCATCCGATATAAAGCTGAGCTTGGAAACCGTCCAGTTTGGATCGTCCACATGAATGAAAACCTTGGGCTGGTATTTTCGATCGCGGGCTTTCTGCTCGATCTTTTCAACGCGCGCCTTCAAATCCGCCACCACCGTCTTCGCTTCCTTTTCGCGATTGATGGCCAGAGCCACGTCATTAATCGTTTCATAAATCTGTTCCAGCGTAGCCGGCAGCTTGATCTCGACCACTTTCAACCCCAGCTTTCGGAGGCGATCCGCGATACTGGTCGACGACCACTGACCCGCTAACACCACATCGGGCTTGAGCGCCAGAATTTTCTCGATGTTTGGATGTATGAAGTCTCCCACCTTTTCAACCTTCGCGGTCTCGGGCGGATAGTCGCAGAAGGTGGTGATCCCCACCAATTCGCTCCCGGCACCCAGATCAAAGGCCACTTCCGTGTTGGAGGGCATGAGCGAGACGATCCGCAACGGTTTCCGGGATTCCCGCATCCCGCTTAGCCCAAGCGTCCCGGCCAAAATGAGCGCCAGGTACATGGGGCGAAACCGACGCGCCAGAACCTTATGGGCCATTTACGCAGCCTTCCATTGCGCGCAGCGGTCCACAAAATTCGCCGCCAGGCTGGGTTTGGACCAAAAATGGACGTGCATATAGGAAGCGAGCAAGTTGCCCGAGGCGATGCCGTCCGGAAACGTTCGCCGCCCATTGGAAAGCTCATAGGCATAGGGCAATTTGCGCAGCGGCAGGGCGGGCGCCGCCGGGATCATCTTAGAAAAGTGAAAAACCTGCCCCGGGAAACTTTCTCCCTTCCGGGCCAGCAGGTGATCGCGGCGGGACTGGGCGCGAACATATCCCATGGAAATATCTCCGGTCATTTCAGTTGAAAAAGGAAGAATTCCAATCATTTTATGCGATTTCTTATTTTGATCCACTAAATTTTTTCCCAGATACATCAGGCCGCCGCACTCCGCATAAACCGGCATGCCTTTGGCCGCCGCTTGAGCTATCTGCCGATGGATGCCGCGGTTGCCGGCCAAAGCCCCAGCATAGACCTCCGGAAATCCGCCGCCCAAGTAGAGGCCCTTCAGGTCCTTGGGAAGTTTGCCATCCCCCATGGGACTAAAGGGAACCAGTTCCGCCCCCAGATCAACCAGAAGATCCAAGTTATCCCTGTAATAAAAGGAAAAGGCTGAGTCTCGGGCAATCCCAATCCGGATATTTTTCCGAATGCTTTCCCCGATTTTTCTCCCGGTTTGATCTGTGTGGCGATAGGGCCAATTTTTAAGCCGTGATAGTTTCAAAATATTTTTTATATCGAAGTTTTTATCAACTTGTTGTGAGAGTTCATGAAGCCACTTTTTATCCGGTTTTTGCTCGGCGGCGGGTACCAGGCCCATGTGGCGCTCCCTCATCGCAAGCAGGCTGGAGTTGTAGAGCGCGCCGACAACAGGCAGCCCGGTCGCCTCGCGGATTGCGGTCTCGCACCATTCCCGGTGCGTTGGGTTGGCGATCCGGTTCAATACCACACCCACGATCCGAACTCGTGGCCGGAAGTCCACGAATCCCTTTACGACCGCGGCGATCGATCGGGAAGAACTGTATGCGTCACAAACCAATATAACCGGGCAATCCAGAAGCGCAGCGATCTCGGCGGTTGAACCTTTCGAATCCCTTCCACTGTAGCCGTCATAGAGCCCGCCGACGCCCTCTATAATTGAAATATCCGCGGTATCCGCCGCGCGGCGGAAAAGGTGGCGGACCGTCCCGCCGGACGTTAAAAACGAGTCCAGATTTCGGGAATCGCGGCTGCAAATTTGAGTATGGAGGCTGGGGTCGATGAAATCCGGCCCCACCTTAAATGGCTGGACCTCCAGTCCCCGGCGCTTATAAGCGTGCATAAGCCCCATCGAAACCGTCGTCTTGCCCGCCCCGCTGTGGGTTCCCGCGATCAGAATGGCTGAAGCCGTCATATTCTCCTTAAGAAATCCATCCCTGAAAATAAAAAATCCCTAACTTGTGCGCGCACAAGCTAAGGATACCCGTTCCAATTCCTCAAACTCAAATTCGAAAGCCGTCCCTTCTTTCGGGGATGCCTTCATTCCGCATGGTCAAGTCTTCTGGCTTCGCCGCCCCACCGTTCAGCCTTCCCGCCCTCATCGTCTGAGAGCAGTGGCCGTAAATCGAACGGGGGTTCCTTTTTCAAGGTCGGCATAACAGCGGCGGGACCGCCTCCGTATTCTCCCTCCTTCGAACTGGAGAGGCTCGGAGTTCCTTTTTAAGCCCTTTCGGGCGCCACGGGAATATGCTTAAAGAACTGGGCTGATTATAGGATGTTCAGGGATGGGCTGTCAAACGGCGGTAAAGGAGGCGGATTTGATGCTCGGAATCCTTCATACTGCGGTGATTGCGGATGGTGAAGTCGGCCATTTTGCGCTTTTTAGAGAGCGGAATCTGAGCGCGGAGACGCTGAAGCGCTTCCGGGCGGGAAAGACCGTTGCGGCGCATGAGTCGCGACACTTGTGTCTTTTCCGGGACCCAGACCACGACGGTTTTATCGAATAGTTTCCCGAGCCTGGCCTCGAACAAAAGCGGCACGTCCGCCACCAGCAGGATCTTTTTCTGCCGGCGGATGGCTTCCCTGACCTTGCGGACGACTTCGGGGTGGATAATGGCTTCCAGTTTCCTGCGCGCTGCGGGACTGGAGAAAACGAGCGCGCCCATGGCGCTGCGGTCCAGTTTATTTCCGGAGATCACCGAGGGTCCGAAGACTTTCCTGATTTTACGCAGCGCGGGTTTACCCGGAAGGACCGCTTCGCGGGCGAGCAGGTCGCAATCGACGGTTTCAGCGCCCAGCCTGCGAAACACTTTGAGCGACGCGCTTTTACCCGAGGCGATTCCCCCCGTTAACCCCAAAGTGATCCTGCGGCGAAATTTCATGCGGTTTACTTTTGGCATTGCTTGCAGTATACCACGCCGCGGCCCGTGATGACGCGTCGGACCAGAACCGCTCCGCAAAACGTGCAGGGCTTGCCTTCCTTGCCGTAAGCCAGCGTGAAGAGTTGGCTTCGCCCTTTTTTACCCATGGCATCAACATAGGTATGCATGGAGTATCCGCGGTTTTCGATGGAGGCTTCGAGGGTCTTTTGGATGGCGTCCGACAGAAGATTTAACTGCCCGATCTTGATCTGCCCCGCCTTGCGGGCAGGCGAAATCCTGGCCTTGTGCAGAGACTCCACGACGTAAATATTGCCGAGGCCGGAAAGGAGAGTTTGGTTGAGAAGCGCGCTGTGGACGGGCATATCCCGTTTTTGAAATGCTGCTTTCAACAGGCTGCCGGTGAGTTCGCCGTCCAGAGGTTCCGGCCCAAGTTTGCGGATAGCGGGATCGTTCTTCCAGTCCGTTGAAAAAACCACCTCGCCGAACCGGCGCCGGTCCACGAACCAAAGCTTCGCTCCGTCCGACATTTCAAACCGGGCGCGCTCGCGAATTTCCGGCTGGGAGAGCAGGAGCTGCCCCGTCATGCGCAGGTGAAAGATCAGAGCCGTCGCATCGGCAAACTCCATTGCGATGTATTTGCCCCGGCGATGAAATTTTACAATCTTTTTTCCAGCGAGCGCCGCGCAGAAAGCGCCCGCGTTCACTTTGCGCCGGAACCGGCCATGAACCTTGTGTCCGGTGAGCAGAGTTCTGTCCAGGACCTCCGCTTTCACGATGGTCTTATTCAGAAGAAACGCTTCGAGGTCGCGCTTGATGGTTTCGACTTCGGGGAGTTCGGGCACTTAACGCTTGCGGGTGGAATAGCGGCGCATGATCTCTTTTTCCGACTCCGTAAGGCTGTCGGCGCCCTGGACCAGGACCTTGTCCAATATGCGGTCCACTTCGCTGTTCAGGTCCGCCGGCGGGACGCGGCGCGTCCGCTTTACGGGTTTTTTGCTCACAAACAGGAGATCATACCCTTTGTGATATAAGCGGTTCAGAATAGAGCGGAACTCGTAGGACTTCAGGTAAAGGAAGCCGGTCAGCATACCGCCCAGATGGGCGAAACGCGCGATCACCGAATGGGAACCGTGAATACTGGCCAGAAACTCGATGGCGCCGATCAGAAGCACGAAGTGTTTCGATTTGAGCGGTATGATGCCGTAAAGGTAAATGAGCGATTCCGGAAATACCACGGCGAAGGCGACGAGCAAACCGTAGATACCCCCGCTGGACCCGATCACAGGGAGCGTGGAAAAAGGATCGCAAAGCACGTTCAGGAAGCCCGCGCCCAGCGAGCAAAGAAAGAAGAATTTCAGGAATTCCTTGGTGCCCCAGGCGGCTTCGAGCTCCTTGCCGAACATCCACAGGGTGAAGAGATTAAACAGCAGGTGCATGAAACTGCCGTGCAGGAACGCGTAGGTGAACATTTGCCAAAGGTGCAGGCTGCCGATGACCTGCGCGGGCACGAGGCCCAGGTTCTGCTCGAACCATCCCGGCAAAATCTGCTGCAGGACATAAAAAACCGGCAGGGTGATCAAAAGAAATTTGACCCCTGGCTCTAATTTGCCAAATGGAAACGGCGTCATGTTCATGGTTTGATGGACTCCATCTCTGCCCAGTTCCCCCCGAATTTTACGTCGACCAGCACAGGGATGGAGAGTTGGATGGCGTTCTCCATCTCATTTTGGATGATTTTCGCGTTTTTTTCAAGGGCTGATTTGGGACATTCAAAAAGCAGATCATCGTGAACCTGGAGAAGCATTTGGCAGTCGGATTTCATCTCGGGGTGGACCGCGATTTTGATCATGGCCGCTTTAATGATATCAGCCGAGGTGCCCTGGACCGGCGTGTTCATGGCAACCCGTTCCGCGAAGGCGCGCATCGCCCCGTTTTTAGATTCGATTTCGGGGATGTATCGCCGGCGGCCAAGCAGGGTCTTTACGTAGCCGTTTTTGCGCGCCTCTACTTTGATATTCTCGATCCATTCCTTGACCCGCGGGTAACGCTGGAAATAGCGGTCGATCAGATCCTGCGCTTCCTTCATGGGAATGCCGAGGCTTTGCGACAGGCCGAAGGCCTGCTGGCCATAGACGATGCCGAAATTGATGGCCTTGGCGCGGCTGCGCTGTTCAGAGGAAACTTCCCTTAATCCCACATGGAAAACCTCGGCAGCGGTCGCCCGGTGAATGTCCTCGCCGCTTCGAAAAGCCTTCCGGAGGCTTTCGTCCGATGATAAATGAGCCAGAACGCGGAGATCGATCTGGGAATAATCGGCGGACACGAATATATTGCCCGGTTCCGGGACGAAGGATTTGCGGATCTTGCGGCCCAGTTCGGTACGGATAGGGATATTCTGCATGTTGGGGTCGGAAGAAGAAAGCCGTCCCGTCGCCGTCCCCGCCTGGTTAAAGGACGTATGCACGCGCGATGTCTTCTCCACAACTTCGAGCAGCAATCCGTCCGCGTAGGTGGATTTCAGCTTTGCCAGCTCGCGGTGGCGCAGCAGGATTCGCGGCAGTTCATGCATAGCGGAAAGGCCCGCCAACACTTCTTCGTTGGTCGAAAATCCGGTCTTGGTTTTCTTGGCGGCGGGGAGCTTCAGCTTTTCGAAAAGGATAAAGGCCAGTTGTTTCGATGAGTTCAGGTTAAACTCCTGGCCCGCCAACTCATGGGCCCGCTTTTCCAGGGTCTGAATCTCCGCTGCAAACTCCTTTCCCAGCTGCTTTAAATAAGGAACGTCGACCCGAATGCCTTTGCGCTCCATGGCTGCAATGATCGGGACCAGAGGCATCTCCAGATCATAAAAAAGAGATTCTGCTTCCTTTTCCTTGAGCATCTTCTTAAAAAAGAGATAAAGCTGATAGGTGCAGTCCGCGTCCGCCGCGGCATAAGCCGCCGCTTTTTCAACCGGCACCTGCTCCATGGGCAATTCTCCATCGCTGGATTTAAGCGCGCTGTCCGCGAACAACTCTTCGATCCGCGTCATGGTCCGGCCTAAAAACTCCTGAACCAGGTCTTTTAATCCGTGGCTTTTGCGCGACGGGTCCAGGCAGTAAGAGGCGATCATCGTATCGAAATAAAGATTCTGGGTCTCGATCCCGCTTTCCCGCAGCACGGAATAATCATATTTCAGGTTTTGGCCAATCTTCCGGATCTTTGGATTTTCAAGGGCCGGCCGCAGCAAGTTCAGAACTTCCCTTAAATCCGGCTGATCGGGCGCGCCTAAGTAACGGTGGCCGACCGGAATATAAAAAGCCTTGTCCTTTTCCCAGGCAAAAGACAGCCCCACAACCTGCAGTTTGCGAACATTGAGACCGGTCGTTTCCAGATCGAGCGCAAACTCCTCCCGTTCTCCAAGCTTTTGCGCCAAATCCTTCACGGCCTCCATAGATAAAACGGTTGTATATTGAACATCAGCGGCCGGCGCGGAAGGTGCGGAAGACAAGACCCCCTTGAGAGTGAGGTCGTTAATAAGGCTGTTAAACTGAAGTTTCCGGAAAAGCGGTACAAGCTCAGGCGCTTCCTTCAGGTTCACTTTCATATCCGCCCACTCCACCGGAAGCGGCACGCTTTCGTTTAACTGAATGAGCTCGCGGCCCATCTTCAGCGTTTCCCGCGAGGCCAGCACCTTCTCGCGCATCTTTTCGGTCAGTTTCCCCGTGTTCTGCAGCAGGTTATCTACCGATCCAAAATCCTGGATCCATTTGACCGCGGTCTTTTCGCCCACGCCGGGAACCCCGGGCACGTTGTCCGAATGGTCGCCGATCAGCATCAGGATATCCTGGATTTGCGCGGGCGCCACGCCCCAGGCCTCTTTCACCTTCTTTTCATCAAAAAAAGTGTTCTTGGACTCGTTCAAAACCTTAATATTATCGTTCACAAGCTGGAGAATATCCTTGTCGCCCGAAACGATCACGGACTCAAAGCCGTCCTTCTCCGCGCGGCGGGCCAACGTGGCAATGATATCATCCGCCTCATAGCCGGGAACTTCCAGCAACGCCAGGTTCATGGCCTTGACCACATCGCGTGAAAGCGGGAACTGCGAGCGGAGCTCCGGGTCAATTTCCTTGCGGGTCGCCTTGTATTCAGGATAGATTTTATCGCGAAACGTGGGGCCGGGCGCATCAAAGCAGACTGCGCAGAGGTCGGGCTTTTGCTCGCGAAATATCTTGAGCAGCATCCGCGTAAAGCCATAGACCGCGTTCACCGGCTCACCCTTCGACGTCACCATGGAAGGAGGGATGGCGTGATAGGCGCGGTGCAGATAGTTATGGGCGTCGATCAGAACGAGCTTCATTGTTTTTCGGACAAAAGGTAGTTAACGCTCCGCTCCCAATCGGCCTCCATCCCCGGCGCATATCCGGGATAATGCTTCCGGATCCGTCCCTGCCGGTCGATCAAATAAAATGATGGAATGCCGCGGATTTGGTAGGTTTCATTGATGGTGGTTCCCCCGGCCCAAAGGATGAGGTGGTCCACGCCCATCGAGTCCGCAAAATCTTTCACCCCTTCTTTGGTTTCATCCACGCTGACGCCGATAATGGTAAATTTCTTACCCTTCATTTTCGCTTTAAGCTCCACCAGGGCCGGCGTGGACATGCGGCAGGGCCCGCACCAGGTCGCCCAAAAATCGAGCAGCACCACGCGGCCGCGAAACTTGGACAGGCGGTACGTCTTGCCCCTGAGATCCGGCAGGGCGAACTCCGGCGCCGCCGGGGCCAAGCCGGCGCTTTCGCCGGGACTTTCCGCTCCGACGGGCGCTGAAAAGCCGAAAAGCGCGGAGGCCGCCATCAAAAATATGAATTTTCCCATTCTGTTTCCCGTCCAACCCTTCCTAAAAAGTGAATGGGGTGTAGATGGCATCATCTACACCCCATTCGAATGATACCGAACTTTATGTCTTAGTTGAACTTATAGACGAACTCCGCGCCGAGCGTGCTGTGCTCGCCCTTGGAGAACGCGCCGTCCGAAGTTTCGAATACGAGCCGGCTGGACCAGTCGTAACGGAATTCCGTGCGGAACATCAGGTTTTCCGTGAGGTTCACGCCGGGCGACAGGGTAATGTTCTGCACCACCTGCGACGCTCCGGTGCGGTTGCCGTCGAGGTCGGAAAACCACTCATAACGGCTGCCCACGAAGAAATACTTGAGGAAGTCCACTTTCGGCTGAATGCTCGCGCCGTACCAGTGGGAGGCTCCGTTCACCCGGTTGGGGTGGATGCTGGAGGCCTCGTTTTCGCCCATATTGAACTGGAGGGCGATGGTAACGGGCTTGAAAGGCTTCACGAACCAGGTCGTATCATACGACGTGAGGGCGTGATTGGTGTTGTTCAGCTTTTCCGCTCCGCGCAGCATGGACAGCGATCCGTAGAGCCATTCGGCGAAGTTCAGGCCGATTTTGGCGACCATCGTCTTGCCGCTGTTGTTGTCCGTGTAGAGGTCCCAGCCGTTCACGACGCCCAACCAGATGTCGACGTACTTGGGGAAGGCGTAACCGAAGACCACGCCGGTGTGGGTGAAAGGCTCCGCCAATCCGAAGAGGAAACCGCGGGAGATGGTGAAGTTGTCCTTGGATTCGATGACTTCGATGCCTTCAAAGGTCGCGAACTTACCGAAACGAGTCATGATACCGGTCCATTTGCTTTTATAGGTAAGGTAGGCTTCCTGAACTTCGAAGTTCACCGCAACGTTGGACGGGGCGGCGGGAAGCCCCGCATCCGCTCCGGTTCCGGCCGATTTGAACACGGCGGCGTCGGTTCCGTAGTTGAACTCGACGCGATAGCTCGAACGGTTCTTCTGGAGGTCCCCTTCCAGATTGATCTGGCCGGAGTTCAGAAGAAACGCATCCGTCTTCCGGTCGAAGGACCGGAGGGCGACGGTGCGGCTCATGGGCTTGATGAGGTCGTACCCGTAAGTCGTATTGAAATGTCCGTCAATTTTGGGGGCTTCCGCGGCGAATACATCCGCTGCAAAAGCCAAACCGCCTGCCACGGCCAATACGGCCATCGCGAAGCGGGTGGTTTTATTCATTCCTGGCATTAGACACTCCTCCTTGTGGATAAGGGCCTGTCGGCGCTTATGTTGAGGGTGTCATTCTACATCTTTTAGACCAGGCTTTACAAAGGAACCGGGCGCAGAAACCCGCAAGGTAAACAAGGAGGTTAACCTATTGAGGAACGCGCCCGGCTCGTTTGCCAATCAGTGCTTAATTGAACTTATAAATAAACTCCGTTCCGATCGTATTGGTGTCAGCCAGCCGGAAGCGCGTATCCGCGTCTTCAAAGACCATACGGCTCGACCAGTCATGCCGGTACTCTATCCGAAACATCAGATTGTCCGTCAGGTTGATGCCGGGAGCAAGAGTGATGTTCTGAAGGATCTGCGTCGTGCCGGTGCGAGCGCCGTCCAAGTCCGAGAACCACTCATACCGGCCGCCCACGAAGAAGTTGCCAATATCGACTTTGGGCTGGATGCTGGCGCCGTACCAATGGCCCGCGCCGCCATCCGCCGTTCCGTCCGAGTTGCGGTCCGCGATGCTGGTGTTCTCGTTCTCGCCGCCGTTCAGCTGCAGAGCAACAGTGAGGGGCTTAACCGGCTTCAGGAACCAGGTCGTGTCCACAGAAGTGAGGGCATCGTTGGTGTTGTTGGTCTTCTCCGATCCGCGGCTCATGGAGATGTTACCGAACGCCATTTCTCCGAAGTTGAAGCCGATTTTGGCAAGGAAGGTCTTGCCGCTGTTGTTGTCAGTCTGGACATCCCAGCCGTTGACAGCGCCCACCCAGACGTCGATGAACTTGGGGAATGCGTAGCCGGCCAATGCGCCGACATGCGTGAAGGGTTCCGCCAGGCCGAAGAGGTGGCCCTTGGTGATAAGGAAGTTATCTTTGGATTCGATGACTTCGATGCCCTGGAAGGTGGCAAACTTACCGAACTTACCCTGAATGCCCGTCATGGGACACTTGTAAGTAAGAAAGGCTTCCTGGATTTCGAAGTTGACGGCGACGTTGGACGGAGCCGCGGGAAGTCCCGCGTCGATGCCCGTGCCGGCCGACTTGTAGACGGCGGCGTCCGTGCCGTAGTCCAGTTCCACGCGGTAACCCACATCTCCGCGCTCAGCATTGGGTACCGAGCCGTCAAACGCGACCTGCGCCGCGTTCAAAAGGAACGTATCCGTTTTCTGGTCCATGGTTCGCAATGCCGTCTTGCGGCTTGCGGGACGGTCCAGGTTGTATACGTAAGTCGTATCCACGTAGCCCGTGATATTGGGCGCGGCCTGAGACGACTTGGCCGCCGTGAACAAGAGACCGGCTGACAACAGCGCCGCCGTTCCCCCTTTCATTTTTTTGCTGATGGATGAATGCATTTTACTCCTCCTTGTCTTTTTTTTGGTGCGCCTGAAATCTGCGCGTAAATCAGTGAAGCGCCGCTTCGTTCTTTTCCCCGGTGCGGATCCGCAGCACTTCGCGAACCTCGAACACGGCGATCTTGCCGTCGCCGATCTTTCCGATGCGCCCTTCCTGCATCAGGATATCCAGCAGCCCATTCAACTCGTCATCGCTTGCGTAAATTTCAAGTTTGATTTTGGGCTTGAAATCCAGTTCCTCGATCAGGCGTTGGCGTCCGAAACCGAGCACTCGGGTCAGGGTGACCCCCGGGACGTCGGCCTCTTTCAGGGCCTCGATCACGGCTTCCAGCTTTTCTTCGCGGATGAAACACTCGATTTTTTTCATGGGATGGACTCCTTGGGAGAGCCGGCGGAGGCGGTTTTTACGCCCCCGCCGGCTGCTTCCTCCAGGATTCTTTTTTATCCGATGGCCGCCTTCCCGGTTTCGCCGGTGCGGATGCGGACGCATTCTTCGATCGGAGTGACAAGGATCTTGCCGTCTCCAATGTTGCCGGTGCGTGCGCCTTTAATGATGGCGTCGATCGTGGGCTTCACGAAGTCATCGTTCACGGCGATTTCAAGCCGCACTTTCTTGAGCAGGTTAACCTCTTCCACGGCGCCACGGTAGGATTCGGTAAACCCCTTCTGCTGGCCCGCCCCTAATACGTTCGTCACGGTCATCTTGTGGATATCCGCGTCAAAGAGGGCTTTCTTGACGTCGGGCAGCTTTTCGGGCTGCACCATAGCGATGATAAGTTTCATGATTGAAATTCCTCCTTGTTATTTCGAGCTGAAGATCTGGAAGTCTGCATAGGCTTCCATACCGTGCTCGCTGATGTCCAGTCCGCGGATTTCCTCTTCCCGGCTCACGCGAATGCCCATCGTCATTTTCAAAACCATCCAGACGACATAGCTTACGATGAACGTGAACGCGCCGACCGCAAGTACTCCGGTCAGCTGGATCATGAACTGAGTCATCCCGCCGCCAAAGAAAAGCCCAAGGCCAGGCTGCGCCGCGCCGCCCGCATAAGGAGCGGAAGCGAAGAGCCCCAGCGACAATGTGCCCCAGATTCCGTTGGCCAAGTGCACGCCGAAAACGCCAACGGGGTCGTCGAGCTTCAACTTATCGAAGAAGAGAACGACAAACACCACGAGGACGCCGCCGACCGCTCCGATAACGATGGAAGAGCCGACTCCGACCCAGGCGCAGGGCGCCGTGATCGCGACGAGTCCGGCCAAGCAGCCGTTCAAGATCATGGAAAGATCCGGTTTGCCGAGCACGGCCCAAGCCGTAAGATAGGCTGCCATGGTTCCGGCGCAAGCCGCCATGTTGGTCGTGATCAGGATCCGGCTGATCGTGATGCCGTCCGCCGCCATGGTGGAACCGGGGTTAAAGCCGAACCAGCCGAGCCAGAGGATCAAACAGCCCAGCGTGGCGAGCGCCACGTTGTGGCCCATAATAGGATTGACGGAACCGTCGGAACGGTATTTGCCGATCCGGGGTCCGAGGACCATGACGCCGGCCAAAGCCGCCCATCCGCCCACCGAGTGAATCGCGGTCGATCCCGAGAAATCCCAGAATCCCTTCGCCGCGAGCCAGCCGCCGCCCCAGATCCAGTGGCCGGTGATGGGATACATCAAAGCGACCAGAATAAAGGAAAATACAGTGAAAGTGTGGAACTTGATACGCCCGCCCACAGCTCCCGAAACGATAGTCGCGGTCGTTCCCGCGAACACCACCTGGAAGAAGAATTTGCCGAGCAGAGGTACCGCCGCCCAGGACATGGACGAATAAACGCCCTGATAAGCCGCGCCTAACGCCGGGCTGTTATCCGCGCCTAAAAGCATCCAAAGGCCGCTCAAGCCGATGTAAGGATTACCGTCGCCGAACATCAGGCCGAAACCAATCAACCAGAAGGCCAGGGAGGAAATCGCGAACACCACGAAGTTCTTCGCGCAGATGTTGACGCAATTTTTTGCCTGCTGCAGGCCCGCTTCAAGCATCGCGAATCCGGCGTTCATCCAGAACACCAGCATGGCCGCAATGCAGGTCCAGAGTGTATCCATGGCTACCTTATAACCATCCGCGACTTCCTGGGTGTAAGCCACCGCAGGGGCCGCCACTGCCGCCGCATCAGCCGCAACTGCATCTTCCGCATGCAGCATCGCGCCGAAACTGACGGCAAAGCCTACTGAAAGAATCAGCAGGGTGAGTCTTTTTTTCCACTTTAAGACTTCCATTTTATTCTCCTCCTCGTTTTAGTGTATTGCTATGCATGTATGACAAATCGTTTGGGGACGAAAAAAGCCCGACATCTTGCAGCTCCTTCTGCAATATGCCGGGCTTCATTGCCCTATAGTGGTCAGCGCTAAAGTGCGAATTTCGGCGCGCTGATATGTTTTTATGACTTCAAAAAATCAAAAAATCTGGTGGTGCTGAACAAACCCTGCTAAAAACCACCTAAAAACAGAAAATCCTCCGGCTCGATTATTATGGCAGCCAAGAGGACTTCGGTGTCCGAGAAAACTGTGGATACAACTTTGTATCTGCGTATATGGTACTAAAACGGCGCCGGATGTGTCAACAGGGTTTTAAAAGATTTTTTATCGTCGGTAAAATCAGAAATTGCATATATTTCTTTTCCTGATTCCATCATTTTTTCACATTTCACGCTAGACACGGATGGGCAAAACCACGATCGGAATTCCCTGATGATAAAAGCGCCTCTGCATAGCGAACACAGTGTAGTTATGCAGAAACCGCGTCAGCAATGAATCGTTCGGGAACACCAGCTGGCCTCCAAAAAAGATGGCTTTCGGGAACTTCTGGATGATCTTGGGCGCGATTTCGGATACTTCATCGACCACGTCATTGGCGATCGAAGAGTAGGCCTCCGCGTAATATCCGTTCTTTTTTATGAACTGGACGTATTTTTCCACGTCCGCATTGACCTGCTGGCGAAGCTTCTCGACCTCAGATACTCCCTTGAAATTGCCGGCGTCCACCACTCCAACCTGGATAAAGACGAAATTCCTGAAAATGTCTCCAAAGTGCTGGATCACGCTGAAAAGGGTATGCAGGCCGAGACCATTATAACCGTTCACGAGGATCACCGCTGTTTTTGCCCCAAAATCCGGGGCTCCCTGGGGCGATGGGTTGGCCATGGCAGCGCTGGAATGGGAGGCCTCCACAAGACTGTCCAGCCGCTTCAGTACGCTCAAGGTCTGGTTATAGTGTCGCTTGATCAGGGCGCAAACGGCGACGAGGCTTCCCGTGACCAGCAGGGTAATCCAACCGCCTTCATGGAATTTGATGATCACGATGGAGACCAGGATAAACGTCGTCAGGACAAGTCCGATGCCGTTGATCATGAGGCGCTTTTTCCACCGGGCGGTACTGCTTCGGGTACTCCACCAGTGGCGGACCATGCCGAGCTGGGAAAGCATGAACGTGATGAAAACGTTGATGCTGTAAAAAACGATCAGCAAGTGGACGGACCCCTGCGTCAATAACATAAGCAGGAGTCCCGCGCCTCCCATGATGAGCACTCCGTTCTGGGCGACAAAACGGTCCGAAAGCATGGCGAAACGCGTCGAAAACCATCGGTCGAGCGCCATGTTGGCCAGAACGCGCGGGCCGTCCAGAAACCCGGCCTGGGCCGCCACGAACAGGATGGCGGCTTCCGAAATGAGCGTCACGAAAACGAACACGGTGCCCCAATGGCCCCAATTAACGGCAATGCTTTCAAAGAGGACCGCGTTCAGCGTCTTCCCCGGTACGCGCTCCACCTGATACAACAGATACGCCAGCATGAGGCCCATAACAGTAAAGGATAGGGATATCGCCATGTAGCGCATCGTCCGGCGGCCAGTCTGGACCTTTGGCTCGCGGAGCATGGGCACGCCGTTACTCACCGCTTCGATGCCGGTATAGGTTCCGGCGCCGAGGCTGTAGGCGCGGAGGATCAAGAACAGCATCCCTGCGAGTCCCATTTCCGCATGCGTGGAGCGGACATCGGCCGCGGTTCGCGAAATCACTCCCGGCAGATCGGAACCGTGGCTGATGAGGGCATAGAGAATCACCAACACATGAGTGATAACGAACGTCAAGAACACAGGAACCAGCGGCAGGACGGATTCCTTCGCTCCCCGCAGGTTCAAAATGGACAGGAACGTGACGCCTAAAAGCGCGAAGTATAACTTATAAGGAAGCCAATGGGGCGGCAGAAAGCTAAACAGAGCGTCCGCGCCGGACGCGACTGATATCGTGATCGTCAAGACGTAATCGATGAGGAGGGCGCTGCCAGAAACCATCCCCACGGAAGGCGACAGGAGCTTGCTGGCCACCAGATAGCCGCCCCCTCCGGTTGGGAACAGTTCGATGATCTGGGAATAGCTCGCGCTGATGACGAAGATGGTGAATACCGTGGCGATACCGACGAAAACGGCGAGGTGGGTATGGCCCTGCAGGGCGAGGAAGGCTTCTTCGGGGCCGTAACAGGAAGACGACAGGCCGTCCGCGCCCAGGCCGACCCAGGCAAAGAATGCGATCAGGGAAATACTGTGGAAAACATTATGGTCCATCGGGTCCAGAGCTTTCCCGATGAATATATTTTTCACCCGCTGCCACAGCGTGGACGGCGCCTGCGGATCGGTGGTTTTTCCGCTTAAATCTTCAGCCATGCGTTCTTATATCTTTTTTCATAAAACGGAACAAGGCGTTCATTAACTTCCCCCGCTTTCATGCGGTGAAAATTAAGAACGCCTTTGTTCGTGATAGCCTATTGTACTAAATAACTAACCGATGGCCGACTTGCCGGTTTCCCCGGTCCGGATGCGGATGGCGTCCTTTAAGTCCAGGACGAATATCTTTCCGTCTCCGATGTTGCCCGTACGTGCGCCGCCCGTGATGGCTTCGATCGTCGGCTTCAGGTAATCGTCGTTGACGGCAACTTCAATCTTAACCTTCTTGAGGAGGCTCCCCGCTTCCTTGTGGCTGCGGTATACCTCGGAAATTCCCTTCTGCCGGCCGCGGCCCAGTACCGGAGTCACAGTGATCAGGTGAATCTCCTTTTCTTCCAGTTTTTGCATGACCTCGTCCAGCCGGTCGGGCTGGATGATGGCGACAATATAGTGCATGAAAGTTCTCCTTGAAATGTAGTTGAGCTAGTCCAGGATCGTTCCGGCCGATTCACGGTGCTGCGTCAGGTCGAGGCCAATTCGCTCGTCGCGCTCCGTGACCCTGAGCCCCAGCGTAACATCCACCAGTTTGGCGAGAACAAACGTCACGGTGCCCGAGTAAACGAGCGTAACCAGAACCGCTTTCACCTGAATCCAAAGGAGGCCCGGATTCCCGTAAAGCATGCCGTCGGCGCCCGCGGAGTTCACGGCCTTGGTCGCGAAAATGCCAGTGGCGACCGCGCCCCAGATTCCTCCGATGCCGTGCACTCCGAATGCATCCAAAGTATCATCATAGCCCAATTTGATCTTACCGAAAGCCACCATGAGATAACAAATAATGGAAACCGAAAACCCGATGGCTAAAGCGCCAACCACGTTCACGAAACCCGCGGCCGGCGTGATGGCGACGAGCCCGGCGACCGCACCTGTAATCATGCCCAGCATCGTGGGATGCTCGTTGAAGTACCAGTCCAGAATCGCCCAGGTGAGTCCCGCCATGGCAGCGGCAACGTGCGTCGTTACGAAGGCGTTCGCAGCCAGGCCGTTGGCGCCCAAAGCGCTTCCGCCGTTAAAGCCGAACCATCCGAACCACAGGATTCCCGCTCCCAAAACGGCCAGAGGCAGGTTGTGCGCGGGGTGTATGGTGTCGGGATAGCCTTTGCGCTTCCCTAAAATAATCGCCATGACCAGCGCGGCGATACCGGCATTAATGTGCACCACGGTTCCGCCCGCGAAATCGAGCGCGCCTTCAAGGCGAAGGAATCCGCCGACGCCCCAGACCCAGTGGCAGACAGGCGCATAAACCAATGTTACCCACAGGAGTGTAAATACGCAGTAAGAGCTGAACCTCATGCGTTCCGCAAATGCTCCGATGATCAGGCCCGGGGTGATAATGGCGAACATTCCCTGAAACACCATGAACAGCTGGTGCGGGATCGTGGCTGAATAGTCGGGATTGGGGACCAGGCCGACATTACGCAAAAGAGCCCAATCCAGGCTTCCGATCCAACCCTTGATGTCAGGGCCAAACGAAAGAGAATACCCGACCAGGACCCACTGGACCGTAACCAGGCACATCACCATAAAGCATTGCATGAGCACCGAGAGGAAATTCTTCTTTCTGACAAGTCCTCCGTAGAAAAAAGCGAGGCCAGGTGTCATGAAAAGCACCAGGGCTGCGCTGATGAGGATCCAGGCTGTATCTCCGGTATCAATAACCGGAACGGGGACCCCGATGGCCGGCGCAGCCTGAACGGCCGAGAGGGCTGTTTCATCTTCGGAATGGACTAAGGTTGGTGCAAGGACTGAACTGAAGGCTAAACTGAACGCGAACAAACAGAATAATGCTGGCAATAAACGCCGCATAAGTAGGTTCCTCCTTGTTTTAGCAACCTAATTAATTAACGGGAAATAACCCGATTGTGGACGCCATTGTCCGAATACATCTTTGTATTCCGCGATACTTTACTAAATTATTCGGCGGGCGAGGCGCCTTCGGCTTTTTTGATGCGCGGGCGCCACTGAACGTAGCTGGCCCAAAAGCCCTTTCCTTCGCAGCTGTAGTCGTAGTATTCTCTGCGGGAACATCCGAATTCTTCTTTCAGCTTCATTGTTCCGCGATGGCCTCCGCTAGGGTTGAAATCAAAATATTTATATCCCTTCTGAAAAGCGTATTCGATCACTTTTTGATAGACGTATTTGCCCGCACCGATGTTATGGGCCACGGGCAGCCAGGCGGCGTGCCAAAGATCGATATGGCGGTTGAACTCGCAGCTCACCACTCCGCCGATGACTTTTCCGTAGAGGCGGGCTACCCAAAACTTGATGCCGTCATCCCTGCGATCAAAGAGATTCTTAAACAGTTCGATAGGATAACGGTTTGTCGCGTTCGCCCCCCGCAACTGCGTCACTTCATCATAAACCGCGCAGTAGTCTTTTACTCCTTCGGGGACTTCGATCAGGGAACATTCGACCCGTTGGTTTTCAGCGTCCCGTATGCCCTTTTTTACGTCCCGCGAAAATTTCGCGTAGATTTCCTGGAGGTCCTTGTGGTCCGATAAAGTCAGCACGTGGGTTGAGCTTTCAGATTTTTCAAACGACTGGAAGCCCATGTCGCAAAACGGATTTCCGAATATTCGAATGCTGGCGGAGCGGAGATGGTGGAGATGAGGAACCATCCTTTGAATCCGTTCGGGGCTCAACTCCCGGTTGAAGATGGGTCCACCATAAACCCCCGGCTCGCTGGAAACGTAATGCTTGAAGAAGCCCCGTAGTTCCGTTCCGGCCTGGATCATGGGAAAAATGACCCAGTCGTCATGGCCGAACTGGAAAGCCTTTGCCGCGATGCGCATTCCCGGAAATGATTTCTGGATGGCACCGGCCCAGGCGTAGGTGTGGAAAAACGTCGCGCATTCGCAGCGGCGGGCGACCTCATTCCAAAGCTTTTCAGGAACGTGGTCGAGGACTTTCATATTATGGATCTTAACGGGCCGGTGGTTTGGAAGGTTTCAGGTGTCGCGCGATGGTCGCGGCGATCACCTCATTACCCTTGGGGGTTAAATGCGTGTCGCTCGGCCACCAAAGTTTATGTTGCTTCACCTGAGCCATTAAATCAGGCTGGGCCAGAATGATGTCCATGCCCAAAGCGCTGATTTCCTCGCGGGAAAATTGGAGGAGTTTGTCAAAATTCCGGGCGGCCGCCACGTAAACTTCGTCAAAAAGATATTTCGGAGGATTATTTACCGTCACAAACGGCTCGAGCGCCTGGACGTTATTGGGCACGAGCACGAAATGGAGCTTAATCCCCGTCTGGTTTTCCAGGTTCTTGAACTCCTTGAAAACCCGCCTGGCCTCTTCCTGCAGCTCCGGCGTAAAGAGCCAGTCCATATTCTTGTACTTGCGGATGTAAACGTTAAAGGCGAATCGGACATCCTTATACGGCTCCAGCTTGAGGGCATGGGGATAAAAACCCTTTGTCATGTCCTGGGTGATGGAATCCGCGCCCTTTTCGGACTTTTGGTTGGCATAAGGCCTGAAATCGGTGTCTACGTTGTCAAAATATCCCGGTTCCTGCGGGCGGCCCAACATCCGGTTGATCATGCCGCGGAAACCGCTGTAGGCGAAGCGCGACAGCTCAGTCACGGTGCGCAGCTTGAAGTAATGTCCGAGCTTCGGATGAAGCTCGTCATCACGCCGTTCCAGAAAGGTCTGCATGTCCGCGAAGTCGTTGCCGGCGTAAAATACAACGAACGCGTCCTTGCCCTTAAATCGGGAAGATTCCGGCGCGTCGACCGCGAACCAGCGAAACACTTCGAGATAATGGTCCCAGCCGTACCCGGCCTGCCCCGCGTTAAAGACTTTCATCCCCGTTGCCTTTTCGAGGTTGGCCGGTATTGTCTCGTTGGGCTGAGAGCCGGCGCTCCGGACGAAGGAGTCGCCGATCATGATCGCGTCGGCTTCGGCCACAGGGCTCTGGCTGATGAAGCCGAGCGAATTCACCGGCAGCGAATACTCGCGCGTTTCCTCGGGGACGTTGAACGTCACGTAAGTGTCCCCGCGAAAGTTATATTTCCAGGGCTTGTTGGGTTCCAGGACGAAACCCTTCCATTCCTTTCGGTATTGTGGGTGGCGCGTGTAATCGAAGATGTTCAGAGAAGTGCAGAGTTCCTTGACGAGGACGGGGAAAGGAAGGCGGCTGCCAAACTTGAAGAGGAACCAATTGAGCGCGAAAAGGCAGAAATATCCCCAGATAATGAAGATAACTGCGCCAAAAATTCCCAGCGCGGCTTTATTGCGCTTTTGAACGGTTTCCATTCTCGATTAAAAGAGAGTGTATATGAACGGCGCCAGGACGGAGCCTTGGCTGAAGATCAGGATCGCGCCAAGCAACAGCAGGATGACCATGATGGGAATCAGAAAAAGCTTTTTGCGCTCTTTGGCGTACTGCAGGAACTCCAGAATAAATTCTTTCACGGGCGCCTCCTTAGAATTGCTTGTTCATGTGACGGGATTCGCGCGCCTCGCGGCGGACGCGGTAACTGGTCTGGGTCGGGTCGAATTTTTTGTCGAGAGGGTCTTTGTTCATGAGTTTCATGAGGTGGCCGAGAGGAGCCAGGATCACATAAAAAACGAATCCCAGGATGATGCGGTTATTGATGACCCCGAGCACATGCCCGACTTTCATCCAGAACTTGAACACGGGGCCGAGCAAAGGTGGCCAGACCGCGGCAGGGACGATGAGGCATCCCGCAACGATGAGCGCCCACAGGCGGAACGGGCGGCCATGGAAAATAACGGGCAAAAATGCGATAACGGTAAAAACGCCGCCCACGATAAATCCGAATTTCCGGAGCATGCCGGGCGTAACGGGAGGAGGCGGAGCCTTTTTAGTCGAGGTCATATTCTTTTTTCCAGTCCGTGTCGCCTTCAAGCTTGGGCTGATCTTCCTTGAGCAGGATGCAATTTTCGAGGATAAGCGCGTCCATTTCGGTGCGCATGAAGCAGCGATAGGCGTCTTCGGGCGTATTCACGATGGGCTCGCCGCGCACATTGAACGAAGTGTTCACAAGAACGCCATAATTGGTCTTCTTCTCAAAAGCCTTGAGCAGCTTGTAGTAGCGCGGGTTGGATTCCGGCGTCACGGTCTGGACGCGGGCCGAATAATCCACGTGCGTGACAGCCGGGATGTCCGAACGCGGCACATTGAGCAGCTCGATGCCGAAGAGGGATTTTTCCTTTTCGCTCATGGCCACGCGACGGCTCTTGGCCACGGGCGCGACCAATAGCATGTAGGGGCTGTCGGTGTTCAGCTCAAAGTAGTCGCTGACGCGTTCCCGCAGGACCGACGGCGCGAAAGGCCGGAAAGATTCGCGGTACTTGATCTTCAAATTCATGACGGACTGCATCTTGGTGCTGCGCGCGTCGCCGATGATGCTGCGTCCGCCCAGCGCCCGGGGCCCGAACTCCATGCGGCCCTGGAACCACCCCACGACTTTCTCGGAAGCGAGAATATCGGAAACTTTGTCAAAAAGCTGGTCTTCGGGTACGCGCGTATAAACCGCGCCCGCCGCTTTCAGAGACTGTTCAATCTGATCGTTACTGTAGATGGGACCGAGAAAGCTCCCCGACATAAAATCGGTCTTGTTGTCCGCCTGGCGGGGCTTGTCCATGTGTTCGTACCAGGCCGCCAACGCCGCTCCGAGCGCTCCGCCCGAATCGCCGGCCGCGGGCTGGATCCAGATATTCTTGAAAGGCCCTTCGCGCAGGACGCGCCCGTTGCCGACGCAATTCAGAGCCACTCCGCCCGCCATGCAGAGGTTTTCGGCTCCGGTTTCCTTATGCATCGTACGCGCGAGCCGCAACATCGCCTCTTCCGAAACTTCCTGGATGGAGCGCGCCAAATCCATTTCGCGCTGCGTCAGTTTGGACTCGGGTTTACGCGGCGGCGCTCCAAACAATTTGTGGAACTTGTCATTCGTCATGGTGAGGCCGGTGCAATAATTGAAATATTCCATGTTCATGCGGAAAGTTCCATCTTCCTTAAGGTCCAGGAGATTGTCATAAATCTGTTTGACATACGTTGGCTTTCCGTAGGGGGCGAGCCCCATCACCTTATATTCGCCGGAGTTAACGCGAAAACCGGTGTAATAGGTAAAGGCAGAGTATAGCAGGCCGATGGAGTGAGGAAAACGGATTTCCCAGAGAGGGTTCAACTTGTTGCCTTCTCCCAGCCAGGCGGTCGTGGTAGCCCACTCCCCCACTCCGTCCATGCACAGTACGGCCGCTTTCTGATATGGAGAGGCGAAAAAGGCCGATGCCGCGTGCGATTGGTGGTGTTCGCCGAACAGAATCGGAGGAACCACGGTGAGGTCGGCCTCGATTTTCTGAAGTTCTTTTCGGATGATGGATTTGATGTAAATTTTTTCGTTCAGCCAGGCGGGAAGGGCGGTGAGAAAGGAGCGGATGCCGCTCGGCGCGTAGGAAAGGTAGGTTTCCAGGAGCCTTTCAAACTTGATAAAGGGTTTCTCGTAGAATACAAAGTGGTTAACCCGGCTCAGAGGGATGCCCGCTTCCTTTAAACAGAAGCGTACCGCTTCCACGGGGAAGCCGGAATAGTGCTTTTTCCGATTAAACCGCTCTTCCTGGGCGGCATACATGATCTTGCCGTTTTTCAGGAGGGCCGCGGCCGCGTCATGGTAAAAAGCCGAGACGCCAAGGATATAGATATCTTCAGTTTCGCTCATTAGTCTCCTTCGATTCATTGCCCGATTATTTTTGAAATATGGCGGGGACACATATTATACCAAGATTTCGCAGATTTCTGACACGTTATTAAATCGGCTCCGCCCCGGCCTTCCCGTCCCCCCGTTTTTTTGATATCATGATGGACCATAATTTCAGATTTTTCAATCCCTTAAATGAAAAAAGATAAAGCTTTGCTGGTTCTGGAATCCGGCCGGTCCTTTTGGGGCGAATCCTTCGGGGCGCCCGTGGAGACCTTGGGCGAGGTCGTTTTTAACACCTCCATGACCGGATATCAGGAGATTTTAACTGACCCTTCCTACAAGGGCCAAATCATCGTGATGACCGAACCCCACATCGGCAACGTGGGCACTAATAAGGAAGATATGGAGTCCCGGAAAGTCTACGCGGAAGGCCTCGTGGTCCGCGAATCGAGCCCACTCGCCTCCAACTGGCGCTCCCGGGAAAGCCTCCAGGATTTTCTGGTCAGCCGCAAAGTTCCCGCAATTGACCACATCGACACCCGGGCGCTCACCAAGCACCTGCGCGAAGCGGGCGTGATGCGCGGCGTCCTATCCACCAGCGATTTTGACGTCGACTCCCTCCTCAGGAAAATTCGGAGCTCTCAGGAAATGGAAGGTTCCGATTTGGTTAAGGAAGTCACCTGTTCAAAGTCCTATGAATGGGAAAACACGGAATGGTCGCTCACCCCCGCTCCTCAGAAGAAGAAAGCGACCCATAAGATCGTGATGATGGACTTCGGGCTCAAGCAAAACATTCTCAACTGCCTCGCGTCGCGGGGCGCGGCCGTGACCGTGGTGAACGCCAAAACGTCCGCCAAGGACATTCTCGCGCTCAACCCGGACGGCATCATGCTTTCCAACGGACCCGGAGACCCAGCGGCCGTCACCTATGCGATCCAGACAATCCGCGACCTCATCAAGATTCCCGTTGAGCAGGGCAAGAAATCCGTTCCCATGTTCGGCATCTGCCTGGGCCATCAGCTCCTGGGTCTGGCTCTTGGCGGCAAAACGTATAAGCTCAAGTTTGGGCACCGCGGATGCAACCATCCGGTGAAAGATTTAACCACCGGCAAGATCGAGATCACCACCCAGAACCACGGCTTTTGCGTCGATATTAACTCGCTGCCCGCGGACGAAGTGGAAAGCACCCACCTCAATCTAAATGATAAGACGCTCGAAGGCCTGCGCCACAAGAAACTCCCCGTTTTTTCCGTCCAGTATCATCCTGAATCCTCCGGCGGTCCGCACGACTCGCGGTACCTCTTCGACCGGTTCACCGGCATGATCCAGGACTATCAAAAGAAGAAAGGCTGATATGCCCAAACGCAACGACATCCAGAAAATTCTCATCATCGGCAGCGGCCCCATCGTGATCGGGCAGGCCTGCGAGTTTGACTATTCCGGCACCCAGGCCGTCAAGGCGCTGCGAGCCGAAGGCTACAAGGTCGTTCTCATCAATTCCAATCCCGCGACTATCATGACGGACCCGGAGCTCGCGGACGCTACCTACGTGGAGCCGCTCACGCCCGAATTCGTGGAGAAAGTCATCGAGAAGGAAAAGCCCCAGGCCATTCTCCCCACGCTGGGCGGACAGACGGCCTTAAACCTGGCCGTGGCACTGGCGGAAAAGGGAATTTTGAAGAAGCACAAAGTGGAGCTTATCGGCGCCAAGCTCGAAGCCATCCATAAAGCCGAAGACCGCAAGCTTTTCAAGCAGGCCATGATCGAAGCCGGGCTCGAAGTTCCCAAGTCCGACATCGCCTATACCATCGAACAGGCGGAAGAGATTTCCAAAGTGATCGGGTTCCCTCTCATCATCCGGCCGTCCTTTACCCTGGGCGGATCGGGATCGGCCATCGTCTATACCAAGGACGAGTTCCGCGAGAAGGCCGTCGCCGCCCTGGAGCTCTCCCCCATCAGCGAAATCCTGGTGGAAGAATCTGTTTTGGGCTGGAAAGAGTTCGAGATGGAAGTTATGCGCGACTGCGCGGACAACTGCGTCATCATCTGCTCGATTGAAAATTTTGACCCCATGGGCGTGCATACCGGCGACTCCATTACGGTCGCGCCCATCCAGACCTTGACCGATAAAGAATTCCAGATCATGCGCGACCAGTCCTTCACCTGCATCCGTGCCATCGGCGTGGAGACGGGCGGATCCAACATCCAGTTCGCCATGGATCCCAAGACGGGGCGCATCGTGGTGATCGAGATGAACCCCCGCGTGTCGCGCTCCTCCGCGCTCGCTTCCAAGGCCACGGGTTTCCCCATTGCTAAAATTGCGGCAAAACTCGCCGTGGGCTTCCGTCTGGACGAAATTTCCAACGACATCACTTTGAAAACTCCAGCCTGCTTTGAGCCCAGCATCGACTACACCATCGTCAAAGTGCCGCGCTTCGCTTTCGAAAAGTTCACCAACTCCGACCAGACGCTGAACAGCCAGATGAAGTCGGTGGGCGAAGTCATGGCCATAGGACGTACGTTTAAGGAAGCGCTGCAAAAAGCGCTCCGCGGCCTCGAAATCGGGCGCAGCGGCCTCGGTGGCGACGGCAAGAAGATAAAAACCTCGCTTGAATTCAAAATGAAAGATGAGAACGCGCCGGAATATCAATCCGTTCTCAACGCGGTGAAGCAGCGCCTCAAAATCCCCAACTGCGACCGCATCTTCAACATCAAAAACGCCCTGCAGATGGGTTACTCGGTGCAGGAGCTCTCCGAATTTACGTCCGTCGACCCCTGGTTCATCCAGCAGATCAAGGAAATCCTGGATATCGGCGCCGAGATCCGCGCGCACAAGTTCCCCCTGTCGCAGGAGCTCATGAAGAAAGCCAAGCAGAATGGTTTCTCGGATAAACAGATCGCCTACTTCACGGGAAAGACAGAGCTCGAGGTCCGTAATTTAAGAAAGAAGCTGAATATCTTGCCGACCTACAAGGTCGTGGATACCTGCGCGGGCGAGTTTCCCGCCATGACGCCCTACTTCTACTCCACTTATGAAGAAGAAGATGAGGGCGAGGTAAACCATAAGGATCGCAAGATCGTAATTCTGGGCGGCGGACCAAACCGTATCGGCCAGGGCATCGAATTTGATTACTGCTGCGTTCATGCGGTGATGGCGCTGCATGAAATTGGCTATAAAACCATTATGGTGAACTGCAATCCCGAAACCGTTTCCACTGACTACGACATTTCAGACCGCCTCTATTTCGAGCCGCTCACGTTCGAAGACGTGATGAACATCATCGAAAAAGAAAAGCCCGAAGGCGTCATCGTGCAGTTCGGCGGACAGACCCCGCTCAACCTCACCATCCCCCTTTCTAAGGCCGGCGTCAAGATTTTGGGAACATCTCCCGACTCCATCGATATTTCCGAAGACCGTGAGAAGTTCGGCAAGCTTTTAAAGGAACTCAAGATTACGCATCCCGAATGCGGCACGGCCTGTTCCGTGGATGAGGCGAAAAAAGTGGCCTCGACCATCGGATATCCGCTCATGGTGAGGCCATCGTATGTGCTCGGCGGGCGGAACATGCGCATCGTTTATGATGATAAAATGCTTGAGAGCTACGTGACGGACGCCATCGAATCGAACTCCAACGGCGTGAAAAAAGCTCGGCTCGAAAGCGATCACCCCATTTTAATCGACCGCTTCTTAAACAGCGCCAAGGAAGTGGACGTGGATGCGCTTTCGGACGGCGAAACGGTTTACATCGGCGGCATCATGGAACATATTGAGGAAGCTGGCGTCCATTCCGGCGACTCGGCCTGCATGCTGCCCCCGCAAACACTTTCAAAAGAAGAGCTGAAGACCATCGAAGACGTCACGGAAAAGCTCGCCTTAAAACTCAAGGTTAAAGGCATCATCAACATCCAGTTTGCGATCCAAAACAGAATGGTCTATATTCTGGAAGTGAACCCCCGCGCATCGCGCACCACGCCGTTCGTCAGCAAGGCGACAGGAATTCCGCTCGCCAAGATTGCGGCACAGATCCAGGCGGGGCTCATGCTCAAGGATTTGATCAAGCAATACCCCAAGATGAGGGTCTACGCCTCGGAAGGCCTTCCCTACGTTGCGGTGAAGGAAGCGGTGCTCCCCTGGACCAAGTTCCCCGGGACCGATGTCGTGCTGAGCCCGGAAATGCGCAGCACCGGCGAAGTCATGGGCATCGACGAAAATTTTGGACTCGCGTTTTATAAATCCCAGCTGGGCGCCGGTACCAAGGTTCCCGATTCGGGATCCGTGCTCTTCACGCTAAAGGATGCCGATAAAGAAAAAGCGTTCCCCATCGCCAAAGCCCTCGAGGAAAAGGGGTTCAAGCTTCTCGCCACGGAAGGAACGCACAAGTATTTCACGTCCAAGGGCCTCGAAGTGAAGCAGGTGAACAAGGTCTCCGAAGGGCGCCCGCACGTCGTCGATTTTATCAAGAATCAGGAAGTCCAGCTCATCGTCAACACGCCGTCTTCGACCCAGGCCGCCCAGTCGGACGGGTTTGACGTGCGCGCCGCGGCCATCCGGTTCCACATCCCGATCATCACCACCCTATCCGCCTTGGGGGCATTGAAGGAAAGCCTGGACGCGCTTTCAAAGTCGAAAGCGCCGCTGAAAGTCCAGTCGCTCCAGGATTATTACTCGGACAGCCACTCAAAATCTCGAAGCTGAGAGGTCACGCATGAAAAGCCTTACTCCAAAGACCGAGCTGGCGCTGCTCCATCGCATCATCCACATCATTTCCAGCACCATCGATGCCCCTGCCCTTCTGCGGCAGATCGCGGAAATGATCGCGGACGTCCTCGGCAGCGATTCCTGCCTGATCTATTTGCATGACGAGCGCAACCATACCTTGATCCTGTCCGGAGCAAAGGATCCTCATCTGGGCGCCGTGGGAAAAATACAACTCAGGATGGGTGAAGGCATCACCGGATGGGTCGCCGAGCACCGCAAACCCGTCGCAATTTCCGCGAAAGCCTACGAAGACGCGCGCTTCAAATTTTTCTCGAGCCTCAAGGAAGATAAATATGAGTCGTTCCTCTCCGTTCCCATCCTCAGCAAGAACCAGCTGACCGGCGTCATTAATTTGCAGTACCGCAAATCACATCCATTCAAGCCCGCGGAAATCACGCTTCTGAACACCATTGCTAAACTGGTCCAGGGTTCCATCGAAAATGCCAAGCTTTTCACCGAAACCGCCAAACGCAACAAGGAGATCGAAACGATCACGCAGATTTCGAGGCTCGTGGCGGGAAAATCTTACTTGGAAGAGATTCTTCGGCTCAGCGTTTCCATCACGGCCGAATCCCTCGGATTTAAGATTTGCTCGCTGATGCTGCTGAACGAAGAAACCCAGGAACTCTCCATTGCCGCAACCCAGTCGTTATCCGTCGATTATAGAAACAAGCCTCCCATCAAGGTTCGTGAAAGCTTGTCCGGCCGCGCGATCATGGAGCGCAAACCCATCGCCATCCGCGATATACACAAGGAAAAGGAATACCAGTATCCGGAAATCGCCAAGCAGGAGGGGCTGGTGTCGTTGCTTTCCATTCCCATGATGGTGAAGGACCGCTGCATCGGGGTCCTGAACTGCTATACCACCGAACCGCACCACTTCACCGACTCCGAAGTGAAAAGCCTGGCTTCCGTCGCGCACCAGGCCGCCATCGCCATCGAAAATACGCGGCTGATGCAAGAAACCAAGGCAACGAAGGGCGAGCTGGAGACCCGCAAGCTGGTGGAACGGGCCAAGGGCATTTTGATGCATGAGAAGGGACTCACCGAAGACGGCGCTTTTCGGGAGATCCAGAAAGCCTCCATGGATAACCGCAAATCCATGCGAGAGATCGCCGAAGCTATACTGCTCTCCCGCGAAATTAAATCCAAATAAGGTCAGAAATTAATTTTTCCCAAGGACGTTGAGGGCGAGCCGCCCTCAACTCGGTGATTCGCCGGGCGCGCTAAACGCCCGGCTCATCAACGCCTTGTAAAAAATTAATTTCTGGCCTTTTGTGATTTAGTATTCGCGGAATTTGTTGGTGATGGGCATGCGGCGGTCGCGGCCGAAGGCCTTTGGCGTGATCTTGATACCCGGTGGGGATTGTCTTCGCTTGTATTCGTTGAGATCGATCATCCGCAGCGTTTTTCCCAGAACTTCCTTGGAGTATCCCGCCTTTCTTAATTCAGCGTAGCCCTTATCGTTTTCCACATAATCCTTCACAATCCGGTCGAGCAACGGATAAGGCGGCAGCGTGTCCTGATCTTTTTGGTTGCGGCGGAGCTCCGCGGTGGGAGCGCGGCGCAGGGTCGACTGAGGAATAACGCTGCGGCCCCGCTTCTGATTGACGTAACGCGATAGTTGGTAGACCCATGTCTTGGGAACGTCTTTCAGCACCGCGAAACCGCCCGCGGTATCGCCGTAAAGCGTGCAGTAGCCCGTCGAAATCTCCGACTTGTTCCCCGTCGTCAAAACAAGGTGTCCCCACTTGTTGGAAAGAGCCATCAGCAGGGTCCCGCGGATGCGCGGCTGGATATTTTCCTCCGCGACGCCCGGCGCGCCCTTGAAATGCGGAGCGAGAGCCTTCAAAAAGGCCTTATGAGTTTCCTTAATGGAAATTTCCTTGCACTCAATGCCAAGGTTCCGGGCCAGCAGCAGAGCGTCGGAATAGGTCGCTCCCGAAGTGAAGCGGGAAGGCATGGTGACGCCGATCACGCGGGACGGGCCGATCGCATCGGCGGCGATGCAAGCGACCAACGCCGAGTCGATGCCGCCCGACAAACCGATCAGCACCTTTCCAAAACCGTTCTTTTGCACGTAATCGCGTGTGCCCAGAACCAGGGACTCGTAGATGTCCCGAGGGGTGTCCGGCGCGGATGGAGACGGAAGGATCGGCGCGTCCGAAAATTCCAGGCGTCCGGACCGTTCAGAGAGCTCGAAATACATAATGTCTTCCTTAAAAGAGGCTCCTAAACCCCTTAATTTCCCGGATGAATCAATCGCCATGCTGCGGCCGTCGAACAGAAGCTCATCCTGGCCGCCGATCATGTTGGAATAGATGATCGGAAGCTTCCATTTTCGCGCCTGAGCGCGGAACAAATCGGAACGGACTTTCAGCTTTTCCGCATGATAGGGCGAAGCCGAAAGGTTGATCAGAAGGCGCGCCCCCTGCCGGCGCAGGTCCCGGCCCGGCCCATCCTGCCAAAGGTCCTCGCAAATCGTGATCCCGAGTTTCAGTCCCTGGATTTTGAAAAGCCCGCTTCCTTGTCCCGGCGAAAAATACCTTTGCTCATCAAAAACACCGTAGTTGGGAAGGATCTTTTTTTCATAAATCCGGGTGATTTTCCCGTTCAGGATCAGAGCGGCCGCGTTAAAAACCCGGCCCGGCCTTTGATGGATGAAACCGACCCAGACAGGGCAATCTCCGATGCCTCCGGCCAGAGCCTTGAGCTCGCGAAAGTTGGCGTCAATGAAACTTTTTCTCAATAACAAGTCTTCGGGCGGATAACCGGGCAGGGCGCATTCCGGAAAAATCACAAGATCGGGACGACGCGCGCGGGCCCGTCGATAGAAATCAAGAATCTTGGCGCGGTTTCCGGCCAGATCCCCCACAATGGGATTGATCTGCGCCGCCGCTATTTTTAGGGTGCGATTCGCCGGTTTCATCCCAAGATTATATCAGTTCGTTGAAGAGACCGCTGAGGGGTCAGAGAAGGACGAGATCGGCCATTTTGGAGGCGGCCGAGCGGAGATCCACGGGAAATTTTGCGGAAGCGGACCGCATTGATTTCAGTTTTTCCGGGGACTTCAGGATTCCCAGGATGGTTTCAGACAGGTCCCGGGAAAGCGAGGACGATTCCCGCACCACGACGGCTGCGCCCAGCGACTCCAAGACCCGCGCGTTCGATTCCTGGTGGCCTCCCGCGAAGGGATAGGGGACGAGGATCGATGGCAGGCCGAGCATGAGGAGTTCCGAAAGGGTCGTCGCTCCCGCGCGGCAGACGACCAGGTCGGCCGCGGCGTAGGCGAGGTTCATGTCGTGGCAGTAATCGCGCACGGCGGCGGTGAGATCGAGCGAATGGTAGCGTTTCGCGAGGACCGAAGATTCATCCGCAGAGCCCGACACGTGAAAAAACTGGACCTGGTCGCGGAGCGGGATGAAGCTCTGCAGGCCGTCGGCCATCGCGCGGTTGACGCTTTTGGCGCCCCCGCTGCCGCCGAATATGAAAACCGTCTTCAAATTTTTCTGGAGTTCCAGTCGGCGGATTGCTTCGAGGCGGTCGCCGTTCAACAGTTCTTTGCGCACCAGGTTCCCCACCAGCACGGCTCTGGGGCCGAAATATCCGAGCGTTTCAGAAAAGCTCACCGCCACGTTCCTGGCGAACCAGCCCGCGAGTCGGTTAGCCCAGCCGGGGCGCGGATTCTGCTCGTGAACGTCGATCGGAATGTTTTTTAAGCGCGCCGCAAGGATCACCGGGACGCTGACGTAGGCTCCAAATCCCACGACCCGTTCGGCGCCAAAGCGCGACAAAAGGTTCATGGAAGACCGGACGCTGTTAATCATGGCCGGAAGCCCCAGGAGGACTTTGAGCGGCGACTGGCCCAGCCAGGGAATCGCTTCGATGCGCTCGTAAGGCAGATTTTCTTTCTGCAGGCTCGTGCGGGTCAGGTCATTTTCCTTGACGAGAAACAGGACCTCGCAGCCGCGGGACTTCAGTTCCTTGGCCAGAGCGATGGCCGGATAAAGATGGCCGCCCGTGCCGCCCGCCGCGATCGCGACCTTACGCGCGCTGGACATTGCGGGAGATATTGAGGAGGATGCCCATGGCGGAGAGCGTCACGACCAGCGACGATCCTCCGAAGGATATGAACGGGAGCGGAAGGCCTTTCGTCGGGACGCAGCCGGTGACCATCGCGATGTTGATGATCGCCTGATAAAGGACCAGCAGCGTAATGCCGCTCGCCAGGAGCGAGCTGAAAAGATGGGTCGTGCGGACCGAAATGCGGTAGCCGCACCAGGCGAGCCCGGCAAAAAGCCCTATGATGAGCCAGGAACCCATCAGGCCGAATTCCTCGCCGAAAATGGGAAAGATGAAGTCCGTATGGGGCTCAGGAAGGTAGAGCAGTTTGGATTTGGAGCCGCCGAGGCCAGTTCCCGTGAGGCCGCCGTAACCGAGCGCGAGCAACGACTGCACCAGCTGATAGCTGGTTCCCTGCGCGTTCTCCCAGGGATCCAGAAACGAAAGCATCCGGGCGCGGCGGTACGGGGAGAGCCATGCCGCCGCCGCAATGAAGGGCATGACGGCCAGACCCATCGCCGCCAGATGTTTCCAGCGTGCGCCGCCGATCAAAGCGATCGTGAGACAGGTCAGAAAAATCAGGACCGGCGTTCCAAGATCCGGCTGTAAAAAGATCAGTCCGCAGAAGAACCCCACCATCCCGAGAAGGGGCAAGAGCCCCCGCTTAAAATCCTCGATCTTGCTCCTCTTCCGGTCGCAGTAGTAGGCGGTATAGAGAATCAGCGTCAACTTCACGAATTCAGACGGCTGGAACCCGATGCCCCCCAGCCTCAACCAGCGTTTGGCCCCTCCCACCGTCCGGCCAAAGAAAAGGACGGCCACAAGCAGAATCAGGCAGACGATAAGCATTGGTTTGATCCAGTCTCTCAGTTTTTCATGGCTGTAGACGGTGAAAAAAAATCCGCACAGGAGGCCGACCGCGATCCAAATCAGCTGGCGGGACAAAAAGTAGGTGGAACTGCCGAAACGCTCGAAGGCATAAATGGCGCTGGAAGAATAGATGATCACCACCCCGACGCCCAAAAGCACCATGATGTTCGAAAGCAGGTAGAGGTCGGGCGGGGTTTTGATCTTCATGCGGGCAGATCCGCAACGAAACGCTTGAACTGCCGTCCGCGGTCCTCGAAATTCTGGAACTGATCAAAGGACGCGCAGGCCGGCGAAAGCAAGACGACGTCACCTTCTCCGGCTTTTTCCTGCAGTTGTCGGACCGCGTTCTCCAGCGTGCCGGAGTCCAGCATCTCGCAGGCGGAGCCGAGCTCTTTTTTAATTTTTGCCGCGGCTTCGCCGATCAAAGCTACGCCGCGAACCTTGTTGTTTTTGCGCTGAGACTGCAGGATGAAATTTTTGATCGGTTTGTACGAGCCGCCCTTGTCCTGGCCGCCGAGGATCAGCCACATCGGCCGCTCAAAGGAAAGGAGCGCCTTCATCGTGGAATCCACGTTGGTTGCCTTGGAATCGTTGACATAGGCCACCCCGCGCAGGGTTCGCACTGTTTCGATCCGGTGTTCCACGCCCTGAAACTGCAGCAATGAAGTGATGATATCGCGGTCGGAGATGCCGAGCGCGATGGCGGCCGCAACCGCGGCGCAGGAATTCTCCACGTTGTGCAGGCCGGGAAGATGCGCAGGCAGGGGATACTCGTTAAAAGTGGAACCGTTTTTGGATGCAATCTTCTTGCGCCTCTCGTCATAATAGACGCCGTCTTTCAGGTGCGTCTGCGTGGAAATCCAACGGATCGATGCTTTGGTGCGGTCGCGCATGTTCCGGCACCAGGGATCGTCGTAATTCAGGATCGCGACGTCCTGCGGCGTCTGGTTCATAAAAATCCGCGCCTTGGCCTCAAAATAATTTTCCATGGTCTTATGGTGCTGAAGATGGTCATCGGTCAGGTTCAGCACCGCCGCGACCTTGGGGTGAAACGAATCGACGCCTTCGAGCTGATATGAGGAAACCTCGAGCACCGACGCCTCAAAGGCCTCGTCGCTCAAAGCAAAATCGCAGAGTGGCCGGCCGATATTTCCCGCCAACAATGTCTTGCGTTGGGCCCGCGCGCACATGTCGGCCAACAGGGAGACGGTGGTGGATTTTCCGTTCGTGCCCGTAACGGCGGCGATGGGGCCGGTCTGAACCAGCCGGACGCCCAGCTCGATCTCCGTCCACACGACCAATCCCTTGCCGCGGGCTTTCTCGAGGAGCGGCATATTCCAGTCGGCTCCCGGCGAAACGATGATCAGGTCATTCTTGAGGATTTTTGAGCTGTGCTCGCCGGTTTCGATCTCGACCTTGCCCTGGTCGACCGCATCGCGCAGAAATTCAGGAAGGTCGCGCACCTTAACCTTGGGATTGACCTCACTGATGAAAACGTTCGCGCGCATGTCCAGCAGCAGGCGGACGGCCGAGAGGCCGGACTTGCCGAGGCCGATGACGGCGACCGATGATTTTTTGAGGGCGTTTCGAAGGGATGGGCCGCGAAGCTTCTGAAAATCGGCTGGAAGCGCCACGTCCGGCTACCGCACTTTAAGAGAGGTGAGAGCGATGAGCGAAAGCACGATGCAGATGATCCAGAACCGTACGGTCACCTTGGTTTCTTTCCAGCCCGAAAGCTCGAAATGGTGATGGAGCGGAGCCATCTTGAATATCCTTTTACCTCGATGCCGGAAGGAATAGACCTGCAGCAAAACAGAGACGACTTCCGCCACGAAAAGGCCGCCCACAATGACGAGGATCAGCTCCTGCTTGATGATCACCGCGATCAGGCCCAGCGCTCCCCCGAGAAAAAGAGAGCCCGTGTCGCCCATGAAGATCTGGGCGGGATAGCAGTTGTACCAGAGAAAACCGAGCCCCGCGCCGATGATCGCGGCCAAAAAGACCGCGAGTTCTCCCGCGCCAGGAACCGGAACGATGCGCAGGTATCCGGAAAACTTGGCGTTGCCCGCGAGATAGGCGAAAAGCGCGTAAGTGGCGCAGGAAATGATGAGCGACCCGATCGCCAGACCGTCCAGACCGTCCGTGAGGTTCACGGCGTTCGAAGAGCCGGCGATGATAAAAATGGCAAAGACGCTGTAAAAGATGCCCAGGTCCAGAAAGACGCTCTTGGAATAGGGAATACCGATGCGCGTCGCAAACTCCATGTTCGGAGGGTTGACGCTCAGATAAGCGGCCAGGCCGATCGACAGCGTCATGAGCCCCGCCATTTTAAGCGGCGGCGAAAGCCCCTTCGCGTGCCCCCCGTAGCCGCGCCATTTGCGGTAATCGTCAATAAAACCGATGACGCCCAGCCAAACCACCGTGATCAGGCATAGCCAGACGAAACGGTTGTCGAGGCGCGCCCAGATCAGCGTGGAGAGCACCGTGGTCAGGAGAATCAGCACGCCCCCCATCGTGGGAGTCCCGATTTTGTCCAGATGACTCTGCGGACCTTCCTTGCGGATGGCCTGCGTCACGCTTTTTCTCTTTATGTAGTCGATGAATTTCGGGCCGAAGTACCAGGTGAGGAGGAGCGACGTAAGGATCGCGCCGCCCGCTCGGAACGTGATGTAACTGAACACGTTGAGCGGAAAATAGACCGACTTGAATTGGACGAGCCAGTGGAGCATTAGCGGGCGGCCGGATTCCTTTCAATAATATTCTGCACGGATTTTTCGAGGCGCATCCCTCGGGACGCTTTGAAAAAAATAACATTTTCGGAGGACAATAGCGACTCCACCGCCCGGTCCAGAGCGTCCTGCGTTCCGAAATAGGTCAGGGAGGATTCGTTCATCATGGAATCCCTCGCCCCTTCAAACACGAATTTTGACTGCGGGCCGTATAGCAGAACCTTGTCCACGGGCTTTTGCGCGATGAACTTACCCAGATCGAAATGCTCCTTCCGGGAAATTTCCCCCAGTTCCAGCATGTCGCCCAACACCAGGATTTTCTTGCGGTCCGGATAGGATTCGACAAAACCGTCGATCGCGCCGCGCATGGATCCGGGGTTGGCATTGTAGCTGTCGTTGATGACGATAAGCCCGTTTTGAAACCGGTGAGTCTGGAAGCGCATGCCAACGGGGCGATATTCCGCGAGTGCTTCGCGGATGTGAGACGGATCGACCTCAAAACTGAAGGCGACCGCGGCGGCCGCGGCGGCGTTCAAAGCGTTCACGCGCCCGATCACCGGTATCGTACAGTCCACTGTGGCGAGCGTTTTGCCCGATTCGTCCTGATGAACCAGGCGGAACTGAGTCGGGCCCGGCCAGGCCGTGAAATTCACGACCCGCACCGAAGCCTTGTCGGAAAACCCGAACGAAAGTATTTTGCACGAAGACGGCACTTTGGACTTCAGGAAATCGTAATGAGCGTCGTCGCGCGGAAGGACGGCCGTCCCGTCCGCCGGCAGGCCCGAAAATATTTCCGCTTCGCCCTCGGCAATCTGCTCGATGGTTCCGAACGTCGCCGTGTGTTCGAGAAGGATGTTGGTGACGACCGCGACGCGCGGCTGAACGATGGAGGTCAGCCGCCGGACTTCGCCGAGCGCCGAGCTCCCAATCTCGAAAACGGCGAAACGATTTTCTTCGGAAATCCCCAGGACGGCCAGGGGACAGCCGATCTCGTTGTTGAAATTGCCCGGTGAAAAAATCGTGGGGCCTGCCCGCGAAAGGATCTGGGCGGTCATTTCTTTGACGGTGGTTTTGCCGGCCGAACCGCCGATCCCGGCCACCTGGGCCCCCTTCCCGCGGGTAACGCGGACGTAGCGCGCGAGGTCCGCGAGAGCCTTCCGGGTGTCTTTGACCTGGACCACGCCCTGGATATGGGCCAAAGCGATGTTGAAGTCCTTGGGGATTTTGGAAACGATGAACGCGCCGACACCATTGGCGAGGCAGTCGTTCAGAAAATGATGTCCGTCAAATTTCTCGCCGCGGATCGCCAGAAAAACCGCGCCGGGCCCCGCGGACCGCGAGTCGATGGAGAGGCCCTTGTGAACGACCCCCTGCGGGTCGCCCACGACCAGCGTTCCTTCGGTAGAACGCACGATCTCGGAGATGGTTATCGGCCGCACAGAATGTCTGCCGCTATTTCGCGGTCATCAAAATGGATGGTGCGATCTTTGAAAATCTGGTAATTCTCATGGCCCTTGCCGGCGATCAGGACGATGTCGTCCTTCTGCGCCAGCCCGAGGATCTTCCGGATGGCCTCCGCGCGGTCCAGGATCACCTCGTAGTTGGTCATCTTCGTCCGGTGAATCCCGACCTCGATGTCGAGCGCGATTTTTTCGGGGTCTTCCGAGCGCGGGTTGTCCGAAGTCAAAACGACGTGATCGCTGAGCGTGACTGCGCAGGCACCCATCGCGGGACGTTTGGAGCGGTCTCGGTCCCCGCCGCAGCCGAAGAGGGTCAAAATCCTTCTTTTCTTGATAGCCTGCAGAGTGTTCAAAACGTTTTTGAGAGCGTCTTCCGTGTGCGCGTAGTCCACGAGCACGGTGAAATCCTGACCGCATTTCACGGAATCGAGTCGGCCCGGCACCGACGAGAGGTTTGAGAGCCCCGCCTGAATCGCATCCGTGGAAATCCCAAGTTTCCGGGCGGCGGCAAATGCTGCCAGAATATTCTGAACGTTATGTTTCCCGACCAGAACGCTGCGAATCCGCAGCGTTTTTCCTTCGAAACGAAGATCAAATTCGGTTCCCGAAGCGTCCAACTTCACGTTCGCCGCCTGGTAGTCGCACGGTCCGTCGATGCCGTAGGTTACGGGCGGCGTTCCGCAGGCGGCGGCCATCGCGGCGCCGTATTCGTCGTCGCGGTTGATGACGCAGAACTTCGGAATGTTCCGCCCTGATTTCAAACCCGTCTTGGCCGCTCCGCGCACTGATGCGAAAAGCTTCGCCTTCGCGGCAAAATAGTTTTCCATCGTGCCGTGGAAATCGAGGTGGTCCTGGGTGAGGTTGGTGAACACCGCGCCGTCAAATTCAATGCCGCCGACGCGATTCAGCGCCAGGGCATGCGAGGAAATCTCCATCACAGCCGCGTCCGCCGAGCGTTCTTTCATGGAGTAAAGGATCTTCTGAAGCTCGAGAGCGTTGGGCGTGGTGTTCGGCGCGGGAAGCGTCTCCGTCCCCGATCCATTTTGGGAAGGAAGCCGGTAGCTGACGGTCCCAACCACGCCCGTTTTCCACCTCGCGACGGATAAAATTGATTCAAGCAGATAGGTGAACGTGGTTTTTCCGTTGGTTCCAGTGACGCCGACCACCGCGATCTCCTTCGAAGGATGTCCGTAAAAAACGCTGGCAATGCGCGGCTGGGCCGCGGACATAGAAGGAACGACGATTAGAGGAATGTTGCGCGGCAGGTCGGAAACGTTTTCTTCCGCGATGACGGCCGTCGCTCCACGCTGGATCGCGTCCTTCAGATGCGCGAAGCCCGAACTCTTGGCGCCTTTGCGCGCGAAGAAAAGAGTGCTGCCCCGAACGGTGCGGGAATCCTCGGAAATGCCGCTGATTTCGGGGTCCGCCGGCAAGGCGGCTGCGGGCACATCGGCCCGCTCCAGGAGTTGGGAAAGCTTCATCGCGCCCGGACCAGCGTGATCGGATCCGCGGGCTTGGGCGAAATCCCAAGGATGTTAACGGACCGGGAAACGATGCGTGAGAAAATCGGCGCGGCGGTGGAACCGCCCCAATAGTCCTTCTTGGGATTGTCCAGAATGACGAGACAAACAAGCTGAGGGTCTTCCGCGGGGACGAACCCGCAAAAGGAGGAAGTATAGTTGCTCGTAGAATAGCGGCGGGTCTTGGGATCAATTTTCTGGGCGGTGCCGGTTTTTCCCGCGACGGAATAACCGGGAACCTTGGCCATGACGCCGGTCCCTTTTTCCACCACGGATTTTAAGATCGCGCTGAGCGCTGCGGCAGTCTGCTCCGAAACGACGCGCCGGACGACCCGGGTCTGAAAGGTCGTCTTGTAGATTCCCCCGTCGCGGATTTCGTCCACTTCCTTGATGATCTGGGGCTCGAGCAAAACGCCGCGGTTGGCGATGGCGGAAAAAGCGTTGCACAGCTGGACCGCGTTCACTCCGATCTCCTGGCCGAAGGATAAAATCGGAAGCGATACGCCCGACCAGCGCTGCGGCTCGCGCAGGAGGCCCTCCGTCTCGCCGGGAAGCGGAAGTCCCGTGCGAGTCCCAAATCCAAAAGCGCGGGCGTATTGATAAAGCGTTTCCTTGCCGATCTTGAGGCCGATCTTGGCCGTACCGATGTTGGAGGACTTTTCCATCACCTCGGAAAGGGTCAGCATGGACTGCGGCTCATGGTCGTTGATGGTGACGCTCCCGAACTTCCATTTTCCGGCTTCGCAGTTATAGACTTCGCTCAAGGCGATTTTCTTTTCCTCAAGCCCGGCCGCGAATGTGACCATCTTAAAGGTCGAGCCCGGCTCAAAAAGTTTGTTCACGAGCGGGTTCTGGATCTGGGCGCCCTTCGCGTTTCCCGCGCCCCCCGCCGCCAGCTGGTTCGGATCGAACGATGGATAGGAAGCCATCGCCAGGATTTCCCCGGTCTTGGGATTTTGGAGGATCACCATGCCGCGCTCCGCCCTGTTTTCTTCGACGCCCTGCCGGATTTCCTTTTCGGCTATAAATTGGAGCGACCGGTCAATGGTCAGTGATACCGAAGGGTCTGTATTGCCGGAATCCCCTGCGGCCAGCGACTTTTGCAGGACCGACCCCGCGATGCTGCGTCCCTTGCCGTCCCTCAGCTGGTCCAAGACGAAAGGCTTGCCCCTCAAAAACGATTCGAGGCTCTGCTCGATGCCCGCGAGGCCATGATTATCCATGCCTACCGCGCCGAGCAGGTGGCAGGCAAGCGCCGCGTTTGGATAATAGCGCTTCTGTTCCGACACCGTCCCGACTCCGGGGATTGGCCGCGAGGCGAGCTGTTCCATTTTCGCGGGGCTTAATTTTCGCTCCAGCCAGATAAAATCCTTTGTAGACGCCATTTTCTGGCGAAGCGTGCCCGGGTCCATCGAGAGGACAGCGCTGAGGGTCTGAAGCGATTGAGGGGTTTTGCGGAATTCCTTGGGGCGCAGGAAAACGCTGTGGCTTTCAAGCGTGGTGGCGAGTACCGCCCCGTTCCGGTCCAGAATCGAGCCGCGGAACGATTCGGCGCGAACCTTTTTAACGTACTGCCGCTGCGCCATCTGGGCGTATTTGACGGATTTGAAGATTTGGATGTATGCGAGGCGCAGGGCAAGCGCCCCGAGGAGGACGAAAACGAACGCGAAACAGAAATTGAGCCTTTGGTTTCTCACAATAAAGAGCGCCCCGGCCCGTTAACTGCGGGCGAGGGGTATGATGATGACGCTGTCTTGATCGGGCGCTATGAGCCCCAGCTTCGTTTTTGCGTTCTTATCGATGGAGTCGAGAGAAATGTACTGATCCTTCTGCATTTCGAGGTCCGATTGGCGCCGCTGCTCCTTACGGATGGATTCCTCCACCTGGCGGATCGCGTACGAAGTCTGCGTGGACTCCACCGTTACCCGCACCCAGAACAGAAGGATGACCACCAAAGCGGCCAATCCGGCCCAAAAACGCTTCATTGTCGACGGCATCATTGATATCATCGTATATATTTATTGAGGAAAAAAAAAGGTGAGCGCCCCGCCGAGTTGAGCGCCCACCTAAATTTTCTCCGCCGCGCGCAGCTTTGCGCTCCGCGACCGGGGGTTCCGGCCGACTTCCTCGGCGGTCGGAACCACTGCTTTTTTCGTCAAAACCCGGAAGCCCGGTTTCTTGCCGCAGACGCAGGCCGGGAAAGACGGAGGGCAGACGCAGCCCTTTGCCCAACCTGCGAACGCCGACTTCACCCGGCGGTCTTCCAGAGAATGGAACGATATAATAACGGCCTTTCCGCCTTCGCTCATAATGGAAGGAAGGAAAGACAGCAAATTTTGAAGATGGTCCTCTTCGCGGTTCACGGCCATGCGCAGCGCCTGGAACGTCCGGGTCGCGGGATGGATCTTGTGTTTCCGCGCCGCGGGTCCCGCCGCCTCCGAAACAACATCCGCCATCGCCATAGTGTCGGTTAACCGGCCCTCTTTCAAAGCCGCCTTGAGAGCCGCAGCAATTTTTCTGGCGTGAGGGTCTTCGCCCCATTTGAAAATGATCTGACCCAGCTCGCTCTCGGAGCAGGTCTTGAGATAGTCCATCGCGGTGGCGCCGCTCTGCCCCATCCTCATGTCGATCGGACCCTTGGTGCGGAACGAAAATCCCCGCTCCGGTCGGTCGAGCTGCATCGAGGAAACGCCGAGGTCCGCCAGCAAACCGTTCACGAGCGGGTACCCCCCCTCTCGCAGCGCCTTTGGAACCTCTTCATAGTTGCCATGATAAAATTGAATCCGGTCTCCGAACCGCTTTAATTGAGCCCGAGCCAGTTGTATAGCTTGGAGGTCGCGGTCGATTCCGAGGCAGCGGGCAGACGGATCCCGTTCCAGGAGCGCTTCAGTATGCCGCCCCGATCCAAGCGTAGCGTCAACGTAAAATCCGCCCGGTTTGCCGCGCCAATATTCGATTGTTTCTTCAAGAAGGACAGGTTGATGGTCCACATCATCATACCTCCATTTGCGAAGAGTTCCGGTTAAACGCCGCCATCTGCTTCTTCTGATATTGCGTCCATAAAATTTTTGACCAGACCTCGATCTTAGACCCCATTCCGATCACCGCCACCTCGCGCTTTAGCTTCGCGAACTCCACGAGGTTCTGCGGGATGAGGACTCTCCCCTCTTCGTCGCACTCCACGAAACCGGCGCTGGCGTAGAGCATGCGCTTGAAAGCGCGCGCCTCCAGCCTGTTTTTCATCTGCGTGGCCGCGAGCTTCTCCTGCAAAATTCTCCAGGAGCTCTGAGGAAAGAGGTTGAGGCAGCCTTCCAGCCCCTGCGTGATCACGAGCTCTTTGTCCTGCTCCAGATAATAACGGAACTTCGCCGGCACGGCCAAACGGTTTTTGGCGTCCAGCGAGTAGAAATGTGTTCCGATGAAATTGGGACTGTTTATCACTTTTCCCCACTTTCCCCCACAGACAAAAATTTATCAGATAAACAGATGTTTGTCAACAACAAATAAAAATAAAAAATCCCGTCGCCCAGGAGAGCGCGAAGCTCTCGTGAACGGCGGGATTCAAAATACCAAAAACCCGTAAGCCGAATTCTGTTTTAGAAGACCATTCCTCTATGCGGTTGACCCTGAAAGAATTGGGCTCGGGACCGGCCCGTTCTTTCTATACTTAACCTTGCTGCGGATTGGGTTTGTCCTCCCAAAGCCTCGCGGCTTAGGGACGTGGGCTTTTACCCCGCGTTTTCACCCGTTCCCCGTGAGGGGCGGTCTAGTTTCTGTGACACTTTCCCACCGCGCGGGCTTGAGCACGCGCGGGGCCACCTTGAATGAATTCTCGATGGCAATCCTGTCCGAAGCAGTTCGGACTTTCCTCCCTCCCGGCAAGCGGGAGAGCGGTCTTCCAGTTTTTGGATTTTTGAAAGAACAAAACGGCGCTAAAGCGGTTAGAACGACAATTTGTCGAGCGCGATGTTGGCCAACTGGTCGGCGCGCTTGTTTCCGGGATGCGAAGAGCGCGGGATATGCTGCAAGCGAACCGATTTGAAATTTTTCTCGAGTTCCCGGACCCTCGCCATCAATGTTTGCATATCCGGATGCTTCACGCGGTAGATGCCCTGAAACTGCTTCGTGACGAATTCCGAATCGGTGAAGATTTCAAGGTCCGTCGCGCCCAGTTTGATCCCTTCTTCCAGCGACCGGATGAGCGCCCTATATTCCGCGACCTGATTGGTGGCGCGGCCGATGGACTCGCAGTATTCCGCGACGAAATGATCGCCGGCATCCAGGACATATACGCCGTAACTGGCGGGACCCGGATTGCCGCGGGACGCCCCGTCGCAGTACATCTTTAATTTCTTCATAGCGACAGAGGACCGAAAATTTATTGAGCGGGAGTAACTGGAGCGGTCGGAGCGGACGGCACTGGGGCCGCGGAGGGCGTAGCAGCGGAAACCAGAGCGTCCTGGAAATAAAGGATGCTGGAGCACGTCTCGCAGGAGATCATATCCCTTACTTTCTTTACTTCGTTCAAAACGCTGGATGGAATCTGGGTGTTGCAGCGGGAGCAAGACTCGTTCACGATGGCGGCGAGCACGGAGGTTTTTTTCTTTTTGCGGAGCGTTTCGTAGCGGTTCAGAAGCTCATTTTTAACCCCTGCCGTGAAAGCATCCCTCCTGGCCTGCTCCGCCGAAACTTCGCCTTTTAATTTCTCGATCTCCGCTTCCTTCTGCTTGATTTCCCCTTCGATCCTCTGCTGGTCGCCCCGGGCTTCGGCTTCAAACGTCTTGATGTTTTTGGAAGCCTGCTCCATTTCTTCCATCACGTTCAAAATTTCGTCCTCGACCAGGCTCTTTTGCTTCTTGGCGTTGTCGATCTCGAGCAGCATTGCCTTGTAAGATTCGTTCGATTTCAAAGTGTTGAGCTGCATCTCGTTCTTCTTCATGCCGTCTTCGTGGGTGCCGACCTGGATCTCCCGCTCCTTCTTCTTGAGCTGGAGGGTGGTCAGCCGCGCTTTTTCCTCGTCCACGCGCGACAGGGCGGTCTTGAGGTCCGCGCGTTTCGCCTCAATGGCGATCGGGATGGCAGCAAGCGCAACGTTCAGCCGATCGATGGCCGAATCGATCTCCTGAAGGTCCACAAGCTGTTTTAGGTCGTTCTGTATCATATTCAAATGGTGGGCGCTACAGGTTTCGAACCTGTGGCCTTCCGCGTGTGAGGCGGACGCTCTACCGCTGAGCTAAGCGCCCGAAATGTCCTTGCGTCAAATTTATCTGTGCAGCGATCGGATATATTCGACAAGCGACTGAACCTGTTGCTTTGACAACGGACCGCCCTTTTTCGTCAGAAAGCCCGGCATCGACGTGCCGGCCATTCCGTGCGATATGATCCGTTTCAAATCCGCATCCGAAAGCTTGGAGAGTGCCGCGAGGTCCGGAGCAATGGCATTGCGGCCATGCTGCTGCGGCGAGTCATGACACATGAAACAGGCTGCGTCGTAAAGCTCCTTTCCGCTTTTTCCTTTCGCCGGCGCCACGTGACACTCTGCGCAGGAACCTTTGAAAATCACTTCGCCCGGTGCCTTGGTCGGATGCATCGATTCCGTCACCGTCCCGCTGATCATTAAGACATGAGGTGAACGGGGATCATTGGAGAAGACCCGGATTTCCTTCTGCGTGTGGCCGAATTTCCCCCGCGTATCGTAGCTGGCTTCGAGAGCTCCGGAATCCCCGCTGCGAAAGGGGCCGGTGGAAGCCGTCGCCGCGGTGCAACCGCAGGTCGTTTTGATCGACTGAAGGACCAAATCGCCCTTACCAGCATTTTTGAAAGCGAACGTATGTTTCACCGGGTCTTCCTGACGGACGACGCCGAAGTCATAGGCGGTGGTATCGAATTGCAGTTCGGGCTGGGCGGCGGGAGCATTTACGGGTTCAGCCCGGATCGATACGGTGAAAAAGAGCAAAAGAATGGCCGCTATAGATGGCTTCATGAAATTTTAAGTGTGCCCAGGGGCGGAATCGAACCACCGACACACGGTTTTTCAGACCGTTGCTCTACCGACTGAGCTACCTGGGCATCGACAACATTCAACGAGATGAAACTGAAGTGTGATTTTACTAAATACTTTCGACCACAATCAACGGCGGCGCTGCCGGAACAAACGAAAGCCCCTCATGGATCGCATGAGGGGCCTTCAAAACCGCCGTTCAGGATCTTCCGCGGATTTCCTAGTTCTTGTTGGGCTGGGGCGTGATGCGGAGGTACGGCCGCAGTTCCTTGAAGCCCTTCGGGAACTTTTTCTTGAGCTCCTCGGGATCCTTGATGGAAGGGAGCACAATGCAGTCGCCGCCGGGCTTCCAGTTGACCGGGGTCGCCACGCTGAAGCTGTCGGTGAGCTGGAGCGCGTCCAGAACGCGCAGGATCTCGTCGAAATTGCGGCCCGTGGGCGCGGGATAGGTGATCATCAGCCGGACCTTCTTCTTGGGGTCGATGATGAAAACGCTGCGGACGGTGAAGCTGTCGAGCGCCTTGGGGTGGATCATGCCGTACAACTGCGCGATCTCCCGGGACTCATCGGCGATAATGGGATAGTTTACTTTCGTGTTCTGGGTTTCGTTAATGTCGCCCACCCAGCCCCTGTGAGAATCAAGCGAGTCCACGCTGAGCGCGATGACCTTGGCGCCCCGCTTCTTGAAATCATCGGACTTCCTCGCCACTTCCCCCAGCTCGGTCGTGCAGACCGGCGTAAAATCCTTGGGGTGCGAGAAGAAAACGCACCAGCTGTCCCCGATCCATTCGTGGAACTGAATGGGCCCTTCGGTGGTCTGGGCCTTGAAATCGGGCGCGATATCTCCCAACTGAATGGGCTTTACAATGGTTTCGGTGCTCATGAGTGTTCTCCTGTTCGGAATTTAACTTGAATGGGTCGTCTTGCGCAGGCTAGACAGCGCTCGCGTTCAGCAAACGGTCCAGCTTGAGCCGCACGGAATCGCGGTCAAAAGGTTTGGGAAGATAATCCGACGCTCCGCTTTGGTAGGCGTTCTGGATGATGGTGGCGTCCGTCAGGGCAGATTCCACGACCACGGGAATGCCTTTCGTTTTAGGATTGGCCTTGAGCTTGGCGCAGAGCGTAAAACCGTCCTGCCCGGGAAGCATCACGTCCATGAACACAAGGTCGGGGCGCCAGGTCTCGGCCTGAAGGAGTGCGTCGTCGCCGCCGTCCGCGGAGCGGCATTCGTAACCGGCGCTTTCGATCAGCGCCCGAAGATAATCAACGGTCGTTTTTTCATCATCTACAACAAGGATCTTTTTCATAGCATGCGAACGACGGATACGGCTCAGTAGCGCGGCAGAGACGTGTCAACCTCTTGAGCCCAGGCGTCGATCCCCCCCTTTACGTTTTTGACTTTTTTGAAGCCGAACTTTTTCAGGATGTTGACGGCCTTGGCGCTCCGCCCGCCCATTTTGCAATGGATGTAGATTTCATCGGCGGTATCGAGTTCGTTGACATGAGACTCCAGCGTGGCCAGAGGGATGAGCTTCGCCTGGGGCAGGTGCACGATGCTGTACTCTTCCGGCTCGCGCACGTCGATAAGGGTGATCCTTTTTTTATCGTCCAGGATCTTCTTGAGATCTTTAACCGTCACCTCTTCCATCGCGCCGTTGTTCTGCGCCGCAGCCTGGGGCTGAGCGGGTTTCAATCCGCAGAACACTTCGTAATCGATGAGCTTCGTGATGGTCGCGTTCTTGCTGCACATGGGGCAGTTGGGATCTTTCATGATCTTCACTTCGCGGAAACGCATTTCCATCGCGTTGAAAAGCATGAGGCGGCCGATCAAGGTCTCGCCATTTCCAATGATTAATTTGATGGCTTCCGTGGCCTGAATGATGCCGATGATGCCGGGCAGGATGCCGAGCACGCCGCCTTCGGAGCAGGACGGAACCATTCCGGGAGGAGGAGGTTCGGGATAAAGGCAGCGGTAGCAGGGCCCTTCGGGGCTCTTGAAGACCGTGGCCTGGCCGTCGAATCGGAAGATGCTGCCGTAGAGGAGAGGCTTCTTCGCCAGTACGCAGGCGTCGTTGACGAGATAGCGGGTCGGAAAATTATCGGTGCCGTCGATAATGACGTCATAATCCTTGATCAGGTCCATGATGTTTTCGCTGGAGAGGCGGTCCTGGTAGGTGATGACGTTGACTTCGGGATTGATGGAATTGATGCGCTTCTTCGCGGATTCGACTTTGAGCTGGCCCACGTTTTCCGTGCCGTGGATGATCTGGCGTTGGAGGTTGGAGAAATCCACCACGTCGAAGTCTACGAGGCCGAGCGTGCCGACGCCGGCCGCGCCGAGGTAAAGCCCGAGCGGCGAGCCAAGCCCGCCCGCTCCGATCAAAAGGATCTTGGCCTTCAGCAGCTTTTCCTGACCTTCTACCCCGACTTCGGGCATGATCAGGTGTCTGGAGTATCGTTGTATTTGCTCGTTGGTTAATGCCATGGTGTAAGTCCCCCCGGACCGTTTTGTTTTTCCTTTATTGGATTAGAGTCTTGAGTTCCAAAATCGATTCAATGAAAAAATTGGGTTTTGTTTTCTCAAGTTCGGCCCGGCTCCGGTATCCGTATGTAACCGCGCAGGTTTTAACTCCCGCCGCAGCGCCCGATTCCATGTCCGCGGTTCCGTCTCCAATCATGAGGCCCGAATCCGGTTTTACTTTAAGACGTTCCAACGTTTTTTGCACCGGTTCGGGATGCGGTTTGCGGTTGGGCGTGGATTCCGCACCCATCACGCTTTTAAAATATTTCCGGATGCCCAGGCGCTCCAGCGTTTTATCCACCATCTCCACCGGTTTGTTGCTGACGACCGCGCATTGCTTGCCGTCAAAATGTTTGAGTATCTCTTGGACCCCGGGATAGAGCGCGGTTTTATCCACGCAATGTTCCTTATAGTAGGGCTTAAAAATTTCGATCGCCTGATCGAGGAATGCCGGGTCGGACCGGCCCGTGGCGCGCGTGAGCAGTGTCTTGACCCCGTCTCCCACGTAACTTTGGACTTCTTCCCGCGATTTAGGCGCGATTTTGAGGCGCCCCAGTGTGTGATTTAGGGAAGCCGCGATGTCCTCCCAGGAGTCGATGAGGGTGCCGTCTAAGTCAAAGAGCAGGGCTTGAATCGGGAGAGGCTTCAAGGGCTTATTATATCAATTTTTGGGGTGTTTTTGGGTGGGGAAATCGAGGTTTCGGGCCAGATATTCCGCCGCAATCCGGTTGCCGAGAGGGGTCATATGGCCGTCTCCCACGAGGTAAACGTCGGGGTAGCCGTAGCCGTTTTCCCGCGCTACTTTAATGAGCTGCTGGTTCATGTCGAGGATGGGGACTTTGAGCGGCTTGAACGTGTCTTTGGCGATGGCATGGGGGTCCTCGGCTTGGGTCAGGTTCGCGGTGCCAATGGGCCAGGGGCTGAACGCGATGGCCACCGAAACGCCTCGCGCCCTGGCTTCGCGGACCAGTGTTTCCATGATTTTACCGGAAAGCTCAAATTTGAGCAGGGTTTCCCGCCTCTCGTCCAGGCCGCTTTGAGCGGCACTCCCGGGGCGTTCGCTATCTCTCCGGCGCTTCCCCCATTTCTGCAGCGTAACCGTCACAAACTTGCGCGAGAGCGTCAGGAGGTATGAATTTTCGCAAAGTAACGGGTAAAACGGAACCTTCTGGGTGATCCGGCGGAGTCCGGTTTCGAGAGGGCGGCCCTGCGCGTTGCGGACCAGAACGCCCTTTTCGGTTTTCATCAGGCCGTTGGTCCAATCGTCATGCGGGTCGTTGAGCGTGAAACCGAGCAGGATCAGATCGGGCTTGAGGGCAAAACCCTCCTTTTCCAGCCACAGCAATTCCTGCGAGGTTCCCCAGCCGGGCTGGCCTGCGTTCAGCACCTGCCAGCGCCTTTCGGGGTGGGCTTCGCTTAAAAATGCTTCGAGTTGCGCGGGAAAAGCCTGTCCGGCGTTCACGCCGATTCCGAAAGTGACCGAATCTCCGATGCAAAGGATGCGGGTTAACGGCCGCGACTCTTTCCTTTCGTCCAATGACGGCCTAAGGGCGTCTTCCCCCTTCCGGGCGACGCGCAGGCCGCGATCGTCCGTGAAGTAGCGCGCGTCAAAATTAAAGGAACGGTGCCGCGCGCTCAGCCGGCTTTTCACTTTGAAAATATAATCCGGATGCTGTTCGACGTAAGGGGACACCAGGGCCATGTTCTGCGGTTTCATCCAGCGGATGGCGAGTTCCGCCGCAAAAATCGTGAGCAGGATCGAGAAAAGAACGATCGAGAGGTCCGCCAGCCAGCGCCTTTTCACAAGTCTGCGCCCCCGGACTGAAAATAGGGGTTCGCCTTGAGGAGCGCAGCGACCTTCTCGCGGGAAGCCGGTGTGGACCGGTAGCTATCGCTGGGGCGATGGAATATGAGAAAGGGTTCGCGGACTTCCTTTAGCTCGTAACCTGAGATCATGGCCTGCATCAATTCCTGAAATTTGGCGTGCTGAGTGTGATGGTTCAGAATAGGCAGCTGAAGCACGGCCCATCGAACATTTTTTCCTTCCATGGAGTTCAGGACGGCGGGCTGGTCCCCCTGAAGCATCTCGTAATCGGTCTCGCCGTAAGCGCTGACGGGATTGGGCGAGACTCGGCCGATCGCGAAATAAACGGAAAGCGGCTCGGGAAAGATCCAGACGTTTTCTTCCGGAGCGAGCTGCGATTTCAGATATTCGGCCAGGTCGTCCAGCGGGCGCCCCGCTAACTCGTAAAAGTGAGCGCCTTTGAGGCGTTCCGTTTTGAACGCATAATCGATTTTCATTTCAGGCTGGTTAAAGGCGCGGTGCTTAAACAGTGTGATGCGAAGGCTGTTCGCGACGAAACCTGCCGCGGCCGCGACCACGACCCAGCGCGCCGCTTTCGCGAAAAAGGCTCCCTGCGGAAAAGCCTCCCACAAGACGAGGAACGGAACCCAAATGAATATCTGATAAAAAGCGAAGTTGATGCCGGCGAAACTGAGATAGCAGAAATAGCTGAACAGGAAAGAGAACAGAAGCATCAGCCGATAGAGCGGGATGTTGTCTATAAAAGTATCCTGAGAGTCTGTTCCGGCGGCGCGGGCGCGCCATTCGAGGACCGCCCAAGCCGCGAGGTACGCGAAAAAGATCACCCGCAGAAATTTACAGACGGGGCCGAACAGGGTGATGACGGGGCCCAGCAAAAAACGGACGGGATTTTGCCCGACTTTTCCCTTCGCGGCCCGGACCACGGTCCAATCGAAAAGGTTTCCGAGAGCTCCGTGCGCGCCGAAGTAAAGCGCGCAGGCGGCGGACGGAAGCGCCGCTCCCGCGGCGAAAAAAACGATCGCTTTCCAATCGCGGTTTTTGAACGCCGCGATCGCCATAAAAAGCCCGCCCGCCAGGACCGCACCGGCGCCGTCGTTCTGTTTGAACAAAAACGACAGCCCGCAACAGAAGCCGCCCAAAAACGCCCAGTACGCCGGGCCTTTTCGATGATAAACGCAAAAGCAGAGCAGCGCGCCGCATGCCGACATGGACGAGTCGCTGTTGAACCAGGGCGCGGGAAAAACGGAGTAAGGAGACCAGGACGCAAAGAGAACGAGGCAGAGGGCGATCGCTGAAGGGCGCACACGGACGATATTTTTTAGAAACAGAAACAGGAACGCGGCCATCAGGCCGTTCAATACCGACATGTAGATCTTCATGGACAGCGCCGACGGGCCCAGGACTTTCCAGACCGCGGCCTGGGTGAAATAGGTGAGCGGGGCAGTGGGAACGAAGAAGTCGCGGTAAGGGACCTGCCCGCTGAAAACGCGGAAAGAGCGGTCGATGATGCAGTCCATGTCCATCCAGCCCATATTGACGAGCCGCATGGAGCGCCCGAACGTCAGAACGAAAAAAAGAGCGAAGATCAGGAAAAGACCCGCGCTCGTGCGTCGATCAAAACTGGATTCGGATGGAGTCATCGTCAACCGCGCCGTGATTATAGCAAATCGTAAAAGCGCGGCGCCTTGCCATGTCGCCCCGATTCTGATAATTTATCGCGGCATGAAAATATACGTCTGGCGGCATGGAAAAGCGGAGGACCGGTCGATCACGGGCCGCGATGCGGACCGCCGTCTCGTCCCCACGGGCGAGGCCGTGACGCGGAAAATCGCCCAGGCCTTGCTGTCCCGAGGCGAAATCATCCAAAAAATTTATACCAGCCCTTATATTCGCGCACATGAAACCGCGCGGGTCATCCAGAACGTGATGCGCTGTCCCGGCGAAATGGAAGTCATGCCTGAGCTTGCCTCCGGCGCCAACCCTTGGGACATACACAAAGCGCTCCGCTCGCGCAAAGACCTGCCCGAGACGTTCGCGCTGGTGGGTCATATGCCGGACCTGAGCGCTTACCTGAAAGATCTGCTGGGAGAAAGTCACGCAGAGAGCTTGTGGCTGAACACAAGCGCGGTCGCAAAAGTGACTGCGGACCATTTGCAAAGCGGCGGGGCCGCATTCGGCTGGATGATTTCCCCTTCGGATTTGAATGACTGACGGGATATGGCCTGGCAGGCGGCGGGTCAGGGCAGGATTGCAAATACTCGCGCGGGAAATCCGGTGCCCGCTTCCGGCTTCGGAAAACTGACGATCACCAAAGCGCCCACGGCCGGGAGCTTGTCGAGGTTGGTGAGAAGCTCCGCCTGGTAGCGGTTCCTTCCGTGGATGTACGCCTGGGCCGGATAGCGTCCGCGGGAAACCTCTTTACCCGGATCCGTGTCCGTCGTCTCGTGCCCGATCCCCACCACGTTCCGCTCCTCCACCAAGAACCGCAGAGCGTCCACGCCCCATCCGGGATAATGCATCGTCCCGTCCTTGCCCGCGTTCTGCATCGCCGCGAGGCTCGGCCAGCGCTGAGACCAGTTCGTGCGCAGCGCAACGAAAGCGCGCTCGGGGATTTTCCCGTAAATCGACTCCCACTTGCGGATATCTTCGGGCTTGAGCGCGTAGTCGGGATTGGACGCCGACTTTGAACTGATGTTGATCACCACGAGCGGGGCCAGCATTTCATGAACAGAAATCTCGTCCAGGTTGCGCAGGTCCGGATGAAAATGGGAGGGTGCGTCCACGTGCGTTCCCCACTGCCCCACCAGATTGTAGCGATAGACTCGGAAGCCGTCGGTCTTGTAGTCGTACAGCAATTTGACTTCCATGTTCGGGTACCCGTGCCAGCGCGGGATATCAGACATGAAGGTGTGAGTCAGATCGACGAATTTTTTGGACGCGAGCTGCTGATAAACGCCCCAAAGCGACGGGGCTGAATTTTCCTCCGCCCGCAGAGGCGCGATCGTGACCGCGGCCGCTACCAGGGTTCCCGCAAAAAGACTTCCGATGAAAACTACTTTCGTCCTTCGATCCATTTCAATATTTTGACCTCCAGCTCGGAAGGTTCTTTGGGATTTTTGCGCGCGAACATCTGCACCCCGTGTCCCTGCCGGCCGATCACAAAGGATGTCTGCGCCCCCGCGCCCAGATACGACGTAACGTCTTTCATCGCGGCCGCGCTTTGATAGGCGTAGCGGTCGGCCTTCGACGCCGCGATAAAAAGCCGGCGTTTGGATTTAATATACCCCGGCAGGAGGTCGCTGACCGTGATCCCCTGATAGTCCATCCCCGGAGAAAGCATCACCGCCCAGGGGACCTCCGGGCGCGACGCCGCGCAGCGAAACGCGATGTTGGCTCCGATGCTGGCACCCATCACGCCGATCTTTTTGGGATCGATGCCGCGCATTCCCGATAAAAAATCAATCGCGGCTCCCATGTCCTGAACCATCATTCCCCATTCCGATTTCGGGCCGCGGCCGAAGAAATAATGAAAATCCACTTTGCCGCCCGATTTTTTCTGAGTGCTGTTTCCATGGCCGCGCGCGTCGTAAAGCAGAACCCCGTACCCGGACTGGGCGAGATATTGTGCGAAAGCGGTCCACTCCCCGCCCACGCTGCCAAGACCGTGGTGCAGAACCACCCCGCCCCTGGGTTCGGCGGGGCCGATATAATCCGCGGCCAGCACGATGCCGTCCTGCGTCTCAAACCGGACCGTTTCAGCCAGGGCGATATTCGATGATAATGGAATAAAGAATGTTGCTCCCGCCAACAGGACGAGGGAGCACGCCCGAAGAATAGCGCGGATCACGCAAGCCTCCGGTATATCCCGTTCACAATGGCTTGAGTCAGACGCGCCGCGTTCACCGCGGGATTGGGATGAAAGAGCGAACGCGAGTGATCGTCGCCCGCATAGCGCCAATGCCACGGTTCGTAACCGACGCCCTGCCAGTTGTTTTTGGGGAACGACATCTCGAAGCCAAAACGCGAAGCGTTCTTTTGCAGCCAGGGAAAGCTGGGAGTGGTTTCGAAGGGAAGCTCGTCGTCCGTTTCCGGATGGTCGCGGTCGGCGAGATCAAAGACGTAGCCCGTGTGGTGCTCGGAATAGCCCGGCGGCGCCAGCCACAAAATGGCGCGGCCTTTACCGTGGCGTTCCTCTCCTTTCCGAAACAAATCGATCTGTTCGTCTTTGCGGCGATAGGAAGAGATCACCACGATGTGAACGCCCTCTTTTTTGGCCGCGGCGGCCATTTCACTCAACGCCTGAACGGCGGCGGGACGGCCGGAGTAGGATTTTTTGGGATCGCGGGCCAGGTGGACGGGAACTTCCACGACTTCGGACGGTTCGGCGACGGGGTAGGGTTTATGAAAAACGAAGCTTCTTGCGCTCAAGACGGTAAATAACTATTTCGCTGCCGCGTTTCTTCGGCCCCAGATGAAATAAACCGGGATACCGAGCGAGACAATCAGTAATCCCCAAAGCGAATCTTTCGGGGTTTTGATGGCGGAGTTTACTACAAGCCAGGCGCTGCCCAATATAAAAAGAAATGGAACGATGGGATAACCCCAGCAAAGATACGGGGCAGCCCCGGCATCCATTTTGTTTTTGGATCGGAGAATCAACAAACTAATTCCATTGATGGCCGCAAAAAAGAGCATGGGCACCGTCACGTAATCCAAAAGCTGGTCAAAGGTGCCGCTCACCGCCAGAACGCAGGCCCAAAGCCCATGGAACCAAATGGCTTTGGTGGGCGTGGCGTGTTTTTCGCTCACCTGAGCCGCTGCCCGGGGCAGAAAACCGTCGCGCGCCATGGCGTAGATTACGCGCGGGCCCGTGAGAATCGTGGCGGATAAACAACCCAATACGGAAACAGCCACCATCCCGCCAATCACGTTTCCGACTGTCTCTCCAAAGAGAGCTTGGGATGCGACCGTCACCATCCGGCTCTTGTTCTCAGGGGTCGTGAAGGGAGCGGCATTTACGGGAAGCGCATAAATATAGAGCGAAGCCAAAGCCAGATAAACCATCATCACAATCAAGGTGCCAAAAAAAAGCGAGATCGGAAGCGTACGGCTTGGATTTTTCAGTTCCCCCGCCACGTAGACTGTAGCATCCCATCCGGAGTAGGTATACATGATGGGAATGAGAACCAGCGGGATGGCAAAAACGATGGAACGGGGAGCGGGCTCGGAAACGGAAAAGTTCGCAAAGGTGCCCGCGCCAAACCCAAAGCCGGCGAGGATCAAGCCAAAGATGAGCAGGAACTTTAATACCATAAACCCATCCTGCAGCCAGGCGCCTTTCAGCACGCCGCGGTCATTAATAAAGGAAATAAGCAGAATGGCGAAGACCGCCACGCTCTTGGCGATAATGGGCTCAGTGATGCCCGCATATTTGGTGATGCCTATGGCGAGAAATGCCGCGGTGCCGGGAATGGTGACCATGCTGGAGGAAAAGCCGGCCAAAAAACCAAGGAAAGGACCGAATGCTTGCTGGATATAAACAAACCCTCCGCCCGCGCGCGGAAAGCGAGTGCCCAACTCCGCATAGACCAATCCGCCGCAGAGCGCCAGCACTCCGCCCAGTATCCAGGAAATCATGATCCATGTTGGATCCGGCAGGGTTTGATAGATCCTTCCCGCGGTGATGAAGATGCCGATGCCGATCATATTGCCGGCGACGAGCATGGTGGCGGAAAAAAGGCCGAGATCGCGTTTGAGTTCGGTTTCGGCCATTAGACTTTATTTTTTTTCATTACTTTCCAGCAACGATTAAAACGTGGGTGGAGCCGTATTTTCCCATCATCATGGAAGGCCAGCGAAGGATTTTAGCGAGCCAGACAGCCCGCAATATTTTTTTGACGGGGCCAAATTCCCGGACCGCTTTAAACCAGGATTCAAATTGATACCAAACGCGGTCGTGCATGCGGTCCATTCTAACAATTTCCAGTCCGCTTTGCCGGATGAGCGCGCAAAATTCATCCTCGCGACCGGGGCGCATATAGTCACAAAAAAGCGCGACGCCGCACGGGTTGAGCATGGATCCGATCTCGCGGATGGCCGCGACGCGCTCCCCTTCCGGCACGAACTCATGGATGCAGTCGGAGGCGATGATCAAGTCAAACCGGCCTTTTTGAAATGGGATTCCCGGTAGGCGCGCGAGCAGAAAATGGAATGCGTCCGCCGGTCTGCAGACCGCCCGCGCTTTTTGAACCGCCGTCAAAGAAATATCGAAAGCCCAAACGGACGGCCCCAGTTCCGACAGCCTTTGAGTCAATTGCCCGAGGCTGGCTCCGATATCGAGAATGCGGGGATAAGACGGGCGGATTTCTTTTAATACCTGAACGATGCGGGCATGGCGCAGGACTTCCGCGCCCTTGTCCCGGTAATTCCAGGGTTCGGAGCTGGATTGGTAAAGGTCTTCATAATAGTCTCGGGATTTATGTTCGGAGGAGGGCGCGCGCGTCGTCGTCACGCGCAAAATATATCAATTGACCCGTGAAAGGTCAACGAGACCTTAAAGCTCCTGGTTATCGACTGTGGCTTCGCCGGACGTTGAGGAGTCGGGTTTTTCCCGGGAAGGTTCCCGGACGGACTTTTTGGATTCGGGACGCGGTTCCCTGTTTTCGGGAATCGGATCGGACGCGCCCATCGGAACGCGCTGCGCTTCGGAAAGGGGTTTTGATCGGTTCTTGCGGCCCATCGATTGAAGGATGTCGTTGTAAAGTTTGACCACGTCCGGGTCTTCGGGGATAATCCGGTTTAGGATCTCGGTTTTGGTGAGAGCGTCTTCATACTGGCCGTTCTGGAAATGGCGGCTGGCCAGCTCGCCCAGGACCAGGGTGTAGGAATTTTTGATGATCGAATTCTCGGGATCCAGTTTGAAGCCTTTTTCCAGCAGTTTGATGGATTCATCTAAAGCGCCGTTCGTGTAGAGCTCGTTGCCCCTCATCAGATATTTCTGCGCCTGGGCGGCCTTGCGCCCTTCGCTGCCCAAGAAATAGATGCCGCCGCCCACCGCGAGGAAAACAAAAGCGACGACCGCGGCGATCAGTGCTTTTTCGCCGCCCCCGAGCAGAACCCACCGGCCCCAAAGTCCGGACGGTGCAACCGTTCCCGCGGCCCGCGACTGGGCCAGCAGGGAAGCCGGCAGTCCTGGCACGCTCGCCGGTATCATGTTGGGATCGGGAGTTTTGCCTTCCAGTTTGTTCAGGAGATCGATGACCTTGCCTGACAGGTTCAACTGCTGGCTGGCCTGGCCTTTGACCGACTCCACCCAATCTTCGCGCCGCCTGCTTAAAAGCTCTTCCTGCGCTTTGATAGTCTCCTCGCGCCGCCGCAGGATCTCTTTGTGAGCCTCCTGCTCCTTGATCATGTTTTCGAGAGAGTCCTGCAGTTCCTTGATCTTCTTTTCGCGGGACAAAAGCTGTTCCACCATGCGCTTGCGGTCTTCCTCATCCTGCACGGCGCGGCGTTCGCGTTCCACGGAGGCGAGGCGTTTTTCCTCGCGGTCCGTTTCCAGCGTCCGTTTCGCGGCGGTCAATTCCTCGGAAATTTTTTCGATCTGGGCGGTCTTTTCGGCGATCAGGCTGTCGCGGCCCTTGATCTCGGACTGCTGCAGTTCTTCGGCTTCCTGACGGCGCCGGTCCAGTTCCGCCAGGTTGCGGTCCATGCGCGCCGCTTCTTCCAAGGCGGCCTGCTTTTCCTGGTTCATCTGGTCTTTCAGCCGATTGGTTTCCGTTTCGAGCGCCTCGCGCAAGCGGTTCCAGTCGTTTTCTTTTTCCAGCCACTGCCCGTGAGATTTCCGGCGGTCTTCGGCCTCTTCTTCCAGTTTGAATTTCATGGACAGAAAATCCTTGCGCGCGTTTTCGAGCTCCACTTCCAGGTGTTCGATGCGGGAGTTCAGGGTTTTTTTCTGGAGTTCGATCGCCGCGAACGACTGCTCCAGCCATCCCCCTTCGGATTCCTGCAGGGAAAGTATCTTGTTTTTATATTCCTGGGCTTTTTTGGATGCTTCCTGGAGTTCGAGCTGCAGTCGGGCGAGCGCTTCGTCTTTTGAGGAGAGGAGGTTTTCCCAATAGACCTTCTCTTTTTCGAATCGGGTTTTCAGGTTCCGAATCGCTTCGGCCTGAAGATCGGCCTGGGCCTGCTCAAAGGCGGACATGAAATCACCGCGGTTGGGGTCCTCGGTCTTGCCCTTGACCCGGTTCCAGAGGTAATCCAGCTGTTTTTGAAGGTAATTGGGTTCCATATATTAAGGAAGCGCTCGTCGAATGAAGTGTAACAGGAGTTTCAGGGCCGTTCAAGTCCTCCGTTTATGCCGCCGGGATCAGGATTTTGAAGGTCGCTCCCTGATGGGATCCAGGCGATTCCACCTCTATAAAGCCGTGATGCTGCTGAACGATGCCGAACGAAATGCTGAGCCCCAACCCGGTGCCCTTTCCGGGCTCTTTGGTCGTAAAGAACGGATCAAAAAGATGTTTAACATGTTCCGGAGCGATTCCGATACCGGAGTCCTTGAACGAAAACTCCACGAATTTTTCGGCGGAAGTGATCAGGCTCCGGGCCTGGGTCAGAAAGCCCCGTTTGCTGATGTCGTCCACGCGCGCGACCTCCACGGTCAGGGTTCCGCCCTTGGGCATGGCGTGCATGGCGTTGGTCATCATGTTTAAGAAGACCTGCTGCAAATGGTGAAGGCTCGCCTTGATCCGCAGAGATTCCTGGGGCGCGTTCCAGATGATCTTGACGTTGGCCGCGACGAGGTCTGTTTCGCAGAGTTGGAGCGCGGACTCGAAAACCTGGCGCGCCTCGACGAGCTGAAAATCGTATTCCTGAGGGCGCGAGAAATCGAGCAGTCCGCGGACGATGCGGCGGCAGCGCTGGGCCGCGCGCTCGATCTTCTCGATGTTCAGGCGGTTCGGGTCGTCGGGGGCGAGCTTCGCGAGCAGCAGTTGCGCCTGGCCGAGCACGCCCGTCAGAGGGTTGTTGATCTCGTGCGCCACCCCCCCGGCCAGCGTTCCCACCGCGGACATGCGGCCCATCTGGACAATCTGGATCTGCGATTTTTTCAGGGACTGGGCCATCTCCTCGAACGAGCGCGCGAGGCTCATCAGTTCGGGAGGGCTTTGGATGTCGAGCGTCAGGTCATATTCCCCCGCGCCCAGGCGCCGCGCCCCATGAGTGAGCTTCAACAGCGGGCGGGATACGGAACGATAGATCAAAAGGGAGAACCCAATTCCGATGACCACGACAGAAATCAACATGATGGATGAATAGGCGGTTGTTCGCGCGGCAAGGCGCTGGGCGGACTGCCAGAATTGGTCGGATTGGGTAATTTTATCGTCCATCATCTTTCCCATCACCGCCTGGGCCTGGTCCATCATGGGCAGGACCCGGCTTTCCATGGCGCGGATGGCGTCGAGACGTTTGCCCCGGATCACCATCGAAAATATATCCGCGATATTCTGGTCGATCGGCTCGAGGGCGGCCCGCAGGACACGGACCTCCTCTTTTTCGGAAGGGTAAACCGCCTTGTCTTCAATCTGCTTCAAAACCACGAGGCTTTCGGCGGAAAAGCTTTCGTAACGGTCTTTTTCCGATTCAATGCCCACCATGTAGCCGTCGGCGGAGCGTCTCTGCTTTTCGAAGGTGTAGCGCAGCGCCCGGATCATGTCCAGAGATTGGCGTTCGCGTTCGTAGGAGATGTAGCGGGAACGGAGTGTCCACGACGAGGAAATCAGGATGACGCCCAAAAGGACGTTCATCGCGATCATCACGAAAAAGGCGAAAAAGAGGCGGCTTCTAAGCGACATGGCGGTCCCTTAGCAATATAACGGGTATCCGTCCAAATCACAATGCCGCGATAAAGATAATCCGCGGGCCCCTTGTCCCGATCCCGGGTTCGCCCCGGCTTACTTTTTGCCTTTCAGCGAGTTCAGCTCTTCCCTTAAGTAGGAGACGTCCACGCCGGTGCGGGCGAAACGCTCGATCATGCGGCTGAGCATCTGGACGCGCTCGGGCACACTGACGCCGCGGGCCACAATCTTCTGATAGTAATTCCAGGAGATGGCGAGGTCCATTTCGGCTTTCGAGCGGTCCGACTTGGCGATGTCGAGCTCCTTCTGCGCCGTGTTCGTGTTGGCGCCCGAGTTGTCAAACTCGGAGAGTATCTGGGTCAGCAGTTCGATGCGCTCCACGATGGACGCGCCCTCCGATTTGCGCCGCCAGTAACGGTCCATGGCGCCGGCAAAACGCGTTACCGATTCTTTCTCGGCGGCTTCGCGGCCGATCGTGCGGCGGGTCTGCTCGATCTCGGATTTGCGCTTCTCGGACTCCTGCCGCAGCTGTTCGAGCTCGCGGGCCATCTTCTCGGACTCGCGCTTGGCGGTCTCGAGCTCTTCCTCCGCGTCCTTGAGCGAGCTTTCCGCGGCTTTCACGCGGTTCTCGTAGTCGGGTTCCGCCACGGTCTTGCCGAAGCGGAGCGTGAGCGTGATGCGGTGGTTGCCCTGCGAGCTGCCAAGAGTTATTCCCGACAGGTTCATCAGGAAACCGTAGTCGATCTGGAAGGCGATGAGGCGGTAACTGAGCCCCATTGTCATCTGGCTGAAGCTCCGGGTTCCGAAGCCCAGCGAACCGCGGACGGCCAGGTCGCCCCGGGCGAAGCCCGAGCCGATCCACCATTTTTCCGCGGCGGTATTGAAAATATAGTCCCGGCTCGAACCCAATGTCTTTTTGGTATCCAGCTCTCCCAGAAGGACGAGAGACCTTTCGTTATAGGCGATGCCGGTGCGGATCGCCATGTTCACGATGTCCTTGTCGTTGTCCGAGATAGCCATGTTGGGCTCGTTGAGGTTCTGCATCATGAGACCGTAGGAGTAGTTGCGGTAGGGGCGGTACAAAAGCCCCAGGTCCAGGCCGATGTTCGACTTGGAGTTTCCGCTTGCAAACACCGGGTCGACCCTGCTGTTGTCGACGACGCCGAGGTTGCTGGTGGCTCCGGTCGGGGCCGTGAAGGTTCGGTTCATGTGCTTCACGTTCAGGCCGGCCGCCCATTTCGCGGCGACCTTTTTGCCGTATCCGAACGTGATCATGCGTTCGCTGTAGAGGTCCTGAAGGGACATCTGGTGCCAGCTGACTCCGCCGACTCCCCACTTTTCCTTGATGGGCTGCCCGTAGGCGACGTAGGAATTGCTGATCTTGGACTTGTCTCCAAGGCCGGAATGCAGCAAGCCGTACGTGGCCGCGATTTCCTTGCGGCGGACGAAAACGAGACCCGCCGGATTGTAATACAACGCGTGAATGTCGTCAGCCATGGGCGTGAACGCCCCGCCGAGACCCGTCGCGCGCGCGCCGGTTCCCAGGTCCTCGAACGATGCCGACAGATGCGCCGGCTGCGCCAGGCCCATCGCGGCCAATAGAAGCGCCGCAACCATCAACTTCCGGTTCTCATTCCTGCGGTCCATTTTCATCACCACCTTTTTGTTTAGGAATCTCATCGGACCACCCCCACCGTTCCGGTGTAGGCTTCGTCTCCGACTTGCACTTTGTAAATGTAAATTCCGGCGCTGACCACCGAGCCGGATTCATCCTTGCCGTCCCAGACCAGGATCGAGCGATCGAGGATGAAAAGCGAGCTTTCCCGGACTTCGGAAACCTTGAACATCTGGGAATTGTAAATGGTGCCCTTCGTCTGGGCCCCCGTTTTGTTTTCCAGGACGAAAAAGACGAAATCGTTGACGCCGTCGCCGTTGGGCGAAATCAGGCGAGGATAGACGTTTGCGGGGTCCACGGCTCCCGCGCGGACGCAGCAGAGGAACGCCGCCGCCAGCGCGATCCCGAGGGACCGGAGTAGATTTTTGTGAATGCCGGGGTGTCTCATCATGTTTCTCCTTATTTAGCGACCACGACGGACCCGGTGAAGGATTCGCCGCCCACTTCCATTTTGTAAAGGTAAACGCCGCCGGGGACGACCGCGCCCGAATCGTCTTTGCCGTCCCACGTGAGGACGCTGGTGTCCGCGACGAAAATATTGCTCTCCCGCACCGACGCGACTTTCGCCGAGCGCAGGTCATAGATGGTTCCGCTGGCCTGGGCGCCCGTCTTGTTCTCGAAGAAGAAGAACGCCACGTCGTTGGCTCCGTCGCCGTTCGGGGTGATGGTCCGCGGGAACACCGAGTTGTTCTGCACCGAGGCCTGGCTCACGAGGCGCAGCTGGTAGCCGCCCAGGTGGCGCGACTTCACGCTCGCGCTGTTGTTCGCGGGATCAAACTGCGTGCCGAGCTTGATCCACTGGCCGCCGTTGAACCAGTAGATGGAAAGCGCGGTGGGCGCGGCCGCGACGGCGGGCAGAGCCTGCGAGAAGGCCAGGGCCGGCGCGCCGTTCGAAACGGTTCCGTTCCCGTCCACGAGGTAGCCGATCGAGATTTGGACCGGCTCGTCAAAGATGGTCGTATTGACCAGCTGATTGTTCGAGTTGTTGGTTGCGAAGACGTTCATGGACTTGAACACCTTGCCGCCCTCCTCGCGGGGCTGGCGCACGCCCGTGATATTGACGTTGTTGCGGTAAATCGGGGTGATGACCCGGCTCGGAACTTTCAGGTAGGAAAGCTGGTCATCCATCATGATGTAAACTTCTCCGTCGCTGTCCGCGGTTTCGGGCGAAGAGACCGCGTCGGAGTCTTCCGATTCCTGGCCCGCGATGTTGACCGCACGGACGCGATAGTAGAACACGCTCGGCACGCTGAGCGCGTCAATATGGACGGTGCCCGATGAGACCGGTTGATAGGCCATCTGGACCGTAGCGCCGCGCAGAGTCTGGGTTTTCATCACCTTATAGTAGGCCAGTTCGCCCGCAGAGATCGCGTTGCCGTCCACGCGCGTGGTGGGCGTGGTCCAGGAAATCACGAAGTTGGAGCCCGCGCGATGGCTCATGACGCGGGTCGGTTTCGAAGGAGCGCGCAGGATTGACGTATAGACCAGGGTCGAAGCCGTGACGCCGTTCGAGAAGTTGGGAGACGGCTCGTCGTCGAACGCGAAGAGGGTGTAGAAGTAGGTCACGCCTGCGACCAGGCCCGTGTGGGCGTAGGAGCTGACCAGCGAGCCGGACGTTATAAGGAAGTCGTAGTAGTTCACGCCTGCAGTAGAGGGGCTGACCGCGTAGCCGGTGGTCGTGTAGATCAGCCGCAGGCCGCGCAGGTCCGAGGCGGACGGATTGTTCCAGGCCAGGTCAATACGCCCTCCCACGGCCGCATTCGGCTGGGCAGTGAAGTTCGACGGATCGTTCGGCGCGACGATATCGAGGGTGTAGAGAGTCGCGGGATTCGACAGGCCGGAAGCGTTGGAGCTTTCGTCCTGCGCGCGGATGACGAAGTAGTAGGTCGAGTCGAGAGGCAGGCCGTTCAGCATCACGCTTTCCGAACTGCCGACCACGCCCGGCGCAGGGAACGCGCCGAAAGACGACGCGCTGGCCGCGGACAGGAACTGAGACAGGGTCGAGATGGGAGTCGAGGCATAACGGATGTCGTAGGACCCGCCGACGTTGTTTCCGGACGTTCCATCGTCGCCCGGGGCGATCCAGGTGAGCAGAGCGGATGTATTACCCGAGCGCGCCGCCACCAGGTTGGTGATGGCCGACGGCGAAGCCACGTCCACCTGCGAGAACGCCGAGATGACGTTGGAGAAGGCCGAGTAGTTATTGGCGATTTCGTCGCGCGTCTTCAAGGCAAAGAAATAAGTGACGTTGGAAGCAAGGCCCGTGATGAGCGTCCCGTTCAGGGCCCCCCGAACCGTATTCGTGGCGATGATCTTCTGGTAAGGCGCGGCGATCACGTCAAAATCGTAGTCCGTCACGATATCGCCCGTGGACCAGCGGATATCATAGCGGCCGCCCGTGATGTTGCCGACCGTGTCGTCATCGCCCGGCGCCAGCCACCGCAGGTGCAGCGTGCCTTCCTGCGAACCGACCAAAGCGGTGAGGTTCGTAACGCGCGAGGGCGGCACGATCAGGGTGGTGGTGGTCAGCGTGATCAGGGTGCTTTCACTTCCTTCGCCGTTCCGCGCCCGGAGCTGATAGTTATAGGTCGCGCCTTCCGCCAGGCCCGAGTTCACGTAAGTGTTGGTCGTGATGTCCGCGATGGTCGTATAGGTCACGGAGGGATGCGTGGCCCGCTCCACGATATAGTGGACGAAAGGACCGTTGTTATTGGTATTCCAGTTCAAAGTAGCCGTCTGCGCGGTCTGGCTGGAAGATTCAAGGGCTAAAATAGGGTTCGGAAGCGTGTACTCTAAGGAAGAGGCGGAAGCGCCGGAAACGGTATTGGTTTCAAAGGCGACAACATAGCGCTGATAAGAGGTTCCGGGAATCAGGTTCGATTCCGTCCATTGGACGGTGGTGCCCCGGCCGAACACTGCTTCGGTGGAGCCGACCACTCCGCCGGAGGTCGCGTTAATTCTGTAGCCGTTCTCCAGGGTCGCGTTGTCCACCCATGTCCACGTGATGGACTCCGTGGAAGCCGACAGCGATGTGAAGTTTGTGGGCGCGGGCAGGAGCGGTTTGGTCGAAACTGTGCTCCAGGTAATGGATTCCAGGGCATTTCCGGGATAAGCGGGAACGGAGTTGAAGCCTTTATCCACGCCCAGCACGCGGTAATAATAGGTCGTCAGCGTGATGGAGCTGTCCAGATAGGACGTTCCCGTGGTGGTGGTGAGGATCGTCTCAGGGCTGAACGTCGGCATCGAGGAGCGGTAGAGCCTGTAGTAGTTGAAGTCCGTCGTTCTTTCCGCGAGGGTGAGATTATTCCAGCTGACCGACACGTTTTCATCGCCGGCGGATGCTCCCACTCCCTGAACGGCTGCGGGAGCAGAGTCCCAAGCGACCGCGTAGTTGCTAAGGTTCACGCCGTTGCGGGACCAGGGAGCCGTGAGGCCGGCCGGGTCGCGCGTGCGGATCGCCCAATAATACGTCTGTCCCGGAGTCAGTGTATCCGGCATTTGCGCCGTTACGCCTCCTCCGGATCCGGGCGACCAGTTCGAGTTGTAGAGTGTCGCCGTGCCGAAGTCCACGTTGTTATTGATGTTGCCGCTGGTCGAGATGCGCACCAGGTAGGCGCTGGCCTGTCCGGACATTCCGTCGTTTCCGGGTTCGGTCCAGTTGAGGATCAACGCGCCTTCCGTTCCTGTCGCGGTCTGAACCGTCAGATCGCTGATGGAGTCGGGCGCGAGGGTATCCACCCTGAACTTGAGCTGCGTCGAGGCGGAGCTTGCGGCATGGAGAGCCCCTGCCGGGATCAAGCCCAGCAGCGCAAAGACAGCAAAGCCCGCTACGAAGGATTGTAAACCCTTCAGCAGAGAGACTTTAATGAAGCTGATCTTTGACCGGCTCATTTGAGAATGCGCGTCTCCTTTATTTCTGAGTCATGACGACGTACCTCGATACCTGATAAAGCTCCACCGGCGTGCCGGCGACTTTACCGCGGATGGCGAACACGTACTTCTTTCCCTTGTACTTCTCTTCATTGGGAATGCGGAGCGTCATCTTCAGTTTCCGGATGCTGTTCTCCGCGACCCGCACTTCTTTTTCCTTGAGCCCCACGAACTCGAGCGGGAACGATTCGTAGCCCGGCGGGATGCCCATCTCCACTTCGCCCAATGTCACGATGTCCAGGTGATACAGGAAGTCCGTGTCGTTGGGATTGGAGATCTTCAGCGCGGCGTTCTTAAACTCCTTCTCGACGTCCACTTCCCGTCCGAGAGGAACGTTGTCCAGCTGCGCTTTGTTGGGCACCAGGTCGAAGTCGATCTTCTCGAACTGGCTCACTTTTTTTCTCTGCTCCACTTCCTCGGCCGTCAGCCTGCGCGGCGAGATGGTGATGCGCAGGTTGCTCCGGAGCGCCACGGCCATGAACCGCGTGGTCAGACTGCGGGTGATGAGGTCGACCTGGTATTTCTTCCCGAGCAGCTTCTCGTCGTCCGGGATGGTGACCAGTATGTCTGTCGCCTCGCTTGCGCCGGCTTCAATTTCCATTTCGTCCCTGGAGAACTTCACCCAGGAAAGATCCGGAATCGGCTCGTAGCCGTTGTTGACCAGCGACGGAGACTTGGCGTCAGGCATCAGGGGTTCCACTTTCACCGTTACTTTTTCATCCCCCGTGTTCTTGATCACCATGGGCAGGCTCGCGATTTCGCGCGTGTTGTAGGTCTGCCCGATCTCCAGGTTCTCGATGGTTACGAGACCGAATTTCGTTTGAAGGCCGGCTCCCGCGTACAGCGGACCGAACCACTGAAACAGCGCCAGGACCGCGAATACACCTGCGGTGATTCGCCGGCTTTCGCGCTGCTTGTTCTGCGGATGTGACGTGTGGCTCATTGTGTGGCGCTCCTTGTTAGAATGTGGTGCTGTTGGCAGCGACCACCGTGACCGTCACCGACTGCTGGACGTTGTTGCCGACCGAGATGGACGCAGGCGTGATGAACCGGAACCACAGGTATTTCGTCGTGCCGGACGTGATGTTGTCACCGTGGCCGCTCGTGAAACGCCCGACCGCCGCGTTCGTCATGTTCACCGAATTGACCACTCCGTCCAGGAGGCCCGTGTTGGTTCCCGCAAACTCCGCGTAGCCGGGGACGGTGGTGCCGTCCGTGCTGATCAGCACGCGCAGGTTGAAGTTGTTGAGCGTCGTGTTGGTGCTGACGCCCGGGTCCCAGCTCGCCGTGCTCGAACCGTAGATCTGATAATCTTCGGTCAAGCCCGATGAGTCATTGGTCACGGGAATCGCGCCCGTGGAAATCACCGACTGGTTCGCAGTCAGGCTGTTTCCGAAGTCATAGGTCGCGCTTCCGATCGCTACCGACAGGTTCACTCCCACGGTCACTTTCAGGGCCGTGCTCGCGGTAGGCGCGGCATAGGCCTTGCCCATCGCCATCCCGGCAAGGATCGCCAGGACCGCAAGGGCTTTCATGCATCCCTTCGTTTGATTGAGCTTCATTTCAGTTACCTCCCTCATTGGGTTGTTAGAATGTGGTGCTGTTGGCAGCGACCACCGTGACCGTCACCGACTGCTGGACGTTGTTGCCGACCGAGATGGACGCAGGCGTGATGAACCGGAACCACAGGTATTTCGTCGTGCCGGACGTGATGTTGTCACCGTGGCCGCTCGTGAAACGCCCGACCGCCGCGTTCGTCATGTTCACCGAATTGACCACTCCGTCCAGGAGGCCCGTGTTGGTTCCCGCAAACTCCGCGTAGCCGGGGACGGTGGTGCCGTCCGTGCTGATCAGCACGCGCAGGTTGAAGTTGTTGAGCGTCGTGTTGGTGCTGACGCCCGGGTCCCAGCTCGCCGTGCTCGAACCGTAGATCTGATAATCTTCGGTCAAGCCCGATGAGTCATTGGTCACGGGAATCGCGCCCGTGGAAATCACCGACTGGTTCGCAGTCAGGCTGTTTCCGAAGTCATAGGTCGCGCTTCCGATCGCTACCGACAGGTTCACTCCCACGGTCACTTTCAGGGCCGTGCTCGCGGTAGGCGCGGCATAGGCCTTGCCCATCGCCATCCCGGCAAGGATCGCCAGGACCGCAAGGGCTTTCATGCATCCCTTCGTCTGCTTGGCTCTCATTTTTTGTGCCTCCTTTTGGTTGTTGTTCTTCATGGTCTGATCGTTAGAATGTGGTGCTGTTGGCAGCGACCACGGTCACCGTCACCGACTGCTGGATGTTGTTGCCGGCCGAGATGGACGCGGGCGTGATGAACCGGAACCACAGGTACTTGCGGGTTCCCGCCGTGACGTTGTCGCCGTGGCCGTTCGTGAAACGCCCGACCGCCGCGTTCGTCATGTTCACCGAGTTCACCACTCCGTCCAGAAGGCCCGTATTGGTTCCCGCAAACTCCGCGTAGCCGGGGACGGTCGTGCCGTCCGTGCTGATCAGCACGCGCAGGTTGAAGTTGTTGAGCGTCGTATTCGTGCTCACGCCCGGGTCCCAGCTCGCGGAACTCGAACCGTAGATTTGGTAATCTTCGGTCAAGCCCGATGAGTCATTGGTCACCGGAATCGCGCCCGTGGAAATGATCGTCTGGTTCGCGCCCAGGCTGTTTCCGAAGTCATAGGTCGCGCTTCCGATCGCCACCGACAGGTTCACTCCCACCGTCACTTTCAGGGCCGTGCTCGCCGTCGGAGCCGCGGAAGCCTTGCTCATCGCAAAGCCCGCCAGAACCGCCAGGACCGCCGCTAACTTCACTGCTCCCTTCATTGTTTTAGGACTCATGTTAAGTCCCTCCTTTTTGTTTTGTTGTGTCTTCATATTCATTAAAACGTGCTGCTGTTGGCAGCCACAACGGTGACCGTCATCGACTGCTGAACGTTATTGCCCGCCGAGATGGAGGCAGGGGTGATCAACCGGAACCACAGGTATTTGGTCGTTCCTGCGATCATGTTATTGGCATGGCCGCTGGCATACCAGCCGACGTTGGCCGCGCTCATGTTCACCGCGTTTTCCGGTCCGTTCAAAAGGCCCGTATTGGTTGTGGCAAAATCGTTATAAGCCGGCGCGGGAGAAGCCTGCGTGCTGATCAGAACCCGCAGATTGAAAGTATTTTCGACGGTGTTCGTACTGACCCCCGGGTTCCAGGAGGCCGTGCTCGATCCATAAATCTGGAAATCTTCGGTGAGGCCCGCCGAATCGTTGGTCACGGGGATGGCGCCCGTGGAGATCGCGGCCTGGTTGGTTCCCAGGGCGCCGAAATCGTACGTCGCGCTCCCGATCGCCACCGACAAGTTCACTCCCACCGTCACCTTCAAAGTGGTATTGGCAGTGGACGCCGCCTGCGCTTCCGATCCGCCCCAGAGCAGCGCAACAAGCAGCCCCGCGAAGAGCGCCCGCGCGGCGGTTGATTGGAACTTTTCGATGGTCGAATTAAGCATCTTCATTTTTTGTCTCCCCGTCCTATACCTGGAGCAGCTTTTTGATTTTCTCGATCAAATCGTTTACATCCATGGGCTTTGCGAGATAGTCGTCCGCTCCCGCAGCAAAGATCTTGCTCTTCATTTCAGGGGAATCGTACCCCGTGATGCCGATAATGCGCACGCCCTTGTGGGCGGGATCTTTGCGGATCTGCTGGCAGACCGCAAACCCGTTGACTCCGGGGAGCATGAGGTCCAGGATCACGATGTCCGGATAATATTCCGACAGTACCGTGCCCGCTGAAAACCCGTCCGTCGCGACGCGTATCGTCCAATCAGGGTAGCGAAGCTTCATGAGCTCGGTCACGAACTCCCCCACCTCGGGGTCGTCGTCCACAAGCAGGAGCTTCTTGCCCTTGCTGCCTTCGATCTCAGTTTTGATCTGCGGCAGAGAAAAACCGCGCTTCGAGAGGGTCTGGATTTTCTCGATCCGCGAAATGACTTCCCCTTTCGCATAGAGGCGGTGACCTCCGTCCGTGTAGCCTGCAACGCGCAGAAGGCCCACATCCGTGTAGTGACGGATCGTAGAGGCCAGTACTTGCGCTAGTTCCGCGACTTCGCTGATTTTTAAGAGTTCTGATTCAGACATTTCGAGTTGCTCCTTTTCGAGTTGTTGAGGCTTTTAGGCCACGACCGACAGGGTCATTTCCGAGGCGCCGCCATCCAGGATTTCTTTGGTTTCTTTCAGGGTCGGGCGAGGGCTGTTCACCTGCCGGATCTGCGCCACGCGCTTGCGCGACTCATTGAATTCATAGAGGCGATACCCGCCCTGCATTTCCGCCACCACTTCCAGGAGCCCGATCTCAGTGTAGTAGCGGATCGTAGATACGGGGATCCCCAGTTTTTTAGCCAACTCTCCGATCTTCAGCCAGCCGCGATTTACTCTCTCAGTTTTAGGCATTTGACCCTCCTCAATTTTCTATTTGCGAACTATACAGCTCACTGTTCACTTCACGTTTAGGAACAAAAAAATACGAAACCTATAGCCACTTGCTATAGACTTTCGATTGATAAATGACTAGAAAAGATCTAGCCTAGAGTGCTATCCGTGATGGTGAATATAAAAAAACCACTCCTCATGATTTCCCCAAAAGGAGGATCAAAAGAGTGGTGAATTTGTGGCAGGATACCTTCCAGTTTTTCCCCCATAAACCTGGGATGGTTGTACCAGTAAAACCTTGAATTGTCAAGGGTTTTATTTTAGATTAAGTCCATCTTTTTTGCCAAAAATAAGGACCCCAAAAGCGTCAAATTAGACAGGATAAAACCGCTCAAAAGGTTATAAATTGAATGTGATACTTGAAGTTTTCCACAGCCCCAAAGCCACATAAAGGACAATACAACGGTTAAAATACCAATATTCATATTGATTTTTAATATCGATTTATTAAAAACGAAGGGTATAAATGCCAAAAATCCCAATATAAGAAAAGGTGCCATCTTTTCCAGAAAATAGAACTCCAATGGGCCGGGGGGCTGAACGGCAGAAGGATGGGCCAGGCGAAGAACCCAAATGAGCTGATAGACCCGAAAACCCGTTACCGCCAGAAATATTCCAGCCACTAGGGTCCAGACCTTGGACCTCCCCTCCCGCTCGCTGCCGACCGCAAGGTTCAGGAGAAGGCCGACTCCAAGGAGCGGCAGGGCTGCCGCCGCAAGGTTGAGGGCATTGAACAGGATCAGGTTTTGAGAATCGATCGGAATGAGGCGGCGGACGACTTCCACGATAAAGTCTTCTACGGTGGCCCCGAAGAGGGAGAAAAATGCCGCTCCCAGAGCGAAAATCAGGATGCGCAGGTAAGGCAGCATCGGATTACGCCCAGCCGCGCATCGACAGTGACGGGTCGACTTTCAGCCCCCCCTCTTCCGGTCCGCGGCGCGTCCGAGTCAGGCGGTAAAATCCGAGCGCGGCGATCATGGCGGCATTGTCCGTCGATAAAATCCGGTCTGGAAAATGGACCCTTTTCTGCTCTTCGCGGGAACGGGCCAGAAACTTTCGGCGTAGAGCGGAGTTCGCGGAAACGCCCCCGCCGACGGCAATATTTTCCAGGCCATGCTTCGCGGCGGCGCGCAGAGTTTTTTCGACGAGAACGTCCACCGCGGCCGACTGGAACGACGCGCAAATGTCGGAAACGCTCGCGCGGTCTTTGCCGGCCTGATGGTCCCGCAAATAATAGAGAACCGCGGTCTTCAATCCCGAAAATGAAAAGTCCCAGTTCCCGTGAAGGTGCGGCCTCGGAAACGGGACGGCGCGGTCGTTGCCTTTCTGCGCGAGACGGTCGATCACGGGCCCGCCCGGATAGCCCAGGCCGAGGAGGTTGGCCACCTTGTCGAAACATTCCCCCGCAGCGTCGTCCCGCGTGCGGCCCAGGACTTCGTAGCGCCCCAAATCCCGGACGTGAATCAAATCGGTGTGCCCGCCGGAAACAACGAGGCTGATGAACGGCGGCTCGAGTTTGGGGTGCGACAGCATCGGAGAGAGGGCATGCGCTTCGAGGTGATTGACCCCGATCACGGGCACGCCCCAAGCCCAGCCGAGCGCTTCGGCAGTCATTTTTCCGGCGAGCAGCGAGCCCACGAGTCCCGGCCCGACGGTCACGGCGATGGCGTCAATTTTTCCGGGAGATTTTTTCAGGGAGCGCTCCACGATCTCGTTGATCTTGACGACGTGTTCGCGGCTTGCGATTTCGGGAACGATGCCCCTGAACGGCGCGTGGGCCTTCAACTGGGAATGGATTTCGTTTGACAGGATTCGGCGGCCGTTTCGCACGACCGCGGCCGACGTCTCGTCGCAGGACGTTTCAATACCCAGGACCCTCATGGCAGCAGGTCCGACAGCTTCACGAATTCGATCCCGGCCTTTCTGAATTCCGGCACCGCTTTTTTGAGCGCCGCCGCCATGTGTTTCCTCTGGATATGGCCGATCGCGATGGCGCTTCCCCTCCGGGCGGCGATCGCCTGGGTCTGATCCAACTGCAAAGCCATTTCGTTCAGGTTGTCCGCGTTATCCAAAAAAAGGTCATTGAGCAGATGCGGAAGGCCCTCGCGCGCGGCGATCTTCGGGCCGACCGGGTGCGGCGAAGTGTGCGAATCGAAGAAATAGAGTCCCGGATGGCGGTCGCGCAGGCGTTCGGCGGAATCGATCAACGCTTCCATCGACGGTGAATGGGAGGTGAACTCCGACCCCATATGGTTGGAAAATCCCGAGGCGTGGGGCACGTCCGCCAGGTTGGCCTCCAGGCGGCGGTGGATTTGATCGGGCGGCATCGAAGTCAGGAGCGCGACTTTGCCGGGAGGGTTCCCCTTGGCGTTTTGCGGCTCCATGGGCTGGTGCAGGATGATTTCGTGGCCCGCGCGATGGATGCGCTCCGCCGCGGCCGAGGTGTCGCGTTCCATGGGCATGAGAGCAAATGTGAGCGGAATGCCCAGAGCAAAATACGCGTCCAGCCGGACCAGGTCTCCGGGCCGGCCCGCAACGTCGTCGATCACAATGGCCACTTTAGGATTTTTGGAGCGGTCCGCGCGCAGGAATACAAGGCGTTGATAAATTGCGCGGTCCCGGCCCAGCTCAATGACGGTTCGATCGGACCCGCCGTCCCGGCTGATGCGGTCCAGCTTCAGGTCCTGAGAGGATTTTTTAAGGTTCGCGTATATTTTGTCAACGCTCCGGATCGGGACGCCGGAAAAATGGCGCTCGGTTTCGATCCAGGATTTGGGAAAGGGAAACGTCTTCTTGCGTTCCACGCGGAGGCATTTTACGATCTGCGAATCCTTGACGCCCTGCGCCGCCAGAGCGTCGTCGGCGGCGGCGTTGATTCGCCCCGCGGTGCCGGCCCCATCGATCAGCGTGCCCTTCTGCTGGTAGCGGTACGCCAACAGTCCCCCGCCGAGCAGCAACGCCCATATCCAGAGGGATGCGGCGCCGGACTTTTTCGATCGGGCCAAGGAATACTTGTGTCAGCTCCGGATTAAGTCTTCGGAGGCAGCACCAGGTTGCGGATTTTCAGGAATTCGATGGCGCGCCGGAGCACGAGATCTTCGACCTGCTCGTCCTTTTTGATGACGGATTGCGGGGCGCGGTCCTTGCCGACGATTTCGTCCTGCTGGCGGCGCAGTTTGATCTCAGTATCGCGCGTGACTTCGATCAGGACGTCGGGTACGATGCCGCCCTTGCCGGTCTTTTCGTCGCGCTGGATCCTGCGTCCGGCCGGAGTGTAATATTTGGCCGTGGTGAGGCGGAGTCCCGAACCGTCCGAAAGCGGAATGACGGACTGGACCGAAGCCTTGCCGAACGTGGTCGTGCCGAGGATGAGCGCGCGGCGGTGATCCTGAAGCGCGCCGGCGACAATTTCGGAGCCGGAAGCGGATCCGCCGTTCACGAGCACCACCATCGGCAGGCTGGGAAACGGCGATTTGGCGTCGGCTTTATAATCGACGCGGTCAGCCTTGCGCCCCTCGGTATAAACGATGAGCTTGTTGGCGTCCAAGAACGCCTTGCTGACGTTCACCGCGACGTTCAGGAGCCCTCCGGGATTGTTGCGGAGATCCATAATGAGGCTGTCCATCCCCTGCGACTGCATCTTGTTCATGGCGCGCAGCATGTCGGAATCGGTCTTGGCCGTAAACTCGATGAGCTGGACGTAGCCCACCTTGTCTTCGAGCATGCGGCTGCGCACGGAGTCGATCTTGATGACCTCGCGGGTGAGCGAAAGGTCCACCGGCTCCTTCCCGCCCTCGTGGACGATCGTGATCTTCACGGGCGTCCCCGGCTGTCCGCGGAGCTTCTTGACCGCGTCCTGAAGGTTGATGTTCTGGGTGCTTTCCCCTTCGATCTTGATGATGCGGTCACCCGGAAGAATCCCGGCGCGATAGGCGGGCGTGTCCATGATCGGCGTCATCACGGTCAGGATATCGTCCCTCATCTCGATGCGGATGCCGAGGCCTCCGAACTGGCCCTCGGTTTCGGTCTGCATTTCCTTATGAGGTTCGGGCTCCAGGAACTGGCTGAAGGGATCGAGCGTCCGCACCATGCCGTGGGCCGCGCCGTAGACCAGGTCTTTCGTGGTCTTTTCCGTGACGTAATTCTGCTGGATGTAATCGAACACCTCAGTCAGGACCTTGAGCTGGTCCAGGGTCTTGTCGATGCTGGACGTCGCGGCGGTCAGGACGTTGATTTTGAAAAGGGCAAGGCCGAGGCAAACGGCGAGCACGGCCAGCAGGAAATTTTTTCTTCGAAGCTTCATCCACAGTCGTTTCATTCAACTCTCCTTGGGTTATTTTTAAATTATTTCAGCCACTGCAGAGGGTTTTCCGGATGGCCCTCGCTGCGCACTTCAAAATAAATCTGGGGCTCGGGGTCGGCGCTCGCGTTGCCGACAATGCGCCCGGATTCAACCTTCTGCCCGTCCTTCACCATGATGCTGCCGAGCAGACCGTAGATCGTGTAAAAATCCCCGCCGTGATCCACGATCACCGTCTGGCCGTAGGAGCGAAAATCGTCCGCGTAAACGACCGTGCCCTTTTCCACGGATTTGACGGCCGAACCGCTCTGCGTCCGGATCTTCACGCCGTTGTTAATGACGGTGATGTTGAGCTCCGCGTGTTTCTGCCTGCCGAAAGGAACGGTGACCGATCCGGCCACGGGCCAGGGAAGGCTTCCCTTGCGGACCTGGACATCCTTGCGCTCAAGCTCGGCCTGCTTCTGGGCCGCAAGCGTCTGCCGGCGTTCCTTTTCTTTGCGCTTCTTCAGCCGGCCGATCATGGATTCCAGGGACTGCGCCGTCTCGCGCAGCCGGTCGGCCTCCTGTTCCGCCGCGACGCGGCGGCCGGTCGTGGTTTTATAAAGCTCGCTTTTTTCGGCCTGAGACTTCTTCTGCTTGACGAGCTCGGAATCGAGCTGGGCCCGCAAAACGACGAGGTTCTCCTTGGCGCGGATCATGCGGGACTCCTGCTCCTGCGCGACCTTCTTGCTGTTTTCGACGCCGCGCAGGCTCTGGAACTTCCGGAGCATGAGCGCGTTGGTCAGAAGCCTTTCCATGTGGGAGACCGAAAGCCTCTGCGGATAGACGGATCGGACGTAATAGGCATTCACGTCGGCCATCACGAGCTGTTCCCATTTGGCTTTTTCGCCGGTCAGGAGAACTGCCTGGGCGCTCAGCTTCTTGATCTTCGCCTCGCTCTGCGCCATCTGCCGCTTCACTTTGGACTGCTTTTTGACCGATTGGTCGATCTCGGTCTCGATGCGCTTAAGCGTGGTCGACAAAATCGTTTCGTCCTGCTTGAGCTTCTTGCGCTCCTGCTCGAGCCCCTGGATCTGCTCCTGCAGCTTCTGCAGGTCCTTCCGGTGGTTCTTGATTGTTTTGTCGATCGTGACCACCGGCTCGGCGGAGCGGAGCGCGGCGGGCGGCGCGGCGCTGATCAAAAGCGTGCAGGCCAATGCGAAACGGAACGCGCGGGCGCCCCTCACGATTTCACGGAATCGGACACGGTCGCCAGGCCGATGCCGATCACCAGGGACGCCGCCGCAATCTGGAACAGCAAATCTTCCCCCAGCTTCGCCTGCCATGAAAATCTTTCCGAGAAAAACGACACTGCGAGCAGCGCCACGTAGAGCGCGTGCGAGGCCGCGCCCGCGAAGAACCCGAGCAGGAGGCTCACCCGCACCGAGCGCGAAAAGATCGCCCGGGAAGCGGGGCGGCGCGCCCGCTTAAATAAGGCGAAGCCCGCGAAAATCAGCACGGCCGAAGTGGACGTCCAAAGGACCGCGCGGATCCATTTCCAGTAATTGTAAAGCCCGAAGACCAGCGCCCAGCGCTCGGAATCGTAATGGACTTCGCTGATCGCGGCGGCGCGGGGAACCCCCACTTCGAGAGCCTGCACGCGGGTGAGCACGGCCTTCAAAACGTCATCGTCCCAGCTTTCCAAATGGAGGTCGTAGCTCCAGGGCAGAAGCGTCGCCTTGCCTTTGATCTCGCCGGACTTGTCCTTCAGCCATTCTTCATCAATGGAAAAATTGGGATCGGAGACGACTTTGTTGAACGCTTCCTCGGGCGAAGTGGCGACGACTTCGCGCACGCCGGGGATGGCGCGCAGAGCCTCTTCCACGAGCGGAATGTTTTCGGACCGCAGGTCGTTCCGGGCGAAGACTTCGAGCACCAGGGCGCCTTTCTGCGAAAGGAAAAGGTTGTGCGCGTCGCGGCTGAGCGCGAAAAGGACCGTCCAAAGCAGAGGCAGGAGGATGGCCAGGCCGAACAAGAAAGGATGGGTGAACAGAAACCGCCGGGATTTCGGGAGCAGGCCTTCGGGCGGACGGGACTGCGCAGCGGGTTCCTGTCTCCGCGGCTCAGTCCGTACTTCAGCCGGTGAAAAGTGACGGGTGATCAACGTTGCGAGAGCGCCCTTGCGGCCGTTCAGCCGCCGCAGGCCTTCGATCGAGCGCTTTCTGAAATTCTCCTTTTCGATCCAGAGCGACTCCATCGCCGCGATTAACTTTTCCGGATCAATGCCGTCTAATTCTAGCAAATTTTCCCGGCGGCCACCGTCAGGAAAAACGTCGGAGAAGAGGTGCCGGAGCTTGGGATCCACCGCGACGCCCAAAACCGGCGTATGCATCATTAAGGAAAGGACCGCGCCGTGGTATCGCGAAGAAACTACCATGTCCTGGTGTTTCATGAACTGCAGGATTTCGTCCGGGGTGCGTCCCGCATGCCGGTGGACCTTATCCATGGAGTCAAAAGGAATTTCCTCCTTCACGCGCTTGAGGACCGCATCCAGAAAAACCTCGTCCTTACCGGGCTGAAAGACCGCGAGACTGAACTCCGCGTTATATATCTTGAGGAAATAGGACGCGGCCTTGGAAAAAGCCTCGGCGAGGTCCTCGCGCCGCTGGCTGCCCTGCACGGGGCGCAGTATGAACGCGAAACGCGGCAGGCCGCCGTTCGAATGGGACTTTTCGTGAACGTTCAGGTCGAAAACCGGATCTTTCAAAACGGCGATGGGTTTCCGAAACCCGTAGGAGCGAAGCTCCGATTCCGAACCGGCATCGCGGACGCTCACGTAATCACAAAATCCCAGCGCCCAGCGGACGAGCCTGCGGTTGACCGGAGACCGTACGGGCCCGACGCCGACGCACCAGACCCAGATTTGCTTGCGGAGCAGGATCGCGGCCGCCAGAATGGAGAGATAGTACCAGAGCGTGCGGATTCCGGTCGCGTCCTGAAGCAGTCCCCCTCCGCCGAACACCAAAGCATCGCTTTGCCAAACCGCGGAAATAACTGAAACCGGAGACCAGCGGTCCCGAGCCTCGACACCGTGCGCGCCGAAAGTTCCCTGCGGATCGTTGGAGAGCACGGTCACCGAAACGGACGGCGAAGACTGCTTGATTTCCTTAAGTATGGAGCGCAGGATGAGCTCGTCCCCGGCGTTGCCGAAGCCGTAATATCCCGCGATCAGGACGCGCGGTTCAGTCTTAGGATTCATGCTCGAAAACCGCCAGGGCCCGCGCAAAGTCGGGACGCTTTTCCAGCGCGCGAAAAAGCGCCGCGAGCGCCAGGCCTGCGACTCCTCCCAAAATGAAACCGTTCAACGTCCTTATCAGGGAAACCTGGACCGGCGTATGCAAATGGCAGAACGTATTCAGAATGGAAATCCAGGCGACGGCTCCGGCCCAAAGGCAAAGCTTTGAAAGCGTCCGGTGGGCCGGCCAGAGCGCCAGCCCCAAAATCAGCAGCGGATGGCCGATGGCGAACTCCTTGAAGCGGGGCCGCACGCCCAGAAGCGTTTCGATGCCGTTGCGGAACGTGATTTCCATCGGATGAACGCCGCCGGAAAAATTTCCGCTCCGCTTCAGCATGAACAGCAGCGCACCCGTGCAAACCGCGAAGATCAGCAGGTCGCGCACCGCGGCTTTGCGGCGGAGAAAGCCGGAGAAATCTTCCGCGGTAAAGAGCGTCGTTCCGATCAAAACGAGCGGTAGGACCATGGAGGCCTTGACCCCTTTGAAGGACGCCAGCCCCCCCGCGAAAATCGAGTCCGGTAAAAGCAGATTGATGATTAGGCCGCCCATGAGAGCCGCGGCGCCTGCCGCAAACCAGGCTTCGATCGGAAATTTTCCCTGATTTTCGGGGCGCTTCAGGAACGCGAGCAGGAGCCGCATCGCCGCCCAGGGCGCGGCGACAGCGATCAGAAACGCCGCGAGCATCCGGAACGGTTTCGCAGGCCATGAAACCACTATAGAATTTTTGGGAACGCCGTCAAAACCGCAGCCGCGCGACTTTACGCCCTGCATCACCGAACGAAGTGTGTTCAGATTTTCGGCGCCGGAAGCGTCGGGGTTCCAATGAAAATAGATGAACCGGACGGAGCGCTCTGTCACGGCCCGCACGTAACGCTGCGAGACGATCTCTGGAGACTGCGCTTTCATCTCGTCTACCGTAACGGTATGCCCCTTGACCACCCGGGACGCGACGCCGAGGTCGGCCGCCAGGCGATGGACCAATGGGACGTTTACATTTTCCAGAAGGACGATCGGCGCGTTTGAACTGCAGAGGGAGTCGGCGAAAGCGGGCGACATCGCCGACTTGCGCGCGGCCGATTCCGGGACGCCGGTGATGAGCCAGGCGGAGGCCGCGGCGGAGCTCGAAACCTGCGTTCCCAGGCGCGTGGAATCCGGCAACGCCGACTTCCCCTGCTCTTCGATCGCGAATACGATGGCCAGGCCGATCTCTCCCAGCCGTTGAACAGCCTCCGGGTTTAACCCCAGGCGCAGATCAAGGTCTTTTTCCCACAACCCTTCCGGGCGGTCGATGAAGAAGTACCCGCCGATTCTTTTCGGCTTCATTTTTCCCGCGAATGCGGGATAGCGCGCGACGAGCGCGGACAAAAGGGTTTCGGCGGAAGCGGCGTCGCGCGTCCAGAGCGATTCGGTTTTGGGCAGGTCGGAGCCCAGGCCCAAAGCGCGAAACTTCTCGGATTCGGCGCGCGTCAGAAACGTCGCTCGGCCCTGCTCGGCCCAGTCGCGGAGCGTCTCTTCGCGGAGCGCGGCGGATTTTACGCCCATCAGGCGGCAGCGTTCGAGGAAATTCGGGACCGAAGCGGGATCGGACTTCAGCAGGTCCAGAGTTTCCTGATAAGAAACGCAAGCCTCGATGGAGCGTTCGGCCCTCTGCTGAAGCATTTTCTGGCGCAGGGGATAGGCCGCCAGGAGGGCCAGGGCCGCCAGTGCCGCGAACGACCGGACGCCGTGAGAATAATGATTCATGGATCAGTGGACCCTGACTTTCGCGAGGTGCGAGAGAATGGCCGAAGAGTAGAGTTCCATGTACCGCGCCGCCGAATTTTCCCACGTGAACCGGGTTGCCAGCGCGTTCTGCACCAGTTTCGCGCGATCCGCCCCTTGCGAATAAAACTGGACCGCGCTTTCAAACGCATTGAGGAGCGCAGCGGAGGAAACGCCCTCGCACAGGAACCCGTTTCCAGTTTTGAGCTCCGCGTCCCAGGGCTGGACCGTGTCCCGGAGCCCGCCGGTCGGGGTCACCAGGGGAATCGTGCCATAAGCCATGGCGATCATCTGGCTGAGCCCGCAGGGCTCAAAAAGCGACGGCATCAAAAAGAAATCGGACCCCGCGTAAATTTTATGAGCCAGCGGCTCGTTAAACGTGAAGTGGACCGCCACCGCGTCGGGCCAGCGCTCGGAAAATTCTTTCAGCGCCGCTTCGATGTCGGAGTCCCCCGTCCCGAGGATCGCGAGCTGGAATTTGACGCCTTTTTCCATCGCGCGAGGGAGCATCTCTTCGATCAGTTCAAAGCCTTTCTGCGGGTCCATGCGGGTGACCATCCCAAAGATCGGGACGTTTTCTTCCACCGGAAGCTCCATCATCCTCTGCAAATCCTTTTTGCAGATCCTTTTTTTATCGATGAAGTCCCGGGATTTCGCGGAGAAATTTGCCGTAAGGTGATTATCTTTGGCCGGGTCCCAATCCGCGTAGCTGAGCCCGTTCAAAATCCCGCTGAAATCCTTTGCGCGCGCCCGCAGGACGCCCTCCATGCCGCGCCCGAACTCCGCGCTCGCCTGGACTTCGCGGCAATAGCTCGGGCTGACCGTGGAAATCTTGTCGGCGAAGACGAGACCCGCTTTCAAGAAGCTGACGTGTCCGAAATACTCAAACTTTTCCGGCACGAAATCGCGCGTCTCGAACCCGGCCAGGTCGTACGTCCGGCGCGGGAATAGGCCCTGATAGGCGATGTTATGGATGGTGAATACGGAAACCGTCTTGTGAAAGAACGAGTCGTTTTGGTAAAGCGTCGCGAGGTAACCGGGGATCAGGCCTGTCTGCCAATCGTGGGCGTGGACCACGTCGGGTTTGAAGTCGACAAACTTGCAGAACTCGATCGCGGCTCGGGAGAAGAAAATGAACCGGGCGTCGTTATCGGCGTAATCTTTCCCGTCCTTCGCGCGGTAAAGCGAACTCCGTGAAAAATATTTCTTGTTCTCGATGAAATAGAAGGAAAGGTTTTTCGGCCAGGCCGGAAGGCTGTCGTCCTTGTAGCGCCGGCCCTTCTTCTCGAGCGACCAGACGAAACCCTCCTCGACCGAACCGCCGACCGGGATGCGGAGCTTGCCGGGGCGGAGCTTGAGCGGATAACGCGCTTCGCTGATCTCGGAATATTTGGGGATGAGGACCGCGATTTCGCTTTTGGGAGACTGTTTCGCAAGGGACGCCACCGCGGCGGGGAGAGTCCCTATGACGTCCGCCAATCCCCCGGTCTTCGCGAAGGGAACGCACTCGGAGGCGGCGAAAAGGATCTTCAGGCTCGCGCTACTCAGCTTCTTTCAGGAATTGCGCGGCTTCTTCCGGCGGCGTGGGGTTGATATAGAAACCCGTGCCCCACTCGAAGCCCGCGATCTTGGAGAGTTTAGGGATGATTTCAATATGCCAGTGATAATGCGGCAGCGACGGCTCTTTGAGGGGCGAATTGTGGATGACGTAATTGAAAGGCGGATCGTCCAGGAGCGACCGGATCTTGGCCAGGACGTTCTTTAAGATCGCGGCAAGACTGGCGGCCTCGGCCTTCTGGAGGTCCTCATAATGGGAATCGTGTTCCTTGGGAAGGATCCACGTCTCGAACGGGAAGCGCGGCGCGTAGGGCTCAAACGCGATGAAGTGGTCGTTTTCCATGACCACGCGGCTGTCCGCGGTGGTTTCCTGGACGATCATGTCGCAGTAAACGCAGCGCTCCTTGTAATCGAAATATTGCTTGCCGCCCATGATCTCCTGCCGTACGCGCACGGGAACCATGGGTGTCGCGATGAGCTGAGAATGGGGATGGCTGAGCGATGCGCCGGCCGCAGCGCCCTTATTCTTGAAGATCATGATGTACTCAAAACGCGGATCCTTGCGCAGGTCGATGATGCGGTCGCGGTAAGCCCAGAGCAGTTCCTCGATTTTCGACGTTTCCATATCGGGGATTTCTTTTTTGTGCTCGGGCGTTTCGATCACCACTTCGTGGGCACCGATGCCGTTCATCCGGTCGTACATTCCGTCGCCCTTGCGGTTGATGGTCCCTTCGATCTGCAGCGCGGGAAACTTATTGGGAACGACCCGGACGTTCCATCCGGACTTATTCTTTTCGCGGGAGGCCGGGCCGTACGCCAGGATTTCGGAAGGAGTTTTGTCTTCGTTGCCCGGGCAGAAAGGGCAGAAACGCCCCATTTCGGGCTCCGGTTCCTTCGAATAATCGCTCGGTCTTTTTCCTCTTTCGGTGGAGATGATGACCCAGCGTCCGATGACGGGGTCGCGGCGGAGTTCAGGCACCGGGCTCGTCCTCCTTCGCTTCAGAAACGGACGCTTCGGGCGATTCGGCCGGGGAGGAGACTTCGACGGCCACGGCGGCGACAGCTCCTTCATCCGCGCGCTCGGCGTCCATCGGTTCGGATGCGGCGAGTTCCGCCGCGTCGGCGGGCGAGGACACAACTTCCACGTTCACGGGCGGCGCGACATCCTGTCCCTTGTTCAGTTCCGCTTCCTTCGCCAGGTCATCGAGCGAAGGCAGGTCGGAAACTTTCCACAGGTTGAAGTGGCGCAAAAACTCGGGGCTTGTGGAGTACAACAACGGGCGCCCGACGCTTTCTTTGCGTCCTGCGATCTTCACGAGCTTGCGCTCAATCAGAGTCTCGAGCACGCCGATCACTTCCACTCCGCGGATCTCTTCGATCTCGGCGCGCGTGATGGGCTGCTTGTACGCCACGATGGACAGCGTTTCCAGCGCGGACTGCGAAAGGCGGAACGTCGTCTGGTCGCGGAATAGCTTTTTAACCCAATAGCTGAATCCGGACAGGCTCGCATACTGGTAGCCTTCCGCCACCTTGGCGATCTGAATCGCGCTTTTGCGGGCTTCCAGCTCCTGGGACATCTCGCCCAGCAGCGCTTCCAGTTCTTCGGGAGATTCTCCGGTGATGTCGGCCATTTCGTCCAAGGGCAGAGGACGGTTCGTTACGAACAGCAGGCACTCGACAACGCTTTTGACTTTATCTTTATCCATATCGGTTCCCCTTTTAGTTGAGCTCGGGACTGCCGGGCTCGATCTTTGGATCGTCTTCCAGCATCAACACGGGCACGACCGGCGCTTCCACTTCGTCCGACCCCTCTTCGACGTCCGCCAGAACTTTGGACGCGTCGGCTTCCACTTCCTCTTCCGTTAACTGCGGCGCAACGCCCGCATCCGCCGTCTCGGAGTAAGGCTGAACCATTTCCGGAGGCGCCATGCGGTACACGCGGATTTCGCCGAACGCATCGGTCTGCCGCGCCGAAATCTGCTTCAGGCGGATCAGTTCCAGCACGGCCAGGAAAATCATGATAAGCTCGCGGCGGGAACGCTGCGGCGTAAAGAGTTCAGAGAAATGGATAAACTCTTTGGATTCCAGAATATCCAGGACTTCGCGGATCTTCTGCTCGATGGGAATTTCCTCGAAAAGGAATTCCTTGACGTCGTCGGACGCGGTCTTGAGGACGTCCTTAAAGGCGTCCAGCAGATCGAAGAGAGTGGCGTCCAGGACCATGTCGTCCTCGGCGAAAGCCGGGGTGACGTTCCGGTAATAAACGTCCTTCCACGACGCCTCGCGGTCCGACAGAAATTTCGCGGCTTCCTTGTACTTCTGATATTCGAGCAGTTTCGCCACGAGCTCCGCCCGCGGGTCGGGGCCTTCTTCGGCCAACTGCTCCGCCGGGTCCTGGGGCAGGAGCGTGCGAGCTTTGATCTGCAAGAGAGTGGAAGCCATCACCAGAAACTCTCCCGCCATTTCCAAATTCAAATCCTTCATGAGCTCGATGTATCCCAGATATTCCTGCGTGATCGCGGAAATGCTGATGTCGCGGATGTCCATGTCCTGCTTTTTGATGAGATAGAGCAGGAGGTCGAGCGGCCCTTCGAAAATTTCCAGCTTCACCTGATAGGGTGCGTTCATATTTTTGCCACCGCGGGTCTGGGTACAAAATGAATGGCGCGCCGCGCCGCATCCATCGTGCGTCCCGCGCGCTCCTCCGCCCGCTTGCTCCCTTCGATTAAGATATCTTTCACGAGGCCCTTTTTGCCCGCGAATGATTTGCGTTTTTCCTGTATGGGTCCGAGCGCAACCGTCATTTCCTGGAGCAGATCTTTCTTGCAGGCCACGCAGCCGAGCGCTCCGGATCGGCAGGCGTCCCCCCTGGCTTTCACTTTATCTTCCGATCCTTCATAAATTTTGTGCATTGAGTAGACTACGCAGCCCGGCTCGTTTTCGGGGCAGGGCTCCGGGTGTCCCGGATCATTCGCGCGGATCTTTTTGGGGTCGGTGTACATCGACTGTATTTTTTTCTTGATATCGTCCGGAGAGTCCGCGAGGTAAATGCAATTGTCGTAGGATTTTGACATCTTGCGCCCGTCCAATCCCTGGACTTTTGGCGTCGGAGAAAGAAGGGCCTGCGGCTCGGTTAAAACTTCTTTCTTGTAGATGTGGTTGAAGCGCCGCGTGATCTCGCGCGTGAGTTCCACATGAGGGAGCTGGTCTTCACCCACCGGCACATGCGTCGCGTTGTACAGTAAAATATCCGCCGCCTGGAGCACCGGATAACCCAAAAATCCATGGGTGGATATGTCGCGTCCTTCGATTTCAACCATCTGCTGTTTGTATGTCGGGTTGCGCTCGAGCCAGGAAATGGGCGTAATCATGGAAAGGATGAGCGCCAGCTCCGAATGTTCCGCGACCCAGGACTGGCGGAAGACCACGGACTTTTCCGGGTCGATGCCGCCGGCGAGCCAGTCGGTGACCATTTCTTCGATGTTGGATTCAATTTTCCCCGTGTCCTCATAATCGGTCGTGAGCGCGTGCCAGTCGGCCACCATGTAAAAACATTCCGAGCCTTCGCTCTGCAATTTGGCCCAATTCGAAAGCGCACCCAGCACGTTGCCCAGGTGCAGTTTTCCCGTCGGACGCATCCCCGAAAGAATCCGTTTGGCCATCAGTGGATCACGACTCTCAGAAGCAGTTGAAAAAGAAACTCGACCGCGGGATAAAGCACCCGGCCCGAAACGCCCGTGGCGATGAGCGCCATGACAATGAAGAATCCGTAGGGTTCCAGCAGGTCATACTTCCGGGAGAGGTCGTCGGGCAGTATCGCGGACAAAATTTTGCTGCCGTCCATGGGCGGAACGGGAATGAGGTTGAACACGGCGAGCACGAGGTTGAGCATCACCGCCTGGGTGACGAAGCGCTGGAGGAGCGCGGCGGAAATCCAGCCGCCCGCGACCGACAGGTAAAGAAAACCGGTAAAAAGCACGGCGAGCAGGATATTTGCGAGCGGACCGGCCAGCGATACCAGGACCACGCCGGCGCGGTAATTGGAAAAACGGTTCGGATTGATGGGGACGGGCTTGGCCCAGCCGAAAACGGGAAAGTTGAGGAGAAAACAGATGCCGGGAAAGATGACGGAACCGACCGGGTCGATGTGAGGGAGAGGGCTCAGGGTCAGGCGGCCTTCCTGCTGGGCCGTGGAATCGCCGAAACGAAGCGCCACGATGCCATGAGCGACCTCATGGCAGATGACGGAAAATATCAAAACCGGAAGGAAAATCAGCAGATCCATTTCCGTGGATGATGCTATCAATTCCGACGGTAGTTGTCAAACACGAAGCGAATTTCGTCTTTCCTGCTTTTGAGGACGCCGCGGAACTTCTGGAGGCGCAGCCGCACGAGGATTTCCCTGTAAACCGGACCGGGGTTTATTCCCATCTTTTGGAGGTCGCGGCCGGTCATTTCGGGCGCGGAAGCCTGCCATTTTTGCAGTTGCACCCATGATTTGCCGAGCTTCAGCGGGTCGTCACCGCGGGTGAGCGTTTCCATCACGCAGACTGATTCGGGAAAGACGGTTTGAGAAGGTATGGACTGGATCGGCGCCTCGTTCCGGAAGGCTTCGATCCATTCCAGGGGCTGGGTGATCCGATCGCGGACTTCCTTCGTGAAATGCAGGGCGTCAATAATGCTTTCGGCTTCCATGCGGCTGTTCGACGCGACCATCAGGGCCATGCGTAAAGCAATGACAGATTGGATTCCCCGCTTTTTTGCTTCCTTTGGCGAGGCAGCCCCCCCCAGCCAGCGGGCGACGGATGAATTCCAACCCAGTTTGGGATGAATCGCGGCCAGAGCTTTCCATCGATGGAGCAGCGCCAGGGCGTCCGCCGGCGATTCTTCCGCCAGCAGCTTTTCGATTTCCGTCCGGACGCGGTCGGCGGAAAGTTCTTGAATCAACTTTCTTCGCAGGGCGTCATCCATATATTTTTGCGTTCCGGGCTCAATGGAAAAGCCGAACCGGCCCGCGTAGCGCGCCGCGCGGAATATCCGCGTGGGATCATCCGAAAAGCTTTTATCGTGCAAAATGCGGATTTTCTTTTTTTGCAGGTCCGTCAGGCCGCCATGAAGATCGATGAGGGTCCCCCGCTTTTTTGCGGAAAGCGCGACCGCCATGGCGTTGACCGTAAAGTCGCGGCGCTTCAAATCGTCGGAAAGCGCGCCGCGCTTCACCGCGGGCAGCGCCGCGGGTTTTGCGTAGGTTTCACTGCGCGCCGTGATGATGTCCATGTGGAAGCCGTCCCGCGAGAGCAAAGTGTGCGTCCCGAAAGCGGGATACTGCGAGTGGCGGAGCTTCCAGCGCGCGGCCAGGGTTTCGGCGAGCGGCGCCACGTTCCCGCCCGCAAACAACAGGTCGCAATCCTTGCTGAACGGTTTTTTAAGCAACAAGTCGCGCACCACGCCGCCCACCAGATACGCTTCAAGCCCGAGACGCTCGGCTTCCGACGCAGCCTCTCGGATCCGCCGGTAATAGAGCGCGGGAATCCGGGACTTGAGGCGGTCGCCCAGATTTAAACTCTTCAAATGAAGTCGCTGTCCTGAAGGAACCAGCCGCCTTCGATTTTTTCGAGGAAGCGCCGGTAATGGACGAGGTGAGGATTGGCTTCGAGGATTTTCCGGATGCCTGCGGCCGCCGAGACGGGGTCGGGTTTTACTTTTCGGCCGGGGCCCGGCAAAGGCGCGTCGACCGGAAGCAGCGCAGGAATGTTGTTGCGCCGCGCCGCGTCAAAGTGGATTTTGCGATGGGATATTTTCATGGAGTCGCCGAGCGCATGAGCAACTTTGGTTTCATCCGAAATTTCTTCTTCGATGTTCAGGAGATCGCAGAGCGAATCGAGCCCGAACAAAAGGAAAGGCTGGTAACGAACCTGCTGGTCCGGCGGCGTGCCGGCCTGCATTTGGCGGAACGCGTTATCCATCGCGATTTGGATCTGAGCGGTCTCTGCTTCCATCCTGGTGGGATAAACGAACGCCAGCAGTTCCTGGGCGGAATCGTGGTAAAGCACGAAATGCTCCGCGTAAACCATCTGGCGGCATTTAGGGCATTGCACGACGTTGAACTGCCCGCCGAGCAGGCTGTCTTTGAGCGCGGGGTCTTCCTTCACCGAAATCGACTGATAGATTTCCGCTTCAAAAACCTCGCCGCAGGCGCATTTAACTTCCTTCTGTACGAGCGAACTCATGGAAATATCATATCAAATGTTGATTATGGACGTTGGAGGGCGGCAAGCGCGGCGGCTTCCCGGTCGGAAAGTTCGGATTGTCCCAGCTTTTGATAGATCTGCGCCAGCTGTTCATGCACCGCAGGGTTGAAGGGGTTGAGCGCGTTGGCAGCCTCGAAGCGGGACCTCGCCTCCTCCCATTGCCCCAGCCGGACTTTTTCGCGGCCAAGCAGGACAAATCCGGTCGGATAGTTGGGGTTTTCCTTCGCGCAGCGCTCCAGGTACCCCACCGCGCGGACGCGGTCTTCGAGCGTCAGGCAGAGGCGCGCGGCGCGGACAAGCGCCACGGGATTGTTCGGTTCGCGGGCCAGCGCTTTTTCGTACTGGATCAGCGCGGCGCGGTTCTCCCCCGCCTTCTGCATCCGCTCGCCGAGACGCAGATGCACGCGCACTTCGGATGGGACCAGATCGTCCACCTCATTTTCCTTTCCGGCCGCCACGATCACGTCGGGCGCGGCGCCCGGCGACTCCTGTAAATTCTCAACCCCCAAAATCTCCTTCCACTTCGTTTCAAACGCCTGGTCGTTCATCCCCAAAACTTCCTGAAAAGCTTCGCTCCGGCTTTTACCGCCGGCCAGCGCCGCCAAAATTTTCATGATGGCTTCGCGTCCCTGAATTTTTTCGATGGCTCCCGCGGCATGGCTGACCTGCGAAAAAGCCAGGCGAACTTCCTCCTGATCTTTCAAGTAAACCATCGACGGCTCCATCCGCGCGAAAGGTATCAGTTTATTTTCTTTCAGGGCGCGCGCGAGCTCCGTCCGGTTTCCCGGCGTAAGGTAATCCGGATCTTTGCGGCGCCAGCGGGTCTCGATATATTTGGCGATGCCTTCATGCAGCCAGAGCGGGCATTGGCCGCGGCTCTTCAGGTTGATGAGGTAATGTGCGTATTCGTGCGACAGGGTATCAAGCCAGCGGTAGCCGAAGGCGAGCTGTTCGGGACTCACGAGCATGAGACGGCGGAACTTGCAGATGCCCACCGCTCCGCTCCGCTCGAGGATTTCCATTGAGAGTGTCGAAGCCGCCGAAAATGTCTCGCGGGTTGGATAGATTTCGACGATAACTTTGTCCTTGGGATAGAGTCCGAAATCGGCGCCGAGCTCGCGATAGGCTTTCTCAAGGGCGTCGAAGGCGTAAGGGGCAAGAAAAATATCTTTGGCCGGGACCCTCAGAATAAAATGCTCTGATTCGCGCGATTCCATCGGCCCGAGGATCGGTTCGACGCCGCGAATGTAATCCCGCATCCAGCCCGCTTCGGGCAGGCCGGCGTTTCGCAGAAATTCCTCCGCCGCTTTCAGGTCGCCGCGATAGAAAGCGCCCAGCCCGTCGTAATAGGCCGCGGCCGCCGGCTGATTTTTTTTCAGAGCTTCCCCCCGCAGGCGCGCGACGTCCGAAAAATCTCCCGCTTCCAGGACTTTCATGTCCATGGACCGGGCGTGCCCTGCGGAAAATACCATAACCGCGGCGGCAACTCCCGTCAAAAAAATAATGCGAAAGTGCATCATGTTATTGGGTAATCTTTTTGAAATACTGTTTGATGGTTTCTTCCTGGGCCTGCGGGTACTTTTCTTTAAGCGATTCCAGAATTTCCTCGCGGAATTCTTTGGGCGGCAGATATTCCTCGGCGCCCGGGATGCGGACCGTTCCGGCCTTGGAGCCCTGTTTTCCTCCCGACTGGTTGCGGGGCTGGATCAGACTGGGCTTGGACCCGGCGCTCTGCCGGATTTTCTTCAGCTCGCCCTGCGCGTTTTGCAGGCCCTCCTGGCCTTTACGCAAATGCGACAGGGCGCGTTCCTGCGAGCTGGCCGCGTCCGGGGTTGAGGCGCTTTTGAGCGCCCCCTCGGAATTCTGCATCTCGCCGCCGGCGCTGCGCAGCGACTCCATGATCTCGGGCTTGATCTGGGCGCTCCGGGACGCGAGCTGCGAAAGCTCGGAGCGGATCTTCTTGTTCTGCTCCCCGATCTGCTTTTGCTCTTCCGCCATGGACTGGAGCTCGGAACGGTCCTGGTCCGAAAACTTCTGCTCGCCGAGGCCGGAATTGTCCTTCAAGCGGTTCAAAATCTCCTGCTCTTCCTTGCGGACCGCAGAAAGGTCCGCCAGAAGCGCCTTCCAGCCCGACGTCCGGTCGCCGGAATCCGACGCGTTCCCGGATGAACGGCTCAGAACAAAATTTTCAAGATGCGGTTCGGCGGCGGTGAAATGGTCCACGGTTTCCTTCAGCCACTTCTGCGAGAATATGACATTTCCGCTCTCCAGCTCGCGGAGAACGCTTTGCATCTTGGGTTCAGCCAGAGTCAAAGCACTTTGGGACAGCGCTTTGAGGCCCGGCTCGGAAGCATTCCTTTCGAGGTCCTTTCCGAATGCACGAGCCCGGTCGAGAGCCGCCTTCTGCCGCTTCGCGAGGTCCTGCAGCATTTTACGCTGGGCTTCAAGCGCGGCTTCCTTGCGCTTGCCTTCGAGGCGCAGGGTCCGTCGCAGGAGATTCTCCTGCCGCTCGACCAGCTGGTCCAACGCGCCGGCCTTTTCTTCCATCGCGGCGGCCGTGTCGCCCTTGCCGGAAAGCGGCGTATCCTCCGCCGATTTTGAGATCGCGTCGCGCGCGGACTTCACCTGGTCCAGCAAATCTTTCGCCGCCTGCAGAGCGGACTTCAAGTCTCCGCTTTGCAAAGCTCGGTTCAAAGCGTCCGCGGACTGGGCCATGCCGCCCATGTCAAGGTTCTTCATCGCGGCCTGGTTCACGAAATCCTCCGGCAATTCCTGGGGAAGGTCTTCCACCTGTTTCTGCATTTCGGCCAGAATCTGCATCGCCTCGTTCAGCGTGTCCCGCAGTTCACGGGCCAGCTTGGAGTCCAGCGCGCCGGCCTTCGCGAGCGATTCCTCCAGCGAGCGCCCCTTCTGTTCCAGCCGGTCGGCGGAATGCACGAGGTCCTTCATCTTGTTGTGCTTCATCACCTCTTCGGAAATATCGGATAGCCTCTCGAGCTCGGCGATAGCCTGGTCCTGTTCCGCCGCGCCCTCGGACCAGCGCCCCTGATTGAACTGCTGCGTCGCGCGATCCATGGGACCCGAACGCACCGAAGACAAAGCGTCGCGCATGGCCTGGTGCTCCGCGTAGACGTCGTAACCTGTCAGAGGGTCCTGCGACATTTTTTCGAGGATCTCGGAAAGTTTCGATTGGACGTTCTGCGTCTTCGCCGCGGCCTCCGCCTGCTTGCGCGCCGCGTCCTTCAGGGCGCGGTCGAGCTCCGCGGGGTTCTGCGCAAGCGCTTTCCAATCCTGGTCGGACTTTCGCCCCACGGTCTGGTCCGCCAGGACCGAAAGGAGATCCTTGCGAAAACTCTCGAGCGCCTGTTCGATTTTCTTGTGGTCGGCCTCGTAGCTTTGAACTTCGATCGAGATCGTCTGCGTCAGCCCCGACTTGGGACCCGTAACCGTATCGTTGTCCTGGACTTCCAGCTGCATTTGCAATAGAGTTCCCGGGACCGCGTTCAGAGCCGTCAAATCGATCGCTGCATCATCGATCTTTTCAACCGGAGGCGTCTTGTACTTCTTCAGGAGCACTTTCCGCGTTCGATTATCCCCCTCGCGGACGTTCAGGAACACGGCAGATACACCCATGTCGTCCTTGATTTCAAACGTGAAAGGAATTTTGCTTTCGCGGCCCGCGGCGAGATCTTCCGAAGGCGCGAGGAGGCGGATTTCGGGGTAACGGTCCTCGCGGATCGCAATGCGGTACGAAACCGGGCGGTCCGGACGGACGCCTTCGTGATCCGTCATATCGAAATGAAAATCGAACGGATTGAGCGCGGTGAACTCGGTCGAAACCGCTCGGTTTCCCTTCAGCTCGACCGGATAACGCAGTCCGTTCGTCGCAATCATCTCGATGCTTTTCAGGTCTTTGGTTGCAGAAGCGGTCAATAAAATTTTCGTCCCGCGCAGAACGTTCAACTGCGGTTCGCCTTCGACCGTTTCCTCCGGAAGTTCAGTGTAGGGCGGGTGGATGATCCGGATCTTAAAATCCGTAAGATACGGCCACTCCATCGGCGTCAGTTGATAGGGCCCACCCGTCAAGTCGTTCCACTGGACACGGTACCGCACGCGGTCCAGCACCGACCGGATCCGGAAAACGGAAACCGTCCCGTTGGATTCCGCCGCCACGTCCTGCCACCGGCCGTTGGAGTCCACCTGGAGCCGCGGATAAGGATGCGCTTCGCGCAGAAGTTCCGCCCGAACCACGGCGTCCGATCCCGACAGGACGCTGTCGCTGCCCGGAGTCACCTTTACGAACTTTTCAAATTCCCTTTGGTCGCCGAAGCAGAGCCGCTTGGCGCCCTCGATTCCGATGAACGGCGGGCACAGAAAAAGCGCGGCCAACACCGCCCACAACACGATGAGCTTTTCCCCATAAAACCGCAGGGCGGACGGACCCAGCCAGGCGACGGGCCCTGCCTCGTCCAAATTTTGCTGGACCGCGCCGAAAAGGCGGTCCTTCATCGGCTCGGACACCCCTTCCTCGGGCGGCACCCAGGACAGCTGCCAGGCGCTCAGGAGGTCCCGAAAATGAGGCGAGCGGGCTTCGAGCGTGAGACAGAGGAGCGGCACGTCCGCTTTTTTTTGGACACCGAGGTGCGCCCGGACCATGGCCGCCGCGGAAACGCCGATGGAAACCATAATGAGAAGAACGCGGGCGAATTCTCCCCGCGCGAAATAGGCCGCGAGCAGCGCCGTACAGAGGATCGCGGAAAGCCAGACCGCAAGCTCCAATCCCGCGCGCAGCAAAAGCCCCGAGACGTAGCTGCGGTAATATTTTTCGAGATTGAGTTTGGGGTTGGAGGCTGGGCGTGAATAGAGCATCAGGATTTTGACCGTTCGAGCGCGGCCAAAGCTTTCGGATAGAAGGCGCGCGCTTCGGGGCTTTCGGGGTCGATGCTGAGCGCCAGGCGCAGATGTTCAACGACTTTCGCCCAGTCCCGGTTCCAGTAAAGCACGGCGATGTTGTAATGCGCACGCGCGAATTTCGGATTGATGCGCAAAGTCTTGAGATAGGCCGCTTCCGACATCGCGAGGTCGCCGGTTTTCTCGCAGGCGACGCCCAGGTTCAGGTTCGCCTCGGCCCATTCCGCCTTCACCGCGTTCGAAACTTCCGGCAGGGAATGGTATTCCTGCGTTTTCTGAAAAAGACGCTCATGGAGCCGTTCCGATCGGGCGAAATCCCGCACTGCAGCGGCGTGGTCGGCCCGTCCAAAATGCGCGAACCCCCTGCGGTAATAGGGTTGAGGATTGTCCGGGTTCAGAACCATGCAGGCCTGCCAATCCGCCAATGCGGAAGCATCCGCGGAGTTCTGAACCGCGGCGCCCCGCGCGAAGCGTCCCTTGCTGTAATCATCGATCAAATCGGACGAAAAAAATTCGTTCCGCTCGTCGCAGCGATAGCGGCCGCGATAAACGTAGATGTGCCGGAACAGGTCCACGGCTTCGCCCGCTTTGGATACTCCCGCCTTTTCCTCATTGGAGGCCGTCACCTTCCGGGTCAGGCCCGCTGGCTGCTGCTTATATAAGGAAGAATTTGGGACATCCTGGTCCCATCCGGCATAGACCCCCTTTCCCGGATTTTTTCCGATCAGCTCGGCCCAATCTCCCTCGGTTTTAAGGGGGCCGATGTAGACAGTGACGCCCGATTGGCGCCGCATAGCCTGATACCAGTCGCTGCCCGAAAGGCCTCTTGCTATGACCGTGACGTCGGGCCGCGCGTCCTGCGTATATTGCCGAGCCCAGAACAAAAAGAGCTGGACGTCTTTTTGCATCACGAGGATGGAATCCGGCGGCAGGGTCGCGAAGACGTTCCGGGAGTAATCGTAGCCGATGAAGTTACCGCGCTTGGAAATAGGGTCCCAACGGGAGGCGATGCCCGCGATCAGGACCGCCGCCGCCAAAACCTGAACCTTGGGAAAGAGCAGACTCTTGAGTCCCATCCCGATCCAGACCGCGGCCATGGCGTTGGGCAGGAGGAAGTGCGGCTCCAGAATGGCGTAGGCGTGAGGGTTGGGCGGCATGTTCGCCTTGTAGATGAAAAAGGGCCCGGCAAAAAACCAGGCCGTGAACGTCAGGACCAGCATCGCGCGGTTGGTTTGATAGAGGTGCCAGATTCCGGCCGCCGCGAAAATGAAACCGATCCACCAGAACTGTTCGCCAAAATCCTTCAGGTAAAGCAGGAAATCCGTCGCGAAGAGTTCGCCCGGCCGGTAATTGACGGAAAGAAGGTCGAGAGTGCCGCCGTGCGATTTTCGGGAGAGGGTTTCGAAGAGTTTCTCGATTGTGTCGGGGCTCCGCCAGTTCAGGTAAGGAGATTGGCCGGAACGGATTAAAAGATAGAGATAGATCGAAAAGCCGGCGGCAAAAAATGCGCCCGCGGTTAGAACGAACGGGATACCATTGGAAAGGCGGCGGGTCCGCCAGAGTAGAAAAAGCGCGAAGGCCCCCGCTCCCGCGCCCAAGAGCACCAGATCGAGCCGCAAACCGCAGGAAAATCCCAGCAGGAAGAAAAGCAGATAAAAAAACGGCGCTTCAAAATGAGTCTGCGCGGTCCGGCTGATGCGCGCCGCGATGAAAAGTACGAGGAACGCGGCCGCGAGGTTTAGGGAATACATTTCCGTGACCACGGAAACGGTCCAGGGACCCGAAGCGCCGGTCCAAAATAGCGCGCCCGCGAGCGCCGCGCCGGCGTGCGAGCCCAACTCGATGAGCGTCCAGAAAAGAAAGAGCGCCGCCAGGGCACCGCCCAAAACAGACGCCAGGTTCACGCGGTAAGAGGGATTTGCAAATGGCAGGAACGTCGAAATTTTGCCGATCAGGGCGTAGCCGGGATATCCCGGCGGGTGCGCGACGCCCAGAGTTTTCGCGACTGAAACCATCTCCCCCATGTCGCGGTAGGGCGCCAGCGCGGGAGCCGATGAAAAGAGATAGACGCCGAACGCGGCGGCGAACAGGCCGCAGGAAAGAAGGCGGCGCGCGTTACCTTCCACGCTTTTTGAGGACGCCCGGCGGAACCAGTTTCGCCGCGCGGTTATAGCGGATCAGCTCGGTAAAGAGGGGCCGGTTGCCGGCGTAAGTTTCCAGGCTGAGCAGAGCTTCCGACCGGGTAATGCGGCGGCCTGTTTGCAGCGACATTTTCCTGCGCGCCGCGGAAACAACCGATTCGTCCAGAAACCACTGCTTCGTGGACAGAAAACGGAGCTTCGAGAAATCCCCGTCATATTGCCTGGCGTTTCGCACCCCGATCGCCTTTACGCGGATCTCGTCCGGGACCAAACCCGTCGACTGCCAGAGGTTCGTCTCGCGCTTCACGGTCGCGGCGGCGATTTTGCGCGCCGGTTTGACGTCCAGGATGCTCGGAAAACGCAGACGCCCCCGCGAAGCGATTTTCTCGCGTTCCGCCTTCGACGCTTTTCGCAGCTCGCTCAAAAATTCTTCGTCGCTCTGACCGTTTTCTTTGTAGAGGCCCAAGACGTAGCGCGGCGTAAAAAGCGCAGTGGCGTCGTTAAACCAGTATGAATCGGCGGGGTTCATGATATGCCCCCGCGCGCGGTTGGTCGCCAGAATGTTCGGGTCCTCGGCGATCTGATGGGATCCGGTTTCCTTCATGACGATCAGCGCCCCGCCGGTCTGTCCGATGGCGCGCGGCGAGACTTCGACTTGAAAATCCAGGCCGCGGTGCAGGAAGTAGCCGAGGATGCGCAGCCAGACGCGATCGAGCTTGGCCGCGCAGTTATCGATGTTCCGGACGAAAATCCAGCGTTTTCCCGTTTCGGCCCAGCGCAGGACTTCGCCGCTTGCGATCATCTGGTGAAAATATTCGCCATGGCCCAGAGGCTCGCGCTCGCCGGGAACGATCACCGAACCGTGCTGCCGGGCGATCCTTTTCTCCATTGATCGGGCGCGGTCCAGCATTTTCCGCAAAGTTCCCGGCCCCACTTTTCCCTCCAGCCGGCGGACGTCTTCGGGCGACGCCCAGAATTTGGGGCCCAGAGGCTGAAGGACGAAACGGATTTGATCCTCCGACAACCCGTACCGGAGGTTTTGCGACAGGATATTCTTGTGCTCTTTCAGATAGGCCGGATTGGAGAAAATGAGGAGATCGTTCGCGTCCGTCAGCGACGCGAGGCCCGAGCGGACCGATTCCTTATGGACCAGGTGCAGGAGCCGGGAAAGGTTGAATCCGAATTCGGAGAGATAGGTCAAAGGTTTCCCGTCCGCAGTACCGATGGGCACGGCCGCTTTGGAAAGAATCTTTCCCTTTCCCAAAAGTTTGCGGACGGCAGGCGGAGCTTTGCGCGTGTTCATCCGGGAGCTCGCACCCGCCGCGAGCACCGAGAAGACTCCTTCGCCGTTCCGGATGGAATGGATGGCCAATTTCTCGTAGCGAACCGCGTCAGCCGCCTTCATATCATTGAATACGTCGAATACGTCTTCTTTCCGGCTTGGGCGGAAGTCACCGGAGATCGGCGTGCTCGCGAGCTCGCCCCGCCAGTAACGCAGGCCCGTCTGGACTTCGATAGGAATTGATTTCATTTTCTGCTCCGCGCCGCCTCCAAAAATTTTCGCGCGTCCGGATGGCCCGGATCAAGCTCAACGACTTTGGCAAAAGACGCTTCGACTTTTCTCCACTCCCCCTTTTTCCAATAAAGCGCTCCGAGCCGGTAATGGGGCTCGGACGCGGCGGGATAATCCGCCGCCGCGCTCAAATATTTCGCTTCCGCTTCCGAAAACCGGCCGGCCTGCTCCAGCGAAAACCCCCAGTTGCACAAAATTTTATCTTTCTCGGACTCTGATTCATACGCCCTCGCAAAGAAATCCGCGGCGATGGCGTTCCGCCGGCGGGCATGGGCCGCCAGGGCCGCGTGATGGAAAAAGGAATGCCCCGGAATGGAACGCGACCAGGCGGCAAGATACCGCCTCGCCCGGACGTCTTCGCCGATATCCAAATAGTAGTTTCCCATCCGTTCACAGTGGCTTGCCAACAGCCCATCCCCGCGGAAACCCGGTTCATTAGAATGGCCGCGCAGGACATAATACTCTTCCCATGATTGGCGGGACAGATATTCCGGCGCTCCGGGACGCGCCGCGGAAAACAGGATTCCGCGCGATTGTTTCGGGATCGAGGGGATCATAGCGGGTTCCACCGTGGCGTAAAAGACCGGGACCCGCGACGCGCGGATCATTTCCTTTTCCACGAGTTCGCGGCGGGCCAGGCGCGGGCGGCCCCAGATTCCATAATAGTCCTCACCATAGATTGAGCGCGTGACGCTCGCGTTGCAATCCACGAGGTTAATATCGGGCCTGCGGTTCTCGGCGTAGCGCAAGTAAGCCAGGGAAAACTCCGCTTCGTCCGCGCGGTCGGTGAATAGCAGGGAACCCGGCGGCATCGTCTGAAGGATCGCGCGTCCCAGATCGTAAACCCGCCATTGCCGCGCCAGTGATTCGCTCCGAGACCAAAGCAGGAGGAGCCCCGCGGCCAGCAGCGTTCCGGTCCAGGCGGCGCGGCGTAACCGCAAAAATCCATAGGCGCCCAGAATGAAAAGGACCGTCGCCGGCAGGGGCAAAAAACGCGCCACGATCTCCGGGTTCTCCTGCTTCCAGCCCTGAGTGAGGCTGAAGAAAACGGGGCCCGAGAACAGCAGCGCCAACGCAATGGACGCGGCAAAAAGCCGCGAGGACCGGTCCCGCAGGGCGAGATAGGTTCCCCCGATCAGCGCGATTGGCAGCAGAGGGCCCAGATGAGAACCCAGAAGTTTGGCAAAGAAAACGGTTCCTTCATAAAGGCTGCGAGGATCAAATGAACTGCCGACGCCTTGAGCCAATTGAAGCGTGCCGTAGCGCGCGCGAGTCAGCAGGCCCCAGAAACGCGCGAAGGTTTCAGGGTCCTCCCAATCGAGCAAAGGCTGGCGGAGCGAGCGAAGCGGAATGTAAACGCAGATCGACGCGCCCAGTAATGCGAAAAAAACGATCCCGGCCCAATGCCGCGCATGCATTTTTCCGGTGATGGTGAGCAATCCGGCCGGCAGCAGAAACGCGGGAAGCAATAGAATGATCGTATGCTGATTCCCGAGGCCCAGGCCGAAAAGGAACGCGGCCAGGTAGTAAAACTTCACGATCTGGCGGTCGAGCGCCAGCCAAAGAACAAAGAGCAGGGCGACGGCCCAGAGGCAGTTCAGGCCGAACACTTCCGTAGACAAAAACTGGGCGCGCACGGCCGGGACCATCAGAAAGCAAAGGATCGAGATCGCAGGAAGGACCGTTCGGCCCGTGGCGCGATGAAAGAACATGAACAACGCGGCCGCGACCGCGCCGCCGCAAAAAAGCGAAAAGAGGTTGGTCCGATATGCCGGATGTCCGAAAGGCATCGCCGAAACAAAGGCTTTTCCCGCCAAAATATACAGCGGATAGCCCGGGGCGTGGGCGACGCCCAGGGTCGCCTGCGCGGCGGCCAATTCGGCGGAATCGCCCGCGGTGATCGTGGGCGCCATGGATCGGATGCTCATCCCCGCGGCAACCAGGACCAGCAGACATACCGCACTTCTGAATGAAAAGCTGTCCGGAATCATCGCGCCGGTTCCCGTCTCTTTCTCCGGCGGGCCAGCTCCAGATAGGTTCGCGCGGAGGCGTGTTGGGGCGAAAGTTCCAAAGTTTTTCCAAAATAGCGGATCACTTCGTCCCATTTTGATTGCTTCCAGCAGAGCACGCCCAGATTGTAATAGGCTTCCGCATATTTCGGATCGACCTCGATCGATTTCCGGTAAAAGGCCTCGGCCTGATCCATCTGATTTTTCCGTTCCATCAGCACGCCCAGGTTGGAATAGGCGCTGACGAATTTGGGGTCGGCCTCGAGCGCAAACCGATAAAATTTTTCGGCTTCATCCACTCGGCCCTCGGTGGTCAGATCAAAAGCGCGCATCGAAGATTCCCACGTGAGGTTTCCCTGCAGCCAGGCGATGTCCGATCCGAAATGGGCGGCCCGCCTGAACAGTCCCAGGTCGCCCGCCGCGGCCCCTTCCAGGTAAGGATAAACCGGCAGGAGAGCGCGCAGGCGGTAAGCCGGATGTTCGAGCGGGCCGTAAACACCCCGCATCGAATACATTTTCCAGAGATGCCGGCCCCTTTCCTGATAATCCTTCGCGAACCGGGCTTTTGCCTCCGCGGACTTAAAATCGCCGGAGAACGGAACCGCCTGAGTCAGGAGGCCCCGGTGAAGCAGGATCGAGCCGCGCAGAACCTCCCGGTTAAACGTCGCGTAATAGAGCGGGCGCAAAGACTGCGCCGCCGTTTCCACGGTCAGCCGTCGCGCCTCCTTTTGTTCCCGCGCGATCCGCCGAAAATCGTCGCCGTAGGGGTTCCTGAAGATCAGACCGCCGCGATCGTGAATCGCCAGATCCGGCCGGAGTCCCTGGCCCAGATGAAAATAGGCCAGCGTATAGAACGTGTCGTCCCCGCCGTCCATGAAGAGCGCCGCACCCGGCTCGATCGTGTTGAGGAGGTTGCGCCCGTAATCGTGCGCGAAGTAATCGCCGCGGTACTGATCCCACCGAGCTCCGCTGAAAATCAGAGCCGCGGGAAGCGCCGCGTAAAAGAAATGGACGCCCGGCAGGCGATTACGGAGATCATCCAGAAAAAATCCGGCCGCCAGAATCAAAGGGATGGACGACATCAGATAAAACCGCGGCAGGATCCCGGTGGACTGGGAATCGAAGGGCATATTCCCGAGGATTAAAAATCCGGCGCCGCTCGCGGCAAAAAACAGGAGATGCGCCGCCGCCGATCCGCGACTTCTCGCGAACCAGACGATCCACCCCAGGAGTCCCGCGGCGATCGCAGCCCAGCCGACGCTCCCCGCCGTCGCGTCCAAGTAGCGGACGATTTGTCCCGACATCGTGTCAAAATTTCTGGGCAACTTTTCGCCCAACGACAATGAAAAACTGCCGTAGTCCGCGCGCGTGACCACGCGGATGAAATTGGCCAGCGTTTCCGGATTGCTCCAGTCGATCGGAGGATTCTGTGCCGAGCGAATGGGCAGGAAAATGTAAATTGAAAATCCCAGCAGGAAAAAGAATATCCAGGCCGGCAATTCGCGCGCCAGAGCGATCGCACCGGGCCAGCCGCCCTTCTTCCGCCATTCGAGCCAGACCAACAGGGCCGCCAGCGGCGCGATCAAGACGAGCGTGTGGTGATTGCCGAGCCCGAGCCCCAGAAAAAAGAATGCCAGGGTCCAGCGCCGCGCTGAAAAGCACAGCATCAACGCGACCGCAAAAAATATATGGAGCGTGAAAACTTCGGTCGCCGCAGACTGTTCGCGGAAAATCCCGCTCATAAAAAGTATGGAGGCGATGATCACGCTGACGAAACCACTGAGGCCGTGGGATCTTCCCAGCAGATAAAGCGTGATGCAGGAAAGGGCTCCAAAGAACATCGACAGAAGGTTGACACGGTAAGCGTCATGAGCCCAGGGAACGGCCTGGGTCACAGCCTTGCCCAAGATCACGAACAGCGGATAGCTGGGCGCGTGAGGCAGGCTCAAGGTCTGGGCGGCGGCGATAAATTCGCCGGAATCGCCAACGGAAACGGATGGAGACATCGCGTAGAGATAAAAGCCGAAGTAGGCCGCCAGCAGGAGACAGGCGGCCGGAATGAGCGATGAAAAACCCGGCAGGGACGATCGGATATCAGAGTTCGTTGCGGAACCTCCGGATGGCCCACTCGGCGAGCAGCAAGCCCGCCGCCAGAGCTAGGAGCCAGGGGCTCGAGCTTAAACTCTTGCGCGCGGACTCGCTCCCCGCGTTCTGAGCGGAGCGGATTTTTCCTTCCAGGTTTTCCGGCGCGAACCGATCGAGCTCAAAGAATTCCCCGCCGGTCTTTTGCGAAACACTTTTCAAATATTCGTGGTCCGGATAGGGATTTTCGAGCTCGACGTCCGCGCCCAGGGCCGTCACGCTCCTTTGCGCGGAGAAACGCCTCAACCCTTCCCTTAATTCCGCCGTCAGATCGTAGCGGCCTTCCCGCTCCGGAATCCATTCCGCACGAAACTCGTTGCGTCCGATGGAGACGATCGGAATGGACGTCGGCGCGCCGCCCTCCTGCGCGACCGAAAGCGTCACGTTCCGATCCCCGGACGCCGACAGCCCCGACCGCGTAAATATCTGGATCGACAGAGGTTTGCCGACGGCGCATTGCGTCTGGCTCAGGATCATGCGGATTTCCTTCGCGTCCTCCAGGGAGGTCAGCCAGCGCACGGTCTGCCGCCAGAACTGCGTGTAGTCGGACTGCATGAAGCCTTTTTCCGACAGCCCGAGCGCCCATTGCCAGGTGGAAAGCGTCGCCATGGCGATCACGCGGCCCTTGCCTTTGCGCCAGCCCGCGATCAGCGGCGCCCCGCTTTCCGCTGACGAAGCGAGCAGGCTTGCCCCATTTTTCAGGCCCGGAAGCTTGTAATAGCCTTCGAGCGCCGGCAGGTTCTGCCAGATCGCGCGGTTTTCCGCGGCGCTGTCCCCAAACGCGAAAATCGGATGTTCTGGATCCACCACCTTCATCGTCACTCGGTCGTCTTCCAGACTTTCTTTCACGGTGTCGAGCTGGACCGGCAGGAGCGCGTCGATCGGCGAATTTGCGTAGTTGCCGCGCCCGAACGAGTTTTCCCCGCCGATCATGAGGAAGCCGCCGCCCCGCTCCTCCACGAAACGCCGGATGTTTTCAAGATGGTTCTGCAGGATGCCGAACCGCGCGTAGGAGAAGTTTTCAAAAATCAGCAGATCGAATTCCGGGAGCGTGCGCACGAATATGTCGTTGGCGGGAAAAGGGATGAGCGAAAGCTGCTCTTCCGGGACTGGCACGACGTTTTCGGGGTTGCGTAAAATAACGAAAGAAACCAGATCGATGGAAGGATCGCTTTTCAGCACCTGGCGCAGGAAACTGTATTCGGGGCTGGGCTGGCCGCAGAGGTAGAGGATCCGCAGTTTTTCCCGACCCACCTCCAGGTTGAACTCCGCCTGATTGTTGAGCTTGGCGATCTCCCCCTTCTGCACGGGAACCGCCAGGCGGTATTTGAGGCGTCCCACGGACGAGGGCGTGAACTTGAACGCCACATTCGTCTCTCCGGAAGGTTTCGTGAAACGCACTTCCTGAACCTGAACGTCCCGCTCGGACTTGTCCGCGACTTCCCTTAGGATGACGGGAACGCGGGTTCCCGAAAACCCGTCGTTCCGCAGAGTCACCGACAACTCCACGGGGCGGCCCTTGAAGGCGAAGTCCGATACGCGCGGCTCCGAAAGCGAAACGTCCGTGAGCCCCTCCCTGTTTCCAGTCCCCAGAGTGAAAACGGGAGCGGGCCAGGCGGGTTCTTCCTTTTGGAGGGACGCGGTCTTCATCCCGTCGCTGACAATCAGCAGAGCGGGAGGATTCTGCTTCCTTTCATAAAAAACCTGGTCCACCGCGTGAGGAATGTCCGTCTTTTGGCCCGATGGTTTGGCTTTCATCAGCTGGTCGAAACCGAGGCGCGACGCGCTTTCCGAAAATTGATAGTAGGAAACCTTGAATCTCTGTTCGAGGCCCTGTCGCAATGCGGCCAGGCGGGATTGGGCCTTTTCGATACGCGGCTCGGGATCCGCAATACCCATCGACCTCGAAACGTCCAAAAGAACCGCGAGTTCGGGCTTGGCGTCCGCCGGCGGTGAGACGGCGACCGACGGCTCCAAAATGAACCAGACCAGCAGGAGGAAAACCGCGAAACGAATCCAGGAAATTCCCCAGCGCGCCCGTTTCAGCAGAAGATAGAGCCCTGCAAATGCGAGGGTCGCAACCGCCGCCGTCCAGAAATCGAAGCGGACGTCCATCATCGTTTTAATTTATCCTCGATGAACGGCAGGTGGATGACGTCCGTTTTGTAGGTCCCAGTCACGGAATAAAGGATGATATTGATCATCAGCTTTTGCGACTCCCAACGCTGAGCCTCCCCGCCCGGTTCGCAGGCATGAAGATAGTTGCCGAAAAGGTCTTTGGCCCAGGCCCCGAGGACGTCGTTTTGCGAATAAACGACCGCGGTCCGCCCATCCAAATCCAGGCCTTCGAGATAGTTATGAGTCAATTTCCGCCCTCCCACCCCGCGAAGCAAATAGAAGGAACGGTACACCGCATGGCCCCGCGGAAGAATGGACAGCTCTTTGCCCGGAAACATTTTCTTGAGCTCCGCGCGGAAAGAGTAATCGAAGCTGCCTCCCTTTTCGCAGGCAAGATCTTCGACAAAAAGGAAGCCGCCGCCGGAAAGATAGCGTTTCAGGGCTTCCCGTTCGTCGGATGTAAATGAGCATTTCCCCGAACCCGTGTAGATCATGAAGGGTGATTGAAAAAGCGCCGCGTCTTTCAGGGAAACGACTTTTCGGTCGGGCGCGGTCCGGACGCTGGTGGTCTGCTGGATGAACGCGAGGATGTCGGCTCCGACCCTGGGATAGGGGTCCCACTGGATCATGTCGCCTTCGACTTTGAGCTGCGACAAAACGAACGTGTTCCCGAGCGCGTGGAGCGCGCCGACGAACGCCAGTAATATCGCGACGATCATTGCGGTCATCCGCTCTTTCTCCGGTAAAGCAAAGACATTTCGCACAGCAGAAAGAGTCCCGCGGCCGCAGCGAAAACCCGGGTCAGGTCCCTGCCGCGCAGGACGCGCAGAAAGTCGGCCAGAAATGGATCCCCGCCGCGCAGGAAGACCCAATTCGACTCGGGCAAAATCTTCTGGCATTCCTTAAGCGAAATGGGAGAAAGGTTCCCCTCCTCCTTGGCGCGGTCCGTGTTAACGGCAACCCATTCCCGGGACTTCAAATTTTGCCCATTTTTAGCGAGCGCGTACAAACCGGGTCGAGCCAGAGGATCTGAACGAAGCTTTCCGTCGCGAAACGCCAGAGGAACGCGTTCTCCCTTTTGATCGGCCAGAAACCAGTCGTTGGGCGAGGCGCCGTCCGGCAAATCACCCTGATAGGTTTCGCCGACCCAAAGCCCCCGCGCGCCGCGGTCCTGTTTTTTTTGAGCCAATGACTCAACCACGGCCCGCATCAGCGGAGCATACAGCGGCTTGGACGCGAAATTGTTCCAGCTCCGGTCCACCGTGCTGAGCCAGAGCGCGACCTTCTGGTCTCTTGTGAACGCCAGGAGCGGCGACCCGTCCGCGAAATACATCCAGCTCACCGCGTCAGGTTTGAGCTGCGCCCCGACCGCATTCCGGACTTCGATCTTGTCGGACTCATACTGGGCCATATCCAGGCGGTCGGGCGGAAGGTTGAGGCTGGGCTGGAGCGAGAGGCCCTGGACTTCCCTGCCGCCTTCGAGCAAACAGGGCAGGAGGTCCGAGATCTCGGCCAGCGTCTGGGTCTGATGGCGCTCTCCGAGCGTGATAAAAAGCGATCCGCCCGCGGCAACGAACTTTCTGAGCTGATCGCCCAGATCGCGGTCAATTTCCGACGGGTCCGCGAGAACCAGAACCCGGTAGTCGGCGAGCCGCGTTTTCTTGAGCTGACCCAGCGTAACGGTCCGGATCTCAAAAGGCGACGGGCCCGATTTCAGCGCCTGGCGGAAAAAATAGGTTTCACCAGAAATCGCGGCGGTACCGGCATAGTCTTCGGCTACGAGGATGCGGATCCGCTCGTGCGGGTTCTGCACGATGAAAAACGAGTCGTCGGCTTCGAGTGCGTCCGTGCGGACCGACCCCTTCATGCCCGACGGCCCCTCGGGCAGGGACGCGGTCAGAAAAAGGCTCTTGCTTTCTTCCGGGGCCAGATCCACCAGGCTTTCCGTCACCCGAGCCCCTTCAATGGTTTCAAGCGAAACGGGCCAGCGCGTCAAGGCCTTGGCGCCCCAGTTTTTTACGATGACGCGATATTTCGCGAGGCCCGACGCAGCATCGGCCGTCAGCTCCACGGAGTTGATGGAAACGTTTGCCGTTTTGCGCGCCGGCTCGGATATCAGCACCTTGACCGCGGGATCGTATCCGGAAATCATCGCGCTCCAATCGCGGAAGGGGTCTGCCTCGCCGGGGGTTCCCGCGCCGCCGACCCAGCCGTGCCGCGCGCCGTCGGTCAGAATCAGGATGCAGCGGTTCGAAGCCGCGCTGTTGCCGAGCATCTTGTACGCGCGCTCGAGCGCCGGCAGGACTTGAGTCCCGCCGTAGCCGGGTTTCAGGCCTTTGAGCGAGGCGATCAGCTCGTCGTGCCGGTTGGTCAGCGATTGCGAATCAAAATCGATGCGGTCCGAAAAGGCGATCAGCGCCGACCGGTCGCCCTCATCCAAAGCGTTCAGCGCCTTTTCCGCTTCGAGCAGGGCCTGGTCCCACCGCGATATCCCGGACGGATTGACCTGCATGGAGTAGGAGTGATCAAGCAGGATCACGAGCGCCGCGCCATCTCCCGCCGCGGCGGCCGCGCCGAAATGCAGGATGGGCTTGGAGAAAAAGAAGAACAGCGAAAAGAGCGTCAGGAAGCGCGCGAGCAGGATCAGCCATTGGCGGATTTTTTTCCGCGGCTTGGTTTTCTCCGCGACGCGCGCCAGCAGCTTTAGGTCGCCGAATTCGGCGATCTTCGGCGGCCGGCGAAAGAACAGATGCAGCAGGACCGGCGACAGCGCCAGAGGAAGGGCCCACAGCGCCAGCGGGTTCAGGAAGCTGAAGTTCATGGCTCAGCCCTTTTCCCCGCTCAGCAGGAAACGCAGGATGCGGTCCAGCGGCTCCTGGGTCGTATGCAGCTGATAACGAATTCCCGACCGGCGGCAGCCCACGCGGTGATAGTGGATCAGGTTCTGAAGAGCGGCGTCATATTCCTCCCGGTAATCCTCGGCGTCCAGCGTCAGTTTGCCGCCGTCTTCCGTTGATTGGAATTGTATCGCGCCGCGGTAAGGGAAATTCTTTTCGTCGGAATCCAACAGATGGATCACCGCCACTTCATGCCGCTTAAACGCGAGGAGTTTGAGAGCCTTCTGCGCCTCGCTTTCTTCTCCCAACAGGTCCGAAATCAATATGAAGAGGCTGCGCTTCTGGAACGTCGGAATGAGCTCCGTCAGGGAACGGGCCCAATCGGCGGGCCCCGAAGGCTTGGCGTTTTCGAGCTCTTCCAGCAAGGCGTTCAGATGAGGGACCGAGCTCCGCGCGGGGATGATCGCGGGGCCCGCGGGCGAAAAAATCCCGAGTCCGGCGGAATCGCCCTGATTGACCGTTAGGTAAGCGAGACTCGCGGCCAACGTCGCCGCATATTCAAATTTGGACAGCGGGCTTTGGCTCCCCTTGAACCGCATGGAGCCCGAGGCATCCAGGAGGATGTAGAGCCGCAGGTTGGTTTCCTGCTCGAACTGCTTGATGAAAAACCGGTCGGTGCGGGCGTAGACTTTCCAGTCGATGTGTTTGATTTCGTCGCCCATGGAATACTGCCGGTGCTGGGCGAACTCGAGGGAAATGCCGCGGTAGGGACTCTGGTGAAGGCCGGAGAGAAAACCCTCCACCACTTTTTCGGCCCGGACTTTCAGGCGGCCGATGCGCGCCAATACGAAAGGATCGAGATAGGAGGACTTAAGAGCCATCCGCTAAGAGCTTGCGGATCACGTCGTCAACGGAAACGCCTTCGGCTTCGGCGTGGAAAGAAAGGATGAGGCGGTGGCGCAGGACGGGTGCGGCGAGCGCCCTTAAATCGTCGATGGAAACCGTGCTGCGTCCCTGCAGGACCGCGCGCGCTTTTCCGCCCAAAATCAAAGACTGCGAGGCGCGAGGGCCGGCTCCCCAGGAAATCCAGTTGCGCACGAAATCGGGAGCGTCTGATTCCTTGGGCCGCGTGCGGCGCACGAGCTTGACCGCCCATTCCACCACGTTGTCCGCCACGGGGACCCTGCGCACGATCTCCTGCAAAGCCAAAACCTCTTTCGCGTCCAGGACTTTTTTGAGCTCGGTTTTGCGCCCCGCGGTGGTCTGGTGCACGATCTTTTTCTCGTCCTCAAAAGCGGGGTATTCAATATTGATGTGAAAGAGGAAACGATCGAGCTGCGCTTCGGGCAACGGATAAGTGCCTTCCTGTTCGATGGGATTCTGCGTGGCCAGAACAAAGAAAGGCTGCGGCAGCGGATACGTCTGGCCGCCCACGGTCACATGGTTTTCCTGCATGGCCTGAAGGAGCGCGGCCTGGGTTTTGGGCGGGGTCCGGTTGATCTCATCGGCCAAAACGATATTCGCGAAGATGGGTCCCGGCAGAAAGCGGTAATGGCGGTCGCGCGTCGTTTTATCTTCCTGAATCACTTCGGTTCCGGTGATATCGGAAGGCATGAGGTCGGGAGTAAACTGGATGCGCTTGAAATCGAGCTCCAGGATTTCGGCCAGGCTGGAGATCAGAAGGGTTTTGGCGAGGCCCGGAACGCCCACGATCAGGCAGTTCCCCTTGGCGAAAAGGGCGATCAGCAGCTCTTCCACCACCGCATCCTGCCCGACGATAGTTTTGGAAAGCTGTTCGGCGACGACCCGGCGGCCCTCCGCCAGCTTCGCGACGAGTTTCAGGTCGCCTTTCGAAATATCCTCGGATTCCATCGCTTCGGTCTGTCCCATAATTGAAAGCTATTATAAGAATTTTACGAAGGAACTTACAACTTTTCAGCGTCGATCGGCCCATCGGGGAATTGACAGTTTTACGGATTTCTGTTAAATAGGAGTCGAAGACCCACTATTTAAGGAAAGGAACAGCCCATGGACGTCAAAGCCAAAAAAATCGTTCTCTGCGCCGGTGTCCGGACCCCCATCGGCCACATATCGCGCACCCTTTCCCACTTGATTCCCGAAGAGCTCTTAAAACTGACCATCGAAGGACTCCTGCAGAAATCGACCCTTTACCCCCACGCGGTGGACGGCGTCATGGCCGGATGGGTGGGCCAGGGTTCAAGCGCTCCCAACATCGCCCGCATCGCTTTGCTGGCTTCAGGCCTCCCAGAAAAATCCCACGCTTTAACCATCCAGGCCAACTGCGTCTCGGGCCTCGAATCGGTCGCGACCGCCGCGCGCCACATCTACACGGGCGAAGGCGACCTCTACATCGCGGGCGGCACCGAGTCCATGTCCAATTTTCCCTATTTGATCCGCGGCCCCCGTTCCCTCAAGGACCTCCGCTCCATGGATACCGTCAAGGAAGCCTGGGGACAACTGCTGAACAATCCCGAAGTCGATATCAAGGATTGCATCGAGGAAGGCCTGACCGATCCCGTCAAACATATCAACATGGCGGCCACCGCCGAGGTCTGCGCGCAGATGTATTCCATCAGCCGCGAAGCGCAGGACGCCTATGCCGCCGAAAGCTACAAGCGCGCTCTCGAAGCCGAAAAGTCCGGATTTTACGATTCTCATATTGTGCCGGTCAAAGACCATGACGGAAAAATCCTGCTGGAACGCGATGAGTACCCTTACCTCCGCGAAAGCCTCGTGGAGAAACCCAAGATGCTTTCCAAGGCCCCCCTGATGTTTGAAGGATCGCAGTATCCCTTCAGCAAATTTTACGAACAGTTCGGCGAACATATCCTGGGCAAAAAATACGTGGAGGGCCAGACCGCGCCCAGCGTGACGCTTTTTAATTCCTGCGCTCGCTCGGACGGAGCCGCGGCGATGATCGTGGCCTCTGAAGAACGCGCCAAGGACCTGGGCCTCGAGATTATCGCGGAGCTGGTGAGCTGGGCTTTCTGGGGCAACAACCCCGCGCACATGGGGCTCGCCCCCATTTTCTCGACCGACATGGCGCTGAAACGCGCCGGAATCACTTTCGAAGACCTGGATGACGTGGAACTGCATGAGGCTTTCGCTGCGACCTGCCTTTCGATCTTCAAGGTCGGCAAGGAAAAGTTCAAACAGAATTGGGAAGAGAAGTTCGCGAGGAAGGAAGTCAACCCGCACGGCGGGACCATCGCTTTGGGTCATCCTCTGGCCGCCACGGGCACAAGGATTTTATTGAACGCGCTTTACGAGATGAAGCAAAACCCCAAAGTGGAGTGGGCGCTTTCCGCCGCCTGCGCCGCGGGCGGTTTGGGCGGCGCCGCCGTCATCCGCCGCTACCAGAAGTAACCTCCGAAATTCTCCCGAACCTACTTTAATTCCGGTTTTCCCGCCTCAACCCAGGCCTGATGCCACACCGACGCCAGAGCGCGTCCCGCCGACTCGATCCTCCGCCAGGCCACAGCCCCAGAATTCTGATACAACGTCCTCATATATTTAGGCGCTTTCTTCCTTCCATTCGTGCGGCCGGCCAGATCTGCGCTTAAAATCGTCTGCACGTCCGGATACCCCTCGCGCGACGTCAGAAACGCGAAAGTTAAAATATCCTTGATCTCATAAACTTCGGCGGAACGGTTGGGCTTAAAGTCCTTCTTGTGCTGATCGACCATCGTCTCTTCAAAAACCTGATGCACGCCCTTGGAACCGGTGAGCTGGCCGTCATGGTTGGAGGTATTGTGAAGAGGCTGATGCAGATCGCCGATGTAGTGGCCGATGTGGGCCGATAGTAAAGCGGCGTCATCCCAGTTTTTATCGCGAAAAGCTTTCACTAAAAGCCCGTAAAATTCCTCGATCCGCCAGGGCAGAGTCCCCTCCCCCATCACGGTTTTTTTCCCGTATTTCTCAACGGCTTTGGCGTAGCTCATGGGAAAGCTCTTGAAGGGATACGGTTCATAGCCGTCGATATCGATGTAGTGGCGGGCCCCCTCGGCCTTGTCCCAACGCTTCCAGTCATCGGGGGCGACGGACTCGTCAATCACCACCCGTTTATGTTTCTTATAAAACTTCCTGAGAGGATGGGGCAAAATATCGATTGCATAGGCATTGACCATCTTGTGGCCGGTGCGCCCCCAGGCCTCAGACTCCTGAGGACCCGCGGCCATGAAGCTTATAAAAATAAATGCTGATAAAACCACGTGGCGAAATCGTGCAGAATTCATAAAGATTTCGAAGCCGCGTTAAATCATCAGCCGCGGGGATGGAATTTGCGGTGGGTTTCCTTCAGGCGCTTCGTTTCGATGTGCGTGTAGATTTGAGTAGTGGTGAGCGAGGAATGGCCCAGCAGTTCCTGCACGGACCGGAGGTCCGCGCCGCCTTCAAGCAGGTGCGAGGCGAAAGAGTGGCGCAGCACGTGGGGCGAGATATGCCCCTTGATGCGCGCCGCCCTGGAGTAGTTGCGCAGAACCCGCCAGAACTCGTTCCGCGTCATCTTGCGTCCGAACTTGGACAGGAATACCGTTTCCTTATCGTGAGGCCGCTTCTCGAATTTCCTGGCGCGCGCCGCGAGGTACTGCCGGAGATAGGCCTTGGCGCTCTGGCCGATGGGCACGATCCGCTCCTTGTTCCCCTTTCCAATCACCCGGACGAAACAGGAGTCCAGGTCCAGCTGGTCCATTTTAAGCCCAACCAGTTCGCTCACCCGCATGCCCGTGGCGTACAGAGTTTCGCACATGGCGCGGAACCGCAGGCCCGGCTCCCGGTTCAAGGGAATCGCGGCCAGCAGCCGCTCGATATCCCTCGCGGAAAGCACGGAGGGCAACTTTGATAAAAGCCTGGGCGAAACCGTTTTGGAACCGGGATCGGCGGATGTAAGGTTCTCCGCGAACAAGTACTTGTGGAACATCCGGATGGATTCCAGTTCCCGGGCCAGGGTCGAGGTTTTCATGCCCGTTTCTTTGCGGGTCCAAAGGTAATCGCTGATGTCGTGGTGATTAACTTTATCCGCCTTCAGGCGCTTTTTGGCGAGATAAGTTAAGTATTGCTTGAGGTCTGAAGCGTAGGCGGACTGCGTGTTGGGAGAGAGCTTTCTTTCAAACTGCAGGTGCTTGATGAAGGATCCCAGCCATTCGTCCGACTTTGAATCGCGGGCGGCCTCCATCAAGCACCGTTTGAAACGGTTTTACTTGTCTTTGCCGGATTTGACGGGCACTTTGACCGTCACTTCGGACTTGTCTTTTTCTTTCTTTCCGGACTCTTCCGCTGCAGCTCCGGGGATGGTAAAAACCTTCTTGCGGATGGCGTTTTCGATCTCGTCCGCCAAGCCCGCGGAGGACTTGAGGAACGCGCGGGAATTTTCCTTGCCCTGACCGATGCGCTCGCCGTTATAGAGGTACCAGGTGCCGGACTTTTCGATGATCCCATGGACTTCGCCCATGTCGAGGATGGCCGCTTCGCGCACGGCGCCGTCGCCGTAAATGGTTTCGAACTCGGCCTGCTGGAAGGGAGGAGCCACCTTATTCTTAACGACTTTCACCACCACGCGGGCGCCGATGATCTGGTCGCCGTTTTTGATCTTCTCGCGCTGGCGGATGTCGAGCCGGACGCTGGCGTAAAACTTGAGCGCCAGGCCGCCGGGCGTCGTTTCGGGGTTGCCGTAGAACACGCCGATCTTCTGCCGGAGCTGGTTGATGAAGATGAGGCAGGTATTGGATTTGGAAACGGTCGCGGTGAGTTTGCGGAGCGCCTGGCTCATGAGCCGGGCCTGAAGGCCGACGTGGGAATCGCCCATTTCGCCGGAAATTTCAGCCTGAGGCACGAGCGCGGCCACCGAGTCAACCACGATGACGTCCATGGCGCCCGAACGGACGAGCTTCTCGGTGATTTCCAGGGCCTGCTCGCCCGAGTCCGGCTGGGAAATGAGGAGGTTGTCCACGTCCACGCCCAATTTGCGGGCGTAGGCGGGATCCATGGCGTGCTCAGCGTCGATGTAAGCTGCAATACCGCCGATCTTCTGCGCCTGCGCCACGATGGACAAGCAAAGAGTGGTTTTACCGGAGGCTTCGGGACCGTAAATCTCCACGATGCGGCCTCGGGGAACGCCGCCGATGCCGATGGCGAGATCCAGTGGCAGGATGCCGGTCGGGACGAACCCGACGCCCGACACCTTCGCGGACTTTTCGCCCAGTTTCATCAGGGCTTCCTGTCCAAAATCTTTTTTGATCTGCGCCAGCGCCAGATCCAGCGCTTTTACTTTTTCATTCTTTTCCATGTTTTCTCCCCTCCGATAAATATTTTATTTTGATTTCATTGTAATACTTCGTTCCAGGCAATGCAATAGACTCATTAGTTCGAGCCGCGCAGGTCATTTTCCGGTCCAGACCAGGCTTTTCATGATGAGTTCGAAATCCACCAGATAGTCGAGATAGGTCGCCTCGGGCGCCGCGCAGGAGAGCAGGAGACCGTCGTATAGTCCGTCTTTTTTCGATTTGCGCAGGGTGAAAAGCAGCTTATAGAAAGCGGGGCGGCCCATGCGGTCGGGCCCGACATAGGTGCCGACATAGGAAGGGCCGACGGGATAGGTGACTTCGCGCCCCGTGCGCTTCTGGAAGCGCAGGGTCTGCTCCACGGCTTCGGCCCATTGCGCGGCCGAGACGGCGGCGGTCGCGGCATGCGTCCCGGCGAAGGCCGGGCGCTCGTCCGCGCGGACGACCGGATCGGACTGCACGGTGGTGACCTGCAGTTCTCCTTGAGCCTTCCCGTCCGCGCTGAAAAAACTGACGAGTGATTTCCCGTAGGATTTTTCGAGTTTCCATCCCCGCGGCGCTTCGAGACGGAGTCCAAGGCGGCTGTTCTCGTACCGCCCGCTTTTGATGGCCCCCGCGGGGTCCGTCTCCATCTTGGGAATGCTTTTCACGACGTCCTGGTAGCGCTGGAAATTATCCTGAAACTGGACCGTAGTGGATTGGAGCAGCGCCGCGATCTTGCGCGCGGGCTCGCGCTCCTTGCGCTTCATCTTCCTGGCTTCCTCATCCACCGCCAAAATCCTTTTGATCTGCTTGATGCGGTCGTTCGTAGGCGGATGGGTGCGCAGGAAAACCGCAATGCCGAGCGCCTCGTCTTCTTCCAGAGACCGCATACGTTTGAAAAAGGAAATCATGGCGTCCGGATCGTACCCCGCTAAAATCGCGTACTTCAGGCCCGATCGGTCGGCTTCAAGCTCAAACTCGCGCCCGTAACCGGTAAGGAAGCCCGCCGTCACGATCCCGATGCCGCGGGCGAGCGTTTCGTAATAGGCGGCATATTCCTTTCCCTCGCGCATGGTAGGGGTATAGATCATGCCCGCAATGAAGGCAAGATTCGCCAGGAATCCGTAACCGTAGGATTTTTGAATCAGTTTGACCGCGTGGAAACCCGTAATATGCCCTACTTCGTGGCCGATCACACCGGCCAGTTCCGCCTCGTCGTCCATCAGCTCCAAAATACCGCGGGTGATGAACACGCATCCCGGAACGGCGAAGGCGTTGACCAGAGGCGTATCGAGCACGATGAATTGATAGGGAATAGCGGGCCGGTCCCCCACAGCTGCGATCTTTTGGCCGATCTCGTTGATGTAGGACTGCACGGTGGGGTTCAAGTACTGGCCATATTCCTTAATAATGGCTTTTTGCGTCTCGAGGCCGAGGTTCAGCTCCGCTTTTTCCGAGATCGCGTGGAGTTCGCGTTCACCGGTGACGGGGTTGCGAACGCAGCCCTGGACGACACCGAAGAGGAGCGCGAACAGCGCCAGCGCCGCCGTTTTCATAGAACGAAGAGCCGGATGGCGGCGTTTAGGATCGCGGAAACGGCCATGCCGGACAAAACGTCGTCCATCATGACGCCCCAGCCGTCGCCCAGATCCTGGGCTCTGCGCGATGGGATCTTATAGACGTCGAAAATCCGGAAAAGGACGAACGCGGCCGCAAGCGCGGCGCCCTGCACGGTCGAAGTAAGAAGTTCAAAAGGGATGAAGGCGATGGACCAAAAGTAGCCGATGATCTCGTCAAAGACTATGCGGGAATCGTCCTTGTTGCCAAGAACTTTTTCGGCTCGGCCCGTGACGTAAACTCCCAGCAGAGTCAGGACTACCAGAGCCACGCTCCCTCCCCAGCCTTCGAAACGCAAACCCAGAGCCGCCAGGGCCGCTGCTTCCAGCGTTCCGATCAGCCCCGCCCCCGTTCCGCGGAACGCGCTCTGACGATCCCGAATCATGGCGGCACGCGCGTGAAGGCGCGCGTAAATCGCGCTCATCCCGAAACCGGTTGAAAGGAAGACGCAGACGCGATCGGCAAACATCACGGTATCAGACGCTTTGTCGGAGAAGCTGGCGGTTCTTGTAGAGGTAGGAGAGTCCGGAGACGAGGGTTAAAATCGTGGTGATGAAGACGATCCAGTAGGACGACCAGGAAAGCGCGCTGCCCAGCACCGAGGCCATTCCCGGCCGCTCGATCAGAAGAGCCGGGGTGAGGTTGTAGTTGTGCTCCAACAGAGAGTTCACGCAAAGGATGATCAAAATGAGGATGACTCCCGTGATCTGCGAGGTGGTTTTGAACTTGCCCGCGCGGTCGGCGGCGATGATGATCCCTTTCGAGGCCGCGAGCGTGCGCAGGCCCGTGATCATGAATTCGCGGCCGATGATGAGCACCACCATCCAGGCGGGAACGTTCAGCTCTTTCATGCCGACGAAACAAACGAAGGCCGCGGTGATCAGGAACTTGTCGGCCAGGGGATCCAGGAACTTGCCGAAATCCGTGACTTCCCCGTATTTACGGGCCAGGTAACCGTCGTAAAGGTCCGTCAGGCTGGCGGCGATGAATATGACGAGGGCGAAAATCCGCATCCAGACATTGTCCACGATGGTGAAAATCATGAACACCGGGACCAGGATGAGACGTAGGACGGTCAGTCTATTGGGGAGATTCATGACGGCCGTTGGAGGCCGCGTTGGCAGAGGCGTCGGGCTCGCGCCGGTTGTGCTTCATCAGGAGAGAATCGTCAGAAAGCGATGCGCGCGTCAGGCGCAGTTCCCCCACGCTCTGCACGGACCCCACGCTGGGATCGAGTTTTCGGTCGTTGAGGGTCAGCTCGAGGGCCTGGACGTTGCCGATGCGAAGCTGCAGGGACTGGTTCGCCTGATAACTCCGGCTGGACGCCGCGGTCAGAAACCCTTCGAACTGCAGGGCGTCGTCCGAAACGACCCTGACCCAAACGCTTTCCCTGGCATGGATGTTCAACCTTAATGTGGTGTCGTCGACCGGCGGCGTCACAGGGTTCTGAACCGCCGCGGAATTTGAAGCCTCGACGGGTTTCTCTTTTTTAGCTCCCGGAGAAAGTACGGTGTACAACCAGCCTCCCGCCACGAAAAGGATCAGGGCCGCGAGCACCGCGACTTTCACCAGGGAATCACCCTGTTCCCGGTGAACCACGGCCTCCACCTTCTTGACCTCTTCCTGTTTAACGGTAATGGTGGCTTCCTGCTCTTTCCTGTATATCTGGACCATCTCGTTGGCATCCAGCCCGAGATACTTGGCGTATTTTTGCAGGAATCCGAGCAAATAGACCTCGGCCGGAAACGCCTTCCAGTTTCCGGCTTCCATGGCTTCAAGATAAATCACGGGGATCCGGGTCTCCTGATGGATGGAATGGAGAGAAAAACGCTTCTGCTCGCGCTGAGATTTTAATATCTTATGCAGGGGGCTTTCGATGCTGGGCATTTGATTTGAGATTACGGAGCTTGAATGACGTTCGCGTCCTTGGGCTGCTGGAACCGGAACAGCCCGCTGTCCAAAACCGGGTTCAATTCAATCGATGTGACTTCGGTCGTCATTTTGAGCGTTCCCATGACGAGCTCCGTCCGCCGCGGGATGAAATCGGACTCGCTGATCCAGACCTTCAACTTCTCGCCGTCCTTATTGCCGGGCCGGGTCATCCGTACCAGGATCGTCTTCACGCCTTTGATCTCGGCCGAGCCCAAAACTTCCCAGTTGTAGTCTTTCTTGAGGCGATCCAGCGTCTGTCCGAAGCCGGAGACGCCGGGGAGCAGGAACTGATTGTCGGACCAGCGCTGCCAGGAATCTTTCACGACCTGGCGGAAGCGCGGCGTGTAAATAAAGACGTTTTTGCCGGACGATACGATCAGCTGCGATTCGGGGTTGGACTGCTCGATCCGCAGTTCCCGCGGTTTGCGCAGGAAAGCCTTGCCGGAGGATTCCTTCGTCTCGGCCGTCAGACTCGAGGTCATTTTCTGCGCGTATTCGATCTTGAGCGAGGAAAGCTGCTGGTCGGAGGTCAGCATCTTCTCCTGGATTTCCCCCACGGTCAGTTGCGCCGAAACAGCCGGAGTCAAGACGGCGGCCATCGCCGCCCCCGCCAGTCCCGCCGCGACGCCTAAAAAAATCTTTCTTCCGTTCATCCAAGGTCCTTATCCACGGTATGCAGAAATTCCGCCAGGCGGTCAAAATGGATATGCCAGCGGTTCGTGTCCTTGGGTTTTTCGATCAAACCTTTTTTCTTTAAAAGCGTGAGAGCGAGATCGTACTTGGAGCCGATCTCCCGGTCCGCCCGAAGCAGGTCGCCCGAAACCTTTTCGCTTTCCCGCACCACGCGCGCCGCGCGGATCAGAATTTCGAGATTTTCGGGGTTGTTCACGATGGAGTCTTCCGCACCGGCTTTGATCGCCGATTCGTACGAAGGCTTGAAATTCTGTTCGCGGATGAACTGGATCACGCGGGCGACTTCTCCTTCGGAAACGAAGGCGCCCTGGAGCCGCACGGGCCTGGGCGCGCCTGTGGCGAGGAACAGCATGTCGCCCTTGCCGAGCAGGTCTTCCGCCCCTTGAGAATCGAGGATCACGCGCGAATCGGTCTTGGAAAGGACCTGGAACGCCACGCGGGACGGCAGGTTGGCCTTGATCACGCCCGTGATCACATCCACCGACGGCCTCTGCGTGGCCAGCACGAGGTGGATGCCCACCGCGCGCGCCATCTGCGCCAGGCGCTGGATCAAATCTTCGATCTCGCGCCCGACCACGATCATGAGGTCGGCCAGTTCGTCGATGATCACGATGATATAGGAAACCTTGGGACGATTTTCGGCCTGAGCCTTGTTGTTGTAGCTTTCAATATTGCGGACCGAATGTTTGGCGAAACTGCGGTAGCGGTCTTCCATGACGTCCACCAGTTTTTTGAGCGAACGCATGACGTCTTTAGGATCGGTGATGACATGGACCTCATCGGCGCGGGACGCGGGGTCATACAAATGCGGGATCGCGTCATAAGCCGGCAATTCGAGGCGCTTGGGGTCGATCAAAAGCAGTTTGACTTCATCCGGACGGAAACGGAAGAGGATGGAAAGGATCAGGCCGTGAATGCAGACCGATTTGCCGGAACCCGTGGAGCCGGCGATCAGGAGATGCGGCATGGACGTTAAATCGGACACGAACGCTTCGCCCTCGGTCGTTTTTCCCACGCCGAGCGGCATGATCATGCGATTGTTCTGGAAATTGGGCGAGAGCACGATTTCCTTTAAATAAACCATCGCAGGATGCGGGTTGGGGATCTCGATGCCGACCGCGGCTTTGCCGGGTACGGGCGCCAACACCCGGATGGACGGGGCCTTCATGGCCAGCGCGATATCGTTGCCCAGATTTTCAATCTGCTGCACGCGCACGCCTGGAGCGGGAGACAAATCGTAGCGGGTGATGACGGGGCCCGGATGGATGTCCACAACCTTCGCTTTGACGCCGAACTGTTCCAGCGTTTTTTCCAACAGAGTGCCGTTGGTGTAGAGTTCCTCCTTGTTGATCTGCAGGGCCTTCTCGGAAATGGAAAGGAGGTCGGGATCCGGAAGCACGTAACCCGCGTAGGATTCAAGAGGCGCTTCGGGCTCAACAACAGCGGCGTCCGTTTGCGCCGCGAGCGCGGAAGAACCGGCCGCAGCGGCCGGAGCCCTGCTCGGAACCGAAGCCGGAGACGGCGCCTGGCCCGCAGGCGTTTGCGCCTGGACTGCCGCCGGAGCGGGTTTCAGTTTCCTGAAGAGCGACGCCTTCGCGGTCTCGATGATCTTGGGTTTGGAAGGGATCTCGTCAAACCGGATATTGGGCTTGCGGTCCTCCGGGATACTATCCTTGTTCATGTCCGTTTTCTTAAAATCTGCGGAATCCAGCGGCCTGGGAGACTTCTGATCCAGTTTCTTCTTTAGGGATTTTTCCTCGCTCGCTTTTCTGCGCTCGAGGCGCCACTCTTCCAGGTCTTCCCCGACTTTTTCGCTCAGGACTTTCGCCAAACGCACCGGAGATATCTTCGCCAGGAAAAACCCGCCGGCCAGGATGCCGCTCACGGAGAAAAGGAACGTCAGGAAACGGCCGAACTGCTGGGCCAGAAACGCCGAAACCCAGTCGCCGACAGCTCCGCCCCAGGTGGCCGCGCCTTCCGCGACGAACGGTTTGGAAACGAAGGAAAACAGGCAGGCCGCGGAAAGCCAGAGAAGAAATGTCGCGCCCGCGTTCAGGAGGGACCGGAAGCGCTGGCCGTCTTCCTTGTTGACGTAGGAAAACCCGAGGGCTCCGAGATAAAGCGGTATAACGACCGAGGCCCAGCCCGAAGTCTTGAGCAGCATCGCGCGCAGGGCCAGGCCGAACGCGCCGGATTTTCCGGGCACGAGAAGGCAATACAGAGCGACCGCGGAGACGATCACCAGGAATGCCCCGGTGAGGCCTTTTTGAAGTACGCTGCGTTTGGATTTTTTACGGTTTTGGTAGTAGAAGGGTTCCATTTTTACAGAGGCTCTACCTGGAACAAAGGCTGGCCTTTGGTAATGGGCTTGGCATTTTCCACCAGGATGCGGACGATGCGGTAGCGGCCGTCGGCTTTGATCTCGTTCATCACTTTCATGGCTTCCACGATACAAAGCACCGAGCCCTGATGCACGGAATCCCCTTCCTTTACGAAGGGAGCGGATTGGGGCGAAGAAGAGCGGTAGAAAACTCCCGTGATGGGAGATTTTACGGAAGGATGGCCGGATTCGGCCGAGGCGGCCGCGGGCTCCGATTTCTTTCGCTTGGGAGCCGGCTGGACGGGATGAGGGTGGGAGACTTCCCGGTCGGGGTTGATCCTTTTCAGGATGATCTTCCCCTTGGGAGTCTCGACCTCCAGCTCCAGAAGATTGGAGCGGAGCATCTCATTGTAGTAAAGGGACAAGTCTTCGGGTCGAATTTCCTTATCCATGGTTAGAGCACCCTGCCGTCATTGGCAGCGTTAAATTAAACCGGACGTGGTCCGGTGGCCGGACTGAATTCGCTTTATCTCCTGCCGCGATCCCCGCGGTCTCCGCGCCCTGCGCCCACCGGGCGGGGCGGCCTGCCCCCGGGCGTGTAGGCGTCGTCGCCCACGAGCAATACTTTGCGGGAGAAATTATAGCGTCCCTGCGTATCTTTTTCAACGCACTTTACGGTGATGGTTTCGCCTTCCTTCACGACGTCTTCCACGCGGGCCACGCGCTCGGCGGCCAGCTGCGAAATGTGAACGAGGCCTTCCTTGCCGGGCAGGACTTCGACGAACGCGCCGAACTCCATGATGCGGGTGACTTTGCCGGTGTAGGTCTTGCCGACTTCGATTTCGGCGGCGGAACCCTGAACCGACAGCGTCGCGCGCTCAACGGCCGCGGCGTCGGTGCCGGAAATGTAAACTTTTCCGTCATCGTCCACGTCCACCTGAGCTCCGGTGTCTTCAATAATTTTGCGGATATTCTTGCCTCCGGGGCCGATAAGGGCGCCGATCTTGTCGATGGGAATCTGCACCATGACCATGCGAGGAGCGTGGGGCGAGAAGTCGGGCTTGGCTTCGGGGATGGCCTTTTCCATGAGGTCGAGGATGTGCATCCGCCCGGCTTTGGCCTGGCTGATGGCTTTTTCCACGATCGCCATGCTGATGCCTTCGATCTTGATGTCCATCTGGAGCGCCGTGATGCCCTTGCGGGTGCCGGCGACTTTGAAATCCATGTCTCCGAGGTGATCTTCGAGGCCCATGATGTCCGAGAGGACAGCCTGGTCGCTGCCTTCGATGATCAGTCCCATCGCGATGCCGGCGCAAGCCGACTTGATCTTGACGCCCGCGTCAAAGAGAGCGAGAGATCCGCCGCAGACGCTGGCCATCGAAGAGGAGCCGTTGGACTCCATGATGTCCGAGACGACGCGGATCGTGTAAGGGAAATTGTCTTCCGGCGGCAGGAGCGGAAGAAGCGCGCGGCGCGCGAGGGCGCCGTGTCCGATTTCTCTGCGGCCCGGAGAACGGTCGGGTTTGGCTTCGCCGGTGGCGAAACCAGGGAAATTGTAGTGCATCATAAAACGCTCTTTGTATTCCCCTTCGAGATCGTCCATGACCTGCTTGTCGGCGGGAGTGCCAAGCGTGACGGTAGCCAGCGCCTGGGTCTGTCCGCGAGTGAAGAGAGCGGAACCGTGGGTGCGCGGCAGAATATCCACTTCGCACGCGATGGGCCGGATCTGGTCCCATTTGCGGCCGTCGGTGCGAACCTTATCCTTCAGGATCAGCGCGCGGGCTTCCTCATAAAGGATGCCTTCGATGACTTGGCCGATGGCGGCCTTCTGCTCGGGAAACTTCTCGAGGAAAGTCGCAACGATGCCCTTCTTGATGGAAGAAAATGCGTCTTCGCGGGAAGTCTTTTCCGGAGTCCGCACGACTTCGCGGATCTTGGGGCGGGCCACGGCGTCGACGGCTTTAGAAAGCTCGGCGTCGATGGGCGCGGGCGTAAACTTCATCTTCTCTTTGGCCACCGAAGAATAAAAAGCGATCTGCTCATCGCAGGACCGGTTGATCTCTTTTTCCGCGATCTTGAAGGCTTCCTGCATCTTCTCTTCGGAAATTTCGTTGGCTCCGGCTTCGACCATCATGACGCCGTTCTTGTTGCCGGCGACGATGAGATCGAGCTCGCTTTCCTTCTGCTCTTCGTAATTCGGGTTCACCACGAACTGGCCGTTCACAAGACCCACGCGGACCGCAGCGATAGGCCCCTTGAAAGGCGCTTCGGAGAGCGACAGCGCAAGCGACGCGCCGATGATGGAAGGGATGTCCGTGTCATTGACCAGGTCGGTCGACATGACGATGGCGGTGATCTGCACCGCGTTCAAAAAACCTTCGGGAAAGAGCGGACGGACCGCGCGGTCGATGAGACGCGAGGTAAGCGTCTCTTTTTCGCGGGGCCGCGTTTCGCGTTTGAAAAATCCGCCCGGGATGCGTCCCGCGGCATAGGTGCGCTCGCGGTAGTCCACAGTTAAGGGAAAGAAGTCCTGGCCTTCCTTGATATCCTGCGAGATGGCCGCGGAGACCAGAACAACCGTGTCCCCCACGCGAACCAATACCGAGCCCGCCGCCTGTTTGGCGATGCGGCCCGTCTCAACATGCAATTTGTTTTTGCCGAAGCTAATCTCGGCGCGCTTTACTTTATTTTCCGTACCCATTTCAGTGTTGCCTCCTGGAATTCAAATCGGTGAAAGCTCGATCGTCTCTCGCAAGCCCGGAAGAACCGGACCCTGTCAAAAAAAAGGAGATTTCAAAGGATGACCGCTGCTTTTGGAAGCGTTCCTTCGAAATCTCACTTTTAGGCCCCTTGTCCTGCCGGGGTTTGAAAACACGGGGATGATACCCGCGTCATTTTCTGAGATCGAGCCGTTGGATAATTTTCTGATAGCCCGCTTCGTCGTGCTTCTTGAGATAACCGAGGAGCTGACGGCGCTGGCCGACCATTTTGAAAAGGCCTTGGCGGGAAGAAAAGTCTTTGGGGCTGTTCTTCAAGTGCGCGGTCAGGTTCTGAATGTTCTCGGTCAATAGCGCAACCTGGACGGACGCGCTGCCGACGTCTTTGGCATTGATCTTGAAATCATTAATCAACGATTTTTTCTTGTCTTTAGTAATTGACATATCGGGCATTAGGATACTAATTATTTAAGGACTTGTAAAGCGCGTTTCCGGTCGGATTCGAGCTGGCGGCGGAGCGGGACGGGACCCGCAAAGCGGCGCTCGGAACGCAGCCTTTTGACAAACTCCACTCTCAGTTTGCGTCCGTAAAGGTTCCCCTTAAATCCCAGCAGATGGACCTCCAGGGAAACCGCGCTTTTTCCCCTGTAAAAGGTCGGGCGCGAACCCACGTTGCAGACCGCTTTGTAACGGCGCGCCGTATTTCCAAGAACCGAGCAGCGCGCCGCGAAGACTCCCGGCGGCAATATTTTTTCGGGATCCATCTGAATGTTCGCGGTGGGAAACCCGAGCGTCCTTCCCCGTCCCGCGCCTCGGGCAACTTTGCCGATGACGCCATAGGGGTGTCCGAGCAGCCGCGCGGCATGGGTCACGTCGCCCTGGGCCAGCAGCTTTCGAATGCGTCCCGAAGAAATGGGCAAATTCCCCAGCCGGACTTCCGGCACGATGCGGAGCGCGACTCCCGATTCTCCCGCCATTTGCGCCAGAGCATCCGGCGTGCCTTCGCGCTTCCGGCCGAAGCCGAAATTATAGCCGGCGACAACCGCGCCCGCCTTAAACTTCTTCACCAGCACTTGATCAAAAAATTGCCGCGCGCTCATGCGGGCGAGCCGCGCGTTGAAATCCAACGCCACGACCCGGCGAACGCCGAGCTCCCCGCTGAGCATTTTCTTTTCCTCGGGGGTTGTCAGCAGAAAGGGTCGGAGTTCGGGCCTGAAAAAGTGGCGGGGTGGAAAGCGGAAAGTCAGGGCCATGGGCTCCATGCGCCGACTGCGGGCGATCTTCACCGCATTTTTCAGGATGGCTGCGTGGCCGCGGTGGATGCCGTCCATCGTTCCGATTGCGATGACGCGCTTCATCGGCGGGACCCGGGATCCTGGGCTTTGTGCAAAAGCGCCTCGCGCCGGGCGCCGGGCAGAGATTCGCCAGGGAAGGAGTCTTCGATCTTGTAGGGCCCCACGGCTTCGCGGACCAGAGCCGATAGCGTCGCGACGGTTCCCAGGCGGCGGCCGATATCTTCGGCGAGCGTCCGGACATAGGTCCCCTTGGAACAGACGGCGCGAATCTCCAGGGTGCGATCCTCGGCAATAGACTCCCGGATCAAAACCAGGGAATAAATTTCGATTTTGCGCGGCGCGCGCTTGATCGCAACTCCCCTGCGCGCGTATTCGTAAAGCTTTTTTCCCCGGTGCTTCAGCGCGGAAAACATGGGCGGTATCTGCTCGATAGTTCCGGTAAATTCCCTCAAAACGCTTTCGATCTTTTCGCGGGAAATTTCCGGAACCGGCAGCTGTTCGAGAACCTTTCCGGTCGCGTCGCCCGTATCCGTGCGGAGGCCGAGCCGGATCTCCGCGCGATAGGTTTTAGCGCCCTGCATGAGCAGCGGCACCTGCCGCGTCGCGCTGCGCCCGAAGACGACCAGCAGGACGCCGGAAGCCATGGGATCCAGCGTTCCGCAATGGCCAACTTTTTTGACGCCCAAAAGGCGCCGAACTTCCTTCACAACCCGAAATGAAGTGATGCCCTGAGGTTTATTGATGTTGAGGAGCCCGCTGATATCGGGTGCGGGCACGGGAGAAGCGGTGACAAGTCCTTCCGGGGCCGAGACTGCGGCGCTCATTTTTTGGAGGGTTCGAAGCTTAAGGACGGTAAATCGAGAAGGTCATCGGCAAGTTTAAGGACTTTGGGCATGGCAGCCTCAAGCGGGCCGGGAATCGTGCAGCCGGACGCATATTTGTGGCCGCCGCCGCCGAAACGCCGCGCCAGACTGCTGACGTCCACGTTGCGCCGCGCGCGAAAACTGATCTTCACCTGGCCGCCGGACGGAGATTCCTTGAAAAGGATGGATATGACCGCGGTCGGAATCTGGAGGCCGTAGTTCACGATATCCTCCGTTTCCTCCTCGCTGGCGCCGACCTTCGCGTAGTCGCCCTTGGCGAGGCGCATGCTGGCGATACGGCCATCCTTGCGCATTTCGAGCGTACTGATGGACTGGCCCAATAACTTCACCCAGCCGAGGCCATTTTCGGAATAGATCTTTTCGCAGAGATAGGCCACGTCCACTCCCCGCGCAACCAGGTGAGAAGCAATTCTCAGGGTCTCAGTATTGGTATTGGAATGATGAAACCGTCCCGTGTCCGTCATGATGCCGGTATAAAGGCAGGACGCCTCATCCTTGTTGATGGGCATCTTCAAATGCTCAAAGAGATAAAACAGCTGCTCTGAATTGGAGGAGGCCCCGGAATTAACCCAATTGATGTCGCCGAAATTTGTGTTGTGCAGATGATGGTCCACGTTGATGACGGTTCCGGCCTGTGTCCTTAAATCGATGATATTGCCGAAGCGGGCGGAATCGTTGCATTCGAAAGCGATGGCGACGTCGAACTTGCCGTCCACCCGTTTAGAGGCCTGGATTTTTTCGGTGCCGGGCAGAAATTTGAGGGATTCGGGGACTTTTTCGAAATTATAAACAAAAACCATTTTCCCCATGCGCCTCAGAAGGCTTGCCATGGCGAGCTCCGAAGCCACGGTGTCGCCGTCCGGTTTCTCGTGGCCCGTCAGGAAGAACGTTTTGTTCTTCTTGAGAACCGCGGCGATCTGACTGCAAAGTTTTTTTCGCTGCCGGGGCGTCATTTCTTGAAGGTCTTCTTAAAAGTCTTTTTGATGGTCGTTTTAGAAGCGGGCTTGTCGTCCAACTTTTTCATTTTTGCGGGAGGCCCGGCTTCAGGGTTCGGATCGGTGCGCTCTTCAGCCAACTGGTGCAGGAGCAACCCCACGCGCTGAGCTTTCTCGGCGGTATCGTCCAGAACGAACTGCAAATGCGGGATACGCCGCAGACTCTCGAGACGCTTGCCAAGATCGTGGCGTAAATCGAAGATGGCTGAATTCAAAATGCGTCCGGACTCCGCCTTTTCCTCTTCCGAACCGTAAACGGAATAAAAAATCTTTGCGTCGCTCAAGTCGTCCGAAAGCCGCACGGCCACCACCGTGACAAACCCGAGCTTGGGGTTGCTGATGTGCTGGATATAGTTCGAGATCTCGTGCCTTAGGAGCTCGCCCACGCGCTCGCTGCGCTTGAAGTTCATAAAAGGTCTCCGGTTTGTTTAGGTTTCTGGGGGATGAAAGAAAACCGCGCCGCGCTTTGCGGGCGCCGCATCGCGGCTTTAATCCAGTTTACGGGCGCGTTTTTCCTTGATATACGCCTCAAGGACGTCGCCGTTGTTCAAATCCTGAAAATTCTCCAGCGCCAGGCCGCATTCAAAACCCTGTTCCACTTCGCGGACATCGTCCTTGAAGCGGCGGAGCGAGGACAGCTTGCCTTCGAAAATGATCTTGGAATCGCGGAGCACGCGGACCTGGCAGGACCGGTTGATCTTGCCTTTGGATACCATGCAGCCCGCGACCTTGCCGGCCGGGGTTTTAAAAATCTGGCGGATTTCCACGCGGCCCACCGAGACTTCTTTTTCCTCGGGCTCCAGCAACCCCTCCATCGCTGCGCGAATATCGGCCATGGCTTCATAAATGATGCGGTACGTTTTGATCTCGACGCCTTCCTTCCGGGCAAAATCCTCGGCGGAGATTTCGGGGCGGACGTTGAAACCGATGATCACGGCGTCCGAAGCCGCGGCCAAAGACACATCCGACTCGTTGATCCCGCCCACGCCGGAATGGATGACCCGCACGCGGATCTGCTGGGAATGGATCTTTTCGATGGAATCCTTTACGGCTTCCACCGAGCCCTGCACGTCGCCCTTCAAAATTAAAAGGAGGTCTTTGACCTGGCCCTGCTTCGCGGCCAGAGAGAGCATCTCGAGCGAAATATGGCGGGACTTTTCGATGACCGCGTCGCGGGAGAGACTCTTGCGCTTCTCCACGATGTCGCGGGCTTCCCGGTCCGACGCGACCACGATCACGCGGTCGCCGAGCGAGGGCGGTTGGCTGAATCCCAAAACTTCGACGGGTGTGGCGGGTCCGGCCTCTTCGAGGCGCTGGCCATGATCGTTGATGAGCGCGCGGACTTTCCCGCTCGTGACGCCGCAAACAAAGGTCTGGCCGACTTTCAAAGTACCCTTCTGGACGAGCACCGTTGCTACGGGGCCTCGTTTGGGGTCGAGGCGCGATTCCACGATCACGCCCTGCGCGAGCCGATTGGGATTGGCTTTAAGCTCCAGCACTTCGGCTTGGAGGAGGATCATCTCGAGCAGCTTATCAATATTGGTTCTCCTTTTGGCCGAGACTTCCACGAAAATCGTTTTGCCGCCCCATTCTTCGGGCGACAGATCGTATTGGGAAAGCTCCTGCTTGATGCGGTCGGCTTTCGCCTGAGGCAAATCGATCTTGTTCACCGCGACGAGGATGGGCACGTTGGCCGCCCGGGCGTGGTCGATGGCTTCCACGGTCTGGGGCA
>CAZFYO010000007.1:0-161883 GCA_964523525.1 uncultured Elusimicrobia bacterium
GTAAAACCTGCGGGCTTACGCCCTACAGAGGTTCGAATCCTCTCCCGTCCACCATCATTTAAAATCCCTCCGGAGCTCGAAATGCATAACGCTCCACTGCTTCAAGACCTGGCCATCGTTGTCGCCGTCGCGGGCGTGATGATCCTGCTCTGCCATCTCCTCCGCCAGCCCGCCGTTCTGGGATACCTGCTGGCCGGCCTGATCATCGGCCCGCACACGCCGCCCATTTCCCTTATTCACGACGCGCAAAGCATTCACACGCTGGCCGAGCTGGGCCTCGTCTTTTTGATGTTCGTGCTCGGCCTCGAGTTCAGTCTGCCCAAACTGCGCCGCGTCGGCCTTTCCGCGGCCCTCGCCACCGCGCTTGAGGTGGCCGGGATGATGTGGGTCGGGTACGAGATCGGAAAATTTTTCGGCTGGAGCTCCAAAGACAGCATTTTCCTCGGCGGTATCCTCGCGATCAGCAGCACCACGATCATCGTCAAAGTTTTCACCGACCTCAAGCTGATGACGGAAGATTTCGCGCAGGTCGTTTTCGGCATTCTCATTCTGGAAGACGTCGTGGCGGTCCTGCTGTTGTCCGTGCTGTCGGGCCTGGGAACCGCGGACGCGGGCGGAGCGGCGCTGGCTCTGCGTTCCCTGCTCAACATCGGATTTTTCATCATCCTCTTTTTGGTGATCGGCCTATGGTCGGTCCCCCGGCTCCTGCATTGGATCGCAAGGTTTCACGTGAGGGAGATCCTGGGAATCGTTTCGCTCGCGATCTGCCTGGTGGGCGCGATTTTAGCTTCGCTCTTCGGTTTTTCCATTGCGCTCGGCGCATTTCTGGCCGGCGCGGTGATCGCGGCGTCCCGCGAGGCGCACCAGATCGAGGACTGGATTCACCCCGTGCGCGATTTGTTCAGCGCCATTTTCTTCGTGGCCGTCGGCATGATGATCAACCCCGCGCAGATCTGGCAGTATAAAGTCCCGATCCTCCTGATCACCCTGGCGACCATCCTGGGGAAAACCGTGACCGTCGCGCTGGGAGCGTTTCTGGCCGGCTACGGGGTGAAAAAATCGTTCAAGATCGGCGTCAGCATGGCGCAGATCGGCGAATTTTCCTTCGTCATCGCCAGCCTGGGCGCCTCGCTCAGGATCACGAGCGATTTCCTTTATCCGCTCGCGGTTGCGGTGTCGTCGGTCACCGCGTTCTGCACGCCGTATCTTATCCGCAATTCCGCGCCGCTGGTGAACGGACTGACGCGGGTCATGCCCGCGCGGCTCACTTCGTTCCTTGACCGCTACGAGACCTGGCTGCGCGACATGCGCGCGGCTAAAAGCGCGTCCAGCATGGCGAATGTGTTTTCCGGCTACATCATGCGACTGGCGGTTTACGCGAGCTTCCTTCTGGCTGCCGCGCTCACCACGCGCGTCGTCGCCAAAGCCATCCTGCGTCTGCGCCTCGAACCGCAGGCCGCCGTCCAGGCCGGACTCTGGGGCCTCTCCGCCCTGTTCGCTCTGCCGCTTTTTACGGCGGTGACGCGCTACCTGAACCACTCTGCGCTCATCCTGCTTACGCGGACGATGGAATCATCGCCCCTGTTTTCCTATTTGAACATCCAGTACTTCTACAACACGATGCAGGTGATCGCGCTCGGCATTCTGGCCTGGTACTACATGTTTCTCGCTTCCTCCTTCATTCACGATCCCGCGGTCCTGTTTTCGTCCGCCGGCCTGCTGATCGCTTTTGGCCTCGTCTGCCGCCCCTGGATCCGCCGCGCAAACGATCTGCTCGAAAGCATGCTGGACGAGGTTTTCGGCCTCGCCACCAGCGAGCCAATGCACCGCGCCGCAATCCTGGCCGAAACCCTTCCCGTTTCCGCCGGCAGCCCGACCGCGCAGTTTGTCGTCCGCGAAGATTCCCGTTCCGCCCGCAAGACGATCCGCTCTCTCGATGTGCGCCGCCGGACCGGCGTCACGATCCTCGGCATTTACCGCGCGGGGCGCCACATCGCCAACCCCGACCCCGACATGCAGCTCCAGCCGAACGACGTGCTGGTCGTCTGCGGCACGGACGAACAGCAGATGGCGGCCGCCCAGCTTTTGATCAGCGCATAAAAATGTTAAAATAGGTTTCGCTTTTTAGGGATACTCCAACCTTTCGCGGCTTCGCGTACAGAGTTTGATAAAGTTCTTTAGGTCTTGATTGAGTTTCGCAGCTTCGGGGATGCCCCTTTCTCTTATTCCTTCGAATTAAGGAAAAGGGACAATCCCCAAATACTCAGGAAGTTTTCAATAGGATTTTGGGGATGTAGCTCAGCTGGGAGAGCGCGTCGTTCGCAACGACGAGGCCAGGGGTTCGATCCCCCTCATCTCCACCACTTTTAACCTTTAATGTCATATCTGGTTTTAGCCCGCAAGTACCGCCCCCAAAAATTCTCTGACCTTACCGGCCAGGAAACCATCTCCGCTATTCTCAAAGCCGCGATCCTGCAGGACCGCGTGGCGCACGCGTACCTTTTTTCCGGCCCGCGCGGCATCGGTAAAACGACCTCGGCGCGCATCTTCGCCAAGGCGCTCAACTGCAAGAAGCGTTCCCCGCAGGGCGAGCCCTGCGACTCCTGCGACTCCTGTTCGGAGATCACCAAAAGCAACGCCCTGGACGTCCTCGAGCTCGACGCCGCCAGCCACACGCAGGTGGATAAAATCCGCGAGGTCATCATCGATTCCGTCGCCTTCGCGCCGGTCGCGGGCAAGTACAAGATCTTCATCATCGACGAAGTCCACATGCTCTCGAACCACAGTTTTAACGCGCTTCTGAAGACGCTCGAAGAGCCGCCAGCGCATGCGGTGTTCATTCTCGCCACCACCGATTTCCATAAAATCCCGACGACAATCGCCTCGCGCTGCCAGCGGTTCCGCTTCCTGCCGCTGACGATCAAAGAAATTGTTTCCAATCTCAAAAAAATCTCCGACATCGAAAAAATCGCGGTGACCGATGACGCTTTGGCGATTCTGGCCCGCGCGGCCGGGGGCGCGATGCGCGACGCTCTCTCGCTCTTCGACCAGGTTATTTCTTCGGTGGCCGGCTCCAAGTCCGCGAAAATCGAAAAGGAAACCGTCGAGAACGTGCTCGGCGTGGTCAAAGACGATTTCCTCAACCAATTTTTAATCCAGGTCGCCGATAAGAACGCGAAGGGCGTTCTGGAATCGGTGCGCCAGGCGCTGAACACCGGCTACGACCTCTCCCACTTTTTGAAAGAGCTGCGCGAAAGCTATCGCCAGATGCTGATCCAGAAATGCGGCTACGGCGGCGAAGACCCTTATCTGGACATTCGCCCGGGACTCCCGGTGGACCGGTTCAGCAAGGAGAAACTTTTGCGCGACACCCAGCTGCTCACCCGCTGCGCCGAACTCATGCGCTGGAACGATCTGCCCCACGTGGTGTTCGAGTCCTGCGCGGTCCGGCTTTGCGACGACGCGCTCCCCGCCGACGAGCTGCTCGCGCGCATCAAGAATCTGGAAGATGCGCTCCGCGGCGGCGCTCCGATTCGCTCGTCGGCTCCCGCCCAGGCTTCAGCCCCAGCCTCGACCTCGATCCCGGTTTCGAAGTCTTCCGCCGCTCCCATATCCTCGCCGCCCCGGCCGGCCCCGGCGTCTCCAGCTCCCTCTTCCGCGTCCGCATCGTCCGGCATCGGCAATGCCTGGAAGAAAACTCTGGCCAATCTCCAGCAGAGCAAGGCCTCGCTCTATTCATTTTTGCAGAAAGCCTCGGTCCAGCTGGGCGACAAGGTCGAGATCACTTTTTATACCGCGCTCGGAATGGACACCGTCCGGCGCAACGCCGTCCTCATCGAAGACCTGCTCGCCCGCGAAGCCGGACAGAGAGTCGCCATCACCCTAAAGCTGGGCGATCCCGAAACCCGGCCGCGCGTCGAAGAAGAGGAAGTCGAGATTTCTTCCGGCAAACAGCGCCAGGAGGATGCGGACGAGGCGTTTGAAACGATCGAATCCACCGGCGAAGCGTCCGCGGACTTTTTCGCCGCGGAAGATTCCGGCGTCAAAAAATTCATGGAACTTTTCCCCGGCAAGGTCACCGCTTCCGAGGAACCCGCGTGATCGTCCGCCCCGAAGCGCTCGAAAAACTGCTCTCCCTGCTGCGCTCCCTTCCCTCCGTCGGACCCAAGATGTCGGAACGCATCGCCCTTCACTTGCTCAAGCGCCCGGAAGAGGAAATCCGCGACCTCATCCAAACTATTCAGGAGACCTATCAGAAGGTCCGGCCCTGCCCGCAATGCGGTTATTGGGACGATTCATCGCCCTGCCGGGTCTGCCAGGATTCTTCGCGCGATGAGGGGCTGGTCTGCGTGGTGGAGGGGCCCCAGGATTTGATCGCGATGAGCCGCGTGGGGGACTATAACGGCCTCTACCACGTGCTGGGCGGCGCTCTGTCGCCTCTGGAAGGCGTCGGACCCCAGGATCTGCGCATTGACCCCCTGTTGGATCGTCTTAAGGAAGGAAAGGTGCGCGAGGTCATCCTCGCGCTCAGCGCCGATATCGAAGGGGAGAGCACGGCCCAGTACCTGACCCGTCAGATCCACGCCATCAACCAGAAGAACGGGGAAAATGGGCCCGCGGCCGTCCGGATCACCCGCCTGGCCCAGGGCATGCCCGCCGGCGGCGAGCTGGAATACATGGACGAACTGACCCTGCTCCGGGCCCTGGAAGGCCGCCGCGAAGTCCGCGACCATCAATAGTTGACTAAAAAGTAGGATATTTTATAGCATCTCTTCAGATCGTAATTATCCGGTAAAAACAAGGAGAGACAATGGATTTTTTAACCCCAAAGATCATTTATGAATTCACGCTGAGGTGGCTGCATATCCTGGGCGGCATCACCTGGATCGGCCTGCTCTATTGGTTCAACCTGGTAAACGTTAACTTCCAAAAGGAGCTCGAGGCGGACGTGAAGCCCAAGGTCAACCCCAAGCTCATTCCTCCCACCCTGTTCTATTTCCGCTGGGCCTCGGTCCTGACGTTCGTGACGGGGTTCCTCTACTTCATCAGCATCCTGTCCGGCGAGACGGTTTCGGGCGCTCTGGCCCCGCTTCTGGCCTGGATCGCGATCGTGGGCGTGACGTACGCCATCCTCTTTTTCCTGATCAAGCCCGAAGGCCCGCTGAATAACGGCAACCTGCTGGCGGCCGTCGTCGCGGTCATCGTCGCGGTGATGTGCGGCGCGATCTACCACCTCTACGTCCGTATGGGCGTCACCAGCAACGCGGCTTTCGCGATCGGCATGGGCGGCGGCATCGGCACCTTGATGCTGCTCAACGTTTGGGCCATCATCTGGCGCTGCCAGAAGGTGTTGCTCGGCATCACGCCGGTGGACGCTTCGGTCGACAAGACCAAGTTCGCGCGCCGCGCGTTCCTCGCGTCTCGCACCAACACCTGGCTCTCGATCCCCATGATCTTCTTCATGGGCGCCTCGACCCATCTGCCGATATTCGCCCGCTGGTATTGATTCAACCGGCTTGACAGAAAAGGGGTCTGACGAAAATCAGACCCCTTTTTTATTTCCCCAACGTTAAAATGAAACCCATTCTTATCGGCGACGTCGCGGCCATCAAAAAGGCCAAAAGCGGCAAGTTCATGTTCAAACTGCCCGCTGATAAAAGCTCCGGCGCAAAGCCGGGATCAGGCTCGGAACTTCAAGAGGAAGGATTCGCGGTTTACCACAAAGGAAAGTTTTACGCTTACGCGAACCGCTGCAAGCACGTTCCCCTGCCGCTGGACTTCGGCGACAACGACTTCTTCACCGACGACAAAAAGTTTCTGATATGCAAAAATCACGGCGCGCTCTACCTGCCCGACACCGGCGAATGCGTCGCCGGCCCCTGCTCCGGAGCGTTTCTGGACCCCTTACCCACCACCGTTAAAGCCGGCAAGCTGTACTGTCAGATTTCCGATACCACAAACCAAAAATAAGTTTTGAAAAAGTGTAGGATTGCGCGGTGATCTGCGCACCGGCGCAATCGTCCAAGCACCCTCCGCTGGAGGGTGCGTCTTTTGAAAAACTTATTTTTGGTTTGGGGATTATTCGGAGACTTTAACGATGAGCTTGATGTCTTCCAGGACGCCGGCGACGGCTTCGCAGCGCTCCTTGTGCCCGGTATAGACCACCGCGCTTCCGGTAGTGTGAACTTCGAGCGCCAGGGCGCGCGCCGAGGTCATCGTGCAATGAATGGCTTTGACGAGCTGGCGTTCCACCTCGTCAAAAGAATGGCATTCGCAGTTGAACAGTATGGTTTTACAGGAGAAGCCGCGATGGCTTGTGTCGACGGGTTTTTTGGCTTTTCGGAGATCAGTGGCAGGGGCCATTTGAATTCCGGAGAGGAGAACCGCCAGGAGGCAGTTCCCGCTGAGACATCAGCGTTTGGAGTACTGGAAGCGCTTGCGGGCTTTGGGTTGGCCCGACTTCTTGCGCTCGACGGCGCGAGGATCGCGGGTGAGGTACCCTTCCTTGCGCATTTGAAGCTTAAGTTTCTGATCGCTCTTGGCCAGCGCCCGGGCGATGCCGTGGCGGATGGCTTCGGCCTGGCCGGTGATGCCGCCGCCCAGGACGTTGACGAAAATGTCGAAACCGGTGACTTTGGAAATCTCGATGGGCTGCATGGCCAGCATAGGGCCCTTGGCGTTGCCGCGGAAGAACTCGATCAGAGACCGCTGATTGACGACGACTTTGCCCGAACCGGGCACCAAACGAACCCGGGCGATGGCCGTCTTTCTGCGTCCTGTAGCCCAAATAGTTTCCATATTAGTTTGAAACCTCTAATTTCTGGGGGTTTTGCACTCCGTGGGGGTGCGTACCGCCCGTATAAATTTTAAGCCTCAGGATCTGGCGGGAGGCCAGCTTGTTCTTGGGGAGCATGCGCTTGACCGAAACCTGGAGCATCTTGCGGGGGTTTTCTTTCGCGAGCTTCTTATAGGAAGTGATGCGGGCGCCGCCGGGATGCGCGGTATGATAGAAATGGACTTTCTGGTTGAGCTTGTCGCCGGTGAGCCTGATCTTGTCCGCGTTGATGGCGATGACGAAATCGCCGCAATCAACGGTGGGGGTGTAGATGGTCTTGTTCTTGCCCACCAGGATGTTGGCGATCTGCGTGGAAAAACGGCCCAGCACCTGATCTTTGGCGTCGATCACAAACCATCTGCGGGCGACGGATCCGGCCTTGGGGATGAACGTCTTTTGATCTTTATATGCTGTAATCATGGCCCAGTATAATAATAAAAAACAACGGGCCTGTCAACGGGTTACCAGCTGGTAATTAGGGCGCTTTTGGTGTCCGTATGGGTGCAGCCCAGCCAGATCGTCCCCTGATTCTTGCCCTGGAAAGATGTCGTCCAATTCCAGTATTTCCATCTGCCGTTATCGGACATGACCATTCCCGCCATGCCCAGGTCGTCGTTGTTTTCGAGCAGGTCCGTATCGTTATGGTACACGGTTTTGGCGGTGGGGATGAATTCCATATATTTGGACTGAGCGGTGAGGCAGGAAAGATCATCGGCGGGGAATATCCCCTCGTTGTCCGAGGAATAAATGTTCAGGGCCGATCGGAGAGCGGAAAGGTTTCCTTTGGAAACGCCTTCCTTTGATTTTCGAAGCATATCGGCGAATTTGGGGATAGCGACGGCGGCAAGAATGCCGATGATAGCCACAACGATCATCAGCTCGATCAGGGTAAATCCTTTTCTGGATGCGGCGAGCGGCGGCAGTATCATCAAGTCCTCCAGTCTCTATTTTGCAATATATTTCCTGCGAATTTCGCGCTCGACATCACGTTTTTTGATGTCCTCGCGGCGGTCCTGATCCTTCTTGCCCTTGGCGAGGCCCACGGCGACTTTGGCCCGTCCGTCTTTGAAATAGATCTCGAGCGGGATCAGCGTCATGCCCTGGCGCTGGACTTCCGCGGAAAGCCGGACGATCTGTTCGCGGTGCATGAGCAGTTTTCTCGTGCGGGTGGGCTCGATATCTTTGTAACTGTAGTGAGAATAGGGCGCGATGTAAACGTTGAAGAGGAAGATTTCACCCTCGTTGATGCGGACCAGGCCCTCATCGATGGTCACCTTGCTCTGGCGGAGCGACTTGACCTCATGCCCCTTCAGCGCCACCCCGGCTTCCAGTGACTCGATGATGGCAAAGCGCTGGTGCGCCTTGCGGTTCTTGGCGATGATTTTGATCGTCGGTTCTTTTTCTTTGCCGGTCATATCGTTTACAGAGCGTCCCGCTTATATTAAAATAGTGCTTCAGCCCTGACTTATTGCTGCACATCATGGACAGGTGGCGGAATTGGCATACGCGCACCGTTCAGGGCGGTGTGATCTTACGATCGTGCGGGTTCAACTCCCGCCCTGTCCACCACTTTCTTCTCTTCGTTCCTGCCTTCAAGCCCTTGGATGGGCCCTATCGTAAATCTTCTTTAACTGTTCCACGGACGTGTGCGTATAAATCTGCGTGCTGGCGAGGCTCTTGTGGCCCAGCATTTCCTGCACGGTGCGGAGGTCGCAGCCGCGGTTCAGCAGGTGCGTGGCGAAGGTGTGCCGCAGCGTGTGCGGGCTCACTTTGCGCTCGAGCGACGCCTTCCTGACCCAACGGTTCAGGATCAGCCGCGCGCCCCGGGCGCCGAGCTTCGTTCCGCGCGCGTTGAGAAACAGCGGACCCTTCGCTTCGCGGCCGGACGACTGCCCGGCCCGGCGTTCGCGTAGATATTTCTGCACCGAGCGGGCCGCGGCGTCGCCGATCGGCACCACCCTTTCCTTATTGCCCTTGCCCAGAACGCGCAAAATCCCGTTCCATAAATCCATGTCTTCCACGTTCAGGTTCATCGCTTCCTGGATGCGGATCCCCGACGAGTAAAGCAGCTCGATCAGGGCCCGGTCGCGGAGCTCCAGGCCTTTCGTCGTGCCCGCAAGCGCTTCGAAGGGCTCGAGAAACCGTTCCATTTCCTTTTCGCTCAGGAAACGGGGGAGTTTCTTTTCGCGCTTCGGCAGTTCAAGATACTTGAACGGGTTCGCGGGCAGGACGTCTTCCGTCACGAGGTAGCGGAAAAAGGAGCGCAGCGCGGCGAGCTTGCGCAGCAGCGTCGCGTTCGACAGCCGCCGCTTGGATCCGTCGATCCAGAACTCGCGGACCACGAGGCGCGCCTGGCGGAAATTGTCCAGGCCCCTCGCGTGGCCCGCTCTCGTCAGAAATCGGTTAAACTCGGCCAGGTCCTCCTGATAGGCCCGCAGGGTGTGCGGGGAAGCGGACCGTTCGGCTTTCAGGAACAGCAAAAACCGCTTGATCCAAAGATCAAGATCGAATGAACTCATGGGAGATTATACTACTGGTTGGCGGCTTCGGGGTAGTCGGCGGCCGCGACCTTTTTAAGGTTGCGGCATTTGGGGAAGGCGCTGCAGGCCAGGAACGGGCCGCGCTTGCCGACGCGCAGCCACATCATGCTGCTGCACTTCTCGCACTTCTTGTCGGTCGGCTTGGGGTCGGGGCGGATGATCTTGTTGCCTTCGCGGTCCAAACCGATGATGTTGCGGCAGTTGGGGTAAGCGGTGCAGGCCAGGAACTTGCCCCGGCGGCCGATCTTGACGGCCATGGGGCTGTTGCACTTGTGGCACTTCTCGTCCGTGTTCTGGGGCATGATCTTCTGCCCGTTGACGTCGAGGGAAATTTTGTAGCGGCACTTGGGGAAATGCTCGCAGCAGAGATATTTGCCGAAACGGCTTTCGCGGATGAGCATCTTGCCCTGGTCCAGCTTGCAGATTTCGCCGGAATCCTTGGGCTCGACGGTGATGACCTTCATGTTTTTCTGCGCGTCATCCAGCGTCTTTGCAAACGGGCCGTAAAATTCTTCCACCACTTTGCTCCAGACCAGGTCTCCGTCGGCGATGTGGTCGAGCTTCTCTTCCACTTCGGCGGTGAAGTGGGTGTCGACGATGCGGGGGAAATGCTGGGTGAGCTGACTGTTCACGATGCGGCCGAGCTCCGTGGGCAGGAACTTCTTTTCCTGCTGGCGGACGTAGCCGCGCGCTAAAATCGTTTCGATGATGGGCGCGTAGGTCGAAGGCCGGCCGATGCCGTTGGCTTCGAGTATTTTGATGAGGCTCGCTTCGTTAAAACGGGGAGGAGGCTCCGTGAAATGCTGCTCGGGTTTCAAGTTGAGCATCTTCAGCGGGTCGTCCTTCTTCAAAACTGGGATCTTGTTGTCCGCGGGCTCGTTGGGATGGTCGGCGTCTTCGGACTCGATTTCGTCGCCGTATACTTTAAGGAAACCGGCCTTTTTCAGCGTGGAGCCCGAAGCTCGAAGCACGCCTTTTGAAGATCCGCCGAAGGCTTCGACTTCGACGGTAACCGTGTCGTAGAGCGCTTCCATCATCTGGCTGGCGGTGAAGCGCTTCCAGATTAAATCGTAAAGCTTGAGCTGTTCGGGCGAAAGCGAGTCCTTAATTTGCGAAGGTTCGCGCAGAATAGAGGTTGGGCGGACCGCTTCGTGCGCTTCCTGCGCGCCCTTGGCCTTGGTCTTGTAGATGCGGGGCTTCTCCGGCAGCGTTTCCTTGCCGAACTTCTTTTCGATATAGGCGCGGGCTTCCTTCTGCGCCGGCTCGGCCACGTGGAGCGAGTCCGTTCTCATGTAGGTGATGAGACCGACCGTCTCGTGGTTGATTTCCACACCTTCGTAGAGGGACTGGGCAATGCGCATGGTGCGTTGCGCCGAGAAACCCAGCTTGCGCGAGGCTTCCTGGGCCAGCGTGGACGTCATAAAAGGGGGCAGGGGCGCGCGGCGTTTTTCCTTGAGCGTCACGGACTGGACCTTGTAGGAACACTTCTCGAGCTTGGCCGCGATATCTCCCGATTCCTTATCGGATTTGATATCCAGCTTCTGGATCTTGGTGCCGTTCCATTCGATGAGCTGGGCTAAAAACGGGTGTTTGACGTCGGGCTCTTTCATCAGCTCGACCTGGATGGACCAGTATTCCTGGCTTTTGAACTTCTCGATCTCGTCTTCGCGCTCGCAGATGAGGCGCACCGCCACGGATTGGACGCGTCCGGCGGAGAGGCCGCGCTTCACCTTCTCCCAGAGGAGCGGGGAAAGCTTGTAGCCCACGATCCGGTCCAGCACGCGCCGCGCGACTTGCGCATCGACGAGTGTTTTGTTGATCTTGCGGGGCTCTCTTAGGGCTTCCTGAATGGCTTCGGGGGTGATTTCGTGGAAAGTGATGCGGTACATCTTGTCTTCCGACACGTTCAACAGCTCGGACAGATGCCACGCGATGGCCTCGCCCTCGCGGTCATAGTCGGTGGCCAGATAAATCTTGGAGCATTCCTTGGCGAGCTTTCTTAAAGAAGGGATGATCTTTTTGCCGCGGGTGAGGATCTCGTACGAGGGCTTGAAGTGGTCTTTGATGTCCAGGCCCAATTCTTTTTTGGGGAGGTCGCGCAGGTGTCCGAAGGAGCTTTGAACGACGAAATCTTTTCCTAAAAACCGGGAAAGCGTCTTCTCTTTGGTGGGAGACTCGACGATGACCAGCTTCAGGCCGGATTCTTTGGCCGCTGCTTTTTCTTTGGGTTCTTTTGTAGTTTTTTTCTTAGGTGCGGGCATACCATTTACCGGGCAAAGTTTTTATAAATCCTTTGAGTTCCAAGTCTAGCAGGACTTTAGAAAACGCGCCAGTGGAAAATTTTAATCGCTGATTCAGATGGTCTATGTGGAGCGGTTCGGCGCAGAGGACGTCCAGGACCGCGGTCTCGTCGGTGCTGAGACCGGACGGCGCCGCTTCCGGAGCCTTTTCCTTATATATAAATTGGGCGTAAATTTTTTTCAAAGATTGCACTTCTTCCAGGATGTCTTCCACCGTTTGGATGGGTTTCGCGCCTTCCTTAATTAACCGGTTCGGGCCGCTGCTGGCCGGGGAGGTGATGGGGCCGGGGACCGCGAAAACCTCGCGTCCCTGATCGGCTGCGTAGCGCGCCGTGATGAGGGCGCCCGACTTTTCGCCGGCCTCCACGATAACCGAACCCAGCGCCAGGCCCGATATGATGCGGTTCCGCCGCGGGAAGTTCGTGGCCAAAGGAGGCTCGTTCAGCGGGAACTCGCTGATGATCGCTCCTTCCTTATAGATGGATTCGGCAAGCGCCTGGTTCTCCCGGGGGTACATCTCGAGGAGGCCGGAACCCAGCACGGCGATGGTGGCGCCCTGCGCTTCCAGGCTGGCCCGGTGGACGCAGGTATCGATGCCCCGGGCCAGGCCGCTGACCGTAGCGATGCCGAGACGCGCCAGTCCGCCCGCGAATATCTTCGCGGCCTTCTCCCCGTAGGGGGTGGGGCGGCGGCTGCCCACGATGGCGATCGAAGCGGAAGAGAGCCGCGCCAGGTTGCCTTTAGCGTAAAGAATGGGCGGCGCGTCGGGAAGGGTCTTCAGCAGGGACGGGTAGGCTGGGTGGTCCCAATGCAATATCTCAATCTGGTTCTCTCGGGCCAGTTTCAGTTCCTGGTCCGCCCAGGGACGCTGACCGGAGCTGCGCGCGAGGCTTTCGGCGGCCAGGGGCGTCATGCCTTCAACGCTTTTTAACTCTTCGAAGGGCGCGGACAAGGCCGCGGCCGGGCTTCCAAAATGCAGCACTAGCGCGCGGAACTTCGCCGGGCCGATCGCCGGGATCTGGTTCAAAATAAGCGCCGATTCAATATCGTGAAATGGGGAGTTCATAGGGAATGGAAATTCATGGGAGAGCGGGAATTATAAAAGGTCTTCAGAAAGTTCGGGACGTTTGCGCGACGAGTACGACGAAGAAGCCGAGCCTGAACCCGCGGATGCGCCGGGCGCGAAACTTTTGGCCGGCGCCGCGGAGGCTTTGGCGGAAACCTTCAAGGATTTGCCGCCGCGCACGGAGTTGAGAAATTCTTCGCTTTCCAGGAGCGGCCGGATCTGGGACGGGATGAGCCCCGTGGAAATGATGAGCTTCAGAGGATCGAGACCCAGCAGTTGAGCCAGCCGCGTGAGGGTTTTCTCGTCGGAAGGAGGCGTCCGCTTGCCCGCGAGCACCTTGGAAAAGAACGATGGATCCAGATCGATTTCGCGCGCCACGCCGCGCAGGGAAATGTTCCTCTGCTTCATGCCGGCTGCGATGAGGCTGGAAAAGGTATCCATATCAGTACCTAAGCTGGCCATAGCGGTTGTGTCCCAACTCTCCATAATTTGTTTTGCCGTAAGAGCTCATCAAAATGGTGTATTGCTCCATCGCTTCGCCCCGCTTGCCGATCTCTTCGTAAGAGCGGCCTAATTGCCAATGGATCCGGTCCCTGCGCGGGTGTTTGGGATAGCTGTCGAGGATCCACTTATAGTAATAAGCCGCGGGTTTGTGTTCCTGGGCCACAAAATAAAATTCCCCCAGCCCGAACAGGATATGAGGAGTGACCTTGGGGTTTGGGTGCGCCGCGAGGTAGGCGTCCATTTTGCCGGAGGTGATCCAATCCTTCAGCCAAACCATGCCGCCAATGACGATGACGATAAAAATAATGAATTTTTTCACGATGCGGTCTATTCTAAGTCAAATGGGCTGAATATGTCAAGTTGACGCTATCAGTCTATATATTAAGGAAAGAAGGCTGGTATAGTCAAATTAAGTCAATGTAGGAAGGGGTCTGTATCCTGCAAATGACGAAGCATCAACCTGCTGAATGCTTTTTATGCCTTGTTTTGGATGAGGGAGAAGTCCGCGATGGGTTTGAAAAGGGATTCGAGGCCCGCCAGGAGCGAAAGGCGGTTGGCGGCCAGGGCGGCGTCGGGATCGACCACCATGACCTTTTCGAAAAATTTGTCGAGGGCTTGGCGGAGGCTCACCAGCTCGCGGAGCGCGGGCTCGTACTGGGCGTCGTTCAGATGCCCCTTGGTTTTGGATTCCAGCTCCTGTACCAGCGCCCGCAGGTCGCTCTCGGCCGCGTCCTTGATGAGCTCCTGCTTGAAACCGTCAGCCGAGAAGGCGATGGACTTGGCCCGGGCCTGCTTGAGGATGTTGGCCGCGCGCTTGTAGGCCGTGGCGACCGCGTCGAAATCGGAATGGCCGCGGACTTTTTTGAGCGCCGCGATCTTGCGCCGGAGCTGGGGGAGCTTGAGGTGTTCGCTGTCGGGCTGGGAATTGTTGCGCGCCACGGCCTGGACCTCGTCCACGGCGAAACCTTCTTCGCTCATCAGCAGCTGGAAACGGTCGCGCAGGAACATCAGGATATCTTTGAGCAGGTCCTGCTTGTTGGGCAGGCCGCCGAACTGGGTGAGCGTGAATTCCGTGAGCTCTTTCAGCGAAAAGTTCCAATTGTTCTGGAGCGCGATGCGGAGGATGCCCGCCGACTGTCGGCGGAGGCCGTAGGGGTCGGAACTGCCGCTGGGCAGGTGGCCGATGACGAAGCTGCCGACCAGGCCGTCAATTTTATCGGCGATGGCGATGATGCCCGACAGCTCGTCTTTGGGCAGATCGCCTTGGGCGCTGATGGGGTAATAGTGTTCGCGGATCGCTTTTGCGACGGCGGGGTTTTCGCCGTGGCCGCGCGCGTAAATCTCGCCCATGATGCCCTGCAGTTCCGGGAGCTCGAACACCATGCTGGTGGTGAGGTCAAATTTGGAAAGGTGCGCCGCGCGGTCGATGAGCGCCGTATCCGCCGTGGATCCGATCTGCTGCGCCAGGTAGCGCCCGATGCTCTTCATGCGTTCCGTCTTGTCCTTCATGGAGCCCAGCTTTTCCTGCAACTGGATTGCGGCCGACTTCGCCACAAATTTGTCCAGCGGCTTTTTGCTGTCCTCGCTGAAGAAAAATTGCGCGTCGGTGAGCCGCGCCACGAGCACCTTCTCGTAGCCCTTGCGCACGATATCCTGATGCTCGGAAATCCCATTCCGGATCGCGATAAAGTGCGGAAGGAGACCGCCTTTAGAATCAAAAACGGCAAAATATTTCTGATGCTTCTTCATGCAGGTGATAAGGACTTCGGGGGGAAGTTTCAAAAAGCTTTCATCGAAATTGCCGAGCACGGGCACCGGATGCTCCACCAGCCAGGAGACTTCATCTACCAGCGCGGGGTCTTCCTTGATGCGGCCGTTCACCTTGTGGGCGAGCTGAGCCGAGGATTTTGTAATTGTTTCCTTGCGAACGTCGGGGTCCGCCAGCACGCATTGGTTCTTGAGCGCCGAAACGTAGGTTTGCGCGTTGGAAATCTTGATGTTCGCGGGCTTAAGGTGCGAAAGCCCGTACGTTTTGTTGCCGGACTTCACGCCGGCGATCGAAATTTTGAGGACCTGGCTGCCGAAGAGGCAGACCACGTTGCGGATGGGGCGCGGGAAGCGAAATCCGGTCGCGTTCCAGACCATCCTTTTGGGAAAAGGGATCGCGGGAACGATCGTTGTGAAGAGCTCGGCCAGCACTTTTTCCGCCGCGATGCCCTGGTGCTTCTTGACCACGCAAACGTGCTCGGCGCCGTTTTCCTTCTTCCGGACCAGGAGGTCCTGCACTTTGGCGCCCTTGGAGTTGGCGAAGCCGGAGGCGGCCTGAGTCCAGGTGCCCGCTGGATCCTTGGCGGCTTTGAGCGACGGGCCCCAGAAAGTTTCCTCGCGCGAGTCGGAACGCGACGGGATGCCTTCGATGATCGTGCTCATGCGGCGCGGCGTGCCGATGCAGCGGACCGCGCTGAACGCGACGCCTTTTTCTTTGAGAAACTTTTCGGAGCGGCTGCGGATGAACTCGAAGGCTTCCGGGAAGTACGACGCCGGGATTTCCTCGGTACCGAGCTCGAGCAGGGCGCTTTTCAGCTGCGGTTCTTTCATGACGTGGCCTGCCGAGCAGAGGCTTGCTGGGGGGACACCTGCTCCATATATTTCTGCGCCACCTGGCTGGCCACGGAGCGCACTCGGCCGATGAACTGGGTGCGCTCGTTCACCGACAACAGCCCGCGGGCGTCCAGCAAATTAAAAAAGTGCGAGGCTTTCATGACAGAATCGTAGGCCGGCAGCACGCAGTCGGCGGCGATCAGCCGGGAAACTTCCTTTTCCTCCTCGGAAAACCGCTGGCGCAGGATCTTTTCATCCGCCAATTCAAAATGGTATTTGGAGAACTCTTTTTCGAGCTGCTTGTGGATCTCGCCATAGGTTCGGGTATTGTCCCAGAGGATATCGAAAATGCTGGATTTTTTCTGCGAGAACATGGCGAGCCGCTCGAGGCCATAGGTGATTTCGACCGAAATGGGGTTTAGGTCCACTCCGCCCACCTGCTGGAAATACGTAAACTGCGTCACTTCCATGCCGTCCAGCCAGACTTCCCAACCGAGTCCCCAGGCGCCGAGAGTGGGAGACTCCCAATCGTCTTCCACAAACCGCACATCGTGCTGGGAAATTTTAATGCCGATGGCTTCCAGCGATTTCAAATAAAGTTTCTGGATGTCGTCCGGCGAGGGTTTAATCAGGACCTGGAATTGATAATAGTGCGTGAGCCGGTTGGGGTTTTCGCCGTAGCGGCCGTCCGTGGGGCGGCGGCAGGGCTCGACGTAGCAGGCGGCCCAGGGTTTAGGGCCCAGCGCCATGAGGAAGGTGGCGGGGTTGAACGTGCCGGCGCCTTTCTCAATATCGTAGGGCTGCCAGAGCAGGCAGCCTTCGCGCATCCAGAATTTCTGGAGCGACATGATGATATCTTGCAGGTTCACGCTTGCGCCTCCGCTTCCAGGCTGACGATCTTGCGCTGGAACATCTCGGTTTTGAGCGGCGCGGGGAGATAATTTCTCAAATAGTTTTCCGTGGTACGCTCCAGCCAGCGAACTTCCTCGTCGGAAAAAGCGCCGCTTTCCGTGTCCCAGAGGGCGAGGCGCCGCAGCAGCTCCTGCTCGGACGCGACGCAGCTCTGCCAGGTCGCATGGTGGCGCAGGCTGTAGCCCAGGATTTTCAGCAGCATGAGGGTGAAGCGCAGCCGGAGCAGAACGGGGCTCGGAGTTTTTTCCATTTGCCGCAGGGTTTCGGCCAGCAGGTCGTATTCCTTTTCATTTTGATAAAACGGGTGCGTCAGTGTTTCGAGCGTTTCGCAGAGCGCGCTGCATTGAATGAGCCGCTCCCAGTCCTCGCGGATCTTCGCGTGGTGAAAAAGCGCTTCGCCTCCGATGATCTTGCCCGGGTCGCGCAGTCCCGCGCGCGGCGCCCCGTGCAGGTAGACCTGGAGCCGCGCTTCCGTGAACGGCAGGGTGAAGCTGCGCAGTTTGGAAGCCGTCTTTTTTACGCCCACGACCTTGGCTTTGATCTTGCCGAGCTCGCGGGTGTAGAGCGTGAGGCGCTTGTCGTATTCGCCCTGGTCTTCGGCCCGCAGGACGATCCCGTGGTATGTGTCAATCATGGATTAAATCGGTTGAAAACGCGAAATCTAGAATAAAACATTACCGACGGTAAGTCAATCGATATCGGCCGGCGCGAGCTTGGGCGCGATGGCGCGGATCAGCCGGGCCTGCCGGTTCAGCATCCGGCGGCGGTCGCGCGGCGCGTGGTCGTCATATCCCACCAGATGGAGCAGCCCGTGAACCATCAAAAAAGCGATTTCATTGATCAACGGATGCCCGGCCTTTTGGGCCTGGCGGCGGGCCGTATCGCGGGAAATGTAAACATCCCCAAAAGGAAAATCAACCGAGGGCTTTCGGACCGCGGGAAGCGCTGGGTATTGGAAAGTGATGACATCGGTGGCGGCGCCGTCATTCAAAAATTCTTTATGGAGTTTTTTGATTTTGGCGTCGGAGACGAGAATGAACTGGATATCGCCGGGTTTCCGGAGCCTCGGGACTCTGGCGCAGACTTTTTTGACGAGGCGGAGGAGCGCGGGTTTCTGGGCGAGCCGGTCGAATCCGGTCAGGTGCGGGTTCACTAGTTCCGGGATTCTGGGTATTCGATGCGGGCGTGATAGATCGAGGTCAGCGTTTTGGTGAAGGCCTCTTCGATCTTGCTGAGGTCGGCGAGCGTCAGCGGCGCGTCGGACAGCTGTCCGTCGTCGATTTTGGACTGCATGAGCTTGTGGACCAATTCTTTTAGCCGCATGTGGTTGGGCTCTTCCAGGGTGCGCGCCGCGGCTTCGACGGAATCGGCGAGCATCAGGATTGCCGTCTCCTTGGTGTAAGGGCGCGGGCCGGGGTAGCGGAAATTCTGCTCGCCCACTTCGGCTTCGTGCGGGTCGGCGTCGAGGTCGTGCTTGATCAGCTCTTCCTGGGCGTCTTCCCTGGCCTGGTGGTAAAAATATTCGATCCGCGACGTCCCGTGGTGCATGGGAATGAAATTGATGATCTCCTGCGGGAGTTTCGCCGCGCGCGCCAGCGCCACGCCTTCTTTAACGTGGGAAATGACGACGAGGCTCGAGAGCGCCGGCGCCAGGTTTCCGTGAGGGTTATTGCTCCCCAGGCTTCCCTGATTCTCGATGAAATATTCCGGTTTCACCAGCTTGCCGATATCGTGATAGTAGGCTCCCACGCGCGCCAGCAGAGGGTTTCCGCCGATCGCGGCGGCCGCGGCTTCGGCGATGGTGGCCATCATTAAGGAATGGTGATAGGTCCCGGGAGCTTCGACCATCAGGCGCTTGAGCATGGGCTGGTTGAAATCGGCGAGCTCGAGCAGACGCATGGGCGAGAGGCGCAGGAAGAACGATTCGAGGAACGGCAGGAGGCCGAGCGCCAGCATGGCGGAGGCGAAGCCGTTGCAGAGCGCCCAGAGCGACTGCCAGCCGAAATCGGAGGGCGCGTTCTGGTGGAAAAGCGCCAGGATGGACGTGGCCAGGAATTGGGAAATGGCGATCAAAACGGCGGTCCGGATGAAATCCTTGTGCGAGCGGACGTAGACCGCGGCCGCCGCGCCCGTGCAGCCGGCGAAGAACGAAAGCATGAAGCAGTCGAAAGCGAATTGATGGACCATCGCGTTGATGATCGAAAGAACCATCGTGACCACGAGCGACAGGCGCGGGTGGAGCAGGAGCGCGGCCAGGATGGAAGCGGCTGGCAGAGGCGTGAGATAGAATGAAACGGGCCAGCGTTTGAGAGCGCCGATCATGGCGGCGAACAGGATGATGATCGTGCCCAGGAGCATCATGGCTTCGTCATCGGCAATCAATTTGGGAAAATCGTGCTTGAGGTAAAAGGTGAAGAGGCCCAGGACAACCAGGACGAATATGGCGAGACTCAGAGCCATGGGCCAGGAGTTTCCAACCTCGAGGAGCAGGAGCCCGTAGAGAAAAAAACTGCCCAGGACTGCGACCACCGCGGGGGGGATGTGGATGTCGCGCTTCAGAACCGACTCGTCTTCCCGGACGGACGTTTTTTGCGCGGAGCTTTTCTCCGTGAGGATGAGGATCCTCATCAGCGTTTTGCGCAGGGTTTCCCGCAGAAAGTCTGCGAACCGGTTCATGATATTAAAACGGGGTGGGAAGAGGCGCTTTACTTCTCCGTGGATTTCTCGGAGGCGTCGTAGGCTTGGATGATTTTCTTGACGAGCGGGTGGCGCATGACGTCCTCGCCCGCGAATTTGACGACCTGGACTTCGGGAACGTTTTTCAGGATGCGCATCGACTCCACGAAACCGGATTTGCGCTTAAACTCGAGGTCGATCTGCGTGACGTCGCCCGTGATGATCATCTTGGAGCGCGAGCCGAGGCGCGTGAGGAACATCTTCATTTGCTCGGGCGTCGTGTTCTGCGCTTCGTCGAGGATGACAAACGCGTTGTCGAGCGTCCGGCCGCGCATGTAGGCCAGCGGGACGATCTCGATGGTTTCGTCTTCCTTGCAGATCCGGAAGCGCTCGGTCCCGAGCAAAGTCTGGAAGGCGTCATAGAGCGGCTTCAAATAGGGGTTGATCTTATCGTGCAGGTCGCCGGGCAGGAAGCCGAGCTTTTCGCCGGCTTCGACCACGGGGCGCGTTAAAACGATGCGTTGAACCTTGGCGGCCTGCCATTCGCGCAGCGCGCAGGCCACGGCCAGGAACGTCTTGCCGGTGCCGGCGGGGCCGACGCCCATCACCATGTCCGATTTGTAGATGGCGTCCACGTATTTCTTCTGATTGGCCGTCATGGGCCGGATGGATTTGCCGGTGGCGCTGACCATAATCTCGTCGTAAGTGTTCAATTTCAGGGATGGAGTCATATCTTCCTTAAGCGAGTAATTGGCGGCCGCGGCGCCCTGCTTTTCCTGCCGGATGGTGTGGACCCGCTCTTTCAGCTCCTCGAGCGTCGCGATGGCCTGGTCCACCTTGCGCGCGTTGCCGCGCACCGCCAGGTTGCTGGAGCGCGCGAAGATCTGCACGCCGTGCTTCTGCTCGATGGCCTTCAAATTGGCGTCGTGTTCGCCGCAGAGGAGCAGCGATTCTTCGGTATTGCCTAAAAAAATCCGTTTCGTAACCATAGGGCGCGGCTTTCTATTTTCCTCTCACCGGGCTATTCAGCCGCGGACGGTATTTCGATGCGTTGTTTGGGATAAATGACGTTCGGGTCCAGGATCGAACCGCGATTGGCCAAATAAATCTTTTTCCATTTCCAGGGATCGCCGTAATGCTTGCGGGCGAGACGCCAGAGGCAGTCGCGCGTTTCCTGCCAGACCCAGACCGTTTCGATGACTCGGCCGCTCTGGTACTGCGGCACGGACTGGGGCGGCTGATCCGAGGCGTTTTGCGGCGCCGCAGCAGGCGTTTCGGCGGGAGACGAAGTCCGGTCCGCGGCCGGCTCGGCGCGCTCTATCTTTTCTGCTTTCGCGGGCATGTCGATGGGCATGTCCCTGCGTTCGATCTGCGCTTCGGGGGAAACGGATTCGTCCGAAGTTTGCAGAGAATCTTCCAAAAGGGGATCCTGTCCCTCAGGCGGTTTCTTGCCCTTGGCTTCCAGCGCGCCGGCGCCGCTCAAAAGCATGGCGGAACATAAGCCGATCCAAATGAAAAGTCGTCTTGAAATAAGGGGCATTTTTCCGTCGGTAGGAACATCCTGCGCGCGAAAGGTTACGCTCATCTTCGAAAAGAATAGACAATTTTCCGTCAATTGTCAATTCGTTGCTTGCCCGGAAGCTGTTTGATATAATCGCCGCATGATTCGAGCCCGTCGCGTAATTTTTACCCTGTTGGCCGCCGGCTTTATGTTCTCCCGGGCCGCTTTCGCTGAAGATTCCCTGGCCATTGACCAGGACAAGCTCATCCCCAATATAAGGAAAGCGCTGTCTATCCCTGGCGAATGGTCGATGAAGATCGTCCGCCCCGGCCCCTCTCCCATACCGGGCCTGATGCAGGCGGACCTCGAAGTCCAGCTCGACACGGCCAACGTCCGCAGCCAGCGGATCTATCTTTCCGAGAACGGCCGCAACTACATCATCGGAAACCTTTTTGACCTCGAAACCAACATGGACCAGGTCCGCATGCGGTCGGTGGACGTTTCCCGCTCGCCGGCCAAGGGGCCCGCCAGCGCTCCCGTCACCGTCGTGGAATTTTCGGACCTGCAATGCGCTTCCTGCAAGAACGCGCACTTCGCCCTTGAAAACGACAAGCTCGTGGAATCTTACAAAGGCAAAGTCCGGCTAGTCTATAAAAATTATCCGCTGATGCGGGTGCATCCCTGGGCGTTCCAGGCGTCCGTCGGCGCGCTCTGCGCCTACCGGCAGAAGCCGCAGGCTTTCTGGGGCGTCATCAACGAGATTTACGCGAAGCAGGCGGAGATCAACGTCGGCAACATCCGCGAGCGGCTGACGGTCGCGGCAAAGGCGGCGAACCTGAACATGCCGGTGTTTCAGGCCTGCGTGGACACTCAGGCCACCGCTTCGGAGGTGAGCCGGGACCTGGCGGAGGGGAACTCGCTGGGCATCAGCTCGACACCGACGTTCATGGTGAACGGGCGGCTGATGGTCGGATATCCCGGGACGGCGAGCCTCAAGCGCCTCATCGACGAATTCTTAAAATAGGAACAGGAGACAGCGGCGGGCATCATGGCTGAAATAACGGTAGTTGCAAGATTTAAGACGAAGCCGGGCAAGGATAAAGAGCTGGAACGCGCCCTGCGCGATGTGGTTGCCCCCACTCATGATGAAGCCGGATGCATCCAATACGTTCTGCACCGTTCCACCGATGACCCTACCAGCATCATGATGTTTGAGCGATGGACCTCGCGCCAGGCCCTGGACGAACATCTGGCCACTCCCCATATCCGTCGATTGTTTGGTATAATACCTGCACTTGTGGCGTCGCCGCCTGAAGTCGCGGCGTTTGAAGTCCTTCCTGAAGGGAAACCCGAAAAAGGCACGCTGTAATCGGATAAGCGCGGCACCGGCTGATCCATCAACCGGAATGCGTATTATTTTCATTTTAATTTTTGATAGGACGCCCATTTATGACGAACGCCACTGATAAAATCCGGAACATCGCCATCATCGCCCACGTCGACCACGGCAAGACGACGCTGGTCGACGCCATTTTGCGCCAGACCCAGGTTCAGCGGAACATGGAGTCGTTGGGCGAGCGCATCATGGATTCGATGGATCTGGAAAAGGAAAAGGGCATCACGATCCGCGCCAAGAACGCGAGCGTTACGTACAATGGCGTCAAAATTAATATCGTAGATACGCCGGGACATGCCGATTTCGGCGGCGAAGTGGAGCGGACGCTTCGGATGGTGGACGGCGTGCTGCTGGTCGTGGACGCGAAAGACGGCCCCATGCCCCAGACCCGTTTCGTGCTGCGCAAGGCGTTGGAGCTCGGGCATAACGCCATTGTCGTGATCAACAAGATCGACCGTCCGGACTCTCAAATCGAAGACGTCGTGAACCGCACGTTTGATCTTTTCTGCGAACTGAACGCCAACGAAGCCCAGCTCGATTTTTCCATTGTGTACGCCTCGGCCCTCCAGGGAACGGCGACCATGGATCCCAAACATCCGTCGGACAACATCAACGCTTTGCTGGAAACGATCATCGCGAAAGTCCCGCCTCCCAAAGCCGATCCCTCGGCGCCTCTGCAAATTTTGACCCTGGCCTTGCTCGCGGATTCTTACAAGGGAACGATGGGTATCGGTAAAATCACCGGCGGCAAAATCACGAAGGGCCAGCAGGCCCTGCTCGTGCGGCGCGATAAAAGCCAGGCGCCCGCCAAAGTGATGAATTTGCTGACGTACGAAGGCCTGGAACGCAGGGAAGTGGACGAAGTGGGAGCGGGCGATATTGTGGCGGTGGCGGGTTTCGAACGGATCGGAATCGGCGACACTATCACGGACATTAAAAATCCTACGCCGCTCGAGCCGCCTAAGATTGACGAGCCCACCGTGCAGATGAGTTTCGCCGTGAACACGAGCCCTTTCGCGGGACGCGAAGGAAAGTTCGTGACGTCACGCGTGCTGCGCGAGCGTTTATATCGCGAACTTGAAACCAACGTTTCGCTCCGCGTCACCGATACCGGCAGCCCCGATACATTTTTAGTTGCTGGACGCGGTGAATTGCATCTGGCCATATTGATCGAAACGATGCGCCGCGAAGGCTACGAGCTTCAGGTTTCGCAGCCCGAGGTCATCATCCATGAGGAAAACGGCGTGAAGAAAGAGCCGTTCGAATTCCTCGTGATCGACGTGCCCAAAGAATATCAGGGCACCGTCATCGAAGAGATCGGCCGCCGGAAGGGAACGCTGCTCAACATGTCGCAGGCTCCGACGGGAGAAACGCATTTTGAATATCAGATTTCGACGCGCGGCGTCATCGGACTCAAGGGCGTTTTCATGACCGCCACTCGCGGCACCGCGATCATCAACCACGTTTTCGATTCCTATAAGCCCATAGCGGAAGGATTTTCAAGCATGGAGCACGGCTCACTGGTCGTCATGGAGCCCGGCACCACCACGGCTTATGCCCTGAACAATTGCCAGGAGCGCGGCGAACTCTTTATCGGACCCGGAGTGGAAGTTTACGAGGGAATGGTGATCGGGGAATGTTCGCGCGGCGAAGATTTGAGCATGACGCCCACCAAGGGCAAGAAACTCACCAACATGCGCGCTTCGGGCACGGACGACGCCATCGTTCTGACGCCTCCGCGGGAAATGACTCTGGAACTTGCCATCGAGTACATCGGTCCGGACGAATTGGTAGAAGTTACTCCTAAAAGCATCCGTCTGCGTAAAAGAGTTTTAGACGGGAATCAGCGCAAGCGCACCAAAAAGTAACAACTACTTTCCTTCGTCTTCGTCCTCCGCCGCCAACTGGTCCATCACGTCCATCCAGTTCACCCAGTTGCCGTCTTCCAGCAGGTACCATTCTCCCTGAAAACCAATCGAATTTAATATTTCGCCCGTCTGCGTCAATCCCGCCGCCGCGGATTTGCGGGACGGCTCGCGGTAGATCTTCGCCGCGCCCTGCGTCTGCAGAAGGCCGTAGCGCGGCTTAAAGTCCGGCGAAGCCATGACGGTGGAAACGCTTACCGCAACTTCGCGTCCCGCGTCGTCCAGCGCCGTTATGCTGGGCGGCGACCCGGGGGAAAACGGCACGGTCCCCTCAAAAGGAAACGAGTCTCCGAAGTTGGAGGTCCGCCCGGCCGACGGGCCGCGCGCGAAGAAATGTTCGCCCACAAATACGCTCTGGACTTTGACGTCGTCATAGGCGGTTCCGCGGAGGGTCGCACTGGATCCGTCGAACGTCACTTCCGCGAGCCGAATGACCGGCTTCCGCAGGTCGGGCTTCTCAAAGGTGACCTGGTCGGCTCCGACCCATCCTTTCAAATGCGCCTTGGCGCGAACGTAATATTGCGAATCCTTTACTCTCTCGATCTGGACCTTGGTCGCCTCGCGCAACGTTAACAGGGGTTCTCCGGCGGAATTCTTCAGCGGCGTTTCGGCGTTCCTTATATAAACCGTGAGCGCTTCCCACAATTTGACGCTCGAATCCAGTCCTCCCGAAACCAGTAGGCGGCCCGCCGGCGAGAATTGGATGGCTTCCACGCTCTCGGCATGGCCCTCGAGCTTGCGGAGCTCGCCGCCCGTCTCCCCGTTCAATATCCGGATGATCTTGTCCGTTCCCGCCACGGCCAGAATCGAGCTTCCCGGCACGAACGAAAGGGATTTGATGCGCGTGGCGAATCGGAAGGTGTTGATCCTCTTGCCCTGGTCCGCGGTCCAGACGCCGATCGTGCCCTCCCAGCAGCCGACGAGCAATTTTCCGTCCGGGGAAAAGGCCACGGCCTCAACCGAATTCGGGATACCGCCGATTTCAGCGGCCTCCTTCCAGTTGTCGGTGGCCCAGATTTTGATCTTGAAATCGGCGCTGCCCGAAGCGAGAAATTTTCCGTTCGGATAAAAGCTCAGCGAAGTCACGATATCCTTGTGGCGGCCCAACGCCTTGACCTTCCGGCCGGACTCAACGTCCCAGACAAGGATTTCCGTGTCGTCCCCGGCCGAAGCGAGCGTTTTAGAATCGGGAGAGAATTGCACCGTGTTTACACTCCGCTCGTGGCCCGACAAAGTCCGGACCGGGCGCCAGACGCTCGTGTCCCAGAGCCGGACCGTCTTGTCGGATCCGCCGGAGGCGAGAAATTTGCCGTCGGGCGAGAAGGCGAGGCATTTTACCCAGCCCGCATGTTCGCCGAGAATTTTCCAGATCTGCTTTTTGTCGCTCCGCCAGACTCGGATGAGTCCGTCGCGCCCGGAGGCCGCGAAAAACCTGCCGTCGGGCGAGAAGGCCACCGCGGTGATCCCCTGCGAATTTTCGTCGAAGGTGGCAATGGGGTCCAGCGCGCGTCCGGGCGCCGTCCAGAGCAGAACGGCGATGAGGGCAATGACTGCTTTTGACATGGGTATCATTCTAATTTCCGCGACGGCTAATTTCAAGGGCGAATAAATTCTGTTGATTACAAAACTCTTATTTTGTAAATTGAGAAAGTCGTTATCATTTCAATCGATGGGGGAGAAAGGATGATCGAACAGAGCCAGAACAGCGGGACAGCGGTTGAAGAAAGAAGATCTCAGTCCGACCGGCGCACGCACAGGCACGACGAGCTTTTTCAGTACGCCGTCAATACCGGCTACTTTCTGGAACAACGCAGGGGCGAACGAAGGGCCGCGGCCGTTGAATCCTAAACTAAGCTTTATGCTCCGCCCCGGATGCTGAAACAGTGGTTCGGAGGCAGTAAAAAGACCATTCTTGTCGTCGAAGACGAGCCCGAACCGGCGCTCCTCCTTAAAGAATTCCTCGAAATCAAAGGCTACAACGTCCAGATCGCCAAAGACGGCCCGGAAGGCGTCGAACTCGCCAGAAAAACCCTCCCCGACCTCATTCTTCTCGATATCATGCTGCCCGGCATGGACGGGATGAACGTTCTCCTGAACATCAAGGCCAAACCCGAACTGGTCGCTATTCCGGTCATCATGTGCACTGCCCTGAACGGCATGAAAGAAGTGGAGCGCTGCTGCAAATGGGGCGCGGTGGGCTACATCACCAAGCCTTTTGAGCTGAACCGGGTGCTGGAAAAGATCGCTTCCGCCCTGGGCGAAAGCGGCGCAGCCTCCTAAAACACCCCCAAAAACACCCCAAAAGCAACGCCGGATCTCCACCTGAAGCGCCCTTTGGGCCCGGTTACCGACGATGGATCCCCCTTCTCCGGCAATATACAAATATTTACATTTTATCTTGACAATTTACTTTTATATGTTATACTGTACATCAGCAAACAGAGAAACAGCACAATTTTACAATCATGGCAAAAATAAAATCGCTCAAATTCCTTTTTCACTTCAGTCTGCTGGCGCTGTTTGCGCAGCAGGTTTTCAGCGCGACGTACTACATCTCGCCTTCCGGCAACGACACTTCCGGCAGCGGCTCAAGCGCCAGTCCCTGGAAAACCACCACCAAGGCTTTCGCCCAGGGCGGCGGCCACACCTACATTTACAAGGACGGCACGTATAACTACTCCGGCGGAGAAATTTCCAACCCGCCCAACGGCACGTCCGGCGCCTACACGATCATCAAGGCGGAAAACGACGGCGGCGCGATCCTCCGCGGGTTCTCGCAGGCTTTTACAATCAATAAGAAGAGCTACATCCAGATTGAGGGCCTTACAATTAAGGATGGCACCAGCAGCCACGCGATCTACGTTACGGATTCCGATCACATCAAGATTATGCGGGTTGGCGTGAAGAACGGAATCGCCTGGAGCGCGCAATACGGCAACGTTATCGAGCTTTCTTCGCTGGATGGTGTAACCGGTACCAAGGACTGCCTTCTCGAGGACGTTTGGGTCGTGGGCGCAATGCGCTACGGCATTTTGATCGGCGGCACCGCGGGCTATTCCGAGCGTAACATTCTGCGCCGCTGCATCGTGCGTTTTGACGGCGGCGGGAGCCCGGAACCCCATGCGGGTATTTCCAACTACGGCGCAACGTCCGGCATTCAGGGCGCACGGAACAACATATTGCAGAACTGCATCACGATTGATTTTAATGCCGCTGATGGTTCGGGCGAAGGCATCTATGCCGGATTTTATACGCCCCACGCGGCGACGAACGTGGATTTCTACGGATGCATGGCGATCAATACCCGCGAGCGCGGATGGCTCCTGAACGAAGATGCGGGCTCGAACAATAACGATATGTACAACTGCCTGATCTGGGACGCTTTCAACGAGGGAATCGCGGGTCAGCGGTCGAGCTCTCCCGGCTCGGTGCTGGACCAGCTCACCATCGGATCGAGCGCCGGAGACGCCTTCAACAGCTACAACGGCATGCGGGCGGCCATCACCAACAGCTTATTCGTCAATAACGGGGGCGGCATCACCGGGGCCAACTCAGTCGCCTACAGCCACTTCTGGCAGGACAGCTCGGCGGGCACCAACGCTTTGACGTCGGATCCCCTGCAGAGGTACATCACCCGGGTTGAAACGAATTCTCCTGCTTACCAGTCGGGATCGGGCGGAAAGACCCGCGGCGCCACCATCGAAAAGAAGTACGGCGTTTCCGGCACCCTGCACGGCGAAAGCGGTTACGACACTTTGACCGGCGACAACCTTTGGCCCTGGCCGAGCCAGCAGCGGATTCACGACCTCTTTGCGGAGCCGGACGGAATTTCCGGAATGCCCAACAACAACGAAGCGCGCGGTTTCGCGGCGTCCGGGCAGAGCCTCACCAACTACATCTGGAACTATTTAGGGAACGGCAATCCTTATCCCGACGTTCCCGACACCGTTTCGCCTTCGGTTTCTATTACGGCGCCCGCGGACGGCTCCACATTGACCGGGCTTGTGAGCGTGGGCGCTTCCGCCTCGGATAACATCGGGGTCAGCAAAGTCGAATTCATTGTGAACGGCTCGGTGCGGTCCACCGATTTTTCCGCTCCCTATACTTTTGACTGGGACACGATTTTGGATATTAACGGGTCGTTCGGCATCCAGGCCAAGGCTTATGACGGCGCCGGCAACACGAATACCGCGGCGATCACGGTTTCCATCAACAATGTCCTGGACGTCCTCCCGCCCAGCGTAACGTTGACGGCCCCGTCCAACGGCGCAACGGTTTCGGGCTCCGTCAGCATGACGGCCAACGCCACGGACCTGGTGGGCGTGACGAAAGTGCAATTCCTGGTGGACGGCGTGATCGTTTCCACTGACACGACCAGCCCCTACAGCTATACCTGGGACAGTTCGAACGCCTCCAACGGCTCGCACCAGATTTCGGCCAAGGCCTTTGACGCCCGCAACAATACCGATACCAACTCGGTCAACGTAACGGTTTCCAATTCCGTTTCCGCAATCATCACCGCGAGCTCAACCTGGAAATATCTGGACAATGGATCCAACCAGGGCACCGCCTGGCGCGCAACTTCCTTTAATGACAGCTCTTGGGCCAGCGGCCAGGCCGAGCTGGGTTACGGCGACGGCGACGAGGCGACCGTGGTCAGCTACGGCGCCGACGCGAACAACAAACACATCACCACCTATTTCCGCCGGACGTTCACCCTGGCGGACGCGTCGTCCATTACCAGCCTGATGCTCCACCTGCGGCGCGACGACGGCGCGGTGGTTTACCTGAACGGCACCGAAGTCCTGCGGGACAACATGCCGGCCGGAACGATTTCCAATACGACGCCCGCGGGCACCAATACCGGCAGCGAAACCGATTTCTTTACCGCCTCTGTCAGCCCCGCCCTGCTGGTGACGGGAACGAACGTGCTGGCCGTGGAAATCCACCAGACCGATGGCGGCAGTTCGGATATCAGCTTTGACGCAAGCCTGATCGCCAACGGCTCGGGATCGATTGACAGCACCGCGCCTTCCGTGAGCCTGACCGCGCCCGCCAACGGCGCGACGGTTTCCGGAATCGCGACTCTCTCGGCAACCGCATCCGACAACGTGGGCGTGAGCCGGGTCGAGTTTTTAGTGGACGGAACCCTGAAGGGCAGCGACACTTCAAGCCCCTACGGCTATTCATGGACCACCACGGGCGAGACGGAAGGAGCGCACACCGTTACGGCCCGCGCCTATGACGCGGCCGGCAACAGCTCGGCCGGCTCGGTTTCGGTGACCGTGAACAACGCGGACGTGACCAACCCCTCCGTGTCCGTTACGGCGCCTTCAAACGGGGCCACGGTTTCGGGTATCGTTAGCGTTACGGCGTCCGCCTCGGACAACGTGGGCGTGGCGCGGGTGGAAATTTACGTGGACGGCACGCTTGAGATGACCGACACGACTAATCCTTATAGTTACAGCTGGGACACCACCAACGACGTCAACGGATCTCACACGGTGATGGCCCTCTCCTACGATGCGGCCGGCAACAGCGCGTCCAACTCTGTGACCGTGACCGTGAACAATGCGGATGCGACGCCGCCGACCATTTCGATCACCGCGCCGGCCAGCGGCGCGACGGTTTCCGGGACCGTCAACATCGCGGCCAACGCGGTCGATAACCTCGCGGTGGACCGCGTGGAAATATCCATCGACGGCGTGCTCAAGTCCACGGACACCGCGTCTCCCTACGGATATTCCTGGAACACGCAGGCCGAAACCAACGGGTCCCACACGATTTTGACGCGCGCCTACGACGCGGCCGGCAACAGCGCCTCGGCGTCGCGCACGGTGACCGTTTCCAACACGGCGCCCGACACCACGAACCCTTCCGTGAACATCACGGCGCCCATTGACGGCACCACGATTTCAGGAACCGTTAACGTGTCCGCCACCGCCGCCGACAACGTCGCGGTCAACCGCGTGCAGTTCCTGGTGGACGGCGTGGTGAAGGCCACCGATACCACCAACCCTTACAACTATTCCTGGAACACCGCGGTCGAGACCAACGCGGGCCACAGCGTGACCGCCCGCGCCTACGACGCGGCCGGGAACAGCGCTTCGCACGTCGTTAACGTCACCGTTTCCAACACCACCACGGATACGACCAACCCCACGATTTCCTTTACGGCTCCGGCCGGCGGCGCGACGGTTTCAGGAACGGTTAACATCACGGTCTCCGCCGCCGATAACGTCGGCGTGGCGCGCGTGGAGTTTCTCGTGGACGGAGTCGTCCAAGGCACCGACACGGTCAGCCCCTTCAGCTATAACTGGAACACTTCCGGCGAAAGCAACGGATCGCATACCTTAATGGTCCGGGCCTACGACGCGGCGGGCAACAGCGCCTCGGCCTCGCGGACCGTCACCGTTTCCAACACGACGCCCGACACAACGGCGCCCTCGGTGAGCATCACGGCCCCGGCCAGCGGCGCCACGGTTTCCGGCACCCTCTTTATCAGCGGCACCGCGCTGGATGACACCGCGGTGAACCGCGTGCTCTTCATGATTGACGGCGTAGTGGTTTCCACGGACACGTCCAGCCCCTATCGTTACAGCTGGGTTACTTCCACATCCGGCAACGGATCTCACGCCTTGAGCGCGCGGGCTTTTGACTCCGCCGGCAACAGCGCCCTGAGCGCGGACGTGACCGTGACCGTCGCCAACGCCGGGCCCGACATCACCGCACCTTCCGTTTCGCTTACGTCCCCGTCCAACGGCGCGAGCGTCTCCGGAACCGTGAGCCTGGCCGCGACCGCCTCGGATAGCGTGGGCGTGACGCGGGTAGAATTCCTTCTGGATGGCTCGCTGCTGAACAGCGACACTTCGAGCCCCTATAGCTACAACTGGAACACCACCTCCGCTTCCAACGGATCTCATACGATCATCGCGCGGGCCTACGATGCGGCCGGCAATAACGCAAGTTCTTCCGTTAACGTCACTGTTTCAAACGGCGGCCCGGCCGACACGACGAACCCCGCGGTTTCTCTGACCGCCCCGGCCAACGGCGCCTCGATTTTCGGAACGGTTAACGTTACGGCCTCCGCCTCGGACAATGTGAGCGTGGCGCGGGTGGAGTTTTCAGTGGACGGGACGCTTCGCAACAGCGATACCGCCAGCCCCTACGCTTTCAGCCTGGACACGACCGGCTTGAGCGAAGGTTCCCATTCGATTTCAGCCCGCGCCTACGACGCGGCGGGCAACAGCGCGAACGCCTCGATCACCGTTTCCGTTTCAAACTCCAATGTCATTGATCCCGCGGCCGGCGGAACCGTTTCGGAAGGAACTAACGGCTGCCGCGTGACGTTCGGACCCAACGCTTTGACGCAGCCGGCTCAGGTGACCATCATCCAGGAGCCCGCCGCCGGTAAATCGCTGCGCGACAACGCCATGCTGAGCCAGAACATGGTTTCCATGGGCAACGGCCGCGAAATCAATTTTGTCAGCGCGGGCGGCATGACCGCAGCGACGCTGGTCCTGCCGTATGACGCAAGCGCGATCCCTTCCGGCTACAGCGCGTCGCAGGTCCGCGTCGCCTATTACAATCCGGCCACGGGCAAATGGGAAATTCAGCCCGAGGGACCCGTCACGGGCAACAGCGTACAGACCACCGTCACCCATTTTTCGATGTACAAGCCCGTTCTGGAAGTCGCGGATTCGGCGGCCATCAAGAAGGGCGAATCCTACGCGTTCCCGAACCCCGCGGTCGCGCCCGAATATCCCGTGATCCGCGCGGGCCTGGGCGACGTCACCGAGATCGCGCTCAAGATTTACGACATGGGCGGCCGCGAAGTCCATTCCGCGCTGCTGCCCGTCTCGCCCGCCGGCTACTCGAGCGGCGAGGCTTACTACGATTACAGCTGGACGGATGCGCAGTCCAGCGGCATGTTCATGGCTTTGATCGAAGGCAGGAAGACCTCGGGCGGCACGGTCCAGACCCGGGTTAATTTCGCGGTGGTGAGGTGATTGCCATGATTATCCGATCCATCTCCAAACTTTGGGTTAAATTCGAAGAGCCGAACGCGCCGGTCATCCGTTCCGTGACGGGCCGCAAGGTGGAAAAAGTTCACATCACGATTTTCGATACCTTCGGGCACATGGTGCATGAGAACAGCGTCGTGGGCAAGCCCGCGGGAGAGTTCAACGGCGAATTCTATTACGACTACGCCTGGTCGGGCCCCAAGAACACGGGCGTCTATACCGCGGTCGTGGATGGAGAAGTGATCGGCGGAGAAGTGGTTGACGGAAAAGTGCAGGGAGAAAAACTCACCGGCAGGACGACGTTCGCCGTGATGGGTGGAGACCATGAAAAGAACATACATTAAACTTTCCGCGCTCCTTTTAAGCGCAATGATGGGCGGGCTCCCCGAGCTCTTCGCCAAGAGCGGAGCCGCGTTCCTCACCATCGACCCCTCGCCCCGCTCCTACGCCATGGGCGGCAGCAACTCCGTCATGGCCTTCGGCGCGCAGGCCATCGGCGCCAACCCCGCGAACCTGGGCGTGGTGAACCGCAAATTTGAAGCCTTCACTTCCTTCTCCAACCTGGTCAACGACCAGACCTACAGCCACTTTGCATTCGCGATCAACCGGAACACGACCCGCCGCCACATGATCGAAGGCCTCGGCATGTCCGTGACGCACCTGAGCGTGAAGGGCGGCGATTCCCGCGACCGGACCGGCGCCAAAACGGGCGGATCCGTCAGCGCGATGGACCGTTCCATCTCGCTGACTGCGTCCAGCCTTGTAACCGGCAACCTTCGGTTTGGCGCCACGGGTAAATTCATCCAGTCCGAGCTGGCCGGATACAGCTCCGGGTTGACAATGGGCGCGGACTTCGGACTGAACTATGACGTCAAGCGCGACCGCATGCCGCTTTCCTTCGGACTGGCCCTGCGCAACATAGGCCAGGGAATCCGCTACCTGAACCAGACCGATTCTCTGCCCACTTCGCTGGACGCTGGGCTCGGCCTGGGCGTCGGCCCCGGAACCATCGTGGCCGAGATCAGCCAGCAGCTGGCGGACAAGAAGACCAATTTCGCGCTCGGCATGGAATTCGGCATGGGACCCGTGGCGCTCCGCGCCGGCATGAACTCGGGCGCCGGCCAGACGTATCACAGGGACCAGATTTCTTCGGTCGTTCAGAATTTCTCCTCCGGACTCGGCCTCAAGCTGGGCTCCATGAAACTGGACTATTCGCTCTCCAGCCAGGTCGGCGATTTTGGGCTCACGCACCGCGCCGCTCTCACCTTCCAGTGGGGTTCCTCCCTCTCCAAACCCAAGCCCAAGATTTACGGGCCCCTCCGCAAAGAGCAATACTAAAAGACCAGCCGCCTTCCGGAAAAATCCGCGCGTTTTGCCGCGGCGCTCTCGGTTGCGCCTGACCGGCGTTTATGATACAGTGGACGCGCATGGTTCCCGCCCGCATCCCGGAATGGGACATCTTTTACAAGGAAAACGATGTCGCGAGCATGCCCTGGTATCACAAGGAGCTCGACGAGGATCTCGAATCGTCCCTGGTTGAACGCGGCGCCGTCACCGGAGACTTTCTCGATCTCGGCACGGGCGCCGGAACGCAGGCCGCGGCGCTCGCAAAATTGGGTTTCAAGGTCACCGGCACCGACATTTCCTTTCACGCCATCCTCAACGCGAAAAACGTTTCCTCCCGCGTGCAGTTTTTGCAGGACGACATCCTTTCCACCCGGCTCATCCAGAAATTTGATTACGTATTTGACCGCGGCTGTTTCCACGTGATCGAGCCGAAGGACCGCTGGAAGTACGTTTTGAAGGTGAGCGCGCTCCTGCGGCCGGGCGGCACCCTTTTCCTCAAGTGTTTCAGCATCCGCGAGACCCGCGTGACGGACGGCCCCTTCCGGTTTTCCGAAGAACAGATCGAGGAGATTTTCCGGGACGAATTTGAGTCCGAGCAGGTGCGGCAGACGGTCTATCAGGGCACCCTGACCCCCTTCCCCAAAGCCCTTTTCGCGATTTTGAGAAAGATATAAGGTAAAATCTGTCCATGATGAACGATGGAACCGTCAAACTGGTCCCCTGCCCCTCCTGCAAAGGCGCGGCCAGCCCCTCCTGCAAGCAATGCGGCGGGAGCGGCCTGGTGCCCTCCGGCCCCACCCCCCAGAAATAGCCCTTCCGGCAGCCCGCTGTAAACTGTTACATTCTGTTTACGAAAACTTAAGGACTATTTTTAGCCCCTCCTGATATACTATGGGCGTCAAAGTGAATTAGAAAAACTAATCATAGGGGGCTATGACGATGAACGCAGTGACCAAGCAGGAAGCCTATTCTTACGACCACGCCAAGCACGAAACCTACCTCGCCGCCGACGAAGCCGAAATCATTGAAACCTATAGAAGGGCCAAAACCCTGGGATATGCGGATATCCTCATCACCGTGCAGGAAGGTTGCCGGGTGAAGCTTTGGCTGACGGAAAAACGCAAATAATTTGAGAGATGATATGATGGCCGCGGAGGTTGTTTTGAACGCGATTTCGGGCACTGCAAAGGGGGAGGGTGTCATGCAAAGCCAGGTAATTCTTCTCAAGGCGAAAGTGGATGAATACTATGCGACGCGTTCCGAGTCGGTCCTGTTCGAGGTCTGCGCGCTGTTGTCGGAAGTGAAGCAGGGCGCGCTGAACGATGTCGAGTCGGAATTCGTGAATTTCATCGACGTGAGGATCCCCGCGCAGTTTTAATCTTTTCCAAACGTCCCGGCGACGCCGGGTTTTGAGCCCCGCGTTCCCTCCGGATCTCCGGACGGGACGCGGGGTTTTTGTTGTAAAATAGAGACCATGAAATACTTCCTCTCCGGAGCCACGGGATTCATCGGGGGCCGCATCCTCAAACAGCTTCTGGGCGAAGGGCATGAAGTGAACGCCCTGGTGCGCGACATCCAGAAAGCCGGGCACCTGATCCGCCCGGGCGTCCACCTGTTCCAGGGCAACATTTTGAACAAGGGCACCATGCTGAGCGCCATGAACCGCACGGACGGCGTGTTCCACTGCGCGGGATGGACCAAAGTGGGAACGGGGCGCAAATTTGAAGGGGAAATGATCAACGTCCAGGGTACGCGCAACGTCCTGGAGCTGATGCAGGAGCTGGGCATTCCCAAGGGAGTTTACACCAGCTCGCTCGCGGTTTTTTCCGACACGCGCGGCCAGATCGTCAACGAAAAATACCGTTACAACGGCCCGCATCTCACCGAATACGACCGCACCAAATGGGTGGCCCACTATGAGGTGGCGGAGCCGATGATCCGCAAAGGCCTGCCCCTCGTGATTTTGATGCCGGGCCTGGTCTACGGGCCGGGCGATACCAGCATGGTGCGCACCACGCTCCTGCAATTTTTAAGCCGCAAACTGCCGATGGTTCCCAAGGGCACCGCGTTCTGCTGGTCGCACGTGGACGACGTCGCGCAGGCGCACCTGCTCGCGATGGAGCGGGGCAAGGTAGGAGAGAGCTACATCATCGCAGGTTCCGCGCACAGTTTTGAAAACGGGCTCAAAGTCGCGGAGCAGATCACCGGCATCACGCCGCCGCGGCTCAAACTTCCGACGGGCGTGGTGAAAACCATGGCCGGCGCGATGAATTTTATCGAAAAGATCGTACCCGGCACCGAAAGCGCCGCCGAACGGCTGCGCTCCGTGGCCGGCGTCACGTACCTCGGCAGCAACGCGAAGGCCCGCCTCGACCTGGGATACAACCCGCGCCCGCTCGAAGAAGGCCTCACCGAAACCCTCCTGCACGAACTCAAGCTCATCAGCATGAACTAAGGGTTCGCGCCCTGGTTCTTATAACCATTAAAAAGATGGGTTCTTAACTTATGTGGATATTGGCATTACTCATTTCGGTCTTCTGGGGCTCGGCGTTCGTTACGATACGCGTGGGGCTGGAAGGCTACACGCCCGCGCAGATGGCGATCCTGCGTTTCGCCGTGGCGGCGGTTGTGCTGGGCATTTACGGAATTTTCACGGGGATCCGAAGGCCCGAGAGGCGCGATCTCGTCCGCATGGCGCTGGGCGGATTCTTCGGCATCACCGTTTACCATTTTGCGCTGAACACCGGCGAGCAGGAAGTTCCGGCCGGCATCGCGAGCATTCTGCTCTCCATCCTTCCGCTGTTGGTAAACCTCTGGTCGTATCTTTTCCTGAAAGAGCGGCTGCGCGTCTGGGCCTACATAGGAATGCTGGTGAGCTTTGTGGGCGTGGCCATCATTTCGTTCCGCGAAGGCCAGCAGTTCGACATCAATTTTTATTTCTGGATGGTGATGCTCTCCACCGTGGCGGGAAGCTTTTTCTCCGTCATCCAGAAAAGCTGTCTCGCGCGGGTGAATCCGGTCGAGTTTAATTTTTATGCCATCTGCTTTGGCGTGATATTCTTGCTGCCGTTTTCGGGCGGGCTTTTTGATTCGATGCAGACGGCCGGCGCCCGCGCCACGCTGTCGGTGATCTACATGGGCATCCTGCCCGGCGCGCTGACTTTCGTCTGGTGGGGAAAAATTCTTTCGACCATGCCCGCGTCGCGCGCGGTGAGTTTTCTCTATCTGATTCCGGTTTTTGCGACCGCGATCGCCTGGGCCTGGCTGGGCGAGCAGGTTTCGCCGATCGATATGCTGGGCGGCGCCATCACGCTGGGCGGCGTCGTGCTCGCCAACACGTTCGGAAAGGCGAAACCGGCGGCTCAGTCCGCGACAGGAATTGTTACAATAAAACAGCTATGAAACGTCTGATGCCAATCGACTCCGCGAAAGATATCCCGGCCGAGTACCGGGGCACGCCCATTGGGATCCTGCTGGAGTATCAGAATCTCGACCGTCCTTTTGACGCGTACACGTCAGCCCAGCTCCTTATCGGCATGTGCATGGACAATCGCAAGCACATGCACATCCCTGAAAATTTCTCCTACATCATCCGCGCGGGCGGCGCCAACCTGCGCCAGGCCGAGTTCAAAATTTCCTACGCGATCGGCGTGGGCGGCGTGAAATATCTCGCGCTGATCGGCCACAATAAATGCGGCATGGTAAACCTGATCGCGCGGAAGGATATTTTCGTGAAAGGCCTCGTGGAAAACGCCGGGTGGGATAAAGACAAGGCCGAGGAGCATTTCCTGAACTACGCGCCGATGTTCGAGATCGGCAACGAAATCGATTTCGTTCTGCTGGAGGTCGCGCGGCTGCGGCTGCGCTACCCCAAAATCACCATCGCCCCCATGCTGTACAAGGTCGAGGACAACCGCCTCTACCTCATTTCAGAGAAGTAAACCTCTCCGCAGTTCCCGCCGCAACCGCCGGCATTCCGGCAACCCTCAGCACTCAACTTTAATTTTCATCGGCTTCAGGATTGAAGCGATCACCGCGACGGCCAGCACGCCCGCGATCACTCCGAGCGACATCCCGATGGGCACCTTGAAGAAGTCCACGATCAGCATTTTGAGGCCGACGAAGCAGAGAATCACCGAGAGCGCCGCTTTGAGGTAGCAGAACTTGTCGATGACGCCGGCGAGCGCGAAGTAGAGCGAGCGGAGGCCGAGGATGGCGAAGACGTTCGAGGTGTAAACGAGGAACGGGTCGGTCGTAATCGCGAAGATCGCCGGGATCGAGTCCACCGCGAAGATCAAGTCAGTCGTTTCCACGATCAGAAGCACGACGAACATGGGCGTCGCGTACCGGACGCCGTTGATCCGCGTCCAGAAGTGGTCCTCATGGTATTCGTGCGAGACCGGCATGAAGCGTTTCAGGATGCGCACGGCCCACTTGTCTTCCAGGTTCTGAGTGGACTGCTTCGATATCGCCATATGGATTCCCGTGTAAACCAGGAACCCGCCGAAGATGTAGAGGATCCAATGGAACTTGGCGATGAGCGTGGCGCCGACGGCGATCAGCGCCGCCCGCATGATCAAGGCGCCCAAAATGCCCCAGAACAAAATCTTGTGCTGATAGAGCTGGGGAACGTGGAAGTGCCCGAATATCAAAATGAAGATGAAGATGTTATCGACGCTGAGGGATTTTTCAATCAGATAGCCCGTGAAAAACTTGAGCGCCGCGTCCGAGCCCATCAGGGTGTATATCAAACCGTTGAACAGCATGGCGAGCGAAATCCAGACCACGCTCCAGATCAGGGCTTCCTTGGTGGAAACGACGTGCGCTTTCTTGTGAAAGACGCCGAGATCCAGGGCGAGCAAAGCCAGGATCAAAAGATTGAAAGCTATCCAGTAGACGGGCTGATTCATAAGTTCTCCTAAGGTTGATGCCGCGCGGGGGCAAAAAAAAGACCTTTATAGCGCGGCCGCTATAAAGGTCTTGATCGAAAGCGTTCTGCTTGAAGCATTTGCTTTTGGAGGCCCGGGCCGGGTTACGGCCGTCTTGACGAGCTGTCCGTCTCTTGCGAGAGATCTACTCCCCTTCTTCCCTACAGTATATTAAATTTGTAGGCGACGCCCAAGATGAGGTTGTAGACCGACACGAGCTGGATCTGATTTACGTTCTGGTAAACCGGAATTTGTACGTGAGTATAGGCGCTGAATTGTTCGGCGAGCCGGACCTGCAGGCCGGGCGAAGCGTAGACCCAGACGCCGCCGGTCTTTTCCGTTTCTTCGCCGGTGGCGCCGCGCTCATCCGGGCGGGCGTAACGGCCGTTCACCTGAAACGAAACATCCAGTTTACGCGTGGCGGGATAAAGAACTCCCGCGGTCGCGACCAAACTGTTGCCCAACCGATAATCATCCTTTCCTTTGCCCGTGAATCGCCCCAAAACTTCCAGCAGGACCGATGCCTGGCCCAATTCGCGCGTCAGCATGGGTGCGGGGAAATGCTGTTCCGCCGCCGCTCCCGCCAGAAAATCGTAGGCGCCCGAGCCCGGCTGGATTCCAATCTCGGCCTCTGACGACTGCAGCGCGTTGCCCGTGATCTGCGCCGTTCCGCGCGCGTTAGTCTTGCCGGTCGGAAACTTCCCTCCCAAAAGCAGGCTCAAAGATGGCCCTCGATGGATGCGGCCTTCCCCGCCTTCCGCCGAATCGGACGGGATCGAAGGCAGGAGCAGAGCGGTGCGCGTTAACAGCTCGACGTCGCCCAGCCCGCTGATGTTCCACGATTCCAGCAGCGGCGTTCCGCGATGATTGTGGATGTGCTGGTGCTCGCGCTGGACCATCGGCAGAGCGACGCTGAAACTGAAGCGCCGGTGGGCCACGGCGGTCGCGCGCAGAGTCTGAACGCGGCTGACCGTGTACAGCTCATCGTGATGCCCGCGCACCTGGCCCGCACTCGCCTTATCGGTCCCCACTCGCACCTCATCCTGGTTGATGTACTGATAAGAATAATCGAGCAGAACCGTCCCCGCCTCCGACGCGGCCTTGCAGTTGCAGGCCTGCGCGATGGGACAGGACATCGCCCCGCAGCTCGCCCATAAATGAACGGGCGCCAGCGCGGCGATCAGCAATAGAAGAAAAACTTTCGAAATGAATGGCATAATGCCTCCAAATAAACCGGGCCGACCGGAAGATCGGCGTGAAAATGGCCTGAGAACGAACGGGAAAAGACTTCGGGTTAGAGGAGGACGGAGGGGGGATGATCGATGCCGCGATCGATCACCCGTGCGGTGAAAATTGGAAAAAACGACTGGAAAGGAACGGAAAGGGTGGAATGCCCTGCAGCTTCAACCGGGTGATACACAAAACGGCTGTTCATATCCGCTAACTGCTGATATTGGGCGGCGGGGCACTTGTGGCCGATCTCCGTTTTCGGTTCCGGCTCTGAGGCGCAGCAACTATCGGAAGCTTCAGGGGCTTCTTCGACGGCGGGCGTATCCATTTCGGCGCAATGATGGTTTGCGTTTGCGCAGAGTTCGTGGCCCGTGGCTTCGCAGGCGGCGCAGGCGGGAACAATCTGCGGCACCCATGGCTGGAGTGCGGGGAGCATCTGGAAGAAAAGCAGGAAAAGCGGGAAGAGTTTTTTCACAAGTTGCTAAAGCCCGTAACAATTCAAGGCATTATATTTTATTTCAAGAGATTTACAATATGATCGAGCGCCGCGCCGGCGGTTTTGGCCACGAAATAAAGCTCGCGGTGCTTGTGCTGGATAAACTTCTGGTCAAACATGTGGTCGAAAAAATGAATCAGCGGATCATAAAAGCCGTTGGAGTTTAATATCACGATGGGTTTATTGTGATGCTTCAACTGTTTAAGAGTGATGATCTCCAAAAGCTCTTCCAGCGTGCCGAAGCCGCCGGGGAGCGCGATGAATGCGTCGGAGCGCAGCTCCATTTCGGTCTTTCGCTGGCGCAGATCCTTCGTGACGACCAGCTCATGCTTCACGTCCAAAACCGGGACCTTCTTGTGGAGCATATTGGGGATGATGCCCACCACGTCGCCGCCGTTCTTGTGCGCGGCGCGGGCCAGCTCGCCCATCAGGCCGATGTTGCTGCCGCCATAGACCAGCGTCCACTGGCGTTCGGCGATCAGCCGGCCGGTTTCTTCCGCGACCTTGAAATAGGAAGCGTCCACCGCGTCGCTGGACGACAAGAATACGCAGACCGAGCGGGGCTTAGTTGGATTGGGCAAAGAGTTTTTCCTTGAGCGGGCGGGGGAGGCGTTTAATCTGGGCTTCGCGGACGAGGGCCTTGGAGCGGGTAAACTTTTCTTCCTTATGGACCAGGGCCACGGGGAGATGCGACCGGGTGTAGGCCGCGCCCTTGCCGGTCTGGTGCTTTTTGAGCCGGGCGTTCACGTCCTTGGCGATGCCGGTGTAGAGGGTGCCGTCGCAGCAGCGGAGGATGTAGACGCACCATTCCTTCTTGCCGCGCTTTTTCATCCCCCGGATCATGCGGATATAGTTCGATTCCACTGTTGGGCTGGTTAGGCCTGTTTGGCCGCCTTTTGTATAATCTCCGAACGCGTATCATTGTACCTTCTTTTTTGATTTTCGTGGAAACATCCGGGGTTCCGGACCTGTCTAAACCGGTGCCTCGCCAAAAACACTATGAACTCTTCTCCTCGGAAACCCCCCTTATTCACCCTGCCGGCGCTGCTCTGCGGCCTGATAGCCGCGGGACCGGCCTTCCTACGGGCCGATTTTCGGGCCGAGGCGGGCGTCCCGGCGAACCTGATTACCTGGGACGACGCGGTGCGGAGTGCCCGGGAAAATAACCCCGATCTGCAGGCGGCGAAACTGGCCGCGGATTCGGCGGAGCTGGCCTTGAAGGCCAGCGGGGCCGACTATTTTCCGGCGATTTCGCTGGGGGCGGACTATGGGCGGAGCGGGACGGAGACTCGGCTGTCCGGCGGCGGCACGACCAAGACCGCGGACAACAGCTATGGAATCAGCGCTTCGGCGCGGCAATCGCTTTTCTCCGGATTCCGGACGATCGCGGGACGGCAGATCGCGAAGGCCCGTTACGAAAGCGCTCTAATGGACCTGCAGAGGGCGGAATCCAATCTGGCGCAATCCCTGCGCGCCGATTTCATCCATTTGCTGACGGCCCAGGAGAACCTCGTTTTGGTGCGCAAGATCAGCGCGCGGCGCGCCGAGAACAAGCGGATGATCAGCCTGCGCTTTGACGCGGGCCGCGAAAACCGCGGCTCCTTTTTGAGGGCTTCCGCCCAGGCCGCGCAGGCCGAGTATGAAGTGGCGCGGGCGGCGCGGGGACTGAAAGTCAGCCAGCGCAACCTCGCGCAATCGCTGGGGCGCGATTTTTACGATACGATGGCCGTGACGGGAACCTTTACGATTGACTCCGAAGCCAGCGACGCCAACATCGGCGCGCTCGCGAAGCAGACGCCGGATTACCGCAAGCAGGAAGCGGCGGTCCAGCAAGCGCGCGGGAGTCTTGTGGAAGCGCGGTCCGGTTTTTATCCCGATCTTTCCGCTTCGGGTTCGGTGCGCCGCAGCGACAACGATTTTCCGCTCAACCGCGACAGCTGGAGCCTCGGCCTGTCGCTTTCCTATTCGATTTTCTCCGGGTTCAGCGATTTGTTCGGCGCCAAGCGCGCCAACGTGGAGCTGCGCCGCTCCAATATTTTATTGGATGGTTCGAAGCGCAGCATCGAAGCCAATTTAGAGAATGCCTACGCTGGATTTTGGGACGCGGTGGGCCAGGCCGACGTGCAAAAACAGTTTTTGGCGGCGGCCGAAGAGCGCGCCGCGATCGCCCGCGCCCAATACACCACGGGCCTGATCTCCTTTCAGGACTGGGACATTATTGAAAGCGATTTGATTAACACTCAGAAACAGAATCTCACGGCCCTGCGCGACGCCGCGACGGCCGGAGCCGCCTGGAGAAACGCTCAAGGAAAAGGATTTTAATACGGGAGCCTGATAACATGAAGAAAAAACTGCTGATTTTGCTCGTGATTGCCCTCGCCGCGGGCGGCGCCTGGTACAAATTTAAAAAGAAGGGGAGCGACAAGCCCAAGTTCACGCCCGTCCAGGCGGAACGCGGCGACCTGCGGGTCGCGATTTTGGCCACGGGCGAAGTCCTGCCGCAGAACCGCCTCGAAATCAAGGCGCCCATCGCGGGACGCATCGAGGAAATATTGGTGAGCGAAGGCCAGTCGGTGCGCAAAGGCCAGATCCTGGCGCGGATGAGCTCCACGGAGCGCGCGGCGCTGCTGGACGCGGCCCGGGCCAAGGGCGAAGAAGAGCTGGCCCATTGGCAGAACGTTTACAAAGCGGTGCCTTTGATCGCGCCCATGAGCGGCGTCATCATCGCCCGCAAGATGGAGCCCGGCCAGACGCTCACGTCCGCCGATGCGCCGCTGGTGATGTCCGATCGCTTGATTGTTAAAGCGCAGGTGGATGAAACCGACATCGCTCGCGTAAAGCTCGAGCAGAAGGCCGAGATCACGCTCGACGCCTATCCCAACGACAAAATCGCCGCCCGCGTGGACCACATCGCCTTCGAAGCCAAGACCGTCAGCAACGTCACCACCTATGAAGTGGACGTGCTTCCGGCCAAAGTCCCCGATTTCATGCGCAGCGGCATGACGGCCAACGTCAGTTTTATCATCCAGAGGAAAGACAACGTGATCCTCCTGCCGCAGTCCGCCATCAAGAGCACGGAGAGTGGGTCGGAAGTCTTGACGCCCAATCCGGACCAGGGAAAAAAGAGCAAGCCCGTTTCCAAAACTGTCGTGACCGGCGATTCGGACGGGCGCCGAGTGGAGATTGTGAGCGGCGTGGCCGAAGGGGAAACCGTTCTCGTGCCGGAAATTTCCATGGGCAGCACCAGCGGCAGCAATCCCTTTTCGCCGATGGGCGCGCGGCGTCCCGGCGGAACCGGCGGCAGCAACCGCAGCAGCGGCGGAGGACGGTAACAGCGGGGCCGGAGCGCGCGATTTATGCTGATCGAGATCAAAGACCTCCGCAAAACCTATCAGATGGGCGATACCCTGGTGAAGGCGCTTCAGGGCGTTTCTCTGACGGTGGACAAAGGCGAGTTTCTGGCCATCATGGGCCCCTCGGGCAGCGGCAAATCCACGCTGATGCACGTGCTGGGCCTGCTCGATACGCCGGACGCCGGATCCTACAAACTCCTCGGCTCGGAAATTTCGAAACTCACCGAAAATAAACTCGCCGAGCTGCGCCGCGCCACCATCGGTTTCGTTTTTCAGCAGTTCAATCTCCTTTCGCGTACCACGGCCCTCGAAAACGTGGCGCTTCCATTAATCTACGGCCATTCGGCCAATCACGCCGGCGACCCGAAACAGTTGCTCGAAGCGGTCGGGCTCGGAACGCGGATGTATCACAAGCCCAACGAGCTTTCCGGCGGGCAGCAGCAGCGCGTGGCCATCGCGCGCTCGCTGGTGCACAACCCCAAAATCCTTTTCGCCGATGAACCGACCGGCAACCTCGACTCCAAATCGCAGGAAGAGATCATGCAGATTTTCAAAAAGCTGAACGATGACGGCATCACGATTATTCTGGTGACGCACGAAGAGGAAATCGCCGAGTACGCCAAGCGCGTCATCAAAATGCGGGACGGCGTGGTCGTGTCGGACATTCGAAAGGAGCAAAAAGGCGCTCTGTCCGGGACGAGCGCGGGAAAAGAAAGCGGAAAATCCGGCGCGGCTGCAGTTGGAAACGACGCTTTGACCGGCAAGAAATTATCCGCCGGGGAGTTGATCGGTGAGGTGGCGCAACACTTCAAGCAGGCCTGGCGCTCGCTCGCGGCGAACAAGGTGCGCACCGGGCTTTCCATGCTGGGCATTTTGATCGGCGTGGGATCGGTCATCGCCATGCTGGCGCTGGGGACCGGAGCGAAGGAATCGCTGGAAAAACAGCTCGCTTCGATGGGTTCCAACCTGCTCGTCCTGCGGCCGGGATCGCAAAGAAGCGGCGGCGTATCGATGCAGAGCGGCGAAGTGACGCGCTTCACCGTGGACGACGCGCGGCAGATCAGCGCGGAAATTTCCTCCATCCGCCGGGCCGCGCCGTCCGTTTCGGGCCGGGCGCAGATCGTTTTCGGCAACAAAAACTGGAACACGCAGATCCGGGGCACCACGCACGAATACGCACCCATGCGCGCATCCATCCCCGACATCGGCCGGTTCGTGACGCAGGAAGACAACGCAACCCGCGCCCGGGTGGCGGTCATCGGGCGGACGATCGTCCGGGAGCTTTTTGGCGGCAAAAATCCCATCGGCGAAATGGTGAAGATCAACAAAATCAATTTCCAGGTGGTGGGGATACTGCCCGAGAAGGGCGCGACGAGCTGGCAGGACCAGGACGATCTTGTAGTCGTGCCGCTTGAAACCGCCATGAAGCGCCTGCTGGGCAAAGATTACGTGGACAACATCGATCTGGAAGTCGTGGACGCGCAGAGCATGGAGTCGGCGCAGGAGCAGATCAAAAGCTTGATCATCGAGACGCACCGCCTGCCGCCGTCTCAGCAGGACAGTTTCCAGATCCGCAACATGGCCGAAATCCAGTCGGCGCTGACGGAAACGAGCAAGACGATGACCTGGCTGCTCGGCTCGATCGCGTTCGTGTCGCTGATGGTCGGCGGCATCGGCATCATGAACATCATGCTGGTGTCGGTGACGGAGCGCACGCGTGAGATCGGATTGAGAAAAGCCGTGGGCGCGACGCAGGTGGATATTTTGTCTCAGTTTTTGATCGAAGCGGTGGTGGTCAGCGTGGCGGGAGGTCTTTGCGGCGTGGCCCTGGGCGCGGCCATCTCAATGATGCTGTCGTCAGTGGCGGGTTGGACCACCTCAGTTTCACTGCAGTCAGTCCTTATTTCAGTGCTGTTTTCACTAGCCGTTGGTGTAGGCTTCGGTTTGTGGCCCGCAAGAAAAGCAGCGGCACTTCACCCCATCGACGCCCTTCGCTACGAATAAAGCCCCGCGCAAAAAATTGACACGGTGATAGGGCGAGGGTGCGGCCGCTGGCGCGAGCGTGCCGTGGAAATTTTTTGCGCGGGGCTTTAGTTAGTAACGAGGGATGGAGTGATCGACTTCCGAGGTCCAGGCGTCGATCCCGCCCGTCATGCTCTTCACGTTCGTAAAACCTTCCCGCATGAAGTAAGCCACGGCGTCCAAACTCCGCATCCCATGATGGCAGTGGAAAATAATGGGAGTATCCTTGGGCCAGCTCTTCACCATCTCCTGCGCCAAGGCCATATCAACAATAGGAACGTCTTTAATGGTGGCGATGCGCCGCTCTTCTTCCGTACGGACATCCAACAGCTTCACCGCGCCCTTTTTCCAGAGCTCGGCGGTTTCCTTCGCTGAAATTTCGATTTCTTTCATGGCCGGCAGATTAGGAGATTACTTATCGGCGCCGTAGGCTTTGCGCAATTCTTCGGCCATCTTCTTGCGTTCTTCGGGGGTGGCGTTCATCATCTTTTTGCCGAAATCCTCGGTGGTCATCCCGCCGATTTTACCGTCTTTACCGCCGAACCCCTCGACGACCTTATAATCCGCGGGCACTTCAAAATCCGCATCGTTCATGCGTTTTTCCTCAACGCGTTCGGCCTCCATCATCAGGGTTGAGCCGCTGTTGATGTTTTTGCTGGTGATCTTCAGGGGAAAAAATTCGTTGTTGACGGCTTCGCGTTCCCAGACGCTCATCCCGCGTCCGGGCGCCCCGCCTCCCGCGAAAAGGAACGCCCCCATCCCTCTCGTGTTGCAGACCATCCCTTCCGTTGTGTCATCGGAAAAATTATAGACTTCGCACTCGATCCCCGCGACGACCTGCCGCTTGCCGGTATTGGTAAATTCCGATTTCTTGCTGCTTTTGCGCCGGGCGGCGGGCGTTTCATCGGGAGAAACCGCGCGCTTCATGGCGATCTTCTTCTCGGCGTTCAGGATCCAGCTCGTGCGGGTGGCCGAATCCATCAGGAATACTCCGCCGTGTTTGCCTTCCGTCGTGATGCGCGCCTTGCGGCCCTTGACCGCGTACTGCATGCGGCGGGGCGAACCCCCGGTTTCGCTCAATTTGTAGTAAATGACGCCCTCAAATCCGGCCGCTTCCGCAATGGACGGAACGACGAACAGAGTCAGGAACAGCGCGAGTGTTTTCATCGAAACCTCCCCGAAAATTATGGATTTTAGTTTACTTACGGTGGGCTTGAGAGTCAAGGAGGCCGCGCGCAAAATGCCGCCGGAACGCTGTCGGAACGCCGCCGGAGCGCCGTCGGAAATTCATCTTGACTATTGACGGTTTCCCATCCATACTCAAGCGCCATGAACCCTCTCCTGACTTCCGGCGCGGCGGACCGCGCCGCGATGCACCTTCTGACCGCCTCCACGGGCGTGCTGATCGCCCTGACCGTATTTTTCTTCATCCTTTCGCTTTGGCTTTGGGCGCGCAACCGGACCGAAGCGCGGCGGCTCGAAGCGCAGAAGGAGAAGTGGCGGACGAAGCTCTACGACTGTTTTTCCGGCGCGGCAAAACCGGCGGATTTTGCGGGCATCGTTTCCCGCTCCGAGGTCCACAGCCTGATGGATTTCCTGATCAAGTATTCGGAACGCCTGCGGGGCGAGGAGCTTGAGGCGCTGAGCAAAATCGCGGCGCCGTACCTGCCGGCCATCGCGCGGCGCTACCACCGAGGCGACCAGTATCAGAAGGCCTGGACCACGCGCGTGCTCGGAACGTTCGGCTGGCCGGAGAGCCGGCCGTATCTGCTCAAGTCCATCCAGCACCGTTCGCCGCACGTGGCCATGACCGCGTTCCGCTGCCTCATCGCGCACGGCGACGAACAAAGTTTCGAGATGCTCGTCTGGAGCCTCAAACGCTTCGGGACGTGGAACCGGAACCTTCTGGCCCTCCAGATCGCCTCGGTCGGCAAGGGCGCGATCGGTCCGGTGCGCAGAGGGTTCGCGGACCCGGCGCAGCCCGATTTCGTGCGCGTTATCCTTTGCACGGCGCTACGCGAAATGAACGACGCTGCTTCCGCCGACATTGCCGCAAAAATTTTGGATGGATCTGCGGGCCTGGACCTTTCCATCGCCTGCGTGCGCCTTATCCGCAGCCTCGGCAACTGGAACCATGCCGCGGTTGTCCGCCGCCTGGCGCAGTCCCCGAACGCTTCGCTGCGCGCCCAGGCAATCCGCGCCCTCGGCCGGCTGGGCAGCCAGTCCGACCTGCCGCTTTTCCGCGAGGGGCTGGACCACCCATCGCCCTGGGTAGCGCTCCATTCCGCCAACGCCATCAAGGACATCGGCATGGGCAATTTGCTGGAGGACATCGCGCGTTCAACCCATCCCCGCTCCGTGCTGGCTCAGCAGGTTCTGGGAGGTTATTGAGCGTGTCCACGTTTTTTGCGGTCATCAACGTCATCGTGCTCGCGTACTTTTTCCTGCTCAACACGGTGTATCTGTCCACCAGCCTGTTCGCGTTCTGGAGCCTGCGCCAGTACCGGCGCAAAAAAAAGAACATTCAGATTGATGATGAGAACGCCGCGAAGGCCGCCCTGCCCATCACGCTGATCGCACCGGCGCACAACGAAGAGCTGACCATCAAGGAATCTGTGCAGTCGCTTCTGAGCCTGATCTATCCCGAGTATGAAGTGATCGTGGTGAACGACGGTTCCACCGACGGCACGCTGGCCAAAATATGCGAAGACTACGACATGGTCGCGGCGCCGCGGTTTCCCATGTCGTCCATCGCCTGCGCGCCGGTGCGCGGCACCTACCGCAGCCGCAAGCATCCCAACCTGTGGATGGTGGACAAAGAAAACGGCGGCAAGGCCGACGCCATGAACTGCGGGATCAACTACAGCCGCACGCCGCTTTTCTGCGTGATGGATTCCGACAGCCTGCTCGAGCGGGAAGCGCTGAAACGCATCGTCCGGCCGTTTTTGGAAGACAACACCACCATCGCTTCCGGCGGCATCATCCGCATCGTGAACGGGTGCAAGGTGGAGTCGGGAATTGTAACGGACGTCCGCCTGCCAAAGAACTGGCTCGCCAAGTTTCAGGTGCTGGAATATCTCCGCGCGTTTCTTTCGGGCCGCATCGGGTGGTCGGCGCTGAATTCCATCCTGGTGATCTCCGGCGCGTTCGGGCTGTTTCGGCGCGGGATCGTGGTGGAATGCGGCGGCTTCGACAAGACCACGGTCGGCGAGGACATGGAGCTGGTGATGCGGCTGCACCGCCACTGCCGGGACCGCAAGATCCCGTACAAGATCGTTTACGTGCCCGATCCCGTCGCCTGGACGGAGTGCCCTGAAACCATCCCGGTTCTCGGCCGGCAGCGCGACCGCTGGCAGAGGGGTCTGCTCGAGTCGCTCATGCGCCACAAGCCGTTCATGCTCAATCCGCGCTACGGCCGCCTGGGATTTATCGCCTACCCCTACTTTTTCTTTCTGGAACTGCTGGGCCCGACCATCGAAGCGCTCGGTTACGCCTCGTTCATCCTGTGCCTGGCGTTCGGCCGCATTTCCATCGGCTTTATGGCGGCGTTCCTGTTCGCTGCGTTTATTTTCGGCATGATCCTCTCGATCATCGCGGTCAGCCTCGAGGAGTTGTCGTTCCAGAGGTACCCGCGCCTCAGGGATATCGGCCAGCTTTTCTTTTTAGCCATCGCGGAAAACATCGGATACCGTCAGATGCTTTCGTATTACCGCGTGCTGAGCGTGTTCACCATGTTCAGCAAAAACCGCGGCTGGGGGGAGATGACGCGCAAAGGGTTCTCATCGTCATGAAGGATTTGATATGAACGTTGAAGATAACGGCAAGGCGCTGTTCGCGCGGGTCCTGGGGGAACGCACCGCCGCGCTCGAAGCCGCCCTGAAGCAGATCGCTGAAGGCGGCGCCGCGCGCGCGGAAGGCGAGCAAGCCGCGCGCAAGATCGGCCACGCGTTCAAGGGTTCGGGCGCGCTTTACGGATACCCGGAATTGACGGCGGCGGGGGCCGCGGCGGAAAACGCCTCGCCCGAAAATCTTCCGGAGTCCGCCGGTAATCTGCTCGCGCTGATGAAAAAAATAGCCGGACCCGATCCGCTCAAGGGCGCGCGCATCGTGCTGGTGGAGCCGGACGATGCGGTTCGTCTCGCCGCGCGCGGAAAGCTGGAATCGGCGGGATACGCCGTGCACGCGTTCGCTTCCGCCGGGGACGGGCTTAAAGTCCTCCGGGAAGGCGGCGCGGGGGCCGTCATCACCAATCTTTTTCTGCCCGACATGGACGGCCGGTCTTTCATCCAGGACCTGGCGGACGGGCCGCTCACTTCTGCCATCCCCGTCTTTGCTTTGATGCCTTCCGGCTCGAACGCCCTGCGAAACGAGTGCTGGCAGCTGGGCGTGCGCGAGTGCTTTGACGCGCCTTTCAATTGGGATGCGGTCGCCGCGCGCGTCAAAGAAGTTCTGCTGAATATCAAAAAAGGGCCCGCGCTCACTGCCGCGTCCACGTCTACGTCCGCGCCCACACCCACACCCACACCCACACCCACACCCACACCCACACCCGCGCCGGGTCCCACAGCGGCCTCCACCTCAATCTCCGCCGCTTCCGGCCCAACGGAATCGGCGTTCCGTTCCTCCGCCCGCCAGCGCGTCCTGCTCGTGGACGACGACGAACTGATCGGTTCGATCGTCGAACACCGGCTGGGCAAAGAAGGTTATGAAGTTGCTTCCTGCACCGGCGCCGCCCACGCGATGAAATTGATCGAAAAGGAAGACTTCGACCTCATGATCCTGGACATCCAGATGCCCGAGATTGACGGGTTCAGCCTGCTCGCCCGGGTCCGGGCCATTCCCCGCTGCCGTCTGGTGCCCGTCATTTTGCTGACCGCTCTCGGCAACGAACAGGACATCGTGCGGGGTTTTGATCTGGGAGCGAGCGATTACATCGTCAAACCTTTCTCGCCGGTCGAGCTCGCGGCGCGCGTGCGCCGGACCCTCAAACGATGAAGCCGCGCGCAAAGGTTTCGGCCAACCTCCTTTTAGCCATGACCGGTTTGCTGGCGGTATTTCTCGCAAGCCCTGCAGCCGCCGCTCCCGCCAAGCTGGCCGCCGAAACCTACGAAGCCCGGTTTGAACGCGCCCGCTCGCTCGCGCAGGCCGGCAGCCATGATGCGGCGCTCAAAATTTACTCGGAGCTGATCAAAGCCAACCCCAGAGACGCCGATGCCCTGCTCGGGCGGGGGCGCGTCTACGCGTGGAAACAGATGTGGGCGGAGGCGGAACGGGATTTGGCGGAAGCGCAGAAGGCAGCGCCGCAATACGCGGACGTTTACAGCGCGCTGGCGGACCTCTACGCCTGGTCCGGCAGAAATGACGAAGCCGCCGGAGTAGTGAACCGCTGGATCGGGATCCTGCCGATGGACGCGAAGGCTTTTCTCAGGCGGGCGGCGCTGAACCGCGACGCGCGCCGGTTTCCCGAAGCCCGCGAAGACCTGAGGCAGGCCCGCGACCTGAAAGGCGACCCGGATTCGATCGCAAAACTCCTGCGCGACCTCGACCGCATCCCGGCCGCGCGCCCCTGGGAACTGAGCGCCGGCTTCGAGCACAGCTCATTTCCCTATAACCGCGAGGAGTGGATCGGACTCAGCGCCTCGGTGAAACGCGAACACCGTTTCGGCTCCACGATGCTCGAGAGCCTGCGCGCGCGCCGGTTCTCCCAGTGGGACCGCGCCGCCGCGCTCGACAACTACATCAACCTCTGGCGCCGCGCTTACGTCAACGCGCGCATCCAGGCGGGGTTCGACTCAAAATTCTTTCCGAAGACCGACGCTCTGGCGGAACTCTTCCAGGGGTTCGGCCCCGGCATGGAACTATCCGCCAGCTATAAATATTCGGGCTACGTCAACGATAACTCCGACCAGTACGGCGCGGGCCTCGGCGCTTATATCGGGCGGTTTTACGTCCGCGCGAAATCCGTTTTTATCCCCGCCAACGGCGGCAGCGCCTACTCCCAGCAATTTCTCTCCCGCGCCTATCTCAAAACCGTGGACGATTTCATCGAGCTGTCCGGCGGGTTCGGCAAGGACGTTTTGCTCGTTGGCTCCGCGGCAGGCCCCGCCCCTCAGGACCGCGCCATCGCGTTCATCGGCGGCCGCGTCCAGAAATTCGTCCGCCCCTGGATCGGCGCGTCGCTTTCCGGAAGCTATCAGGACTACGAAGGCCTCCCTCCCGAGAGAAATGTTAAAATTCAGCTGATCGTTCGTCCCTAGACCATCAAAAAACTTCAGGAGGAATAACATGAAATACGTGGATGGATACGTTTTGCCGGTGCCGAAGAAAAGGGTGAAAGAGTATTTGAAGATGGCCAAATTCGGCGAAAAGATGTGGCGGAAATTCGGCGCGATCGATTACAAGGAATGTGTGGGGAACGATCTCCGGAGTCCGTGGGGAACGACCTTCACCAAGATGATGAAAACCAAGCCGAACGAGACGGTGATATTCGCCTACATCGTCTTCAAGTCGCGCGCGCACCGCGACCAGGTGAACAAAAAGGTGATGGCAGCGATGGCGAAGTCGGGCGATACGCCGCCCGAGATGCCCTTCAATCCCAAGCGGATGGTTTACGGCGGGTTTACAGCGGCAGTTGGAGGTTGAGCGAGGGGGGCTCGGGATCGATTCGCCGGATGCATTCGGGCCCTTCGTTCCGCGGCGAATTGACCGCTTTGGGCACTTCATAGACGTCCAGTTCCAGCGCCCGGTTCTGCGCCAGAACCGCATCGAGCGATACTCCGGGATCCAGCCATTGGCGTTCCAGCGACTTATCCAGAATCACCGGCATGCGGTCATGCAGGTTTTTGAGCGGCTCGCAGCTCTCGGATGAATCCGTGATCACCGTGTATGTATTGACGGTCCTCCCCTTCGGATCTTTCCAGGCCGTCCAGAGCCCGGCGATGGCGAAGAGATCGCCCGATTTCAGCGTCACCCGCACCGGGTGGCGCCGCCCGTCGGACTCCGTCACCCACTCGTAAAACCCGTCCGCCACTACCAGGCATCGACGGTCCTTCAGCAGGTTTTTGTAGGAAGCCTTTTCTTTCAGGGTCTCGCGGCGCGCGTTAATCATTTTCGCTCCGATGGCGGATTCTTTGGCCCAGGACGGGATCAGTCCCCAGCGGAAAGCCGCGAGAACGGCCTTGCCTTCCGCGCCGTAGAGTACCGGGTTTTCGTGGGTGGGCGCTGCGTTGTAGCGGGGAAGAAACAGCTCGCCCTGGACCGCGTCGGGCTTGAATCGTTCCCGGATCTCAGCGAGCGACTTCGTGATGGACGTTCGGGCGCACATGCGTGAATTCTGCCGCTGCTATTTAATCATCCAGAGAGCGCCTTCTTCTTGCACCTGTTTCGCCTTGGGCGCCACGCTTTTCAGGATGGCCCGCAGCTCGCGCAGCATCTTCTGGGTTTCTTTCGGGGCGGATTGGATGTAGTGGGGAACAGACTTTAATTTACTTCTTTGCACAATGCATTAATTTCGATTATAAGATTATTTTGATAGGGATTTTTCTGCCAACAATCCCTTCCAGTAAAATACAGAGATTATCAATTGCTCTTATTTTGTCGATTACAAAGTCAACAAAAATAGCACGAAATTTGTCCTCTGAAAAAATGTGCCGATACTGTTCAAATTGGGCCCGTTTATCCTCATCTCGATGATATTCAAACCCGTTAACCCACTTCATAAAAAGATCTTCCGAGTTTATTACAGTATCGTCAATTGCGATCTTATATGTTTGACGCATTATTTTTCCTTGAAATAAATCCTGCTGAACCCCCAGAAGCCGCGAAATCGTTTCATTCCTAATATTTCGATAGACAATGCCGCAGACTCTGTTAAAGCTGGTAGATTCCCTTTCTAGTATAAAGGGTCTCAATTTATACATGACGAGTTTAATATCATCAATGTCCGGCATTGTGACCGTTTCGCTAAATCCGCTTGATTTATTATAGACAAGCTTAAATTGCGAATGAAATTTGTTGCTTTTTATGACACTGGTTTCAGCCAAATCATGCGCATATAAAATGAAATCATTTAATGCTTTCCATTCCATATCGTCAAATTGGCCATCGACTGGCAATTGAGTCGAATCCCGTTGGTTTTCTAGTACTAGTTGAGAGTTTGGGCACATGATTATAGTTGGAAAATTTCGGAGGGTGAGGGATTCGAACCCCCGGTGAGTTGCCCCACACTAGTTTTCAAGACTAGCGCCTTAAACCACTCGGCCAACCCTCCAAAAAGCAGATATATTGAATAATTGTAGCAAAGCGATGAGGGGTCAGGTGGAGTAAGGGAGGATTTGCGGGATGAAAAGGGGGTGCGTTGGGGTGCTCGATATCGCGGTGCGAAAGTGCATCATTATCACTTTTTGTTCTTGAGTTTGGCCATAACGTCCGCACATATTCTTACAGTCAACCTTTGAATAGAAATAGTGCTAAAACAATTGCGACTACAATCAGAATAGTCTTTATTGAATTGGCAGTTTTATTTAATTTAATCACTTCAATAGCGAGATCGGATAATGAGATCAGAGGTTTTGATGTTGGGGTTTTCTCTAAGTCGTCATCGTCTTCTTCAGTACTAATTCTTTCTTTCAGATTATTTAATTGTCCTCTATAGGACTCAGCAAACTTGTTATACATAAATCGCGTATAAGCTCGATTTGATAGATCATCATCTTCCCAAATTTCAGACTGGTCAGGTTCTTCAAAATAATCCCACAGATTTTCTTTGTCCAAAGACCGGTCCCAAAAAATAACAGCTCGTTCTAAAATGATCTCTTTGTCCTTAACCACAAAGAAATCCGTCGCGTATCTGGGTTCCTCTAGTGAGCTCTTTTGCTCCACGAAAAACCAAGCATCATAAAGACCCCCTCCTGCCGCCACCACTTGCAGTAAAGCAGTCAGCAGGCTTGTTAAAAACCCGTTCTCTATAAAGGATATGCGATATTCAGCCTTATCAGTAGAAAACGATCCTAAATTATCCACCTTTAGGTTTGACTCCATCGATAGTTCATGGACCCAATCAATAAGTGATTTATTGATGACATCCTCTTTTTCGCCTGACGTCCGATTCTTTACTGATATGGAAACAGTGAGAGGTTCAATCTTCTTTATATCCAAGTGCAGGTAGTATTTGCGCGTCCCTTTTAATGACTTGCCTGTTTCGTTCATTTTGTACTCCTGTTTAGACCGAGTCGTGCACTACAGATGGAGTCAATCCCTTCGTGGACTATGACCAAGGGGAAATATTTTGCCACTGTTGGGTAAGAACATGTGACCACGGATGGTTGGCTTTACTTCGCCTGAATATCCTTGAGCCAGGCCGACTTTGTATTTGACGTGATTAAACAGGGTTACTTGTCCCACCACGGAAACCCCATCTCCCGCAAATCCTAAAGTTATCATATGGGCTAAGACTCTTTTGCCTTCCACAGGCTCCTCAGTCAATAACGGCTCATTTGAGGGAACGCACAAAGGGTGGCCTGGCATCTCACCGTATCGAATGAACCGCCTGGTTTTGTCAAAATCGGAGTGCAGAACTAGATCTCGACTTTCCCAACGAGCTAAATAGTTAAACGCGATTTTGGAAACCGCCCTCAGAATTATGTTATCGACTCGGGCATAGAGGTCTCCCGCCCATGTCTTGCCTTCACCATCTAAAATCCCATTCACCCCTTGCTCACTAAGGTTGTACCCTTTTTCCTTTAAAACAGCCTTCCAGTCAACCTCTTCGCAACCGAAGATCTTTATGCTTCCTTTTGCCTTTAGTTGGAACCCGCGTCCATCAAGCTCAGATTGCAACGGAACATCTTTCATAAGAAAGTATTGATAGTCACTTTGTGGGTCCAGAAATCCAATCTGAGGAAGCGGTTTGGCGACAATTTTTCCTGCTTCTAACGCCCTATAGGCCCACGCCCCTTTTGCAGGACCTTCCTGTACTTGAATTATGGATTTTGAGGAACGCCCTAAGGATTTGAATTCGCTTTCAGGTTTAAGGCCATGCTTAAATCTGTCAGAGCCTTCGAGGGAATCTCTGGCGAGCACTAACTCCAAATTATCTCCAAAGAATTGATTGCAGGTATCACATACAATTCCATCTAGCGTTAAATTGTTCTCGAACAACCCAAAAGACTGAGGTATGACGTGTTCCGTCTTTTTATAAGACGATTGATCCTTGTCTTCCCTGCAATATATGCAAATCAAATGGAGTTATGGTTGCGTATGGAGAATGCTATTCATTTTTTGGGGACTGAAAAGAAGAAAAATTGGGGGCTGAAGATAAATGATGCCAAGACTCAGGCAGAATTTACATCCTTTTACAACTTTGTTTACAACCTAAAAAGGAAAAGTTGTAAACATTGGTCTCACTCTGTAACAGTCGCTCGACGGTGGTTGTGCGATAGGCTTGCTGGATCACCAGTTTTCAAGACTAGCGCCTTAAACCACTCGGCCAACCCTCCTAAAAACATCGGTACTTCCATAGACCGGAGGGCAGCTCGCTTCGCTCGCGCCCTCCAAAATCTGTTGTGCGGTGCACTGCTGCGGAAATCGTGGTGTGGGTACCGGCTTACGGGTGATTATATAAAAAACCGTCTGGGCGGGGGCGTCTTATTGTTCCTGAATCCGAAGGATCGGCTTGACGGTCCGGCGGGCCTCTGATATATTGAGGCCATGCTAAAAATCACTTCCATGTGCCTGACGGTTCTTGCGGCGGTTTCCGTTGCCGGGGCCGCGTCTCTCAAAAGCGTGCCGACCGAAAAAATGATGGAGGCTCGGGGCAATTTCACTCTGACCCTGCTGCCGGACGGGACGGTGCTGGCCGCCGGGGGGCGCAGGGGGTCTTCGGGGTACGTGGCGTCGGAAATTTTCTATCCCGCCGAGCCGGCGTGGAAAAAGATATCGTCGGAAAAGACGCGGCGCGACGGGCACACGGCCACGCTGCTGCGCAGCGGAAGGGTTTTGATCGCGGGGGGAATCTTTGAGTCCACGCGGACGGCCCATTGCCTCCTTTATAGGCACGCGAGGAAGTCCTGGTCGGACGCGGCGAAAATGAACCAGCCGCGGGCGGAACATGCCGCCGTGCTCCTCAAAAACGGGAAAGTCCTGGTGTCGGGCGGCTGCGTGCTGAACGAAGACGGAACGGACGTCGTGGCGCTCGCGTCGGCCGAGCTGTACGATCCGTCGGACGACAGCTGGACCCCGGCCGGATCCATGAATTTTCCGCGATACTATCATGAGATGGTACTGCTGAGCGACGGGCGCGTGCTCGCGGCGGGCGGCGTGCCGCGCGGCGTTTCCACCGAAGCCATTCCCGTCTGCGAAATTTACGATCCGGAGACGGGCGTCTGGACCAAGACCGGGGCGATGTCGGTTCACCGCAGGACGGCTTTTACATTGTCGCCTCTGCCCGGCGGCAAGGCGATCGCGGTTGGTGGCGCGATTTCCTGGACCCGCCGCGACACGGACCAGGTGGAAATCTACGATTCCGCGACCGGCCAATGGTCCCGGGGCGACCGGATGCCGGCGACCCGGAGCGGCCACACCGCGACGGTGCTCAAAAATGGGATGCTGCTCGTTTTGGGCGGCTGGGAACATCCGCAGGATTACGGGGAAGGAAAATTTCTGCAGACGGCTCTGCTGTACGACGCGGCGGTGGATAAGTGGATTGTCCGGGACGCGGCGGTGGACGTGAAGTCGCAGGATGGTTCGGCGGTGCTTTTGCGCGACGGCCGGGTATTGGCGGCGGGCGGCGACGACGGCGTTTATCCGGTCAGCGATTCAACGATTATTACCGTGGATCTTGCCGCTGAAGCGGCGAAAGACGATAAGACTGCGGCAGTATCAGTGGTTCCGGCTACTGCTTCCCCCGCCATCTCTCCGGGAAAGCCTCTAGCGTCCGGCGGCAATATACCGGCAGTGGTGTATCCGAACCCTTTTTCCTTATCCCAGGATCCCGAGATGTTCGTCAACAATGTTCCCGCCCGCTCGGCCCTGAAGATCTACGCTTCCGGCGGGACGCTGGTTCGCCCGCTTGAAGATTCGGACGGCGACGGCGTCATCGGCTGGGATGGAAAAGATGTTTCCGGCAAATCCGTCGAGCCGGGCGCCTACTACGGAATCCTCCGCAGCGGCAAACTGTCCGCCAACATCAAAATCACCGTCCAAAAATAATTAGGGACAGCGCCCTATTTCCTACCCACCGTAAATTACTGCTGGATTTCGAAGATGGCGGCGTCGCGGCCGAAATGGACCGTGAGGTCGCCGGCCAAAGCCTGTCCCTTCAGCGTCAACTCCTGCTTCTGAGCGTCCCACGCTAAAGCGCCGTTATCAAACGCGCCTTCATTCCTCGCGATAATCAGCTCGCGCATCCGCGCGGCCTTGCCGCCGGTGAGCCGGACGTCCTGGCCGATCTGCAGCAGCGGATGGATCGCCGCGCCTTCCGCTTCAAAACCCTTCCAGGCTTCCGGCGTCAGCGTCAGCACTGAAATATCAATCTGCGTCGCCTTGGATTTGAGAGCCCGCATCATCTGCGCCGGGCTGTCCGTGATGAGCTCGATGGAATTTTCGTCGATGCCCAGCGATTCCGCGAACTTCGCGGCCAGGGCGGCGTCTTTGGCGGCCGCTCCCTTGGAGTCCAGCACGAAAGCGAAAGCCGACGGTTTGTCGGGATTGGCTTCCGCCCGCAAACGGGCCGCTTCCACCGCGCCCATGATGAACTTCCTTACCGCCGGGCTCATGAACACCTCGCGGCCTTTCAGCTGGAACGTCTCGTTCAGGTCAATCACATAAAGCTCTTTTTTGTGGATGGTTTCCGCCTGGGCGGCGATTGCGGCATGTCCCCATGAATAAGGAAGATTGAATTCCGCGGCTTCTTCCAGCCTGCCGGATGAATCGCCGAGGCTCGTGCGGATGGCCTCCACGCTGGCGGGAACCAGCGGCGCTCCAGCGAACGATCCGGCATCGGAGCCGGAGCCGAAAAGTCCTTTGAAGAAATCCACGAGCGCCGAAGCGTATTGGAATCCGCGGTTCCAGGTCCCGGTCACGATCAGCGTCATGGCTTCCTGCACTCTTTCGTTGGCCTTCGCGGCGCGGTCCGCCAGAGCGCTCATGCCGCCGCGCCCGGAAACATCCGACGTCTCGGAAATGTAGAAGGTGATGTTCGGGTGGATCCGCATGTAGGAAAGCGGCAGAGAAGGGGCGATGGTTTTTTCCCGGCTCGCTTCCGACAGAAACTCGGGGATGTTGTGCGGATCAGAGAGCGCGATGATTTCCTTCGCGTCCAAGACCGTTCCGCCTCCCATGCCCAGCAGCTGGCGGCGCTCGCCGCCGATGATTTCGGGCGCGTAAAGCCGGCTGCGCGATTCAAAGTGCAGGCTCGCGTGGCTCCACGAAAGCCGTTCGGTCAGATCCAACACTTGAATCGTGATGCCGCCGTTGGCGCGAATCTCTTCTTCGAACCGGGCCGCTTCCGCCTTGTAATCGATCTTCTGTTCCGCTTTGGAGCTCCGCTTCTTCGTCGTCAGGTTTTGGATGCTCCAGTCCGCGGCGTCCTGCGCGTCGGGCAGGTTCTGCAGGTTCATGAAATGCCGGTGCGCGGCCGGGATGTTCAGATGCTGGATCAAATAAGTTTCGATGAACAACCTGCGCTCTTCCGCCAGCAAGTGGGGGACGGCCAGCGCGTCCATCCCGAAGATGTGCACGTTGGAAAAATCCAGGCCCGTCTGCTGGCGGATGCGGCCCAGCTCGCGGTACAGGAGGCGCGCGTGATCGCCGGTCCCCGTGCCGAGGTTCGTGCGGCGCTTTTCCGCGTTGTTGGCGCGGATGACGTCTGCGATTTTTTCGGCGGCGAGTCGGGCGGACGCTTCGGGCGACGGCGTCCGGACTTCGTTCGGCCGGCGTCCCGCGTTGGCGATGGCGTTTAAGAACCCGCGCGGCGAAAGCGCCGGCGCGGTGACTTTGATTCCGTGCGCCGTCAGGAACTTCACGCGCCGTTTCAAAACATCGAGGTCAATATGTTCCAGGCTCTGGCGGACGGTGAACCCGTGCGCCGAGGCGAGGTCGCCCAGCGAATGGATATCTTCTTCGACGGTTTCAGCCGCCGGGGCCCATTCATCGGCTTCCACCGTTTGCGGCGTCGTTTTGACCGTGAACGGCAGCATAACCGGTTCCGCCAGGAGCGAGAGCGGAGCATCGTCCGCCGAGTTTTCAAAAATCCCCGCTCCCGAAACGGGCGAGGCGGTGGTGGCGACGCGCGTGCCGCTCTGGCTGCGCGACATGTCGTAGCTGATGATTGGCGCCCGCGATACGGTGCGCCCCATCGCGTGAAAGAGGACGTAGCCCGACAGCAGGCGCTGGAACGAATCGATCCGCGTTTCAAAAAGCTGCGCCAGGTCATCCGACACGTGGGATAGCCGCGCGCTTTCCGGAAGCACGATGTGGTTGTCGGCCGCGTTGGGGTTGTACGACGGGTTCTGCCCGACCGTGACCACTTCCGCGCCGACGCCCCAGTTCTGCACGCCCTTGGCCTGCTTGCCCGTCATCTGCACGGAAGCCTCGGCATTGGCCAGCGTTTTGATCCGTCCGTCCTGCCGTCCGAGCCACATCAGCGTTCCGCGGTTGATGCGGTGGCCGAAGCGGTGCACCATGTGGTCGCGCGGGTTGCCGCCATGGACGTCGAGCGAGGCGAAACCGTAACTCATCGAAAATATTTTGCTGACGTTCGATTCCAAAAGCTGATGAACGTACGATTGGTCGCCGATCACCAGCGTCCGCTTGCCCATGCGGGCCAGCAGGGTGCGGCCGGTCAGGCGGCGGAAGGCGATCGTGAACATGAAGGCGAAAAAGACGTAAGTCAGGGCGTCGGGAATATTGGCGACGGGACCGAGCGATTGATACGCGCCGGAGCCGGGAATGCCGAGAGTGTCGGCAAAAGCGATCGACGTCCCGAACACCGGGATCCCGAACATGACCGTGATGAAAACAAACAGCGCGGTCGCCAGCGTCACGATGGCGTTTTCCAGGACGTGCAGTCCCCATTTGCGTCCCTGCTTCACGAGGTCGTCGTGGACTTTGGAGTCAACTTTGTTGCCCTCGGCGTCGGCGCCGGTGATCTGAACCGCATGCTCGTTGACGAGCTGGCTCTGGAGGCGCGCGAGCTCTTCGATTTCGGCCGCGGTGAGCTTCATGCCGAGCGGTTCGCCCTGCGGATGTTCGGCGCGGACCGAACGCGCGACGTGCAGGAACAATTCGGTGAGCGTCGCGTGGGTGGACGCGGCCGCGACCGTGCTGGGTTCGGCGGGCCTGCGCCCGCTGCCGTTCACGAAAATCCTTTTGCTGAAGGGCGCGCTGCGGTAATATTTCTGCCCGACCGCCAGGCCCAGCAGGCTGTCCATCTCGCCGGTCATCACGAAGATGTTGTGCGGATCCTCGGGAGTTTTTTCCCGCGCGTCCTGGCCTTCCACGAGGCCGATCAGCGCGTTCAGCGTCGGGAACGTCTGGCCCGACTGGCTGATCGCCAGCACGAGGGTTTCCGAATCAATCGCGAGCTGCCCTTCGAGCAACTTGTTCGAGGAAACGGGCAGGATGTTCAGCTCCGGGAAAATCCTTCTTAAATCTTCGCCGAAACGTTCGCCGATCCAGATGCTGGACTCGATGCCGGTGATGAGCACGTCCACCGCGCGGCGGTCCCGCCCGCGGGAGGGGGCCGAAACCTTCTCGATGATTTTTTTCGCGAACTCGTCGGCGGTCTGGCGGTTTTTGGAATCGGGAGTCGCCCAATCCTGCTGGATCTGCGCCAGCACTTTCGGGATGTCCCGGATATCGTCGCCGACCGGGTCGCCGGGCGCGTCTTCGTTCAGGCGGCTCATGTAGGGGTTGTCTTTCATCTCGATCAGCCGGCCCGAACGGGCGATCTCATCCTGCGTGAACTCGCGTCCGAGCTGTTCCGAATAAAGTCTCCATCCGTCCAGCCGCAGGTCCAGGATTTCGCCCCGTTTCTGGTCCAGGTCCCAGCGATACACTTCGCCCTCCGACTCCTCCAGCATGACCTTGAGCGCGGCGGGCTCCGAAACGTAAAACATCCGCTGATTGTCCGGGTCGATGCCGATCGAAAGGGGCTGGCCGCGGGCGCTCAAAACCACGTGGTCGCCTTCGAGGGCGGTGGCGGTGGCCAGACCGAACGAACCGATGGCCCCAGCCATGAACTTCTGAGTGGAACGGTAAAGGTCGTTTTCCCGGAACGCTTCGACGGCGGCGGCCGCGAAGTTTTCTCTTTGCTCGCGGGTCCAATCTTTAGCGACGGCATCCGTCTCGAGAGCCTTCGCCGCTTCCCGGCCCAAAACTCTCCAATCTTCGGCGTCCCGACGTGCCAGAATATTCTTGCGCGGCTCGAAAGCGCCCTCAAAAATGGCGGCCCATTTCTGCAGTTGGGCGATCGACGGCGCCGTGTTGGGGCCGGACTTCGACGGCTCCTGGCCGTCAAAAGCGTCTTTGAAAGAAGAAGCCACCGTCAGCTGATAAGCCAGCCGCGCCGAGGCGTCCCACATGCCCTGCGTGAGCAAAAGATCCATCATGCCGGCGATCTTGGGAGAATCTCCTTTCGTATCGTTGGGGCTGTGCAGGACGTGTTCCAGCCACAGGCCGATCTGGTCGTTGGGCTGTTCGTCCCCGAAAATGTTCCAGTAATCGAAATCTCCGTTGTGCGTGATGACCGTGGAAACGGGTTTGTTGGACGCGGCGTACTTTCCGTTTTCCAGCGACCAGACCCGCGCGATCCGGGAAGGCATCCACTGGTGCGGATGCGTTTCCTTGACGGCCGGCGCGCTGGACGTGCCGTAGCGGTAATGTCCGACGATCATCAGGGTATCTTTGGAGGCCTTCGTCCCGAAACGCGACGAGCGTTTCAGTTTGGACGTCACGGCTTTCTGCAGCTGATCGGGAAGGTTGAGCCGCTTGGGGTTCACGATGCGTTCGGTCAGAGTCTTGCCGTTGCCTTTGCCGTCTTCCGCGAAGACCGTCATGCCGGCGGCCTGTTCGCCGCGGATTTTCGTCACGCCGCCCATGCGGTTCAGCACGCGCATCACGGAACCGGGGACGATTTCGTCGTCCTTGTCGCGCCGCGCCTGCAGGATGCCGATGTTGCCGCAGAGCAGCGAGCGCCCCAGCGGATAGGCAACGAGGTTGTACGCCACGTGCGCGATGACGTTCCAATGCGCTTCCGCTCCCAGAATCGATACCGCCGGGAACTGCAGGAACAAAAAGACGAAGACCGCCGCGGCCGGCATGCGGAACTTGAAGTTTTGTTTCAGCGTTTCATTGCGGTCGTAGATTTTAGAGAACTTTCGGCTCAGCCCTTTGTTGATTGCCATGTGGTACAGGGCGAACCCGGGGATGCTGATCATAAGCGCGGTTCCCCAGGCGGCGATGTTGAGCGGGTTGCCGGACAGCCCGGCAGCTCCGAAGAGGCTGTTCGTCCAGTCGAACCCGCGGCCGAAAACTTCCGAGCGGAAAATCCATTCTTCCGCGACCGACATGGCGGTGATTAGCGCGAGGCTGGCCATGACCCGGCCGTTGCGCAGAACGCTGAGGCCTGAGATGAAAGCAGTTCCAATTCGGGTCGACGCCCAGCCGAGTCCGGAGCCAATCCGGCCGCCGGCAGCGGCGCGCGCGGCGCCCGTGATGGATTCGCCGACTTTAGAGATGCCGGATTTCGAGCGGTTGAGAATCTTAATGACGAAGAAAGAGATGATGCCGGCGGCTCCCGCGAGGAAAGCGGCGATCAGGCCCCATTCCATCAGCGATCTTCCGTTGTCGCTGGATGTTCCCGCCGGGGTCGGCGTTCCAACGGCCTGCGTCGGGGCCAGCGACGCGGGCGAAGCCGCGGCCGTGGGAAGCTGAGTCCGGGTTTGCGTCGGAGTGGCCGTAGCGGAAGGCGTCGGGGTTCCCGTCGGCGAAGGCGTTGCAGTCCCAGTTGGTGAAGGAGTAGCAGTAGCGCTCGGTGTCGGTGTGCCGGGAACAGTCGTGCCTCCGGGTTCGGGCGTTGCGCCCGGCGCCGGAGTTCCATCTCCCGGAACCGGCGTGCCGGGAACCACGGTTTCGCCGCCGTCCGTGCCGGGTTCGGGCGTAACATCCGCGGCCGGCATATATTCCGCCGGGATCGCGATCTGCTGTCCCGGATAAATCAGACTGGGGTTATCGCCCAGGCCCGGGTTCAGCTCCAGAATCTGCTGCCGGATTTTGGCGAGGTTCTCGCTGCTGACCTCGTGCCCGCTGCGCGTGAGCGCGTCGATTTCAATCTGATAAAGCGTGTTTTGCGCGGGTTCGGCCCAGGTCCAGGTCTCGACCACGGCTCCCTGCTCATTGAAGTAGTGGGCGCTGGCGGTCGGCGTGAAGAAGTGCATGCCGACTACGATCAGCATCATCGCCAGCACGGCCCGGACAGACTGCGCGATGGCGCCGCGTCCTCCGAAGATCGACCCGAAAAGCGAAGCAGGTTTTTTGGCGGCGGCTTTTACGGCAGGAATCGAATCGGGCTGATAACCTTCGTTCCGGACAGTTTCCGCGTTTCTTTTGCTGAACGTCAGCCGCAAAAGCGTCCGGTCGGTTTCTTCGCGGGTTTCCAGTTTCCACTGGATGGTTCCGCCGAAAATCTGGTTGATCTCCTGCCGGATGCCGGACTGCAGTTGGATAAGATCGGTTCCCTTGGGGACCGCGAGGATAAACGGCGCGCCGGTCAAAAAGGCCTCGATGTTGCTTTCGTTCAAATCGGTCAGGCCCGAAATTTCCTTGCCGCCGCCGACGGCGGCCTGGGACAGAAGGCTGATGGTTAAAGCGGGCATGCGTCCGGAATGGCTGCCGGACATGAGCGCGGCGTCGCGCAACATGTAGCGCTGGGCGGGCGGAGCGCGGGGGTTTGCGGCGCGCGCGGTCTTCAGCGCGGCGGGTTTGCGGCTCTCGGAAAATTCGATCAGGACGCTCCGGGTCGAATCGCCGTCGCGGTACGACGTGAAGCAGTAGGTCTTGCCGTCGCGCTCAAAAGCGCGGCTGAACGTGACGCGGTTCTTGATGAGGTCCAGCATCTGTTCCGCCATGCTGCGTCCCGGCTCGCGGCTTGCGGCGATATTTTTCAGATTGCTGACGTAGCCGGCCAGATTCTTTTCAGCGAAATTCTTATCGGCGAAACTTTTCGAACGCGATCCGTTGACGTCCGCCGCGCTCAATCCGAGGGCGGCCTCGTTGGCCGCGTTCAGACGCGGCTGGATCACGACGTAGGGGATGCCCTGCTTCCTGAAGTGCTGGGTCATGCCGGCGCTGTGGAACCCGCCCGCGATCAGCACCGCCACGGGCGCGCCTTTCTCTTTCACTTTCTCGATGGCGCGGTGGGCCATGGCTTCGTCGCGTTTCAGAGCGAGTTTGTAGTAGGCTTCCTGAATATAACGGCTCTCCGCGAACGAGGCGTCCGCCGAGGTGCGTGCTCCGTCCCCGCCCGCAACCCCAGCCAGTCCGTATTTGGACTCGAGGTTGCGCAGGATTTCATCCATTTCGTTCCAGCTCATCTTCTGGATTTGCCGGAACCCGCCGTAGCCGGAAGGCGTGAGTTTCTGGTCCCAGAACTGCGCTTGTTCTCTCAGCAGGCGGCCGAGCTCCATGATTTTTTCTTCGCGGCCGAGTTTGCGGATCAGCGATTCGCCGGCCATCCGTTCGAGCTCCGCCATCTCGGCGTTCATTTTTGAAAAATCGATGGCGTCGTGGATCCGCAGGTTCGCGGCATGCGCCGCGAGGGTTTGAGCCGGCGCGCCGAGCGTCTGGGCGAGCGCGGCAAGGCCCGAATGAAATTCAAGCGAGCTCAAAGTGCCGAGCCGGTACTCCAGGCTCAGCTGGGCCAGGGCGGACAAGTCGGCCGGCGAAAGTTTTCGGCTGAAGGTCCGCATCAACTCTCCGCGCGCCGCTTCCACGCGGGAAGCCGGGACGGATTTCTCCCCGTCGATAGCCTGTTGGAACAAGGCGAGGTTGGGATACTCCTGCGCGCTCCATCGCGGAGCCAGCGAGTTCAGGTAGAGGAAATAGTCGCGCGCGCCGAGCGCGTGGTCCGCGAAGGCGGAAGCCCGCTCTCCGAACCGGACCAGCTCCGCGCCTCCGACTTTGAGCTCAATACGGCGCAGGCGCTTTTGGAATTCGCCGTAGGCGGCCAGGATCTCGCCCCGCTTCCGGTCGATGATCTGGCGGGACGCCAGGTTGGACAAATACAGTTCCCGGTCTTCGACGCCTTCGATGTCCAGTTTGCCCGGATTTTCCAGGATAGCCAGGTACTCTTCGCCCGCGATCTCGGAACGTTCCAACAGATAATCGGCCACTTTCTTTTTGACGCCCTTGTCGGGGTAGGCCGACATCCAGTCCGGATTGGCCTGCGTCCAGGCGCCTTCCACGCAGACCAGCAGGGGATCGCGGGGGGACTTGGACCATTGCGTGCGCTGGAGGTCGATCCAGTTGAGCAGCGCCACGGCGTTCTTTTGCGCTCCGACCATGCCGTGCGCGTCCTGGATATGGATGATGAGGGGCTGATCGGCATCCGGCGCCGGCGCGGTCTCCGGCCGGGGCGGCCAATGCTCCACCACGGAGCCCAGCTCCTCGGGGACCTGCAGCTGCTGCGGGCCCGACTTCCGGAAGTGTTCCCGGACGTTGACCAGCGTTCCGCTGCTGCGCTCCGTTTCCCGGGCGCGCGACAGCGCTTCTTTGCGTTCGCTCCAGATGGAAGCTTCCGCCAGCGGAGCCGCGATCGCGCTCCACGCCAGGGAAAAGCTCGTCAAGGCCGCGATCCAGCGGGTGACTCCCGTCCGGATGGGCGTATCGGTGATGTTACGTCTCATGGTGATCCCCCTTTTGGCTGGTTAAATTAAATCGTCGAGTGCGTCAAAGCGTCAGAAAATGAAAATCGAACATGGCCGACATCCGGGAGTCCGCCCCGCTGGCCTTCTTCAGTTTCAGGTAATTCGAGTCCAGGGACTGAAGGAGGCCCCGGATGGAGACGTCGTCGATGTTGTCCGACTCGATCTCGCCGATCAGATTGTCCAGGAGCTCCTTCTGGCTGCGCAGCGAGGCCAGGAAAACTTCGTCCGATTTCAGCACGTGTTCTTCAATGTTTCCGCTCATGGTACCTTCCTCCTTTCGTTTGAAATGCCCGCTTAATCTTGTGAATATTATACTTGACATACTTAGATAAGTAATCTAAATTATACTAATGCTTATTATTAGTAAAACTTATAAGGCTTTTGGAGGCTGATCCTGCACATCGAGGACTTCAAAACCTTCTGCGACGTCGTCGATACCAAGAGCTTCAGCGAGGCGGCGGAGCGCAACTACGTCACCCAGTCGGCCGTCAGCCAGCAGATCAAGAAATTCGAAAAATACTGGAAGACCCCGCTCCTGGAAAGGAGCCGCACGGACCTCCGCCTGACGAAGGCGGGGGAGATCATCTACCAGGAGGCCAAAAGGATCCTGGAATGCTACGACCACATGAACCGCCTCCTCAGTAAAAGCACCAAGGTGGTGGGGGGGACCATGAAAGTAGCCACGATTCACGGGGTGGGTCTCCATGAGCTTCCTCCTTATGTAAAGCGCTTCCTGAAGCTCTACCCCCAGGTCAAGATGCGCCTGGAGTATAAAAGGGACCAGGAAGTCTATGAAGAGGTCTTAAAGCTCCGGGCGGATATGGGGATCGTGGCCTACCCCAAGAGGCACCCTTCGCTTTGGACCATCCCCTTCCGGGAAGACGAGATGGGCGTGGTCTGCGATCCCGACCATCCCTTCGCCAAAATGAAGAACGTGTCCCTGGCCGACCTCCACAAGCAGAAGATGGTGGTTTTTGAGAAGAGCCTGCCCACCCGGCGGGCGGTGGACCATGCCCTGACCGTCGAAAATGTGAAGGTCGAGGTGGCGATGGAGTTCGACAACATCGAAACGCTGAAACGGGCCGTCGAAATCGGCGCGGGGATTTCGATCCTGCCCCTTGTGACGGTTCAAAACGAGGTCCAGTACAAGTCCCTGTACGCGCTCAAGATCCGCGGCAAACCCCTGGTGCGGCCGCTGGGCATTCTGGTGCGCCGGGACCACGCCCAGTCGCAGTCGGTCGCCAAATTCATCGACCTGTTAACCGTTTCGCAGGTCAGCGCGTTCCGTTCGTAAAAAATCGACCCGGGGCTTGTTTTTCCCGCTAATTCCGCTAAACTACTAGGGCCATGATCACACCGGAGCTTAAAAGTTACATTCAGTCCGAACTCGAGCGCGGCGTTTCGAAAGAGGACTTGCGCAAGGCCCTGATATCGGCCGGCTGGCCCCCCGCGGATGTTGAAGAAGGTCTGCCTTCCGGATCGCCCATTTTTTCTGCGCCCTCCGCCGCCTCCATTTCTGCAGAAAACGATCTCAGCCCGCTTTTTTCCGAAGAGGCTCCCGCTGATGCTTCTTCCGGCAAACTGCAGGCGATCAAAAGCAAAATTTCCGCGCTCGTCGCGAAACTGTCCCGCAAAAAATCGGCTGCTGCGGAATCTCCCGGGCCTGCCGCCGTTTCTGCCGCCGCCCCGATTGAAGCAGGGTCCGGTTTCAAGGGGAAGTTGGCCGCTCTGGCCGCCCGCCCCGGGTTCAAGAAAGTCCTGATCGCGGGCTGCGCCTGCCTCTTCCTGCTGATCGGTTCCGGCATCGCGGCATTCTTTTATCTCCGCTCTCCCGCCCGCCTCGTGGCGAAAATGATGAGCAACCTTTCCGACGTGAAATCCATGGAGTACAGCGCGCGCCTCAAAGCCGCGGGCCCCGGCAACGCGCTGAGCGGTTTGTCGGCCGGCGGTTTTGGCCTCGCCGCGCCCGGACAGGGCGGCGCTCCCGCCATCGGCGAGATCATGGTGGACCTGAGCGGAGCGGGCGACTTCATCAACCTGAACGATCCCAAATTCAAATTCGCGCTGAACGTCTTCGCCGGGAACTTAAACGGCGGCAAGCCGATCGGCTTCGACACGGTCGCGCTCAAATCCGGTTTCTTCTTCAAAGTGAACAACGTCGGCGAGATCGCGGGGTTCGACCTCAGCAGCCTCAGCGACCAGTGGATATCGTTCGTCCAGCCGGCCGGCGCCCCGGCGGCGCAGGACCTGTCTTCCGACGAAATCCAATCGCTGAAGAAGGCGATGAGAAAAGCCAAGATCATCCGGATCGAGGCGGAGCTCGCTCCCGAGGACGTCCAGGGCGTTCCCGCTCGGCACTTTAAGTTTGCGTTCGACAAGGACGGCCTGAAAAATCTGATGGCCGATCTTGGCAAAGAGCCTTACGGCAAAAAACTGAACGGCAAGAAACTCCAGGACTTCGAAAAATCCATTGAAGCCAAACCCATGCCCACCGGCGAAATCTGGATCGGCCAAAAAGATTCCATGCCTTACAAGCTCGTTATGGATTTGACGGAAAAGACCCCCGCGAGCCTGACCCTTGCGTTCAGCCGGTTTAACCAGCCGGTGCAGGTGGACGCGCCCGCGCAGAGCAGACCTTTTCAGGACGTCCTCATGATGGTGATGACCGGCGGGCTGAAGGCCAAGCCCGGCGCCGTCGCCAAAAAGGGCGGGAAGCCGGCCGCGGCCGTTGCGGCAGCTCCCAACAAGAAGGACCCCGCGGTCCAGCAGGCCAAAACCGTTCCATCTCCCGTTGTCGCCGCTTTGGATAACGACGGTTCAGAATACATCAAAGGGACCGGCAGCCCGAGCGTCGATACCGACGGCGACGGACTGGACGACGAAATGGAGTCGATGATCGGTTCCAACCCCCGGAAGCAGGATACCGACGGGGACGGAGTCAAGGACGGAACCGAAGTCAAACGCGGCGAAGATCCTACCAGCCGCAACTGATCCGCAGCAGTCCCGCAGTAGATTCACCTCGGCAAACTCGCCCCGAACCGTTCCCCAAATCTTCAAATATTTACTAGAATAATCCCGATCGCGCCGCTCGGAAAAATCCGCGCCGCGCCGTCGTACTTTCCAGCTTATGGCTAAAAATAAAAATCGCAAAGATCCCGTTTCCTCAAAGAAACCGCAGGAACCCCCCGCGCCGTTCGGCGGCGTCTCGAAGCGCGGCTGGAAGGTGATCGGCGCCGGCATCGGTCTTGCCGCGCTCGGCTACGTCGTGCTTTCCTTCACCGATCCCGCGGGACAGAACTGGGCTTCGAATCTCTGCCCCTTCCTGATTTTGGGCGGTTACGCGACCGTCGCGGTCGGCATCGTTTTGCCCGATCCCGGCGAGAAACCCGAAACGGGCGCCGGGGAAAACGTTCCCGCGGCGGAATGAACGAGGAAAACAGGACGTTTCGCGCCACGGTCCTCTGGACCGTGATCGGGCTGTCAACCTTCGGATATTTCTGGTTTCAGGAGCGCGCCGCGCGCGCGAGGCGGGAACGTTTCGCGCAGGCGTTGAAAGAACCCTGGGTTGCCGAGCCCAAATATCTGGAGCCTATGATGGGCGGCGCCCGGTCCGAAGAGGAAAAAAAATCGGACCAGCGTTTCGTGGACCTGGCGGTCAAAGGCTCGGGCAGCAAAGACCTCGCGGCCGTGCAGTTGACGCAGATGGGCTGGGAAGCGTACCGCTCGCAGAATTTCAAGCTCGCGTTGAGCCGGTTCAATCAGGCCTGGCTCGTCGATCCGGATAACGGGGAAGCCTACTGGGCCTTCGGGCTGATGAACGGCCTGGAAGATCGGCCGAAAGAAACCATCGATTTATTGAAGAAGGCGGCCGAGCTGCTTCCGGAAAGCCCCAAGAAGGCGCGGCTCTACAGCGACATCGGTTACGCCCACAGCGTGCTGGGCGATCCGGTGGAACCGGCGGCGGCCCGCGAAAAGATTTACAAGCAAGCCGAGGATTATTACCGGAAGGCCGAGTCGGCGGATCCGGCCCTCGCGCTGGCTCAGTCGCAATGGGCGATGCTGCAGTTCAAGCGCGAAAAATTCGGCGACGCCTGGGAACATGCGGCGAAGGCCCGGAAGCTGGGCGGCGAAGGCCTGGACCCGGAATTCGTAAAAGTTTTGGAAGCGCAGACGGGGAAAAAACTGGGATCTGCGAAACCATCGGAGAAAAAATAACCGATTTACTAAATTCAGAAAGGGAGTTTTTTATGGCACGGAAGAAGATTACAGTGATTGGCGCAGGAAACGTCGGAGCGACGTTGACGCAGCGGCTGGCGGAAATGGAACTGGGCGATGTAGTCGTGCTGGATATTCCCGCTACGGAAGGCATGCCCGCGGGCAAAGGACTCGATATTCTGGAAGCGGGCCCCGTGTACGGTTACGATTCGCACGTGAAGGGCACGACGAATTATGAAGACACCGCCAATTCCGATGTGGTGGTGATCACCGCCGGAATCCCGCGCAAGCCCGGCATGAGCCGCGACGATTTATTGAATACCAATGCGGGCATCGTTAAAAACGTCACGGAGAATGTGGCGAAGACTTCGCCCAACGCGATTTTGATCGTCGTTTCAAATCCCCTGGACGCGATGGCGTACGTCGCGCTCAAGACTTCCGGATTCCCGCGCAACCGCGTGATCGGCATGGCGGGCGTTCTGGATAGCGCGCGCATGGCGACGTTCATTGCCGAAGCCACGCAGAGTTCCGTGGAAGACGTCCAGACGATGGTTCTCGGCGGACACGGCGACACGATGGTCCCCGTCACGCGCTACTGCACGGTCGCGGGCGTTCCCATCGGCGAGATTTTGAAGAAGGAGCAGGTGGACGCGATCGTGAAGCGCACCGCGGACGGCGGCGCGGAAATCGTGAAGCTGCTCAAAACCGGTTCCGCTTTCTACGCTCCCTCCGCTTCGGTCGCGGCGATGGTGGAAGCGATCCTTAAAGATAAGAAGCGCATTCTTCCCTGCGCGGCGTTTTTGCAGGGCGAGTACGGCGTCAATGATTTGTACGTCGGCGTTCCCGTGAAGCTCGGCGCCCGCGGCATCGAGCAGGTCATCCAGCTGAATTTAACCGTGGATGAACGCGCGGCGCTCATGAAGTCGGCCGATGCGGTCAAAGAACTGGTCGGCGTGATGCGGCAGCAGAAAGTTGTCGCTTAATTAAAGGAATTTTACGGATTATGGCTAACACCAGAACGGAAAAAGATTCGCTCGGCAACAAAGAGATTCCCGCGGAAGCGTACTGGAGCGTGCAAACCCAGCGCGCCATCGAGAACTATCCCATTTCGGGACTGCGCGCGCACCCGCGCTTCGTCGAATCGTTCGTGATGGTGAAAAAAGCCGCCGCGCTCGCCAACAAAGAGTGCGGCATTCTGGACGCGAAGGTGGCGGACGCCCTCGTGAAAGCTTCCGATGAAATTTTGAGCGGCAAACTCCGCGATCAGTTCGTGGTGGACGTGTTCCAGGCCGGAGCGGGAACGTCGTTCAACATGAACGTGAACGAAGTGCTTTCGAACCGCGCCATCGAGATCCTGGGCGGCAAGAAGGGCGACTACGCGCTCTGCAATCCGAACGATCATCCGAACATGGCGCAGTCCACCAACGACGTGTTTCCCACGTCCATGCGCGTCGCGTCGCGGTTGCTGTTGGGCGAGCTCATCCCGGTGCTCAAAGATCTGGAACAGGCGCTGGCGGCGAAGGGCAAAGAATTTGACGGCGTCTTAAAGTCCGCGCGCACGCATCTGCAGGATGCGGTGCCCATCCGGCTCGGCCAGGAGTTTACGGCCTATGCCGTAACGGTGGGGAAGTGCCGCGAACGCGTCGAGGCCGTCGCGCAGCTCGTGGAAGAGCTGGGCATCGGCGGGAGCGCCGCGGGAACCGGCATGAACACGGACGTTCGCTACCGCGAAAAAGTTGTGGCGCACCTGAAGTCCTGGACCAAAATCAATTTCCGCGCGGCGCCCGACATGCGCGAGGCCATGCAGTCCAATTTTCCTGTCTCGACCGTCGCGGCGGTGCTTAAACTCGTCGCGCTCGAGCTCAGCCGCATCTGCAACGATTTTCGCCTGCTCTGTTCGGGTCCGCTCACCGGCTTCGGCGAGATCGTGCTTCCCGCGGTCCAGCCCGGCTCGAGCATCATGCCCGGAAAAGTAAACCCTTCGATGGCCGAGATGCTGAACCAGGTTTGTTTCCAGGTGATCGGCAGCGAGCTCACGATTTCCATGGCGGCCCAGGCCGGCCAGTTGGAGCTGAACGTCATGATGCCCGTCATGGCCTTCAACATCAACTTTTCCATTGAGATTTTCAAAAACGCGATCCGCGAATTCACGGAGCGCTGCGTCAAAGGCATCACCGCCAACAAGGAAGCCTGCCAGCATTACGCCGAAATCAGCCCTTCGCTCGCGACCGCGCTCAACCCCCACATTGGCTACGCCCGCGCCGCCGAAGTGGTCAAAAAGGCGCTCAAGGAAAAGAAGTCCGTCGTGCAGGTGGTGCGCGAAGACAAATTGCTCACCGAAGATGAGATCAAAAAAGTCCTCGATCCCAAACTTCTCACCGAGCCGGGCATTCATTAAACCATCCGCCGAATGAAAACCCTGACACGCTATTTTATTCGCGGTACGGTCGTGCTTCTGCCGCTGGCGGCGACGCTCTACGTTTTCTACGCGCTCTTCACCGCCATCGACAACTTTGGCCATAAGATCCTATCGCTCTGGGTCGCGGACGAGTCCATCGTCACCGGCATCGGCTTCATTCTGACGGCGGGAGCCATCGTCCTGGTGGGTTACCTTTCATCGAACTGGCTGGGAGCGCCGGTCATCAAGGTACTGGATTCCTGGATGATGGACGCGCCCCTCACGAAGGGCATCTATGGCGCCATCAAGGAAACCATCTCCGCCGTATCCGGCAAGGGCACGGGTTTCAACAAGGTGGTCGCGGTGAATTTTCCCGAGCTCGGCTACAAGCGCGTCGGCTTCATGACGCAGGACGACGCCGCGTTCATGCATGACGGCCTCGAGCAGGTTGTGGTTTATCTCCCGCATTCGTTCCAGGTTTCCGGCAACATGTTCATCGTCCCCAGGAAAAACGTGGAGCTGCTCGATATTCCCAAAGAGACGGCCATCAAAATGATCATGTCGGCCGGAATTATCAAGAAATAGAAAAGGCTAACCAATTTTATGTTACTCGCCATCGATATCGGCAACACCAACATCACCCTCGGGGTTTTCAGGAAGAAAAAACTCCTGCAATCCTGGCGGCTCGCGACGCTGGCGGGCGGCACCGCCGATGAATACGGCATCAAGGTGATGGACATCCTGCATTATTCGCGCATCGAAAGCGCGCGGATCACGGGCGTGGCCGTGGCGAGCGTGGTGCCGGTGCTTACCGACGTTTTTAAGGAACTCACGCAGAAATATTTTAAGCGCAAGCCCTTTGTGATCGGCGAAATGGGAACCATCAAAATGAAAAATCTTTATGATGATCCCCGTGAAGTCGGCGCAGATCGGATCGTGAACGCGAGCGCCGCGTTCCGCCGTTTCGGCGGGCCCTGCGTGGTGGTGGATTTCGGCACGGCGACCACGTTTGACTGCATCACTCAACGCGGCGAATATGCCGGCGGGCTGATCGTCCCCGGTCCCAATCTCGCGGCGCAAAGCCTCGCGCTCCATACGGCCAAACTGCCCAAGGTGAACATCACCCGGCCGGGCCGGCTGATCGGTAAAACCACCTCGGGATCGATCCAATCCGGACTTTACTACGGTTACATCGCTTTGGTGGACGGACTTATCGAGAAGATTAAGAAAGAATTGGGTTCCGGCACGAAAGTGATCGCCACGGGCGGTCTGGCCAGCCTGATCGCGCCCGATTCCAAAACCATCGACAAAAACAGGATCATCCCCGATTTAACGCTCGAAGGCATTTGCTTGATTTACGAAGATAACTTAAAATAAAAGCCGGTTCAGCGCAAAGCAGCATAAGGAAAACATCCGATGCCAGCTCCGATGCAGTTCAACGTGACCTACTATGTCAGCATGGTGCTGGCGTACGGCGGCACTCTTTCCCTGGAAGCCGACCGCCTCGTCTTCATGCCCGGCGCCGTCGAACGAGCCGTCGGCGTCTCCAATACCGAAATCCCTCACAGCAAAATCAAGATGGTGGAAGTGACCGGCACGATCACCGAGTCCCTGGTCGTCCGAACCGCCGAGAAGGCGCACCGTTTCGTGGGAAGCGAGCCCCACAAGATCAAAGAAATGATCGAACAGTCGCTCGAGTCCGCGCCCCGGGCGCCGGTTTCGGCCGTTCCTCCGGCCGCCGCCGTTCCGGCCGCTTCCGCAAGCTCTGCGACTCCCGCGCATGCCGCTTCCCCGGCCGAAACCGCCAAAAAGACTCCGGTTTCCTCCGCCTGTCCGGGCTGCAAGGCGCCCGTCCGCTCCGAATTTCTGTTCTGTCCCCATTGCAGTACCGTCCTCAAACTGTCCTGCGGCGTCTGCCGCAAGGTTGTGGAGTCCGGTTGGAAGTTTTGCGCCTATTGCGGCGTTACTTTCTCTTAATAAGCCCGTTTTGACTCCCGCCCCGAAAAAAGCTAAAATTTCCAAGCTTTATGTTGAATTTTGAACACAGCTTAAGAACCGCCATCCTTGGGATGGGCCTCTTTTTCGCGCTGGCAGCCGCGCCGCTCTGCGCGGCATCGAAAGACGAGCCTTACGACCAGGCCATCTCCCAGCTCAAGAACAAAGATCCGCAGGTGCGGCGCCAGGGGGCGGAAGCTCTCGGGCGAATCCGCAACCCGGCTTCGGCCGAATCGCTCAAGAAACTGCTGACGGATAAAGAGCCCACCGTTCGTTCCCAGGCCATCGAAGCGCTGGGCCTCATGCGGCTGGTGTCGGTCAGCTCCGACATCGCGCGTTTGCTCGCTACTGACCCCGAACCCGGCGTCCGGCAGATGTCCGCGATCTCCCTGGGGTACATCGCCGACCCCAACACCGTTCCAGCGCTCATGCGCGCCCTGAAAGATTCCAGCGACGGCGTCCGATTTGCTTCCGTTAACTCGCTCGGCATCCTCCGCAGCGACGCGGCCGCGGTGGCCCTGGCGCAGGAGCTGCGCAGTCCCGACGCCCGCATGCGGAGTTCCGTCGCCTACGCGCTGGGCAACATCGCGAGCCGTTCCACGGTTTCCAATTTGATCGATTCCGTCAAAGTATCGCTGGCCACCGTTCCCGCTCCAAACGAAGGGTATCTCATGGACGCCGCGGTCGGAGCCAGCGCCATCCGCTCCCTCGGGATGATCGGCGACGGGTCGGCGGTCCCCGTCATCCGCAAATATTTGACGCATAAGGACAAGAAAGTCCAAGTGAACGCGGCTCAGGCCCTGTTCCGCCTGGGCGATTCTTCCGGCGCTTCCGTCGCGCGGCTGTACGTTAAGGACGGAGACAGCTACAACCGCCGGATCGCGGCCGAGCTCCTCGGCGACCTGGGCGATGAACGAGATTTAAGCGCCCTGAAGAAAATGAAGGGAGATCCGGACCAGTCGGTGGACCAGGCCGTGAAGACGTCCATTGAAAAGATCGAAAACCGCTCGCCCAAAGCGAAAAAGGCGGCCCCCTCGGCCCCCGCGAAAAAATCGGCTCCCGCGACCCCTGCGGCGCCGCTGAAAAAATAGATTTGAATACCTTCGGGATCCGGAAGATCTGGCTGGGACTTTTCACGCTGAGCATCCTGCTCGGGGCTTTTCCTTATGTGTGCGTGCAGAATGTCCGGGCGGAAGACGCGGAACAGGGCGAGCTTCCCGAACGTTCCTGGCGCGACTATCTTCGGCGCGGCCGCCGGCGCAGCACTCCCGAGGAAAAGGTCTCGCGCATCGATTCGGCCGAGCAGACCAATCCCGAGAGCATGGTGGACGTCATCGACACCCCGACGCCCAACACGGTGGATTACGGCGGATACCGGCTGAACTTCCGCTTTTATAAAGAGGGCGGCATCCTGAGCACCGTTTCGTTCGGCGTGTTTCGCCGGCTGAACATCGGCGCCTCCTGGGACAACGAGAAAGTGATCGGCTCGGACGATCCCCGCACCAACAAGCCGGCGCTGAACGCGAAGTTTCGGATTTACGACGGAAGCATGGTGATCCCGGCGATCGCCATCGGCTACGACGGGCAGGGACGGTTCTTTGACAAAGCGAAAGACGAGTACGCCGAGCGCGACCGCGGGCTCTATTTCTCGATGGGACGCGAGCTCTTCTTCCCGCGCTTCGAGGCCTACGGCGGCGTCAACATCTCCAAATTCAAGGAAGGCGAGGTTTACGGCTCGGTGGGCCTGTCCTACACCATCGAAGACAAAATTGTTTTGATGACCGAGTACGACAACATCCGCAACGGCGTGGACAACCGCTGGAACGCCGGGGTCCGGATATTCGCGATGTCCGCGCTGCACATCGATTTCGCATTCCGCCAGATCGCCTCCAACAAAGACAAAGACCGCCTCGTCCGCATCAATTTTGTAGGAAGTTTCTAAGGGGAAATAAGTGAGCGATAAAACCATTGCGCTCGAGTTCGAGCGCCCCATCATCGAACTGGAAGCCAAAATCTCCGAGATCCGGAGCTTAAACCAGGCGCACCAGAACGTGGACCTGGACGAGGAAATCAAATCTCTCGAGGAAAAGCGCGACAAGCTGATGCGCGAGATCTTCTCCTCGCTCACGGCCTGGCAGCGCGTTCTGCTGGCCCGCCACCCCAAGCGTCCGCACACGTCGGATTACGTGGCCGCTCTTTTCACCGATTTCATCGAGCTGCACGGCGACCGCAACTTCGCCGACGACCCCGCGGTCGTAACCGGCATCGGATTTTTCGAGGCGTTCCCCGTCATGGTCATCGGGACCCGCAAGGGCCGCACCATCGACGAATCGATGCACCGCAATTTCGGCATGATGCACCCCGAGGGCTACCGCAAGGCGCTCCGGATCATGAAGATGGCCGAGAAGTTTCAGCGGCCCGTCATCGCGTTCATTGACACGCCGGGCGCTTATCCCGGCATCGAAGCCGAAGAGCGAGGCCAGGCGGAAGCCATCGCCCGCAACCTGCGCGAAATGTCGGCGCTCAAAGTTCCCATCATCGCCGTGGTGATTGGAGAAGGCGGATCGGGCGGCGCGCTGGGCATCGGCGTCGCGGACCACATTTTGATGCTGGAAAACGCCTGGTACTCCGTGATCTCGCCGGAAGGCTGCGCGGCGATTCTCTTCCGCGACGCGGCGAAAGCGCCGGACGCCGCGAAGGCGCTGAAGCTCACCGCGAACGAGCTGCTGGGGCTTAAAGTGATCGACGAGATCATTTCCGAACCGCTCGGCGGCGCGCACAGAGATTTTAAGGTGGTGGTGGCGGGCTTGAAGAGCGCCATCTCCCGCAATTTGCAGAAGCTGCAGTCGACTCCCATCAAGGATCTTTTGGACAACCGGTACAAAAAGTACCGGCGCATGGGAGTCTGGTCCGATCAGGCCGCGCGCGCTATCAAGAAGCCGCGAGCCAAGTCCAAAGAAAAAGCCAAGAAAGCCTGATTGATCCAACCGGATCGATCAAATTGATCTAATAAGATTTATCTAAAAAAATGAAAGGTCCGTCCCGCTGGCTTCCAGCGTGGGCGAATTACAGGAGGAAGTCCTATGCCAGTTGCAGAAGCTTCAAAATCGAACATTAAAGAATTACTTGGAAAAGACGCCGAAAATTTATTGACCTACAAGGCCAAGGTCCCGGCAAGCCGCATCCATTTGCCTTCGCCCGATTCCGTCGCCGAAAGCTACGGCGGTTCCGATCGTCACCCGCAGGTTTTGCGCAGCCTCGAAGCGCTCCTGAACCACGGCCGCCTCGCCAACACGGGATACGTGTCCATCCTGCCCGTCGACCAGGGCATCGAGCACAGCGCGGGCGCCTCGTTCGCCCCGAACCCGGATTATTTTGATCCCGAGAACATTGTGAAGCTCGCCATTGAAGGCGGCTGTAACGCCGTTGCTTCGACGTTCGGCGTGCTGGGTTCTGTGGCGCGCAAGTACGCCCACAAGATTCCCTTCATGGTGAAGATCAACCACAACGAGTTCCTTACATACCCCAACAAGTTTGACCAGATCATGTTCGGCCAGATCCGGCAGGCCTGGGACATGGGCGCCGTGGCCGTCGGCGCGACCGTTTACTTCGGTTCCGCGGAATCCGCGCGGCAGATCATCGAAGTCAGCCAGGCGTTCGCAGAAGCGCACCGCCTCGGCATGGCGACGGTTCTGTGGTGCTACACCCGCAACAGCGCGTTCAAGACCGCGGACAAAGACTATCACGTTTCCGCCGATCTCACCGGCCAGGCCAACCACCTGGGCGTGACGATCCAGGCCGACATCATCAAGCAGAAACTGCCTGAAAACAACGGCGGCTACAACGCGGTCAAGTTCGGCAAGACGCATCCCAAAGTTTACTCCGAATTGTCGACGGATCACCCGATCGACCTGACCCGTTATCAGGTTCTGAATTGCTATTCCGGACGCGCGGGCCTCATCAACAGCGGCGGCGCTTCTTCGGGAGCCGGTGATTTGGCCGAAGCGGTTCGCACGGCCGTCATCAACAAGCGCGCGGGCGGCATGGGACTCATTTCCGGACGCAAAGCGTTCCAGCGCCCCATGAAGGAAGGCGCTCAGCTGCTCCAGACCATCCAGGACGTTTACCTGGATAAGTCGATCACGATCGCTTAAGTTTCGCGGGGGAAAACATCATGAGCAAAAAGATTGGCATTTTGACGGGCGGCGGCGATTGCCCGGGATTAAACCCTGCGATTCGCGGCGCCGTGATGCGCGGGGCGGATTTCGGCTACGAATTCCTCGGCCTGCAGGAAGGCTGGAGAGGTTTGGTGGAAGGCAACGCGGTTCCGTTGAAGCTCGCGGACGTGAAAGAGATTGTAGGAAAGGGCGGGACCATCCTTGGCACCAGCCGCACGAACCCTTTCAAGAAAGGCACCGAGAAGCAGTGCGTCGAGAACTTTAAAAAGTTAGGTTTGGACGCTCTCATTGCCTGCGGCGGCGAGGACACTCTCGGCGTGGCGAGCAAGTTCTATAAAGAGTTCAAGCTCAACGTCGTGGGCGTGCCCAAGACGATGGACAACGATCTTTCCGCGACCGACTTCACCTTCGGTTTCGACACGGCGACGACCATCTCGATGGACGCGGTGGACCGGCTGCGCGATACGGGCCGGAGCCATCGGCGAATCATGGTGCTCGAAGTCATGGGCCGCCATGCCGGCTGGGTGGCGGTTTACACGGCGATCGCGGGCGCTGCGGACTGGCTCTGCGTTCCCGAGGAGCCCGTGGACGTCAAAAAGATGTGCGCCCATTTGAAGAAAGCCCATGCCGCCAACAAGGTGGCGATCGTGGTGGCGTCGGAAGCCATCACCATCCCCGGCGAAGCGGCCGGCAAGGAAGAGCTGGACGAGTTTGGACACATGCTGCTGAAGAAGCGCGGCGTGGCGGACCGGCTGGCCGACATTATTGAAAAAGAAACGAAGATTGAGACCCGTTCCGCAACGATCGGTCACATCCAGCGCGGCGGCGCTCCCACCCTTTTCGACCGGATCCTCGGCACGCGCGTCGGTGTGAAGGCCGCGGAATTGGTTAAAGAGGGCAAGTGGGGCCAGATGGTGGCGCTCAGAGGAAACGATGTGGTAGGTGTTTCCTTAGAGGAAGCTACCGCGAAGCTGAAGACGGTGCCTTCCGACTGGTTACGCTTCACGGAGATCTTCTTCAAGTAAACGAAACGATCACAAAAGAAAAGCCCGATAGAGGAATCCCTCTATCGGGCTTTTTGCTGTTCCGAAAGTTATTTCTTCTTCTTGCCTTTCTTGTCGGTGGCGGCGGGCGCGGCGGGTTTATCCTGCGTGCCTTCGATCTGCAGAATGATTTCCACTTCCTCGCCCAGAGCCACGCCGCCGGCATCGAGGGTTTTGTTCCAGGTCATGCCGAAATCCTTGCGGGCGATCTTGCCCGTTGCCGTGAATCCGGCCTTGGTGTTGCCCCAGGGATCGTTAACGACTCCGCCCACTTCCAGGTCCAGCGTCACGGGCTTTTCCACGCCGCGCATCGTCAGCAGGCCGTTCAGCTTGCCTTTACCGTCCTTCACGTCCGTCACGCTGGTGCTGCGAAATGTCAGCGCCGGGTGCTTGGGCACGTCGAAAAAGTCCTCGTTCCGCAGATGGTTGTCGCGGTCCGCGTTGCCGGTGTTGATGCTGCCGGATTCAATGACCGCGTTCGCGGTCCAGGATTGCGGATTGCCGGCGTCATAGTTGAACTCGCCCGAAAACCGGTCAAACTTGCCGCTGACTTTGGCGATCATCATGTGGCGGACCTTGAACTCGACGCTGGAGTGCGCCGGATCGATCATGAACCGGGCCGCCTGCGACTGCGCCGCCGAAAAAGCGAGGAAAAGGACTGAAGCCAAAATGGAAACGGATTTTTTCACTGCTTGCATGGGTGCCTCCTGTGGGCTGTCAATGTGAACTGAGCTGTTCATGTGAACCGAGCGTTATTATAATATGTTCCAAGGGAATAAACCCGATGGAACCATTCAAACTGCAATCTAACTTCAAACCTTCCGGAGACCAGCCTGCCGCGATTCAGGAAATTTTGCGGGGACTCGACGGGAAAGACGGGCCGCGCAAACGCGACCAGGTCCTGCTGGGCGTCACGGGTTCGGGAAAAACCTTTACGATGGCCAACGTCATCGCCGCCCAGAACCGGCCTACCTTAATAATATCGCCCAACAAGATCCTGGCGGCCCAGCTTTACGCGGAGTTCAAACAGTTTTTTCCGGAAAACGCGGTCGAGTACTTCATCTCCTACTACGACTACTATCAGCCGGAAGCTTATGTGCCGCAGTCGGACACCTACATCGAGAAAGATTCCAGCATCAACGATCATATTGACCGGCTGCGGTTGAAGGCGACGTCGTCTTTGCTCGAGCGGCGGGACGTGATCATTGTGGCGTCGGTGTCCTGCATCTACGGATTGGGTTCGCCGAAGGAATATAAGGAGATGTGCGTCGGCCTGGAAAAGGGGACGGCGAAACGGCCGCGGGAACAGATCTTAAAGGAATTGGTCGCGATCCAGTATGAGCGCAACGAGGTGCAATTTTCCCGGGGGAAGTTCCGCGTGCGGGGCGAAAGTTTAGAGATATTTCCGGCGTATCTGGAGACCGCGCTGCGCGTCGAGTTCTTCGGCGACGAGATCGAACATATTTATGAGATCAATCCGCTGACGGGCGCCAAGCTGCGCGAAAAAGATCGCGTTTACGTTTATCCGGCGAGGCACTTCGTGACCACGCAGCCGAGTTTAGAAGCGGCCATCACGGAGATCGGCAAGGAGATGATCCAGCGGCTCGAGGTTTTGCGCTCCAAGAACAAACTGCTGGAAGCTCAGCGGCTCGAGCAGCGCACGCGCTACGACATGGAGATGCTGCGCGAGACCGGCATGTGCCACGGCGTTGAGAATTATTCGCGCCACCTGTCGGGCCGCAAGGAAGGCGAGCGCCCGGCCTGCCTCTTCGACTATTTTCCCAAAGATTTTCTTTTGATGATCGACGAGAGCCACGTCACCGTGCCGCAGATCGGCGGCATGTATGAGGGCGACCGGTCGCGCAAGCAGATTCTGGTGGACTACGGTTTCCGGCTCCCATCGGCGCTCGACAACCGTCCGCTCAAATTTCCCGAATTCGAAACGCTGGTGAACCAGGTCCTTTACGTTTCCGCCACTCCCGGCCCTTACGAGCTGAAAGCGACAAAGGGTGAAATCATCGAGCAGGTCATCCGGCCTACCGGGCTCGTGGATCCGGAAGTCACGATCCATCCGATTGACGGGCAGATCCATCATCTGCTGGAAGAGATTCAGGCGACCGTGAAAAATAAAGAGCGCGTCCTGGTGACGACGCTGACGAAGCGGCTTTCCGAAGATTTAACGGACTTTCTGGTGGAAAAAGATATCAGGGCGCGCTACCTGCATTCAGAAATTGACGCGCTGGAACGCGTGAAGCTGATTTTGGATCTGCGCAAAGGCCTCTTTGACGTTCTGGTCGGCATTAATTTGCTCCGAGAGGGATTGGATATTCCGGAAGTGGGGCTGGTGGCGATTCTGGACGCGGACAAGGAGGGATTTCTGCGTTCCGAAACCACCTTGCTGCAGATTTGCGGCCGCGCCGCGCGCAACGTGAACGGCCGCGTGATTTTCTACGCCGATATCATGACCGGCTCCATGAAACGCGCCCTGGACGAAATGAATCGCCGCCGGACCAAACAGATCGAGTACAATATCGAGCACAAGATCACGCCCAAGACCATCGTGAAGGCCGTGCAGGAGCTCGAAGAGTTCCAGGCCGAAGCCAAGAACGAGGGCCTGGCTCTAATCGGCAGGGACGATCTGCGCTATGTTTCGAAGGCCGCGCTGCCGGAGCTGGCAACTGAAATCGAGAACCGCATGCGCGAAGCGGCCGACCAGCTTGATTTTGAGACGGCGGCGGCGCTGCGCGACCAGCTGATGGAAATCCGCGAAATGGCCGCGCATAAAAAGGTTGGCAAAAGTCCCTCCGCCAAGGCGGACGAAAAGCCGAGCACGAAGCTGGACGGAACGCCGGCCAGGAAAGCCGCAGCCGGAAAATGGCGAAAAAGATAGGATAATCGGAGCAATTTAATGGAACTTCAAGCGGAATTCAAACAACTGGCTCTGCGCGCGCTCAAAGAGGACCGGGCGGATGCCGATATCACGAGCCGTCTGCTGTTTAAGGGACGGCATGTCATTACCGCGCACATTGTCGCCCGGGGAAGCGGCATCATCTGCGGGATCCCGGCCGCCATTGTGATTTTCAAGACGCTTGACCGTCATTGCAGCATCAAAACCTATGTGGATGATGGGTCGCGCATTGTTCCAGGTAAAAAGATCTTGAGCATCCGGGGGGATTTGGCAAAGATACTCGCGGGGGAACGGAGCGCGCTGAATATCCTGCAGAGATTGTCGGGCGTCGCGACGCTGACGCGGGCTTACGTTGATCGCGTGAAGGGAACGCGCGCCAAAGTTTACGATACTCGCAAGACCACGCCCGGCCTGCGCGTCCTGGAAAAGTACGCGGTGCGCTGCGGAGGCGGCAATAATCACCGGATGGACCTGATGGGCGCCGCGATGGTCAAAGATAACCACTTGAACGCTTTGCTCGGCCCCGGGTCGCGCGCGAAATCCGCCGGCGGCGGCGCGGCGCGGAAAATCCAGGGATTAAAGCCGCGGCTCGGCCGCGGCACCCAGCTTCTGATCGAAGCCAAGAGCGCGGCTGAGCTGGAGCTGGCGCTTTCCGCGAAGGCCGACGTTATTATGCTCGATAATATGACGGTCCCAAAGATTAAGTCCGCAGTGAAAAGAATTGGGACAATTTCCGCATACAGACCTCAGATTGAAGTGACGGGCGGAGTGACGCTCGAAAACATCCGCGCCATCGCCTCCAGCGGCGTGGACCGCATATCTGTCGGGCGTCTCACCCATTCCGCGCCCGCGCTCGACATCAGCCTGGATGTCGATTAAACCGTCCGCCCAACTCAAACCCCTCCTCATTTTCTGGATCGTCCTTTTGGCTGCCGCGGCGGCCGCGTTGACCCAGGCGCACTGGGGTTACATCGCGATCATTACGCAGAGCGCGCCGGAGCTGTCATGGGACGCGTTCCTCTTCAATTGGGCGCGGGCTATACAGGGCAAGGGGACGGCGGCGGAAGCGGCCCGGGGCGCCCTCATTTTCCTGGGGATGAGCGGCTGTTTTTGGGCGGCCGGAACTATCCTGCTTCGCAAAATACTGGGGCCGGCGCAGGGCGGCCCGGAAACCTCGCCGTGGGAGAGCCGCGCCGTAAGCTGGTTGGCCGGAAGCTGGATCCTCTCCACGCTTTGGTTCGCTCTGGGAACGGCAGGACTTTTCCATCCGTTCATCGCGTGGTTGTTGGTATTGGGCGGCCTGGGCTACCTTATATATACGCTCTACTCCAAATGGCCCGGCCTGGGGACTTTGCTTAAGCAGGCCCCGCATGAGTGGACCGCGCAAGAAATCGTCGAAAAAATTCTGATCCTGGGGCTGATCAGCTGGATCCTCATTTACGCCGCGTTCGTTGCCTTTCCACAATATTATTGGGACACGCTCTCGCTCAACATGGCGGTTCCCGGTTACTACGCCGCCGAAGGGCGATTTGTCCCAAACCCCTATCACGTTTACACGTATTTCGCTCAGCATTACGAACTGCTCTGCGCCTGGGCTTTGCTGGCGGGATCCAAAGAGGCGGCGTTTTTCCTGACGTGGGCGCACTGGGCCGCTTTGCTCGCCTTCGCGTACGGATTTTTGTCCCGATCAACCAGCCGGATCATCGCGCTCATTGCCATCGGCCTGTTTCTTTCCAGCTATTTATCGTCGTGGCTGGCGTTCCATATCAAGAATGATCTGCAGGTGGGGCTTTTTCTCATCCTGCAGTGGTGGGCTCTGCGGTTTGCTCTGGACGGGAACCGTTCGCCGCAAAGCCGATGGCTGTTTCTGGCGGGATTTTTCGCGGGGGCGGCTTACGCGGTTAAATTCATTGCGGTCCCGCCGATCCTCGTCACGCTCTGCGGCCTGGCGCTATTTTTTGCGATTCACTCAGAAACCGGCAGCCCGCGATGGAAGCAGGTTCACGCCAAGCTCGGCCTGTTCGCCGCGGGCGGATTGCTGTCGGCCGGGCCCTGGCTGGCGCGCAACGCGATCCTGTTCAAAAATCCGTTCTATCCGTTTCTGAACGGACTCTTCGGCGCGGAATACATTGAGCCCTGGCACCATCATCCCCTGACCAGCTACCGGCTGTTGACGACGGGATGGCGGGGCCTGACGGAATATGCCAAAGATTTTTCTCAGATACACGCGTCCGGTCCCTTCGCCGAGGTTCCGGTCTGGTGGGGCCCGACGGCGGTCCTCTGCGTCGCGGGCCTGCTTTGCTTCACCCGGCGCGCCAACCGCGCCGACCGCTGGCTGGCCGGCGTCGCGCTTGTTTCCTGGTTCTTCTGCCTTTTCTTCGCGCTCAAACCCATCACGCATGTCGGCCCGATTGTCTACGCCTGCGTGATCAGTTTCGGACTGGGATTTTCCATCCTGTGGAAAAATGCCGGGCGGCCCTGGATCAAAGTTTTGACGGCGGCCGTGGCTCTGGGCGGTCTCGCGCAGGGATGGATCCATTCCGGCACGAAAAGCCAGGGTTACATCGCGGTGAAACTGCTGGCGGGCAGCGCGCCCCTGTGGCACTGGATCCCGTCGCTCCAGACCGACACGCAGAGCCTTGCGTCGATCAATGAGATGGAGATGATCCACGAATTCATCAACAAACACGTCCCGAAAGAAGACGTGGTTCTGTACGTTGGGTCCGTGCGCCCGGCCGGCATTCAAAGGAGGCATATCGCCGCGATGGGTTTCGCGAAGCAGCCTCTGCTGGATTTCGCGGAACAGAGCGCGGATGAGACGGATCTAAGGGACCGGCTGATCCGGAAAGGCGTGAGACACATCGTGCTGGATCTGGGAGGCTGGGAATCCTGGCTGAAGGGCGAGATGGTGGACGACCCGCACCGCCACGGCATTCCCATCGCGGATCAGGATGTCCGGAAGATTAACGCATTTTTTGCGCGATACGCGGTCGCGCGGGCTGCTTCCTATTCCGGAAAGCTTTCCTGGTTCAGCGTCCGCGCGAATGATAACGAATCGTTTACTCCGGTCGTTCCGGACGAGGACGATTTGTACCGCCAGCCCGTCCTCTATACCAACCTGGGCGTGGTTTGCGCCAATTCAGGCCGCGCCGATGAAGCCTGGGGGATTTTCCGGGCGCTGGACCAACTGGTTTTCCCTCCGCACGTCGAGGCGGCCGTGGACCATTGCCTGAAGGTGATGGCTAGCGGAGAGTAAAAGTAACTTCGAGTTTTGAAACTGCCTGGACGGCGTCGCGGGTAGGGCCGGTTGTATCGGAATCTTTTTCGAGGGCCAGAAACCCTTCGCCGCTCATGACGGTCGGCTCTTTGTCGGAGCCTTGAACGCTTTCGTTTTGGGCGGATTTAGCCAGCTGATTGGCGGCCGAAGCGGAAAAATCGTTTTCCTGCAGCAAATTCATATCCGTGACGTTGTGGTCCAACTCCACCAAGCCCGCCACCGGGCCCAGATCGGACCCCAAAGACTTCGCGATCTCCGCGGCCTTGGCCTTTCCGTCGGCCAGCGCCGCTTCAAACGCCTTCTTCTCCAACTCCTTCGGGTTCTTCACGGTCAGGCGGATGGATTCCAGCAAAAAGGATCCCACCGACAACGAGCTGTCCAGGACTTTCTCGACGTCCGGCAGGTTTTCGATATTCAAAGTTACTTTACGGCTGACGAGAAAGTCCGCGGGGACGTTCACTTTCAAATCGCGGTTGAACTGGTAGGAAGGTTTGAGCCGCACGTCGCCGAGCTTCATCGAGGCCGGCTTGACGCCTTTTTCGGCCAGCTTGTCCATAAACTTCTTGATGACGGCGTCCACTTTTTTGCGGGATTTGTCCACGGTCCAGCCGAACGACGTGAAGTGCAGCTGGATGACGGCGAGGTCGGGCTGGGAATCGGCGGATCCATCGGCCAGCACCGTGACGGATTTCCCGTTCACTTCGATCCGCTCCCGCGCGGACAGCGTCGCGTTGGCTGCTAACGAAAGCCCTAATACGGCAACGAGAACGAAAGCGGGCGTTTTTTGCATCGTCACACCGTCCATTTGGATATTTTTTCGGAATATTCGCGCAGGAGATCGCGGGCCTTGCGGTCCTCATCGGCTTCGACCCAGAGATGGAAATAGGCCTCGTCCGTGTCGGGGATCATGGCGACCCAGGCGTCCTTCAGGTTCACTTTCACGCCTTCGGTCAGCTCCGGGTTCTTGGTTTTGACGCTCTCGTAAGCGAGGCGCATCACCTGGCCCTTGTGGTCCCAGGGGCAGGGAATTTTGCGGTGATGGACTTCCATGCGATAGGGGATTTCGCGCACCATCTGCGACATCTTGAGCTTGTGCCGGGCCAGCATTTCGATGATCTTGGCGATGGCGTACATGGCGTCGAAGGTGGGCTGGAACTCCGGGAAAATAAACCCGCCGATGCCGTCGCCCACGAAGCGCATGTTCTCCAGGCGCGACGCGCTGACGATGTGTTTGGGCACCGTGGGGAGGCGCATGAGTTTGATCTTGGTCTTGGCCGCGAGCTTGTCGAGCGCCCAGGACTGCGTCAGCGGCACCGCGACCGTCCCGGAAGAATAGGTTTTCAAAGCGAGGTTCACGACGCCGGCCAGCGCCTGCATGTCGGGCAGGATGCGTCCGCGCTCGTCCACGATAAACAATTTTTCCGCGCCGTTGTCGATCAGAAAGCCCATGTCGGCTTTCAGCGTGGTGACGATGTTGGAAAGCTGGTCGAGCGACTGTTGGAATTCCTTTTCCGTTTTGGTGATTTTCTGCGCGTTCAAATAGGAGTTGAGCGCGACCACTTCGACTCCGAGTCCGCCGAGGATCGCGGGGAAAGTCATGGAGGCCGAGGAATAGGCGTAGTCGATGACGATTTTGAGCCGCGCGGCCTTGATGAGCTCGCGGTCGATCATCTTCAGGAAGCCGGCCTTGTAGTACTCTTCGGACCGGGGCGAGGCCACGATCTCGCCGCTTTCTTCGATGCCGGCGCGCTTGAAATCTTCCCGGAGGAAAAGCTGTTCGATCGATTTTTCCTGTTGGTAGGAGATGTCGCTGCCGTTTTTATCCAAAATCTTGATGTCGATCAGCCGTCCGTCGAACGGTGAGATGCGCACGTGGACGCCGCCCGCCTCGCCTTCTTTGCCCATTTCGAAACGGACGACGGGAATGGGAGAGGTTCGCAGGTCGCCCACCTTCACTCCGCTGGACAGCAGGCCCGAGATGAGCGCGCGTTTGATCATACGGCTCGCGCGGTGCGCGTCGCGCGACGTGATGACGTAGGCTTCCTTGCCGAGCCAGGCGCCGTAGGCCGCGCCCACCTTCGCCGCGAATTCCGGCGTGATCTCGATGTTGCCGAGGCCCGAAATCCCGTAGCCGCCGAAAAGCTGGCGCGTCCACTTTTCGCCCCAGATTAAACTCGTCGCGAGTATCGCCCCGTCCTCGAGGGTCTTGTGCGGCCAAATCTTGACGTTCGCGCGGATCTTGGCTTCCCGGCCGATGGTGCACTCGTCGCCGATGATCGCGCCGACCTGCACGTAGGCGCGCTCGCCGACGGTCGTTCGTTCGCCCACGACCGCTTCGCGGAGCACGGTCTCGCGGCCCAGCTTCACGTTCTTCCAGAGCACGGAACCGGAAATCTGCGAGTAGGCGCCGATCGTGCAGTTGTCGCCGATCACGGAGTTTTCGATCTTGCAGCCCGACTCGATCCGGCAATTTTTGCCCAGGATGCAGTTGCCGACGAACTCCACGCCGTCGTCCACGTCCACGTCGTCGCCGGCCCAGACCACGGAGTCCTGCTCCTTCTTCCAAAACTGTTTCTTGTTGCCGGAAATTTTGACCGCAACTTTTCCGTCCAGAATGTCGCGGTGGGCGAGGCGGTATTCGCGCAGGTCGCCGACGTCCTTCCAGTAGCCGTTGGCGACGTAACCGTAGAGAGGCGCGCCGGCCTCCAGCAGTTTCGGAAAGAGGTCCTTTGAAAAATCGAACATGGTTTTATCCGGAATTTCGTCCAGGACTTTGGGATCCAAAATATAAATGCCGGTGTTGACCGTATCGGAAAAAACCTCGCCCCAGGAGGGCTTTTCCAGGAAGCGGGTGATCTTGCCGTCCTCGCTGGTGATGACGACGCCGTACTGCAGGGGATTGGGCACGCGGGTGAGGACCATCGTGGCGACGGCCTTTTTTTCCTTGTGGTATTCCAGCGCGCGGGTGAGGTCGAAATCGGTGAGCACGTCGCCGGACATCACGACGAAGGTTTCTTTCAGGTCGCTCTCAGCGGCTTTGACGCAGCCGGCCGTTCCGAAGTCGGCCTGGGGAATGAGATATTTCATCTTGAGGCCGAATTTTTTGCCGTCCTGGAAATGGTTGGAAATTTCTTCCGGGGAGAAGTAGAGCATGGTGACGGCTTCGTTAAAGTCGTGCTTGACGAGGAGCTCGACGATGTGTTCCATCATCGGACGGTTCGCCATGGGGACCATGGGCTTGGGAAGGTTGCAGGTGAGGGGACGGAGGCGCGTTCCGAAGCCGCCTGCCATAATTACGGCTTTCATCTCTCTGTAGAGTTCCTCGGGAATTAATATTGTAAAATCTCAACCTAGATTAGCAAATTCACCCCTGAAATAGAAGCTCGCGGAGGAGCGATGCGAACCCTTTCCCCTGTTAAATTTGCGGCCCTGGCTCTGGCCCTTTCGGCGCTTTCTCCGGCGGCGGTTTCAACGCTGAGCGCCGACCCCCTGCTTTCGCTCGGCAAGAAGATGTCCTCCGCCGCGGAAGACCTGCGCGGCGCCAAGGTCGCGGTCCTGCCGTTCGCTTTTTACGACGGGCGCCCTTCGCTGGGCCCGAGCGCAGTGTCGGAGCGCGTGGCGTCAGGCATTCTGGGCCAGCAGAAGGTGGCGGTAGTGGAACGTTCCCGCACCGAGAGTTTGATCCGCGAGCTCACCTGGCAGTCGATGGGGGTCGTGGACCAGGCGATGGTCCGCCAGGCGGGACGGGTCCTGGGCGTGGAGGGAGTGGTGACGGGAACCCTGATCGACATCGACGGCCGCCACGTCGAAGTGGTGGCGCACCTGGTTTCGGCCGAGTCGGGGAAAGTCCTGCAGACCGCGACCTGCGAAGTCAAACAATTTTGGAAGGAAGCCTCCGCCATGCAGCGCGGTGCGGCCTCCGCTTCCGCCCCGGCCGAGACTCCGCCCGAAGCTCAATCCCAATCCGAGACCCCATCCGCTGACGCCTCCGCCGGTTCTTCCGCGCAGGATGCGCCGCCCGCGCCGCCCGAGGAAACCGCCGTGAAGCTCCGCCAGTTGGACCCGATCATTCTGGACACGCGCGGCGAGGGGGGACTGGACGGCCAGGATTACGACCTGCTCGCCACGAACTGGCCGCTCGACGTAAAGCAGGCGGGAGAAAATTCGCAGGTTTTGGAAGGCTACCGCGTATTGAAAGCGGGCGACGCTGCGCGCGCCCTGGGCATTTTCACTCTGGCCGAGAAGCGGTTCAAGAGACAGCCCGCCCTGCGCGCCGTGGCGCGGCTGGGCTTAAGCCTCTGCCATTTTCAGAAGGGCCGCAAGTCCCAGGCGGCCAGCCTGGCCGGCTCCGTCGCGGGGCTCTCGGAGTACCCGGGCATCAGCGCGGCCGCCCACTACGTTCTGGGGCGCTACGCCGAAAATTTCGGCCGCCACAAGAAGGCCCGCGGCCATTTCCTGGACGCGATCCGCGCCACCCCCTTCCAGACTCCGCTCGTCAAAGCCTGCTCCGTCCGCGTGAAGCGCCTCGAAGCCATCTTCGCCGAGTAAGACCCGATACAAACCACACCCAAGCCGTCTCTAAATCCTCCAATCCCCGTCCTTGCTTTGCCCTCGATAGAATTGATAAACTAACGGCCAGATACCACCGATTATTCCCGAGTAGCTCAACGGTGGAGCATCCCGCTGTAAAAACACACAATTGCAGCTCCGGTTGGAAACAGCCGGTTGAAAAACCAGGTGAACTCAGGGAAGTCTAACGCCTCGCAAGAAGCCAAGATAATCCTGAGCCAAGTCCCGCTCTTAACCGGCGGGAAAGGTGCAGAGACTAGAACGCAAGTTCGTACTCTATTAAATTAGGGGAAGCGCCTGGCTCCGTCACCCTCATCATTGCAGGCCGACCAGCAGGTCGGCGCGTAGGATGAGGGTCGGAGATGAGATAGTCCAAGCCGCAGGGAAACCTGGGGGTTCTTGTAACGGGAGGGTTGTAGGTTCGAATCCTACCTCGGGAGCATTCTTAAGATGTATTGAAAAATCAACGCACCGCATACCGTGGCGCGTTGATTTTTTGTTGTCAGAAATCGCAATTTGACGTAATAGTGAGGTATAAAGACTGATAATAAAATTAAATATTGTAACCCGGGAAAAGCTTTAGTAGTATGTTGGCGGGTTCAGGGCGCATGCTGTAAGCCCTGGAGGTAGTATAAGATGGTCGGGCCGCCATCTCTGGTGAATACCAGTGATGGCTTTTTTATTGCCGATGACTGATGTTGACCGGTCATCGGTATTTTTTGTCCAAGGAGATCATTGAATGACTTTTCATTTTAATTTTGCGCAGGAATGGCCGGTATTGATTCTGATCGGCGTGTTTATCTGGTTCGTCGCTTACCTGATGATTTCGGGAAGGAAGAACCAGAACAAGGGGAATGATTCGGAGAAAAAAAAGTAGAGTGGCAAACACCATCAGCGCATCTTCAGAAATCGTTCAGATTCCCGCAAAGAAGTTTTTCGCGGCTTGCCTGCTCCTTGCTCTGGCGCTGGCCGCGGCAGGATTTTCATTTTCCATTCCTGCCTGGACGATCGCGGTCGAGGTCCTGGTCACGGTCGTGTCCCTGTTCGTATTCGGATCCATTCGGTATCGGCTCGACAAAAACGCCTTGACGTACGGCATGGGGGTGGTCATAGCCGCGACGTTCTGGTCCATATGGTGGCACGGCAATTCGACGCTCCGGGCCGCGTTTGACGCAAACGGGTTTCAAGCGCTGATCCCGAGCGCCACGCATTATCTGTTCACTCTACGGGGCTGGGATAAACTGGTTCATGCGGATACGATGCTCTTTATTCTCGGCCTGACGTTTTTTGTGGCGGTGATCGCGCAGACCCGCCTGCTGGAATCGATCAGTTTCAAATTGCTGAACAATCGCAGGGGGAATGTGGTCGCCACATTCGCGCTGTTGGCCGCCGTGGTCTCGGTGGCGTCAGGAATCCTGGATGGCGTTTCTATGATCGGCTTGATGATTCGGACGATGATCGTGATACTTTTTCTTTCCAAAGCCGCGGAGAAAGACGTTATCTATGCCGTCATGATTTCCACGATCGTGACCACGGTGTGCGGGATGTGGCTGGCGTACGGCGAGCCGCCCAACCTGATCATGAAGTCAAACCTGTACCCTCATCTCGACAACACATTTTTTCTGCGCTATTGCCTGCCGGTCGCGGTCGCGAGTTATATTATCGTCTTCCTGAACATCCGACGCAGGCTTTCCGGAAGGACGGTGGACGTTTCGAAGCTGGACATACTCGACCGGCATACGGCGGACGTTCGGTTTCTGCAGTCATCGAGGCATGGCGAAGTCCTGATACCCGTTGAATTCGCAAATGCGCATCAGGAGGAGCTGGGTGGCCATCTCCATCCCGTTTTGGGCCGCCTGCACAAAGGCGAGCCGCTCGGCGAGGCGATGGTTAACGAAAACGTCCCGGTAAAAGTCCGAAAAGACCTGCTCGCAAAATTTGTTTCCGAGGACCTGTCGGAGGACCTTGACCATTATTACGTGCATAATTTTGGCAAGGATGCCGGGGAGCGGAATGTTTCCTACGGCAGGGTCCAAACTATATTAACGACCGCCAGCCGTCAGATGAAAAGATCGCAGCTGATCGGCGCGATGGGGTTTGTCCCGTTCATAGGATTCCTGATATGGCACGCGATTGATCACGATGTGCCACTTTTCCTGTCGGCCTTTTGCGGCTTTGCCGTGTCATGGTTTGCGGTGGCCGGAATCCCCAAAATGCGCCGGCTGGCGCTGAAGGAAGCGTTCCACGAATACAGGGAATATCTGTTCCTTATTCCGCTTTTCTTTTCCATCACGCTCCTCCAAAAGACGGGGTTCCTGGACCAGCTGTCGCGCGGCCTATCCTACGCCATCGATCGCTTTGGGCCCGCGCATGTCGCATTTGCGCAGTTTTCGGGAACCGCTTTTTTATCGGCCATCCTGGACAACAACGTCGTTGCGGATTTCGGCGGCAGGGCTCTTCTCGCTCTGGACGTCCACCTCATACATCTGTTTTCCATGGCTCAAATCGCCGGGTACGCGGTCGGGGGGTGCTGGACGCACATCGGATCGGCCCAGTCGGTGGTCGCATACTCCTTCATCAAAAAGGATGTCAACGCGCATTTTACCCCGTTCGAATGGATCAAAAGCGTGACGCCGATTATCCTTGAAATATTCGCAGCCGCCGCGGCCCTCATCTATCTGCAGTCTTTCATTTTAAGAAGCGTCTAACAGTTGAATCTGCGCCATACTTGACAAACGAGGCTGATCCGCCTATAATGTAAGTAAGTGTTTACTTACATTTAACAGACATGCACATGAGCCCCACCATTAAACAGCAGGAGATCGTCGAAGCCGCGCGCGCCATCATCACCGCGCGGGGCATGGGGTGCCTGACCATCCGCGAGCTGGCCAACGGGATGAGTCTGACAGAAGGCGCCATCTACCGGCACTTCAAAAGCAAAAATCAGATCATCGAGCTTTTGATCGACGATATCGAAAAATCCCTGCTCGTCATCTTCGAATTGCGGGCTGCGGCGAACTGGGACGCCATAGAGAAGCTGAGGAATGTGTTCACATCGCATCTTTCTTATATTGAAAAAAGAAGGGGCGTTTCATTTTCAATCATCAATGAAACCATCAACATCAAGAACGAAAGGATCAGAAAAAGAATGGCATCCGTCATGGACCAATACCTGAAAAGGATCGAAACCCTGCTCGCCGAAGGCGTGCGGTCCGGGCAATTCAGGAAAAATATCGATCCGGCCTCGGGGAGCATCGCATTTTTCGGGATGATTCAAACACTGGGGACCCTGTGGGCGCTCAGTGACTATAAACATTCGGTCCTGACGACGCATTTGCCGTCCCTGTTCGACTTTTATATCAAGGGGGTCATGAGCCGGTGAAAATTACATTAAGGCTGATCGTTTCCTTAATATTGGTATCTGCCTCCGTCGCGGGCCTCTTCTCCTTCTGGCAGGTGCAGAGCGAAAGAAGGAGGATGGTCGATGATCTTGAGAAGAGAACAACGGTTTTATCCGAAAGTTTGGGCGAATCCGTCAAAATAATACTAGGAACGCGCGAACAAAAAAAACTGGACCGGCTGGTTGAGAAATTCAAGAACCGGGAACGGGTTCTCGGCCTGATCGTGTTTGATGCGGAGGGGAACGCTTTGACATCTCAATCGATCCTGATTAATGGATGGACTTCCTGGGACATCCAGGTTCAGGAGGTCATTCAGGGTAAAACGGTCAAAAGCGGATTTCAAAAAATTGGAGGCAGACGGATTCATTTCCATGCCCAGTGCCTGTTAAAAGAAGAAGTGGCCGTCGGCGCGATGGTTCTGCTGGAAGACGCCGGGTACATTGACACGCATCTCAAGAAAATCTGGCAGTACAATTTCATCCGGCTTCTTTTTCTTTCGATCCTTCTCGTTTTGACGACGCTTCTCGTCGTCCGATGGAGCATCACGGGGCCCATCGCGCAAGTTGCGGACTGGATAAAGAAGCTCAGGATGGGCGAATCCATACAGCCCCCCAAGCAGTTCCGCGGCGATATACTCGGGCCGCTCGCCGCGGAGGTGAGTCAGCTGGCGAAAAGTCTGGAATCCGCCAGGGCTTCCGCGGAAAAGGAGGCTCAACTCCGCCTCTCCGGTGAATCCATTTGGACGTCCGAGAAACTCAAGGAGCACGTGCGCTCGAAGCTGGGCGATAAAACTCTTTATGTTATCTCGAACCGCGAGCCGTACATGCACGTAAGGCAGAAGAGAAAGATCGAGTGTATTGTTCCGGCGAGCGGGCTGGTAACCGCGCTGGAACCCGTGCTCAGGGCCTGCGGCGGTTTGTGGCTTGCTCATGGCGCCGGGGACGCGGACCGCGAAACCTGCGACAAAAATAATAAAGTCCGCGTTCCACCCGATGAACCGGCTTATGTCCTCAAAAGAATCTGGCTCACAAAGGAGGAGGAAAACGGCCATTACTACGGATTTTCCAATGAGGGGATATGGCCGCTCTGTCACATCACCCATACCCGTCCGGTTTTCCGCCTGGACGACTGGATTCAATATCAAACCGTCAATCAGAAGTTTGCGGAATCCGTTTTGGAAGAGATCAAAAACGAAGAATCGCCTTTGATTTTGATTCAGGACTATCACTTTGCCCTGCTTCCGCTCCTGATCAGAAAAGAAAGGCCCGACGCCCGAATCGCGCTGTTTTGGCACATTCCCTGGCCCAACCCGGAATCGTTCGGCATCTGCCCCTGGAAGCAGGAGATATTGCTCGGGATGCTGGGCGCCGACATCATCGGGTTTCACGTGCAGCTGCACTGCAATAATTTTTTGGACACGGTGGACAGCGTCCTTGAGTCGAACATCGATTGGGAGCAATTCGCGGTTCAAAGGGAAGGGCACTCGACCCAGGTTCGGCCCTTCCCGATCAGCGTGGGGACGAATTCCGCAGGCGCCATCGACGATTTCGACTCGGCGAAATTCAGGGAAAGCATCGCCAAGGAGTACGGGATCAATGCCGAATTTATAGGGGTGGGCGTCGACCGGCTGGATTACACCAAGGGTATCGTCGAACGCTTCAGGGGGATCGAACGGTTCCTGGAAAAATACCCGGAATATACGGGCAGGTTCACATTTGTGGAGCTGGGCGCGCCGTCGCGCACGCACATTCAGAAATACCATGATTTCATCAGCGAGGTCGAAAAAATCGTCGAGGCCATCAACTGGAGGTTTCAAACGAAGGACTGGAAACCGATCGTCTTCCTGAAGGCGCACCACAGCCATTCGGACATTCTTCCTTTTTATAAAACCGCCGACGTATGCCTGGTGACATCATTGCATGACGGCATGAACCTGGTCTCCAAGGAATATGTTTCATCACGGAACGATGAAGGGGGAGTCTTGGTGTTGAGCCAGTTTACGGGCGCAAGCCGCGAGCTCAGGGACGCGCTGATCGTCAATCCCTACGATACGGAGGCCATGGCGGACTGCATCCGGCAATCGATTGAGATGCCGGAGGAACAGAAGCGCGAGCGGATGAAACGGATGCGCTCCGTGGTGCAGGATAAAAACATTTACCGTTGGGCGGCGAACCTGATTTCGGCGATGGCCCAGCTGCTGACAAAACCCAATTCGAGCGCGGGATCGGCGTCATAAGGTGATTGTCATGAATTCATGGATGATATCTGCAGCTACTCTAGCCGGATTTGTGTTCGCCGGACTGCTGGCCAGGACATTTCTGACCAGGCGAATTCAGAATATGGTGGAAATGACGGAGAACAAAATAGACGATCTGGTGTTTGAATCGCTGAAGCCCCACATCCTTCTCTTGTTTCTTGTGATCGGCCTATATTGCGGCGCCCAAGCCGCTCCGGTCAGCGCGAAAGTGCTCTCGGCGGTCGAGAAAATGTCCCTGGCGCTGCTCATCATGTCTCTTTCCTTTGCGGTCTCACATTTTTTGTCCGGCTATGTCCGGATCCACGCAAGCAGGCTGTCAATCGCGCAGCCGACCACAAGCCTCACCGAAAACCTCATCCGGACAATGATCTTTTCGCTGGGACTCCTGTTGGTCCTTTCAAACCTCGGCATCTCGATCGCTCCGCTCCTGACCGCCCTGGGTGTCGGTTCACTGGCTGTGGCGCTGGCCCTCAAAGACACCCTGTCAGATCTCTTCGCCGGGATCTACATCATCCTCAATCGCCAGATCAGGGTGGGCGACTATATCAAACTGCATGGCGGGCAGGAAGGCTATGTGGTGGATATTGGATGGAAGGTCACCCGGGTGCGCGAGTTGTCCAACAACGTCATCGTCATACCAAACTCGAATTTGTCCCAATCCGTTCTGACGAATTATTATCTTCCTGAAAAGGAAATGTCGGTCGTCATTCAGGTTGGAGTTTCCTATGACAGCGATTTGGACAACGTTGAAAAAATCACCATTGATGTCGCAAGGCAAATACAGAAAGATATTCAAGGCGGAGTGCGCGAATTTGATCCGTTCATCCGTTATCATACGTTTGGCGAGTCCTCCGTCAATTTCAGCGTCATACTGCGAGTCCGGGAATACGTGGATAAGCACCTGCTGACGCATGAGTTCGTCAAAAAACTGCATGCCCGATATAACAAGGAAGGGATCACGATCCCTTATCCCCAGCGCGTTTTGCATCTCGAAAGATCCACGGAAAAAATGGTTCAGGGAGGTTAAATATGGAATATTTATCAGACCCGCTCAAAAGAAGAGTCGCAGCCCGCATGTTGCGCGCCCCGCATACCTTTTTTCTGCTGGATTTTGACGGCACACTGGTTGCCATCAAGCCGAAACCCGAGATGGTTCAGCTCCGGCAGGCCACGAAAAAATTATTGGAAAAAATTTCAAAGAGTCCTCAATTGTCCGTCGGCATCATTTCGGGCCGGAAACTGGACGATATTAAATCCCTCGTTGGAATCAAGGGCCTCGTATATGCGGGGAATCACGGTTTGGAGCTGGAGGGGCCGGACTTCAAATACACGCATGCGAAAACCAAGGAATTTAAAAGAGTCCTCATGGAAGTCATACCTGCGGTTCAGCCCCTGACAAAAATATTTCCCGGCACAATCCTTGAAAACAAGGAAGTCACGCTGACCTTTCATTACAGACTTCTGGAACCGAAATGGACTGCGGCGCTGCGAAAGGAGTTCGTAAAAAACGTGTCCCCATGGCTGGAACGCAAATTAATCAAAGTCATGGAAGCGAAGAAGGCTCTGGAAGTGCGGCCCTACTTCAATTGGAACAAAGGCAGCGCCGTCCGGTGGATCCTGCTGCATGAAGATCCCGCGTCGCTTCCGATTTATATCGGCGACGACAAAACGGATGAGAATCCATTCAAAGCGCTGAAGGACAGGGGCGTCACCATACGCGTCGGCTATGACAGGTATTCCAGCGCCGGATATTTTGTCAAGGATCATTATGAGGTGGTCCGGTTTCTGTCGTTTCTCGCCATAATGAGCAATTCAAAGCGGAAATGACGGCGCATCGTTTTGAATATTGAATTACAGGAGGTAAAACCATGAATCTGCCGAAGGCAAAAACCCCGTTCCGCTTCGTGACCGAGGTCAGCTTGACCCAGCTCACGACGCGAAAGGCCAAAAACCTGCAGGAGCTCGTAAAGCATTTGAAGGAGGTGCCCGGCTCCGTCATCTATTTCCATACGCATCATTTTTTGAAGCAGCATCAGTTCCTGTCGCCGGAGCCGCCCAACGATTTCGCGCACTGGGTGAACTCCGCGCTGCAAAACGAGAGGCTGGCGGAAAAGCTTGCGTCCGTGGATACCGTGCAGTTCAACACGATCCGGAGCCTGCGGGAAAAAATCATCCATACGATAGAAAGCCATAACGAAGCGGCGAAGAACCAAAGGGAGGCTCCCGAGGGCGACGAATTCCGGTTCATGCAGTCGGTCAGTTTCATCGTGCCAACCCGCTACGAGGCCAACAACCTCATGGAGTTTGCCGAGGCCTTAAAAAGAGTGAGCATCAACTCCCTCTATCACCACGTTTTCGCCGCGAGGCTGCGGCTGCAGAAGGGATCCAACGATTTCTCCAACTGGTTTGAGGAATCTCTGGGCGACAAAAAGTTGGCGCAATCGGTTTCGCGCATGGATCCTTACACGCAAACGCTGGAAGGGTTAAGGCAGAGAGTGATTGAACAGGTCGAAAATCGGATCCGGGAGGCGGAACATGCAAAAGCTTGATGACTATATCGACATCGTCGGAGAGCACGAAATCTCCGAGCTAAAACTGATAGCGCAAAATCTTGCAGGCAAAAAAATCGTGAACGTCAACTCGACATCCACGGGGGGCGGCGTCGCCGAAATTTTAAACCGGATGATCCCGCTCCTGAAAGACATGGGGGTGGACGCCAATTGGGAGGTCATCAAAGGCGGTGAGAAATTTTTCGACGTCACCAAAAAATTTCATAACGCACTGCACGGCAAAAACGAGTCCATTACGAAAGAGGACTACGATTGCTACATTGAAACAGTCGCGCAGAACATCGAGAGCATCAGTCTCGGTTCCGACATCATGTTCATCCATGATCCCCAGCCTGCGGCGCTCGTCAGGGAGCGCAAAAAACATGACAACCGCTGGGTCTGGCGATGCCACATCGATTTGTCGGAACGGGACGAAAAGCTGTGGTCATTTTTAAAGCCGATGGTGGAAGAGTACGACGCCGCGGTGTTTTCCGCTCCGGCGTTCGCGCAGGAGTTGAACAACCGCCAGATATTGATCGCGCCGTCGATCGATCCATTGAGCGACAAAAACAAGGAGCTTCCCAAGGAAACTATCGACGAGGTCCTGGCGCGCTTCAAAATCGATCCCGAACGGCCCATCGTGACGCAGGTTTCACGGTTCGACTATCTGAAAGACCCGGTCGGAGTCATACGGGCCTATAAGATGGTGAAGCCTTACGTCGATTGCCAGCTGGTTTTGGCGGGCGGGTCCGCGGCGGATGATCCGGAAGGGGCCAAGGTCCTGGCGGAAGTTCAGGAAGCCGTCGGGAACGATCCGGATATATTCATTCTTAACCTGCCTCCCACCAGCCACATCGAAATCAATGCGCTGCAGCGCGCCTCAACGGTCATCCTGCAGAAATCCATAAAAGAAGGGTTCGGCTTGACCGTATCGGAGGGATTGTGGAAAGGCAAGCCGGTGATCGCGGGGGCGGTCGGCGGGATTCCCCTGCAGATCACCCATAAATATTCAGGGATTCTCACCCATTCGGTCGATGGAACGGCGTACTGGCTAAAACAGCTGCTCCAAAGTCCCGATTACGCGAAATCGCTGGGGAAAAACGGCAAGGAGCACGTCAGGAACAATTTCCTCCTGACCCGCCATCTCAGAGACTATCTGCTGTTGTTCCTTTCCCTGTATCACCCGGGAGAAAACATCATCAATTTGTAAAGTCACGCAAATATTTTGAAGCAACGGAGGCAGTCATGAAATACGAAATCAAGTCGTACGACCACCTGCTGGGCGTCCCGGGGTTCAGCGATCAACTGCTGAAGAATCACTTTGCGCTCTATCAGGGATATGTGAAGAACACGAACATGCTTTACGAGTCCCTGAGGGCGTCGATTCAGGATGAAAAGGCCGTCGATCCTGAATACGCCGAGACAAAGCGAAGGTTCGGCTGGGAGTTCAACGGCATGCGGCTGCACGAGCATTATTTTGGGAACATGAATAAAAACGGCTCACGGGACAAAAGCCGCCTGCTGACGGAAAAACTTCTTGAGAACTTCGGATCCGTCGATAATTGGGAAAAAAGCTTTAAAAACGTGGGTAAGATCCGAGGTATCGGATGGGTTCTTCTGAGCTATGATCCCATCGGGGACAATTTGTTTAACGTATGGGTAAACGAGCATGACGGCGGAAACTTGTCGGGCAGCGTGCCGCTTCTGGTGATGGACGTCTTCGAGCACGCGTTCATGCTCGATTACGGCCTGAAAAAGGAAGAGTATGTCTCCGCCTTTTTCAAGGCAATCGACTGGAGAACGGTGTCAGAAAGGCTGAGCGCGGCCGCGTCAGGGAAACATGTAGCCGCTCATACCTGATGCCGTTGAGTGCCAGTTCAACGCTCTGAAATAAATGTATCATAAGGCCGTGATCGGACATGCTTGCAGGAATACGTAAACAGGTCAATGCATGAAAAAACACTCTTCGCTTGGGATGCAATTGGCTAGACTTCTGCCGGGCTTGGCGTTCATGGTTCTGCTCATCACGGTTTCCGGGCCCGTTGGTTCCGCAGTAAATCCGGACGCAGTCCGGCATTCGACCGCGGCCGTGACTCTCGGTGAAAACGCGCTGTTCTACGTATCACAGAGGCTCCTCTCGTTAACTCCGGAAGATCGGGCGAGATTGATCTCCGACCGCCTCAGACATATCGTCAACGACCCGCAGGTCAACATCGAATCCATCACCGTTAGCGAATCTGAATCAACGACGGACATAGCGGCAAATGACCTCATCATCATGTCCGTTACGGACAAGGATGCTGCCGGAGCGAACAAGGGAAGGCAGGAGCTTGCCGGCGAATATGCCCGTATCATCAAAGACGCGGTGGTGGACTATCGGCAAGACTACAGCGTTAAAACCACGGTACTTGGCGTTCTGTTTACGCTTCTTGCGACCGGCGCCCTGCTTCTGCTGTTGAAACTCCTCAGCTGGTCATTCCCTCGCGTCTATTCAAAAATCGATTCCTGGCAGGGCACGGTTATTCCCTCCATCCGCATACAGAAACTTGAAATAGTCCCCGCGGAACGGATTGCGGATCTGCTCGCGGGAGCCGCTCAAATTGTGCGGGCCATCTTTACCGTGCTCATTTTTTATTTTTATATCCCGCTGGTTTTCAGCTTTTTCCCTCTCACGAGAGGATATACCCCCACATTTTTTGGTTACATCCTGAACCCGCTGAATGCCGTCGTTCAAGATGTTTTAAACTACCTGCCCAATATCTTTTTCATCGCAGTCATCATTTTCGCGACAAAATATTTATTGAAGCTGATCTGGCTCGTGTTCAGGGAAGTCGATAAGGACCGGATCGTTCTGCCGGGATTTCACAGCGAATGGGCAATTCCCACCTACCAGATCGCGCGTTTCATCGTGATTGCATTCGCTGCGGTTGTAATTTTTCCCTATCTGCCGGGTTCAAGTTCCCCGGCCTTCAAGGGAATTTCTGTGTTCCTGGGAGTCCTTTTTTCGTTCGGCTCGAGCGCTTCCATCGGAAATATCATCGCCGGAGTGATCCTGACCTATATGCGCCCCTTCAAAGTCGGCGAGCGGGTCAAGATAGCCGACACGATCGGGGATGTCATGGAGCGGACTCTTCTGGTTACCCGGGTCCGTACGATCAAAAACGAGGACATCACGATTCCCAATTCGGGCGTGCTCGGCAACCACATCATCAACTATAGCTCATCCGCCGGGAAACAGGGATTGATCCTCCATACCAGCGTATCCATCGGCTACGACGCTCCCTGGAAAAAAGTGCACGAGATTCTTATCGAAGCCGCCAAGTCGACAGAAGATATCTTGAAGAATCCGTCCCCGTTTGTCCTGCAAACTAGCCTGGATGATTTCTATGTGAGTTACGAGATCAACGCTTATACCGATCAACCGAACAAAATGGCGGTCATTTACTCCGAACTGCACCAGAATATTCAGGATAAATTCAATGAATCCGGTATTGAGATCATGTCGCCGCATTATTCGGCGCTCAGGGATGGGAATCAATCGACGGTTCCGGAACAACACCTCCCCAAGGCGCATATCAAGCGCTCCTTCGATATTAATATCAACAATGAGAACAAGGGTAAATGATGCAAAACTCAACCGTGCTTGATTCCGGATTTTTCCTGCTGGGATTGGGGGCCATCCTCTATATCGGCGTGATTTCGTCGAGCTTGTTCGAAAAGTACAAGATACCCGACGTGCTGATCCTGATACTGATGGGGCTGATCCTGGGGCCTGTTCTGCATTTGATCAATCCGAATATTCTGACGCCCTGGATGCCGATCGTCGGCGCGGTCGCTCTGAGCCTCATCCTGTTTGAAGGCGGGCTCGATCTGGATTTTGACCAGATCGTCACCCGGTTCGGATTGTCGTCCCTTCTCGCTTTCGGAACTTTTTTCGCGACAATGGGTTTGATCACGCTCGTTTACCGATATTCCACCGGAGACACCTGGATTCACAGTCTGCTGCTGGGGTCCACTCTGGGATGCGTATCATCCGCGGTCATCATTCCCGTTGCCAACCATCTCAACATCCCCCAAGCCATCAAGACAACGGTCAATCTGGAATCTGCCGTTTCTGACATGTTCGGCGTCGTCATCACGCTGGTGCTCATCCGCCTCTCTCCCGGAGCTCAATTCGAGCCCGGCCATATGGTGAACTCGATTATCGGATCCTTTACGACCGCAATCGTCGGCGGAGTGGCCTTCGGCATCTTTTGGCTGTGGGCCCTGGACCGGCTCCGCAGCAGCCCGTTCTCGTACATGATGACGCTGGCCGCGGTATTTATCCTGTACGGTCTCACGGAAACGATCCATGGCTCCGGGCCGATGGCCGTTCTCACCTTCGGTGCGGTCCTGCCCAACGCGGACAGCATCGCAAAACTGTTTCGCAGAAAATTTGAGTTCGTACTGGACGAAAAAATCAAACAGTTCAACACCGAGGGAACATTTTTCGCCCGGACATTTTTTTTCGTTTACCTGGGCCTGGTAGTCTCGTTCCGCTCGTTCAATCTCCAGTTTTTCACGGTCATGATCGGCATATTTTCCGCGATCATCCTGTGCCGCTATATCGCCGTTAAAGCGGTGATCAGCCGGCTTCCCGCGGAAGAGGCGGCCTATGAATCGACCTATATGGCCATGATCCCGCGCGGCCTCACCTCCGCGGTGCTGGTCGGCATGGTCCAGTCTCAAATCCCGGAAACCCAGCAATTTCTGGAATACGCCTTTACGATCATTCTTCTGACCAACATGCTCATGACGTTCTGGATTTACCGGAACGAGCATGCGCAAAAAGTCGGAGCAAACTAGAACGATGGAGCTTCCAAAAATTACCGATGGGGCCAATTCTTCGCCGGCTGATTCGCATTTATTTTTTGATCTGACCAAATGGCTGCTGCTGGCCATCATCATCGGATCAATTTCGGGTTTGCTGTCCTCCCTGTTTCTCTTCTGCCTTGAGCGCAGCACCAGTTGGATGGGGCAGTTCCCTTACTACTTTATGTTGCTGCCGCTGGCGATGTCCGCGGTTTCCGCGATCGACCATTACGTCTACCCTCAGGCGGACGCGCACACGACGGACAAGGTCATCGCCTACCTCCACCGCATCAAGGATATCCCGCCATTCTCGATCGTGAAGGCTTTTTTTCTTCCGATCATCACTATTGCCTGCGGCGGATCCGCCGGTAAAGAGGCTCCTGGTGCCGATATTTCAGCCGCCGCCGGTTCTCTGATCGGACGGCTGCTGCGCATGAGCGATGAAGACAAACGGAAATTGACCATCTGCGGGATCAGCGGCGGATTCGCCGCGATCTTCGGCACCCCGATCGGGGGCGCGCTGTTCGGAATCGAGGTGCTGTTCGTCGGCAGTTTGCTCTACGACATCCTGTTTCCCGCGTTCGTGTCGGGAATAGTCGGATACCAGGTCTCCTCGGCTCTGGGCGTTCACTATTCGTATTTCCCGATCAAGTTTGAGCCCGTGTTCACCCGGTCATTTTTTTTGGAGGTGATACTGGCCGGCGTGTTCTTCGGACTGTGTTCCAGATTGTTCATCCGGATGAAGGAAGTGGTGGTCGAGTATAACGCAAGACTCGCGATCTGGCCGCCGCTCAAAGGATTCATCGGGGGGGCCATGGTGGCCGGGCTGGGATTTTTATCGCTCGATTATCTCGGGCTGGGGCTGGATACGATCCGCAGGTGCGTCGAAGGCGGCAGCGCGCCCTGGTATGCCTTCCCGCTGAAAATGCTGGCCACGTGCCTCACGCTCGGCATGGGCGGGTCGGGAGGAATCGTCACTCCCATATTTTTCGTCGGCGCGACGTCCGGCAATCTTTTCGCGAGGGTCTTCGGACTGGACCCCGCCACGTTTTCGGCCATCGGGATGGTCAGCCTGCTGGCGGGGGCCACCAACGTCCCCATCGCCGCAAGCGTCCTGGCTATTGAGCTGTTCGGCGGCAAGATCGCGTCTTACACCGCGTTAACCTGCATCATCAGCTATGCGGTGACGGGCCGTAGGAGCGTTTATCCTTCGCAGGAGCTGTCCGTCAAGCAACATTCATCCATGAGCGCGGAGTGGGCGGGAAGCGTTAAAAAAATCAGAAAATTATTCTGGCGGGACTGAAAGCTTAAAATTCCGACGTCAACAATCCGTGTAATCCCGGGTGTTCGTATGGAATGGCTCGGGGCCTGCAGCGGCTGAGGTTATTTTTTAATCAGGCCGCCAAGAAACAAATCAAAGATTTTCGGCATGCGTTTCTGGATGATCTGGTCATCGTAATCACCCAGCGCCCAGATCGTGATCAGCGACTGAACGATGCCAAAAAAAGCGATGCTGGAAGAAGTTGTGTCGAGGTCCTTCCGAAACATCTTCAGGCCAATCCCCTCCGACAGAATCGATTGGATTTTTTTAAGATATTTTTGCACGACGGTGTTCATCTGCAGCTGAAGCCTGCGGTCCTTGAGATTTAAGGTTTCGTTGATGATGAGGAAGGTGACACCCCTGCGCCTTTCCGCGTACGATACGTGCGCAATGAAGACCTCTTTAAGCTTCTCCACCGGATTTTCGGACTTGGACTCCGCCAGTTCCAACGCCTCAAAAAGAGTTTCCTCTATGTCGCGGATGATCGCCTGCAGGATTTCGGACTTGCTTTGAAAGTGGCGGTAGATGGCGCCGTCGGTCACTTTCAGCGCTTTGGCAAGCTCATGGATGGTGAGATTGCCCATTCCCTGGGTCCCGATAATTTTGCGCGCGCACTCCACAACCTTTTTCTGCTTGTTTGAAATCAGGCTTATCGTCAATTTACGCTCCTGATAGTATGTAAATATTTACTTGCTTTATCATTTATTTCTGTTAAACTTGTGATTGTAATCCAGCACGGTGCAGAATCAAGTTTACCTGATTTTTGAGCGTAAAAGAAGAGACTTCACGGAGAGGTTCAGCGATGAAAAAACTACTTCTCATTTTTGGCGTAATCGTACTTGCGGCTCTCGGGGAATTACGGTCCGAGCCCGCAGTCGGAAAAATTCCCTACCGGGGACGTCTGACGGATTCCAATCGTAACTACCTGACGGGGACTCACGACATCACGTTCAGCATATGCGACTCCGCCGCCGGAACATGCAACGGATCCGCAGGACGGCTGTGGACGGAAACTCATAGCGCCGTGAGCGTTCAGCGGGGGTATGCTGCGATAAACGCCGGAGATATTACCCCTATTCCGCTGAGTCTGTTCGGAGTGTCTACCGCGTACTTGGAAATCCAGGTCGGAAGCGATCCTCCCATGAGCCCCAGAATCGAGCTTTTGCCCTCGGCCTACTCATTCAACGCTTATTCATTGCAGGGCCATCCTTACGATGCGTTCCTGACCACGTTTTCCGCGCAGACAGTATTGGGCGACAAAATGTTCGGAGGTTCATTATCCTTCAGCAGTCTGACTCTTGTCGGGACGGTCTTCTCGACCAGCGCCATCCGGGCGGGTGACTCGACGTTCAGGACCGTCCGGGCCGGGAGCGTGACGGTGGCAGGGATCCTCACCTCCACGAGCGGATTTACGGGAGGCGCCAGCCGGTTTGGCGTCGTCAGAGCGAGCAATATTTCGGTCAGCGGTACGGTCACATCGACCGAAGTAATCACAGGCGGCGGATTTGCGGGCGTGGGGTCAACATTGACGCTGCTCAACGCCTCGAATTTCGGGATCGGGATGTCGCCCAACGATATGGTCGACGGGTCTTCCGTAACCAAATGGAACGCTCAGGGCAGGATCGATAATAACCGTCTTGAGGTATCCAGCGTTACGATGTTTGGTCCAGTGCCGCCGAGGTCCATCATCGGCATATGGAGCGCGCTCAATCTGACGACCAGCCTTACGGATTCCCAACTCACTCTCGTTCCGCTCAGCGCGACGGTCAATTCCGTCGCCAACAATTCCCGAATGACGATGCCGATGGCAGGAATCGTGCGGGGTCTCATGGTCGCGGGCTCGAATGTTTGGACAGATGGGTCGGCGACGTTCCAGGTGTTCATCAACGGGTCCGATTCGAACGGGAACGGCGACGCGGTGATCGACGGATCCCACACGCAGTATGCGGTGACAAACGGAGGGAATGACGCTTTCTCAGCGGGCGACGTCCTGGACATTCGAGTGACAACCAGTTCGAATTTTGCCCCCACCACGGCGGAATATATTGTGCAGATCGTCGTGGAATGGACTATGTGACGGCGACTGCCGACGTAATGTCCGAGCCAACGCTTTTTTGAAACCACACCGGAGGATCATCATGAAGCATTTTGAACGCAATATATTTCACGAGATTATACGGATAACGGCCGCGGCGCTGCTGTTCAATTTCTTCGGAGCGACGTTTGCCATGTCGGAAGCGCCGGTGGGGAAGATGTCTTACCAGGGCACGTTGTCGAACGCGGTCGGAAATCCGCTCACGGGGTCCTATGACTTGTCATTTAAAATTTGCGATTCTCTGGCCGGAGCCTGTGCGGCTGCTCCGAACCTGCTGTGGAACGAATCCCAGCTTTCGGTTTCGGTGGACCGCGGCCACATATCCGTGGATCTTGGGGCGGCAAATCCCATTCCGCTAAACATTTTCAACGGCGCGACCACCTATCTTGAAATCACCGTAAACCCGGACTCGGCCATGTCTCCGCGGATACGACTCCTGCCGGCTCCGTATTCGTTCAACGCATATTCGCTGCAGGGCTACGTGTTCGACGCATTTGTGGCCACGTATTCGGTGCAAGCGATCGAGGGGAATAAGACTTTTTTCGATAACGTTTCAATCAGCAGCCTTGCAATCATCGGGACGATCACTTCCACGAGCTCGATCGCGGCGGGGGATGCGGTTTTGAGGACGGTTCGGGCTGCGAGCGCCACGGTGGCAGGCACGGTGACGTCCACAAGCGGATTCACCGGCGGCATGGGGAATTTCGGGACCGTAAGCGCAAGCAGCCTCTCGGTTACGGGGACCCTGACCTCAACCAGCGTCATCACCGGTGGCGGTTTCGTGGGCGTGGGTTCCACGTTGACTCTGCTGAACGCATCGAATCTGGCGCTCGGGACCGTGCCCAATGCGAGGATTGACAGTTCATCCGTCGCAAAATGGAATGCGAGCGGCCGGATTGACAATTTCCGGCTGGACCCATCAAGCGTGACCCTGTTTGGACCCATCCGGTCCCGATCGATGATCGGGATCTGGGCGCGCGTCAACCTGGCAAACAGCTTGTCGGATTCGCAGTTGACGCTCGTTCCCATCGATGCCGCTACAAATGCCACCGCGGCAAATTCCAGCATGCCCATGCCGTTTAACGGGATCGTCCGCGGCATTATCGTATCCGGTTCGGGCGCAAGAACCTCCGGGACCGCAACGTTCAAGGTGTTTAAGAATGGTTCGCTGGTCGGATCCGGACCGGACGCGGTCATCGATGGAACAAACACCCAATACGTCGCGTCCAGCGGAGGCACGGAAACTTTTTCGGCCGGAGATCTATTGGATATCCGGGTGACCACCTCGGGTTGGGCTCCAACCAACCAGGAATGGTTTGCACAAATCATTGTGGAGTGGACGAGCTAGCGGATCCCGCCGGGAGATTCGATTGAGGAACGGCATGCGGACGATTAAATGGATCGCGCTTCCCTTGTTGTTGGGGACGGTCGTAGTATTTATTTTCAGCGATGCATTCTCCATACCCGCACTGACGTCAAACGATAAGAATAATCAAAGGTCAATTCCGCCGGGCGCATCGAACGGCATCGCCGCATCTCCCAACTATCGAATGGATAGTATTGTGGGGGAACTTCTGGGATCCACACTGACCTCAACCAGCTACGTACACCATCCCGGATCGCAGTATCTTCTTTCCTGGCCGGGCACCATTACTTCACTCTCCGCTCTGACCGGCGATAACCCCAATGAAATCCGGATCACCTGGATCGCGCCGGGTTCCGATGGCACGGTCGACCAGGCATCGTCCTACCTTATCAAGTACAGAATATCCGGACCTTTTCTCACCGACTCTGATTTTGAAGATTCGTTCAATACCTATCTGTCCACGCGCTTGCCAAAAGCTCCGGGAGCCTTCGAATCGCATGTCTTGACGGGACTGTCGGCGGGTCCCACATACTATTTTGCGGTGGTAGCTCAGGACAGCTTTACCGTAAGGGGGTATTTGTCGAATGGCGCCAGCAGTTTTGCATACGGCCCCCCGGACCTGGAGCCTCCCGACCAGATTTCAGATTTGACCGCATTGAGCGGGGATGCGGACGGACGCATCTATCTCGCCTGGACATCTCCCGGCGACGACGCGGCTTCTGGCAGTCTGGACGTCGGTAGATACCGCGTTCACGGCTCCACCGCTAATTTTCCCATGCTGTCTTCGACGCACTCCGCCGCTGCTTTCGGCGCGGCGGATTTCGATTTTGAATTTGCGACCAACGCGGTAAATCCCGGGGTGAGTGTCGGGTATAGCGCGGATGGGCTAAATCCGGGAACGACTTATTTCTTCGGCGTTCTGGCAAGGGACGACTCGAACAACTGGAATACGTTCACGCGGCCGGCGATCTATAACAGACTGAGTTCGGCTCCCGCCACAGACCTTCCCCTCGCCGAACCATCGGCAGCGATCGTTGCTGCGATATCCACACGATCGTTTACTGTATCATGGACGCTGCCGCCGGCGCCCTCAGGGAAGGACGATCGCTATGCCTACCGACTCTACACAGCGACATCGGCGTTTACATCGTCCACCCAGTCGTGGGTCCGGTTGTCGTCGGAAGTGGCGCACCCGCTCGCGTCGGCCGCGACGGCTCAGCTGGACGTCAACACGACCTATTTCTACGCGCTGACCGCCGTTGATTCCGGCACGATCACGAGCGGACTGTTCAGCACCGCTCTGGAATCCGCCATCATCACGATATACAGCACGGCAACCCTTTCGGACGTTCCGGCATCGGTTCAGATCAGCGAGGCCAACCGCAGCAGCGTGACTGTTTCGTGGACCCAGGGCGGTAACCCACAATCTCCTCCCACGCAGTATGAACTTTGGACTTCACTTGATCCGGGTTTCGCGGCGTACACATCGTCCGTCACGAATTTGCTGTCTGCGTCGACGGCGGCGCTGTCGTTGAACACCACCTATTATTTCCAGGTAAGATCGCTCAACCGCGGTGGACATCCCGGCGCGTTTGCGGGCTCGGTTTCGACCGTCACGCAGTCGCTCGCGCCCGGCGTCTCGGGGTTCCAGGTTTACACCACCAGCGTTGCGGTCACGTTGTCTCCAAACTTCAATCCGGCCGGAACCATTGTGGAAATCAGCAGCGGCGGGTTCACCGCATCAAGTTCATCGGCGGGAGCGCTGTCGGCAAGCGAGGTGTCGCTGACCCTCGGGAATCTGACTCCGAACACCACGTACATGATTCAGGCGCGCACCAGAAATTTTCAACTGATTCCGAGCACGAATACGGCGGTTATCAACTCATCGGCTACCTTGCCGGCCATTCCTTCAGCATTTGATTTTGTGACGCCGCCTGCTGTCATCAATTTCACGTCCATCACGATGCGGTGGAGCCCGGACGGAAATCCCCTGTCTCCGCCTACGAGCTACGAAATGCAGGTGTCCACCTGGAGCGGCTTTGCGGGGGCAGTGACGTCCTCCATAACATTCAACGTCTTCGCGAGCACGCTGGGCCTGACCTCGGATGCAACGTATTATTTCCGGGCAAGGTCCTTCGGGATTGGCAACAGCGCCAGCCCGTTCAGCGGGATCGTGTCCACTTTCACGCGCGACAACCTCCCTCCGGCCGCTCTGACTTCGTTGTCGGCGCTGACCGGTGATAACCCCGGCGAAATCAAAATCTCATGGATCGCGCCGGGCGACAACGGAACAATCGGACAGGCCGTCTATTATGAAATCAGAAGGGCCGTGCCGCCGATCGATTGGAGCTCGAATTTTAATGGCGCAGTGCTGATAACCAATTCCATGCCGGCGGGCGAGTCCGGATCTCTCGAGCAATATACTGTCGGAAGCCTTGCATCCGGTACGACCTACGCATTCGCAGTAAAAGCAATTGATGAGGCCGGCAATTACGCCACGCTTTCAAACGGAGCCACAGCCTGGGCAAAACAAACAGACAATTCGCAGATCTATTATATGGGCGTCAATTCCGTGACGAACCCGGCTTCGGCCAAAGGATTGGTCGGCTCCCCCGGAGGGAGCTCGAATACCACTACGCGAATCACCCCCACCACGGTCAACAATTACTATGTTCTCCGGCCGCTCATTGCATTAACTGATGGCGGCGTTGCGGGGCTGCCGTCCGCTACCACCACTTACGGATGGTTGTATGACACATCGCTCGCGGGGTTGACGGTCGAAAGCGGTAACTGGACTTTAAATATCACATACCGGTCCTCAAACATCAACCTGGTCGGTGAGTTGTGGTACCGGCTGAATCGCGTGACGGTAACCTCTCAGGATACCGCGCTTAAAAGCGCCCTGACTCAAGGCACCAACGGCTGGGTGCAGTGGGGGTCCGGAAATCTAACCGCGACGACGGCATTTTTGACCACCACGACCGTGATTCAGGTCGCGCAGACCTATTTTGAATCGGATGACCGGCTGATGCTGGAGATGGCGGTGAGGCCGACGAACGGAGTTTCCGGAACGCGCCGCTTTGAATTTCAGATCGATAATACCTCAAGCGTCATCCGGACGTCGAACATCGCCGACTCCATGGCGCCGTCGCAGGTCACTTGCCTGACGGCGCTGAACGCGGGGTTGAGCGAAGGGGAAATCAGGATCGAGTGGCTTGCGCCAGGCGACGACGGCACCTATGGCCAGGCCTCGGCCTACGATATCCGGTACACAAACGATCCGGCGTTCAACTGGGCGTCGAATTTCGATGCGGCTCCGATCTGGAAATCGGCCCGTGCGGCCGGCGGGGCATACGGAACGTTTGAATCGGACCTCGTGACCAGCACGGGGCTTGACGGCGGGACGACCTATTATTTTTCCCTGCGATCTTACGATGACGTGGGGAACGCAACTCTTTCAAACGCCGCGACGCAATGGGCGATGGTGGACCGCATTCCTCCCAGGAACATTTCAGATTTGACCGCTCTTATTAGCGGCTCGGAGGCATCCGTAAACCTGGAATGGACCGCGCCCGGAGATAATGCCGCAACCGGACCGTTGGTTGCCGGCAGCAGTTATACGATACGCGCTTCCACCGTGAGCTTCGCGTATTACTCAAGCACTTTGGGCGCTCTCGCGCCTTACGATGTCACCGTTGCAATCGCGACCAGCGGGGTTTCTCCCGGCAGCCGCCAGGGGTATCAGATGACCGGGCTTGCGCCGGGCACGACCTGGTATTTCGGGATATATTCGTCGGATGACAACAGGAACACCGCGGTCTGGAACAAAGCGGGTTCGTTCAACGTTAAAAACTCAACGCCTGCCCTGGACTTGCCGCTCCCGGCTCCCACGGCTCCAAACGTTACGTCCGTTTCCTCCACCAGCGCAAACGTTTCCTGGACCCTCCCTCCGGCTCCGGCAAATTTTGACGATCGTTCGCTCTATCGGCTCTACTCCGCGACCGCGTCATTCACGGTTCCTTCGGATGGCTGGGTGATGATGTCTTCGGAGGTGTCGCACCCCATCGCGCAGGCGACAACCGCTCAAATTCATCCAAACCGACTCTACTATTTCCGCGCATCCGCGCTGGACTTGGGTGACCAGGGGGCCGGAATCTACAGCGCGGCGCTGGAATCGAACCTTTCGAGTTTGATATCGACGTACACGCTTTCGGAAGTTCCGGGCGGTCTTCAGCATTCCGAAGTGAACTTATCGAGCATCAGCGCATCCTGGACCCGCGCGAACAATCCTCTGCCCCCGCTGACGACCTACCAGGTCCTGATGTCGACCAGTTCCGATTTTGTTCCGGCGACTTCATCGACCACGTTCAGCCTTTCCGCGGCGACCGCATCCTTGATGATCAACACGACGTATTACTTCAAAGTGAGATCAGTGAACCCATTGGGATTGCCATCAGATTACACCCCGTTGATATCGACCCCGACGCTGGCGAGCACGGTCACTCTGAACGCGCCGCAGTGGGCGTCCGCCGATGTCGGCATTTCGGTATCGACTGCGAGGTGGAATTCCAATGGAAATCCGGGCGGCACTCTCTATCACGTGGAGTTTGCCACCTCCGCTGATTTCGGCGGAGCGGTGACCTCGTCCGACACTTATGCGGTGCAGGCAACCACGTCGGGGCTGCTGGGCGGAACGACAATGGTTTTTCGCGTCCAGGCGGTGAACCACCAGAAGCGGTCATCCAATTTCGTCGCGAGCGTCGCGACCGCTACTCTGCCTGGGACGGTCACGCTCAACAACCCGAATTGGGCGAGCGCGGACGTCGGATTTTATGCGGCGACGGCGGTTTGGAATGCCGGGACCAACTCGCCCGGAGTAACTTACCATGTTGAGTTCGCGACCTCCTCCAATTTCGCGGGAGCGGTGACGATAACGAGCACGGATACCGCGAGCCTCTCCGTCAGCACGGCCGGTCTCTTGGGGAGTACTACCGTGGCATTCCGCGTGCGGGCCGTCAGCCCCCAGGGTCAGGCGGGGGCCTATGCCGCGTCGGCCTCGACATCAACGTTGGCGGAAGCGGGAGTTTTCGCCAACTTCCTCGCATCTGACATCACGTCAAGCTCTCAGATCGTGCGCTGGACGGCGCCGGGAAACAATACGAGGACGCTTTACAATATCCGCATTTCCACCTGGAGCGATTTCTCCGCATATACGACATCACAAACGTACATTCTGCAGGTCGCGACCGCGGGCCTGAAACCGAATACGACCTATTACTACCGGGGTTTGGCCGTCAACAATCTCGGCATCCAATCCCCTTTCGCGCTCGATATCGCTTCACCCACGCGGGCGAATCCTCCGGCAACGGCCGCCAGCACGTTCACCTCCGTCACGCCCAACGATATTACCGCTCAGTGGGGCAATAACGGCAATCCGGGAGTGACGATATACAATGTTTACATCGCGACCGTTTCAAGTTTTTCATCCGCCGCGATAACGACAACGACGGTCAATACGGTGAACGTCACGACGTCCAACGTGTCCGAAAACACGTCATATTTTTTCCGAGTGAGCGCGGTCAGCCACCAGGGTTTTGAATCGGCGGCAGTCCCGATCGGCAGCACGCTGACCCCGGTCTCCACGGATTTTTCTCCGCCGAGAAACATTTCCGATCTGACGGCCCTAACGGGTACGATCGACGGCCGGATCCAGGTCAATTGGACTTCGCCGGGGGATGACGGGAACAGCGGGACATTGAACAACGGCAGATACCGAATCCGCTATTCGACGTCCAATTTCGCGCATTTTTCCAGCACATATGCGGACCTGTCGGGTCTGTCGGCGACGATCGGTCTGGGAGATGTTTTTATCACCACCACCGGCGTTGCGCCGGGAACCAGGGTTGGCGCGTTCGTGGATGGACTGAATCCGGGCACGACCTATTACTCCTCTGTGATTGCGCGAGACGATTCGAGCAACTGGAGTTTTTTCACCCGCGGAGGCCCTGTTAACCGCCTGAGTTCCGGTCCCGCGAGAGATTTGGTTCTTGCTGCCCCCGCCTCTGTGGCTTTGGTTTCCGTATCTTCAACCGATGCGAGGGTATCCTGGACCGCGCCGTCCGCGCCCGCGAACATCGATGACCGCGCGTCCTACAGGCTCTATTCCGCCACTTCCAGCTTCGCGTCCGTTGTCAGTTCGTGGGTTCGTCTGTCATCCACAGTTGCTCACCCGCTTGCCGCCGCGACCTCGGCCCAGCTGACGCCTAACACCAGCTACATGTTCAACGTGACCGCTGTCGACCTGGGAGACCAGGGATCCGGTCTTTTCAGCGCCGCTCTCGAATCGGCCTTGGCGGGGGTATCCGTAACCACGTTCACGCGCGCCGAAGTTCCGGGCATGCTGAGCGTCGTCTCCGCGGACGCAAGCAGCATGACGCTGACATGGCTGACGGGCAGCAACCCTCTGACTCCTCCGACCAGTTATCAGATTCAAATATCAACCGACGCCGGCTTTGGCGCGCTCTCATCTTCGTTGACCTTCCGAGTGGATACGACGACCCGCACGCTATTACCGAACACGACCTATTTCGCGCGGGCCCGCGCGTACAGCCGCGTCGGACTGCCCACGGAGTTCAATGCTGCATTTGCGACCGCGACGCTCGCGAGTTCGGTGACACTGAACGCTCCGAACTGGGCGCCCGCGGACCTCGGAATATCGATTTCCACGGCGCGGTGGAACGCGAACGGCAATCCGTCGTATACCCTCTATCGGGTGCAATACGCCACCTCCGGAAGTTTCTCGGGGGCGGTCACGTCATCCGACACTTACAGCCTATTTTCCTCGACATCAGGACTTTTGGGAAACACGACCATCGGATACAGAGTGGCGTCGGTCAACGTGAACGGCCGTCTGGGCCCATACATCTTCAGCCAGTCCACCGCGACGCTCGCAGCTTCTCCGCTAGAAGGGTTCCCCACCTCGTTCTTCACCGTTCAGTACACATCCGTTTCTCTGCGATGGAATGGCGGCGCAAACACGTCTTTCACGGAATACCAGCTTGAAATTTCCACAGCGGCGGATTTCAGCGGCGCATCCGACGCTTTATCCGGTTGGGGGTATTTCGCTTTCGCGACGCACACGTTTACGTCTCTTGCTGCGGAGACGACATACTACGCGCAAATTCAGGCGCGTAACTCCCGTCTCGTTAAATCAGCGTTCACTTATCTCGGCACCACCGTGACGCTCGATAACGCGCCGCCGGGTGCGGTCACGAGCATGACATCTTTGACGGGGGCGACGGAGGGGATTATCAGTCTGGGCTGGGTTGCGCCCGGCGATAACAGTTATTTAGGTCCGCTCGGCACGGGGTCGCGTTTCCACATTGCATCCACTACGGTTTTGGGAAGCGCTCAAAACCCCGCCTTCTGGACCAGCGCCGTCCGTGACAATGCGCAGGTTCAGATCGCGACCAGCAACGTGTTTCCGGGCACGACTCAATATACGACTCTTACGGGCCTCACCGGCGGCGTTACATATTACTTCCGCGTATGGACGCAGGATGAGTCGGGCAACTGGTCCGGCGGACTTTCCCAGGGTGCGACCGCATGGGCGCAGCAGGATCTCACCGCGCCCAATGCCGCGACCGATTTGAACGCAGTGAATGGATCTACGATCGGTATGGTTGCGGTAAACTTGAGCTGGACGATGCCGGGAGATGATGGATTGTCTGGCAATATCGTCGGGGGAACCGTAACAGTAAAATTCCAGAGCGAGGCGCAGGGTGGAGCCATCACGGCCGGCAATTTCAATGCCGCGGTATCGACGTACAATTTTTATCATTCCAGCGCTTCCGGGACTGCTTTCACGGTGCCCGTCACGGGTTTGATCAGCGAGACTTCGTACTATTTTGCGGTTAAAATTCGCGACGAGCGCGGAAATATTTCGTCGATATCAAACACAACGTTTACCGTCAGCCCGGACACGGTTGCTCCCTCCGCCGTGACGTCGCTTACCGCTCTCACGGGTGCAGATACGGGGGAAATCATTCTCCGCTGGATCGCGCCTGGGGACAACGGAACCATCGGCCAGGGATATCGCTACGAGATCCGTCGAGCCGTGCCGCCAATAGACTGGCCCGCGAATTTCAATAATGCCGCGTTGGTGACGAACACGCTGGCCGCCGGGCCGCCGGGCGTTTTGGAGGAGTTTACGGCGGGCGGCCTAACCGCAGGTGCGACCTATTCTTTCGCGGTAAAGGCCGTGGATGAATCCGGGAATCAGGCGCAGTTGTCAAATGGCGCCACGATGTGGGCCGCCCTGCCCAACGATACGACCTACTTCTATCTCCGCAATATTTCCGTTACGAACCCGCTCGAAGCCAAAGCGCTTGCGACGGGACCGGGGTCGGGTTCAAATACCACGACGCGCGTGACTCCCGCCACTGGCAACGATAACACGTACTACGTATTGAAGCCGCTAGTTACGGCCACCGGCAACGGCGCCGCAAGCCTTCCGAGCGCCACAACGACTTTCGGATGGATTTATGACGCGTCGCTGGCAGGTTTAACGGTGCAGGGTGGAACTTGGACGCTAAAAGGCCGTTACGAAATGAGCGCGACGGGTCTGACAGGAAACCTCTACTACCGCATCAACCGGGTCACCGTCACGTCGACTTCAACCACGATCAGGAGTTTCCTGACCCAGGGCACCGACGGTTGGGTCCAGTGGGGATCGGGACCGTTCCCCAACTTCACGACACTCACCACCACCGTCGCGTTCGCGTCCATCAGCCAGACATATTTCGAATCGGGTGAACGTCTCATGGTTGAGTACGCGTTCCAGCCTACGGGTTCAAACAGCGCCCGGCGGTTTCACTGGGAAGTCAACGACACATCGGATGTGATCCGCACGACCAACATCAATGACATCGTTCCTCCGCGAATCATCACGAATCTCGTCGCTTTCGGAACGAGCGCGTATCTGAACGAGGGGCAAGTGCGGCTGGAATGGACGGCGCCGGGGGATGACGGCTCGGTCGGCCAGGTTTTTTATTATGACGTCCGGTATAGCAATGATTCCAATTTTGACTGGACCAATAATTTCAACGCCGCGTCCATTTGGTTATCCCAGCGTGCCTCGGGAGGCGCGGCGGAATACGCCGAAACGGAATTCATTGCCGCGACGGGCCTGATCGGCGGCGATACGTACTATTTCGCAATCAGGTCCAATGACGACGCCGGGAACAGCTCCCTGTCCAACGTCGCCACCGCACAGGCGGGTTTCGACGAAGTTGCGGTGGTGGTTGTCGGGACGAACACATATAATTTCGGGCTGGTAGACATAGGGGCCTCCATTGTATCCGCCTCCAGCTTCACGCTTAAGAACGTCGGGAATGTCCTTCAGGATTATAAGCTGCGCGCCACGACCATGACGACCGACAGTCCGTGGAGCCTGGACGTCAGCTCCGGAACGGATAAACTCATCCTTTCCGGCGGGTTCAGCGAATCACCGCCGAGTCTAAATGATTTCGGAACTGAAGATGTCATCCTTTATGGAAACCAATTTGCCGATAATGCACGTTATGCCATTGGGCCCAGTTCGGGGACGACCGTGCCGTGGAACGATTTGCGCCACCTTTGGCTGAAGCTCAATATGCCCATGCTGACATCTACGACCGATGTTCAGCGAATTCAGATTACCGTTACGGGAACCAAATCGCCTTGAAAATTTTGATATTGCTCGTGTCACTCTTGACCGTTGCGCCGGCATGGGCCGACATCGGGCTTTCCACGCGCTTTGTGGACATCGAGGTGGAGAACGTGCCGCTCGGATCTCCGACGCGCGTCATCCACCTGAAATCCAGGCCATATTCCGTGCGTAATAGAAGTTCCGCTCCGATAAACGTACAAATTCAAGTCGGGGCTCCGGTCAAGAAATATCTTAATCCGGGATATGAACCAATCCCCGACATCACCTGGATACAAGTGATTCCGGATATGTTGCTGGTTGAGCCAGGGCAGAGGGCGTTCGCCAAAGTTATCATCCACGTGCCCGATAAGCCGGAATATATGAACCGCCATTTTCAGGCCAAAATCACTGCGACGACTGTAATCAGCAAGTCAGTCATAGCGGCCGCAGTTGAAAGCCGCCTGAGATTTTCCACGGGCCCCAAACCTACCGTCGCCGAGATTGAGGCATCGAAGAAAAAGAACGCAGGCTTTTCGGCAAAATCATCCCCATCAAAAAGGAAAATCCGTAAATCATCCCGGTGATTATCCGGGGGGATCCCCTTCATTATTACCCCCCCAAAAAACCTTGATTATCCCGCTACCGCCGATCGCTGCGCCTTGTTAACCTACAATCGAAGGAGGATGGTGCCGCCGAGACCCGGCGCATCATTCTTCGGGAGGCCGAAAATGCGCGACGAATGCGAAGTGGTCGAGCCCGCCGTGAAAGTATTCGGGATTGGCGAGCCGACCTATCACTTCAGCAAACGGATGCGCGCCTGCTGCCTGAAATGCGGACACGAGTGGCGCGTCGAGGAGTTCTCATTCGTTTGCGCGTTCTGCGGATGTTCCAGCTTTTGCGTACAGGGCATCCGCGGGAGGCGGCCCGAAAAAGGAGGCCCATATGAATATCATTGATTTTCTGATCGAGGAGCATGAAAAAATGCGTCGGCAGCTGGTGGTGATCCGGCAGTGCCTCTCCCAGGCCTGTCTGAGAGACAAGGTGGAAGGATTCGTCAAGGAGTACAAACTCCACGAGTCCATTGAAGACAAAGTTCTCTTCCCTCCCCTGATCGAAATCTTCGCGCGATCTCCCGAAAAAAAAGCGGTGGTCGTTGATTTCGAGCAGTCGCACAGGGACATCTGGAAGAGCATGAAGCACCTGACCGAAGCCCTGGATCGTTCCCGTCATGAGGTCCTGCGGCAGGCGTTCTTTGAATTCTGCGCCTCAACGGAATCGCATCTGGGACAGGAGGAACGGACGCTGTTCCCGATGATCCGGGACAATGTTCAGGTGGAAGTTCTGGATGAGCTGGGCAGCCGGGCGGAAGCATGCCGCAAGGTTGCCGAGAAGTCCATGGGTTTGACGCATCCCTTCACGGGCTCGGAGTCTCTCAGGAAACCGGACAGGATCCTGGTTCCCCTGGATTTTTCCCAGGCGTCCGCGGCGGCGCTGGATATGGCCGCCCTGATCGCGGGGCATACGGGTTCGGAACTGATCCTGCTGTCCGTGGAACATTGGCCCATTGACGCCGGGTATCCGGCGCCTCCGATACCCCCGCCGGATCCGAAGGATTGCGAGAGCCGGCTTGAAAAGCTGTTCCGCGAAAGGCAGTTGATGTGGCCCGAGGATCCCGTCTTCCCGTACGGCCACAGGCTCAAAACCATGGCGCGGATCGGCAACGCCGCCGACGAAATCCTGAACGTCGCGAAAGAAACGGGCGCAGACATGATCGTCATGGGCACTCACGGCAGGCGTGGAATCTCGAGGGCGATATTGGGAAGCGTCACGGAACAGGTGATACGGCGCGCTTCCTGTCCGGTGCTGGCCATCCGCGCCACGATGCCCATGCCGGACAGGGATTCGGCGGCCGCGCCGTCAAGAGAGGTGTTGGCATGAACATGTACGCGATACGCAGGGCCGCGACGTTCCCCGCGCTTTTGGCTTTGGCCGCCGTGTCTGCCTGCAGGTCCGTGGATTACCGGAGCCAGCGTTATGATTACGGCACCGGCGCCGTGCACCGGTATGATCCCCAAAAGTCCCTGTCCCGGGAAGAAATGGAAGCGCGCTGGCGCCAGGAGGACAATGGCCGGGTCTTCCTGTTCAGCCCCTATCCGAAATACCCTGCGCCTGACGAAGAGGTTTCGTTGGACCTCGCGGTGCTAAAAAAAGAAGCGGGGTCGGAGGTGCCAGTCACAGGAGCAGTGATCGCGGTGAACGCGCACATTGCATCGTCGCTCGAACACGTGAATTTCTCTCAGCCTTGCGCGCAATATGAGGAAGTCTCGACCGGGCATTACCGGGTCTGCCTGGCTTTCTCGGCGGGCGGAGATTGGGAAGTGGATTTCAAAATCACGAAAGGCGCGGAGGTAATGACCGTTCACTTTCCTATTAAAGTGAAAATGCACCGTGGAGAGATCAGCGAGGCGCGATAGGCGAAGGATCAGAGGAGGCTTAAAATGTTAAATCGAGAAACCCCTACAAGGATCATCCGGCACAACGACGCCATGCAGATCTTTGAGATCGCGGACGTCCTGGATGAGCTCAGGAGCGAAAAGCATTGGGTCCATGGGAAGAGAAACGCCTACACCCTGGTCAAGCGCGACAACCTCTCCATTCTTCTCGTGGCGATGCGCGAAAACGCGAGCACGCACTGGCACGCCGTTGAAGGCCCCATCAGCCTGGAAGTCATCGAGGGCTGCTTGAAGTTCAACACGGATTTTGAATCCGTGCAGCTCGAGAAGGGCGGAGTCGTCGCCCTGGGAGAAGGCGTCCGCCACAACGTGGAAGCGCTCGAAGACTGCGCGTTCCTGCTGACGATCGCTGGAGTCAAAGTTCCCGTTCCGGAATCATACAAAAACTGACAAGCGCCGGGCCCCGCCGTCAGCGAACCACCTCGCGGCCCGCTTTTTCCCAGGCCGTAATCCCGCCCTTCAAATTCTTGACGTTCCTGTATCCAAGTGACTTCAGGATCTCCGAAGCCTTCTCCGAGCGATTGCCGGACCTGCAATAAACCAGGACCGCGCGGTCTTTGATTCGCGGCAGTTCGCCGGACCTTGATTTCAGTTCATCCCAGGGAATGAGAGCGGAGTTCCGGATGCGGCCCTGCGAGTACTCCTCCCGTGTTCGCACGTCCAATACGAATGTTTCGGGATCTTTCATCAGGGCTGCCGCGTCCTCGATCCCGACCCAGCCCGGGGCGGTTTCACGGAGAGCCGCGTCCGTTGATCGGGCGCTTGCGATATTTTTATCGAGGTCCATCAGGGCCGCGAGCTCATGACCCGGACCTCCGTGTCCCGCGTACTTCCGGCAGGGCCCGGATAATTCGGACAGATGTTCATACAGGCATTTTCCCAATCTCCCGTCGCCCGGCCGGACATCGCCGCACCATTTTTTGATATCGTCCGCGCAGGCCTTTATTCCCGTGTTCGGATTTTTTATTTCCGCGGCGCGCGAACCGCCCGCTGAGAGACACAGGATGCCGGCAATCATCCCGGTAATCATCCCAACGATCATTCCGCCGGCCTTTGGGGCACATTTGTTTTTTTTCATTTTAGTTTTCCTCCTTCTGAAGTTTGAAATACATTTTTTGCAGTTCGATCGCGCAAAACACAGACGCGCTCAAAAGGACGCTCAGGCCCAAATCGAGCGCTGTCAGAGGCACGGTCTTAAACAGGCGCGATAATGGCGGTGAATAAATGAGTGCCGCCTGAAGAAGGACCGTGAGCGCGACCGCGCCAAGAAGCCACGGGTTGGACAGGATTCCAATATTAAAAAGCGATTCCTTTTCTGAGCGGACGGCGAGGACCTGCGCCATCTGCGACAATGCAAGGATGGTGAAAATCATCGTCTGCCAGCTCTCCCGGCCTGCGTGCCAGTACCAGGCGCCCGCGCCCAGGGAAAGGGCCGTGGTGAGCAGGCCCACCCAGACGATGTAGTTTGCCATGCCGCGCGCAAAGATGCTTTCGCCGGGCGGCACGGGGGCCCTCCGCATGGCTCCGCGTTCCGCAGGTTCTACGGAAAGCGCCAGCGCCGCGGGCCCGTCCGTCACCAGATTGATCCACAGGATCTGGAGCGGCAGCAGCGGCAGCGGCATGCCCAGGAGAGGCGCCAAAAACATCACCAGAATTTCCGCCGAGTTGCTCGTCAGGAGGTATTTCACGAACTTGCGGATGTTGTCATAGATGATGCGGCCTTCTTCAACGGCTGCGACGATCGTCGCGAAATTGTCGTCCAGCAAGACCATGTCGGACGCTTCTTTGGTGACGTCGGTCCCCGTCCGGCCCATGGCGATGCCGATGTCCGCTTTTTTCAACGCGGGCGCGTCGTTGACGCCGTCGCCCGTCATGGCCGCGTGGTGGCCGCGGTTCTGCAGGGCCTCGACGATCCTGAGCTTGTGCTCCGGTGAGACGCGCGCGTAGACCGCGACTTCGTCCACGATATTTTCCAGCTCTTCGGCCGTCATGCGCTCCAGCTCCTGGCCCGTTACGACTCTTCCCTTGTCGTCGATCCCAAGTTCCCGGGCGATGGCCCGCGCCGTCAAAGGATGGTCTCCGGTGATCATGATGGGGCGGATGCCGGCCTCTTTGCAGGTCTGGACCGCCCTCCCGGCTTCCGGTCGGGCCGGGTCGGTCATTCCCACCATGCCCACAAATACCAGGCCTCCCTCATTGTTCGCGTTCTTAGAGGGAGCATCCACGGTCCGGAAAGCGAGGCCCAGAACCCGCGAGCCGCTTTCCGCGAGCTCCTGATTGGCCTTCATCACCCGCACCGCCCAGGCGGACGTCAGGGGTTCAATATGGTCGCGAACCCAGATGTCCGCTGAGATTTCAAGCAGGCCGTCTACGGACCCTTTCGTAAAAGCGACATAGGGTTTTGGGAAAAGCTTTGCGATCGCGTCCGGACCCTCCGGCGGGACCTTGTGGAATGTCGTCATTCTCTTGCGAACGGAGTCGAACGGGATTTCGCCTCTTCTGGGCAGCAGGTTTTCAAGTTCGGATTTGCCGAACCCTTCCCGCGCCGCCGCGACCAGAAGCGCGCCTTCGGTCGGGTCTCCGCTAAACCCCGCCGCGCCGTCCATCGAAAGGAGATGAGCATCGTTGCATAAGGAGGATCCCATCAGCAGGAGAGCAAGTGCGGGGTCCTTTTGCAAAAGCGACTGCAATGACAGTTTTTCGCGGGCCGGCTCGTCATGGATATCCACGCGGCGGCCCGCCAGCTCGAAGGCGACGGCGGTCATGCGGTTTTGCGTGAGGGTTCCGGTCTTGTCCGAGCAGATGACCGTGACCGAGCCCAGCGTTTCCACCGCGGGAAGCTTGCGGATGAGGGCGCTTCGTTTCAGCATCCTCTGCGCTCCCAGCGCCAGCGCGATGGTCACCACCGCCGGAAGGCCTTCGGGCACCGCCGCTACGGCCAGGCTGACCCCCGTCAGGAACATGACCTTCAAGTCCTCGCCCCTCAGGATACCGAGCGCGAACACAATTCCCACGATGACGAACGAAGCGGCCGCGAGCCGGTTGCCGAGCGTGTCGAGCCTTTTCTGCAATGGGGTCGGTTCGCGCGTGACCGCCTGCATCATGTGGGCGATCTTCCCGAGTTCCGTTCGCATGCCGGTCCCGGTCACAACGGCCAGGCCCCGCCCGTTGGCAACGACGGTCCCTTTGTACACCATGTTTTTGCGGTCGCCCAATGCGGATTCCGGGCCGGCGGTGATGTCGGCGTCTTTTTCGACCGGCTCCGATTCTCCGGTCAGCGCCGATTCCTGGTTCTTGAGGTTTGCGCATTCAATCAGGCGCGCGTCCGCGGCGACCCAGTTGCCGGCTTCCAGCAGCATCACGTCGCCGGGCACCAATTGCCCGGAAGATATTTCGAGGACGCGACCGTCTCTTCGGACTTTGACGGTCGGCACGGTCAGTTTTTTGAGCGCCGTCAGGGCTTTTTCCGCACGAACCTCCTGACTGGCGCCGAGGATCGCGTTCAATACGACGATCGCGAGAATGGCCAGGCCGTTATGAAGGTCCTTGAGGGCTGCGGACAAGGCGGCCGCGACGATCAGGATGAGGACCATCGTGGACGTGATCTGTTCCCACAGAATGACCCAGACCGGTTTGCCTCCGCGCTCGGTCAGTTCGTTGGTTCCGTACCGCGCCAGGCGCGCCTGCGCTTCGTTCGAGCTTAGTCCGGTCCGCGCGTCCGATTTAAGAACGAGGAGCGCGTCGGAGGCCGGAAGCCTGTGCCACGCTTCGGGAGCCGCTTTCGTTCGCACATCAAGTGCCTGTGTCTCCATGTGTTTTCACCTGCCGCGCAAGTCGCCGTGTTCCATGATCCGCTTCGCGTTGTCCGGGGGTCCATTGAAGGTCGTCCAATGCGCGGATTCGTTCCTGCTACCAATCTACCATGCGGCGGCGGGAAGGAACATAAGGATAGCGGCGGTTTTTCGTTCCCGGCAAATTACCGGGGGACGCACCGTGCATTTACCGCCGGCAAGAACATCAGTCTCGCCGATGCCGCGCGGCGCGTATCTCCTGATAGGATCAAAGCGTGCCCGTCAGAAGGCAGACGCTGCGTCAAGGAGCCCGATCGTATGAGAACTGCAACCGGTTGGATAAAGGAGCACAAAGTCTGTACGGGCCTGGCGGCGGCCGCGGTCCTGGCGCTGTCGGGATTGCTCTGGTTTCGCGGCGACCGGGCGGACAAGGAAATTTATTCCGAGCCGCTGAGAAAAGGGCCGGTCATCGAGAGCGTCTACGGGATCGGGACCGTGACCGCAACCAGGAGCTTTCAGCTCAAGTTCGGAGTGACCAGCACGGTGCGCAAAATTTTCGTCAGGGAAGGCGACCCCGTCCGGAAAGGACAGTGGCTCGTGGAGACGGACAACGAGCTCCGGCAATCCGCGCCCTTCAGCGGCACGGTGACCTTCCTGCCCGTCAAAGTCGGGGAAACCGTGTTTCCGCAGTCGGTCATCCTGAGCCTCGTGGACCTTGCCGACCGCTATATCGTCGTTTCACTGGAGCAGAGAGCCGCGCTGCGCGTCCGCCAGGGCCAGAAGGCCCGGGTCAGCTTCGACAGCATGCGCGGGGAAACGTATGACGGCATTGTGGAAGCCGTATATTCGAACGAAAATAATTTTCTCGTCCGGATCGGAATCTCCGGGATTCCCAGCCAAATCCTTCCGGGCATGACGGCGGACGTGGGCATCGCGGTTTCCGCGGTCCGCGACTCCCTGCTTGTCCCCGTCGCGGCAATCGATGACGGCAAGGTTTACGTCAAGCGCGGAATGGGAAAGCCGAAAGCCGTGGAAGTCCGGACCGGCACCGTTGACGGCGCCTGGGCGGAAATCGTGGCCGGCGAACTGCGCGAGGGAGACCAGCTGTATCTTGGGAAGAAAGGAGGCGGCAAGCCGTGACCGCGCTCGCCATCCGGTACCTCTTCGCCCGGCCGAAGCAGACCGTCCTGACTCTGCTGGGAATATTCTTCGGCACCGCCGCGTACGTATCGATCTCTGGATTCATGCTCGGGTTCCGGGGCTATTTCATCGAGCAGCTCATCAACAACAGCGCTCACGTCCTCATCCGGTCCCGGGAAGACTTCCTGACCGAACATTCCCTGGACGCGGCCTTTTACGGGCCGGAGATCCTCCGCGTCTTTTGGGCGGTTCCGCCGTCGGGGAGAAAAGACAGCGCCATCGTCGAAAATCCGCAAAGCTGGTACGCCCGCCTCAAAGCCGACCCGCGGGTGGCGGCCTATTCGCCCCAGCTCACGGCCGCGGTCATATTCGGAAACGGAAAGGCCGCGCTTTCGACCATGCTCATCGGCTGCGATCCGCTGGAGCAGCAGAAGGTGACGACCATCGGCGAATACGTGACGGAAGGCAAGTTCAGCGACCTGGCGGCGGGCGGGAACCGGGTCCTGATCGGCGAGGAATTGAAAAAAAAGCTGGGCGTCGAGCTTTCCCAGAACGTGCTGGTGTCGCTTGCCAACAGCGCTCCCACTCCGTTCAAGGTGGCCGCGGTGTTCCGCACGGGAACGCGGCAGATGGACCAGGTGGCGTACGGAGCCCTGGGCGACGTCCAGAAAGTCAACCGCACGCCGAACCGGGTGAACGAGATCGCCGTCAAACTGCACGATCACACCCGGGCCGCCGCAGCAGCATCAGCGTGGTCGCGGATCGGCCCCGAAAAAGTCGAGAGCTGGGACCAGATCAACGGCAACATCTACACCGTCTTCCGCATCCAGGACGCGGTGCGTTTCCTCTCCATCGGCGCGATCCTCATCGTGGCCGGCTTCGGGATCTACAACGTGCTGAACATGACCGTGATGCACAAGCGGAAGGACATCGCGATCCTGCGGTCCATGGGTTATGGAACGGCGGACATCATCCGACTGTTCTTTTATCAGGGACTGTTTCTTGGAGTTTCGGGAGCGGCGATGGGCCTGGTATTCGGATACGTTGTTTGCCTTTACCTGCAAACCGTTCCCTTCGGGGAAAGCCCCATGGGGGTGGGAACGGGATATTTGATGGTCTCGTTCAAGCCCGCCATTTACGCGCAGGCCGCGACGCTGGCCCTTGCATCCTCCATGCTGGCGAGCATATTGCCGGCCCGCGCGGCGGGCAAGCTCACGCCGATCGAAATCATCCGGTCGGGAGCGGAATAGGAACGCGGAGGCGCGCCATGGGAATTTCAGCCAGGAACCTGGGCAAGGTGGTCGGAGATCCTCCCACTAGGATCCTGACCGGCATCACGCTTGAGATCGGCGATGGAGAGTTCGTCGCGCTCACCGGACGATCGGGCGCGGGCAAGAGCACGCTGCTTTATCTCCTGAGCAGTCTGGACCGGACCTCGGAGGGCGAGCTGGAAATCGAAAATCTCAACATCGACCGCATGAGGCCGAATGACCTCTATCGTTTCCGCAATCAAAAGATGGGATTCGTATTTCAATTCCATTACCTGATTTCCGAGCTCACCGCCCTGGAGAACATCCTCCTTCCGGCGCGGAAATACGGGGAAGAGTCCCGAAGGGAAGCGCACGCGCGGGAACTGTTGGGGCGGTTCGGCCTTGAAGACCGGGCCGGCCACCTTCCCCGCGAGCTCTCGGGCGGCGAAATGCAGCGCGTGGCGATCGCCCGGGCGCTGGTGATGGAGCCGAAGTATATATTTGCGGACGAGCCAACGGGCTCGCTGGATTCCGTGAACGCGGAAATGGTGATGAATATCATTCGCGACGCCAACCGGAAGGGAACGACCGTCGTCATGGTGACGCACGACAAGGACTTTGCCCGGATGGCCGGCCGCCAGGTCCATATGGCGGACGGCAGGATCGTCGGGTAGGAAAACTTCCCGAGGATGCCCGGGCATTATATAATAGCCTCGTGAAAGACAAGCCATCTCTGAAGCTGTCGTTTGCCGGCGGCGCCGACGAAGTCACGGGGTCCCGCCACTTGCTGGAAACGCCCGATGCCCGGGTCCTTTTGGACTGCGGGCTGTTTCAGGGGCACCGCCGCGAGTCCATCGAGAAAAACCGCAAATTTGAATTTTCACCCAGGACGCTGGACGCCGTATTGCTCTCCCACGCCCACATCGACCACTCGGGAACTTTACCGCTTCTGGTTCGCAACGGTTATGAGGGGCCCATCCACTGCACTCCGATCACGCGCGAGATCGTCACCGTCATGCTCATGGACTCCGCCCGCCTGCAGGAAGAAGACGCCAGGTTCTTCAACAAGATTCATCAGAAGGATGGAATTCAAATCGAGCCGCTTTACGAAGAGGAGGACGTCCTCAAGACGTTCGACCTGTTCGTCAGCCACGCATACGGGGAAACGTTCGAGATCAAGCCCGGAGTGAAGTGCCGGTTTCTGAATGCAGGCCATGTCCTTGGGTCGGCGTTCATCGAGATCGAGGCGGCGACTCCACGCGGGGTGAGGCGCGTGCTGTTTACGGGCGATCTGGGGCGGCGAAAGAATATTCTCCTGGACGCTCCGCAAGTTCCCAAGAACGTGGACTACCTGCTGGTCGAGAGCACGTACGGTGGGAGAAGCCACGCTTCCTCCGAACAGGTTGAATCCGAGCTGGCGGCCGCCATTAATTCGGCGGTGGAAGAGAAGGGAAAAATCCTGATACCCAGTTTCGCTCTCGAGCGAACCCAGGAGGTCGTGTATCTTCTTTCGCGGTTGCGGCGGGAGCGAAAAATCCCTTCCATCCCCCTGTTCGTGGACAGTCCCATGGCTACCAACCTGACGGGCATCTTCAATCGCCACCATGAGGATTTTTCCCGGGATGTTCAGAGCGAAATCCGGAAGCACGGCGACCCGTTCGGATTAGACACCATCCGCTACGTCGGCAGCGCGGAGGAATCCCGGAGCCTCAACGACCGCCCGGGGCCGATGATCATATTATCCGCCTCCGGCATGTGCGAGGGCGGCCGCATCCTCCATCACCTGCGCAACAACATCGACAAGCACAACACGCTGATCCTGATCGTTGGCTATCAGGCCGAGGGCACGCTGGGCCGCCAGCTGGCCGACGGGGCGCGCAAGGTCAACATCTTCGGCGTGCGGCACGAGGTTCTGGCGCGCGTTCAGAGCATCCGCAGTTTCTCGGCTCACGCAGATCAGGACGACCTGCTGTGGTTCATCCGGAACATGACGCCCAGGCCGCGCAAAATTTTCCTGGTTCACGGCGATCCCGAGAGCAGGGAGCGGCTGGCCGAGACCCTGAAGGCGCAGGGCATCGACCGCGTGGAGCGTCCCCAGTACGGCCAATCCTTTGACTTGGACTGACGGATTTTTGCTAAAATCAAAAACGTCCCAGCGATGAAAAAATCAAGCGCCTCCAAACCGACTTCTAAACCATCCGCGAAGCCCAAGGTCGCGTCCGCAAAAACGCAATCGGCTCCCAGGAAAAGGGTGTTGATCGTTGACGACCACGCGATCGTGCGCGAAGGCATGAAGCGGCTGATCGAGTCGGAACCCGATCTCATCGTTTGCGGTGAGGCCGAGGAGGCGACGAAGGCCCTGGAGCTGGCAGTCTCCTCCAGGCCGGACATCGCGGTATTGGATATCGGGCTTCCCGGAATGAGCGGCCTGGATCTGATCAAAAATCTGAAAACGCGCATCCCTGGCCTTTTGATGCTGGCGGTTTCAACCTACGACGAGTCCGTTTATGCCGAGCGCGCGGTGCGGGCGGGAGCCAAAGGCTACCTGATGAAAAAGGAGTCAGCTCTCAAAATCATCGACGCTATCCGCAAGGTCCTTTCGGGCAAGCTCTATTTGAGCCCGTCCGTCTCCGAGTCCATCCTGGGCCAGGTGGCGGGACTGGAGCCCGGCCAGGGCGAACTGGTGCGGCGTTTAAGCGACCGGGAGCTGCAGGTTTTTCAGATGATCGGCAATGGACATAAAGCGAAAGAAATAGCCGACGCCCTCAATCTGGGGGTCAAGACGGTCGAATCATACAAGGAACAGATCAAGATCAAACTCAACCTCGAAAGCGCCTCCGCCCTCACCCAATATGCCGTCGAGTGGTCCCGCCACTCCGGCCAGTAATTTCCCAACACCCGCGCCCGCTTCCCTTCCAGCTTTCCCTGCGTCCAGGGGGCAGTACCCGTAAATTTACGGGTAACAATCCCGAATTTGTTCCCTGAAAAGGAGCCCCATTTCGACGGATACCGCCGGGCCCCTGTACTTCGTAGACTCTAATCGAAGGCGAGGCGCTCATTTGGAGAAAGGAGGGATGTCATGAAAAAACCCGATTGCATTCTGGTACCGGTGGATTATTCGGCTGCATCGCTTGCGGCGCTCGACTTCGGCATCCTGATCGCGGAACAATTCAAATCCAAGCTCGTCCTCCTTTCCGTGGAAAGGGAAGATTTTATCGATGAGGCCTTTATGATCTTCAGCCTGGATCTGGCAGACGACGTTAAGAGGCTTCGGGAAATGGTGGAGCGCAGGGCCGCGGCCGATCAGGCCGCGATCCCCAGGGAAAACGTCAAGGTGATGGTGAAGACGGGCGCCGTGGTCCAGCAGATCCTCAGAACCGCCAAGGATACGCGCGCCGACATGATCATCATGGGGACTCACGGCAGGGGATGGCTCGCACGGGCGGTCCTGGGCAGCGTTACGGAACAGGTCATTCGCGGCGCTCCCTGCCCGGTCCTCGCGATCCGGGCCGAGATGGCCGTGCCGAAGGGAAAATCCGCGGCGCATGCGCTCGCCCATGTTGAAGCGGAGAAGAAGTGGCTCGGAGGAGAATAGGCCTGCGGCTTGCACGACGCCGCGGGCCTGCAAGCGGGGTGTTCCTATGAACAGCGCGCAGAATCAGCAGACGCCTCAGTTGGCCTGGAGGTACGCTTTGGCGGGGGCCGTGTTGGGCATTGGGTCGCCCTGCGGGCTTTTTGTGCTGCGCCTTCAGCAGACGTTTGACGGCTCATTCGGCGCGTGGCTGCGGCTTGAAATCCTCCAAATGTGGGAAGTCTATCTCTACGCCGGACTCGCCACGGCTTTTTTCTTCGGCGCGTTCGGATATTTCCTGGGAAAAAGAAACGCCCAGCTCAAACGCCGTACCGAGCGGCTTCAAAACATGGCAAAGCATTTGGAAAAACTCTCAACCACCGATGGGCTGACAAAACTTCACCTCCACAACTACGTGCTGGAACGCCTGCAGGAGGAATGGCTCAGGGCCCGCCGATACAACGCGTCGCTGGGGTGCCTGTTCATCGACATCGACGGTTTCAAGGCGCACAACGATACTTACGGACACTTGTTTGGGGACCAGGTCCTGCGCCGGATCGCGGGAGTGCTGAAGCTTAAAGTGCGCGGCACGGACCTGTTGGGCCGGTTTGGAGGCGACGAATTCGTGGTCATTCTGCCCGAAACCGACGCGCGCAGGGCTTGCCGCGTGGCTGAAAGGATCCGGGAAGCGGTGCAAAACCTGGGATTTTTTTCCCTGAATGGCGCGGTCCCCATCACGGTCAGCATCGGGATTTTTGCCTCCTGCTCGCTTCCGGCGTCGGCCAACGAAATCCTTTATTTCGCCGACAGCGCTTTGCGCGAGGCGAAAAGGCTGGGAAAGAACCAATCCCAGCTTTTTGAGGAAACGCCGGAGGCATGCCACGCAAACAATACGTGAAACCGAGTGATAAAATCGCACCTGGAGGTTCGTCATGAATGCTGCCAAGTCTTTGAAAACCGGACATGATAAACTGATGGAGGGGACAGTGGAGATTCACGGAAGCGGGATGCGTCAGTGGCTGGGCCACCGCAACGCTCTTTGCCAGCGCAAAAGGATGCGGGGGCGGGGCCGGCACATGATGCTCCCTAGGATGAAAAGCGGCTAGTTGCGATATCAATCGGTATTAAAGCGGAGGCGTTAATGGATTGGAAATTATTTTGGATCACGTACGGCGCCATTTTCATCGCGGAGCTGGGCGACAAGACCCAGCTCGGCGCGTTCACGTTTTCAGCCTCCAAAGCGTCGCCCCTCCTCGTCTTTTCGGCCGCTTCCTTCGCGCTGATCACTTCGACGGCCATCGCGGTTTTTGCCGGAAATCTGTTCGGGAAAGCCGTTAGCCCGAAGGCGTTGAAGATCCTGAGCGGATCGCTTTTTATACTGATCGGCGTCTGGACGCTGGTCAGGAAAGGATAGAGCGGAAAAATATGAAAGTGGCAGTCTTCAGCACGAAGCCCTATGACCGCGCGTTCCTGAGCGCGGCGAATCGGGGGCGCGGCCATGAGCTCGTGTTCTTTGAGCCGCACCTGAACCTCGAAACCAGCCCGCTGGCGAAGGGCTTCCAGGCCGTCTGCGCGTTCGTGAATGACAAGCTGAACTCGGACGTTTTAGGCGCCCTGGCCCAACAGGGGACAAAATTGATCGCCCTCCGCTGCGCCGGGTTCAACAACGTGGACTTGAATTCAGCGGACGCGCTGGGTCTGGCCGTCGCGCGCGTTCCTGCATATTCTCCCCATGCCGTTGCCGAGCACACGGTCGCGCTGATCCTCGCGCTCAACCGGAAAACCTACAAGTCCTACGCGCGCGTCCGGGAAGGTAATTTTTCTTTGGACGGGCTACTGGGCTTCGAACTCCACGGCCGCTCGGTCGGCGTGGTCGGGACGGGCAAGATCGGCGAGATTTTCTCAAAGATCATGATGGGTTTTGGATGCAGGGTCTTCGCCTACGATCCCATTGAGAACCCGGAGTGCGTGAATGCCGGAGTGAAGTATTGCGCCCTTGAGGAGCTTTATAAGGTATCCGATATTATCTCGCTCCATTGCCCGCTGCTTCCTTCCACGCACCACATTATCGACTCGAAAGCCCTGAAGCAGATGAAAAAAGGCGTGATGCTGATCAATACCGGACGCGGCGCCCTCATCGATACGAAAGCCGTGATCGACGCGTTGAAATCGGGGAAGATCGGGTATTTGGGCCTCGACGTTTATGAGGAAGAGGCGGAGCTGTTTTTCGAAGATTTGTCCAACCGCGTCATCCAGGACGATGTATTCAGCCGCCTCCTTACATTTCACAACGTGATCATCACCGGGCACCAGGCGTTTTTCACCGAGAACGCACTGCGGGCCATATCGGATACCACGCTGGGGAACATATCAGAATTCGAGCGGACAGGTTCCTGCGCGAACGAAATCAAGTCGAACCGCCTCAAAAAGCGATAACGCCCCCGCCGGCCTCCAATAATTGACAGTCCGTTGGAGTATATTGTGTGATATGCCAGCGTGGCCGGATTTGACAGGGAGGTGTTTATGAAGATCGCGATGATGATCGTGAGGACGCTGCTGGGGCTGTTGTTTGTTTTCGCTTCGGCGGCTTTTTTCCTGAAGCTTTTTCCCGAGCCGGCGCTCGAGGGCAACATGAAGATTTTTAACGACGGCATGGCGGCGTCCGGCTACCTGCTGCACCTCGTCAAAGCGGTCGAGCTGATCTGCGGGGTCGCCTTCGTCTCCGGCCGCTTCGTGCCCCTGGCCGCGGTGCTGATTGCTCCGATCTCTGTCAACATCCTGCTGGTTCATGCCTTTCTGGATCCGCGCGGATTGCCCGTCGCGATTTTCGTGGTGCTGGCGAACCTCTTCCTGGGCTACTACTACCGGGAAAACTACAGGGGACTTTTCGCCGCGAAGTAACCGCCGGCGCCGGCCGGTCAGCCGCGCTTCTTGAAGGCCGCCAGGGCGTGGTAAGCGCTGATGGCGGCGAAGGCGTCGTTGCCCGCGTAGAGGATCTGCGAAGGCGTCAGGTTGGGATGGCTCCAGTTCGACGTGCTTGCCTTCCGGGACTTCAGGAATCGCTTCTTGAACAGCAACGCCAGACCCACCCGGACTCCCACGCCCCGCCCAAAGCCTTTCTCCCGGAATAACGTCTCCAGGTCCAGCACGCTCTGAGGTTCGACGCGCAGCTTGGCGCGGATGCGGCGCAGGTCGTCATGAAGGCCGAATCCCACTTTCTTCAGCCCGGCCATCGCGATGAGCGCGCCCGCCGCTTTGCGGCATTCCGGGTCATGCAGGACGAACACGTAGGCCTTTCGGGTCGTGGCGAACTGCACGGTGTGCGGACCGGTGGAAACGTCGCCCTTGCGGAACGTCGGTTTGGATTCGGTGTCGAACCCAACGACGGTTTCCAGCGCAATTTCCTGGAGTGCGGCCGCAGCGGCATGGGGGCTGTTCACGTTCAGGATGTCGTGCAGTTTCAGTGCGTCGAACGGCGGCAGGTTCGCGATCTGCTCCTTGGTCGGCCAGTGCGCGGGCCGCTTTTGCACGGGACGTTGCGGCGCCGGCGGGGGCTGGGACGGGAACAACCGCTCGATCCATCGTCGGATGAACATGCGTTATTGTACCAATTTTATTTTTGTATGATGGAAGAACGGCGGTCCCGCAGCCGTCGGGAAATACGCAAAGGAGCCGGACATGATCGAAAAAACCATCGAGAAAATTGAATCTTCCATCCGGAAAATGGGCGGCTTGGACAATCAGCGCAAAGATGAGCTGATCCGGCTGCTGTCCGAGCTCAAATCGGAAGTCGGAGAGCTGTCGCGCAAAAATTCCGAGCATGCCGAAAGCATTGCCGGCTTCGTGGAGGTCGCTGCGCACGAGGCGACGCGCAAAAACAAATCCGCGAAGCTGCAGGAAGTTTCCCTGGAAGGGCTGGCCTCTTCGGTGCGGGGTTTTGAAGCGTCCCATCCGAGGCTGGTCGAGGCGGTGAACCGGATCTGCAGCCTGCTGTCCGGAATCGGCATCTGATGCCGGGCATGCATCCGCTGGCAAGCGTCGTGGCGGGGAGCGTGGCGGGAGGCCTGTCGAGGTATCTGATGTCGGGGCTGACGCACCGGATCACGGGCACGGATTTTCCTTACGGGACGCTGGCGGTGAACCTGTCCGGCTGCCTGGCCGCCGGGTTGATCGACGGGTTCGCGGGCCAGAAGTGGACTTTGAGCGCCGACCAGCGCCTGTTGCTGCTCACCGGTTTTTGCGGTGCGTTCACCACGCTTTCAACGCTGGTGCTCGAAACTTCCCACCTCGCGCAGCGCGGAGATCTTATCAAGGCGGCTGTTAACGTAACTCTGACAGTCGTCCTGGGCTTCGCCCTCTTCCGGATCGGAAGTTACATCAGCAGCACATGAGCGCCGGAGGCCGCGCCGCGCGCCCGGAGTGACTCCATGATTTTGCACGAGCATACCCGCATTCAATCGACCGGCGAGGAAATTGCCAACAGCATCAGCCACGGCATCGGCCTCGTCGCCGTGATCGTCGCGACGCCCTTCATGGTGCTCAGCGCCGTGCGCAACGCCCACCCGGGCTTCGTGGTCGGGGTCAGTATCTTTTGCGCGACGCTCATCCTGCTCTATTTAAGCTCAACCCTTTACCATGCGCTTCCCGCCGGAAAGGCGAAACAGATTTTCCGGGTCATTGAGCATTCCGCCATCTTTCTCGTGATCGCCGGAACTTATACGCCGCTCACCCTGGGCATTCTCCGGGGGCCCTGGGGATGGACGATCTTCGGCATCATCTGGGGACTCGCCGCCGCGGGAATCGCGCTCAAACTCCTGGGCCGCGTGAAGCACGCCGTCCTTTCGAGCGCGATCTATATCGCCATGGGCTGGACGATCGTGGTCGCGTCCCGCCCCATGATCGACCGCATGCAGCCCGCGGGGGTCCTGTGGGTGGTTCTGGGCGGCCTGGCTTATACGGCGGGCACCCTCTTCTTCGCGGCGCACAACATCCGCTACGGCCATTTTATCTGGCACCTCTTCGTGATGACGGGCACGGCCTTTCATGTCCTGGCAATCACGCTGTACGGCGCCTGATCCGGCTTCCCGAAATAAAAGATAATCCGTGTTTTTTTCCAGAGATATGGTATAGTGGATGGGTAAGATTGAAGTATAAGTGCGCAGTTGTGTTCTCGCTAAATTTCTATATCGCGCCCCTTTAGTCTCGGCGGCGCGATTTTTTTATCTGGTGGATCTCATCTCAGCAGGCTTCAAAAATCAAAACTTACAGTAAGTATTAAGGATAGTCATGAAAGGTACAGTCAAGTGGTTCAACGAGCAGAAGGGATTCGGATTCATCACCCCGGAGGACGGTTCGAAAGATCTTTTCGTCCATCACTCCAGCATTCAGATGGAAGGGTACAAGACCCTCACCGAGAATCAGCAGGTGGAATTCGATTCCGTCGAATCGGATAAGGGCCCCAAAGCGGCCAACGTCCGGGCGATCTAACCCCGCTCCGTCTGAACGACGGATTTAAGAGAAGCCCCAGGCCGCAAGGCCCGGGGCTTCTTCTTTTCCATTGACTTCCCTGTCCGGTAATGTCATTGTAGTGAGGAAGCTTCAGTTTGAACGGCCGTCACGCAAGCCGCGAGATGATGAATCTGGCGGCTTATTTTTTTGGGGAGGAACGTCATGGGTAAGAAATTATACGTTGGAGGACTGCCGTTTGAGACCACCGAGAGCCAGCTCAGCCAGATTTTCACGGCAGCGGGGCAGGTCGTCAGCGCGAAGCTGATCACGGACAAGTTTTCGGGACAATCGCGGGGATTCGGATTTATCGAAATGAGCAGCGACGCGGAGTCGGACGCCGCGATCAAGACCTTGAACGGGTTCGCGGTCGGCTCGCGGAAAATCACGGTCAATGAGGCGCGGCCCATGGAACGGCGCGACGGCCCGGGCGGCGGCGGATTTGGCGGCAACAAGGGCGGCTTCGGCGGAGGAAAAGGATTCGGAGGGGGCAAAGGCGGTTTTGGCGGCGGTAAATCTAAAAAGGGTTCTTTCAAGCGCTGGTGACCCCTGCGATGCCCGGTATCCCTTCCGGAGAGCCCGAAAAGAAATCTCCTTTCATGAGCAAGTCGGTTTATGGAAATTACGTGAAGGGGATGACTCTGCGCAACAAGAAGCGGACCGACAAGGGACTCCGCGCGCTTCACATACGCACATATCAGGAGTGGTCCGCTGAATAGGAAGAGAGTGATATTCTGGGCGTTGTCGGCGCTGCTGGGGGCAACGCCCCTCCGCGCGGACGGCCCGGCCATCCAGCTTGGAAGCACGGTCGCTTTCCATTACGTCCTCACGATCGACCGCGAGATCGTGGACCGCTCTCTGGACCGGCAACCCATGCGGTACGTTCAGGGAATGGGCCACATCATTCCGGGCCTGGAAGAGCAGATGCTGGGGTTGAAGCCGGGAGACAAGCGCCACGTCATCGTTCCGCCTGCCAAGGCGTACGGACACATCGATTCCGACGCCTATCAGACGGTCCCTAAAAAATCCCTGCGCGGCGTGAAATCCTTAAAGATCGGAACGGTTGTGAACGGGCAGATCAAAAATCAAAACATTCGCGCGACGGTCATTTCCATCGACGGCGACAAGGTCACCCTGAATTTAAACCATCCTCTGGCCGGCAAGACCCTGGAGTTTGACGTCGAAATCATTTCCGTCCAGGGGCCCTGAGCGTAACCGCGCGCCGGCGGTCTCGACCTCCCGTTCCAGCAACCCCAATTCTTCGATAAAATCATTCCGGTCATCTCCGGGAATTTCCGCAGCCAGTTCCTTGTAGTAAGCGATTCCTTCCTTCAAGTTGCCGTGAAATTCCCGCAGGTCCTCCTCCGTCACTTGAAAAACCCCCAGGGAGAATTTTTCGGTTTCCTTAATGTAGTATTCCAGGTTCAGGCGCAGCTCCTTCAGAAATACGTGCGGGCGCTTCGGGTTGGACAAGTACGAAGCCCGGCCGTAAATATGGTCCGTGATCTGCTCCATGGAAAGTAACTTCGAAAAATTGACGATGTTCGGGCCGCAGCAGATCGTGGGCGCTGCGCCGGGGTCAATACCGCATTTGATCGTCGCGCCGCCCGCCAGGTCGTGGCAAATGCAGGACTTTGCGGTGACGTTTTCCACCAGCGCGTCCCTCTGTCCGGGCGACAGGACTATTTGAGCCAGCTGGTCCAGCTTCAATTTTTGATACGCGCGCGACGCCCGGCAAATGGGATTGTCCGTGATCTCGGCGCTGAGCGCGAGATACTGTTTCACGCAGGGGCTCCCCGGCTTGCCCTCTTCGACGCGCTTCTGCCGGACTTCCTCTCCCTTCGCGGTCCTTAAGATCCAGAACGGAACGTTGAGCGGCGAGCCGTTGCTCAGGATCACATCCTTTTCCGTCGCCGCGGCCAGCTTGGAGAGATGTTCTTCGTCCACGTTGGTCGCTTCCGGAACCAGCAGGAACGGCGTTCCCCAGCCCGTGCCGTCCACGCCGTAGCGGCGGCGCAGGAACTCGTCTTCCCCATGCGTTCCGATCCCGCCCTGAACCGTGATCCGGACCGGAGGAATTTCCCGAGGCGTCGGCAGGCCGCGCTCCGCGAGGGCCTTGGCGTAAACGGAAAAAAGTTTTTCCGGCAGGGCCCGGCGGTTGAGTCGGAAATCTTCCAGGATGGGGCCGAGCAGAAGCCCCTGGTTGGCGAACGCGTGGCCGCCGCAGTTCAGTCCCGACTCGATGCGGTACTCGCTCACCCACAGACCCCGCCGGGCGAGATACTTCCCCTGGATTTCCGCCGAGCGGTAGTCGCCGACTTTGAGAATGATGGATTTTTTAGGCGAAGCGGCCGCGAGAGGCTCCGCTCCGGCGGCGCGCGGGAAAAAATCGGGGAATTGCGCCGCGTAGCCGTAAAGGCGGGGGTTGAGCCCCGCGGAAAAAACGATGGACGATTCAAGCGCGCTGTTGGCGTAGCCGCGCAGGGCGGAAAGCGCGTCGGAGTTTTCGGGCGCGGGCTCGGCGGCGCCGCGGCGCGGATTGCGGTCGAGCTTGGTCATGATGTTGACGTCAATGCTTCCCGGGACGGCTTTCGGGCGGAGCGCGTCCTGCAGGCGGACCTTCTTGGCGGGATCGGGCTCGACCAGCATGCGCTGGTATTCGCTTCGGAGCGGAGAGTCCGGAAGCATTTCAAAATAGCGGGTGATTTCGGAGCCGGGTTCGAACGCGCTTTCGCGCAACTGGCGGGACTGGCGGCGCACGGCGCGGTCCATGAGATCCAGGTAAGCCGTGATGCGCCGGGCGCGCGCGTCCGGATCGCCCTGCGCGATCTCCTCGTACGGCTCGCCTTCCAGGCCGCAATGGTACTTGCGCATCTGTTCGATGAGGACGTCGTCCACGAGGGAAACGACCGACGAGATACCGTAACGCGCAACCTTGAGCGGCGTATCAATCGTGAATCCCGTGCCCATGACGGGGATATGGAACGTATGCGGAGGGTTTTTCATCATTGGGATACTGTAGAAACAACGGGCCGGTCCGGATATGATTCAGGTCATAGTCGGGCCGGATCGGGAATGAGGGGGAGTGGGCGGGGGAGGTGCGGGTTACAGGCTGCCGGCGAGGCCCCGGATCTTGTCGGGCTGTTTGAGGCGGATGTTGCCTCGCCCCGATTCGAGCCAGCCTTTTTCCTGCATTTCGGCGAGGGCGCGGAACGTGGTTTCAACCGCCACGCCGATAAGTTCGGAAATCTGTTTCTTCGTAAAGGGGATCGTGTCGCCGTGCACCAGGCGCAGGCGCGTCAGGATGGCCGCCAGCTTCACGCGCACCGGTTCCTGACCCATGCAGCGGAGGTCCTGCACGTCCCTCAGGCGGTCCGAACACAGCGAGCAGACGCCCCGCATCATGCCGGGGTTTTCCAGGTAGTGACGGACAAAAATCCCGTCGGGAATTTTCAGGGCGACGGTTTCCGCCGCCGCGACCGCGGTGCAGGGGTAACTGCGGCTGTTGCCTCCCATGCGGCAGAGCGTGCCGAACAGCTCGCCCGGTCCCAGGCTCTCGATGGCGAACGGCCTGCCGTCCGAAACATATTTCAGGACCTGCACCCTGCCGCTGCAGACGACCCAAACACTGTCCGCGCCGTCCCCTTCGTTAAAGATCGTGTCGTCCTTGGAGAAACTTTGCCGGACCGCGGTCCTCGCGATCGCCTCGCGGCCGCCCGCGGGGAGGGCCGCGAAAGGCTGGATAGACGCGAGGAAGGCTTCCGTATCCTGTGAAAAGTTTTTCCTGGCCGGCATGCGACCATTATATAATACCGGTATGCAAAACACTCCCGCTCCCGCGTTTGATACAATCGGATTCGGTTATGAAAAATAAAAACGCGCTCGTTCTTGATTCGAGCCTGAAGGAATTCCAGAAGGTCCTGGACTTCATGCCCGACGCCGTAGTGGTCTGCGATGCGCGCGGCAACGTCGCCGCCACCAACGTCCAGACCGAACACATGCTGGGCTATCCCGCTTCCGATCTCCTGGGCCGGACAATCGAAACGATCGTGCCGGCCAGGTTCCGTTCCGCCCACGTAGGGCACCGGGAGGGGTACATGGCCAACCCGCACGTCCGGCCGATGGGCGAGGGCCTGGACCTGTTCGCCCTGCGCAAGGACGGGACGGAGATCCCCGTCGAGATCAGCCTGGGGCCCGTGCGCACGAAAGAAGGGATGTACGTGATGGCCACCCTGCGCGACGCGACCCCGCAGAAGGAGGCGCAGAAAATTTTGAAGCGCTCGAAGGCGGAGCTGGAGGACCAGGTCCTGCGCCGCACCGCCGAAATCCGCAAACTCCAGAAGGAAATCCTGGAAATCAGCGAGACGGAGCAGAAGCGCATCGGCCAGGATTTGCACGACGGCCCCAGCCAGACCATGACCGCCGTCGCCTACAAGGCCCAGCTCCTCGGCAAGATTTTGGCGCAAAAAAACCCCGACCAGGCGGAACTGGCGGGCGAGATCGTGGAGCTCGCGAGCGGCGCCATGGACCAGCTGCGGGGCCTTGCGCGCGGGCTGTATCCCGTCGAACTGGAGCGCCACGGGCTCGGCCCGGCGCTCGAGGAGCTCGCGCGGGTGATGGAAGCTCAAAGCAAAATCCCCTGCCGCGTCGAGAAAGAAGGCTCCATCAGCTTCCGGCACGACAAAGCCATCCAGGTTTACCGCATCGCCCAGGAAGCGGTGAACAACGCGGTCAAGCACGCGCGGCCCAAAAGCATCCGGATCGGCATATCGCAAAAATCCGGCAAGCTCCGTTTGACGGTGTCCGACGACGGCATCGGCATCCGCACGCAGAAGGCGGGCATGGGCATGGGCCTGGACATCATGCGCTACCGCGCCGGAATGATCTCCGCCAATTTTGACGTGGAGCCGGGGCCCGACGGGGGAACGATCGTTTCCTGCACCCTGGACGTGGCGGATGAGAACGCGTAAGCCGCACCCACCCCTCCTGACTTAACTCTCCTGACCGCCGTCCCCCGGGAATTCACCGGGGCTGCACCCCGGTTTTCCCTCCGAAAAAGAGCAGGATTTTCTCTGATACCGTCCTGCCGTCCATCCTGATATATTCATATCTAACAAAAGGAGGACGTTCCGTGATCATCAAAAAAATTACCTACGCATTGATTCTTTCCATCCTGCCGGTCGTTCTGGCCCCGGGTTTGTTGCTCGCCGCGAAGCCCGTTTTGCTCAAGGAAAGCGCCGTCTGGCTCGAGGGCGATTCCACCCTGCACCGGTTTTCGAGCACGTCCACCGCCCTTGTTGCGGATTTTACGGCGGACCTGCCGGACCGGATCGACCCGCGGACCCCGGTGCTTTCGGCGCTGGGAGAAAAGGCCCTCCGCCGTTTCACCCTCCGGATCCCGGTCGCGACGTTGAAATCGGGGAAATCCCAGCTCGACAAAAACCTGATGAAGGCCATGAAAGCGGCCGAACATCCCGACATTGTTTTTGAGATGGCCACTTATCAGATCATTCCCCTGGCCAACGGGGGGGTGGACGAGGGGGCGGAAATTGAGCTGAGAGGCCAACTGAACATTGCCGGGGTTCCGCGGGAAATCATATTGAAGGGGCGCGCGAAGGGCGGACCGGATCGCGCGGCAGTGAACGGATCCTACGATCTTTTGATGACGGACTATGGCGTCCAGCCGCCCGTGATGATGATGGGGACGCTCAAAACCAAAAACGAAATCACGGTCCGATACGCGCTTTATTTGGCAATCGAAAACTAAAACACAAGCAAGGAGGGTACTATGAGACGAAGACATCTGGCGTTGGCTGCAATGTTCCTCTTGGGATTGGCTCAAGCGGGTTCAACCATAGAGATTGTTAATAAGGAAGACGTAACCCTGAACATGCATGGCCGCATGCAGTTACTTGGGTTCAGCGACTACGTGCTGGACGAGTGGCGCGACCATGTACGGCTGTATCTGTTCCTCCGGCAGGCGCGTCTGGGTTTTGACGGTCATGTGAACTCGATCAAGTACAAGATCGTGATGGCGCAGGGCGGCGAAGACGGCGTCAAGAACACCGGAGGCACGGTTTCCAATACCGCGCAGGGGCTCCTGGATTATTTCGTCGACGTGCCGCTGAACCTGCCCGTATTACACGAGGTTTACCTGAAGATGGGCCAGTACAAGGTTCCGTTCAGCCATGAGCGGCTCACCGATTCGGGCGACCTGCTTTTCGCGGACCGGTCCATCGCGCACCTGCCCTTCAACCTCGGGCGCGACGTCGGTATGTCGATTTATGACAACTCGGACGGACTGGCTTACACGGCGGGAATTTTCACGGGCGGCGGGCGCGACAACCCCATCCGCGATATCCCGCTGCGGCTCGGAACGCCGATGGTGGCGGGTCGGATCGGGTACAAACACAACTTCGACGACGATATGTACGACGCGAAGCAGGTGGACCAGGAGGGACTTAAGCCCGGAATCGCGGCTTTTGCCAACGGCATGTACATGAGAGACAGCCGCGTGGGCCATTCGACCGTGCTTCAGGTGAAATCGGTCGAGAAAAGCCTGCTGACCGACTCGAACTGGAATCCGTTCATCGGAATGAAGGACGTGACCGGCGGATCGAACTTCCTGCTGGGCGACCTCTGGCAGGCAGGCGGCGACGTGGTCTGGCGCGCGAACGCGGGCCCGGGTCTGGTGACCACCGAAGTGGAAGGCAACTACGGCCAATATAAGAACGACGCCGGATGGCTGGAGATGACGGGAGCGCGCGTGCAGGTGGGCTTCTTCAAGAATCCCTGGGGCATCGGCCTTCGCTACGCGGTGATCTTTGCGGACGACAAGTTCGCTGGAGCGGCGGGGCGCAGGATCTTCGCCAACCACCAGCCCGTGCACGAGATCGCGCCGTCTTTGACGGTCTTCCACCGGAAGAACTTCAAGATCGTGGCGGACGCGCCCATCCTCATCGACACGCCCATCTCGATCGAAAACAAGCTCGGCTACTACGTGCTGATGCAGCAGACGGACCAGACCAACGTCGGGACGATCATCCGGCAGACGGTTCCATCGGCCCGGCTGGTCATGCAGTTTACGTTCTAAAAAGGACAAACTGAGCCGTAAATTCTGATTCGGAGGAAGCGCCGTGAAACGATCACTGTCCGTAGGATTCAGGTTTCAGCTACTCCTTGTCCTAATCCTGCGGACAGCCGGCGCTTTTGCCGCGGAGGTGTCTCTGACCGAGTCGCGCCGCGACGCCTTTTCCATTGAAGGGCGCTTCACGGTGCGGGCTTCGAGCGCGGCCGCCTGGCGGGTGCTGACCGACTACGACGGGATCGGGGCGTTCGTCTCCTCGATCGAAAACAGCCGCGTGAAGGAGCGGAGCGCAGACCGGGTCCTCGTGGAGCAGTCCAGTCAAAACGGGGTCTGGCTTTTGCGCCGCCGCTTCGAAGTCCTGCTCGAAGTGCGCGAGTCCGCCGGGAGCGCCATTGAGTTCCGCGACGTCGGCGGCCGGAGCTTCCGGGCGTACCGGGGATCCTGGAGGATCGAACCCCGCGAAGGCGGAACGGCGGTGAAATACCATCTGGAAGCCGAAATGGATTCGGGCATCCCCGGTTTTTTGAGCCGCCGGATCGTCCGCAGAAACATTGAGCGGCTGCTGGACGAGGTCGCGGGAGAAATCGCCCGCAGGGAAGAAATTCGATGAAAACCAAACGCCTGAACGTGTTCATTATTGACAGAAACGACGTCGTCCGGCGCGCGCTGACGGAGCTCATCAACCATGAAAATGATCTGCACGTCTGCGGCGAGTCCAATAACGGCGGGCGCGCGCTGGAAGATATCGCCCGGCTCGAGCCCGACGTGGCAATCGTGGATCTGTCGCTCGCAAGCGCGGAAGGCGTGGGGCTGATCCGCCTGCTGCGCCGTCTGAGCCGTCCGCCGGAGGTTCTGGCCGTTTCGATGCACGGCGAAAGCATATTCGCGGCGGACGCGAGGCGCGCGGGCGCAAAGGGATACCTCATGAAAGCGCGCGCGGCCGAAAAAATCGTGGACGCGGTGCGCGCGGTCGCGAGGGGGGAAGCTTATCCATCCAAGGACAGCTCCATGGGTTCAAAAAGGAGGAATGTGTCATGGAAATAAATCGCATATTAGTGCCGGTTGACCTGTCGGAGCCGTCGTTCGGCGCGCTCGGAGCGGCGCTGCCGCTGGCCGAGTTGACGGGCGCCCGGATCGCCCTGCTCACCGTGAACCTCCCGATCATCGAAGACCCGGCGGCCCCGCCGGCATTTCCGGATTCGGAGACGACTCTGCGGCGTCTCCAGGAACGGTTCTCGGAATGGTGCCGGTGCCACCCTCACTTTCCCCATCTGGAGCGGCAGGTGAAGTTCATCGTGCGCGCCGGCGCGGTCGTTGACGAGATATTGAAGGCGCTGGCCGAGGAAAGGGCCGACATCATCGTGATGGCCACGCATTGCCGGAAGGGCCTGTCCCGGATGGTGATCGGAAGCGTGACGGAAACCGTCATCCGCAGGGCTGAATGCCCGGTGCTGGCGGTTCCTCCGCGCGCGTGGGAAGTGATCCCGGAAAAAAAGGAGGCGCGCCATGAACGTCATTGATTTTCTGACGCAGGACCACGAGCATCTGCGGCGGCAGATGACCTTAATCCACAGCTCAATGGACCAGCAGGATTTGCGCAGGCGCGTGATGGAGTTCGTCGCGAGCTACGAGATGCACGAGTCGATCGAAGAAGACATCGTGTTTCCGGCTTTTGACAGCGCGCTGGAGGCGCAGGGCGGGCGCGCTGCCGGAACGGAGCGGGGCGGCGGGTCCGCGGACGAGCCGCCGGACCACGAGGCGATGCACGCCGCGATGTGGAAGTCCCTGGAGAAGATCATCTCCTGCCTGAACACGCCGCATCACAGCGGCCTGAAGCAGGCATTCTATGATTTTTCGGCGCAGGCGGAAGGACATTTCCGCAGCGAGGAACGGTTCCTGTTTCCGGCGGTCCGCGCGGTCCTGGGCGCGAAGGAGCTCGAGGATCTGGGCGCCCGCGCGCAGGCGAAGCTGGAGCGATTCTCCGGCAGTCCTGCCGGGCGCGAGGTTAAACGCCATGAACATTCTTGAGTATCTCGTCCGGGATCATCGTGATCTGCGCCGGAGGATGGAACGCTTTGCGAAGCTGTCCGGCCCGGAGCTTTCGGCCGAACTCATTTCTTTCCTTTCGCATTTCGAATGCCACGAGGACGTCGAAGAGGAAGTCCTGTTTCCCCGAATCCAGTCTATCCGAGGGTCGGGGGATGAGCCTCTGGACTTCGACTACGAGCGGGACCACACGGAGCTGTGGCGGCGGCTCAGCCTGCTGCAGCGCGCATCCGAACAGGGTTCGGAAACCCTGAAACGGGAAAGTATCGGGGAGTTTGAACGCTACGCGGTTGCCCATATGCGCTGCGAAGAGGAGATCCTGTTTCCTCTGGTCGCGCGCGCGATCCCTCTGACGGAGTTGGAGCGGTTGGGCCTGGAAGCCGAAAGGAGGTCGCCATGGCGGTCAATCCTGCAGTAGACATGAGACACCTTCAGGAATATATCCGGGCTGTTTCGGGAGTGGAGTCCGGCCCGGCCCGCCTGCCCGGCGGGCCCTACCCGTTCATCACGATTTCCCGCCAGACCGGATCGGGCGGGCATTCCCTCGCGGAAGCCATCCTCCACCTGATGGAGCGCCAGCCGGACCGGAAACTCTTCGGAGGATGGCAGATTTTCGACCAGGAGCTCTGCCGCAAAGTGCTGGAAGACCCGAACATGAAAGTCCCGCTGGAATGGCTTCTGGCCGAGCGGTTCCGCGGGGACACGGACGATTTCCTCTCGCAGATTTTCGCGGGGACCACGCCCCAGCTCGCGGTCTTTCACCGGACGGCGAAGCTCATCCACGCGTTTGCGGGCGCCGGTAAAGTGATCGTGGTCGGGCGGGCCGGGGCCTTCCTGACCCGCGACCTTCCGAGCGGCATCCACGTGCGCCTCGTCGCGCCCCGGGCCCTGCGCGTCCAGTCCATGATACGCCAGTTTAAGCTAAGCGACAGTGAAGCGGACCGGCAGGTGTCGGAACAGGATGCTTCCCGGGCTTTGCTGGTGCGCTCCTGTTTCAACGGCAAGGACATTGAAGATCCTCTTTACTACGATTCGGTGTGGAACACCAGCCGCGTGTCGCCGACCGTCATCGCCGGCGTTCTCGCGGGACTGGTGAGGCAAAAGGCGGCCCTCCATGAGCCCCGCTGAAGCCTCCCTCCTCTCACTCCTTGCCGTCATCGCCATCAGCTCCGTTTCCAAGGTGAACGTGGGCGTCATCGCCCTTGCGTTCGCCTGGGCGGTCGGACTTTATTTTGCGGGCCTGCCTGCCGCGCGGATCGCGGCCGGGTTCCCGTCATCGCTTTTTCTGCTGCTCTTCGGAGTGACTCTGCTGTTCGGGCAAATTCAGATGAATGGGACGCTTGACCGCCTGGCGGGTTTCGCGATGCGGGCCGCGCGCGGGCGCCGGCCGCTCATCCCCGTCACGTTTTTTTTCATGGCGGCGGTTTTTTCCGCGATCGGGCCCGGCAACATCGCGGCGGTAGCCTTGCTGGCCCCGTTTGCCATGGCCGTATCCGGCCGGCTGAAGATCGGCGCGTTCCTGACGGCCGCGATGGTGGTCAGCGGAGCGAACGCCGGCACGTTTTCTCCGCTCGCGCCGACGGGCCTGATCGCCAACGGCCTGGCCGGCCGCATCGGTCTGCAGATGGATCCCTGGTCGCAGGTGTTCGTCCCCAATTTTATCGCGCAGTCTGTCATCGCTCTGGCGACCTATGTTTTTTTCGGCGGCGTCCGCTTGTGGGTTTTGGAGGTTGAGCCCGGACAAAAGTACCCGGCAACCGCTCCGGCGGAAGGTTCCGCCGAATGGGCCCGGCCGCACGGCCTCAGCATCGCGGCGATCGCAATACTTGTGGCCGGCGTAACCATTTTCAAGGCAGACGCGGGCTTCCTGTCGATCACGCTGGCCGCGCTGCTGGCTCTGTTCGGGTCGAAAGGTTCTCCGGCGGCAGAGGCCCGGAAAGCGATTTCGGCGGTCCCCTGGGACGCCATCATCATGGTCTGCGGCGTGAGCACTCTCGTGGCCGTACTGGAATCCACCGGCGGCATGGCGCGCTTCGCCGAACTTCTGGCCCGCGCCTCGACCCCGCACAACGTGACGGGGATCGTGGCTTTCGCGACGGGCCTGTTGTCCGTCTTTTCGAGCTCGTCGGGGGTCATCATGCCGGCGTTCATTCCCGCGGTGCCCGGCCTCGCGGGACATCTGCCGGGCGCGGACCCCGCGGCGATCGTGGCCGCGATCAATGTCGGGAGCCACGTCGTGGACGTGAGCCCGCTCTCCACGCTGGGGGCCCTCTGCCTGGCCAGCGCGCCCGCTGCCGAGGACCGGAGCCGGCTGTTCCGCAATCTGCTAATATACGGGATATCCCTGTCGCTCTTCGGGGCCGCCGTTTGCAGGATATTTTTATGAATCCACGATTAAGCCACGAGCACACGCCGGAAGCGATCCGCCGCCGTTTATCGGCCGGAGCGCGGCCTTCCTATCTGCGCGACTTCGTTTACGGAGCGGTGGACGGAACCGTAACGACGTTTGCGGTGGTCGCCGGCGCCGCCGGAGCGGACATCGGCGCCTCCGTGGCGCTCATTTTGGGCGCGGCCAACCTCATCGGCGACGGTTTCAGCATGGCGGTCGGAAATTTTCTGAGCACGCGCTCCGAGATCGAATCGCGCGCGCATCTCCGCGAAGAGGAGCTGCGGCACATCGCCGTCCAGCCCGAAGGGGAAAGGGAAGAAGTCCGCCAGATTTTCGCAGCGAAGGGATTTGAGGGAGCTGATCTGGAGCGAGCCGTCGAAATCATCACCGCCGATCGCGAGCGCTGGATTGAAACGATGCTCAACGAGGAGTTCGGCCTTCCCCCGGTGGACCGTTCGCCCTGGCTCTCGGGCCTTTCAACATTCGCGGCGTTCCTCGCGGCCGGCTCAGTTCCACTTTTGGCTTTCGCCCTCGGCCTCTGGCGTCCGGGCTCGGCGCAAAACCCTGCCTCCGCCACAGCCCTCGACCCGTTCCATCTTAGTACGATCCTCACCGGCGCGACGTTTTTCGCGATCGGCGCCCTGAAAGGCGTCGTCCTGGGCCGCGGCCGCATCCGCTCCGGCCTCGAAACCCTCGCCGTCGGCGGCCTCGCCGCGTTCCTCGCCTACCTCACCGCCCTCTTCATCCGCCGGCTCGGGCAATAACCTTCCACTCCTTCCGCCTCAGTAGTAAAGCATCGCGCCATTTCTTCCTGCGCAGATTGCCCTAAATCGACTATCCCCCGGTAAGACCGAAAGAGATTTAATAATCCTGCGTTCGGTGAATTTATGAGACGAAAAATTACGGAATGGTTGGAATGGGTTGCCGATCAGCCTCTGGATTTTTCCCGGAGGCTGGCCCAAGCGGCGACATTTCTGACATTATTCGCCGGAATCTATTTGATTGTGCGGGATCATCAATCGAAGAAATCTTCGTCTTTATCGGCGGGCGATCCAGCGGCCTATCAGGATTTGGGATCTGCAAAAGGCGTTGAGTCGCTGGAATATTATTTGGGGCCGATCCAAAAGAGGCCGTTGTTCAAGATCATCAAAAGTGAGCCGCAAAAATTTGTGGCGGCAAAGCCAGCCGTTCGCACGCCGCCTCTCGTGCCGGTGAAGACGCTTGCGGATCTGTCTGCCGATTTATCCCTGGTCGGCGTTTTGCAGTCCGGAGAGCCTCAGGCAATTATTCTGAATAGGAAGAGCCAGAAAACCCATTACGTTTCGGTGGGGCAGACTTTGGGGGAAGTGCGCGTCGTCCGGATTCAGCAGGACCGGGTGACGATCGGTTATAACGAAGAGACGCTCGATTTGTCCATGTGAGGTGTTGAGTGAATAAAATAATTGCGGGAATTTTTGCGATTTTGCCGGTTGTGAACGGGGTCGCGCCGGTTATCGCGGAAGAAGCTGCTGTAGCAGTCTCGAGCGCTCCCGCTGCGTCCGGCACAGCCGGCGGTTGGGAGGCATTGTTGCAAAGTATCGGCGTAAATCCGGATCCCACCATCCCCGAGCAGAAAATTCTCCTTAGGAAGTTGGGTTCGCTTCCGGATATCGCTCAAAAGATCCAAAAGTCCATGCCGCGGCCGATGCCTCTGCAGGAGTGGTCGCGGCTTCTGCAGGGTATGGGCATCCAGCCCAAGGCTGCGATGGCGGATTCCGATTGGTTGGCGGTGCTGAACCATGCGGGGATCCAGTTGGAGCCGGGGCAGATGCCGCAGGCGCAAATCGCAAGCTCGCAAAGCAATCCCGCGCCTGTTAGCGCCGAGGGGCAAACTATTGTAGCTCAAACGCCGCAGGCCCAGCAGTTGATACCCATCAACATATCGCCGCAATCGAATGCTGCGAACCAGACACCATCCAATGCGCCTAAAACTATCACGTTAGATCTGCGCGGCATGGATATCCTCGAAGTGTTGAAGCTGTTCTCCCGCCAGGCCAACCTGAACATGGCGGCCAGCCCCAACGTGCGGGGGAGCGTGACGATGTTCCTTAAAGACGTGGAGTTGTGGGAGGCTTTGCGCCTCGTGCTCGAGACCAACGATCTCGCCTACGTGCAGGACCACGGCGTGGTGCGCGTGATGTCCGCGGGCGACTACGAAAGGCTCTACGGCGTCCGCTTTGACGACAAAACCAAAATTGAAGTTCTCGCGTTCCAAAACATCCGTTCCGGTCCGGCCAGCAAGTTCATGGAGTCCGTCAAAAGCCGGGTGGGGAAAATCATCGTCTATGATTTCAACAATTCGCTGATCGTGATCGATACGCCGGAAGCCATCGGCAAGATGAAAGACCTGGCTTTATCATTGGATCAGGCGCAGGAGACCCGGGTTTTTTCCATCAACTATGCCAGGGCGGAGGATATTTTCTCCAAACTGCAGTCCGCGGCCACAAAGGACGTGGGCGAGCTCGAAATGGACAAGCGGACGAAGCGCATTGTGGCGAAAGATTATCCGGAAAAGATCCGGCAGATGGAGCGCATCGTGGCGGCGTTTGACGGGAGACACCGTACGGTGTTGATCGAAGCCAAGATTATTCAGGTGACCTTGAACAGCAAGTTTCAAATGGGCGTTCAGTGGGAACATATTTTCGCCAAGATCAATAATGAACTGATTCCGGGGAACGTGAAGGGCAATTTTACCGTTTTGCCGCTCGGCGGATTGGGCCTGGCCGCCAACGTTGGAAATTTGGCGCAGAACAACTACACGGCTTTCGTTCAGCTGTTGGAATCCGCCGGCAAAACTAATCTGCTGTCCGCGCCGCGTATTACTGCATTGAATAATGAGGCCGCCAAAATTCTCGTGGGGACCAAAGAGGCCTATGTGACGACGACCGTGTTGACGCCGGGTGGTTCTTCGCCCTCCACCACCGCGGAAAACGTGAATTTCGTGGACGTGGGCGTGAAGCTTTTCGTGACGCCGGACATCGGGGAGGACGGCTACATCGCCTTGAAAATCCGTCCCGAGATCAGCTCCGTCGAGCGCACGCTTTCCACCGCGCAGGGCAATTCCATACCGATCATCCGCACGTCGGAGTCCGAAACTAGCGTGGTGGCGAAAGACGGCGAGACCATTTTGATCGCGGGGCTCATCGAAGACAAGATGGAGCGTTCCGACAGCCGCATTCCCATTCTGGGCGCGATCCCGATCCTCGGCTTTCCGTTCCGCGGTCGCACCACGACCAAAGTTAAAACGGAAATCGTGGTTCTGCTCACTCCGCGCATCATCACGGGGGAAACCAAGGGATGATCCTTCGCGGCAAAGAAGCCGATCCTTCCGCGTTGCGGGCCATGCCGGCCCGGATGGCGCATCACTACAACGCTTTTCCTTATGAATGGCGGGAGGGCGCGCTGGTGGTGGCGCTGGCCGATCCGGACAATCTGCAAAAGCTGGATGATCTGCGGGTCTTTGTGCAGAAGGACGTGATCCCGGTCCAAGCGAGTCCGGCGGAAATTCTGGAAGCGCTCAACCGCCATTACGGCGTGGGCGCGGATACATTGGAAGAGTTGTCGGCCGGCGGACAAGCCAGTGGCCGCGCGGACAGCGCCATTCAAATTGAGGGCGCGGAAGAACTGAAGGGCGGTCTGGAAGACGCTTCGGTCATCAAATTCGTGAAGCAGATTTTTCTGGAAGCGTTCGAGTCCCGCGCCACGGACATTCACGTGGAGCCCTACGAGAAGGAACTGCGGATCCGCCGCCGCATTGACGGGATTCTCTACGATACAAGCGTTCCCGCTTCGGCGCGCGCCTTTCAGTCCGCGATCGTGTCGCGCATTAAAGTGATGGCCAACCTCGATATCGGCGAGCGCCGCCTGCCGCAGGACGGCCGCATCAAGGTCAAGGTGAGCGGGAACGATCTGGATTTGCGCGTCTCGGTCCTGCCGACGCCCTTCGGCGAGAGCGTCACCATCCGGTTTTTGACGGGCCGGGCGTATCTGGATTTGGGGCATCTCGGATTTTTGGACCGCGATTTGAAATACATGGAGTCGCTGCTCGAAAAGCCGCACGGCATCGCGCTCCTCACCGGCCCGACCGGCAGCGGCAAGACCACCACGCTTTACGCCTTGCTGAGCAAACTCAATAAGGAAGAGCGCAAGATCATCACGATGGAAGATCCGATTGAGTATCAGATTAAGGGGATCACGCAGGTGCAGGTTCAGCCCAAAATTGGGCTGGACTTCGCCGCGGGGCTGCGATCCATGCTGCGCCACGATCCCGACGTCATGATGGTGGGCGAAATCCGCGATTTGGAAACCGCCGAGATCGCGATCCGCGTGGCGCTGACCGGGCACCTCGTTTTTTCCACGCTTCACACCAACGACGCGCCGGGAGCGGTGACGCGCCTCCTCGATATGGGTTTGGAGCCCTATCTCGTCGCTTCGTCGCTGGAATGCGTCATCGCCCAGCGCCTCGTGCGCACAATCTGCGTCCATTGCAAAAATGAGGAACAGCGCCCTGTTTCCGGAGGCCGCGATCTCCTTGAACAGAGGCCCGTTTTCCAGGGACAGGGTTGCGAAGAGTGTAACTTCACGGGATTTCATGGCCGCACCGTCATTTACGAAATCCTGGACGTGAACCCTGCCATCCGCGATTTAATCGCCGCGCGCGCCGAGGCAAGCCGCATCCGCGAAAAGGCTCTTGAGCAGGGCATGATCACCCTGCGCCAATGCGGTTTCGCCAAAGTCCGCGCCGGGCTGACGACCCCGGAAGAAGTCATGCGCGTCACGATGAAAGACGAAGAGCGCAAAGAGGCATAAACGATGCCGCGATTCCTGTATAAAGCCAGAACGTACACTGTCCGATCGAAGCCTTCGGAATCCATCGAAGGCGTTTTGGAAGCCGATTCCACCGTTGCGGCGTCTCGCCAGCTGGCTCGCATGGGATATTTTCCCACGCTGATCCGCGAAGAAGCGGCCCGAAAACCGTTCAACCTCGGGCGGCTGCGCCAAAACCGGATCCCGCTGGCGGAAATGAGCGGCATGTTCCGCCAGATTTCCGATCTCATGGGCGCGGGCCTTTCGCTGATGTCCGCGCTCTCGATGGCGGCGGAGCAGGCAGCGCATTCCGTTTTGAAAACAGTCCTGCAAGATCAGGCGAAAAATGTCAGGGAAGGGCGGAGTTTGTCCTGGACGATGGAACGGCATCCGCAACATTTCAAGGCCTTTCACGTTCGGCTCGTGTACGCCGGCGAAACGAGTGGAAGCCTCGACCGGGCGCTGGAACGGCTGGCGGATTTGACGGAAAAGGAAGACGATATCCGCTCGCAGATCCAGGCCGCGGCCGCGTACCCGCTTTTTATCGTGGCGGTCGGCGCGGCGACGATTATTTTTCTGCTGATCTTCGTCGTGCCGCGGATGGCCGCCATGTTCGCGGATTTCCGGCAGACTCTGCCCCTGCCCACGCGGATGCTGCTGGGCTTTAGCGGCCTGGCGCAACGCTTTGGCTGGCTGGCGATCCCGGGCGCGGCCGCGCTGGCGTCGTTTGTGCATCAACCGCGAACCCAAGCGCGCGTTAAAGCAAAAATAGACGCGATGCTGATTCGCCTGCCGGTGATCAAAAGCTGGATAGTGAGGCGGGAGATGGCTTCCTACGCGCGCACGCTGGGATCGCTGCTGAACGGTGGCGTCCCCGTGCTTCAGTCCCTTTCGGTCGCGTTGGGAACGGTTCAAAACAGCGCGATCAGAAAAGAATTCGAATCGCTGGAGCCCAAAGTGCGCGAAGGGCGGCCCTTGGCGAAATGTTTCCGGGAAATCCCGATCATCCCGGCCGCGTTCTGCAACCTCGCGGCCGTAGGCGAAGAAGGCGGGCGTTTGGGCGGCACATTGCTCAAAATCGCCGAGAGTTACGAGCGCCAATCGCAAAGGGAATTGAAAACCGTGGTATCGCTGTTGGAGCCGCTGCTGATCCTCGTCGTTGGAGCCATCCTGGGAGCGATCGTCATCTCCATCATGCTGCCGATTTTTGAAATCAATTCGTTGATCCGATAATCATATTTGGATGACAGGAAATTTATGAGCAAACGCACGAAATGCCGTTTGAAGAGTCGCCTGGAAAAAGGTTTTACGCTGATCGAGCTGATGATCGTCGTGATCATCTTGAGCACGTTGGCGGCGATGATCGTGCCGCGGCTGGCCGGCCGCTCGGACGAATCGAAGCGCGCCGCGGCCCACGCCGACATCGACGCGAACCTCGGCAACGCCCTCGACCTCTATGAGCTCGATAACGGTTTTTATCCCACCGGCGATCAGGGACTGCGCGCTCTCGTGGAAGCGCCGACAACGTCCCCGGTCCCGTCCCGCTGGAAAGGCCCTTACGTCAAGAAAACCGAGTTCAAGGATCCCTGGGGCAATCCCTACCAGTATCGCGCGCCCGGGACGTTCAACAAGGACTACGATCTTTTTTCTTACGGACCCAACGGCGCGGAGGGCGGGAACGATGACATCGGCAACTGGAGCGCAGCGCAAAAGTAGATCGGGCGGCTTTACGCTGGTCGAACTGATGGTCGTGACATCGCTCTTTTTAACGATGCTGCTGGCGATCTGGCCGGAGTTCGGCGGGCTGTACCGAAACTATTTGCTGGAAACCGCCGCCCACGAGCTCAGCGCGCGTCTGGCCCTGGCGCGTTCCGACGCCGTCGTGCAAGGCCGTCTCTGCCGGATCCGCCTGGAACAGGACAGCGACGGATATTCCTTGTATAAGGATGGCGAGCGCTGGGGCAGAAGCGGTTTTATTCCTGCAGATATTCGGCTGACCCAGGAAGCAGAGGGAATGGCATCGGGGATGCCCGGAGGGAGTATCTGCTTTTATCCCGATGGGACCGCGACGGCGGCGGAAATTTTTCTGGAAAACGCGGACGGATCAAAAATCACGCTGAAATTGGACGCGTTTACGGGACAATCGAGGGTTGAATCGTGAAGACAGCGTGTTCGGACGGGCAAAAGAGAGCGGGATTGTGCTGGCAATCGGGGTTCATTTTGTTTGAAGTGATGGTTTCATCGGCCATTTTAGCGGCGGCCTGCCTGTTTCTGGCGCGCTCTCTGAACGCCGCGTTCGCCGCGTCCCGAGCAGCGGAGGATTATTACAGGGCTTCGCTGTTGGTGGAAAATGAGCTTTGGAAAATCGACCAGGGTTACGAAACGTCCGAATTGCCGAATGAGTTGCCGATCGAACCATCAGCCGCGGCGCCGGGCCTGCCGGCGGGAGCCCAATGGAGGCAGTATGAAAATCATACTGACGTCGGGAACCTTAAAACGCGCACCCTCACGCTGTCCTGGGGCCGTAAAGAATATCTGGATGTTTCCGCTTATGCCGCGGAATAAACGAAATTCATGTCAAAAAGGATTTACATTGGTTGAACTGTTAGTCGCGCTGTCGTTGTGGGGCATCCTGCTGGCCGCGTTCTTTCCCACGATTCGTTCCTCCGTCAAAGGCTGGAAGGCCCAAAAAATCCGGTCCGAAAATCTGCAGGCGGCCCGATCCGCTTTAGAAAAAATAGAAATCGACTTGAGAAATGCCATTCCCTTCGCGCCGAACGCGTTTCAGGGATCGGAGAACCGGATCGCGTTCTACGCGTTGATGAAGCTGGGCGAGTCCGCGCCGGAAACTATCCGCACGGCCGTCGGTCACGTGGAATACGTATGGGAAAAGGACGCGTCGGGGAGGAATATTTTGAGGCGGTCCTGGATGGCGTTCGTGCCGGAACCGCAAAGCGTCCCGCTCAAAGGATCGGACACGTTTCCCGCTGCGATCTCGGATTTTTCCCTCGCCTATCACTCCGGCGGTTCCGGGCAACAGGTCTCTTCCTGGCGGCAGACGTGGAGCCAGAAACATATCCCGGACAGCGTCCGCGTCTATCTCTCGCTGAACAATTCCGGCAAAGACGATGATTTATCGTTCCATCAGGTTGTCCGGATTCCACGAGGGCTTTGATATGAGACGGTCTTCCGGTGGCTCAAGAGGGTCGACGCTGATCGTCGCGCTGTGGGCCGTTTCGCTCCTGGCGCTGCTGGCCCTCGGCGCAGGATTCCAGGCGGGCGTCGAAGGCAAGCTGGTTTCCCGCAGGATCGACCGCCTGAGAGAACAGCGGCTGTGCCTGGCCGCGGCGGAGCTGATGGCGCATCCGGAACTTCCGCGCGCGCAGGTCCTTAATAACGGCGTCATATCTGTTGATGAGCCTGAGTTGGAATCGGAAAAAGTGAACCTGAATCGGGCGGGGCTTAAAGATATCGAAGCCGTGCAGGGCATGACGCCGGAGGTCGCGGCGGCAATCGTGGATTGGCGGGATGAGGATTCCGATATAACCCCCGGCGGCGCGGAAGATTCTTATTACCAGGGATTGCCGCTTCCTTACCGTTGCAAGAACGCCGGTTTCGGATCTCTTGAAGAACTGTTGATGGTGCGCCACGTAACGCCTGAACTTTACGCGGCCATACGCCCTTACGTCACGATTTACGGCGACGGCGTTGTCCGCGCCCGCGCCACGATTTCCATGCCGCGCGGACGGATCGCGGACTACGAAATGATCATCAAAATCGCGCCCGGAACGAATAGGGGAAAAATCGTGAGCCTTGTCCGCCTATGAAAAAAAGCAAAATCATTTCCGTTCTGTTCAGCGGCGGCGGAATCCATTTATCCGGCGCGGATTCAAGCCGGTCGCGCGCGATATCGGATCTGTCCGAAGCCGTCCCGGCCATCCGGGAGTTTATCGGCAAGACGCCGGCCGATAACGTCCAGCTGATCTTTTGCGTTCCCCGACATCTTCTGGCGGCGCGGTTTCTGGAGCTGCCCGCTCTGGACCCGGGGGACATTAAAAAGATGGCGGCGTATCAGGCGGCCGAGAGCTTTCCGTTTTCCCCGGACGAGTTGACCATCGACGCCGTTCCTCTGCGGAGCGACGTGCCGGGCGGATTGTCCACGGTATTCCTCGCGGCGATCCAAAATAAAAATCTGGATCCCTTCCTCCATCTGTTGGATCAAATAAATATTTATCCCAATGCGTTTGTTTCCAGCGTTTTTGCCCTGTCCTCATATCTCGATAAAGAAGGAGTCGCATTTGAGAACTATCTGCACCTGCACCGGGAAGATGGATGGATCGAAATCGACGCGTTTATCGGAAAAAACCTCGTCGCGTCCCGCGCGGTCGCCTGGCGAGCGGAAAATTCGATTGATTTACTCGCCGCTGAATGCCGGACCTCGCTCCAGTCGTTCCGCGGGGACGATCCGGCGCAATGTGTTGTTTTGTCCGGCATGGATCAATCCAGAGCGGCGGAAATCCGCCCGGCCCTCGAGCGGGAATTCGGGATCCCGGTGCGGGTGTTAGAGGAAAGCGAGGGTTCTCATCCTGTTACCGTGGGCGCTTTGTCGGTCCCGGGCCGCATGCGCATGGATTTGCTCCCATGGGTTCATAAAGAGAAGCGCGCCGCTCTGTCGCGGAAAAAAGCGCTGCGAAGCGCCGGCATTTGGGCCGCTCTGTGGCTCGCGGCGTTCGGAACGGCATTCGGGAGCCGGATCGCGGCCCGGGCGGTCGAGATCGCGAAACTCGACCAGCAGATAAAGAATCTCGAACCGGACGCGCGGGAATCGCGGGATTTATTGAAAAGACTGGAGTCACTGAACGGCAAAGCGGGCGCCGGCGGGGCGCCGCTGGACGTTTTGCGGGCATTCCACGTCCTCGCGCCCGAAGGCATCACGCTGACGGCGTTGTCCGGGCTGGAAAACGGCCGCGTCGTCCTGCAGGGAAACGCGAACCGTTACGCGGACGTGATGGATATGATCGCCCGGTCGGAACGTTCGCCGCTTTTCTCCCAGGTGGAGCTGAAAACGTCCAGCTCCCGCGAAGTTCAGGGAAAAAAATTCGTGGACTTTCAGATTCAATGCCGCATGGAAGGCGCAGGGAAGGGTTGAGGGGATGATCCATCACTTTTATTCGGGACTAGGGTTTCGGGAACGCCTGCTTTTCGGCGCGGCCGCCGTCATCGTGGGGGCTGCCCTTCTTTCGCAGGGCGTTCTGCGGCCTTATCGCGCCTGTCTGGAGGTTTTGGACCGGAGGATTGCCGAAAGGGAGTCGAAGCTGTCGCGTTATGAAGCGTTGGCCGCCCAAAAGTCAGCCATTGAAAAGAAAATCGCGGCCCTGAGTCCGGCGAGATCTTCCGCGCGGCATTCCGTCAACCCTGTACCCGGCGCCGAAGAGCGGTCCGTGCGGCTGTTAAGGGAAACGGAATCCCTGGCGCGGTCCAGCTCGCTCGTCATCCGTCATCTGAGGCCGGCCGGCGGCGGGATGGAAATGGAGGCGGGAGCTTCTCTGGATAAAATCATTATCTTCTTAAGAAAACTGCACCATGCGTCTTTTCCCATTCAAGTCCGGAAATATCACATTTCCGCCGGCGATCGGGACGCGGAGCTCACGCTCCGGCTCACATTGGAATCCGAAAGTTATTGAGCCGCGGAGCGGAACATCGGCAACAGTTTGGCCGCGTTGGCGTCGATGTGGCGGTCAAAAGGGCGGAGCGCGAACATTTCCAGCAGTTGAACGGCGGTGGCGGGACTGTTGTCCCGCGCGAAAAATATCGACAGGTGCAGGTAGTGGTAGGGGAATTGATAGAGGTCGTCGGGCAGGATCGGCATGGGAGGCCAGGCCGCCGCGCCCGGCGTCGCAATGCTGTACCACAGCAATTTTTCTGATGGAACCTTAAAGCGGAGCTGAAGGTGGTCCGCCAGGAAGCGCTGCGCGACCTCCAGGGCCTTCGGGTCCAGCGGGATGTTGTGCGGGCCGTCGATGGTGACGTTGCGGATCCAGTCGCCCCACATCCCGGGATCGAATATCACGTGCCTCACGCCCAAAGACAGCAGCTTGTCGCGCAAGGCGTTCGCGTCGCCGCATTGCGCCGCGTAAAACAGGATCGGCTGAAGGTTCAGGCTCAGGCCCGCGAAGTGTTTCCGCTCCATTCCCGCCGGAAAGACGTCGCCCACGAACAGCACTTTATCGTCCGGCGCGGCGTAGCGGTTGACCAGGTAATGGATCCATTCCTGTTCGTCCGGGGCGGAGTAGTTCTGCGTCCGTTCCTGGACACCCTGTGCGAAGTGCCAGGACGGAGAACCCGATACGATCGTCGCCGCCGAGATCATGACGCGCCTGGCCAGATTTGTGGCGAGCGCGCTTTTGGCCAGCGCGACCGCGATAACTGCCGCCGCGCCAAATGCGAGCGCGGCCCGCGGCCAGGCCATGGGCAGCGCCCGGGCGGCGCGAAGAGCCCAGCCGAACGCGAGCCCGAAGGCCGCGCAGAGGATCCAAACCATCGGGCCCTCATAGACGTGGGGCTTGAACGCGAAGAAAAGCGTGGCGCCCCAGCTTGCCGCGGCGATGGCCGAAACCCAGCGGATTGTCGCCGCGAAGCGCCGCGTGAGGGTCAGCAGGCCCATGGCGCAGAGGATCGCGGTCGGACCCCACCAGATCGCGGAATCCTTGAACGCGCCCGCGGGCCGGATCTGCGCAAAGTTTCGCAGGTAGCCGATCAGTCCGGACCATCCGGTCTCCATCAGGTTGTGTTCCGTCCCCGGGTGAGTCAGCCAGGAGGGCGGCGCCTGCATCCCGAAGCGTCCCGTCAGCGCGAAGAGTCCGTCAAAAAAAGGATAAACCGGATTGCCGGTCAAAACCGCCGTGCGGACCAGCCACGGCGTCCAGGCGGCCGCGACCCCCAGCGCGAAGATTCTCAGCGCGGAAATGCCGGAGATCTTCGCCGTCGCGCCCTTCCCGCGGTTTTCCTGTGATCTGAAATAGAGAAGCGCTCCCGCCGCCGTTATCAGCGCGGCCGGCGCCGCGTTGAACTTGTGTCCCAGAGCGATACCGCCGCAGAGCCCGGAAAAAAACAGCCAGCGTTTCGCCTCCGCCCGTTCAAAGGCCGCCAACAGGGCGCGCCAGCCCAGCACGATAAAGACGCCCACCTGCAGGTCATTTTTGATCATCGTTCCCGCCCAGAGGCCGGCGTCGCTGGCCGCGTACAAAGCCAGCGCGCAGACCGCCGCGGTTTCCGACGCCGCGCGCGAAATCCATCCGTACAGAAATACCGCGAGCGCGGCGAAATGTCCCCAGACCAGGAGGAACGCCGCCTCTTTTGACCCGGCCAGCAGGGCCCACGTGGTCAGGAGCTCGCTGTTCTGGTGAAAATAGCTGTACACGTGGAACGGGTTGGGAACGAACGCCGATTCCGCCGCGTAGTATCCGGGCAGGGCCAGGTTGATCATGAGCGAATCGGAATAGTAAACCGGGTGAGCGCAAAGCGCGGACCAGCCCAGGATCCACAGGATCAGCGCCGCCTTGGCGGGCATCAACAGGTTCCACGATATTTCACGTCTCTTCGTCCGGTTCCGGACGAAAGTCACGGCCTGCCACAGGGCGATCGCGATCCCGCCCGCGATCAGCGCCTTCGCGATCCCCGGCTTGAAGAGCCGCAGCGTCCCCAAAACGAGCCAGACCATGCTGAAACAGAACGTTCCTATGAACCACCGCGCGGAAAGAAGTTCGGCCCGGCTGAATTCATCTTCTCCGGATTTGCCCAGGATTTTTTCCAGCAGATATTTTCCGCAGACGTAAAACCAGGCGCTCATCGCGGCGAAGCAAATCCAGCCCCGGAGGAAGGCGGCGTATCCGCCCTCAAACCGGGTGAGTTGATTGAAGTTGTACTGGAAGACTTTCAGCGGAGGGAGCTCAACCCACAGGGAGGCCAGCGGGGGGACGGGCCAGGGCGAGAGCAGGAGCGCGGCCAGGCTCGCGATCAGAGCTGCGCCGAACGCAGCGAGGACGATTTTTTCGCTCCGGCCGCCGGTCACGGGTTGGACCCCGGCTCCGCGCCGGCGCATTTTTTCTTGATGCGTTCCTTCGCTTCGGGCGAAAGCGCGGCGCGCGGGGGAACGCCGGGAAGGGAGTCATTTCGGCCCCACCAGCGAGTCATCGCTTCCCGGAGAAAGGCCAGCTGTTTGCGGTAGTTCGCGCAGAAATCGCAGGCCAGCAGATGAAAAAACAGCGCCGCTCGCTCGAATATCGAAAGCGGGCGGTCCATGGACTCGGAAATCAGGCGGCTGGCCTGGAGGCAGTTGATTCTCATCATCGGACCCCGTTTTTTTCAAGGCAGGTTTTCAGCTGATGTCTCGCCCGGTGCAGCAGGACCCACAGGTTAGTCGCGGATATCCCGAAATCCTTACAGAGGGTTGCGGTGTCCAGCCCATCCACTTCCCGCATCACAAAAAGTCCCCGCAGGCGTTCGTTCAATCGGCCGAAGCATTCTTCCAGTACTTTCCTTAGTTCATCATTTTCTGCCAGTTTTTCCGGAGACGTTTTCCAGTCGAGCGGCGGCTCCTTCCAGTGATATGTGCCGTCAAAGGATTCATCCATGAAATCGGAGCCTTCGGTTTCGAGGCCCAGCGCGCCCCGCCATTTGGAGCGGAAATGATCGGCGATCTTGTGCTTTAGAATGCCGGCGAGCCAGGTGCGGGCGGAAGAGCGGTTTTGGAAGGCGGGGGAACCTGAACCGGAGGACTTAAGGGCCGACAGGAACGTCTCCTGAACAAGGTCTTCGGCGGCGGACGCGTCCCGGACCCGCGCCAGGGCAAAACGGTAAAGAAAATCCGAATGTTCGTCCACCCAATTTGCGACGGATTCAGTCATGCCCGAATTTATAACATATCAATAAATAGCATTCAAAGGATGTAAGGTTTTCGCCTCCCGAACGACTAACCGGCAAATGAACATTTGGTATATTAAGGAGGATAATTATGAAAAAGCTAGTGACCCTGATCGCCTGCATGGCCCTGGGAGCG
>CAZFYO010000008.1:0-67168 GCA_964523525.1 uncultured Elusimicrobia bacterium
CCACTTCCATCGTGCTGATGCGGTGGCCCGCGACGTTCATCACGTCGTCGATGCGGCCCATCAGCCAGAAATAGCCGTCCTTGTCCTGCCGCGCTCCGTCCCCCGTGAAATATTTTCCCGGGAAGCGCTCCCAATAGGTTTTCTTGAACCGCTCGGGGTCGCCGTAGATGCCGCGCAGCATGCTGGGCCAGGGTTCGGAAAGGACAAGATACCCACCCTGCCCCTTGGGGACAGGAACGCCGGACTCGCTTAAAATTTCCGCTTTCACGCCGGGGAACGGGACCGTGGCGCTGCCGGGCTTGGTCGCGGTGACGCCGGGCAGAGGGGTGATCATAATGCCACCCGTCTCGGTCTGCCACCAGGTATCCACGATCGGGCAGCGGCCGCCGCCGATGTTCTTCTGGTACCAGATCCAGGCCTCCGGGTTGATGGGTTCCCCCACGCTGCCGAGGAGCCGCAGGGTGCTCATGTCATGTTTGCGCGGATAGTCTTCGCCCCACTTCATGAACGTGCGGATCGCGGTGGGCGCGGTATAAAAGATCGTTACGCCGTAGCGCTCGATGATGTCCCAGAAGCGGTCTTTGTCAGGAAAATCCGGCGAGCCTTCATACATGACGGCCGTGGCGCCGTTGGAAAGCGGCCCGTAAATTAGATAGGAATGCCCCGTCACCCAGCCCACGTCGGCCGTGCACCAGTAGACGTCGGAATCTTTGATGTCAAACACCCAGCGGGTCGTGAGGTTGGCGCCGAGGAGATAGCCGCCGGTCGTATGCACGATGCCTTTGGGCTTTCCCGTGGTGCCGGACGTGTAGAGGGTGAAGAGCATGTCTTCGGAATCCATGGGCTCGCAGGGACAGTTGGCGTCCACTTCTGCCATGAGGCGGTGCCACCAGAAATCGCGGCCCGCCTGCAGGGGAACGTGGGTCGGGTCCACGGCGCGGTTCACGACCGCCACTTTCTGGACGGATGGGCAGCCTTCGAGCGCCGCGTCCACGTTTTTCTTGAGCTGGATCACGCTGCCGCGGCGGAATCCGCCCGAGGCCGTGACCACGACCTTGGCCTGCGCGTCGTTGATCCGGTCGCGCAGCGCCTCGCTGGAAAATCCGCCGAAGACCACGCTGTGCACCGCGCCGATCCGCGCGCAGCCCAGCACCGCCACCACGATCTCGGGAACCATCGGCATGTAGATGATGACACGGTCGCCTTTGCGGACGCCAAGCTTCTTAAGGACGTTGCCGAACTTGCAGACCTCGCGGTGGAGCTGTTTATAGGTGAGCGTTTGCGTGTCGCCGGGTTCCCCTTCCCAGAGGATCGCGGCCTTGTTTTGCGTCGGCGTACCGATAAACCTGTCGAGGCAGTTGTAGGCCGCGTTTAGTTTTCCCCCGATGAACCAGCGGGAATCGGGCGCGTCCCATTCCAAAACTTTTTTCCAGGGTTTGAACCAATGGAGCTTCTTCGCCTGTTCGGCCCAGAAGGCCTGGCGGTTCTTTTCCGCTTTCTTATAAATGGTTTTATCTTTGACGTGCGCGCCGGACGTGAAGGGCTTGGACGGCTTGAATAGGCGGTCATCCTTCAAAAGCGCGTCGATCGTCTCCGCGCCCTGCCTGCCGCCCGATGGATTATTCTTTCCTGCAGTATTTTTAGGCTTAGTTGCCATAAGTCACCCCGCTACTGAAGTTGATCGAGTCTTCTAAGCACTTCGCTGCTGAACTTGCTTATTTTTTGGCTGATGAAGGACTTTATCTTCAAAGCGGGTTGATGGGCGAGCGGGGTCAGATCCATGGCGAATATGACGGCGCTCGCGCGATTTTTGGCGTGCGATTCGGAATAGGTGGCGTGGGCCCAGCGGCGGCCGAGCGTGGCGACATCGTAGCGTTTGCCGGAATGGTTCTGGGACTTGAACGCCTTCAGCAGTTTCAATCCGAGCTTGTCCGCGCCCGAGACGTCAAAGACCACTTTCTGCCCGTCCGGCAGCCAGTCGAGATCGCGCCAGACTTCGCAACCGTAAATTTTGGAGGGACGCAGATGCTTGGGAAGCCCGCGGACCGCTTCGATCGTCCGGAGCGCGACCGCCACGTGCGTGTCGTGTTTATCTGCCAGGTTATGGGTGTAAATCACTTTAGGCCGGATGCGGGCAATGAGCGCCGCCAGTTCTTCGCGGACCGCGGGCTTCTGTCGGCGCTTAACGCCGTCCGAAGGATAATTGAGAAACGCCACCCCGCTGTAGCGTCCAATTTTCGCCGCGTTTCTTTGTTCCCGGTTCCGCGCCTGGATAAAACGCTCGTTAGAAAGCTTTTGAGCCTTCAAGGTTCGCACGCTGCCCGAACCGTCCGTTGCCACAATCCCAAAAAATGGCCGCGAACCCGGCTTCCTCGCGCCCTGCAAAATCCCGTGAAACGCCATGATCTCGAGATCGTCCTGATGCGCCCCGATGCCCAGATGCGTCGCGCGCTTAAAAGCGGCGTCCAGCGGCTTCGAGTCGGGTATAAAGAATTCCATTAAAATATATATTATACCGGCTTTTTGAAAATATCGGACAATGCAGAATCGGGATCGGGAAATTTGAAGGAAAATCCGGATCGGTTCAAGACCTCGGGCACTACTTTTTGCCCGGTCAGCAGCATCTCGGACATTTCCCCCAGACCCAGCTTGAGGACGAACCCGGGAACCGGAGCCCAACAGGGTTTGCCGAGAGCTTTTCCAAGAGCCTGGCTGAATTCCTTCTGCGTGACCGGTTTGGGCGCAACCGCGTTCACGGGGCCCTTCAAATCGGGATTCTTAAGCGCGAACAAAACAATGTTGATCAGGTCATCGCGGTGGATCCAGGAAAACCACTGACGGCCCGTGCCGATGTGCCCGCCCACGTACATCTGGAAGGGCGGCGTCATCTTTTTGAGCGCACCCCCGCCGTTCTCAAGAACGACGCCGATGCGGAGCAGGACGACGCGCGTGCCGGACGATTCCGCCGCGCGAGCCTCGAGCTCCCACATCTGGCAGAGGTCGGCGAGGAAACCCATGCCCTTGGAATATGTTTCGGTGACGTCGTCCGATTCAACGGGACCGTAATATCCCACCGCGGAAGCATTGATCAAAACGGGCGGCTTTTTATTGGCGTTGGCGATGGCCGAGGCAAGGGCCCGAGTGCTGTCGATCCGGCTGTGGATTAAAAGTTCTTTCTGGCGCCGGGTCCATCTCCCGTTGGCGATGGATTCTCCGGCGAGGTTGATCACCGCGTCGGCGCCGTCGATATCGCGGGTCCAGTCACCCGGGCTTTTTCCATCCCAGTAGACGACTTTAAGCAGCGTATTGCTGAGCCCGGCTTTTTTGCTGTTGCGGGTCAGTAATGTGACCTGGTGTTTCTGCGCCAGCAGGACCTGCAGGAGCTCGCGTCCGACAAATCCCGTGCCGCCGGTTAAAACGATTCTCATGCGGGTGATTTCTGCTTCAGATTGATTTGATCGGTGAGGAAGTTCGCGATGCCGCCCACATCAAAGGGCCAGATATAGTTGAAATCCACGGATGGGTGGATTCTTTGCGCTTTTTGGATTGCGGCCGGGATGTCCAGTTCGGAATGCGAACCGCCTCGCGTCATCATGGGAGTGACCACGATTACGCTGTTCGACTTCTTTCCCGCCTGATCCAGGGCTTCATCGAGGCTCGGAGCGCAGAACTCGTTAAACCCCACCAGCACTTCGGATCCGCTCGACCGCTCCAGGGCTTCGGCGATTTCTTTGGATGCGAAGAAGTAGAGGTCGTTTTCCCGCGTGCGGGGCCAGGTGCGGATCCTGCGGTCCAGATCTTCGTAGCGCTTCAAGACGACGTCGCGGCCCTCATGGGCGGCGGAAAGCTGAGAATGAAGCGTCTTCCAGTCGTTCAGCTCCTTTCTCGGAAAATCCGCAGGCGGCATGCCGTGCATCGCCAGGACGATCACTGATTTATTATTTGCCATAGTTGAACTCCGTGTCATGATTTTTCAAAAAGATAGTGGGAAACGATCCACTCTTCGCCGTTCCGGTACCCCCAAAGCTCGGCGCAGGCCATAAAAAAGACCCGCCATTGATGCCACCGGCGATGCGCCTGGTCCGGTCCGTAAACGCGGGAAAATATCTCCAGGATGGGGGTTTTGGCGCGGTCCATGTTGGCAAGCCAGCCTTCGGAGGTTTTGGAATAATGCGTTCCCGATACGTTCCAATGGCTCCGAATCCCCAGGTTTTTCTGGAAATATAATAGCAAAGAATCCGACGGCATTTGACCGCCCGTGAAGAAATTGCGGCTCATCCAGTCGGAGGCGTCTTTGGGCTCGAACAGATACGCGAACTTTTTGTGCGTGAAAATATGAACGAAGAGTTTGCCCCCCGGCAGGAGCCAGGACGCGATGCGCTCCATCAGCTGTTCGTAATTGCGCATGTGCTCGAACATTTCCACGGACACGACGCGGTCGAAAAGTCCTTGAGGGTGAAACTCGTTCATGTCCGCGGTGATGATCTTGAGATTTTTGAGACCGCGTTGGACAATCTGGCTTTCGATATACTCCCGTTGGGTCCTCGAATTGGAAACGGCCGTGATTTTGGCGGTCCTGAACCGTTCGGCCATATATAAGGAAAGCGAGCCCCAGCCGCAGCCGAGCTCGAGGATGGTTTCCGCGGTTTTAAGCTCCGCCCGGGCGCAGGTAAGATCGAGCATGGCCTCCTCGGACTGATCCTGCGTGCGAATGTTCCTGTCCCAGTAACCGCTCGAATATTTGAGATGCTTGCCCAGCGCGAGGCGATAAAATTCCGCCGGCACTTCGTAATGCTGTTCGTTCGCCGCCTGGGTCTGGACCGCGATGGGGCTTTTCTTGAGCTCTTCAATATACTGCATGAGCGCCGCCGCTTGAGCCTCAGTATTTCCTTTATCTTCGTCTTTCAGCCGCTGCGCCAGCAACCTTCGAATACCGAATCTGATCAGCCAGTCCGGCAGCAATCCTTTTTCCAGCAGTGCGTCGATGTTCACGCGGTTTTCCGGAACCATGGGATGAAAGCGTTGGTCTTTTCCTGATAGCGGCGGTACGCGTCGCCCTTGGACGCGATCGATTGCGCCTCGGCGGGCGGGACGCCGGTGACGAAGCGCAGAAATATCAACATGACGCCGGCGGAAAGGAGCGCGGTCCAACCCAGCGGCGAAGCGAGAGCGAAAACCGCGTAACCCGTCCAGACCAGCCACTCGAAGAAGTAATTCGGGTGGCGCGAGTAACGCCAAAACCCGGCGTCGCAAACCTTTTCGCGATTGGCCGGGTCCGCGCGAAAGGCGCGCAGCTGAGAGTCCGCAAGCGATTCTCCCGCCAGCGCAACGCACCAGAGAAATAGTCCCGACCATTCCATTGGCTGAATGCCCGGCTCCGGATTGGCGCAAACAAAAATGAACGGTATGGAAAGCAAAGCCGCGAGCACGGCCTGAGCTTCAAAGAATACCAAAAATTTGAGATTCACGGAGAGAGAAGAAGCAGGCGGGCTGCCAACGCTCAAGCTCCCGCCCCAGCTGCGGCGGATCTTGGCATAGCGGGTATCTTCCTCGGGGTGATGATGGAGGACGCGGATCAGCAGGTGCGAGCCCAAGCGCAGGCTCCAAAGGATCACCATCCCGCCGATCAGCCAGCGGCGCGGCCCAAAGCCGGAACCCGCCAGCAGGTAAAATGCGGAGAGCAGCGTAAAGGCGAAAGACCAGGCGACGTCCACGAAACCGGCGTTGCGAACTATCGTCGAAATCGCCCACGCCGCCATCAACAAGCCGGAAGCGATCAAAAATGCGCCCAATGCCTGATGGATGGGAGAAATCATACGGGATTTTGAGGTTCTTCGGAATTGTAGCGCATGGGCAGGCGCCTGGCGATCGTCAGGAAAACGCGGTAACTGATCAGGCAAATCATGGGAGCGACGATGCACCAGGCCGCGACCGCGTGAACGCCGGCCATGCCGAAATTGCGGAGGAATGCGATCGGATCATCCTTAAAGGTCTGCATCCAGACCATCAGGTTGAACGGGATGGGCTCGGCGCGGAAAATATATTCTCCCGACCGGATGAATACAGGAATTAAAAGCAAGTGCAGAGGATAGAGCAGATAGTTGACCGCCTGCAGCAGGGGCTGGTTGAGCTGCAATATCAGTCCAATGAAAAAACAAAGAATCGTTGTGGAGCCGAGGATCGGGAATATGCCGAGCGTGAATGCCAGGGCCAGAGTGAACGCCACTTTGCGCGGCGTGATGCCCCGGGTGAGCTGATCCATCATCAGCTTCAGAACTTTATCTTTGAGGGATATCTTCAATCGGCGAGGGCGGCTGAAACCTCGGAGACAGGCTTCAGCATCCAGTTATTGGGCCGGGTGTAAACGGCCTGGATGACGCTGATGTTCCGCGTCTGAAATGCCGCCTTGCAGTAGGAAAAATAGTAGTCCCATTTGTTGATGAAGCGCTGGTTCATGCCGAGCGCCCTCACGCGATCGCCGTTCCGGCGGAACGTCTCCTGCCAGTGGCGCAGCGTCTGTGCGTAGTAAAGCCCCATGTCCTCGAGATCGTGGAGCATCAGCTCGCCCGTTTTCTGGAGCGCGCCCTGGATGCGCGCCACCGACGGCAGAAGCGAGCCCGGGAAGATGTGCTTCTGGATCCAATCCACGTTTTTCTTGAACGATTTGTAGCGCGAGTCGGGGCTCGTGATCACCTGCACCGCCATCAGCCCGTCGCTTTTCAGGAGCCGCGAGCATTTGGAAAAATAAACCTCCAGGTATTTGTCCCCCACGGCCTCCAGCATTTCAATGGAGACGATTTTATCGAAGCGCCCTTCAATCTCGCGATAATCGCGAAGAAGGATATTGATCTTGTGGCTCAACCCTTCGGCGCGGATGCGCTCTTTGGCATACCGGTATTGTTCCTCGGAAATGGTGAGCGTCGTGATCTTACAGCCGTAGTTTTTGGCGGCGTGGATCGCGAACCCGCCCCAGCCGCTGCCGATTTCGAGCAGGTGGTCCTCGGGTTTCAAGTGAAGTTTCTGGCAGAGCTTGTCGTATTTCGCGGCCTGGGCCGATTCCAAATCCTGGTCCTGCGATTCAAAGTAGGCGCAGGAATAGGTCATGCCTCGGTCGAGAAACGTCTCAAAAAATTCATTGCTCAAATCGTAATGGGCGCGGATGTTCTTGCGGCTGCCGGCCAGCGTATTGGAACGGAAGAGATGCAGGAGTTTATTCGCGAACGACAGGCCGTTCACCACCGAGAAGCGGCGCGACGTGCCCGAGATCGCGGGCCAGAATTCCTTGTTCATGATAAACCAGGAGATGACGCGGTCCACTGCATTCGATGTCCAGTCGCCGTCCATGTAGGACTCGCCAAAACCGATATCGCCCGAAAACACGACTTTGCGAAACATGGCAATGTCCCGCACGATGATGCAGGCGTCCAGCCGCGGGTCGGGCACTCCAAAATGGAACCGCGCCCCGTCCGGCATTTCGAACGTCAGCCGGCCGTTCCGCGCCGGCGTCATGATTCTGAAAAGAATATTGCGGTAAAAGTTCCCGTTCATGCGCGCAGCGAACCCTCCTTTTTGAGAAGACTCGAATGGGGACGATACACGTCGGTCTGCAAATCGATGTTGTCCGTCTTGCGGTACCAGCGGATGCGCTTGGCCCAGAGCAAAAACGCGTTCCAGTGGATCATGGCGATGATCTTCACCGTCATCCAGGGAAATTCGAGCGTGCTCCAGAAAAGCCGGCGGTTATTCAGCGGTTCGCGCTCTCCAATCAGCGAGGCCAGCAGGACCACCTTGCCGTTCTGGTAATCATCAATGAAAATTTCGAGCTTATTTTGCGGGATGCGGAATCGGAAATCAAAATCGACATCGGGATGCATGAAGGGAGAGACGTAAAAGTTTTTCTTCTCCATCTTCCGGTAGACGCCTTCTTCCGAAAGATCGTCCGGGCCGATCAAAAAGGGTTTAATCTCGCCGAACGTATTCCCCACTTCGGCAATCGAGCAGACCGGATTGCCGAAGCGGTCGAAGCAGAAATAAAAGGAAACGGGATTGAACACATAGCCCCAGACGCGCGGATAGGTCAGCAGCATGACCTTGCCGTCTTTCAAATCAATGCCGTTTTCTTCCAGATAATCGATGATGTTTTCCTTGAGCGTGCGGCGGCCGCGCGGGAGATGGTCGCTGTCGCGGAAACTGTAGATGTTGGGGCGGTTGTGGCTGAAGAAGAGCAGTTTGCGGCTGAGATAACCCAGCTCATCGAGGTCCACATAGAACATGAAGACCTTGTAGAGCAGTTTGTGAACCTTCGGCACGAGCCGGCAATGCATCACCTGGGCGCGGTAAAGGCAGGAGTTCAATTTTTCCAAAGGGGTTCCTTTAAGATCAGCCGGCTGAGTTCCAGCGCCGACGTGAAAGCGTCTTCATGAAATCCGTATTTGAAATAGCTGCCGCAAAAATAGGTGGATGGGTCCCCGCTGGTTTGATTCAGTTTCGGCAGCTCTTTCTGGGCGGCGATGGCGCCCAAATCAAAAAGCGGATGCTCGTATTCGATCGTCCTGACAAGCTTTGCCGGATCCACCGATTCAGCGTTGAGCGACACAAAGTAATTTTTTGGCGTCCGCAATTTCTGCAAAGAGTTCATCCAGTAATGCACCGAGGGCGCCGACGGCTTGTTTTCCTTCAGGTCCACCCGATAGTTCCATGAGGACCACGCAAGCCGGGTTTGCGGCATGACGGATTCATCAAAGTGCAACTGCGTTTTATTGTACTGATATTTGAACGCCGATAAAAGGGTTTGTTCCATGGGCGACGGGTCGCCGAGGATGCGAAGCGCCTGGTCCGCGTGGCAGGCGAGGATTACCTTATCGAATTGCAGCTTATTGCCGTCTTCCAGCTGGATGTGGACGCCTGTGCCCGCACGCAGCACCGAGACGACCTTCGATTTGAGGCGAACGCTGTTCCCCCAGCTTGCCGTCATCTTCTGAACGTAGGATTTGGCGCCGCCCGTCACGGTCCGCCAGGGGTGCTGGGTATGCAATCCCAGAAAGCCGTGGTTATGAAAAAACCGGATCAGCGTCATCGCCGGAAAGTCGAGCATCTTTTCGGGCGGCGTGGACCAGACCGCAGAGCTCATGGGCACGAGATAGGCGTTCAGAAAATCCTCGCCATAACCTCGCTCTTCTACGTAACGCCCTATTGAATAATGTTCGTAAGCCGGATCCATCAGCGCGCGCACGGCTTCCTCATTAAAGCGGTTGACGCTCAATAGCATTTTGATGAAGCGCGGGTTGAAGAGATTTTTTCTCTGGGCGAAGAGATGGTTCAGGCTGGAGCCGGCAAACTCGAGGTTCATAGGGAGGTATTGAACGCTGAAGGACATCGCGGTCGGCTGGGTTTTCACGCCCAGTTCCTCTAACAGGCGGATGAGGTTTGGATAGGTGACGCGGTTGTAGACCATGAAACCCGTGTCGATGGGAACGGCCCCATTTTCAACCGCTATCGTGTTGGTATGGCCGCCGGGATAATCGTTTTGCTCAAAGAGGGTGACGTCATGGCGGCGGCGCAGAAAATAGGCGCAGCCGAGGCCGGCGACGCCCGATCCGACGATGGCGATTCTAGGCAGGGATGGAGGGGCGGGAACCGCTTTGGTGAGTCCCGCCGGAAGGGCCCAGGTTCAGGATGTGTTTGGGAACGGGCTGGAGGCTCCAGATGAGGCCCGTCCAGGAAAGCGCTTTCAAAATGTAATAGGTGACGTCGACTTCATACCAGAAAAATCCCTGGCGCGTGGCGCCCTGGAAGTAGTGGTGATTGTTGTGCCAGCCCTCGCCCATGGTGAGGAGCGCCAGCCAGAAATTATTTCTGCTGGTGTCGCCGGCGGCGTAGCGCTGCGAACCGAAAAGATGGCTGAGCGAATTGATTGTCTGCGTGGCGTGGAACAAAATTGTGGTGCTGATGAAAAATCCCCAGACGAGCATCTGCGAGCCGGACGTATTGAGCTCGGGGAAGCGCGCGCCCAGGAACTTGCCGAAAAAGAAAAGCGCGGTGGCGAAAACGATGGGAACGAGAGTATCGTAGCGGTTCAAAAACACGAGCTCGGGATACTTGGAAAGCTCCGGAATAAACCTGTACTTCGTCTCAAAGTTGCGCTTGTTCAGGATCCAGCCCATGTGCGACCAGAGGAAGCCGTGCTGCAGCGGCGAGTGGACGTCTTCGGGCTGATCACTGTACATGTGGTGATGCCGGTGATGCGCCGCCCACCAGAGCGCGCCCCGCTGGACCGCGGTGGCGCCCAGCAGCGCCATTAAAAACTGGACCGGACGGGACGTCTTATAGGTTTTATGCGAAAAATAGCGGTGATAGATGCCGGTAATAGCGAACATGCGGATGAAGTAAAGCGCCGCGCAAGTGGCAACAGCGACCCAGCTCCAGCCGGTCCAGATCACGCCGAGACAGGCGACGTGCAAAAAGACGAACGGGACCGCCCGAAACCAGTCGATCTTTTTAGCGTTCACATCCTGCCCGGAGAGCAGGTCCTGAACGTCAAAGTCGGAGTCGAACCAGCGGAGAATGGATGAAAGGAAATGCCGAATGGATTGAAATACTTTCATTGAACGTGAATTATTGTATCAAATTAAAATATCATAGAATATCAATATGATTACACAGAAACAGATCATCTGCGGACGGCTGCAATCGGACAACGCGCGCTTCATCGAGATCGAATCCAAAAAACGGATTTTCCCCTCCCAGGCCAAGTCTCTCAAAAAGCATCTTTCCAAGCTCAAAAACAGCAAGTTCGTCAAGACGACCCATTTTTTTGACCAGTTCCTGGATACGCCCGGCATGGACTTGTTTAAGTTAAACGCGAGCCTCCGGCTCCGCTATAAGAAGAACGGAACCAAGGTCTATCTGCAATACAAGGGGCCCGGTTTTCTGGAGGATGGACTCCTCTACCGCTCGGAGTTTTCATCCAATAATCTGAAGGAATTGATCCTGGAGGAAAGCCACCACGACATCATTCAATTCCGGCAGACGTCGGTTTTGAGGCTCTTGAAGAAGTATGCGGGGCGCGAAATGATGCAGACCATGAAACGGCATCTAGGCGCCCGCGTGCTGCGAAACATTACCACGGGCCCCATCATCGCTTTGTACAGGAAGGACAAATTTCTGGTGGATATGGGCGACGCGTTTCTGGAACCGTCCATCGACCGGGTGTTCGCCTTTCACATCAACAAGGCGGGACTGCATCCCGTTTCAACGTTTTATGAATTTGAGAATGAGATCAAGGCGGAAGGCAGTTCCCTAAGCGCGAAGCTCGAGCACATTTCCGAATTAGTGAAATTTAACGAAAAATTAGGCCGGGAATTCCGCCTGCACGTCGAGCCGCTCGACAAATATCACCGCTGCGCGTCCCTCTTTCTCGCTTCCAAACGCCGCAAATCCCGCTCCGGACACTAATCTAATTCGAAGGGTTCAGCACCGTGCCCGCGTAACCCTTCGCGGCCAGTTCCTCAAACACAAACTGCGAGCGCAGAGCCTTCGTGCTTTCCTGCCGCCTCGGGCGGTGATAGTTCCCGTCCGAATGCAGGATCCAGGCCTTCTGGTTGTCCGATAAACTCGTCCGCAAAATCACGTCCAGCACAAACTGCTTCAGTTTTGGGTCCTTGACCGGAAAAGCGATCTCGAAGCGGTTGTTGAAGTTGCGCGGCATCCAGTCGGCGCTCGAAAGAAACACCTTCTTCTCCCCTCCCGCGCGGAAATAGTAGATGCGGCTGTGCTCCAGAAAGCGGTCCACGACGCTCGTGACGCGGATGGTTTCGCTCAACCCCTTCACGCCGGGCTTCAAACAGCAGATGCCGCGCACCATCAAATCAATTTTGACGCCCGCCTGCGACGCGGCGTACAGCGCTTCGATCACGTTGGGGTCCACCAGCGAGTTCATCTTGGCCTTGATCCGCCCTTTGACGCCGTTCTTCTGGTTCTGCGTCTCCGCGCGGATCATCTTCAAAAATTCCTGATCGAGATTTTTGGGGGCCACCAGCAGCTGGGTAAATGCTCCGGAGTTTTTCACGCCTGAGATCATTTCAAAGTAGCGCGCCGCCTCCCGGCCGATGCCTTCATCCGCCGTGAGCAGTCCCAAATCCGTGTAGTGGCGCGCGGTGCCGGGATGGTAGTTCCCGGTGCCGAGGTGCGTGTAATAAATGTCCTGCCCGTTTTCGGTCCGCACCACCTGAGTCAGCTTGCTGTGAACCTTCAGGTCTTTCATCGGACGAATCACTTTCGCCCCCGCTGCGCGGAGCGCGGTGGCCCAGCGCACGTTGTTCAGTTCGTCAAAGCGCGCCTTGATCTCGACGTAAACCGTCACCTTTTTCCCGGATTTCGCCGCTTGCACCAGCGCTTCCATGATGGGCGACTCCTTGCTGGTGCGGTAGAGCGTGTGATAAATCTGCGTCACGTCCTCGTCGCGCGCGGCCTGCTTCAAAAAATCCACGATCACGTCAAAAGAATCATAGGGATGATGGAGCAAAATATCCTTTTTCCTGATGGCCTCAAAAAGCGCCTTCTGCTTTTGCACGCAGGCCGGGACCACGGGCTCGACCGGCTTATAGGAAAGTTTGCCGTCGCGATGATTGCGGTAAATGGGCAGAATCGTCCGCAGGTCGAGCGGGAGGTTAAAGCGGTAGAGAGAAGCCGAATCGAGGCCGAGCATGGTGCCCAGCAGCATTACGCCTTCCGTGTAGGCGGGCGCGTCCACTTCGAGCCGGACCAGCCTCGCCTTGGAGCGGCGGCCGACGGCCCGCACGATCTGCTCCTCGAACGTGTCGGGATCGTCCACGCGCAAAAACAAGTCGGCGTCGCGGATGATCTTGAAAGGGAACGCTTCGAGGACCTCGCGCCCCTGAAAAAAGTGCGGCGCGCGGGCGCAGAGCCAGCGCTCGAGCAGAACGTAACGGGCGGAACGCGTCGAGCTGGAAACGCTCAGCAGCCGGTTCGGACGGTCGGCGATGCTGATCACCGCGAACTCCTCGCGGAAGCGCACGAAACAATGGATCAGATCGCCGTCGAGCGCGGGCAGGGGCTCGGACAGCTTGCGGACAATCAAATTGATCTCGGGCAGTTTCCTGATGATTTCCTGATCCTGCTCGTTCCGGAACTCGCTGAAGTCGGATAAAACGTGGATGCCTTCGTCCGACAGGACGCGCGTGATGTCCTCGAAGGCTTTCGCCTGGCGCTCTTTCTGGCGCAGCACGTGGGCGCGGATCTGAGCCAGCACGCGGCCCGGATCGTTGGGGTCCACGGATCGGTGGTTCTTCCAGCGCTTCTGCGCCCGGCGGACTTCGGCCACGCGCACCATGAAGAACTCGTCGAGGTTCATGCTGACGATGACGGCGAAATGGAGGCGCTCGAGCGGCGGGACGGAAGGATCTTCGGCTTCGGCGAGGACGCGGTCGTTGAACGCGAGCCAGCTCAGCTCGCGGTTAAAGAATTTGACGGCGGGAAGGGGCGTCTCGGATTTGGACGGGTCTTTTTGCTCCGTGATTTGACGGAGGTATTCGGACAGCGGCACCCATTTGGAAAGCGGGAGCGGCTGCAAATGAATCAGTGGAGGACTTGGCTGGGCTCTTGCGGGGCCGACTGGTGGCGAATATCCTTGCCCATGACCATGAAGATGACGTCTTCCGCGATGTTGGTCGCGTGGTCTCCGATTTTTTCGAGATTTTTAGCGATCAGAATGTGGTCGATGTGCTGTTTCGCGTGGCTGGGGGTCTTCCGGATCATCCCGATGACCTCGTTCAAAGCCTTGGCCTTCAGAGTGTCTTCCTCTTCGTCTTTTTTGAGCACCGACTGAGCCATGGCGACATCGCGCTTTGCGAAAGCGTCCAGCGCCTCTTTCAACATATCCTGGGCGATGGTGGCCATGCGCGGAATCTCCATCAGCGTTTTGACGGGCGCTTCCTTCGAAAGATGAAAGTGGCAGGTCTGGGAGATGTTCACCGCCTGGTCGGCGATGCGCTCGAGATCCGAATTGATCTTCATCGCGGCGATAATCGTGCGCAGATCGGTGGCTTCGGGCTGATACAGGGCCAGGATGCGGGCGCTGGTATCATCCACTTCGATCTGGAGCTTGTTGACCTCTTCCTCGCGCTTGAACACCTCGGCGCTCGTGTCCTGATTGCGCTCAATAAAGTTCCGCACGGAGAGGTGGATCATCTCTTCGCATATCCCGCCCATGAACAGAATTCTTTCCTTCAGTTTATTAATCTCTTCTTCGATATGTCGCGTCATCCGAACCTCCCGGTAATATAATCCTCGGTTTTCTTGTTGCCGGGGTTGGTAAATATTTTGCTGGTGACGTCACACTCGATGAGCTCGCCCAGCAGAAGAAAGGCGGTGTGGTCGGAAACGCGGGCGGCCTGCTGCATGTTGTGCGTCACGATGACGATCGTATAATTCTTTTTGAGCTCGTGGATCAGCTCCTCAATCTTGCCCGTGGAGATGGGATCAAGCGCGCTGCAGGGCTCGTCCAGCAGAATCACCTTGGGCGCGATGGCCAGAGCGCGCGCGATGCAGAGGCGCTGCTGCTGGCCGCCGGAAAGACCGGTGCCCGGAGAATGGATTTTGTCTTTCACCTCGTCCCAGAGCGCCGCGTCCCGCAGGCTCTTTTCGACGTGGTTGGCCAGCTCCGCGCGGTTGCCGAGGCCGTTGAGCCGCAGGCCCGCCGCGACGTTATCGAAAATAGACATGGAGGGAAACGGCTGGGCTTTCTGGAACACCATGCCGATCTCGCGGCGCAGCAGCACGGGGTCGTGCTCCAGGATGTTTTTGCCCTGAAAAAGGATTTCCCCCTCCGTCCAGGCTTTGGGGATGACTTCATGCATCCGGTTGATGCAGCGAATAAAAGTGGACTTGCCGCAGCCCGAAGGGCCGATGAGCGCGGTGACTTTGTTGACCGGAAATTCCAGGGATATGTTTTTGACCGCCTTAAAGGAACCGAAATAGGCGTTCAAATTCCGGACGCTGATAGCGCTCGGCGGGGCTTGAACCAAGGGTGCTGTTTCGTTCATGGCAGAACCTTCCGTTTGTTTTCGAAGGATAACCGCGGGCACTTCCACATTCCGGACGGCCGGCGCGGCATTCTGAGATCCCAGTGCCTCTATCATATTATATTCTCCTTTAGAGAGCGACTTTGTGGCGGTCGCGGAGCACGATGCGGGCGAACGCGTTCGCGAAGAACACGAGCCCGATGAGCACCAGCGCCGCGGCCCAGGCCTGGCGGTGCCAGTCCTCGTAGGGCGAGATCGCATAAGTGAAGACCATCACGGGAAGCGAGGCGATGGGCTCGAGCCAGCCTTCGGCCCAGTAGCGGTTGCTGAAAGCGGTGAAAAGAAGCGGCGCAGTTTCCCCCGCGACGCGCGAAAGATCGAGCAGGATTCCCGTCAGGAGCCCGCGCATGGCGGTGGGAATCACAATGAAGCAAATCACTTTCCATTCCGGCAGGCCCAGCGCCAGGCCCGCTTCGCGCACCGAGTGCGGAACGACGCGCAGGAATTCTTCCGTGCTGCGCACCGCGATGGGGATCATCATGACGCCCAGGGCGAACCCGCCCGCGAGCGCCGAGAAATGTTTCATGGGCAGCACCACGATGGTGTAGGCGAAGATGCCCATCACAATGGAAGGCACGCCGTTCAAAATATCCGTGGCGTAGCGCACGACAAAGCCGACTTTATTGTTGCCGAATTCCGAAAGATAGACGCCGCCGAAAAATCCCACGGGAACGCCGATGAGGGTCGCCAGACCCAGCAGCTTTAAGGTTCCAACGATCGCGTTGGCCATTCCCCCGCCCGTTTCGCCAACGGGAGTGGGCAGCTTCGTGAAGAAATCCCAATTGATGCCGGCCGCGCCATGCCAGGCGATGTAGCCCAGGATGAAAAAAAGAACGGAGAGCGATAAAAGCGCGCAAAGCGCCGTGGCCGAGAACGCTACTATATTCACCAACTGGCGGCGGCGGTAAAGCGGCACATTAAAAGCAACCGGGCTCAAACCGGAAACCGGAGAAGGCGAGATTGCGGCGCTGGACGGCATCAGTGGGCCTCCCCGGTTTTATAGATGAGCAGCCGCGCCAAACCGTTCACGATGATGGTGATGGCGAAGAGCACGAGGCCGATCTGGATGAGCGTTTGAACGTAAAAATCGGAAGTCGCCTCGGTGAACTCATTGGCGATGACCGCGGCCATGGTGTAGCCGGGCTCAAAAAGCGAATAGGAGATTTCGGGGCGGTTGCCGATCACCATGGTGACGGCCATGGTTTCACCCAGAGCGCGGCCGAGCGCCAGAAATATGGAACCCATGATGCCTGACTTGCAGAAAGGCAGCGTAACGATTTTAAGCACTTCCCACCGCGTGGCGCCGAGCGACATGGCCGACTCTTTCATGCTCTGCGGCACGGTCTTAAAAATCTCGCGCGAAATCGTGGTGATGAAAGGCAGGATCATGATGCCGAGCACCATGCCGGCGGTCAGCATGCCGACGCCGTAAGGTGCGCCTTCAAAAAGCGGGATAAATCCTAGAGTCTTCGTGACCGCCAGCTGGAACGTGGTCCGCATCCAGGGAACCAGAACAAATATGCTGATGAGCCCGTAAATGACGCTCGGGATTGCGGCCAGAAGCTCAATCAAAAATCCTATGACTTCGGCAATCCTGGGAGGCGCCAGCTCCGCCAGGAATATGGCGACTCCGAGTCCGAGCGGCACCGCGAAAAGCAGGGCCAGCGCCGAAGATACAAGCGTGCCGTATATGAAGGGAAGAGCGCCGAATTCTTCCTGCACGGGGTCCCAGGTTTTTCCCCAGAGGAAATTGAATCCGAATTTTTCCATGGGAAGCTGGGAGTTTTTATAGAGTTCCCAGCCGATCCAAACGGTGAGGACGACGATCGACAGGGAAAAGAGGAGCGTGAGGTTGCGAAAAAGGACATCGCCAACGCCCCGGGTCACTTTCCGGCGGGTGGAAACCGCTTTGGATTTGACGTCCGGAGCGTTGACGATGCTTGAAGCCATTCAGTTCCTTGTTTGATTATTTAACTTTGATCTTGGCGATGGTTTTCTGAACCATGGCTTTGACTTCGGCGGGCAGCGGCGCATAGCCGAGGTCCGACGCGAAGGTCTGGCCGTCCGCGACCATCCAGTTCAGGAACTCAACGAGAGCCTGTCCCTTGACGGTGTTCTTCTGTTTCTCGTAAACGAGGAGCCAGGTGAACCCGGAGATGGGATAGGCTTCGGCGTCGGCCGAGTTGGTGATGGACACGCGGTAGTCGGCCGGGATCTTCGTTTTCGCCGCGGCGCTGACCGCGGAGATCGAAGGTTCGATGAACTTCCCCGCCTTGTTCTGCACGGCGGCGAAGTCCAGCCCGTTCTGTTTCGCGTAAATCAATTCGACATAACCGATGGAGTTGGGGGTCGCTTTCACGAGTCCCGCCACGCCTTCGTTGCCCTTGCCGCCGAGGCCGGTGGGCCAGGCAACGGAAGTACCGCGCCCGACCTTGGTGTTCCAGGCGGGGCTAACTTTGCAGAGGTAGTCCACGAAGATGAACGTGGTGCCCGATCCATCCGAGCGGTGCACGACCACGATGGGCTGCGACGGAAGCGCCACGCCGGGATTCGACTCGGCGATAGCCGCGTCATCCCACGTCTTGATGGTTCCCAGGAAGATGCCCGCGATCGCTTTAGGCGTGAGTTTGAGCTGGGTCGTGATCCCTTCCACGTTGTAGGACACCGCAACGGCGCCGAGCACCGTAGGGATGTGGAAGAGGTAGCCGGGAGCCGCGGAGAGCTGATCGTCGGTCATGGGGCCGTCAGTGGCGCCGAAATCGACGGTTCCCGCCGAGATCTGGCGGATGCCGCCGCCCGAACCGATGCTCTGGTAGTTGAATTTGTACTCCGGTTTCATCTTGTGGTACTCGTCGAACCACTTGGAGTAGATGGGGTAAGGGAACGTCGCCCCCGCCCCGTTGATCAGGGTGTCCGCCAGGGCCGCGCTGGGAATGATCCCCAGGGCCATCGCGAACAAAGCAATTTTGGATACGATACTTTTCATGTGTGCCTCCGTTTGTATACCTTTAGAATATCAGTTCAATGTGACAGTGGCGTGACAACCGCGTAAAAGCCAATTGACCTCTCCACGGAGCCTGCAGCCAGTCCGGCTTAGAACTTGAGCGACGCGTCCAGCTGGAACCGGTTGATGGGATCTCTGCGCGGCGCCAAATCGGCCCTCAGCACTTCCGTGGTGATGAACTTGGCCTTAACCTGGAGATATTCCTTCGGATTGAAGGCGAGCCAGAAGATATGGCCTCTCCGGTTCGTTCCGCCGTCGCCGAAGTCGGAATCGGACATATCCGAGACCGTCGCGTTGGTCTCCGACCACTTGAAGAAATACGCGATTTCCCAGGTCATGGCGTTTTTAGCCTGTCCGATGATGAGGCCGTATTGATAGCCTACCTTTTCGGTGCCGCTGGAACCCTGGACCAGATTGCTCCGGGCGTTCCGGGGATCCACGCTGTTGTCGGCGATGTTATTCACATAATCGCCCTGAATTGTGACGGGGAGGATCCAGATCTTGGTTTTAATTTCCGCAGTCAGGTGAGCCATGGTGAAGAAGGCCGTGCCGGTAGAAGCGGCGTTCTGGAAGCGCGTATTACCTTCGTTATTAGCGGCAGGAGCGAAGTCGTTGGCGCGTTCGCTTTCAGCATCCAGCAGAGCTGCCGCGATGGTGAAGAAGTTATCCTTGTAGACGCGGGTCTTGGCTCCGACCTGGAAGGCGTAAAGCCACTGGTCGCGGGTATCGGCGGAGTCTTCGTCCAGCACCATCTGCATGGCGTTGAAGAAAATACTGCCGCGCCCATGTGCGTACTCGAGAGCCTGGGAGAAGCCTTCCGGGTTGAAGTCGTCATCCCAGACGACATCAGAGGAGTAGACTCTCCAGAGGGGGTTTTGCATGCGTCCGCCCTGCACGGTAGCCTTGAGCCCCATCCATTCGAACGCTTTCCAACCCATGTAGGCCTGGTCAATCCAGATCTGTTTCTGGGCCGAAAGGTTGTCGAAGGACTGGTTGGTGGAAACCTGCTCGCCGGTTCCCGACGCCATGCGGAACACGGCATAATAGTTGTCAATCACGGGGTTGATGCCGAAGCGCAGGCGGTAACGCTGGCGCGACCGGTCGGGCGCGATTTCCGGGGATTTATAGAAATTCTCCTGCCGGATGCGGAGATCTCCGCTCAGTTTAAGGTTGGTAATGAACTTTGCAATGGATATGTTTTGCGCTGTGTCGTCCGCCCGGGCCGGTTGATTTACACCCAGTACGAGCGCCGCCATCAGGGCAAACGCTGCTAACTTATGATTCCGTTTCACAATACTTCCTCCTTGTGCAGAGCATAAGGACGGCTGATACCGCAGTGCTTTCCTCGTTTCCTTATACTTTTAGGTAACGAGGCCATCTTTAGATGGTGGCCGTCCTTGGTTTTCTCTGTCATATGTTTATTTTTTATTCGCTTAGATGTTCGCTTCACTTCATCCCCCCTTGTGCGTTGAAACTGTTGGAACGGGCAACAAGGAGGTAACAAGTGCCCGCTCCAAAATCTGAAATATCTAAAAATTCGCGAGGGATAGGCTCCCTCATAGCCGCAGTCAGACTGCCCTTTTGAGTTTCTTCAGGTTCTGTTCGACTTCCTGGATGCGCCTCTGAAGAGTGTGCGCGTCCATGTCCTGCATTTCGATCGCCGACACCAGTTCCTGTAAAAGGCCGCACTGGCTTTGCAATCCTGAAGCCACGGTTTCCGGATTAAAACTCGGGCCCGTCACTTCAAATACCATCATCATGTTCTCACCTCCTTTTTAAGTCTGGACATAGTGTATGAAACGGAACCCATAGGCCCCATAGCAGCGGGGTAAAATGAGCGTGACAGACGCGTGACGGATTTTTCCGACGAGGAATTGGAAGGCGCCTGGCAGGTTGACGGCGCTAATTATGCTTGGATATTTTTAGGAAGGAAAACGAAGAAGGAGGATCCGCGGCCTTCGGAACTTTCCACGCGGACGGATCCGCCGTGGGATTCCACGATATGTTTGACGATGGCAAGCCCCAGGCCCGTGCCGCCCAGGTCGCGGGAACGCGCCTTGTCCACCCGGTAAAAACGCTCAAAGACGCGCGGCAGGTCTTTCTGCGGAATACCCGAGCCCGTGTCCGAAACGGAGATTTCGGCGCCGCCGTCCTTTTCAGAACAGCGAATCGTAACCGAGCCGCCTTCCTGGTTGAACTTGATGGCGTTGTCGATCAGGTTGGAGAAAACCTGCCGGATCTGGTTGGTGTCGGCCGGCACCGACGGAAATTTTGCGGACCCTTCAATCTCAAGGCGAATAGACTTCTTCCTGGCCAGGGGCGAAAGCTGGCGCACCACTTCATCCAACAGCGGAGACAGGGCGACGGGTTTGCGGTCGGGCTTGGCGCGGCCCGATTCGATCGCGGACAGGTCCAGTAAATCGTTCACCAGGGCCGCCAGGCGCGCCGCTTCGCTATGAATCGTCTGGACGAACTCGCGGTTATGCTCCTTGTCTTCCAGCCCTCCGTCGAGCAGAGTTTCGGCGAAACCCTGAATGGCGGTGAGCGGCGTGCGCAGCTCGTGCGAAACGTTGGCGATGAAATCCTTGCGCACCTGCTCCAGTTTCTGGATGCGCGTCGTATCGTGCAGGACCAGCAGCGCCCCGCGGCGTTCCCCCGCATTATGGAGCGGGATCGCCCGCATCTCAAAGTACCGCTCCTCGTTCAGGAAGAGCCGGAGCTCTCCGGATTTTTCCTCTCCCGAATCCAGCACGCTTCGCAGGATCTCGCTGATCGAAGCCTGCCGGATGGCCTCGACGAAAGGCTTGCCGGTGGCGGCGGCGCTCGGAATCTCAAAGGCCTTTTCCGCCGCGGGATTGATAAAAAGCACTTTGCCGGATATATCCACGGCCACGACGTGCTCTACCATGTTGGAAAGGATTGCGCCGATCTCGTCTTTTTCAGAACGCAGCTGGCTCAGCGCCCCGTCCAGTTTTTGGACCATGTAATTGAAACTGGAGGCCAGCCGCCCCACCTCGTCGATGCTCTGAACCGGGACGCGAACTGACGTCTGCCCTTCCGCCACTTTTTCGGCGGCGGCGCTGATCAGGGACAGGGGCTGGCTCACCTTGCGCGATACGAACGCGACGAGAAAGAGCGCGGCCAGGGCCGCCAGACCGCAGGAAGCGTAGACCGCGTTCCGCGCGTCGGCCACTTTTGCGCGCAGCCGCGTCAGCGGAATGGAAAGCCGGACCGTTCCCTGCGGATCGCCGGAAGAAGGAAAGGGAACCGCGGCATATAATAATTCGGATCCGGTGGTCCGGCTCAGGCGAATGTCGAATCCCAGCCCGGAACGAAACGCTTCAACGATTTCGGGGCGCGCCGCATGGTTCTCGACCGCGGCGATATCCGCCGCATCCACGTCCGAATCCGCGAGCACCGCGCCGTCCTTGCGGACCAGCGTGAGCCGCATCCCGCCCCGCAGTCCCGCTTCGCGCACCTGGCGCGACAACCGCGCGTCGGGCCGCAGAAAATCATCCGAGTGAATAAAACCGGAAATTCCCCGCGCGCTCATGGCCATCTGTTCGCGGAGATCGCTCAAAAGGTCTTTTTCCAGGCGGGTGACAGCCAGGTGGCCTGCGAGGCCCATCATGGCGGCCAGGAGGAGGGTGAAAACGAATCCGACTTTACGCGAGAACTTTTTGCGGATCCATTCCATGGGAAAACTCAATCAGCGGGTCTCAATCAATCTTGAATTTATATCCGATGCTTTTAACGGTGGCGAGGCGTTCCGATTCGGAGCCCAGTTTGGCGCGGAGACGCGCAACGTGCTGGTCCACCGTGCGCGTATCGATCTCAAGCCCCTTTTCATAGCCCCAGACCTGTTCCAGGAGCTGGTCGCGCGTCAGGACCTTGCCCTTGGCTTCGAGCAATATCTTCAAAAATGCAAACTCTTTCGAACTCAATTCCACGAGTTTGCCGGACAGGTGAACTTCATATTTGGAAAGATCGATGGAAAGCCTGCCGATCTGAATGGCATCCGCCGCCTCTTTGGCCGGTTCCATCCGGCGCGACAGCGATTTGATGCGAGCAATGAGCTCCCTGACGCTGAAGGGCTTCGTCATGTAATCGTCCGCACCCAATTCGAGCCCCAGCACGCGGTCCGTCTCTTCCTTTTTGGCCGTCAGCATGATGATGGGAACGCGGCTGTCTCGCCGGATCTGCTTGCAGACCTCAATGCCGTCCAATTTCGGCAGCATCAAGTCGAGAATCACCAGGTCGGGCTTGGTTTTTTTGAAACAGGCGAGTCCTTCTTCGCCGTCCTGCGCGATGGTGAGCAAAAACTTCTCTTTCTCCAGATTATATTTCAGGAGTTTGATGATGGCCTTTTCGTCTTCAACGACCAGGATTTTTTTGATCATAATTTATTCGGTCATCAATGGAAAAACTGGATAATTTTGACCACGAACCAGCTGATGAACGCGCAGATGGGAAAGGTCAGGATCCAGGCGACCAACAGCTGCTGCGTGACGCCCCAGCGCACCGCCGAGAAGCGCCGCACCGCGCCCACGCCCATGATGGACGTTGAAATGGTGTGCGTCGTGCTGAGCGGGATACCGAGCCGCGATGCCAGCTCGATCGTGCTGGCCGCGGCCAGCTCCGCCGCGAACCCCTGATGCGTTTCCAGCTTCGTCATTTTAACGCCCATGGTCTTCATGATCTGCCATCCCCCCACGATGGTCCCCATCGCCATCACGAAAGCGCAAAGCAGGATCACCCAGGTATGGATATGAAAATCCGTCTGCGCTCCGCCGAGAACGAGCGCCATGGTGAACACTCCCATAAACTTCTGTCCGTCGTTCGAGCCATGGCTGAACGCCATGAACCCGGAGGACCCGATCTGCATCCAGCGGAAGAGTCCTTTCACCTGGCCCGGCACCGCGTTCCGAAACAATCTGTAAACGATGGCCATGACGAGCAGCCCGCCCAAAAAACCGAGGAACGATGAAAAACCGAGGCCGATCAGCACTTTCTTCCAGCCGGCCCACATGAGGACGTCCGGCCCCGCCGTGGCAAACCCCGCGCCGGAAAGCCCGGCCACGAGCGCGTGGCTTTCGCTGGTCGGAATTCCCCAGCGCGCCGCGACCGTGGACCAGATGATGATGCCCACCATGGCGCCCCCCACCGTCGTCAAATTCACCGCGGCGGGATCGATGATGCCCTTGCCGATGGTGAGAGCGACAGCGGTACCTGAGAGCACGCCCGCGAGGTTCAACATGGAGGCCATCATCACCGCCTGCCGCGGCGACAGAGACCGCGTGGAGATGACCGTGGCGATCGCGTTGGGCGAATCGGTCCAGCCGTTCACAAATTCCGCCCCCAATATCAGGAGCAGCACGAATAGAAGTCCGAGGCTGATGTCGGGCATGTTATCCGTGCTTTACAACGATGGATTCGATGGCGTTCGCGACGTCTTCGCACAAATCGGTGGCCGCCTCCGTGAGCTCGTAAATCTCCTTCCACTTGATGACGTCGATCGGATTATGGTTGCCCGAGAAAAGCTTTTCCATCGCAAGCTCCATCATCTGGTCGCCGGCGTTTTCAAGGCGGTTAATCTCGATGCAGTAATCGAGCGTGCGGCGCGGATTGGAAATGTCCCGCAGGCCCACGATCGCCTTGCGCACCACGTCCGTTGACTGCTGCAGGATGTCGGCCAGCTGAACGAGCTCGCTGGACAGATCGTTCACCTTGTAGCGCTGCATGCGCGAAGCGGTGCCCTGGATCAAATCGATCACGTCGTCCATCTTGCTGGTGAGCTGGTGGATATCTTCCCGGTCGAACGGCGTGATGAAGGACCGGTTGAGTTTATCGATGATCTCGTGCGTCGTCATGTCCGCTTCGTGCTCGAGGTCGCGGATCTTTTCCACGAGCGGGGACTCCACGGACCAGTGCGAGATCATTTCCTTGAAAGTACGTCCGACTTCGGCGATGCGTTCGCCCTGCACTTCGAACAGGTCAAAAAACTTTTCTTCTTTGGGTATCAGGCTGAAGGCCATATCAAACTCCTGTTAAGCAGATTTAATTAAATTTTGCGCCGCGCCGGCAGCTGCGGCGGTTCCGGACTGCGCCAGTTTGGGCAGGACGCTGGCAATCAAAAAGACCGCTACGATTAGCAAAAAGCAGGCAGTCGTGCCGACCGGGTGGAAAAGAGCTCCCCCGTTTGAAAGCCCGCCGGCCCAGGGCCCGATGATGGCCAGGAGCGACGAGATCGTCGTGACCAGCATGAAGGCCGCGGGAACGCCCGCGATCCACCACTTTCTGCTCTCGCGCTTGAGCCAGAGCGTGACGCCCAGCAATGTCAGAGCCGCCAGCAATTGATTCGTCGCGCCGAAAGCGGGCCAGAAAAGCTTCCACATCGGAATGATTTTGCCCGACGCGTCCTGCACGTCGATCAGTACTACGCCCGCCGGAACCGCGAGCGTGGCGAACGTCGCGACGAACGCTCCGGTCCTCCCCGATAAACCGGTCAGTTCCTGGAAAATGTAGCGCCCGAGCCGCGTCGCCACGTCCAGAGTGTCGTAAATAAACGTCGCGAAAGCCAATTTGCCGAAGGTGACCGCGGCCGCGAATGGGATGCCCGCCATCGCAATAAAATGGGCCAGGCCCCGCGCGTAAATTTCGTCCGGGCCGAATTCCAGGAGGCGGTCGCCGCGCGAAAGCATCATCACGGTCGCCAGAGCGATGATCGCCACGAATGCTTCGAGCATCATGCCGCCGTAGCCCACGAGGCGCGCGTCGGTTTCTTTTTCCAGCTGCTTCGAGGTGGTCCCGCTCGACACGAGCCCGTGAAACCCGGAACAGGCGCCGCAGGCAATCGTCGTGAAAAGCAGAGGAAAAACGGGCAGGCGCGGCGCGCCGGGGTCGGGCGGAATATAAGCCGGATAATTCACGGTTTGCCCGCTGAAAAGCGTGCCGAAAACCCCCACCGCGAACGTGATATAGAGGATCGTGGCGCCAAGGTAACCGCGGGGCTGCAGCAGCAGCCACATCGGAATGACGCTCGCCGCGAAACAGTAGCCGAGGATCAGCAAGTCCCAGGTTTTTTGCGGAGATCCCAACAACGGCGGCAGTTCCACCGGCATTTGCTGCCCGATAAAGATCGCTCCCAGCATCAAAGGAACAAAAACCGCCGTGGTCCAGGCGAGGTTCCACTTCCATTTGTAGAGGCACAGTCCCATCGCCAGGCACAGTCCGAGATAAAGAAACGAGGAGGAGGCGACTCCCGGCCCGAAATTCTCGGCTCCCAGCGCGGGTTTGGAAATAAACGCTCCCGCCGTGAGGTCCGTGAAAACGACAATGACATAAATCAAAGAAAGCCAGATGAAAAGCAGAAAGAGTACGTAGGCTTTCTTACCGACGTAGAGCCGCATCAGTTCCGCCACGGATCGGGCGTCGTTGCGGATCGAGGCGACCAGCGCCGCGAAATCGTGAAGCCCGCCGATAAAAACCGCGCCCAGAGCGATCCAGACCAGAGCGGGCAGCCATCCGTAGGTCAGGCCACCCAAAATGGGCCCCGCGATGGGTCCAACGGCCGCGATCGCCGCGAAGTGCTGTCCGACCAGAATGGAAGGTTTGGCGGGAACGAAATCGACGCCGTCGTTCATCCGCGCCGCGGGAGTGGAAGTGTTATCGTTCAGCTCAAAAGAGCGGGAAAGGAACCTGCCGTAGAATCGATACCCCGCGGCCAATACCGCGATGGAAGCGAGGGTAACGGCCCAGAGGCTCATGGCCGGTTGCGGCCGCCATCCGGCGACTCGCCGGAACGGGACGCGAGGTGAGGGATGTATTCCTCGCGATAAATTTTTACGAAGGCCACAAGCAGCGCCACGACCAGCGGCCCGAGGAACAGGCCCATGGGACCGTAAACCTTGATGCCGCCCAGGATGCCGAAGAAGAGGAACAATATCGGAAGGCCCGCTCGGCTGCCGATGAGGATGGGCCGCAGGAAATTATCCACGAGGCTGACCAGGAACGCGCCCCAGATAAAAATGAAGATGGCCTTGCCCATGCTGCCGTGCATTAAATAGATGAGAGACACGGGGATCCAGACGGTCGCCGCGCCCACGAACGGGATGAGCGCCACGAGCATCGTGATGAAACCGAGCAGAACCGGCGACGGGTTCTGCACCAATGCGAAGCCGATGCCGGCCAGTGTCCCCTGCGCCGCGGCCACGATAAACACGCCGCGCACCACCGCGGTCACCGTGATATAGAGCTGGTGCGCGATGTTATCTTTATATTTATCGTCCATAGGAACGAGATCCCGGATCCGATTAAACAGGGTCTGTCCGTCGCGGAAAAGAAAGAAGAGCGTGAAGATCATCACCATCAGGTTAATGAAGAGGATGAAAGCGTTTCTCGGCAGGTTCTTGGTGACTTCCACCAGCATGTTGGTGACGCCCATCGTGGTCCCCATCACGATGGATTGCAGGTCCACGTGGAAGAGGTTCAGGAAGTCCTGGAGGCGCATTTCCAGCATGCTGAGGAACGGGTTATGGAAGAGGCTCGCCCCGCTCCGCCAGCGCTCGAGCACTGCCGCGACGCGCTCCGCCAGCGGATAGACAGTCTTGATTTCCCCGAGCAAAAGCCAGGTGAAGAAAATAAATGGAATCACCGTGAAGATGATGACCGTGACGGTCGAGATGCAGGCCGCGGTGTTCATGTGGTGGTATCCCACTTTTTTCTGGAGCCAGCGGTGGACGGGAAAGAAAATCAGTGTGATGACCACCGCGCCCAGGATGCCGGTGTAAAACGGCGAAATGATGCGGAGGAGCTGGTACATCAAGAGGAGGAATGCGACCTGGAAAAAGATGCGGAAAAGTTGTTTTTTATCCATTGGATGTCTATTCCCCTGAGTTTATCATATTACGTCATGCTCGTCGCGGATGTCGCCCACGATGCGCTCAATGAGATCCTCGAGAGTCACCAGCCCTACGGTTTTTCCGTTCTCCTGAACGATGGCCATGTGTACGTGCTGTTTCTGGAACAGCCTCAGCAGGTCCTTGGCGTGCGCTTCGGGCCCGATGAAGACCGGCGGGCGCAGGAGATCGTGCAGGATGACCACCTGCCCCAGGCTGACCATGTAGATCAGGTCTTTCATGTGCAGGACCCCGATGACGTGGTCCAAGTCTCCCTTAAATACGGGCAGCCGGGTGTAGGCCTCTTCCGCCACCCTATCCAAAAGCTCCTCGCGGGGCGTCTGGATGTCCAGGACGCTCATGCGTTCGCGCGGGATCATCAGATCCCGGATGCGGATGTCCGCAAATTCAAAAATCCTGGGGATGAGCTGCTGCTCGGTCTGGTCGAAGATGCCCTGCGCGCCGCCTTCTTTGATCAGGAACCGGATTTCCTCCTCGGAAACGAAAAGTTCTTTGGGTATCTCCTTTTTTCCGAGCAGCCGCAGCACTAGGCGGGTGGACTGGGTCAACAAGTAGACCAGGGGTCTGGCGATGAGCGAAAGGGCGTGGATAGGCCGCGCGACCAGCGTGGCCAGCGATTCGCGGTACGTCAGGGCCAATGATTTAGGGACGAGCTCGCCCAGCACCAGCGAAAGGTAGGAGATAGCGACCACGACCAGCCCGATGGAGATGGACTCCGCCCAGGGCGCCAGAATATCAATCCGCGCAACCTGCGGCGTCAGGAACCGCAGGGCCGAAGCTCCGCCCACCGCGGAGGCCAGCGCGCCCACGAATGTGACGCCGATCTGAACCGTGGCCAAAAACACTTCCGGTTCCTTCAGCCAGCGCCCGACGATTTCCGCGCTCCTGCGCCCGCCCTTGGCGAGCTGCTCGATCCGGCTCCTGCGCGACGATACCACGGCGATTTCCGCGGCGGCAAAAAAACCGTTCAGGCCGATCAGGAGGATGATCAGAAATATGACGAAACCGGTGGATTCGAGGATCAGCATTCGGCTGGAGAAAGCGTCACTTGCGGACTTCCTGGAACGCTTCGATCGAAAGAGTGCGGCCCGCCGGGATCTCGATGAGTTTCATGGTGAATTTATCCAATATCCTGTACTCTCCGTAGGCGATGCGCGTCAGGGTCCAATAGGCGAGATGGGTGGCCCGGGCCAGGTTGGCGATCTCAACCGCTTCCTGCTCCAGCGGGCGGCCGGGATCCTCAAATTTTCTGCCCAGTACGATTGAATCCAGCGCCTTTTTGTCCATCAATTCGAATTGCGCGCTGGCCCCCAAAAGCCGCTTAAACTGCGCCGACGCGGCCGCATTCTCCTGGGCCGTGCGCGTTTCTTCCCAGTGGCTTTTCTTCACGTCAAAGTACTCCATTTCGGCCCGCGTCATTTCCGCGGCCGCCCGCCCCAGGACCGCGAGTCGCACTTTTTTGCCCTGCTTTAAAGCGCGGTCCAGATGATGGTTGGCTTCAGTCTCGGGGCCGTGCCAGGGCTTTTTTGAAGAGGAGGTGAAAGAGCAGCTGGAGAAAATGACGGAAGCTATCAACGCGAATGCCACATAACATAAACGTATAAGCGCCCAGCGACTTTTCTTATTGCGCCCAGCCCCAACTTGTGTGTGCACCCAGTCCCATCTCTCATTCCTTCGAATTAGGGAAGGGACCGGGCGCAAATTCCTATAAATTTTTTTCAATGGTGTTTGCGCCCAGCAAGATTCGAACTTGCGGCCTTCCGGTTCGAAGCCGGACGCTCTATCCGACTGAGCTATGGGCGCAAAATTGGACTTGAACATGAGCGCCATTTTATCATTTTTATCCATTTTCTGGAGATAGGGGGTCCTCCACCCCGGGTATTATTAATAAGGAAAGGGCGTTGACAAACCCCCCAGATGGGTCTATATATGGCTCATGGCCATCCGGCTGTCTTTGCGCCTTGTGGGAGGAATCGTTGCGGGTCTCATCGCCTGCCAGAGCCTCGCTTGGTCCAAAGTGACTTTGGTATCGTCCAGCCGGAATAAAATTTATCTCCTGATCAACGAAGGCATCCAACAGACTTTGCAGACGGAGTATGAAGATGTTTACCTCAGCGAAACGCCGAACCCGGAGGCGGGATTTGAAAGAGAAAAACCGAAAAGAGTGATCACGATCGGCAACGCTGCGGCATTGTGGGCGAAAAAGAATGTCCGGGAAATACCCGTTACGGCCAGCGGCGTCATCCTGCGTTCCAACCCGCGCGAGCTGCGCGACGCCACCGGCGTGCGTCTCGACTTCCCCTTTTCATCGTACCTGAAGCTCCTGAACGAGTACCTTCCGGAGATCCGGACCGCCGGCTTCATTTACGATTCCGCCCTCGACTCCCCCTTTTCGCCGGCGGTGCGCAAACAGTCCGAAGCGCTGGGCCTCAGGATCGAAGCGGTCCCGGCCGCGGCGGAGAAAGAAATTTCGGCCGCGCTCGATTCCCTCAAGGACAAGGGCGTGGAGGCGTTCATCGCCACCTACGACCCCATCGTGATGAACCCGGAAAGCATCCAGTTCATCGTGGAGTTCTGCATCCGGAACCGGATCGCGCTCATCGTGCCGTCGAAAGCCCTGCTCAAAAGCGGCGGACTGCTTTCGCTCGAGGCCGATTACGTGGAGCTGGGCCGGCAGACCGGCTCGCTCATCAACCGCCTCCTGCGCGAACCGGGCGGCGCGGGCGACGCGGCGCTCGAAATCCCCCTGAAATCGGAAGTCGGGATCAATCTTAAGATGGCCGAAGTGCTGAACATCCGGTTCAAGGAATCCGTCGCCAACCGCGCGGATTACATTCACCGTTAACATGAAAGCAACCTCCGCGAAACGCAGGCCCCTGGGACTGTCGGAACGCTTCATCCTCTATCTGGCGGGATGGGGTTTTCTGCTGAGCTTCCTCTTGATCTGGAACGCCGCCCTGCAGCAGGAACGAACCGTCCATCACGCGATGGAGCGGCGCGGAACGCAGCTGGCCGAAAGCCTGTCGAGCGCCTGCGGGTACCGGCTCTACATCGGCGACCGCGACGGCGCGCGGCTCATCCTGGAAAGTGCCGCGAAAATTGACGACGTTGTATTCATTCGGATTGAAGACGCCTCCGGAAAGGACGAAATCCGCGCCGGCAAAAAACTGGATCCCCAGAAGGCGAAGCTGCCCGAGCCGGACAAGGAAAAGCCCGCAAAAAATGCAGCCCATTCCTCCGGCATCGCGATCGCGCGCAACCAGAAGTACATGGTGGTTACTGCGCCGCTGGCCGTCGAAGCCAAAAAGCGCGATGCGGCCGACCTTCTCGGGGACGGGTCCGTCGATCTCTCCGCCAAACCTGCGGGACTGGAAAAGGCGCAGGTCGGAACGCTCACCCTGGTCTTCACCCTGCAGAGCAGCCGCCGTTTCGTGCAAACGCTCATCCTGCGCAGTATCCTCGCGACGTTTCTCATCGTGCTCCTGGCGGGGCTCAGCATGTATTTCACGTTCCGGAAAGCGATCATTGATCCCATTCGCGACATGGCCCGCAGCATGACGGAAGCGGGACAGGGACACCTCGAACAGGCGCACGTGGACGTCACCCGCCAAGACGAGATCGGCCAGCTGGGCCACGCGTTCAACAGCATGACCTCGGACCTGAACCGGGCCGAAGAAGCCCTTCGGCGTTCCAACAGCGAGCTGGAAGAGAAGGTCCGGCTCCGCACGGTCGAGCTTCAGAAAGCGCTTGACGCGCTCAAGATCGCGCAGTTCAAAATGATCCGCACCGAACGCATGGCAGCCATCGGCAAACTGGCCTCCAGCGTCGGCCACGAGCTCCGGAACCCGCTCGGCGCCATCCAAAACGCTCTCTATTACATCCGCGATTTCATCAAGGAGGAAAAGCTGACCGAAAAAGATCCGTCGCTCATGGAATTCCTCGACCTCGCGGAAGGGGAGATCAAGAGTTCCAACAGCATCATCAGCGACCTATTGGACTTCTCGCGGGTCGGCAAGATTTTTCCCCAGGAGACCGACCTCCACGAGCTGCTCGCCTCCATGAAATCGGTGGTCCAGATTCCGGAAAACGTGAGGCTTGAAGAATCCCTCCATCCGGCCCTTCCCCGAATCCCGATTGATCCTCAGAAAATCCGCCAGGTTTTTATCAACCTCGCAACAAACGCGATCCAGGCCATGCCCAAAGGCGGAACGCTTTCGATCCGCACCGACCTCCTGGACAGCGTTGATCCCGCGATGGTGGTCGTTGAATTCAAGGACCAGGGCGCCGGCATGGACGCGGAAACCCTGGGTAAAATTTTCGAACCTCTCTTCACCACCAAGGCCAAGGGCACGGGCCTGGGACTGGCCATTTCCAACAACATCGTGGAGGCCCACGGAGGCAAAATCAGCGTGTCCAGCGAGCCCGGAAAGGGCAGCGTTTTCACGATCCGCCTGCCGGTGAAAGGCGCCGGGGATTCCTAAAAATGTCCTGGCAAAATGCGGATCTATCCTGTAGAATTGCACGTATGGAGGGACTATGCCTGTCGAACAAATGAACAAGGCGGTTAAAATCCTGGTCGTCGACGACCAGCCGGGAATGCGGCTGACGCTGAAGGCGATCCTGAGCAAAAAAGGCTATTCGGTTGACATCGCAGAAGACGGCGAGCAGGCCGTGCAGATGGCCAAAGACCATGAGTTCCGCGTGATTTTCATGGACATCAAGATGCCCGGCATCAGCGGCGTCGACGCCTACCTCAAAATCAAAGAGATATCCCCCCGCACCACCGTCATCATGATGACGGCTTTCGCCCTGGAAGAAGAGATCAAGCTCGCCATCCGCGAGGGCGCCTACGCGGTGATGCACAAGCCCCTCGACATCGAACGCATCCTTTCGATCGTGACGGAATGCCTCGAGAATAAGACGCTGGTCCTCCTCGTGGACGACCAGTTCGAGGACCTCGAGCTCGTGAAGCTGACGCTGGAGCGCAAGGGATACCAGGTCGTGACCGCGCAGAACAGCACAGAATGCATGAAGGCCGTCACTGAAAAACGATTTCAGATCGTGCTGATGGACTACCGCATGCCCGCCATCGACGGAATCCAGACGCTCAATCAAGTGAAGCAGGTCCGGCCCGACGTGGGCGTCATCCTGATGAGCGCCTACACGAGCCAGGAACTCGTGAAGAAAGCGGTCGAGCAGGGATCTTTTGCCTGCGTGAAAAAGCCTTTCGACACCGAAGAGCTCCTGACGACCATCGACCAGTGCCTCAAATCTCAAAAATAATGAGCGAGCCCTCCGCTTCCGCGTCCCCCAAACTCCTCATCATCGACGACGACGTCGCCCTGGCCAAGACCCTGGCCGGGATCCTGAAGCGCGCCGGCTATGACGCGGAATTTGTGCATGAAGGCGCCAAAGGCGTGGACTTTGTCAAATCCAAAAAATCCCACAAAGAGCTGAACGTCGTTTTGTCCGATATCCGCCTGCCCGACATGAGCGGGCTCGAAGTGCTGCGCGAAATCAAAAAAGTGGATCCCGAGATCGGCGTCATCATGATGACGGGACACGCCGACGTTGAAACGTCCATCGAGGCGCTGAACGCGGGCGCGTTCGCCTACATCCAGAAGCCCTATAACCCCACCGAGGTCAAATCGGCCATCGAGAAAGTCCTCGATAAACAGGCGCTGGTGGAGGAAAACAAGATTTTGCTGAAAAAACTCCAGGATTGGAACAGCCAGCTGGAAAAGAAAGTCCAGGAAAAAACGGGTGAGCTCAGCAAGAAGAACCTAGAGCTGCTGGGACTCGTGGAGCGGCTCGAAGAGTTGAACCAGTCGAAGTCCCAATTCGTAGCCAACGCGTCGCACGAGCTCCAGACGCCCATGACGTCCATCATCGGTTTTTCCAGCATGCTGCTCGACTACGGCGCCACGCTGAAAGAAGAGGAGGTCAAAAAATTTCTGAGGATCATCCGCGACGAGACGCAGCGCCTGGCGCGCTTGTCGGCGGACCTCCTCGACCTGTCGCGGATCAAGGACGGGCGCATCGTATTAAAACTCAGGATGACCGACTTGAAAGCGCTGGCCGAAAAGGTGAGCGAGAAGATGAAGGTGCTGAAGGAAACGGTGAGGATCGATGTGGCGTTCAACGGGACGGCGCCCATGGCGGTGACCGATGAGGACAAGATCCATCAGGTGCTGACCAACCTGATCGGCAACGCCCTGAAGTACGCTCCCGATAAAACCTCGGTGCGGATCGAAGCGTATTCAGCTCCCGAGCATATCCAGATCAGCGTTAAAGACGAAGGTCCGGGGATTCCGGACGAAGAAGCCGAGAAAATTTTCGAGCCCTTCTACCGCGTGCAGAGCAACGCGAACATGAAGATCAAAGGGACGGGCCTCGGGCTTCCGATCGCCAAGGCCATCGTCGAGGCTCTGGGCGGCAGGATCAGCGCTTCGCGCAATCCCGACAAGGGCAGCAATTTCAGCTTTACGATCCCGCTCGGCGCGGAAGAAACCCGGGAGACCGACAATGTCCGATGATAAGAAGAAGATCCTGGTCGCTGACGACGAGACCCACATCACGACGCTCTACCAGGCCGTGCTGGGACTCGAGGGTTACGAGATCATCGCGACCGACGACGGGGAGTCCGCCCTGAACAAGGCCCGGTCCATCAAACCCGACCTGGTGATCCTCGACATCAAGCTCCCCTCCCTGACCGGCTGGGAGGTGTGCAAGAAGATCAAGGCGGAAATGCAGGAAATTCCGGTGATCATCGCCAGCGCCTTCGGCCAGAAGGAAGACCGCAGGCGGAGCGCCGAGGCCGGAGCCGACGATTTTTTGCCCAAACCCTTCGACAGTAAAACCCTCCTCGAACACGTCCGTAAATTTATTTAATTACGGCCTCATCCAGTAAAATCGTCAGGTTTCCCCTCGGTAAAACCCGGGCCGCCGGAACATCCATTTTGCCGCTCAACAGCGCCGCGAACGCTTTTTTCTTTCTCCTTCCTTCAATCAAAAAAAGAATATTTTTTGCCTGATTGATGAACGGCAAGGTCAATGTGAGCCGGGCTGAGCCCGGCTTCGCCGCATATTCCGCCGCGACCAGCCGCTTTTTTTCCCTGACGGCAGCACCCCCCGGAAAAAGAGACGCGGTATGGCCATCCTCTCCCAACCCCAGCAGGATCATATCCAGCGATGGCTTCCCGCCCATTTTTCGAAGTGTTCGCTCATAATCCTCCGCAGCCCGATCGGGCGATTTTGCGCCGTCCATCGGATGAAACCGGGACTTGGGCAGGGAAATTTTCGACAGAAGGGTTTGCCGGATCATCCGGGCGTTGCTGTCGGGATGGTCCGGAGGCACGCAGCGTTCATCCGCCTGGAAAAGATGGGTCTTTTTCCATTCGGAGCGGTTTTTGCAGGGTGATTGTCCGAGTAGGTTATAGAGAGGTTTGGGCGTGGAGCCGCCGGAAAGTGCCGCGAGGAATTGCCCACGAGAGCGGATGGCCTGACCGGCGCAATCAAAGAAGAGTTTGGCCGCGTGAGCGCAGGCCTGATCGAACGAAGGAAAAACGAGGACTAGAGTTTTCGCCAGGTCTGGCCACCGGCCGCGAGCAGAGCGTCGGCCTCTTTCGGCCCCCAGCTTCCCGCGGGATACTGGAACAGGTTTTTGGACGGGCGCGCGACCCAATACTCCAGGATGGGATCGAGGTAGTCCCAGGACATCTCCACCCAGTCGCGCCGCGCGAACAGCGTCATGTCGCCGGAAATGCAGTCCAGCACCAGCCGCTCGTAGGCTTCGGGCAGAGGCGCGTTGAAGGCTTCCTGATAGTTAAAATCCATTTCCACGGGCGCCATGTCGGGCTGAAGCCCCGGCACTTTCGTTTCGAACCGCAGCGAAATCCCTTCGTTAGGCTGGACGCGGAAACAGAGCACGTTGGGTTCCAAGACTTTTTCGACTTCCTTAAAGAGAGAATGCGGCACGTCTTTGTATTGAATCGCGATCTCGCTGCCCCGGAGCGGCAGCCTTTTGCCTGTGCGCAGATAAAACGGCACGCCCTGCCAGCGCCAGTTATCGATAAAAACCTTCAGCGCGGCGTAAGTTTCCGTGGACGATCCGGGCGCCACGCCCTTTTCCCGGTGATAGCCAGGCACGCTTATTCCGTCGATGTTTCCCCTGGAATACTGGCCGCGCAGCACGAAGCGGGACACTTCCGCCGGCTTGATCGCGCGGATGGACTTCATCACTTTCAGTTTCTCCGCGCGGATGGCGTCGGCGCCCATGTTGGCCGGGTTTTCCATGGCCACGAGGCACAGCAATTGCAGGAGATGGTTCTGTACCATGTCGCGAAGCGATCCCGACTGGTCGAAATATCCGGCGCGATGCCCCACGCCGTCGCTTTCGGCCACGGTGATCTGCACGTGATCGATAAAATTGCGGTTCCAGAGCGGCTCAAATATCGCGTTCCCGAAGCGGAAGAACAGAACGTTCTGCACCGTTTCTTTCCCAAGATAGTGATCGATGCGGTAAATCTGGTCTTCCTTAAAGTGTTTTTCGAGCTCGCGGCTGAGCGAGCGGGCCGACGAAAGGTCGCGGCCAAAAGGTTTTTCAATGACGATGCGCGAAAATGCCTTTCCCTTTGCCGCTTGCCGGTTCAGCCCCGCGCTGCCCAGCAGCGCTGCGATCTTCGCATACAGGACCGGCGGCGTGGCGAGATAAAAGATATGGCTGCCGTCGCTCTTGATCTTCCGGTCCAGCCGTCCAAGCGTTTCTTTGAGAGCCGCGTAGGAGCGCGGATCGTCGTAATCCCCGGCCTGATAATGGAAAAGCGAACAAAAATCGTCCCAGCGAGCCGCGCGAATCGGTCCGTACATGGCGTTTTGATCCAGCGAGTCGCGCACCTTTTTGCAAAAATCGCGGTCCGACATTTCGGTGCGCCCCGTCCCGACCACGTAAAATTGCTTCGGGAGCAAATCGTTCTGGAAGAGGTGATAGAGTGCCGGGACCAGCTTGCGGAACGTGAGGTCGCCCGAAGCGCCGAAAATCACGAGCCCGCAGGGCGGAGAGTTCTGCGGCTGAAAGTCAGGACGCGCGCGCGACGAGGCCGGAGAAAGGATCCGGACGCTGGTCTTGCGCGAGGGCGATGGCGGAACGGTCATTTTTTCCCTTTCCGGCCGGGGTTGGTTCCGGGTTTCACCGCATGGCCGCCGAACTCGTTGCGGAGCGCGGCCAGCACTTTATTGGAAAACGCGTCGGGCTGGCGCGAACCAAAGCGCTGAAAAAGCGAGAGCGCGATCACGGGCGCCGCGACCGAGGTGTCGATCGCCTGCTGGACGGTCCAGCGTCCCTCGCCGGAATCCTCGACGTAGCCCTGAATGGACGACAGGTCCCCCTCTTTGGAAAGCGCGTCATGCAGCAGTTCCAGCAGCCAGGAGCGGACCACGCTGCCCTGGTTCCAAAGGTGCGCGATCTTGGCCAGCGGCAGATCGTAGGGCGCGGCCTTCATCAGCTCAAAACCTTCCGCGTAAGCCTGCATCATGCCGTACTCGATGCCGTTATGGACCATCTTCACAAAATGGCCCGAACCCGCGGGACCACAATGCAGATAACCGTCCCTGGGCGCCAACGTCTTCAAAGCCGGCTCGATCATCTTAAAATCTTTAGCGTCGCCCCCCACCATCGTGCAATAGCCGATTTTGAGCCCCCAAATACCGCCGCTGACACCCGCATCCATGAAGCGAATCCCTTTGGCTTTCAATTGCTCCGCATGGCGGATATCTTCCTTATAATAATTATTGGCGCCGTCGATCAAAAGATCATTTTTGGACAGGAGTTTGGAAAGTTGGTTGATATGATCGTCCGTCGCGGCGCCCGCGGGCAGCATCAACCAGACGATACGCGGGGCTTTCAGTTTTTTAACCAAATCTTCCAAAGAACCGGCGCCGATCGCGCCTTCCTTTTCAATCTCCTTTACTTTGTCCGCGCTTCGGTTATAGGCCACCACTTCGTGGCCGCCCTTCAAGAGCCGTAAAGCCATGTTCATCCCCATCCGCCCTAACCCGATCATCGCGATCTGCATCGTTTTCCTCCGAAATTGAATTTTTTGCCTAAAAACGGGCCATGGGAATATCGCCCACCGTTTGATAGATGTGCTGCGGCTGATAACCGTAGCGCGGCACGTCCTCGAGGCGCGTGACGCCGGACAACACGAGGATGGTGCGCATCCCGGAAGCGACGCCGCCCACGATATCGGTGTCCATGCGGTCGCCGACCATGTAGGTATCGGCGGAGTGCGAGCCCAGGAAGCGCAGCGCCATGCGCATGATGAGAGGGCTCGGCTTGCCGATGAAATAAGGCATGGTCTGGGTCGCGAGCTGGATGGGCGCGATGAGCGAGCCGCAGGCGGGAACCACGCCCTTTTCCGTGGGACCCGTGAGGTCGGGACTGGTGCCGATCAGTCGCGCGCCTTTCGCGACCAGATCCACCGCCTTGATGATCTTGGAATAGTCGTAGTTTTCCGCGCTGCCCACGATGACGTAATCCGGAGCGCGGTCGGTGATCTGATAACCGATGCCGCGCAGGGCCTTGTGCAGGCCATGTCCGCCGATGACGTAGGCTTTTCCGCGGGGTCTCTGCTGGTCCAGAAAGGAGGCGGTGGCCATGGCAGCGGTGAAGAAGTGGCGGACCCCGACGCTGATGCCGAGCCGAGCAAGTTTTCTCTGGAGCTCATGGGGAGTCTTCTCGGCGTTGTTGGTGAGGAACACGAACTTGTTGCCGTTTTTCCGGAGGCGTTCGACGAAGCGTTTCGCCCCCTCGACCAGGCGGGACCCGCGGTAAATGACCCCGTCCATGTCGCAGATAAAACTGGGAGCGACGCGCGGGGGCATGGGTTTAGTCCGAGGTGCCGCTGCCTGCGCCGCCTCGAACGGCCAGAGCGATTTTTCCGATCGTTGCGGCGGGCGCGGCTTTCAGGTGGATCCAGACCGCGCGGCGGCCCTTGGCCTCGAGCGCCCGGAAATCGCCCAGCGCCTGCGCCATCTCGAGCTGGCCGAAAGTGAAGCGCTCCGTGGGAACATTAATGTCGGCCTCGGGCGTCATGGTGACGATTGCGAAAACCCCGTTATTGGCTCCGCCCTTGTGCAGCTGGCCCGTGGAATGGAGGTAGCGCGGACCGTAGCCGAAAAGCGTCGGGCGTTTCGCGCCGTTCCGCAGCGTTTCGCGCAGCTGCGTCAGAGCCTTATCGGCAGCAACCGTGAAGGGTATATAAGCAAGAAGGCCGATATAATCGCCGGCTTCAGCTTGGGCGAAGAATTTTCGCAAAACTTTCTTCTCGTCGCCGGCGTCGGCAGCCTTCCGGCTCGCCTTGCTGAACGTGGCGCTGAAGGTCCCGAAATCCAGGTGCGGCTTCGGCAGGGCCAGGGACGACTGCGCCGACAGATCCTTGAGAATCTCTTTCGTTACGTCTTTGGCGGACTGAACGTCGGGCTGGTCGAAGGTGTTCACTCCGAGGATGGAACAGGCGACGGACGTCGCGATTTCCCAGCGCAGCATTTCCGCGCCGATGTCGAGCGAGTCTTCGATCTGGATGCGCACGACCGGGTGCCTCTTTTCGAGCGCCGTCAGCTTCGCATCCAGCGCCTTGGTAAATTTGCCTTCGGAAACCGCAACAAACAGCCGGTCGCCACCGTAGATTTCGGCTCCGCCCAGGCTTTCTCCCGCGATGGGAACGATTCCCCGGCCTTCCTTGCCGCTGGATTCCGCCACGAGCTGTTCCACCCAGAGCCCGAAGGACTCGATGGATTCGGGGAGCACCAGCGTTACCTTGTCGCGTCCCGCTTTCGCCAGCTCTCCGATCACCGCGCCCAAAACCGCGGGCTGGTTATCCTGGATCGGGGTATTCGCCGAGGCGTTCTCCCCCATGGCGATCGCGCGCGCCAGCAATTCCTCAACGTCCATGCCGGCCAATGCCGCCGGCACGATGCCGAAATAGGAAAGCGCCGAGAAGCGCCCGCCGATGTCGGACGGGTTCAGAAAAATCTTTTTGAATCCCTTCTCTTTTGCCACGCCTTCAAGGTAAGAGCCCGGATCGGTGATGGCGACGAACTGCGCCCCGTTCCGTTTGGCGCGGTCGTAGAAATAATTGTAGAAGCTGAGCGGTTCGATGGTCGAGCCGGACTTGCTGGCCACGACGAAGAGCGTTTTGGAAAGCGTGACGGACTTTTCGACCTGCGACACCCAGCCGGGATCGGTGCTGTCGAGCACGTGAAGCTCCGGATATCCTTTTTTGGCGGAGAGGCTGCGGCGAAACACCTCGGGCGCCAGGCTCGATCCGCCCATGCCGAGCAGAACGACGTCGGTAAAGCCTTCGCTTTTAACGGTGCCCGCGAATTGCGTCAACTCTTCGAGGCGCGCCTCCACCCACTCGGCGACTTTCTGCCAGCCGAGGGAATTTTTAATGATCGCGACGTGTTTGGGGTCGGTTTTCCAGAGCGAAGCGTCCTTCGCCCAGAAGCGCCGCATAAAATGGTCCCTGCGCAATTTTTCGAGGGCGGCATCCGCCTTCTTCTGATAGTTCCCCAGGCGCAGCTCCTGGGTCAAATTTTCAACCGCCGATGTCTTTGCCATAACTTCCTCCGATGATGTCCAGTTTTCATGATTTTATCAAATCCCTATTTGATAAATCCCCGCCGGATAAACTAAAATCTACCTCCAGGGGATGAACGCATGATCGAGACCGAAAACATAGCCGGCTCCGGAGGAACGGGAACGCCCGATCCGACCGGGCTCAGCGTTCCCGCCCCGCATGCTCCCCCCTCCGCTCCCGCCGTTACCGAGTCCGCGGCCCCGCAAAATATCCGGGAAGATGCACTTTACGACATCTTCCCTTTTTTAGGGAAGCGCTATTCCTTCCGCCTCCGGTACGAGTTCGGAAAACGCGACCTCGCCGATGGTTTCATCGAATCTTCCGCTTTCAACATCTTCCGATTGATCCAGGAAACGCTGCGCGCCCGCGGAGAAGCCGGCGCTTGGAGCTTCTCCCACCATGCGCATCACGGCGACTTCCTCCGCCTTTTTGAATCCATCCTGAATGATGTCTCGTTTCTTAGCAGAGAGCAGTGGCCCGACGGATGGAACCGCCTTGAGCGCATCCGCTCGGAGCTCTCCGCAGCCTCCGCCGCGCAGGATTGGCCCGCCGTCCTCAAACTGAACGACCAAATCTTCGACTTCGCCAGGTCCCTGCAATGCGACCTGGTCTGGGAAATGCGCGAATCCATCGGTTACTGCCTGCGCTCCGCCGCCAAGACTTTCGTCAAGGACAAGAACGGGTCAGTCCAAATCTGGGCCTCCGCCCTCGACTGGTTCCAGCAGGAATGGGGCCGCGACACCTTTATTTCTCTCCCCGGCCTGCTGCTGGCGACCAAACGTTTTGAAGATGCCAAAAAGCTTCTCCGCGGATTCTCCCGTTTCGAGCGCAAGGGCCTCGTCCCCAACCGCATCTGGGACGCCGCCAAGCCCGACACCATCGAGTACAACACGGCAGATGGCTCGCTTTGGTTCATCCACGCGATCCATCAATTTGCCGAATATACCGGGGACTGGAGTTTCGTTTCCGAGATGTGGCCCACAGTCCAGAAAATCCTGCTCAATTATTCGAAAGGCACCGGCTACAAACGGCTCGGCAACGCCTATGGGATCAAGATGGATGAGGACGGCCTTATCGTAAGCCCAGAGCAATCCACCTGGATGGACGCCGACCCCAACGCGCAGGGCAAGCCCGTGACGCCGCGCAACGGGAAAGCGGTCGAGATCAACGCTCTTTGGTATGGGGCTCTGCTTTTCGCCGCGGAAGTGGCCCAGCGCCGGAACGAGCCCGAAAAAGCCGGCGAGTATCTGGCGATCGCCGCGCGGGCGAAAGAATCCTTTAACGAAAAGTTCTGGAATGAGGAGGCGAAGGCACTGCTGGACGTCATCGAAGGCGATCCAAAAAGTTTGGCCATCCGGCCGAATATGATCATCGCGGTCAGCCACGGCGGAGATTTACTCTCCCCCGAACGCCAGGAAGCGGTCTTCCAGGCCGCCACGCGCGAACTCGTGACGCTGTTTGGCCTCCGCACCCTCTCCGCCCAGGACCCGGACTTCCAGCCTCGCTACGACACGAACTTGCCCGTCAGCGCGAAAGATTTGGCCTACCATCAGGGCACCGTCTGGCCCTGGCTCTGGGGCTCCTATATCGATGCCCTCGTCCGCGTCCGGAAGTATCAGGGGCGGAGCCGCGACGAGATCAAAGCGGAGATCAAGATTTTGCTGACCCCCACCGCGGAGTTTCTGCTAGCCAATGAGCACCACACGCTGCCCGAAGTGTTTGACGGCGCGGCGCCCTACCGGCCGGGCGGAACGCGTTCCCAGGCCTGGAGCGTGGCGGAAGTTTTACGGATCGTTACGGAATATATCGACTAGCGGTGGTAGCGGGCGAGTTTGTGCGGCGGGATTCCAAGATAATGCATCAAAACGATCATCGAATTTTTAAGGGCCACCCGGATCGGCCCGCCTTCCGGATGCCGGCGCTTCAAAGTCGTCACCTTCTCCGAAAAAACCCTGACTTCCCCCAGCCCCAGCTGCCTTAAGCGCGGAACGAAAACGTACTCCTCCATCGCCTCCACGTCCGGAAAACCGCCCGACCGCGCGTAAACTTCCTTGCGAATAAACAGGCTCTGGTTGACCTGAGGGATACCCGTCACGTGGGTCCGGAAATTGGCCAGCCCCGCGATGACGTCAAAAGGAAAATCGATCCGCTCAAACCCCAGGTGAAAGGATCCCGCCGCCAGAGGAACCTTGGAATCGAAGAAGCAGCGCTCCAATACCGACTGCCAGTTGCGCGGCAGGAGCGTGTTCGCCCGGATAAAGAGAAGCAAATCCCCCGTCGCCTGCTTCGCGCCCCAGTCCATCTGGAATGACCGCGATCCCATCGGAGATTCCATAACCCGGTCCGCGAGGCTTTTCGCCAAAAGGATTGATTTATCGGTGCTTCCGCCATCCACCACGATGATCTCGGTCGGATAGCTTAACGCGGTCTCCCGGATATGGACCAGGCAACGGCCGATGGTATCCTCCTCGTTTCTGACGACGACAATAACGGAAATTTTGGGAAGGTGTTTTTTTTTGGTTCCCAGAGCGGCGAGCAGTTCGTTGGCCTGGTTCATGCGGTTATTCTAACAAAAAAAGCGATGGAAACTTCCATCGCCTTATTCCGGCAAATCCTCCATACAATCGATCCGCAGATCAGCCTCTCTTATCGATGGGGGTGTAGTTAAGGTCCATGTCGCCGGTATAGTTGGCCCGCGGACGGAGCAGCCGGTTGTCGGAAATCTGCTCCAGATAATGCGCGCTGTACCCGGCGATGCGGCTCACCACAAACATGGGCGTGAATATATCCTCCGGGATGCCGATGCAATAGAGCACCGTGGCGGAATAGAAATCAACGTTGGAAGGCAGCTTCTTGGCCTCCGTGACGACCTTCTCGATCTGGACCAGCATCTTGTGCATGTCACCGCGGCCGGTCTTCTCGCAAACCTGTTTAGACATCTCGTTCAAAAGCGGGGAGCGCGGATCTTGAACTTTGTAAACCCGGTGGCCAAAGCCCATGATCTTCTTCTTCTCCGCAAAGGCCTTCTGCAGATAGGCGTCGACGTTGGCCGGGCTCTTGATCTCGAGCAGCATCTTGATGACCTGTTCGTTGGCGCCGCCGTGCAACGGTCCCTTGAGCGCGCCGATGGCGCTGGTCATGGCGGAATAGTAATCGGAAAGCGTGGAAGCCGTCACGCGCGCGGCGAACGTAGAGGCGTTCAGCTCATGGTCCGCGAGCAGCACGAGATAAAGGTCGAGGGCCTTGGCAAAGAGCGCATCGGGATCCTTGCCGGAAAGCATATACAGGAAATTGGCCGCGTGGCTCAGGTTCTCTTTGGGCGCAATCGCCGGTTTGCCCTGGCGTATGTTGTACCAGGCGGCCACGATCGTAGGTATTTGGGCGATCACTTTTAAGGCCTTTTTCTCCGCCTCGGCGGGCTGAATGTTATCGGGGTCGGAGTCAAAGAACGAAAGCGCGGAAACCAGAGAGCGCAGCACTGCCATGGGGTGAACTGATTTTGGAATGCTCTGCATGCGCTCCAAAAATTTGGGGTCGAGCGTCCGCATGGAAGCGAACTTCCTCGTGAAATCAGCGAGCTCGTTCTTCTTCGGAAGGCGTTTGTAGAAAAGGAGATAGATGATTTCTTCGAACGTGGACTGGTTTGCGAGATCGGAGATGGAGTAGCCGCGATAGATCAGCCGCGTCCGGATTCCGTCGATAAAACAGATCGATGAATCGGTGGCAATCATGTCCTCGAGGCCCGCGACCGTGGTCGAGTCCTTGAGGGTTTTTCCGTGCGATGGATTTTGCGTCATGTCAGGCATTGAAACAGGCTCCCATTATAAGGAAATCTTTATCGACGGTCAATCAAGATTACGAGAATTGATTAAGGAGCTGGTCCGTCGGCGCCTTCGTGCTGCCGTGGAACGCTTCGGCCAGGCTCCGCATGCGGGTGTTCAGGTCCATGCGCGGCTGGTTATAGAACGTGCCAAGATAAACTTTGCCCTTGGTCTGCCAGAGGTCGAGCGCGGCCTTCTTGTTGGTTACGTCATGGTCCTCGGGAATGTTCACCACGCGTTCGCGGTAATATTTATAAGTATCGTTGAAGGCGGTGCAGGGGCTGATGCTGTGAACGAATGAAAAACCCTTGTGCCGGATCGCCTTGATGTAGAGGTCGGTCATCTGGTCAATGTGACCGGAATAGGCGCGGGCCACGAACGGGACGTCATAGGCGAGCGAAAGCGCGACGGGATTCAAGTTCTCCTCGGCGATTCCGTAAGGAACGGCTTTCAGCTTTGTGTCGTGCGTCGTGGTGGGCGAGCCCTGGCCCTTAGTAAGGCCGTAAACCGAGTTGTCCATCATGATATAGGTGATGTCGACGTTGCGGCGCGCCGCATGAGGAAAGTGTCCGCCGCCGATGGCCAATCCGTCGCCGTCTCCCCCCACCGCGATCACGGTGAGTTTAGGGTTGGCGAGCTTGACGCCCGTGGCCGTTGGAAGTACGCGGCCATGAACTCCGTGGAATCCGAAGCACTTCGTGAAGATGGGCAGGCGTCCCGAGCAGCCGATGCCCGAAACGATGACCGTGTTTTTCAAATCCAGGTCCATCTCAATCGCCGCGCGATAGATGGCCGACAGGACTCCAAAGTCGCCGCAGCCCGGGCACCAGACCGGCGCCACGTTGCTTTTGATATCGGCGACTGATTTTACGTGGATATTTGTTGATGCTTTGGACGCGTTGTCAGATCCGGTACTCATAGTTTGGTTGCGACCTCCTCGATCTTGTTCAAAATTTCCTCGGGCGTGAAGGGCATCCCGGCGCACTTGTTCAGGCGCGTGGTCTTGATGAGATACTTCGAGCGCAGGATCTGGTCGAGCTGTCCCGTATAGTTCAGCTCGGGAACGATCACATGCTGGACGGAGTTCAGAAAATTCCTGACGTCGTCGTCGGGCAGAGGCCAGAGCATCTTGATCTGGAGCGCGGCGACTTCGTAGCCGCTGCGGTTGGCCTCGCGGATGGCGGCCTCGATGGGACCCTCGGTGGAGCCCCAAGAGATGATGCCGATCTTGGCGTGCTCGTCGCCGAAGCGCCGCGTGAAGCCGGGCTCCTTGGCGATATAATCGAGCTTTTTGTGGCGCTTCTGCGTCATGCGGAAATGGTTGGCAGGCGTGTAATTCGGGTCGCCAAACTCGTTGTGCTCGAGTCCCGTTGCGACATAGGATACGTCGGATTCGCCTGGAACCGCAATGGGAGAAACGCCGTTTTCTGTCAGACGGAAACGGGCGAACTCTTCGCCGGGTTTGGCTTTGAGGCGGTCCCAGACTTCAATTGTGGAAAAGTTGGGCCGCGTGAACGTCTGGGTGCGCTGGGAAAGGGACTGGTCGGAAAGCATGATGACGGGAATCTGATACTTCTCGGCGATATTGAACGCCTTCACGATTCCGTAGAAACAGTCTTTGACGTTCGCCGGCGCCATCACGACGCGGGGCGCTTCGCCATGCCCGCCGTAAACGGCCTGGAGCAAATCGGACTGCTCGGTTTTGGTCGGCAGTCCGGTGGAGGGTCCGCCGCGCTGGCAATCGATGATCACGAGAGGCAGCTCGACCATGGAAGCCAGCCCCAGCGCTTCCAGCATGAGCGAAAAGCCCGGTCCCGAGGTCGCGGTCATGGCCTTGGCTCCGGCGAAGGATGCGCCGATGCAGGAGGTGATGGCCGCAATTTCATCTTCCGTCTGGATGGCGACGCCCTCGTACTTGGGCTGCTCGCGCTCCATGAACTCCAAAATTTCCGAAGCCGGGGTAATGGGATAACCGGCATAGTAACGGCAGCCCGCGTGGATTGCACCGGCCGCCATGGCCTCGTTGCCCGACATGATGATCTTGGGCGTCTTGATGTCGCGGCTCGCGACGTGAAAATCTTTGACCACGGTGTTCTTGAGCGCCCAGGCGCGCCCCGCTTCCAGCGCGCGGAGGTTGCCGTCTATAATGGGCTGGGCCTTGTGCTTGAACTGCTCGCGGAGCACTTGCTGAACAGATTCCCAGGGAAGGCCGATCAATTCGCTGACAACCCCCATGGCCACCATGTTCTTCGCCTTCTTGTTGCCCGCTTCCTTCTGGGCAATCGTAGCCATCGGCACGCCGTATGTTTGGGCCTTGTATGTATCGTCCGGCATGAACGCGTCCGCATCAAAAACGATGAGCCCTTCCGCCTTGACGTCCTTGCCGTGGACGTTGAGGCTCTCGGCGTCATAGGCCACAAGGACGTCCAAAACGGTGCCCTGAGACAGGATGGGGTGGTTCCCCATCCGCACCTGGAACATGGCCTGGCCGCCCTTGATCTCGGCCGGGTTGGTCCGGAACGTAAATACGTCGTATTGGGAACGGGAAAGCGCGGTCGTCAGCATTTCTCCCGTGGATATAATACCGGTTGTAGTGCCGGTATCGCCGCCGACGCGGAACGTCAGATTATTCGCCATTGAGTAAGCTCCTTCCTAATTATAAATCGGTGAATTGAGGGTGGAAAAACGGCCTGCCCTACGTATGTTGATAGTATAGCAGATAGGCTTTTTTTGTCAATATCTGACAAAATTGTCAGGTATTCCCCTTTTTTAGACCTATTCCTCTTCGATTTTGAAGTAGAAGGGGTGGCGGATTTTGGCCGCGATGGGCGCCGCCTTCATCATGGCCGGAGAAAACTTCATTTTGGGAATGATGCTGACGACGGCCTGGTCGAAGGCCGCGCCGGCGGACCCCGCCACTTCGTAGCGGGATATGGCCCCCGTGGCGTCCAGGTGAAAGTCGATGTACACGGTTCCCTCCACCCCGGCGATTCGCTCGGCCCGGGGATAGTTCCTGCGCAGGAGCCTCAAGATCTCCTTTTTGTTCAGGAGGTTCGGATAAGCGTCCAGAGGAAGGCCTCCCCCCTCGCCGTCTCCACCCCCCACGCCGCCTCCGGTGCCCTGGTACCCCTCCCCGCTGGCGCCTTCAACGCCGCTGGGGTGAGACATGGGCGGCGCCGCATCCGGGGTTGGCTTTTCCACCGGCGTATTGGGGCCCGGCAGGATCCAATCTTTGGGCTTGCTGTTGGGGGCGGTCGGGCCATCCGGGGTCTTCGCGACCGGGCTCGGGACCTTCACGGGCTTGTCCGTGGTGCCGCCGCCGGGCTTCAGCAGTGGGTTTCCGCCGATCCGAAAGGGTTTCGTGAGGTCGATCTCAACCAGTTCCCGATCGAAGCCGGGAAGGATCAGGTCTTTGAGGTAAAATGCGCCGAACAGCGCAAGATGAAGGAAAATGGATGAGAGGACGGCATTGCGGAAAAGCTCTTTTTCATCGCGCGGAAAAAATTTGCGGAGCGCGGGCGACAAGGCTAGTCCTCGGCGCGCTTGCTGCCGACTTCAAGGGCGACCTTTTTGATGCCGGAGCCCCGGACCAGGTCAAGAATCTCGACCACTTCCCCGTAGGGCAGTTTTTCATCGGCCAGAATGGCGATATGCAGCAAAGGATCGGCTTTATGCATGATGCCGAGCTGATACTTCAAATCCGTTTTTTGAATGGCTGTGTCGCCCAGCGTAATCTGCCGGTTTTCATCAATGGTGATATTGGTTGTTGCGGTGGCTTTGGGTTCGCTTTGGGCGACTTTGGGAACGTTAACGGAAAGAGTGCGGCGCTGGATGAGGGGCGCGGTGGCCATGAAGATGATGAGCAGTACCAGGATCACGTCGACCAGCGGCGCTATGTTGAGGTCTGTAATCGATTCTTCTTCGTGCCCCTTGTACTGCATTTAGGACTTGGCTTTCAGGCGGACGAGAATGAGGCGGGCCAGAGACTCCGTGTCGCCCAGAAGATCTTTGATTTTTTTCTGATAAATATTGAAGGAGATAACGCAAGGGAGCGCGACCATGAGTCCCACCGCGGTGGCGATGAGCGCTTCGGAAAGGCCCTGCATGACGACTTCGGGGCCGGCGCCTGCGGATTGCGCGAGATCGTGGAACGCCTTGATAACGCCCAGCACCGTGCCGAAAAGCCCGATGTAAACCGCGTTGTTGCCGAGCGTGCCCAGTACCAGCATGCGCGCTTCGAGCTTCTGCCGTTCCATGTTGGTGATGGAAGCGATCTGCTCTTCCACCGACTCCGCCCCGTGAATCTGCTGCGAAAGGCCGGATGACAACACCCGCGCCGTGAAGCCTTCAAATTTGCTGAGTTCCCCCGAGATATTCTGCAGAGATTCGCGGTTGTCGATTTTCGTGAAGAAGAGGCTGCGCAGCTTTTCGAAATCCTTGCGCTCGCGCGAGAGCGCAATGCCGCGTTCGATCATGATAGCCACCGCCAGCATGGAAGCCGCGATCAAAAGATAGATGACCCATTCCCCGCCCGTCAAAGCCAGCGCCCTCAGTAGTCCGATCATGGTTTAATTTCCTTTTGTTGCGCTTCGTACCGCTTAGCGTAAAGCCGGAGCAAAGCGGAGCACATTTCCGCCTGGACGATGGGTTTCTGGTCCGAAGCCAGGTATCCCAGCATCTTGTTATAGTCTTCCCCCGTGCCCAGCTCGCCCAGGTAACGCATCGCCATGGCGCGCGCCACCCAGTCGCGGTCGTCTAAAAGCGGGATCAGAAAGTCGTGTCCGATCGGATTGCCCAGCCGAAGGACTGCCTGCGAAGCGTAAGCCTTGATAACCGGCGAGCGGTCCAGCTTCGCCACGCCGCTCAGCACCGAAACCGCTTCCGGATACCCCCATATGGCGAGCGCTTCAACGGCGGCAAAACGGTCCGCCGGGTTGTCGCTGCGCAGCGCGTTCTGAAAAAGGTACATGTGATTCTGCTCCCGGGAAAAGGCCAGGGCGATCAGGGCAAAAGAACGGACGTCGGGATTCTTGCTTTCCCGCGCGATGGTTACCAGCGCGTCCTGGATCTCAAATTCCTTGCTGCCCGCGAGGCCTTCCGTGAGGAGGTAGCCGAGCACCGTGTAGCGGGTCACGAGCAGTTTTCCGTTGGGCGTCACCAGCTTGTTCAAATCCTGGTAGGCCACCGACCGCGCCGCGTCCTCGGCGGAAATACGGATTTCCGATTTGTTCTGCAGAATCTTGAGGAGCTTGTAGTTGATGCGCGGATCAATGGGCTCAAATTTTGGGATCTTAAGTCGCGGCGCGGTGACAACCAGAGGCTCGAGCTCAAGCAGAACGTTCTGCCTCGGCTTCACTTCGGTCTTCACGACTTCCACCGGCGCAGACTCGGCGTTCTTGCGCTTCTTGCGTTCTTTCTCCTGCTTCTGGAACTCCAGTTCCAGAGGGAACAACTTGAGCGCTCCGATCGCCATTTCGGACGTCACGAACTCGTTGCTGAGCTCGATCTGTTCGCGGTCGAGCTGATTGAGGAGGCGCTCGTAATCGGAGCGGTTCCCCTCTTCGCCGATATACTTCGCGGAAAGAGAACGGACAAACCAGTCTTTGCTCGACAGGTTATCGCGAAGGACCTGCAGGCCGCCCGCGTCGCCCAGTTTGGCGAGCGCCCCGGCGGCGGCGACGCGAATCAGAAAAGATTCGTCTTTCGCCAGGCCCTGCAGGATGGCGATCGCCTGAGGGTCTCCCCAGTTGAGAAGCGCCTCGATCGTGGCGTAGCGGATACCGATGTTGCGCGACCAAAGCGCTTCCTTGAAATAAACGACGTCGTTCTTATCTTTGAGTGAAGCCAGCGCGATGAGGGCAATGGACCGCACATTGGGCGCATGGTCCCAGCGCGCGACCGTCGTCAGCCTCTGTTTCAGGTTCTGTTCGCTGATGACGCGAACATGCTTGATCTGCTCCCATCCCAGCGATTCTGAGAGCGCCACGCCCAGATACGTGTAGCGCTCCTTGAGTTTGAACCCTTCCGGCGTGACATAGGTGTTGATCTCTTTGACCGACTGGTTTTGGCCAAACTCCCCGTCCGTCTTTTCCTCCAAGCTTGCCCCTTTACCCAGATCGTCTTCATCCAGAAGCTGAATGAGCTTCTGGATGATCTGGGGGTCCACGGTCCGGAACACGGGGCTCGTACTCTTCTCCACCGCCGGAGGGTTATAGACGGATATCTTGGGGATCCAGCTGGGTTTATCCTGCGCCTGATTAGACTCCGCCGCCCGCGCGATGCCGTGCCCCACAACCAGGAGGGAGAGCGGAATCCAAACAAACAGGCGGAGGATTTCAGAACGCATGAATTGGGTTTAGCCGGACGATAAGCAGGTTATTTAATCCGCGTGATAGTGACTTTTTTCATCACGACAGGCGTATTGGGACGGTCGTTGACGCCGCGCGGAACGTTGCCGATCGCTGTAACGACGTCCATGCCTTCAATGACCTCTCCGAAGATGGTGTGACGGCCCGTGAGCCAGTCCGTGGCCACATGGGTAATGAAAAACTGCGAACCGTTCGTGCCGGGCCCGGCGTTGGCCATGGCGAGCAGTCCGGGTTTGTTGAAGGAAAGATCTTTCGCGATCTCGTCTTCAAACTGATAGCCGGGGCCGCTTGTGCCCTGTCCGAGCGGACACCCGCCCTGAATCATGAAGTTGGGAATCACCCGGTGGAAAATCAGGCCGTCGTAGAATTTCCTTTTGACTTTCTGTCCGGTTTTGGGATCGGTCCACTCCTTGGTGCCGTCGGCCAGACCGACGAAATTTTTGACGGTGACCGGTGCCTTTTCCTCGTGCAGTTTACAGACGATTTTTCCCATGGATGTCTCGAACGTCGCGTAGAGGCCCTTGTCTTTCATGACTTTGTTTTTCGCTCCTTTTTTATCTGCCGCAAAAGCCTGAGTCGTGATTGCTGCAGCGAGTAACGTCGTTGTGAAAATTCCCAGCCACTTCTTCATGTCATACCTCCGTACCGATGGATAGGCGTCAGTTTCCCTGTCCGCCGATTAAAAGCTTCGGGATACGCAGCGTCGGCTGGCCGTCCGAAACGGGAACGCCCTGGCCGTCCTTTCCGCAGGTGCCCACGCCCCAGCCCATGTCGCTCCCCACCAAATCGATCGACTTCAAAACTTCCGGGCCGTTGCCGAGCAGAGACGCCCCGCGCACCATGTGTTTGATTTTACCATTTTCGATCAGATAGCCCTCTTCCACCTCGAACACAAAGTCACCGGTCACGGGGTTCACCTGGCCTCCGCCCATGCGCGTGACGAGCAGTCCGCGCGGCACGGACCCCACGATCATCTTCGGATCGTCCGGCCCCGGCCCAATGAACGTGTTGGACATCCGCGGGATGGGTTTGTAAGCGTAGGACTCCCTTCGCCCATGACCGTTGGATGCGCGGCCGTCCTTCTTCGCTGAAAACCGGTCGTAAAGGTACGTCTTTAAGACACCCTTCTCCACCAAAACGGTGCGTTCCGATTTCGTGCCTTCATCATCGTAAATAAAGGAGCCGCGATGCGAGGCCAGCGTGGGGTCATCATAAACCGTGATCTTTTCGCTGGCGACCACCGCGCCGATCCTTCCCTTATAGACCGGCGATATCCCCTTCTGGATGCCGTCGGCTTCCAGAGAATGGCCGATAGCTTCATGAATCATCGTGCCGCCGGCCTGGGATTCGAGGATGACGGGCATCTCGCCCGTGGGCGCCTGGGGCGAGTTCAGTTTTTCAATGGCGCGCTTCGCGGCGAGCTCCGCGATGAGGAGCGGAGAGTGTTTGTCAAAAAGTTCGAAGCCGCAGAGTCCGCTGACCACTTCGGTCGCGGTCTGGAGGACACCGTTGCGTTCGGCCACGACGGTCGCCATGAAAACGGTATAGTTGCGGTCTTCCTGGAAAGAGCTCATCTTTCCGCCGTCGCGCGGGATGCAGACGATTTTTTTCGCGCGCTCGCCATACATCAAACTGACCTGGCGGACGCTTTCTCCCCCCGGCACTTTTTTTGCGGCCAGGTCCGCGTTCCGTAAAATTTCCACCTTCCGTTCCAGCGGAACGCCGACGGAGCTCTTATCGATTTTATGGCTGAACGCCGGGATATCCGCCGCGAGAGGCGAAACGGGGTGCTCCTTAAATCCCTGAGAAATGTCCTTGCAGAGCCTCTGCAGCTGGTCGTCACCCCAACCATCCACGTGGCCGAATCGGGTTTCTTCGCCTTCAACGAAACGCAGCGCCATGCCGCTCGATTCGCCGCTTTCGATCTCGTCGATTTTCCCGTCTTCGTAGCTCACCGATAAACCGTACGATTCCTCGGCGTAGAGCTCCGAATAGTCCCCGAACTTCAAAACCCGGCTCGCTTTCTTCCAGTCCATTATGTCTGGCTCGGGAAGTGGACGTGAAACGCGCTTCCCTCCCCCATTTTGGATTCGAGCGTGATGCGGCCTTCGTGCACTTCGACCAGGCGCTTCACCAGCGCGAGGCCCAGCCCCGCGCCTTCCACCTGTCCCGTGAATGACTCTTCGATCTGGTAAAACTTCTGGAAAATTTTCTCGAACTCTTCGGACGGGATGCCGCGCCCGTTGTCCGACACCGTTAGCACAACTTCGCCGTCTCCCTTTTTGGCCGAGATTGCCACTTTCTTCTCGGGCTTCGGGTTAAATTTGGCCGCGTTCTCGATCAGGCCCTTCATGATCTCACGGAACATGTCGAAATCGACCACAATTTCGGGGATGGAGTCCAGGCTCGGGTCCAGCGACACCTGGACCTTCTGGCCTTCCAAAACGGATTTCATTCCGGAGACGATTTCTTCTATCAACTTCTTCGCGTTGTGGTTCTTCCGGGCAACCCGCATTTCCTCCGCTTCAATGAGCGAGAAGGAAATCAGCTTTTCCACCAGCTGTTTGAGGTGGATGCCCTGGGTGTGGATGGCGGAGATGGCTTTCTTAAAAAAGGGATTCTTCCCCAGCATCGCTTCGTCTTCGAGCAGGATCGGAGTGTAGCCCGTGATGGCGACGAGGGGGGTTTTGAGCTTGTGCGACATAAGCGAAAGGAAATCCCGCTTTAGTTTTTCTTCCTTCTTTTCGAGCGTGACGTCGCGGAGGATCGTCAGGTGCCCGATCAATTCCTGTTTGTCCGACAAAATTCGTTTGGTCAGTCCGGCCAGGATCAGGGATTTTCCCTCCTGGCGGGACGCCTCGAAGAGATGTTCGGTGCCGCGCGAAGAAAGGATCGCGTCCACCGAGAGGCTCATCGTATAGCCGCGCAGGGTCTGCCAGAGGTTGTTGGCCGCACCCTTTTCGCCGGACCAGTTCAGGAGGCGCATAGCCGCAGGATTCGCGATCATGACGTCGCCGCGGTCGTCCGAGAAGACGGCGCCTTCGGCCATCTGCGAGAAAATAGTGTCCACTTTTTCCTTCTCCTGCCGCAGCGAAGAGAAGAGTCTCGCGTTCTGAATGGCCACGGCGGTCTGAGAGGCAAAAGACTCCAAAATGACCTGGTCGTCCGCGGTGAACCCGTCGCCCACCTTGTTGATGGCCTGCACGACTCCCAGAAGCTGTCCCTGGTAGAGCATCGGCACGCAGAGGATGGAGCGCGTCACAAATTTGGTCTTGTCGTCGGCCTTTCGGGCCCAGCGCGGATCGTTGGCGGGGTCGTTCACGATCTGGGGTTTGCGCTCCTGCGCCACCCAGCCCGCGATGCCCTCGCCCACTTTTAAGCGAATGGTCTTCAGCTGTTTGCCCGCGTCGCCCAGGGCCACGTCGAAGGTGAGCTCGTTGGTTTTGGCGTCCAGGATCAGGAGCGATCCCGTTTCCGCCCGCACGACCTCGGCGGCCAGCTGCAGGACGATTTTGAGGAGTTTATCGATGTCGAGGGTTGAGGCAAGGACGCGGTTGGCGTTGAGCAAAGGCTCGATATCTATTAAGTTCATCGAATTGAAATTTCAGACGGAAAATATGAAATTATTGACATTATCCTATCACTCTGATTTTGCAAAGTCAATCAAAGCGGGACTAGCGGGAAAATTTAATACTCGTAGACGATGCCCAGCAGGTAGGTGAAGACTTCGTAGTTGTAACGGTAGGACTTTTCGTACTTCATGTTGGAGCGGGACCAGCCAAAATTGAGGAGCCCCTGAACTTTCAGGTTCTTGTTCACGGGGTACGTCAGGCCGAAATTCGCGTAATACTCGTTGATATGGGCCGTTTCATTGCCGTAGGCGCCGTTGACGTCCTGGATGGGCCGTTCGCTGTAGTTGCGCCGAACGTAATTGAAGCCCGACATCGCGATCCAGGGCTTTGAGCCAAGGAGGAAATTGAAGTTCGTCCCCGCGTTGATATCGCGATAAGAGTAGTAATTCGGATTAAAGCGGGTCAGGCGGGCGTCGAAATTGTTCTGTTTGGAAACGAGCTGGTTGGCCCCGCCCCGGATCTCCTGCACGATCTTGAAATTCTCCGAAATGCCAAACGGCATTACGACGGATGCGGCCAGCAGCTGGTTGGAATCGTTGCGCCGGTCCCTGGAAAGGTCGCCGGAAGCCAGAACGATGTTCTGTTCCATGTAACTGCGCAAAACGTGGTAGAAGGACGCGTCGAACCGCGCCGCCTGGCCCCCGAAGAACGGGAAAGCGAAGGACGCGGCAATGTAGGGGCTTTGATTGCGGGTATTCAGAGTGCGCGAGCTGGCATTTTCGCGGCCCAGCTCTTTCTGCTGCGATTCGAGCGACGAAAAGTTCCTGAAATCGATGATGTAATAATCCACGCCGATCCGCGCGGAATTGTCCTGTCCCCAGAGCCGCTCAATTTCAAAACTCCCCGAGGGTTTTTCAAAATCGTAGAGCCCCTTGCCCCACTTTTCGTCGGCCGTTTCCTTCAGCATCTGCAGGCGGTAAGCGCCTCCCAGCTTGAAGCGCCAGGCCGGCGTCATGGCGTAGATGCCCTTGACCCCGCCCGCATGCTCCATCACCTGCTGGAAGAGCGTTCCGCCTCCCACCAGGTCCTGCACGGATTTGACCCCGCGCCAGGAAGAGGAAACCGTCGGGATCAAAGACCATTTCTGGTTGAAAGCGATGGCCGGAGCGTAAAGGACCCCGACGTTGCCGGAAAGTTTGGATTCTTCGTTCTGAAAGAAGTATTGTCCGCCGAAAAGGCGGGCATTTAATACGTGTGAAATTTCGAGGGCTTGGGCCGGCCGATGGAAGGCGGCACATAAGGAAAGTGCGACAGTCAGGGCTGTGCTGAGGCGAAAAAATACCCGCGTTGTCATGGCAAGGCTAATTATAGCGGGTTTACGGGGTCTGTCAATGCATTAATTAAACTTTATCCTGGATCTTTTTGGCCCCTCCATTCCGCTTCATTCCCGCCAATATCCGGTTGACCGCGGCGAGATAAGCCTTGGCGCTGGCCTCAATAATGTCGGTGGATGTCCCCCGCCCCATCATCTTTGTTCCTTTATGATCCAGCCGGACCGAGACTTCGCCCAGGGCGTCCTTCCCGCTTGATACGGCGCGCAGGGAATAATCTTCCAGTTTGACGTCCAGTCGGACGATCTTATCGATGGCCTTATAAGCCGCGTCGACCGGCCCGTCGCCGCAGGCCGCTTCCTGCTGGACCTTGTCGCCCCGCTTGACCCGTACCGTGGCCGTAGGGATAGTCGCGGTTCCAGAAGCGGTGTTCAGGTATTCCAGCGTAAAGGCGTCCTGCTGGACCTTTTCGTCCGTGATCAGGGAAATCAGGTCGTCGTCAAAAACATACTTTTTTTTGTCCGCCAGGTTCTTAAACTTTTCAAACGTCTCGTTCAGGGCTTTCTCGTTGAGGTCGAAGCCCAGGTGCTTCAACCGCGAACTCAAACCGTTGCGGCCGGAGCGGGCCGTCAGCAGGAGCGAGCTTTCTTCGAAGCCGACGTCCTTGGGGTCCATGATCTCGTAAGTGGTGCGGTTCTTGATCATCCCGTCCTGATGGATACCGGACGAATGCGAAAATGCGTTGCGGCCCACAATGGCCTTGTTGGGCTGGACGACCATGCCCGTGATCTGGCTGACGAGCCGGCTCGCGCGGTAAATGCCCTTCGCGTTCAAGCCGGTCATGACGTTAAAGAGGTCTTTGCGGGTGCGGAGCGTCATGACCACTTCTTCCAGCGATGCGTTGCCGGCCCGTTCGCCCAAACCGTTAATGGTGCACTCGACCTGCCGCGCCCCGTTCTGCACCGCCGCCAGCGAGTTCGAAACCGCGAGTCCCAGATCGTTATGGCAATGAACGGAGATCACCGCCTTGCGGACATTCGGGACGCGCCCGATGAGCCGCTTAATAAGGAGGCCGAACTCCGACGGGGCAGAATACCCCACCGTGTCCGGGATATTGACGGTGGTGGCGCCCGCCGCGATCACGGTTTCGACCACTTTACAGAGAAAATCGAAATTGGAGCGCACCGCGTCTTCCGGAGAAAACTCCACGTTCCTGGTGTAGCGGGACGCATGCTTCACCATCTCTGCGGCGCGGTCCAATACCTGCTGGGGCGACATCTTGAGCTTGAACTTCATGTGGATATCGGAGGTGGCCAAAAACGTGTGGATGCGCGGGTGTTTGGCGGGCTTGACCGCGCTCCAGCAGACGTCGATGTCGTTTTTGACGCAGCGGGAAAGACCGCAGATCTGCGGAGCGAAAGCCGCTTTGCGCCCGACGGTTTCGGCGATCCGCTTCACGGCGGCAAAGTCTCCGGGCGAAGAAACCGGGAATCCGGCTTCGATCACATCCACCCGGAGCCGTCCCAGCTCCTGGGCGACTTCGAGTTTCTCCTGCGCGTTCATGCTGCAACCCGGCGACTGCTCGCCGTCGCGCAGGGTGGTGTCAAAAATGATGACTCGATCGTTATTCATCGGGCGATGGATGCCTTAATATTTTTTATTGCGGCGGATTTCCCAGGAATTGCCTTCGGGCGTCTCAATCTTGATATCACGGTCCTCCCGGGGAATGCCTTTCATTTTATATGCGCGCCAAAGGTACTCAAGAATTCCGGAGCAGATGTAGCCCACGAACATCACGAAGATCGTGTTCTGCGGGAAAATATAGATCATGAGGCAGACGAGGACGGTGATCAGGAACGCCCGGATGGACTTGGGTTTGAACATGTTCATGCGCTTGAATGAGGAATAGCGCAGTCCCGAAACCATCAGGATGGAAAGCACGAAAACGATGCCCGGCAGGAGATGGTAAAAAGCGGGAATCTGCTTCATGACGAGACGGATGGTGCGCGCCTTTTTGCCTTCGGCCCAGATGTCATACAGGATTACGAACGAGGCGAGGATTCCTCCCGCCGCGGGCGTCGGCAACCCGCTGAAATAGGGCGTCGCTTCTTCCGGCTGCTGGTCGGAATGGTTCTTCAGGTTGAAACGGGCGAGGCGGAGCGCGGCGCAGATCACGTAGAGCAGGGCGATCGCAAAGCCGATCCGTCCGTAATCGCTTAGCACCAGAAGGTAGGCCATAACCGCGGGAGCCAGGCCAAAGGAAATAAGGTCGCAGAGGGAGTCAAATTCTACTCCGAACTGGCTGGTGGTATTGGTCCAGCGCGCCGTGCGGCCGTCCAGGATATCCACCACGATCGAAGCCAGGATCGCCCAGGCGGCGTAAGACCAGTCCTGGTTGATGGAGGCCGTGATGGAGTAAAAACCGAGGCTTAGGTTGGCAGCGGTTAGGAGGCTGGGCAGAACGTAGATCCCGGTTCTCATATCGGTTTGTCCATAAGGGAGCTTAAGGATTTGTTGATCGCTATCACGGTCGTTCCCCCGACCACCCGGTCGCCCGTCTTAACCAGAACTTCCGCCTTGGCGGAAAAAAACAGATCCACCTGCGAACCGAACCGGATGAGCCCGATCCGTTCCCCTTCCCGGACCTTCATGCCCTTGCGAGCCCAGGGAACGATGCGCCGCGCGATCAGCCCCGCGATTTGTTTGACCGCAACTTTCTGTTGGTCGTTTTCAATAAAAAACGTGTGGCTTTCGTTCTCGATCGCGGCTCTGGGATCCCGGGCGTCCAGGAATTTGCCCCGCCGGTACTCGGTATGAGTCACTGACCCGGCAATGGGTGAGCGCTGCACGTGGACGTCGAAAACGGACAGGAATATCTTAACCACATGGGCCGGCTCGGTGTAGTAGGGTGTCTGCTCCAGCGTGACCTCCGTTACAAGCCCATCGCCCGGGGAAAGGAGGTACATAGGGTCCGAAGGGATGGAGCGGACGGGATCGCGAAAGAAATTGAGACAGAAAAGAGACAGCAGAAAACTTAAAACTCCGAGATAGGTAAATGCCGGATGCGGCAACGATACGAGAACCAAACCCGCGGCGAAGAATCCAATAATGAAAGGGATCCCTTCCAAAGCCAACGGCAGCCATTTGCGTTCAGATGTCGGCATCTTCAAACCCTGAAAACATTATGAATCGTTACCCGCTTGAATGTCAATGCGGTAGGAAGCTTGTTATTTGGAGAGAACCTGGACGGATCCGCCGGAAGAGGTGATCTTCTTTTTGGCTTCTTCCGAGAATTTATGGGCGGAGACTTTGAGAGATTTTTTGAGCTCTCCGGTGCCGAGAATCTTGACGGGCATTCCTTTCCGGACCAAGCCCTGTTTCAACAGGATCTCGGGATTAACTTCGCTGCCGGAATCGAAAAGTTCGTTCAAGAAATCCACGTTGATGACCGAAAATTTCTTGGGAAACGGCGGCGTAAAGCCCCGCTTGGGGATCCGGCGGAGCAGCGTCATCTGACCGCCCTCGAAACCGATCATCTTGCTGTCGCCGCTGCGGGATCTCTGGCCCTTCATACCCCGCGTGGCGTGGCGACCATGGCCTGAACCCACCCCGCGTCCGACGAGTTTACGGCGATGGTGCGAGCCGGGGGCCGGAGACAGGTTGGCCAAGGTCAACTTAGAGACCGTGGATTTTTCCTTCTTGGAATCCGCTTTGGCGGACGCTTTCATGGGTTTTTTTTCTTCAGCCATAAATTTTCCTTATACTTCCGCGAGCTCTTTGTTCCGCAGTTTCGCAACGCTTTCTTTGGAGCGAAGGCTGATGAGAGCCTCCATGGTTGCGTACACCACGTTAAACGCGTTGCTGGACCCCAGCGATTTGGTGAGAATATCTTTGATGCCGACCGCTTCGAGCACGGCGCGCACTGATCCGCCCGCGACCACTCCGGTTCCCGGGGCGGCGGGCTTCATCAAAATCCTGCCGGCGCCAAAGGTCCCGATGACGTCATGCGGAATCGTGGTGCCGGTGAGCGGAACAAAAATCAAATTCTTCTTGGCGCGGTTGACGGCCTTGGCGATGGCGGCCTGAACTTCGCGGGCCTTGCCGAGCGAAACGCCCACGTGCCCCATGCGATCACCCACGACTACCAGACAGTTGAACGAAAAGCGTTTGCCGCCCTTCACGACTTTAGCCACGCGGTTGACCGCAATAACTGTTTCTTCCAGAGTCAGCTGGCCCATTTCAATTTTCATTAGAACTCGAGCCCCCCCTCTCTGGCGGCATCCGCCAAAGCTTTAATAGATCCATGATAAATCCTTCCCCCGCGGTCAAACACGACTTTCTTGATCTGCGCGCTCTTGGCTTTTTCCGCCAGGGCCTTGCCGATTAGGGTCGCGGACTTGATGTTGCCGCCCTTCGCTTGGCTCTTGATTGCCTTGTCCAAAGAAGAGGAAGCTGCCAGCGTTTTACCTTTCGTGTCATCGATAATCTGGGCGTAAATCTGCTTCAGGCTCCGGTAGACGGACAGGCGGGGCCTTTCCGAAGTGCCGAACACCTTCTCGCGCACGCGAGTCTTACGAAACTGGTACCGCGCTGTGACAGACTTCATTATTTCTTGCCTCCCGCCCCGGCTCCGCCGCCGACGGCTCCCGCCGCCTTGCCGGCTTTGCGCAATATGTGCTCGCCCTGATACCGGACGCCCTTTCCCTTATACGGCTCGGGCGGACGCAACGACCGGATCTGAGCCGCGATGGTTCCGAGCAACTCTTTGTCCGCGCTGGACATGGTGACAAGGGTTTGTTTTGCATCCACTTCAAATTTGATTTTTTCCGGCACTTTGAACTCGACGGGATGGGAGAATCCGAGCGCCAGGCTGAGCGTCTGTCCGTTTTTGGTGGCGCGATAACCGACCCCGTGGATCTCGAGGTCCTTTTTCCAGGGAGTCGCGACGCCCTGAACCATGTTGGCTACGAGGGTGCGGCTCAGTCCATGCAACGCGCGGGCGTTGATCACCGTATTGTCTTTAACGGAAACGACGACATGCTCTTTCTCAACCTGCGCCTGAAGGGCGGCGGGGAGTATGCGGGTCAGAGTCCCCTGTGGCCCCTTGACCTCAACGGTCTGGCCGTTGATCTGGACGGTTACGCCTTTGGATATAGGAATGGGTTTTTTGCCAACGCGGCTCATGATATCACCAGATGTGGCAGAGGACTTCTCCGCCCATTTTCATTTGTTTTGCTTTTCGATTGGTCAGCAGCCCTTTGGAGGTCGACAATATCGCGATCCCCATGCCGCCGTCCACTTTCTTGATGCTGTCGTGCTTCTGAAAAATTCTGAGTCCGGGACGGGAGACCCGCTTGATGCCGCGGATGACCGGCTGGTGATCGGTTTCGGTGTAGCGCAACTGGACCCGGATGAAGGGAACTTCGTGCTCTTCCATGAGGCGGACGCTGTGGATATAGCCTTCGTCCTTCAAAACTTTCGCCAGAGCCATTTTGAGCTTGGAATAGGGAACGTCAGCCTTCTCGAGGCCCTTGGCGTTCGAGTTCCGGATTGCTGTGATAAAATTTCCAATGGGATCCATGTATTTTCCTTAAATTAAATTACCAGCTTGATTTACGGACGCCGGGAATTTCTCCCTTGAGCGCCAGGTTCCTGAAACAAATTCTGCAGAGGCCGAAGTCCCTGTAGTAACCCCGGGCGCGGCCGCACTGATTGCAGCGGTTGCGATACCGCGTCGCGTACTTCTGCGGCTTTGCCATTTTTGCTACCCATGCGATAGTGGCCATTCGAATGCGTTCTCCTTAAATTATTTGCCCGGGGCTTTCTGCTTCTTGAACGGGAAGCCGATCAGCTCCAGCAGCTTTCTAGCCTCTTTGTCGGTCTGCGCGCTGGTGGCGATCGTGATGTTCATGCCCCGCGCCTTATCCGACTTCTCCACGTTGATCTCCATGAAGATCTGCTGTTCTTTGAGGCCCAAATTGTAGTTTCCCTGCCCGTCGAACGCGTTGGGTTCCAGGCCGCGGAAGTCGCGGATGCGAGGAATCGCAACCGTAACCAAGCGGTCCAGGAACTCGTACATCCGGTCGCCGCGCAGCGTGACCTTGGCCCCGATCGGCATGCCCTGGCGGATCTTAAAATTCGAAATGGACTTCTTGGCGCGCGTAACTTGCGGCTTCTGCCCCGTAATGGCGGCCAGCTCTTCAGTTGCGGCGTCCACGACTTTGATCTCTTCGCGTGCTTCCTTGAGGCCCATGTTCAGGACGATCTTCTTGAGCTTGGGCACGGCCATGGGGTTCTTGTATGAGAACTCCGTCACCATCTGGGGAACGATCTTCTCCCGATAGCTTTTCTTGAGTCGCGGTGTATATTGATCTTTAGCAGCGGCGGACATTACTCGATAACCTCCGAACATTCACGGCACTTCCGGACTCTCTGTCCGTCGTTTAAAAAATGAGCGACGGCCCGGGTGGGAGCATCGCAGCGGGGACAGACCAGCATGAGCTTGGACTGATGAATGGGCGCCTCCTTCTCGATAATGCCGCCCACTTCCTGGCCGCGCGTCTTCTGATGGCGCTTCACCATGTTCATCTTGGTGACTACGAACTTTTCGTCGCCCGCCATCTTCAAAATTTCCCCGCGCTTGCCTTTTTCCTTGCCGCGCAGAATAACAACTCTGTCTTTTTTCTTAAGCCACATGGTTACACCACTTCCGGAGCCAATGAGATGATTTTCAAATAATTTCTTTCGCGCAGCTCGCGGGCGACGGGTCCGAATATACGGGTACCCTTCGGCTCGCCTTTGTCATCGATGATGCAGGCGGCGTTGTCGTCGAAGCGGACATAGGAGCCGTCCGCACGGTGCGCTTCCTTAACGGTGCGGACCACGACAGCGCGGACCACGTCGCCTTTTTTAATGGCGGCCGACGGGATCGCGACCTGGACCGAGGCGATAATAATGTCGCCGAGACGGGCGTAGCGCTTGCGGGTTCCACCCAAGATTCTGAAACAGCGAATCTTCTGCGCCCCCGAGTTGTCTGCAACTTTTAAGATCGAGCGTTCCTGGATCATGGATTACGCCTTTTGAGGGTTCTGCGTCATGATTTCGACCAGTTCCCAACGTTTCGTCTTGGAGAGGGGCCGAGTCTCGCGGATGCGAACCTTGTCGCCAACCTTGGACTCGTTCTTCTCATCGTGAACGTAAAATTTTTTGCGGAGCTTCATCACCTTTTGATAGAGCCCATGGCGCACCGAACGGTCCACGCGGACCACGCGGGTCTTACTCATCTTATCCGACATAACGACTCCGACTTTTTCCTTGATCATGATTATTCCTTGAATTACCTCTTAAACCTATTTCTTCTTCTTGGCTGCGGAACTCTTACCTGCGGCCGCAACCTTGACTGCGGGGGCAGCCTTGGCCGCCGGAACCGATTTAACTGTAGCGCTGGCCAGCTCTTTCTGACGCATAAAGGTCAGAATGCGGGCGCGAGCTCGCTTAAGTGTACGAATCTCAATCGGATTTTTGACGGGAGCAACCGAATGCTTAAACCTGAGCTTGAAAATCTTGTCCGAGCAGTCCGCAAGCTGAACCCTTAAATCATCCAGCGATAATTCTTTATAAGATACTTTCTCTTCGGCTTTTGCCATTTTAATGGACCTCGCGCGCCACGAAACGCGTGGGAATGGGCAGTTTGTCCGAAGCCAGACGCATCGCGTGCTTGGCCTGATCTTCGGGAAGGCCCGCCAGTTCAAACATCATCCGGCCGGGCTTTACAACGGCAACCCAATACTCGGGCGCGCCTTTACCTTTACCCATGCGGGTTTCAGCGGGCTTTTTGCTGATGGGCTTGTCCGGGAAAATCCGGATCCAAATCTTGCCGCCCTTCTTTACAAAACGGGTGAGAGCGATACGGCATGCTTCGATCTGACGCGCGGTGATCCAATGGGAACGGAGCGCCTGCAGACCGTACTCGCCGAAAGAAACATCGTTGCCGGCCTTGGACTTGCCTTTCAGGCGTCCGCGATGGGTTTTGCGATATTTGACTCGAGTGGGCATCAACATGTTATTTCAAATCCTTGCCCAGAATGTCCGGCATGACTTCCGTTTCAGCGGCCTCTTCGATAACAACTGCGGGCCCCGACTGGAGTTTTCCTTCTTCAACTGCCTTGGCCAGCTCTTCGAGCCGCTCTTTTTCGACCAGCTTGGCCGCGTCGGCCATCATCTCGCGTTCGGTCTTCTTATAATGCTCTTTCTTGAAAATCCAGACCTTCACTCCGATGCGTCCCATCTTGGTGTGAGCTTCGCTGAATCCGTAGTCAATTTCCGCACGGAACGTCTGCAGGGGCACGCGGCCTTCGCGCATCCACTCGCGGCGGGCGATTTCGTTGCCGCCCAAGCGTCCGCCGATCATGACCTTGATGCCCTGCGCGCCGCCCTGCATGGTGCGCTCCATGGTTTTCTTCATGGCGCGGCGGTAGCTGGTGTTCTTTTCGAGCTGGAACGCGATGCCTTCGGAAACAAGCTGCGCATCCAATTCCGGACGCTGGATCTCTAGCACGCTGACATTAACGGAGCCCTTGAGGCCAGTGATCTGCTCGATTTCGCGGATTAAATTCTCAATATCCTGGCCCTTCTTGCCGATGACGATGCCGGGCCGCGCGGTATGTATGTTGACCTTCAAATATTTTCCCGCCCGCTCGATGATGATGCGCGCCACGGCCGCAAGCCGGAGCTTATCTCTCAAGTGAGTGCGAATAAGGCGGTCTTCCTGAATGAGCGCAGGCATATCGCGCTTTGAAAACCACTTAGACTGCCAGTCGGCGGTGTAGCCGAGGCGAATGCCGATCGGATGTACTTTCTGTCCCACGAGTTAGGCCTCCTGCGCTTTCTGCGCCAAATTTTTGCGGGCGCGTAAAGATGAACCGCCCGCCTGCGAAGACGATTTGCCCGACTCGTCCGAGACGATCACCGTGAGGTGGCAGGTCTTTCTTTTGTATGTTGAACCGCGGCCCATGGCGTAGGCTCTCATTCTCTTCAAAACGGGACCTTCCCCGACCCAGGCGGAAGCGACGATCAGCTTCGGATTCTTCATCTCGGCGTCGCCGGCGTTGGCCGCGGCGCTTTTGATGGTCTTGGCGATCATAATAGCAGGGCGCTTCGTGACGAAACGGAGGATCTTGATAGCTTCCCCCACGGATTTTTTGCGCACCAAGCCCAGGACCTGGTTAACTTTCTTGGGCGCGAAACGCGCGTAATGAACTTTAGCTGTAGCTTCCATGATAATCCTTGTTTTATCCTTACGTCAGATCCGTAGACTCTTTCGTGTGGGCTTCGCCGTGGCCGCGGAACATACGTGTCGGGACGAATTCGCCCAAGCGATGGCCGACCATCTGCTCGGAGATATAAATCGGTGTAAACTTCCTGCCATTATGAATCGCCAAGGTGTGACCCACGAACTCGGGCGTAACCGTGGAATTGCGCGCCCACGTTTTTACGACCTTCTTATCCATGGAATCATTCATCTTGATGATTTTTTTCAAAAGCTTTTCGTCGACGTAAGGACCCTTTTTAGTTGAGCGTGACATTATATGCTCCCGTTAAATGTTGACCTGCTTGGATGCCCCGCCCTTCTGCCTGCGGGAAACGATCAGCCAGTCCCAAACCTTGCTTGTGCGAGTCTTATAACCTTTTGCGGGCTGACCCCAAGGCGATGAAGGGTGATTGTTGCCTTTGGACCGGCCGCGACCGCCGCCGTGCGGATGGTCGACGGTGTTCATCGCGGTGCCGCGCACCGTGGGGCGAATGCCCATGCGGCGAGAGCGCCCTGCGTTGCCGAGCGTGACGTTCTCATGCTCCGCGTTGCCAACGCGGCCAATGGTGGCGCGTCCACGTACTGAAATTTTTCTTATTTCGCCGGAAGGCATTTTAAGCGTGGCGTATTCACCCTCTTTAGCCATGAGCTGAGCGGCGCCGCCTGCAGTGCGAACCAACTGCGCGCCTCTGCCCGGAAAGAGCTCCACATTATGAACCATGGTACCCACGGGAATATCAGACAAAAGGAGACTGTTACCCGGCTTGATTTCGGCCTGTTCGCCGGAAAGAACCGTATCGCCAACGTTCAGATCTTCAGGATGCAGGATATAACGCTTCTCCCCATCCTTATACTGCAGAAGGCAGATGCGGCTGCTGCGGTTGGGGTCGTACTCAATGGAAACCACTTTCGCAGGAACGTTTAGCTTGTCGCGCTTGAAATCGATGATGCGGTACTGCCTCTTATGGCCGCCGCCCTGATGCCGGACCATAACTTCGCCGGTATTGTTTCTTCCGCCCTGCTTGCGGAGCGAAACGAGCAGAGACTTCTCGGGCGCCTTCTTGGTGAGGTTCGAAAAATCCTCGACCGTGATAAAGCGTCGGGACGGCGTATAGGGATTGAATGTTTTAACGGGCATAGTCTTAATTCCTTAGGATAATTCCTGCTCGAGATTGATCTTCTGTCCTTCCTTGATCGTTACGAACGCTTTCTTCCAGGAAACCTTGCGGCCCTCAGGGCGCCCTGCGGCCAAACGGCGCAGCTTGCCGTCATAGTTGGAGGTCCGGACTTTTTCGACCTTCACCTTAAAAAGTTTCTCGATAGCTTCCTTGATCTCCGACTTGTTCGTGTTGGGATCCACCTTGAACACATATTGATTCAACTTTTCCTTAATGATCGCCGAACGCTCGGAGATAAGGGGGCTCCAGATTTTATGAATGCTCATAGTGATTTCACGGCCTCGGGGGTTATGACAATTTTTTTGGCGTTTAGAATATGGTAGGGATGAAGGTGCTTGTACTCAATCCATTCAAAATCAGGAAGATTGCGAGAGGCAACGACGAAGTTCTCTTCTCTTTTATCGATGACGACCAGGGTCTTGAGCGGGAATGAAAGCTTCTTGAGCCAGCTCGCCACAATCTTCGTCTTGGCCTGCTTGAGTACAGGAAGCTCAGCAACGACCACGTTGCCGGCCTGAGCCTGCGCGGAAAGCGCATGCGTGAGCGCGACTTTGATTTTAGAATTGGGAACGTCCGTGCGGTAGCTGCGGGGTTTGGGCGCATGAATGATGCCGCCGTGACGCCACAGAGGCGAACGAGAGGATCCGGAACGGGCGCGGCCCGTATGCTTCTGCTTCCAGGGCTTTTTACCGCCTCCGGAAACCTCGCTGCGGGTCAGCGTCGACTGCGTACCCTTCCGCTGGTTCTGCATATAGGCGCGGATGACCTCATGCACGAGATGCTTGCTGACCTTTGACACCCCGAACAGTTCGTCGGGAAGGTTGGCCTTGCCGCTGGATTTGCCGTCTTTATAAATATCAACTTCCATGATTATTCCTTGGATATCCCCGTTAGTCTTAAATATTATTTCTTGGCGGCAGGAGCAGCAGCGGCAGGTGCTTTACCCGGAGCAGCTTTCTTCGCGACGTTTGCGGTTTTCTTGACCGAGGTCTTCTGGGCAATCAGCGCGCGCTTACGTTTACGCGACTTGATGGTCTCTTTAACCACGACCATGCTTCCCACCGAACCGGGAAGCGCGCCCTTCAAAAGCAACAGCTCGTTTTCCTTATCCACCTTCACGACTTCAATCTTATGCGTTGTAATCCAATCCTGGCCCATGCGTCCCGCCATTCCCGTGCCCTTAAAAACTCTCTGTGGCTGCCCCGAACCGCCGCCCGAAGAACCGCGCGAACGAACCTTATCGGAAGCACCGTGAGAAGTCGGAAGACCTGCAAAATTGTGGCGCTTCATGACGCCGGCAAACCCTTTGCCCTTGGACGTTCCGGATACGTCAACGTAATCGCCGGGGGCGAACATTTCGACGGGGACCTTTTGGCCGACCTTAAACTTGGAGGGGTCACTCACCCGGAATTCCTTCAACCAGCGCGACACTGCAGCGTTATTCTTTTTGAAATGCTGTACATAAGCGTTGGGAAGGTTCTTTTCCTTGGTTTCCCCCACGCCCAACTGAACCGCAGTGTAGCCGTCCGTTGCGTCGCTCTTTACCTGAGTTACCTGACAGGATCCGGTATATATCGCGGAAAGCGGAATGCGGTGCCCCGTTTCAGAAAAGATCTGCGTCATCCCCACCTTGCGGCCCATGATGGCCTTCAGCGGGAAAGTCGCCGGATCGAATTTTTCCTGTTCTTGTTTTTGTTCTGTTGCCTGTTCGCTCACTTAATATACCTGTTCCTTTTTAGCTAAAAAATTCACCCCGAAGTTCACTTGTCCGCTCAGGTCTTGATCTCGACCTCAACGCCTGCGGGCAAATCAAGCTTCATTAGTTCCTCCACCGTTTTCGGTGTCGGGTCTACGATATCCACCAGCCGTTTATGAATTCTCACTTCGAACTGATCGCGAGACTTCTTATCCGTGTGGGGCGAGCGTA
>CAZFYO010000009.1:0-41990 GCA_964523525.1 uncultured Elusimicrobia bacterium
CACCACCTTGCTGGTTTCATCCACCGTCAAATCGTTGATCTTCTGCCACGAACTGTTCGTCTCGTTCAAAACGTAGATCTGCAGGTTCTTCGCCTTCATCCGCGGAGTCGTTCCCACCACGTATCCCGATTCGTCCACCTCGAAGGGCAGAGTTAACGTGACGGGAGTGTTGAAGTTTCCTCCGCCGTTCACCTTCTGGTTGTTCGAGTTCAAAGCGTTCAATTCCCGCACCGTCACCTGCTGGACGGAGCGGTCTAACACCTGGCTCAGCTTCGAGTTGGCGTCTGTAATGGACTGCTGCAGGGCCGGACGCATTGCCGCAAAGCCGCTCGCCCAAGGAGCGCCAAACCCGCCGCCGCTGACCGCTCCCCTGATGCTGATCGAAGCGTCTTCGCTGAACGCTCCAGCGGGAACGTCCACTGAAGTCTTGCCGTCTGCCGCCACGATCCGGTTGAAGGCGTTGCGGTCCATTACGGTTTCAAATTTAAGTTCCACCACGCCCGACAAGGGGTTGCCGCCCAGATCAGTCGCGTTCGTACCCACCTGGATCAGGTACATGTGGCCCTTCAACAGAGGGTTGGGCGGTGAAATACGGAGACGGCGGGAAACGGAATCGTATGACAGAGAAACCTCAACCGAAACCGAGGAAAGGACCACGCCCAGGTTGTCGCGGATGCAGTACAGCTTTACGTTCTCGGTGGACTGCAGAGTGTCGGGCTTCATGCTGTCGTCGAACTGGATATATACCGTAGGTTTCACGCTCAAGCCGATATAATGGCCGTCTGCTTCCTGCGGAACATTGGAGACGCAGTCATCGCAGGGGAGGACTCCCGGCGTGTTGGAGTCGATGTCGAAAACGTAGGTGAACGTCGAGTGGCCGCCCCAGTTGCCGGCTTCATCCTTCGCGCGCACGGTGAAGTGATAGGTGCCTGCCGGGCGGTCTGAGCTCTGGAAGTACAGGCCGGTCACGTCGGAGCTGATATCGATCGTCATGTCGGGCTCGACCATTCCGGCGCTGGAGAAAACGAACGAATACCCGACGATCGGAGATTCGTTCGTGTTGTTCACCACCGTGGAAACCCAGGTGATGAAGGGCTGGCGGTGCAGGGTCGTCGCCCCGTCGGCGATGGCGTTGAAATCCGCGGGAGCGAACCGGGCGGTCATGCTGGAAATCACCGGAGCAAAAGTGTCGATTTTCACCAGGAAGCTTTCCTCGTCGCCGATGGCGTGCGTGCCCACGCCCTGGAAGCCGAAGCTGTCACCCCAGACGTGGATGTACCAGGGTCCCGGCGCGCTGGCCGTGGTGGTAATGAGATCGGTCGCCGCGAAGCCCGGGTCGGTGAACGTCGCGAGAGCGTTGATGTTGTTGTTGAAGCGCCAGTGGAAGTGCGCGGAGTTGATCGCCCGGAACGTGAGCGTGGAATAATTGACCCAGATGTTCTGGTCCGTCATATGCGAGAGCTCCTGGCCGTTATGCTGCAGGAGAATCCTCGGCGCGCCGGGGCTCGCGATAAAGGTGGTCGCGGTAGAGCTGGAAGTCGGGATATTGTCCCCGTTCCGCGCGATCACCTGGAAATTGTAGATCGAGCCGCCGTTCAGGTCGCTCACGGTCACGCCCGTCGTCCCGTTCCACTGCGAGAACGTCCTCCACACCGGCGTCAGTCCCGCGTTGTTGAGACTGCTTTCAAAACTGCCGTTGGGGGTGCCGATATAACGCCCGTTGTGCGGCGCGTAGTTGACCGTGACCAGGAGCGCGAACTCCGTATCGTTGGGCGCATCCGTCGGGTTGGAAAGCGGGGTGAACGTGCTGATGGAAAGGCCGACCTTATCGAAGCCGAGCGAACTCAGAGAAGGCTCTGCGGGCGTCACGGCCAGGGTGCGCGTCGTGCCCGCAACCAGCAGGCTGATGGCCGCCGGAGTCAGCGGGTTGCGGTACTCGATGTTGAAATAATAAGCCGCGTTGGTGGACAGCTGGATGAAACTCGTGGCGCTCATGCCGAGCGCCCACTCTGTCGCCGTGATCGTAGGCCCGTTCAGGGACTGGCTCGAGAGCGTGACGCGGAATTCGTTGGTCGCGCCCACGCTGTCCGCGTCCCATACCGCGGTGATCGAAGAAATATCCGTCATGAAACTCAAGGGGCCGGTCGGCTCGGTGAGGACCGTGACAAAATTGTTCGGGAGCAGACTGCGCGCGTTGAGCCGGTTGAGGGCGCTCACCCGCGCCTGATAAGTCGTTCCCGATTCCAGGGTCTGCAGGAACGCGCCGGTGAGCAGAGTCAGAGACGAGCGCTGGATGGTCGCGAAACCGTCCGTGGAAAGCTCGAGCAGATAGCGGGTATCGGCCGGGTTCTGCGTCCCGGACACGATCCAGTTAAAGGACGCGGTCGAAGCGCCGATGTCCACGACGGCCTGGATAGTCGGGCATTGGGCCAGCGTTGCGGTCGCGGCCATGTGCAGCCAGGTCGTGTCCCAGCCCAGGCGGTTGGCGGCCTTCACGCGGACATAGTAGGAAGTGTTCGGAGTCAGGCCTTCCGTGCTCGCCGACAGAACGTAACCGGCGGAGGACGTCACAGGAGCGCCGAAACCGGAATCGCCGGAAAACTCGGCGGTATAAAGCGTGTCGGACGGGTTCCCGAAAAAGTTCCCCCAGATGACGGACAGTGACGAGATGAAAACCCCGCTCGGGTCCAGGGAGCTGGGAGCCGCGGCCGACGTTACGGCAACCAGGGCGGAAGAAAACGCGCTCACGTTGCCCGCAATATCCCGCGCGCGGACCCGGTACGAATAGGAAGTGTTCGGAAGCAGTCCGCCGTCCACGATCTCGTTGGTGATCTGGAACGATCCCATCCCGATCGAACCCGCGCCGCCCAAAACTTCGTGGAATTGATAGGGCGCCGAGGTCAGGCCGCTTAAAGGATCGGTGCCGATCACCGCGACCGCGGTGACCGTGAAAGTGTCCGCCGAAACCAGGCTCATCGAAACCGTGGGCGAATCCAAATCGATCAGGAAGGGTCCCGTGCTTGTGTCGCCCGTGAAGCTGTGGCCGGAGTTTTCGCCGCGGATGTGCAGGTAATAGGTGCCGCTGGCCGCGACGCCGGTCGAGAACGAGAGGGCCTGCGTGAACGAGTCGCTGTGTACCGCGAAGTCCACGGGGTTCGCATTGAGGCGAATATGGTAAACCGAGGAATTGACCAGGCCGAACGTCATCGTGGAGTTGTTCACCCAGACGCTGGGAACGGGCAGCATCGAATTGACCACGGGACTGCCGGTCAGCGTGGTGGTCGAAGCGGAAGCCGGGCCAAATGCAGTGGGGACCTGAAACAGGTTCCGAGACATCACTCTAAATTGATAATTGCTGTCCGACGTCAGGCCGACCAGAGTGACGCCCCCGGTGGTTTTCCAGTTCTCGTAGCTGCGCCAGGCCGGGTCCGAACCCAGCGTGCTGTTCGTGTCATTGAAAAGGTCCTGGATCCAGGCGCCCGAGTTGATCTCCTGGACCGCGAATTCAGTGTAGATCGGGTTGCCCGCGGCCGACGGCGTGGCGAGCACGACGGTCAGGCTCGTAAAGTTGACGTTGAAGAGGTCCGGCGCCGCAGGAACCTGAGAAAGCGTCGCGGTGGACACGGACGGAGTGTAGACCGTTTCAAACCCGAGCCGGTTCACGGCTTTGACTCTGAAATAGTAGGCGGCGTTGGCGTTCAGCGCTTCGGTTGTCGCTGTGAGCAGATAAGTGAAAGAAGAGGCCGTTGCCCCACCCGTGAAATCCTGTGAGGTGGACGTCTCCATCACATACAGCGTGTCAGCCGGATTGGAGTGAGGGTTCGTCCAGGAGACGGTCACGGAAGAAAGTTCCGCTGTCATCGAAAGGGGTCCCGGAACCGCGGCGGAGGTGACCGCGACCAGCGAGGACGAATACACGCTCACGTTACCCGCGTTGTCGCGAGCGCTCACGCGATGATAATAAGAGGTGTTGGGCAGGAGCCCCGTGTTGACAATCATATTGGAAGCCTGATAACCCGATCCGTTCCCCACCGATCCGGCCCCGTTCGCTTCCTGGAATTGATAGGGCGCGGCCGGCAATCCGCTGAGCGGGTCGGTCGCGAGACCGGCCACCGCCGTCACGGTGAAAGTGTCGGCCGCGACATGGTCCATAACCACCGTGGGAGAAGCGAGGTCGATCCTGAACGGCCCGGTCGTCACAAAACCCGAGAAGACGTGCTGGGAGTTTTCCCCGCGCACGTGCAGATAATAGGTTCCGCTCGCCGTCACGTCCGTGGAGATGGACAAGGACGTCGAAGGGTCGGCGTGCGACGCGAAGAAGTCGTTTTGCGACGTGCTCATCCGGATGTGGTACACCGTCGAGTTGGCGAAAGTGAAGTTCATGGTCGAATAGTTCACCCAGCCGTTGGGCGACGGGGTCGAGGCCACGACCTGGGGCACGCCCACCAGAGTCGTCGTCGAAAGGGATTCCGGGCCGAACGCGGTCTGGAGCCCCTGCGCGTTCCTCGCGCGAATTCTGAACGTGTACGTGGCGTCCGAAAGAAGTCCCGTGTTCATGACGCCGGAGACGCCCTTCCAGCCGTCATAAGTGAGCCAGACCGGACCCGCGCCGAGCGTGCTCACCCAGACCCCGTGGGAGTCGAGAGACGGCGCCTGGAACCACGCGTTGCCCGCCGCGCTCGAATTGAAGACGGCGAATTCCGTGTGGATCGAGTTGCCGCTGGCCGACGGCGTCGTGAGGACGACCGTCACGCTGGAGATAAAGGCCGCGCTGATCGTCGGGCTGGACGGAACGGCGGCGAGAGTGGACGTGGCCGAAACCAGGGAGAAAGCGGAACGCTTCGCGTCGTTGTTCAAGGATTGCAGGCGGACGAAATACGTCGTGTTGGGACGCAGCGACGCGCTCGATGCCGAAAGGGTGAACGTCTGAGTTTCCGAATAAACGTTGAACGAGCTGAAGCTGGATATCTGCGCGTAGAACGTGGTGCCGCTGCGGTTGGGGCCTTCAAGTCCGGAGAGGGTCCAGTTGTAGGCGAAACCGCCCGTGGAGGCCGACACGAACGTGCCGGGAACGGGGATCGCGGCCAGCGTCGTCGTGCCCGCGGTGACGGTGATGGAGGAAGTGGCGACGTTGGAACGGTTGAACGCGCGGGCGTAGATCTGGTAACTCGTGTTCGGGAGGAGCGGCGTCAGCGCCAGGACGATCGCCGGGGAACCGCCCGCAGTGATGCCCGAAGTCGAACTCGCCGCGTTGAAATCGGGGGACGTCGAAATTTCCATGAGCGTCGAGTCCGGATTTCCGTTGGCGTCCAGAGCGACCGTGATGCTCGCAGCGAAAATGTCGTAAGCGTTCAACAGGGGCACGTTCGCGGGGCCCGACTGCGAACCGAAATCAATGTACGGTGAAGGAACGTCAAACCGGCTGAGGGCCCTGGCCCGGACGTAATAGGTGGTATTGGAAGGAAGGTTTGTAAAGTAGGTGCTGTTCCCAAGCAGGGACACCGTCGTGCTGACCAGCGAATAATCCGGCATGCTCGAAATCTCCAACTGATAAACGGTGCCCGTGCTGTTGACGGCCGTCTGCCAGGTGACGCCGAGGCTCGTCACGTCCACGGTGAAGCTCGAGAACACCGGAGGGACTGCGAGCGTCACGGTCGAGATCGCCGCCGTCGGGAGCGGACCCTGGCCCAGAGGGTTGAACGCGGCCACGCGGTAGAAATAAGAGGTGTTGCCGATCAGGCCGATCGCGGTGGCCGTGGTGAGGAACGTGCCGCTCGATGACGCGAGCGCGGAGAAGCTCCCGAAACTCGAGACCGTGACCGTGTAGGACGTCACCGAGATTGGGTTCGCGCGCGGGCTCCAGTTCACCGTGATCGAGCTTCCGTTGATGCTGACCGCGTGGAGGCCCGAAGGCGCCTCGGGCAGAGTGTACTGCAGAGTTCCGGAGGCGGAGTTCGAGGATATCCAGAAATTGTTGATGGACTGCACGATCGCGCTGAAACTGGTGTTGGGCTGCAGCCCGGTCTGGAGGAAGTGCGTCGCCGAGGGAGAAAGCGCCGCGGAAAGGTATCCCCCCGTCGCGGCCGCGACGCGGTACGCGGTGTCATTGCCCGCGTTGTCGGTCCATTCCCAGTCGATGATCGTCGAAGACCGCGCGACGCCGGTGAATCCCGTCGGAGCGGTGGGTGCCGAGGAAACGAAAACTCCGAGCCGGCAGACCGGGCCCGACGAAATATACGCGTCGTTGCCGGCCTGGTCGGTCGCTTTGTAGCCTACATAGACAACCACGCCTCCTGTTAGTCCGGTCAGAACCCTCGAGTCGGCCAGACCCGGATCGACGGTAACGGGGTAGGTGTTGAAATGGGTGGTGGCGGTGTCGAATCGGACTTCGCTCACGTCAAGCTGACCGTCTTCAAACCACCGGTTCGCGGACCATTTGATCCGGTAGGTGCCGACGGCGGACGCGTAACCATCCTCCACGGACGGGGAGGTCCAGCTCAGAGTGATTTCCCCCGGCCCGCTTTCCAGCGCGGTCAGGTCCAGAACCGCCGACGGGTGAACGGACAGGTTTCCAAATCCGGAATGGATCCGGTGCTGGGCCGACGCCATGACGGGCGACGACGAAAACGAGAGGGACTGGATCATCCGGAAACTCGCAGACTCGACGGTGGATCCGGCGACGTTATAGTCGTTCCGGCGGATCTGGTTCTCGGAACCGGAGATGGATTCGTGGGCGGAGACGAAGGCCGGGCAGGAAAATACGACGCAAAAAACCGCCGCCCGGATCCACGAAGCCGGAACGGAAAAGATGCCTTTATTTTGAGTTTTTTGGTCGATCATGTTAGTCAACTATTAAACTAGCAATCGAACTGCCAAAAATAAACGGCCTGTATTCGCCATTTGACTGCCTTTTATGGCTTTTTTACACACCCTTGTGGCTTTATTGGAGTTTGTTTTCCCGCTCATTTTTCAGCCCGTCCGGGCGCTGCGCGAGGGCGGTTTTCCGGCGCTCCAGTATAACAGGCATAGCCAATAATTTCCTCCGTTTTTGTAAGATTTTTGTAAGATATACTCGTCGTACGCGAACATGAAAAAATCACTTTTCAGCCCCAGGTTTCAGTTCATAGCCGCAGCCGTTTTTGTCGCGGCCATCTACTCCGTTATCCGCCTCCCCTATCTCAACGTCCCGCTCAACCGCGACGAAGGCATCTACGCGTACGGAGGAAAACTGATACTGGAGGGCAAACTGCCCTGCATCGACATTCCGGACTACAACCCCCCTCTGGTATTCCTGAGCAACGCGGTGATGATGCTTTTCATCGAGCCTACCCCGATCGCGATTCACCTGTACTTCTACGCTTTCAACTTTCTGTCCATGCTTTTCGTCGCGTATTTTTCCTTTCTGTATTTCAACAGCCGCCGCGCGGCGCTTTGGGCGGCACTGGGCTTCGGGATATTCAGCGGGAGTCCGTCCGTGCTCGGATTCGCCGCCACAGCGGAGCATGCGGCGCTCCTCCCCTTGACGGCGGGCCTGCTTGCCGCTGGACTCGGCGTCCTCAAAAAAAATCACTGGGCGATCTTTCTGAGCGGAAACTTGGCCGCGGCCGCCTGCTGGATCAAACAGCAGGCGGGTTTTTCGGCCCTCGCGATCCTGCTCTTCGTGGCGTTTGAACTCCTCCACCGCTGGAGGCGGGGCGACCTTTCGGCGCGGGGACTGGCCGCTGGCATCGCGGCCTGGATCCTGGGATCATTTTTTCTCACGGGAATCATCGGAGGGTACTATTGGCTGCACGGAGGGTTCGGCGAACTGATTTACTGGACGTTCGTCCAGGGTTTTCATTACACCAACAACGCGTTCGGCGTGGAGGTCGTCAACATCCTTTTTGCCCAGGGCCAGGAGATGCTGAAGTGCAACTGGGTTATGATCTCGGCCGCCCTGGGGAGCGCGGTCCTGGGCTGTATCCAAAGGGACCGGCGGTCCCTGACCGCCTTCATGCTGGCGGCGCTGTTCGGCGCGGGCGCCTTCTTCGGGCGGGCTTATCCCCACTACCACATCCTGATTGCGCCGGGTCTTGCGGTGGCGGCCGCCGCGTTCCTCCACAAAGTTCTCAGAAAAAAAGCTCTGCTCACCGCGGCGGCGCTGGGCGGAGTGGCGATTGGACTGTATTTTGATCACTGGGAAAACATCGCGCGGGCGCCGCAGGAGATCAGCAACCGGTACTTTCCGGGCAATCCGTTTCCGATTACGAACATGGTGGCCCGGCTGATCGCGCAGAGGACGAAAGAGACCGATAAAATTCTGGTGATCGGGTCGGAGCCCCAGATATTCCTCCGCTCCGGCCGGCACACCGCCACTGATTTTTTGACCATCACGACGCTGACGGAAAGGTTTCCAAGGCACCGGGAATTTCAGGAGAGATACTGGAAGAACGTCCAGGAAAACGATCCGGCTTACATCGTCTTTGTCAACCTGGCTTTATCCATCTGCTGGGACGGGGTCGCGGACTTTGAAATTTTTGACAGGCTGATGCGGCTGATCAACGAGAAATATGAACTGCAGTGGTCCTACATGGTGAAGCACGGCGGGCATTTCATGGAGCTCAAACCCTACACGCGGCACATTTACATTTTCAGGAAAAAAACCCCGAAAAAAACCGCCGCTCCTACTTCCTCGACTTCAGGTACTTGATCTTTTCCCTGGCGTTTTTGTCGGCGGGGTATTTTTTCAGGATCGCCTCGTAAACCGCCAGCGCCTTCTTGCTTTCGCCCATCGCTTCGTAATTTAATCCCAGAAAAAACTTCGGGTAAATCCATTCGGGATTGGCCTTGATGGCCGCCTCGATCTCCCGGATCGCCTTTTTGTAAACGCCGCTGTCGAACCAAAGCTGGGCGATGTCCATGTGCATGGTTTCGATGCCCGCCGAACGCGGATCTTCGTCGATGACCTGCATTTTCCGGAGGATCAGAATGTTCCGGTTCAGGACGCTCTGCACCGTGTAGCCGAACTCGGTGTTGCGCGCGGCCTCGAACTGCTCCATGGCCTCATCGTAATTTTTGTTCCCCATATATGCCGCCCCCAGGTTGAGCCGCGCCACGTGGTCGTGCGGGTTCATCGCGACCACGACCTTGAAACATTTGATCGCCTTGAGATAATCATCCTTTTGGTAATAGGCGTAGCCCAGGAGGTTCCAGGAGTTCAGGTCGACGTTGTGCTCGAGGTGCCGCCCTTCCAGGTTCTTGATGATTGCGCCGAAATCCGCCTGTTTCTTTTTAGAAATAAACTTGGACTCGTCCCTCTTCTTCACTTTATAAACATCCATCCCGCCGATCGATCCCAGCTTTTCAAATTCGTAGCTGAGCGAAGACTGCATCAGCAAATCAAAATCGCTGATCTGGTCGGACCACTTCTCGGACAGAATGATCTGGACGCCGTACATCAGAATGTGGGTGTCGAAACCTTCCAGAGACATCGACTTGGGATCGAAGGGAACGCAGAGGCGGTTGGAAAACAGGTAATGATAGGGGCCCGCGGAAACCACGGCGTCGCGCGGAGAGGCGGAATCCACGAACGAGGCGATCTGCAGCGTCTCCACCTCACCGCCGGCGGCGTTTCGGATGGTCATGTAGCAACTGGCGGAGTTCAACGCAAAAACCGCGGACGCCGCGGCGATCGCGGCGGGCTTCCAGATCGCGGATACCGTTTTTTGTAGCGGGCCGGGCGTGGAATCGCCGCTCCCTTTCAGGACGGAGGACAACCGGGACATCCCGGTCAGCATGAAATAATAGCTGAATGGCAGGAGCGGGATCAGATACCGGTGCTGGCGGTAGGTGAACACCAGCAGCAGTCCGATGAAAAAAACGACGTAGAAAAATGCGAGATCGGTTCTATGCTTCCGGAGGTGAAACCAAAGACCCAGGAGGATGCAGGCCGCGACGAAGCCGCAGACGGCGCTCAGGAAGCCGCTGGCGCGGGATGTCAGGCCCAGGGATGACGCGAAGGAATGAACGCCGCTGAATTTTTCGTTTCCGACCGGAAACAGATGGCCCAGGACGACCTGCGCGTAGTATTGCGCGTTGGTCCCGACCCGATGCGCGAGCATCGCCGAGTCCAGCTTTTTCCGGAACGGGTTCTCGAAAGGCGTCAGGATCTGGGACACGTAATTCTCGCCGGAAGTCTGTCCGCCGCGGGAAAGGTTTACGTCCCGATAAACCCACGGGAGCACGAGCAGCGTCACAAAGCAGGCTAGGGCCAGCGATTTCGAAGCGCGGAACCACAGGGGGTCCGAGCTTTTCTTGACGAAAAAGTAAGCTGCCGCCGCCGGCAGGAGAACGATGCCGTTGCCGCGCACATAATAGGACGCGGCAATCGGGAGGGCCATGAGGAACATCAGCCACAGAAGACCCGCGACGACGATCGGAGAGCGGCCGACCTCCCGCACGGTTTCCCGGACGCTTTCGAGGCTGATGCCGGCATCGAGATAGCGGATCAGGATCAGGGCCCAGATGGACACGCAGGAAAGCGGGATCTCGCTCATCACGTTGGAAGAATACAGGAGCGAAACGGGGTTGGCCGCGCAAAGCAACAGCAGCGTGAAAAGGAGCCTGGTGGAAAGGTAATGCCTGAAAAAGAAATAAACGCCGAGCAGGGTCAGAGCGCCGAAGAGCGCGGTGACCGCCTTGCAGGCCAGGATAAACGCCGGCCCGGAGCTTCCAAAAAGAAACGCGGCGGGCGCGAGCAGGACGGGATATCCGAACGGATATTTCGTGTGGAAGGGAAAGTACGGCTGGGAGATGTCGCGGTAACCCATTCCCGAAGCGATCGACTTCGCCAGAATGGAAAATTCGGCTGAATCCGGCGTGTAGAGTCCGTTGAAATCGAAACTCAGCACGCAGACGGCCCAGAAAAGGCCGGCCAGAGCCAGCGCGGCAAAAACGGGCCGCACCGACAACGATTTTTCGAAGCGGATCATTCCATATATCCCAGGGAAGAGAGTTTTTCCATGAGTTCTTTTTCTTCCTGCCCGCTGTAAACCGGCGCGGCCTTCGCGCTCAGCTCGCCGAGTTTGGCGAGAATCCTGGCCGCGCAGCCTTCGACCGGGTCCCGGTCCGTTTCCACGACGATCTCCGGAGAAAGAGGCTCCTCGTAAGGATCGCTGATTCCCGTCATGCCCGAAATTTTTCCCTCGCGCGCTTTTTTGTAAAGCCCCTTGGGATCGCGGCTTTCGCAGACCGCGAGCGCGCACTTGACGTACACTTCCATAAATTTTCCGACGGAGGCGCGCACGCTGTCGCGCGCCTCGCGGTAGGGCGAGACGGCCGAAACTAAAACGGTGACGCCGTTGCGCGACAGCAGCTGGCACAGGTATCCGACCCGCTGGATGTTCGCGTCGCGGTCCTGGCGGCTGAACCCGAGCCCAACGCTCAAAATTTTTCTGATCTCGTCGCCGTCCAGATGCTCGACCCGCACGCCTTTGGACCGCAGGATGCCGTGCAGCCGGGAAGCGATCGTCGTCTTGCCCGCGGCCGGCAGGCCCGTCAGCCAGATGACCCAGCCCGAATAGGTTTCGCTCACTTCCGGACCTCCATGATGCGGCACATCAATGGAAAAATATCGGCGATTGATTTTCCATCGGCGCGGGAGCCGGGAGGTCCCCACAGGCCGCGCGGCTCGCGCAGAATAAAGATTCCGTCCCGGGCATGATTGGCGTCATCGGGCCCGGTGTCGTTCTCCGCGACGAACAAACCGCCGTGGCCCACGCTCCCAATGGACCGCCAGAGCAGGTCGCCCGGATATACGATCAAGTCAGGCGCCGATCCCGATACGCTCCGGTAAATTTCGGCGGGATGATAGATGATATTTTTCATTATTTCGCCCTGGGGATCTTCCACCTTCGTCAATTTTTCTGAAATCTCCGCCAGCAGGCTCCGGACGTCTCCTTCAGCCACGACGCCCAGGGGCTCGCGCCCCTTCACGTTCACGAAAAGCCGGGAATAGTATCCGCCCGCGCCCCAAACCCGGGTTTTATTCCAATCCACGTCCGCCTTTTCAAGGTCCGTAATTTCTTTGGGAGGCGTTTTCAAAACCAAATAGCCTTCGCGGATCAGCCATTCGTTGACGGCAAACCCGCCGTCCATCCTCTGCGCCCCGTGATCGGACACCACGAGCACGGAAGTTTCGGGGCCCGCGATTTTCAGGAGTTCCCCCGTTTTTTCGTCCAGATAAGTGTAGTAATCTTTGACGGCGTTTTCAAAACGCGAGCCCCGCTCGAATTTTCTGTGGCGCTCGTCCTGGTATTTCCAGAAGGCGTGATGCAGCCGGTCGGGCCCGATCTCGACCATCATGAAAAAATCCCAGGGGCGGGTGGAAAGGAGGCGCGCCGCGACGCGAAAATGCTGGCCGGTCATCTCGTGAATCTGGGCGAGGATCGCCCCGCGCTCGCCGCCGCGGAAACCCTTGACGTCAAAACGGTATTCCGGCTCCAGCCTCAACACTTCCTCTTTTAGGGAAGGCGGATGGGTGAACTCCGAGGCCGCGGACGGCGTCATGAAATCTGATATGAGACAGCCGTTCACGGGTTTGGGCGGATACGTCAGCGGAACGCCGGAAACGATCACCGCTTTACCGTTCCGGCCGAGCAGGTCCCAGATCGTTTCGGCCCGCACGTCGCGGGAACTGGCGATAGACCAGCCGTAGCCGCGGTCCGGGCGGTTCCGAAATCCGTAGAGGCCCAGCTCGCCGGGATCTTTTCCGGTGGTCATCGAAATCCAGGCCGGGACCGTGATGGGCGGGATCGTGCTGCGGAGAGGGCCATGTACGCCGGAGCGCATGAGGCCCCGAAGGTTGGGAAGGTTGAAGCGGTCGAACACGAGTTCGGGCGGGAGGCAATCCAGCCCGATCACCATGAGCCGCCCGGCGCCGCCGGGGTTTACTTTGGGATTCACTTAAGGAGAGGAAGGGGGCGCCCGTCCATGGAAGACGGAACGGTACAGCCCAGAAGCGTCAGGACGGTCGGCGCGATATCTTGAAGTCCCGCCGGACCTTCCTTAAATTTTCGGTTGGAGAGGAAAACGCCCGGCACCAGGTCCGGATCGGTGGAGACGTGGTCGCCGCTCCATTTTTTATCGTTGGGTGAAAGCGTCGAGCCGGGGACTCCCCCCAGTGCCGTCTGCTGGGAAATGCGAAAGCCCTCGTGCATGCCGAGCAGCAGGTCGGGCCCCGCTTCCCGGTAGGGACCCGAAAAAATATCCTCCGAATGAAATACCCGCCACACGACGGCATGCCCCTGCGCGTCCCGGAAGTTCAGCAAATCTTTTTCGATGTCCCGCAGAAGCGCGCGAGCCTCGCCGGGCTTCACGATGCCGGAACTTTCGCGGCCCTCCAGGTTGACGTAAAGACCGTTCAGGCCGACCGAATAGGCCCGGGTCTTGGACCAATCCACGCCTTTGAACAGAGCTTCCGAATCCCGGACGCCGGGCAGGAGCCGGAGATATCCGCGATCCATCAGCCAGCGATTCAAGTGAACGTTCGTGCGGAACGACGAAAAACCGTGATCAGAGACGAGGAGCAGCGTGGTCCGCGCATCGATCTTAGCAAGCAGGCCTCCCAGGACTTTGTCGAGGCGCCGGTAGCAGTCGTCGATCGGCTTCTCGCGCCCTTCCTTCCAGAAAACGTGCTGGAGACGGTCGGGCTCGTCGAACACGAAGACGAGGAGTCCTTCGGAAAAATTCTTTAACGCCTCGCCCAGCATTTTTTCGCGCTCCGCCATGACCGTTTCGACCTGCTCCAGAAAAACGGCGGAGCTGAGAGCGCCCTCAACGTAGGCATTGGTGTCTTCGGGCATGCCGAGCGTATGATAACCGCCGATCCGTTCCGCGAGCTCCGCCGAAAACCCGGCCGGCTCCGAAATGGGAAACTCCGGATCCTTCGGATCGATCTGCACCGCGGAGAGATAGAGTTTCAACGGCTCGGCCTGCGCGAGATAAAACCGGCAGACGCCTGAGACTTTCTTAAGGAGAGGAAGCGAAAACCGCAGGGTGATCCAGCCGCTCCAGCGCCCTTCTTCAACCGAGAAAGTCTGGCCGCCGGTTTCGAGCGTCACCCGGCGCGGATGAACGGTGATCCGCAGAGGAACGGAAACGTCGCTGGGTTTGGATCCGAACGCGCCGGAAGCGCGCGGCCCCATGATTTGCGTCTCGTACGGCCCCGAGTCCGGACTTTCCAGCAGGAACAGCGAACCTTTTCCGCCGCGTTCCCGCAGGCCCGCATAAAGCGCCGCGTCCGCCGTGTAAAAACTGTATTGCCCCAGGGTCCCCCTCAGGTCGGGCACGCCCATGCCCGAAAGCATGCGGCCGCGGATTTTTTCCGGAGGGAACGTGATGGGAAAACGGATGACGTCGGTCGGTATCTTTTCAGACGAAGAAACGTTCCAGAAGGGCGTCCCGCCGCGCGCGGGCCGCACCGAAAAGGCGGAGCTTCCGTAAAGCGCCAGGGACGGAAGGTAGGTTTTGGGGTCGCGGTGGATGAACCCGAAAATCCCGTGTTTGCCGGGGTTTGAACCCGTGGCGAGAGTGGACCAGGCTACGGGCGATTCGGAAGGCACGATGGTCGCAAGTTTCCGGTAGGAACCCTGGTCCATCAGCTTTTTGAAATTCGGCATGTCCCCGGACGCGGCCAGCCGTTCCAGGACTTTGGGATCCATGCCGTCCATCCCCAAAAGGATCACTTTTTCTTTCTGATTCATAGAAGCGCCGGCCCCGAGCAGCGGGACCGCTCCCAGAAGAATTACGAGCTTCCGGAGCGCCGGCGTAAAATTTCTTTCCATTTCCAAACGACGTTTTTGACGATCGACCATATCCGCCGGGCCTGCGTCAGCAGGAGGGCGAGCAGCGCGATGAGCCAGGCCCAGAGCGGACCCAGAAAATGATAGGGAAGCCCGCCGGAACCCGGATCGATGTAAGCGAGAATCGCCTTCACGCGCTCGGGCGCGCCGGGATCGCCGGAACCGAACAGATCGGGACTCATGGGCGCCGCCCCTTTTCTCCGGGCAGGGCTTTTTCCGTGACGAGGTCCGCCAGTCGCTCCGCGATGATTTGGTTGCCTTTCGTGTTCACGTGGATCTCGTCATAATAAATCTCGCCGTCGACGCGGTCGAACGCGTCGGTAAAATCGTAAATCATGAGATCCGCCGCCTCTTTTGAACTCTTCATCTCGCCGATGAACTTCCCGTAAAATTCCGTCACTTCCGGACCGCCGGCGGCGGCCAGGTGGCGGAATTGGCTCTCGCGGGCGGTTTTGTTCCGCCGCGACGAAACCACCGGCTGGAGGACGAACAGGACCGGGACGCCCTTCTCCCGGAAGAAACGGTCGATTCCGACGGCGTCGTTCAGGTAACCCCGGACAAACTCGGCCCGGTTCTCCCGCAGCTTCACGTCCGAGAAAGGAACGCGGCGCCGGACCGCGTTGCGAAAGCGCCACAGCTGCTTGTGGAGGTTGGTGATCCCGCGGATTTCCTTCGCCATCACCGTCTCGTCCTCCTTTTCAAAAACGCGGATCGAAGGATACCCCGACCAATAGGCGACGAACAGGTTGTTGCCTCCGTTGTAAAAAACCACGAGATCGGGCTTGAGCTGTTCCCGGAATTTTTTGGCGAGATCGATCTCGCGCTGGAACTCGTAACCCGGAAATCCCAGGTTATAAACGTTGACGTCCAGGTCCGGCCGGCGTTCGCGCAGGAGGCGTTCCAGCAGCGCCGGGATCGTCTGAAAATCCGCCTTGGTCGTGTCGCCGAACACCGTGGAGCCGCCCATCACCATAATGTTGAAGCCGTTTTTTTTCTTCGGCGCCGGCTCTGCGCCCCGGAATCCCAGCGAGTTGACATTATAGTATTTCGAACGATGGGGATTGTACAGGTACAGCCGCGTGCCGGGCAGGATATACCCTTTGGGCCCCATGTTGTCGAACTCTTTGCGCAGCGCCAACTGAATTTCCTTTTCTTCCGCGGTGAAAACCTCGTCCGAAGGCGCGGCATCCGCCGCCCGGCCCGGGACCGAACACGCGGCGGCCGCCACGCACAGAAAGAACGCGGCCCGGAAGATGCGGCAGGTCCCGTTCATCCCCGGACTCCTTTCGCCGGTTTTTTCGGCGGCATCAGGCCTTCCCGCTCGATCAGTTCAAAGAGTTTTTCGGCGATGATGCGGTTGCCGGCAAGATTAACGTGGATCGGGTCAAAATACAGTTCTCCGCGGTGTCCGTTGAACGCATCCGAGAAATCGCGGATATGCAGGTTTTCGGCCTCTTTGGATGCCATGAGCCCGGAATAAAAGTCTCTGTAAAAATCAGCGAGTCCGGGCCTCTGCTTATCGGATGAGCGCGCAATTTCTTCTTCCCTCGAAGTCCTGCCAGCGCGGGTGGCCAGTATCGGCTGAAGCACGAATATCGCGGGGACGCCCCTCTCGCGGAAATAGCGGTCAATTTCGACCGCGTCTCCCAGATAGCCCCGGACGAACGAGCTCAGGTTCGCCTCTTTTTGCGCGTCCGGAACGGACCGGCGTTCCCAGGATTCCCCATATATCCGTTTGCGGAGCATCCGCAGCTGCCGGAACAGCCGCGTGTCACTCCCGATCTTTTTCACCAGCTCGGTTTCATCCTCCTCCGTAAACACCCGGACCGGAAAATACCCGGACGAGTAGGCGAAAAACGCGTTGTTGCCACCGTGATAAAAAATGACCAGGTCCGGCTCCAGGCGTTCCGCGAACTTTTTAGCAAGGTCGATCTCGCGTTGAAACTCATAACCCACCACGCCCAGGTTGTAAACGGCGACGTCCCTTCCGGAATGCCGCGAACGCAGATGTTTTTCGAGCAATGCCGGGATGGTCTGGTCATCCGCCTTCGTCCAGTCTCCGAACACGGTGGAGCCGCCCATCACCATGATATTGAAACCGTTTTTTTTCTTTGGCGCGGGCTCGCCGCCCCGCAGTCCGAGCGAGTTGATATTGTAATACCGCGAATGGTGCGGTTCATAGAGATACAGGCGCGTGCCGCGCAGGATGAACGCGCGGGCCTTCATGGCGTCGAACTCCTTCTGCAGCGCCTTCTTGATCCGGACTTCCTCCGGAGTGAATATATCATTGGGCAAAGGCTCCGGTGAAACCAGAGGTTCAATCGCGGCGCCATCGGCCGCGAACGCCGCGGCCGCGAAAAGCAGGAAAGCGGCCGACGCAATCCAGGGAGCGCACTTCACGGACGGCCCCTCCTTAAAAATCCACCGGCTTCAATCAGCTCGCAGAGCTTTTGCGCAATGATCCTGTTGCCGGCCAGATTCACATGGACGAAATCGAAAAAGTGGGTTTCCTCGGACGGGTCGAGCACGCCGGTGAAATCATGCAGATCCAGCGAGCGGGATTCCGGCTTACTCTTCAGTCCTGACAGAAATTCTCTGTAGAAATCCCCGAGCCGCGGATAATCGTTCTCATACTCCAGCGCGACTTTTTTCTCAATTTCCGTCGGATGCGCGCGAGTGGCGAGTATGGGCTGCAAAACGAAGAGAACCGGCACGCCTTTTTCCCGGAAAAAGCGATCCGCAGCGGCTGCGTCCCGAATGTAGCCTTGAATTAAAGAGTCGCGGTGCTCCGGCAGGCGTTTTGGGGCGTCCGGACCATAGCCGAGAAAATCGCCGTAAAGTTTCCTGCGCAGGAGACGTATGCGCTTATGAAAATGGTCTCCGCCCTCTTTGAACGGGCGGGTCAGGAACGTCCTGTCTTCGCTCGTGAAGGGCTTAAGGTCCACATACCCCTGCAAATAGGCGCAAGTGAGGTCGTTAGCCCCGTGATAAAATAAGATTAGGTCCGGATCCAGCCGTTGCCAATACTTTTTCGCCAGATCAATCTCCCTCTGAAACTCGTAGCCCACGATCCCGAGGTTATAGACTGCCACCGAACGTTCCGGATGCCGCTCTTTCAGCAGGGACTCCAACATTGCGGGGATCGTCTGATCATCCGCCTTGTACGTATCTCCAAAGACGGTTGAACCGCCCAGAACCACAACGTGGAACGCGCCTTCTTCCTTTCGCTTCGGCTCTGGTCCGCGCAGCCCCAGAGAGTTGATGTTATAAAACCGCGAGTGGTGGGGCCGGTTCAAATAGAGCCGAGTCCCGCGAAGGATCTCCGCCTGGCGCGGCTTTTCGGCAAACTCCCGCTCCCATGCGAGATTCACTTCCAGCTCCTCAGGGGTGAAGGCTTCCTTCGGCGGGCCGGCAAGCGACCTGGCGGCAATGAAACACAGGGCGGCAGACGCTAAAAGGGCGGTGCGGAACTTCATGGCTCTATTTTTTCGCGGCCAGGAAACGCTTTTCTTCGATGAGAGCGAAGAGCCTGTCGGCGATGATCCGGTTGCCCGCGAGGTTGACATGGATGGGGTCATAGTAGATGCCGTCGTCGCTGCCGTCAAATGCGTCGGTGAAGTCCTGGATATCCAGGTTCCGCGCTCCTTTTTCAGCGCGTAAGTCCCGGATCATGTTCCGGTAAAAATCGTCGAGGCCGGGCCTGCCGTTGGCCCGGACGGTCTCGGTCTCGATGGGGGTTTTGTGGCGCTTCGTCACGAGCACGGGCTGGAACACGAAGAGGACCGGAATTTTTTTTGCGCGGAAAAACCGGTCGATGGCGGAGGCATCATCCAGGAAACCGCGGACGAGGTTCGCCCGGTTGGCCGCGAGCCGCTTCTTCGGGTCGGCGGGCCCGTCCGGATCGCGGATCTGCACCGCGATCTGCCGCAGCATCCTGTAAAAAACGTAGTAATTCTCTTTTTTCTTCGCAAGCAGGGTCGTCTCGTCTTCCCGCGTGAAAGGGCGGATCTGCGCGTATCCCCGCTCATAACCGATGTGGACATTATTCCCGCCGGTATAAAATATGACCAGGTCCGGGGCGATGCGCTCCCAAAACATTTTGGCGAGGTCGATCTCGCGCTGGAACTCGAAGCCCGGGACTCCCAAATTATGCACGGTGATGGCGCGCCCGGGATACCGTTCCTTCAACCGGTTCTCCAGCAGGGCGGGAATGGTCTGGTCATCCGCCTTCGTCGTGTCGCCGAACACGGTCGAGGCTCCCATCACCATCACGCTGAAACCGTTCTTTTTTTTCGGTCCGATTTCGGGGCCCCGCAGGCCCAGAGAGTTGACGTTATAGTATTTTGACCGGAAGGGATCGCTGAGGTACAGCCGCGTGCCGGGAAGGACATGAGCCCGCGCGCCCATTTCGTCGAACACTTTTTTCAGCTCGCGGCGGACCTCCTGCTCCTCCGGGGTGAAGACCCGCTGAGCAAAACTATCCTCCGCGCTCAGGCGGCTTGAAACAAAAACGATGCACAGGAATAATGGAAGAGAAACGGCGAAACGGCGGAAGGAATTCAAATGGCGCGGGAAACGGCCGGAGGTTTGATCACCGGCCCGCTTCTGAACAGATAAATTGACCAAGCTCTTTCAACGCGGACACCTGGTCGAACTGTTTCAGGGGAATAAAAACCTCGACACCGACGAGTGTCTTGGCATTTTCGCAATAGCGAAACGTAAACGCAGAACGGTACTCGGCCATATCTTTGGACCCGATCCCGTAGTTCATTTCTTTGGACGCATAGAGGATGCAGACCTTGTCCTGGGCGGAACCCGCGTTGACATAAGTGGGTTTCAGGTCGGCTGGAATTTCCTTGCGGGTGCTGATCGCTCCCGGATAGGCCAGGCGGTCGTCGAACATCTGCACGATGCGGGCGAACTCCTCTTCCCGGAAACGGGCGGCCTCCTTCGCGCTCATCTGTTTGTGCGCCTTGAGGCGGACTCTGGGACCGCGCTTCACTCCGGCGGAAATTTTCCAGTAACACATGATGCAGTCGTCCCAGTTTCCGACCTGCTGGGACGATTCCAGCTCGTACTTCGCGGTCCCTTTATACTGCAGGCCGAGACGGGGCAGCACCGAATTAAAATTCCCGGCCGGTGTCTCCGCGGAGGCCCGCGGAGGCAGGGCCGCCACTGCGGCGAAAACCGCCGCCAGAAAAAACGCGCGCTTCTTATTGCAATATTTCATGGATAACCTCTCCCTGCATTTTTTGGGGCGCGGAGACCTTCATGAGCTTCAGCAGCGTGGGCGCCTGGTCCACGTGATGGATGGGTTCCGCGATCCGGTGGCCCTTTTTGACGCCGGGGCCCATGATCATGAACGGCGTCCAAAGCTGATAGTTTTCGTCGGCCACGAGCGCCTGCTTGTATCCGGACTGGAGCGGGTCGCGAAAAATGGCCAGGTCCTCGGTCATTTCCTCCGTCAGGGCGTAACCCGGCTTCATCACCAGGATAAGGTCGGCGGTGCGCGCCTTGAGCAGGCGCAATTTTTTCGCGTCCTCGTTAAGGACGATATCATCAAACGGAGAAACGCCGTCCGCGTCCTTAAGGGATTGGAGCGCCGCCATTACGTCGGCGCGAAGCTTTTCGTGTTCCGCGCCCGAACCGCGCAGCCAGTTGCCCTCAAGCCCCTTGGCGCCCAAATAAATGCCGTGCATCTGCAGATGAATCGCACGGGTTTTGGTCCAGTTGACTCTGGGTTCGTGGGCAACCTCGTCAACATAGAACGTCAGCAGGCCGTTTTTCCTGAGATAGTTGTTGATCAAAACATATTTTTTGATCGGCACCGCCCCGTGATCGGAACTGAGCACGATGAGGGTGTCCTTGCCCGCGCTCTTCATGGCCTCGCCCAGGATGTCGTCGAGTCCCTTCAGCATCGCGTGGACGTCGTCCCAGGCCTTCTGCCTCACGGGTTCGGTGACTTTATCGTAGTCCGGGCTGGCCGGGTCGAGGTAGCGGAGCCACCAGCGGCTTTCGAGCATCTGGTTCGGGACGTAGGTGTTATGAAAGACGACGTCGGGCTGATGGTACTTGTAAAGATAGGGGACTATTTTCCGGTGCCATTCGAGGGCCATGCGCGATTCCGACAGAAACACGGCTTTGTCTTCCGGGTACCGGTTCAATTGGGCGGGCCAGTTATCCGGAAAATCAATCATGGGGCCGACTTTGGAAATGATGTCTTCCGCCAGGATGCCCGGGTCCATGATGGTCCGGTTTAGCATGTTATAGATGATCCGCACGCGGGCGAACCCGCCGGGATCCAGTTTTACGAGACAAATGCGCATCTGCGTATCGATGGGCAGGCCCTTCCATTTCAGCGTGACGGGCAGCCATTCGCTCCACTCGTTGGGCGACGACAGAGTGCAGAGCGGCTCATCCTTGTCCAGAGAGAACAGCACGGACGAATAGTTCACGGACTTGTCGTCGGTCGGATCGTAAAGGTAGGCGAAAACGCTTAAGCCATGCCCGACCATTTCGATTTCCCTTGCCCGCGAATAGGACTGCGGCGCGTTTTTCCAGCCCTCGGGCTTCAGGACTTTAAGGTAGTGCGTCATCACGGGTCCGGAATAAAACAGGCGGTTGCTCCGGTGGTCCTTGCTTCCAGATCCGTCCGAAAGGTCGGTTTCGTAATTCATGCCGAAGAAATCGGCGCCCCAGTTCCCCCAGCGGCCGCGGATCGTGATGCCGGAGTTCAGCTCCGGCGGGGTGGAACCCGGAACCGATACGATCGCGACTTTTTTTCCGGCGCGTTCGAACACGCTCCAGGCGGGAGGCGCGAGCTTGGCGAGGGAGGAGAACCCGCTCATGGACGGCTTGGCGAGTCCCTGACCCGGTATCCGCATCGGTCCGTCCACGATGCCGTGAATCTCGGGATAAGTTCCGGTTACGAGCGTGGCAAAATTGGTCGGCGTGTGCCCAGGATAGGTCGGAATCGAATAGCCATAGGAACCCGAGTCCATCATTTTTTTGATGTTCGGGTATTTGCCTTCGGCCGCGAATTTATAAAGGTCGAAATCGTGAGGTTCCGCCCTCAGGCCGCAGGGCATGAACCAGTAAAGGCGGGTCGCCGCAAGAACGGAAGACGGAGCGAGACTCGAAACGAGGAACGCGGCGGCAAGATGCGTGGCAATGAGGTGCGCAACTGTAATGAAGGATTTACGGTTTTTGATGACGGCCTCCGATATATTCGCTGAGGATGCGCCGGTATTTATCCACGGGAGCCGCGCCGCCCGATCCGATCAAATTCAGCGTTTCTCCTCGATCGTTGATTCTATCATAAAATTTTTCTTCGAATCCATTACTCCTGTCGACGATATAAGCGTAGGAAGAATCCCTGACCGCGTACGCGGATTTGTCCCAAAAATCGCTGAAAACGGGCCGCGAATCCGGATAGGGCCGGCCTTCGATGAGGGGTTTGAGGGATATTCCCTGGATGCTGCGCGGGATTTCGAGCCCGAGCGCGGCCAGAACGGTCGGGAATATATCCACGTTGCTCGCCATCCCGGAAACGCGCTTGCCATTTCCCGATGGAAGCAGGAAAATCAGCGGGATGCGGAGGACTTCTTCATGGAGCTGGATGTGCCGTAATCCCCCGTGATCGCCCAACTCTTCGCCGTGATCGGACATGAGGACGATCAACGTTTTGTTCCGGAGCCCGAGGTCGTCCAGCTTTCGCTGCAGCGCGCCGAACCAGCGGTCCAGCTCGTAGAGCCGCATGCTGTAAAGCGCCCGGAGATCGCTGATGTCGTCCGGCCTGGAAAGGTCAAACTGCGGCCAGAACATCCGCTCCAGCAAGGCGTTATACCAGTAGGATTTGTGCTGAAGCCGGGTCATGAGCTTACGGATTCCGTCCTGCTTCCCGTTCATGTCCTTGAGACCGAACACCTCGGGGTGCAGGGCGATCGTCTGCGACGAAAATATGAGGGACGGGTTGTTCAGAATGTCCTCTTCCGTCCTTTCGAGGATTTCCTCGTGCGTCAGAAAGTTTTTCCTGCGCAGCCGTCCCGAAAACTGCTTCAGCGTTTCCCAGCGCGGCGCGTAGGGATCGTGCATGTGGTTGTTGTGCAGGAACAGGAAAAACCGGTTCGTCGCGTTCTTCTCCAGCCAGCGGAAAACGGTGGGAGAGTCCGCGTCACGGATGAGCGCCTCGTTAATATATTCGTCCAACCCCCGCCCGTAGCCGCCATGACTGCACAGCATCATCGAATCGGTGGAAGGGTAGGGAGCGATCCAGGCCCAGGCCGTTTTGTAGCCCCGCTTTTTCAGAATCTCCGCCAGCGTCGGATCCGCCGCGTCCAGTTTTTCCGGGCCCCAGGCGTTTCGGATATTGTGACGCTGGGAATAGAGCGAGCTGAAAACGGACATGTGGCTGGGCATGGTCCAGGGAGCGGCGGCGTAGGCGTTCGAAAACACAATTCCCCGTTTCGCGGCGCGGTCGATCGCGGGGCTCAGACCCAGGTCGGAACCGTAAGCTCCAAGCACATCGGCCCTCAGCGTATCGAGGGAAATCAGGATCACGTTGCAATCTTTGCAGCCGAAGGAATTCGCGTCCGCCAGAACCATTCCAGCGCGCGCGGTTCCGGCCCCGAATGCCAGCGCTAAAACCAGAGCGGCGACCGCCCGTTTCGCCCGGAGCATCACTGCCCTCCGAGGTACGATTTGAGCAGAAGCCGGTATTTATCCACCGGCGCCGGCAGTTTCGCCGCGATCAGGTCCCGCGTTTCCAGAGGGTCTTTGATCCGGTCATAAATTTTTTCTGAAAAGCCCTTACTGCGGTCCACGATGTAGGAATACTCCGCGTCCCGCACGGAATAGGAAGACCGCGCCCAGTGATCTCCAAAAATCACCCTTGAAGCGGGGTAATCCTTACCCTCCATCAGGGGCCGCAGAGACATTCCCTGAAGCCGGCCGGGCGAATCAATGCCCAGCAGGTCCAGGACCGTGGGATAGATATCAATGTTGCCGACAATCTCCGCGATTTCCTTTCCTTCACCGCTCGGCAGCATGAAAATCAGAGGGATGCGCGCGCACTCCTCGTGGAGCTGGGTATGCTGCATGTCCCCGTGCTCGAACATCTCTTCCCCATGATCGGACATGATGACGATGAGGGTCTTATCAAGAATGTTGAGGCGTTTCAGGCCCTGATAGAGGTCCCCGAACCACCGGTCAACGTCATTGAGGGTCATCGCGTAGAGCGCCTTCAGGTCGTCCACGTCCGCGGGTTTCCTGAAATCGAACTGCCTCCAGAAAAATTTTTCCCTCAGGGCCGCCAGCCAATAGAGGTTGTGCTGCAGGCCGTGGGTGAGCCGCTGGATTTCTTCCCACCGGACGACCGGGTCTTTGATCGAGAACGCGCCCATGCGCGCAATCGCCTGCGTCGAGAAGATCAGGGACGGATCGCTTAAAACGTCCTTCTTTACGTTCTCTTCCAGGGATTCCAGAGTCAGATATTTTTTTTGACGAAGCTTGTGGGCGAAGGGCTCCATCGCGCTCCGGCTCGGGGTGTACGGCCCGTGCATCCGGTAATTGTGGATGAAGAGGAAGAACCGGTTCGAAGCGTTCTGTTCCAGCCAGCCCAAAGCGGTCAGCTCCGAGCCGCCGCGGCTTTTGGATTCGTTGATGACCGCGTCAAAACCCCTGTCGTGGCCGCCATGATAGGCCAGCATCGGGTCCAGCGAAGGATAGTGGTTCACCCAGCTCCAGGCCGTCTTGTACCCGCGCCGCTTCAAAACCTGCGCCAGCGTGGGATGGTCCGGGCTCAATTTGTCAGTGAAGTAATGGTTCTTAATGGTGTGGCTGGATGGATACAGGGAGCTGAACACGGTCATGTGGCTGACCAGAGTGTTGGGCGCGGGGCTGTACGCGCTCTTGAACAGGAACCCGCGATGCGCCGCGTCGTCCAGCGCAGGGCTGGCGCCGAAGGTGGATCCGTAGGCGCCCAGGACGTCGGCCCGCAGGGTATCGAGGGAAATCAGGATGAGATTGCAATCCTTGCAGTCGACATCGGACAGCCTCGAAAGGGTTACGCCGCCGGACGCGGGCCCGGCCCGGAACAGCGCGGCCAGAAGCGCGGCGGCAAAAACCGTCGACGCGCGGCGGGACCGGGCTTTCAATTTCCCTCCATGTGCGACTTGAGCAGCCGCCGGTATTTGCCGACCGAATCCGCCTCGCCCGCGGCGATCAGCTCCCGGGTTTCGCCTGGATCGCGGACGCGGTCGTAGAATTTTTCCGAAAGTCCCTCGCTGCGGTCAATGATGTACGAATGAGCCGAGTCCCGCACGTAACTGGCCGAACGCGCCCAATGGTCTCCGAAAACGGCCCGGTTGGCGGGATACGTTTTCCCCGCCATCAGCGGTTTGAGGGACAACCCCTGCACGGATCCGGGAACTTCAACCCCGAGTATGTCCAGAAGCGTCGGATAAACGTCAACAGTGCTCACCACCTGCGGGATCTTCCGGCCTTTCGCTCCTGGAAGCATGAAAATCATGGGAACGCGGACGCACTCGTCGAACATCTGGCTATGGCTGAATTTTCCGTGCTCTGAAAACTCCTCTCCATGATCGGACATGAGGACGATGATCGTTTTGTCCCGGATCTTCAGTTCATCAAGTTTGCCGAGCAGGGCCGCGAACCACTCGTCCACGTCATTCAGGCCGATGGTATAGAGCGCCTTGAGATCGCCCAGGTCCTCCGGCTTTGAAAGATCAAACTGACGCCAGAATATTCCCTGGTCCCTCAGGGCGTAGTACCTGTGATACTGCTTTACGATCCCGAAATTCGTCCGGGACTCGGCGAGAAGGGATGGGTCGCGCGAAAGCGCTTCGGCGAGCTTTTGATTGATGTCCTCCGATGAAAGATAATCGGCGCGGTGCAGTTTTTTTGAAAACAGACGCAGTGCGCGGCGGCTGGGGGCATAAGGATCGTGCATGCGGTACTGGTGCAGGAACAGGAAAAACGGCTCCGCGGCGTTCTTTTCCATCCAGGCAAAAGCCGTCAACGTTCCAGTGGATTGGGCCGCGTCCTCATTGATATAGGTTTCGAAACCCCTCCGAAAGCCGGCGTGGCGCGCGCTGATCATGGGATCTTCGGAAATATAGGGAGCGATCCAGGCCCAGGCCGTTCTGTAACCCAGATCGCTGAATATTTCCGCCAGCAGGGGATGCGGAGAATTCAGGCGGTCCGGCATCCACGCGGTCTTGATGCCATGGCTCGACGGATAGAGGCCGCTGAAGATGGACATATGGCTGGGAATGGTGCTGGGCACCGGACTGAAAGCGTTTTGAAACAATATCCCTTTCTTCGCCGCGCGGTCGATCGAAGGGCTCGCCCCGAACTTCGAGCCGTAGGCGCCCAGAGCGTCGGCGCGCAAAGTATCGAGCGAAACAAGGATGACGTTGCAACCGCGGCATTCCGGGATATCCGCGGCGGGACTGTCCGCCGCACCCGCCAGCAGGAAAAGAAGGATGAGGACCGTCATCCATGGAAAGCGCGACACCGCGTTCATTCTCCCATCATGTAACTTTTCATAAGCCGGCGGTATTTTTCGAGCGGAACCGGAACGCCGGAATCGATCAGGTTGCGGGCCTCTCCGGGGTCCGCAGCGCGGTCGTACAATCTTTCGGCCAAACCGTCCGTATACTCAACGATATAGGAATATGACGAGTCCCTCACCGAATAGGCGGAGGATAAGACGAAATTCCCGAAGACAGCCCTGGAAGCCGGATAAGCCACGCCCTCCATCAGAGGTTTCAGCGAAACTCCCTGCGCGTCAGGGATCGCGCCCAGCCCAAGCGAGTGGAGCAGCGTGGGAGTGATGTCAGCGGTGCTCACCGTTTCGGCGATGCGCCGGCCCCGAGCATTCGGGAACATAAAGATCAAGGGGACATGAATGCATTCCTGGTAGAGCTGGGTGTGATTGAATTTACCGTGTTCCATAAACTCTTCGCCGTGGTCGGACATGATGACGACGATGGTCTTGTCCAAAATTTTCAGTTCTTCGAGTTTTTTGTAAAAGCCGTCAAACCACCGGTCCACATCATAGAGGTTGATGCCGTAGAGAGTCTTCAGATCATTCAGATCCGCGGGATTTTTCAGATCGAACTGAGGCCAAAATATGCCGCTCTCCCGCAGGGTGTTGGGCCGGTAATCCTTCCGGGAAATCTCGTGGACCATCCGGGAGATTTCTCCGCGCCTCGCGGCTGGATCCTCGATGAGCAAGACTTCGGACTCGGCGAGCGTCCGCGTCGAAAAGAGGAGCTCGGGCTTTTTCATCACCATGTCCACCAGCCGGGCCGACACGTTTTCCTGGGACAAATATTTTCTGCCGTCCAGCTTATCGCCGAACTTTTCCAGCGTGCGCCGGGTCGGAGCATAAGGAGCGTGCATGCGGTACTGGTGCATGAACAGGAAAAACCGCTTCGAAGCGTTCTTTTCCAGCCAGCCGATCGCAGTCGGATCGCCGGGCTCCAGGTTCATGGACTCGTTCATGACCGTGTCGATGCCCCGCGTGAAGCCCGCGTGACTGCAGGCGATCATCGGGTCGACGCTGGGATAGGAGGACGCGTAGGACCAGGCGGTTTTGTAGCCGCGCTTCCTGAGGATTTCGGCGAGAGTGAAGTGTTTGGCGTCGAGCTTGCCCGGGTCGATTGCGGGCTTCACGCCGTGGCGCAGGGGATAAAGTCCGGTGAATGCGGTCATGTGGCTGGGAAGGGTGTTGGGCGCCGCGCTGAAGGCGTTGAGAAAAACAAACCCGCGCTCCGCCGCGCGGTCCAAAGCGGGACTCGTCCCGGACTTCGATCCGTATGCGCCCAGTGCGTCGGCGCGCAGCGTATCGATAGAAATCAGGATCACGCTGCAATCTTTACAATCCAGGGGGCTTGCCAGGCTCACGCCCGCGGATGCCCGAACGGCTCCGCACAGGACGAGGTATGCAGGCAGAACAAATGTTTTCAGGAGACGCTGGGTCATCACTTTTCCCCCAAGTACGCCCGGATGAGCCGCCGGTAAGGATCAACACCGGACTCTCCCGGGGTTCCGATCAGGTTCCGGGTCTCGCCGGGGTCCGCGGCGCGGTCATAAAACTTCTCCGCGAGTCCCGAGCTGCGATCGACAATGTAGGAACGCGTCGCGTCCCTCACGGAATACATGGACCGGGCGTAGTTGCCGCTGAAAACGGGCCGCCGGCCGGGACCCGTCCCGCCTTCGACAAGCGGCAGGAGCGAAACGCCCTGGATGCTTCCAGGGATCTCCATGCCGAGCGCGTCGAGAACGGTCGGATAGATGTCGATGTTGCTTGCCATGTCAGGAATCGCTTTTCCGCCGCGTCCGGGGAAAAGAAAAATCAGCGGGATGCGCACGCATTCCTCATGGACCTGGCTGTGGCTGAACCCGCCATGTTCCGCGAACTCTTCGCCATGGTCCGACATCACGACAATGAGAGTCTTGTCCAGAATTTTCAGGGCGCGGAGCTTCGCGATCAGGCCCTCGAACCATTCATCGAGGTCATAGAGCCTCATGGAGTACAACGCTTTCAGATCGCTGACGTCCTCGGGCTTTGTTACGTCAAACTGGCTCCAGAAAAGGGAGTCCCCCATCATGTGAAACCAGTGGGGCGTGTAACCCAGCCGGGACAGATGCCTTTGGATTTTGGCCCATTTTTCGTCCGGATCACGCGTCCCGAACACGTCGGGGTTATGAGCGATTGTATCCGATGAAAAAACGAGTTCGGGCTTATTCACCACCTCATCGCGGATTTTTTGGTTGGCGGCTTCCAGCGTCAGGTAATCTTTCCTGTAGAGAGTGTTCGAAAATTTCTTCATCGCGCGGCGGCTGGGCGTGTAGGGTTGGTGCATGCGGTAGTTGTGCAGGAACATGAAAAAGCGGTTCGAGGCGTTGCTTTCCAGCCATTCGAAAGCCGTGGAAGGTTTCTCGTCCCGGATGAACGTTTCGTTGATGAAGTCGTCAAATCCCCGCCCGTGCCCGCCGTGCGGATTGGAAATCATGGGATCCACGGACAGGTAGGGCGCCGTCCAGGCCCAGACCGTGCGGTAGCCGCGGGACTTCAGGATTTCTGCCAGGGTCGGGTCGGAAGCGCGGAGTTTGTCTTCGCGCCAGGAGTTCTTGATATTGTGGCGGACAGGATAAAGCCCGCTGAACACGGACATGTGGCTCGGCAGAGTGCTGGTGGCGGGGCTGTAGGCGTTCAAAAAAGTGAAGCCGCGCCGGGCCGCGCGGTCTATCGCGGGGCTCGCCCCGAGTTTCGAGCCGTACGCGCCCAAAGCGTCGGCGCGCAGGGTATCAAGGGATACGAGAATGACATTGCAGTCCGCGCAGCCGATTCTGTCCGAGGAGGCCCGCGCGGCGCCGGTTCCCAGCGCGGCCAGGCCGAACGCCGGAACAAAGAGGCGGAAAATCCGGAACGCGAACCGCTGCCGCCCTGTCACTCAAGATATCCCAGAGTTTTCATCGAGTTGATCAGCTCGTTGTCAACGGCCGTCCTTTCGGACTCGCCGTACAGATCTTTGTTCCATCCCCCGCTTTTGATTTCACTCAAAAGCATGTTTTTATACCGGTCGGCTTCCTGTTTCCGGCGCGTGACGAGGTTGAGAGTCTCCATCGGGTCGCGCTCAAGGTCGTAAAATTCGTCCTGGTCGGGGGCTTTGACGTAATGGATATACTTCTTGCCTTTGTAGAGCACGGCGACGGCGCTGCGGCGCCAGTCTTTTTCGTCCACGAGGCCGATCGAGAAATGGGGCTCGTCCGCGAGCTTTTTGCCGCGCATGCCCGACACGAGGGAACGGCCCTGAAACTGGCCCGGGATCCGGATGCCGGACAGCTCCAGCATCGTGGGAGCGACGTCCACGAGCCCCACCACTTCGCCCACCCGCTGGACGAGCTTCGGATCCGGGTAAAACTTTTCCGGAACTTTGATGATCAGGGGCACGTGGGTCTGCGGCGCGTACGGCGCCAGGCCGTGCGCGTAGTTCATGAATTTTCCGTCGTTATGCTCTTCGCACAGCGAGTCCCCATGGTCCGACGTCAGCACGATCAGGGTCGAGTCGTAAAGGTTCAGGCTCTTCAGAATCCGAAAAAGATGGTTCACCGTGTTGTCCACGACGGGGAGAGGGACGTCATAAAGGTCGTTGATGATGTTCAGAAATTTTTCGTCCAGGCGGCAATCGTAGCGGGCGTGGATCTTGATGCTACCCATCCGGCTGACGGCGTAGGTGTGAAAAAAGAGGAAGAAGGGTTTTCCCTTTCCCGCGCCGTTCTCGCCGTAGTTGTCCTCGAGCCATTTCCGGGTTTTGACGTACGGGTCGCTCTCTTCATAAGCGTCAAACCCTTTGCTGAACCCGTAACGGCCGCTGACCAGATTCCCGTCCGTGAAAGCGACCGTGGAATATCCTTCCCTGCGGTAACATTCCGCCAGGGTCAGAGGGAGTTTTGAAATCGGAACCGAATAAGTGAGGTTGAGCACCTGGTGAGTCCAGGGGAGGCGCGAGTTGAATAGGGTGGCGTGCGCCGGCAGCGTGTAGGTGGCGTTGGAATGCGCGCTTTCAAACACCACGCCCTGGCTGGCAAACATGTCGATGTAGGGCGTGTTCCGGTACCGGTGCCCGTAACAACCGAGACGGTCCGCGCGCAGCGTATCGAGCGATATGAGGAGGACGTTGGGCCGGTCCCTCGGAGCTGCGACTGCCGCCCGGGGGATCCCAGCCCAGCAGAGCGCGACGGCTGAAAGCGCGAGCCAGCCAGCGAATTTTTTAAGGAATGGGACGCGAAGGGCTCGGCTCATCTAAAAAAATCTTATCATATGGCTTCGCCGGGGTACAATACCGGGCCGTTGCCCGCCGGCGGACGGCGTCACCGGCGGCCGGCGCAAATTGGGTTGTTTCGCTGGATATGCTGGGCCAGCCGGACGGCGACGATCTGGTTGCCCTCGATGTTGCAATGGACCCAGTCGCGGAACACGTCGCTCCGCACCGAGTCGAAAACGTCGTTGAAGTCGGCCAGCGCGACGCCTTTTGCCTTCGCTGACCGGAACAGGTCGTCCAGGCAGCGGAGATAAAATTCCGGGAAACGGTCCAGACTGTTTTCCCGGGCGTAAGACTCGACCAGTTTAATCTCCCGGATCGTTTTGTCCCGCTTGGCAAATATGGTCGGCTGAACGATGAAAAGCGCGGGTATTTTGTCCCGCTGGAGCTCATCCCGGATCAGGCGCGCGTCTTCAATGTACCCTTTCACGAATTCGGTCCTGCGTTCTTCCAGCTTCTGGTCGGTGATGGGCCACTCCACCTTTTCCCTGAGCCAGTTGGCCAGCCCCACGAGAGCATCCAGGTAATTTTCCTTCTGTCTGCGGGCAAAGAAAGCCGCGGCGTCCGGACCGAAGGGCTTGAGCTCGGGATAACCGAAGTAATACCCGGCGCTTGCGTCGTTGAACCCGCTGAAAAATATAACCAGATCGGGGCGAAGCAGGTCCTTCATCTTCCGGACAAGAGCGATCTCCCTCTTAAACGAATAACCTTCGATCCCGAGGTTATAGACGTTGACGCGGCACTTGGGATATTTTTTCCGGAGTTCCCGCTCCAGGTAATAGGGTATGGTCTGCTCATCGGACTGATAGTAGCCGAAAACCGCCGACCCTCCTACAACGAGAATGTTGAAGTCTTCCTCGTTTCCGGGAACGACGCTCTTGCCCCTGAAGCCGTGAGAGTTGATGTTGTAATAGCGCGATGTCCGCGGCTTATACAGGTACAGAACCGTCCCCGTGAGCGTGTAGGCGCGGACCCCCATCTCGCGGAATTCCTGGTCCAGGCTCGCCTGAACGTCGCGCTCTTCCTTATTGTACAGGCCTTCGTAATTCAGCTCCGCGGGCGCGGCCCGGACGAACAGCAGGATCATCAGCGCGGCGAACCGCGCCGAAACGTCAGAATATTTCATAGACGAACGGCGGTTCCGGAGGGATGTCGGCGAAGAATATCAGCCAGATCAGGAAAATCAGCGGAATCGCGAAAAGCGCCAGAAACCACCAGCGGTGCCTCCGGATAAAACTGAGAACGGTTTTGAACATCAGGCGCCCCTCCCGGATACGGATTTGATGTGAGATTTCGGCCGCAGGAGGATGGTCCCGCGGATGTTTTCGACCGGCTCGTAGTGCTCGTGAAGATATTCCGCGATGATGGGCAGCCGGTCCGACATGGGAATATGATCAATATTATCGTACATCCCGTTGGTTTGAAAAATGACGATCTTCGGCTTTTTCTTTTCGAGGTCTGCGACCACCTCTCTCTGCATGGAACCGTCGGCGGCGTGGACGATCTGAAAATATCGCGTGGCGCTGGGCCGGTCCGCGAAGAAATAGTAGGCCCCCTGGTTGCTGAAGTCAAAGATCGGATCGTCCGCGGAGGTGTTCTGCCGGATATAGTGGGAGACGTCGTTGATGTGCGCTTTCTGCTCCTGCAGGAATTCCTCGCCGAAGGCGCTCAATGCCGAGTCGCGCTCCGCCCCCGACAGGAACAGGCCCGTCCGGGAATAACGTTCCGACTCATCGGGCGTCAAATAGAAACCCTTGTGGCCAAAACCCTGCTCGTCCATCGGAGGAACCGTCCAGATACCCCGGACTGAGTAGATATAACCCAGCGAAACCAGCACGAACGCGGCCCGTCCCGCGCAGCGGAGCGCGAGCCCGCGGTTGTATCCGCGGCCCAAATTCTTCGACAGCCGGGCGAACGAGGAAACGGCGCGCTCCAGGAAAAAAAACCAGATCAGCCACACCATCATCCCTCCCCGGAGAATATGCGGCCCGTCCGACCGGCCGAGGGCTGTGCGAAAAAAAACGACGCTCCACAGCCACAACAGCAGGAATTTCAGGTTGGAAGCGGTAAACCGGCGGAGGATACATTGGTGAACCAGATACGCCTCTCCGATCACCAGCCAGAGCATCGGGAGATAACAGTGGAATACGTCGCTTTTGAGAAATTGCAGAAAATTTTCCTCGGTCGTCTGGCGGTAAAAAATATACGACGGAAAATGGAGGCCCCAGATCGATATCTGCAGGGCGCATTGCCTGTAAATAGTTTCAAAGAACGCGTACAGGGACCCTTTGAACGCGAAGGTGAGGAGAAACGGAACGAGACAGGCGGCCGCTCCGGCGGCAAAAAGCGCCAGGGGACGCAGCGCGTCCCGGACAGAACAGGCCGGCCGCGCGGAACGAGTCGCGCGCGCCAGGTCGAGCACGGCCAGCGCGGAGAAAAAGACCGACACTGCGGTCAGGGCGTAGAGCCCGATCTCGGTGCTGTGAAAGAACGCCAATATCGCCGCGGCGCCGGACAGAAACGCCCGCCAGCCGCGGCGACGCGCGGCGAAACCGGCGGCGAGCGCGACGCTGATCAATCCGAAACTGAACCGCTCGATACGGTAAAGTCCCGCCACGTGCGCAACCGGGATGAGGATGAGCGCGGTCAGAGGGCTCCGGAATATCTGAAGGGCCAGAAAATAAATGCAGACGTAGCCCAGAGGTAATATCAGACAGAGGAACAGGCGCCAGCCTTCAAGCGTGGCCCCGAAAATCCTTGAAGCGATATAGGGGAGCGTGACGTTGGAAAACAGGCCGTGCTGAATGTAAAAGTCCCGGAACGGCGTCCGGCCGCGCAGGACTTCGTTCAGCGGCGCGAGGAACTCTCCCTCATGGAACAGGTCGATGTTTAAATCCAGCAGGTTGTAATCGAGCAGGAGAAGATATAAGAGCGCCGGGGCTGCGATATAAACCGTCAGCCGGAACAGCCTCCCTCGCAGGGCCGCCATTTCGCGCGGATCCTGAGGCAGAAGGCGCCGAGTCCGTCCGCTGAAAATTCGGAAAGCGTCCGAGAGAACGGCCAAAAATCGGACGGTGCGCGTAAGAACGTCCGCGCGGACTTCGTTCGCCGTGACGCGGACGGAAGGCGGGCGCGGATCATCCTCACGCCGGCCGGCAACGGGCGGCGCAGCGGCTTCCCCCGAGAACCAACCGAACGATTGGAAACGCCGAAGCGCGGGAACCACGGCAAATCCCAGCGCAGCCGCGGCCGCCGGCCAGGCGACCAGCGAAACGATGGTCACGCGAAGGTTGTAGGCTTCCACCAACAACCAGAGTATAAGAGGGAATGCCCGGGCCGTCGCTCGCAGGGAGGATTCGGAAGATTCAGAAAAAACTCTGGAGACTTCGCTGGAGCACGCGATCCAGAGGGCCGCGACCGCTGCCAGAACGGGCGGAACGGCGGCAAAGGCCAGCAGGTATATGAAAAACTCCTGCTGCTTGGGATAATTATTGAGAGCGATCCAGCCGTAGACGTCCGGCGTTCCTTTGAATTCAAAACTCATGGATTGTGCCGCGAGACACAGCGCGCCCAAGGTCCAGGCGACTCCCCCGGTAATCACCCAGGCCCATTCGCCGGAAAACTTCGGATTCCGGGCCAGGCGGAAGGTTTCCATGAACCTTTTCAAAAATCCCTTCAGCGTTTCAGACGTTATCATCTCGGTCTTGTTTCCGGCTTCATCTCATAGAGATTGAACAACCCCATGCCGCCGGCCTGGACAAAATTGTTTTCGATGTGCGCTTTGAGCAGCGGAAAATCCGACAACGTTTCGGGCGTCCCCTGGAACGATTCATCCTCCAAAACCACGATACGGACGTCGTTGCGGACCAAATCCGACACGATTCTCGCGTCCAGCGCGGAATCGTACGCGCGGGGATACGTCCAGCCTTTGTGAAACCAGAGGATTGGCTGGGGCGAGGGAACGCCGGCGAGTCCGTAGAAAAAGGTATGGTCGGGAAAAATAAAGAAATTTTTTCCGGAGGCCCGCAGGTACGCCAGCAGGTCCGTGACGTCACTTTCCTTAATTTGCGCCATGTTCAGAACCTCGTCGCTGACCCGCACCGCATGGGTCGGGTCGCCCCATTTCAGGCGCTCCAAACCCCGCGCCTCCATGTAATGGCCGAATTTCGCCGGATACTGAATGAACGGGAAATGCTGTTTCCTCTCCAGCGCCGCCTGCACGCCCTTCCATGACAGGAAAAATGCCGCCATAAACGCCATTGTAACAAAAATGATTTTCGCGCTTCGCGCCGGCAAGAGGAACGGTGTAAACCGCGGAGCCGCGATAGACTTCAGGACTCGGTCATCGAAAAGTCCAAAACCCATGGCGCATGCGATCCCGATATACGGAAGCCCGTTCACGGGGGCGCTCAGCGTGCTCGCCATAAAAAAGTATTGGAAGTGCACCAGGCAGATGCACAAGTGGGCCGCGATGACGTTTCGCCTTTCCTCAGGAGCGGATCGCCCGGAATCGGTGACGAAAAAACGGAAGGACGTCCAGACAGACGCCGCGTATGCTGCCAGGAGCAGAAGGCGGATCCAGAGGGGCACGAGCTTGACGGCCGACGGCCGGAGGATCGGATGTTCAGGAACCCAGCCGGTGAAGCCCATCAGCAGGGCCTCGGCGAATTTTCCCCAACCGCCGTCGCGCGCGCGTCCGAGGGCCAGATCCATGGGGTAGAGGAACGTGTACGTCCAGAATGCGCCCCAATCCGATTTCGCCCAGATCCATGCCGCGAACAAAAGCGCGCAGGCCAGGAACCCGGCCAAAAAAACCGCCAGTTGCGCTGATGTTTTTTTCAGATCGGGGAGATAGGCCGTGAGGATCAGCGCGATGAAAATCGGAAACGCCAGCAGTCCCGCCGCCTGATACCCCATCGCGCTCAGGAACGCGGCCGCTCCGCCCAGGAAACAGGTGCCGGCGCGCTTCCATTTCCACTCGCCGCCGCTCAGGATCGAATATGTCACCAGCGCCATCGCCGCCAGGGCGAAAAAAAATCCCGTCTGCTTGTGCCAGGGCGTGCCGAATATGGGATAGAACCAGACCGCGGTCAGCAGGCCGGCCGACCAGGAGAGAACTTTTCGTCCGGGAAACAGGAGCCGGACCCAATAGAGGGCCAGGAGCGACGCCGCGACGTTGACCGCCGCCGCGCCGAATATGAACGCGTAGTAGTTCACGCCCAGCAGTTTGAAGAACGCGGCCTGCAGGAGGAAGACCAGGCAGCCGTGAATGGAAACAAAATCCTTATAAGGAACCTGGCCGGAGAGCACCCGGTAGCCGCCGTCAAACACCAGGGACTGGTCGAACGCGAAAAACCCCCGCTCTCCCGCCAGAAACGTCAGGCGATACGCGAAAAAAATCAGAAAGGCGGTGAAAATTACGTCCGGCAGGACGTTTGCGCGCGGGAGCTTCAGCATTTCAGGTTCATTCAGGCTCCCGATGCTTCATAAATATTGAAGAGACCTATCTTTTCCTTGAATTTGAAATTTTTTTCGATGAAATCCCGGAGCAGAGGAAAGTCCGCGAGGCGCTCGGCGGTACCGTGGTAGGACTCCTCCTCCAGGATGATGATTTTTACCTCGTTGCGGACCAGGCTGTCCACGACCCAGCGGTCGAGCGCGGGGTCGTAGGGATCCATGTAAATCGTCCCGTTATGGAACCACAGGAGGGGCTGTGGCGACGGCTTTCCCGTTAATCCATAGAGGATGGAAAAGTCGGGAAACACGAAGAAATTTTTATCTGAGGAGCGGAGACGATCCAGAAGCGTTTTGAATTCATGCTGGGTTAAATCCAGCGTTTTCACCTCGTCGGGTTTTCGAAGTATCTGGGTCACATGGGTGGGTTCGCCCCAGCGCAGGCATTTTAGTTTTTCGTCCGGAAACCGCTCGCCGAACGCGGCGGGAAGCATGCGAAAGTTAGGGTGTTCGGTCCTCTGCATTGCGAAGCGGACGCCCGCGGCTGCCAGGGCCGCCGTGAAAACCGTTGAGCCCGCGATGAGAAATATACGGATGCTGCGATGAATAACGCCCGAAAGCGGCCCCCCTTGAGCGCCGGCAACCGGGCCGCCGGTCAGCAGGCCGAGTCCCAGCGCGACGATGATCCCGATGAAGGGAATGCCGTTCATGGGATGGTTCAAGTTGACGTACATAAAGGCGTACTGGAAATGGACCAGCGCAATAACGAGGAATGCGGCCAAAAGTTTGCGCGGCTCGATCGGAGCGAATTTGAAATGCCGGACCAGGCTCACAGCGGAAACCAGGTAGAAAAACAAGAGCGACAGCCGGATCCAAAAGGGCAGCCACTTCACAGGAGGAGGGATGAGCATGGGCCTGCTGGGGTTCCAACCCGTAAAGCCCATCAGCAGGGCTTCGACGAACCGGCCCCACCCTTCCGCCTCGGAGCGGTTACGGCTCAGGCTCATGGGCAGCTCGAAGATGTACTTCCAGAAAATTTTCCAATCCGAAGCGAGCCAGACCCACGCGGCTAGAACGATCCCCCCCGCAGCGAGGCCCGCGCAGAAGCCCGCAAAAAGCGTCCGCCCATTTTTGTTTCCGGACAGGCCCGCGCAGGCGATCATGAAAAGCATCAGCCCAAAAGCGAATATCCCCACTCCCTGATAACTCAGGAACGAAAGCAGAGTCATGACGCCCGATAAAAACGCGGCCGTAAAAGCGCGCCGGCCCGCGTCCGGAGGCCCTTCGTCCGCCGCCCGCCGCGCCATGAAATATAAACCCGCGAGGCAGAAAAAAAATCCGGTCTGCTTGCCCCAGGGGGTTCCAAACGGCGGATAAAAATAGACGGCGGTCAGGAATCCCGACGCGTAGGAAAGAATTTTCTTTTCGGGAAAGAACAGCCGCAGGGTCCAGGCGCCGAGCAGGGCCGCAAGCACGTTGATCGAAGCGGCGCCGCAGATGTAAGCGCAATAGTTGACTCCGCGAAGGAGAAAGAACAGGGATTGGAGGACGGCGGCGAAAAATCCGTGCAGCAGAACGAAGTCCTTGAAGGGAACCTGGCCGGACGTGATTCGATAGGCGCCGTCAAAAATGACGGATTGGTCGAAGGCGAAGAGACCCCGCTCACCCGCGAGGAACGTCAGATGGTAGGCGAAGAAACCCAGGAGGATCAGGACGGCCCAATCGATTAATTTGTCGGCTTTCATGGATGGAACGCTCTGCGGCTATTTGAACTTGATGAATTTGGCGATGCGCCCTCCCACCCTGTCGCTGAACTTCAACCGCATCCGGGCGCGGTGGTACAGATGCAGTAAAACGTTTTCGGCTGATATCAGCCAGCGTTTGATCCGCGGATCTCCAGGACGGGCGCGGTAGGACGTGGGCCGCACCGTTCCTGATTTTTTCCTCACCCTGTAGTAATACAGCGCGATGGATTTCCGGATGACGCCCTCGGGGCAATCGATGGGATCGGGGTAGCCGTGGAACGACCGTTCGCTGCAGGTGAACAGGACCGCGCGGTTGAACGCGGGCGCGATCTTCGCCGCGCAGGTCTTCACCTCCGCATCCCACAGTTCCAAAGCCCCACCGTAACGCTGCACCCATCCCTCGTTCAGGTAAATCAGGAGGTTGACGACGCGCTCCCATTCGGCGTGGTGCGGGTGCGCGCGGAAATCCGTGTGGATGTTCAGATAGCCGCCTCGCCCCGTCGCGTGAAAGCCGCCGCCCAGCAGGCCGGGGTCCAGAAAAAGATCGTCTTCTCCGGTGAGGGTCCCCAGAATGCCGATGAAGCGCGGGGAGCCCAGCTCATCCACGACGGAGCGCATGGCCGGGCCAAAACCGGCATAGTCGCTGCGCCCCATTTTTTTTTCGTTGAGATGAACGTAGGGTATCCAATCCTTGTCCTGTTCCTCAAACTCCCGCGCAACGCCGCGCAGGGCGCCGGGATCCAGGAATTCATCCATCACGATGTGAGGGAAAGGTTCCGAGGTCTGATAGGAGCGGCTGAGGTTTTCGATGGACCGTTCGACCTTATGGTACGGGAACAAGGGGCCGGACGGTGGCATTGGGCGGGAAAAATCAGTTCAAGACGATGATTCGGGCCGGCGGGGTACCTATGGAAAAGTGGGATGAGACGATGGTTCTGTCGGGGCACGTAGCTGCGACGCCGCCGTTATTCGTGACCATGCTGGGGACGTATCCGCACTGCGAGCAAAAGGTCAGCGAATAGGAACGATTAATGGCGTCCGCCGATCCGACGAGGAGGCTGGGAACAAGAACGGAGCGCGTCGCATAGGTGTTGGTGGCCAACGCGCTGTTGATGAGTGTCCCGATGGAATATTTTACGAAGGAAACTCTACGGCTGCGTGCGGCGTTATCGGCGACGGAAGTGAAATTGTAGGTACGCAGGGAGTTGTGGGTATAGAAGCAGGTGCCCGCGATGGCGTTCCCGTTGCCGCCCGTGCGGATGTTATCGATGACAAAAGTCTGGAGCGTGGTGAACGAGTTGGTGACCGCCGCGGCCGAGAAGGTCTTCCAGCCGGAAGAGGGGTTGGTCATGTATTGCCATTTGCTGGAGGCCATGATGGTGGACGAGCTGGTGGCCCAGTCCGCGAGCGGGGCGCCAGAGCCTCCCACGTCGCTCCAATAGAAGGCGCCGGCGGAGTTGTACGTCCAGAAATCGTCAGTCGTGCCCTGGATATCGACGAATATGTCCTGAACTTGGGCCGAGCTGGCGCTCGTCGGAGCCGTCATTCGGAGATAAAGCGTGAATGTCTGATTGTACCGTTTATTGATCATGTTGTTCGTTCCGGAGCTTTCGTCCTGATAGGAAGTGGTCAGGTTTTGGTAAGAAGAATCCCCCGCGGCATCAAATTCAAGCCGGAACTGGTTATATGCGGCTGATGCGCCAAGAGTCCAGGAGAGACTGTTAGTTCCCTTGACCCGCACGTTCAGCATTTCAAAACCAGTGTTCTGGACTGTGAAACTCTGCGTATATTGCTGACCGCTGCCCATCGGGCCAATGTCCCAAACATCGGGGCTCACGGATATTCCCGCCGCCTGCACCACGACCGCAAGCGTAAAAACGACGACCGGAGCGCCCAAAATTTTCATCGCTGGTTTCATGAGAACGTGATCATACCAATTGCTCTGAATGCGTTCAATAATCATGGGAGCTCGATCCTTCTCCGAAGTTCATCGATATGGATCACACGGATGAGCGTCGTGCCCGTCGAAATCGTTGAGTCCGTCCAGGCACCGGATGTGATGACCGCGGAGCTCAGGACTGAGTCCACTCCCGCACGGAGTTCCCGGATGTGTGACGGTCGGATGGGCGTCGTTCCGGTGGAAATCGTCGTATCTGTCCATGTGTAGGACTTTGAGCCGCGGAACGCCGCCAGGCTGTTGACCGCGTTCCTGAGCTCGACGATATGGTTGGCTCGGACTTGAGTTACGCCCGTGCTGATCGTGGGGTCCGTCCAGTAGGAGGCGGGACTTTTCACCTCGATCTTGAACGACCGGTATTTGCTCCAGGAATTGTGATAGTCCTTGGCGGCGAATTGTACCCAATGGAACCCGGCGGATAAATTAGACTGGGGCGTATAGTAAACGGTGGTGCCGTTGGAGGCGGGCAGGGAAGGGGACCAGCCGGTGGAGACTACCGTGTACTGATAGGTGGCCACGTTGGTCACATAATTGATGTCATCGGCGATGATCACCTTGGCGTCCGTAATGTTGTATCCGTTGATGTCAGTGGACCAGAAAAAAAATTTAGGCCGGGGATTCAGGGTGTAGCCCGACGTCGTGTTGAGCATCCCGAATGGGGATCCGACGGGAGTGCTGGGAGCAAAATCAAAACTCGCGGCGATGTCAAGCTGGGCATTGGTCGTGGCGGCAAACGCGGCGCACATCGGGAAAACCGCGAGCGCAGACGCGGCCAGCGCCGCAACGATCGACAACGGAGATATGGCGGCGATCGTTTTCATGGCAGTATCCTCACCCGGACGAAACGGGTTTCGTCCATCTCGACGCAGCGCGCGAATATATAGCTCTCCCATTTTTTTCCTTTGGCCGCGGACTGGACAGGCGCCTTCAGGCGCACTTTAATATCGACGGACTTACCGCCCGCGACGGTGACTTTTTTCATGGGCGAAACCTCCCGCCCCTGATGTATTCTGACAATCGGTTTTTCACCCTGAACGATCGGCTCTACCCACTCTTCCTCGGGCAGACGTTCGTAACCGGGAGTATTGTAAATAAACTGGCCCCTGAGCTCATCCGGAGGGCTTTCTGAAACGATCAAAAACGTCAGCGCGGACGAGGAAACGTTATGCAGTTTGACCGCCGCTTCGCCGCTGTTCCCTCGAAATTCCAGGGTGGCCGGAGAAAGGACGCAGTTCCACTCTTTCGGTAACGGCCCGATGACCGATTTGCCCAAGGTTTCAAGCCAGACGTGTCCGGCGAGGGAGAGCCCCAATCCTTCCAAACCTTGCCGGACCACCACAACCGCATCCCATTTGCGGTTATAGTTCGCCTCGACGTCCGGCACCAAAGCGCTCAGCTTCACGAGGCCCGCCGAACGGGGCCCCAGCTCAACGCGGCCCGAATGCACGATATACTCCGGCTTCGGAATCGGCGAGTAGCCGAACATGAGCTGCGTGCCGGGAACCTCGGATGGTTTCTTGATCTGAATTGTGAAAGACCTCGGGACGTCGTCGTCGTTGTAAATTTTGAGGCCGCCCTCGCCGTTCGGGTCCGGGAACGATTTCCCCGGCGGAACGTCCGTCATGATCGAGCGGGACGGATCAAGCCGGAAACCGCAAATTCCGTTTGAGGCGATGAGTAAAAAAGTTGAGACAAAAGCGAGAAAGAATTTCTGAACAGAGGGGGAGGGAGGATTCGACCCGGAGGGCCGGAGACGGGAGCGTTGTGCGCCCCATGGCTGGTAAGCGGCGAGGAACGGTCGCCGCTCCTCAGTCCCCCCGATCGACGGCTCCAAACGAAATCCTGTGAGCACGCCGAAATTCTATCAAATCGATAATTATATTATCAAGAAATCTTGCGGAGATTACGGGGCGTACACCGCGTAAACCTGGTTGGTCGTGTCCAAGCCCACCAGCTTTCCGGTGACCGACGACGTTCCCACGACGAAAAAGTTAGCGGACGGGTTGATGGTTCCGATGCCCACGTTGCCGCCCGACTGCACGACGAAATTGGTGGCTCCGACCTGAAGTCCGAGATTGCTGCCGCGGATGGATATTGATCCGCCGACGACATCAAATTGGGAGGAGGGCGCGTTGGTGCC
>CAZFYO010000009.1:42090-64959 GCA_964523525.1 uncultured Elusimicrobia bacterium
TTGGTCAAGGTGTCGGCGCTCGTGGCGGTAATGAACCCGGCGCCGGTGTAGGCCGTGGTCTGCAGGCTTCCATCCGGGAAGCGCAGCGGGACGTTCGCCACGATCGAGGCGCCGTTGACTTCGAATAGCTTGGTCGTTCCGGTTGAAATAATCATCTGCGGGCCGACGGTGCCCGCGGCCGAAAGGGTGTGGAGGCGCGCGTCGGGGACCAGTGTCCCGAGTCCGGTCCTGCCCGTCACGCTCAGAATGCCGTTCATGTACATAGCGGAATTGGCCGCGATGGAAGCGCCGTTGATCTCGAAAATCTTGGTTGTTCCGGTCGAAACGATCATCTGCGGCCCGGACGTACCGGCGGCCGAAAGGCTGTGCAGGCGCGCATCGGGAGAGAATGTCCCGAGGCCAACCCGGCCCATCGCGCTCAGCCCGCCGCTGCCGAAATACGAAACGTTCGCCACGATGGAAGCGCCGTTCACTTCGAAGAGCCGGATGGTTCCGGTGGTGACCGCCATCTGCGGCCCGACGGTGGCCGCCGCGGAGAAAACGTGCAAGCGGCTGTTGGGAGTGATGGTACCGAGGCCGGTGTTGCTGGTGGCGCTGAAAATTCCGCCGACGCTCAGGGCGCCGGATTTAGTCTGTCCCGTTCCCGTGGTGTCGAGGAAACCGGACGCTCCGGGGTAGGCCGTGTACTGGAATGATCCGTCCGGGAACCCGAAGGGAACACCCACCGAGACGGACGCGCCGCTCACTTCGAAAAGTTCAGTCGCGCCGGTCGAAACGATCAGCTGAGGTCCTGGGACCGCGGCTCCGCGGTACACGTGCAGCAGGGTGGATGGACTCGACGTGCCCAAACCCAATCTGCCAGAAATATTCAGTCCGCCCGTTTTACTTTGCGTGGAAACTGAAGAGTCGAGGTAAGATCCGCCGCCGATGGAGAATATAGGAACGTTGGCCACGATGGATGTCCCGTTCACTTCGAAAAGGCTGGTTGTTCCAGTCGAGACGATCATCTGGGGTCCCGCGCTGCCCGCGGCGGAAAATACGTGTAGCTTCGAAGACGGCGCCAGGGTTCCAACGCCCATCGTTCCGTCCGATCGAACCGCCATCAAATAACCTTGGTGGGTCCCGGCGTTCTCATAGCCGAGACGCAGCGACCCGGCGTCGGCGCCGAAATAAAATCCGTCGTCCGAAGAAGTGTCTTTGAGCCACAAGGCCGGGAAAACGCCCGTGAGTTTCAGGTTGTCGTTCCAGGTGTCCGGGAAACTGTTGCCGGTCGCCCTGATTTCCACCTGAGCCGCAGGGGTCGGCGTGCCGATGCCGATCTTGCCGTATGCGACCATGCCGCCGGTCTTGGCCTGAGTCGAAGCGGTCGTATCAATGAATCCGGAAGAGCCGGGGTAAGCGGTATGCTGGACGGAGCCGTCGGAGAAACCGAGCGGGACGTTCGTCACCACCGAGGCGCCATTGACTTCGAAAAGCTTGAAAGTCCCGGTTGAAACGATCATCTGAGGGCCGCGGGAGCCCGGACCGCGAAACACGTGCAGTTGGGTAGAAGGAGAGGTGGTCCCGGCGCCGAAATAACCGAACGCGTTGATGCCGCCGGTCTTGGTCTGGGTCGAAGCCGTGAGATCGATGACGATGCCGCCGCCCGTGATATTGTCCACGTAAGCCTTGGTCACCGCATGGCCGGCCTGCGTGGGCGTGGGAACGGTGATGGTGCCGAGGAAAACTTTGACGCCCTCGATGTTCTGCGAGACCGCGCCGGTGGAAACGTAATAGCCGCCGGGGAACCCGTCGAAGCGCTCCGTATTCATGGCGTAGGGCACCGCTAAAAGTCGCTGGCGCGGGGTGAGCGTTTCGTCGCCGCCGCCGTCGTTGACGATCACCTGCACATAGGCCTGATCCTGGGCGAAAATGGATGAAGGGATGGCTTCTCCCCCGTCGCCGAGCACGATAGAGAACACGCCGTTGACCACCGTAATCGTGTGGTTTTCCGTGGCGCTGGGCCAGAGTTTTGCGCCGTTGCTCACCGCGTCGTAGATGGCGAACTTAAACGTAAACGTGCCGTTGCGGGGCTGATTTCCCGCGTTGGTGAGTCGGCCCTGAAAATTGATGAGAAGAGGAACGCCGGGGGCGGAATGGGCGAAAGGGATGGCGTACTGAAACGCAAGAAGACAGGACAATACCGCCCTCAGTGCGAGGGAAACTGGCGCGTGGCGGCGAAACCATCCGGTCGATTTCATTGGACTTTGGTCCTCCTGACAACTCTAGCTAGCAACAAAATTACCAGAATTTCAGAGGATACAGTGAATATTCCGGGCATCCATTATGGAATATCCCCCCATCCTGTGGAAAAATGCCATACCTTAAGACGGTCACTGTAACAGGACATGTATAGCACATAAATCCCCCCATTTCCAGGGGTTTTTTAGGCTCTATTGCTGATAGGAAATGACGCGGATTTCGCGGAGCGCGGCTTCCTTCGCGACCAGGGCGGAGGGTTCAATGAATTCGCGGCGGAGCGCGGCGCGGTCCGTTTCGCTGAACTCGATGCCCGTAAGCGTTTCCACCATGGACAGCGTGGAATCGTCAAGGGAACGGAACACGATTTGAAGGATATTGCCGCCGACGCCCTTCCAGAGGTTGAAGCCGTTGAAGAGCCAGACCGTCGAGCCGGTGAAGAGTGACGCGTAATCGCCGCGGAGCGCTTCGAAATTGAACTGGCCGCCGCGGATTTCCTGGTGCAGGACGATCGCGCCTTCAATCCCCCGCGCGCGGAGCAGGGCTTCCACGTCTTCGACGGAAATGCGGGAGCGGTCGGTGACGACCGCGACGGTGGCGCGCTCGCCGCCGGCGCTTTTTGAGGCGAGGAGCGCGGCGGCCGAAGAGCCGAGCGCAAGGATTTCGGCAACGGTTAAAACTGAAACAACACGGGTTTCCTGACGGTGGCGCTCGGCCAGCCAGCGGCCCAGTTCCGCCACGCCGGCGAGGCGAATTTCAGAGGCGGAGAGTTTGTTCAGCGCGGCGGCGGACGCGCGGGAACGGCTGATCGATGGGAGGATTCCGGAAAGTCTGGGTTTGAGCGCCGGGAACGCTGTCGCGAAGCGGAGCGCGGCGTTGGATCCCGCGGCGGAAATCGAACGGAGCCAGAGGCGCGGGGCCAGGCGCAGAGCGATGCCGGACGCGGGAAGGTCGAAGCGGCGGAACGCGTCGAGCTCGCCCGCGATCTTGAGGCGCGCCGCCTGGCGCGGCGCGGCGTCGTCGGAAACGAGGTTCATGATCAGGGCTTCTCCAATGACCACGCGCAGGGCCCCGCCGGAACGCGACAACGCGATGGCGTCGGAACCCGCCCATCCGCTCAGAGGCGGCAGGCTTGAAATCGCCGCCGCATCGCCGGACGGCAAAACGTCGACGGAAACGGAGCCAAACGGGACTTGCAGGATTCGCGCGACGTCCTTTTTGAACATCTCCAGAATTCTGCTTTGATCGTCGAAATCAAGCCCGGTCCAGGAGCCGGACGAACCCGCGCCGGGAAAACCGGTAAATGTCCGCGAGAGCCATTCCGCGTGGTCCAGCGCGGCGCGGCCGCTGATGGCCGAAGCGCTGCGGATCGGGGCGTCGCTCGGACCGATGCCGTTGCCATGATCGCTGTCGTTATCCTCATCATCCTTGGGCCGGGCCGGATCATACGGGCTGGAACCGTAGCGGTACGCCCCATCCTCCCATCGAACGTTTGGAACGTATCCGCTGGCGTTCATAATCTCCAAATTGACTTTCAGGGCAACGAGGATATCCGCCACCAGCTCCCGGAAATCGGCGCTTTCCGGATCCAAACCGTCTATTTTGGCCCTGTTCCAGACGGCGTCGGTCATCTGCAGGAATATTTCATTCCAGTCGGAGCGATAGGGCTGCAGTCCGAGATAGCGAGTGAGGCCGTCGCTGACCTTCAATTTGCCCGCTGAAAACGCGGACAGGATCAGGTCTAAAACGTGGGCACGGGTCAAAACGAATTCCGACATCCGGCCGGAACGCTTGACGAGGTCGCTCGTTCCCAAAGTAATATCAATGCGGCGGATCGCATCGGCCCCGGGCCAGTCTCCGGATACCAATCGGGCCCGGCTTTCGGTGCGGGGCCCGGAATTGTCGATAAATATTCGGACGTGGAAGAAGGTTCCCGATAAAATGTCGCGGATGGGGGCCAGTTCTGCACGCAGTTCGCGGGAGGCAGGGTCGGCGGCCTGGAGGGACATGAAAACGTCCTGGATCGTGCTGATCAAAGGCCCGGCGCTGTCGATCGTGGACGATAACGGAGGAGAATCAATAAATTTGCCGTCCATGCGGATATCAATTTGCTTCGCCTGGGGACGGCGACGGGCCGCCGGGCCGCTGGGCGTGTACGCAAGGGCTTCCGACATCAGCTCGTTCCGGAACCTGCCGTAGAGCGTTAACATCAGGCGGCTGACCACGGTATTCTGGTTAAAATGCTCTGATGCCAGATCGAGATCGTTCACCGGTTCGTAGCCCGGCAGTTTTTTGAGTACATTCTCGATGAAATGATTAACGGTATACAGCCTGCCCAGCATGTAATCGCGCCACATGTAGTTCTCCCGCGCGTCCGAAAGAGCGTCGTAATGGACAAAGAAATTCATGTGCAGCCCGTCTTTTTCCCGGATGATCCGATCCAGCTCGTCCACGAATAATCCAAATTGAAACCAGGTATCATGGTCCACCGCTGACGCAAGCCGCACTTCCATGGAGAAGGCCGCGTATTCCTCATTCACCGTGGCCCAAGGTCCGTCTTCCCAGGGAGCGTTCAGCTGTTCACGCAGCGTGATCTCGGTGGTTTCATGCAGGAGTAATAGCGCCAGATAAAAGTCACGGACGGCGGCGCGGTCCGCGGCGTTCACGGCCTGCAGAGCCTCATCCATGCGGTCGACCACTTCCCGGGCAATCATAATTTTGTGGGACATGTCCACGAACTCTCCGGCTTCCGCCGCAGCGTTCAATCCTTCGGCGGTCCAGACGAGGTTGGAAATAGCAAGTTCTCTCAGCCGGCCCCTGAACGACACCGGAATGTCCTCCCAGAAGGGAATGTCCCAGCCCTCGATGTCTTCATACACCAGGTTCCGCATGTAAGCCACGGCGCGGTCTATCAACGAAAGGCTGAACGGGGCATCCAGACGCCGGGTCCGCTCCCCGCCCGCTTCAAAACGCCCGGAAACCTCGGAAGCGGACGCCTGCGGTGAATTTGGATCGTCGGGGCTCAGGACGGTTTCATCGTCGTAGTCAATCCGCTCCGCGAGCTCATTCCAGTGGATGTCGCGAATATAAACGCTCGCGTGAATCGCGTCAATATCGGCGCGCAGCCGCTCGACTTCCTGATCGATGAAGCGCAGGTTTCCCCGCCGCATCACGTTCCGATAATTTTTGCGAATCCGGTCGCTCCGGTCCTTAATCAGGTCGTACCACCGTCCGCGGTAGGACATCACGCTGATGTAATAGGCGAGGGCCCCGCTGGTCCGGCGGCCCGGTATCGTATTGGACCCAGAAGAAAGATATGAACCGATAATCATGCGGATGAAATCTTCCTCGGTCCATTCCGCGACCTGCGGCAACTCTTCACGGATAATGTGGAATTCCAGGTAATCACTCCAGCGGTCTCCGCCCCTGATCCATGACATGTTCGTGCGTTGATTTTTATTGGAGTGAAGGCCGACGGTGACATGGAAGGTCTTGCCTTTATTCATGGTATCCGGCGCATTGGCCAAAGCCGAGCGGACCGGCCCCAATTCTTCCTCCAGGTCAAGGTCCGCAGGATACATGGACTGGATTGATTTTAACGACGAGCCCAGGGTTTCCAGAACGCGATCCATCCGCATTCTCGTTTCGGGGTCAAAATTATAGGGGTCCCTCTCATGATAATCGCCGACGTAAGGAGCCACGGATATGGGAATCGCGTGGGGCAGGGGCCGGTTGTTCCATCCATCGTCGTCGGACGGGCGGTCATCGGTCAGGGTGGAGGCTAGCGGCCACCATTCGGGCAAGCGCCCCCGCAAAACAGCGATGTTGTTCAGCATGTGCAGGCCCGTGGCGACCTGGGCGGCCGTGTCCGCGCTGAAAATAAAGAACGGAACGAGAAAAGCCGCGGAGAGTCCGGCCAGGGTCCATATCCGGCGAGCGCGGTATTCGTCCGACGGACGCGAAGCGAAGCGCCGCGCAATCCAGCGTACCAGGGCATGGGCCGTGACAAATCCCACCGTGGCCCAAAGCAGGCCGAACGCGGCCAGCGACGCGTCTCCGCTGTCGAAACCCTGCTGCGCCGCCATGAAACCTGCCGTCGGGAAAACCATCACCTCCCACAGGGGAGCGAAAATGCCGTGATAGATGACGCTGAGCACGGAACGCGGCGCCGCCGATGCGGAGGGGCGCGCGGCGGAAAGATCCGCAGAAACCGGAGCGGGCGCTCGCTGCAATGTCTGGCGGCCGCCGCCGGGAGAGAACCAGGCGTCCAGCATCTTCTGCCGGATATCCGCCTCGGTCCATTGGGCCACCTTCGGGAGATCCTCGCGGATGATCTCAAAATGAAAGTAGGGGCCGCCGCCCGCAACGTTTTCCAAACTGACGCGGCTCGACCGGTTCGCGGCCGAAATCAGAGAGATCGTTGCGTAAACGCCGCTGAACGGATCGTCGCCGCGCTGTTCGCGCAGAGCGGGCGGCAAGTTCCCCAAGCCGTCTTCCGTTTGCATGTCATGGAAAATGCGTGAAACGGCGTTCCTGAGCCGCCCGACGGTTTCAGCCGCGGCGGAATCGTAGTGCGAAAAATCCCTGTCGCGTTCATCCCCGGAGTAGGGGTTGACGAAAACCATGACTTCGCGCGGCGGAACGGAGGGCAAGGTATAGAACCAGCCGCCGATCACTGAGTTGAAATTTTCGGCGTCGAGCGTGACGCCGGCCAGCTCGCTTTCGACGCGCGCTTCGGTCAATGTGGACGGAATCGATTCCTGCCCGCTGACGATCACATATCCCATAACTTCGGAGAATGTCCAGGTGTTTCCAAAGCCCGTGCGCTTGTTATTGAGCGCCGGCACGACGTAGATGCCGCGGGGTGTGACCATCAGAACGTGGGCGGCATTGGACTCCTGCAGAAACCGCACGAAACTGTACGCGGCGCCGGCCAGCCGGCCGATATCGTCAGACTCAAAGAACAAGCCGCGCGCGGGGTAACCCGCGATCTCCGACATTCTCACCCCGTCCAAAACGTAACTCCGCCCTCGATTTGACCGTTCAAGGGGTGAAAGCTCGTTGGACGGCAGGTTGAACGCATGCAGATGAAGCTGGTTGACCGAAGCGCCGGAAGCCAGGGAATTAAACCCGATACGGAAGCGCGGCGAAGAACTTTTCCGCACGAGGTTCAGCGCGAGCAAAATATCTCTTTCCCGGAGGATCTGCGGGAGATCGTTTTCCAGCCCGGGGACGATCAGGAAATGGTCCCTTTCATAAGGATAGGCCTGTTGAACCAGGGATACGTTTTCCCCGCCCAGATTGCCCGTCCAGAAAATGTGGGAGGGATCTTTCACCTGCCCGAAATGGAAATCGCCGGGGCGGCGCGGCTGAGTGACGCTCCGGAAACGCGGGCCTTCTTCCTCGTCGGTTGTCCAGGCCCGGCGCCAGGGCGCGGCCAAAGCGAAGAACCGCCCGATTCTCGTGAAACGCACGCGTTCATCAAAAAACTTCCGCAGGGGCGATCCGTCCGGACCTTTTAAGCCGGGAAAACGGTTGTCTATCAATTTTTGGATGTCGGGAATTTCGGCGGGATCAAAAGACGTCGAGCGGGAACCGAATAGGAGGCGGAAATAGGTTTTGAACGGTTTGGAAAGATAGAGGGCGAACGTCGAACGACCTTTGAGGCGTTCCCCTTCGTGCGCAAGCACGATGGGCAGGAGGAGTCGGCGCAGGGCGTCGTAACGCGACCATGGCTCGACCAGCCACCAGAGGATCCTGACTCTGCCAGTGTCGGGATTGGTTTCCGCCAGAACGCCGCGCGGCAGGCGGTCGGTCTTTACGACTGCCGTCGGTTTTCCATCGATCTCGGCGATGCGGATTCCCCGCTCGAACGCCGGGGCGTGAACGGACAGCCGCCGCGCCGCAAGGCCCAGCAGTCCGTGCTTCATATATAATGCCGCGCTCAAAATTCCCGCTCCGCCCGCGATGGCGGCGGCCGAACGCGCCGCGATGTCCGAGGCCGAGCCGGCGTCAAAGCCAAATCCCAGAACCGCCGGCACGATTCCCGCGGCCGCGACCAGCGCCCAGGCGGCGAACGCGGCCGCCGCGTGGATCAAATTGAAATGCAAGGGCCTTTCCTTCGGCGCGTCCAAATCGATTTCCACGGCGTCCACGTATCCGACGTCGCTCAGCTTGCCCACCTGGGCCTCCACCTGCTCCAGCGTCACGCCTTCCGGCAGTCCGATGTCGAGGTCGAACGTCATGACCCCGCCGCCGGAGACTTTCTCGTGCAAGTGGGTCTGCGTGAAGAACCGGTTGAGCAGCGCCTGCAGCTGTTTCGTCATGAGGATGCCGTCTTCTTCATCCGATTGAATGCCGGCGCTGATGGTGAAATCGTTGATGTTGATGCCTTCGCTCAGCGTGAGGAGGACTCCCGTAAGGTCGCTCAGGAAACCGCGGCGGTCGCCCGCGATCACTTTCAGCTTCGCGCGCCGCGCGATCGACTGCTCCGACCGCACCTGGCCGGCCATGCTGGTTTTGATGGACTCGATCTGCGCGACCATCTCCCGGATGTCCGACGGCGGAACCGTGAACGATTCACCGGCGGGATCCTTGTACACCACGTGCACGTCCATGATGATCTTCGGAGAGCCGTCGGCCGAGGGGACCGTGGATTCCTGATAAAAAACGATGTCGCCCACCGGCAGGATGGCCTTGGCCACGCGGTGCAGCAGACCGGGCGCGTCGTAGTCGAACGTGATTTTGAGGCGGATGAGTCCGTTGACGGAAGATTGCACGCCGGTCGCGCGCGATTCGGTGAAGCGATCAGACAGGGCGCGGAGCCGGTCGAGATTGCTGCCGCGCGCCAGTTCCAGTTCGGGCTTGGCGGTCGGTATCGCAAACCGCTGGAATTGGGAACCGACCCGGACCGCGCCGGAAACGGGCAGGATCGATCCGGTTTCGGAGTCAAAGAGCAGGTCCAGGCGGCGATCCTTGACGGACTTCAAGACCGCGGCGAAATTCCTGCCATAGTCATCTCCCAGCAGAGGTCCGGAGATGAATTCCTGTTCCACGTCGAACGTGTTGAACATCCGGAAATCCATCTTCAGTTTGTAAGCCCAATGAGCGTCATCGCCGTCTTTCCACTGGTTGAAGCCGTCCAGCGTCAGAAGTTTGATCTCGATGCCGTTGGATTCGATGTGATACTGGTCAAAACCCTTGTGCCTGGACTGTTCGCGCTCCCAGGACTGGCTTCCGCCCGGATCGAGCGCCCGCTCGACGCCGTTAGAGGGATTGAACGCGCTCTCCAGGGAAGCGACGTCCGAAAACACCACCGTGATGTTGATGAAATCGTTCACCGGAGCTCCGGTGATGTCGGCTTCGTCGGAAACTCCCTTGCGCGCGAGCTTGACGATGAGAGACGTGGCCTGTTTTGTCCGGGCTTTCGTCATCACCGGTTCGATGCCCCTGCCCCGCAGCCAGTCCGTAATCTTCGACTCCATTTCCTCCGTGTCCTGGCCGCCGATGAGGTCCAGCAGTTTTTCGTACTGGGTTTCGCCGATGATCCTGCGGAGCGACGCGCTCCAAAGCTCCTGCGAAACGTCTTCCCGGCCCAGCCGGTCGGCCAGCGGCGCGAAAATCTCCCGCACCTGCCGCTGGATCTCCCCTCCGAAAGAGGCGTCGGCGTCCGAAGCCGCATTCAATTCTTCAAGCTTTACCGCCAACGCGAGCAGCAGGCCGTCCGGGGATCCGGCCGCCTGCAGGACGAAGTCCATCTGGTTCTGCACAATATTTTTTCGCAGGTCCCGCAGATATTCCTGCGACGCGTCCCGGGCCCGCCGGCGGGGTCTCGGGGATTTATACGGCGGATTGTACGGGATCCGAAGGATGAAGCTGAGGCGCTGCGTCAGATCAACGATATCCTTGTGCAGCTGGCTGTTGGCGCGGATGCCGCCGAAACGCTGCAGGTAATGCCGCCGGCTTTCCAGCGGGAGCTGATACAACAGCGCCGCGATTTGCGCCGCTTCGCCGCCGCCCCATCGCGCGACGTTATCGGACGCGTTCTCCGCCACGTTGACGTCGTAGCCCGCGGGCGCGGCCGCCGCAAGCTCTTCGCGGATCTTCTCAAGGGGCGAAAGGGATTCGTCCCGCAGGACCGAGGCGTAGGGCGCGTCGGCGATCCCGCGCGCGATCAGTTCGTAGAGGCCTTTGTGAGCCGCCACGTTCAGGCCCAGGCCCATAGCGACAGAAGCCATGAAACCGATGAAGCCGTCCAGGAAAAATGTCCCGTCAAAGAAAAGGATCGGTGGGACGATGGTCAGCACGGAGAAAAGGAGTCCGGCCGAGAAATAATAGATTCTTTCCGACGCGTTCTTTCCGTTGTGCGAAAGAGAAAAGAGGTTGCTGCTGAACAACAGCCAGAGAGCGGCAAAAATCACCGTTGCGCCCGCCGGAAGGAATACGATGGAAGACAGGAGTATTCCGCCGGTCATGACGCCGATCGAACGGGAATCGCCCGGATCTTTCATGCGCTTCCGATGCTGCGGCGCGAAAAATTCCATGATCGAGTTTGCGTAGGCGTTCAGGATCGGCACCTGATAAATCCATTCCGTATAGGGCGCGGACTTCGCGTATTCTTCACCCAATACGGACGGAAGGCCTCCCACGGTGCCGCGGGGTTTCCATTGAGGGGAGCGCGGGTTGACAACCGCGCCGCGCGAACCGATGGAGCGGGGTTTTTGAATCCGGCCGATCGTCAGCCGCGCGGAAACGGAAATGGCGCTGGAAAGAGTCGGAATAAAGAGCCTGAATGGACGGAGGGCGTAAATTCTGAATGTGGACAGTGGACCAGCGGAGCGGAGGCGCTCGCCCTCGTGAGCCAGGACGATCGGCAGGATCCAGCGCCGGAGGATTTCATATTCGTCCCACGGCACCGCGAGCCATTTCAGAATCTGCACGCTTTTATCATCGGCACGGGTCTGCGCAAATACACCGGCTGGGAGGCGGTCCACAGCCTCCATTTTGGCGTCCGGCAGATGCTTGCGAATCTGCTCGCGCGTGAAATCGTCCTCGAACGGCGGCTGGTCCAAACGCGCGTCGCCCGGGCCGATCAAGGCCGCTGCCAGACCCAGCACGCCGTAACGCAAATAGACCAAAGCTCCGAATATCATGACGAAACCGTAGAGACCGCCCAGAATCCACAATCCCGCCGAAGCCGCGAATCCATAGTCCGGAACGATGCCGAACACAGCTCCCTGAACAATTCCATGCGCGAGGACCATGAAGACCGCGAAAGCGGCGGCGACGTGTTTGAGATTGAACGGCAGATAGCCCGCGCCCAGCCAGCCGGGATAGGGATCTTCAGCCAGGGGTTCGGCCTTTTCCTTAAGTTGCCGCATCGCGTCTGGAATCGAAATACTCTTGTCGGCATCGAGAATCAGCGCAAGTTCAGCCGCTGCGTACGGCGCCGCGAACGAAGTGCCTTCATTGCTTCCCGTCACCGCGAACACATCGGCATATGGACCAAAATTGGAGTACGCCTCCTTGAGACGGGTTTCACCGTCCGCGGCGCCGACGAACAGGACATTGTCGGGCAATGGCTCGAGCGCGCTGAACCGCGCGTCGTTCCTGTTGCCGATGGCCTGTACAAAGACCACCCCTTTGGCGCCCATCCTGGCGATGAACTCCTCTGGAAACTCGGTCGTCAGGAGTCCCAAAGCGCCGTCGGTCAAACTGATATTGACGATGATCGCCGCCCCGGGATGCGCGGCAACGCTGGACTCAAGATCCGAAAGTATCTGATCCATCGCCCTCAGCCTCCCGCCGGGCCGCATCGCGTTGATGGTTTCGAACTTGATCCGGCCTTCCGCCGCGCCGATGTGCCCGCGGGCCGTTTCCAAAACCTCGGCTCCGTGCGTATTGCCGTCATTGAACCCATCCAGGAAGAGGATTACGATTTCGCCTGACCCGTTCCTTTCACGCGACATGACGGGAACGCGGGCTGCAGGATGCAGGCCCAAAGCGACATAGCGTTCGTAGAGTTCGTCGTTTCCTAACAACGGCAAGATGTCCGCCACGGTATCTCTCAGATCATCGTTGGGTTCCTTTCGCTCGGCGTCCAAAAGTGAACGGAGGAGCGCGTCCAGGATCGCAACGAGGTTCTCATCTGAAAGTTGCTGTTTGAGCGAGGAGTCCAGGCCGACCGCGAGCAGCTGCACAGCGGCGATCGTTCTCACGGCGGTGTCCGGATCGTTTTGAAACGCGGCCAGGAGATCCGCCACGGAATTGTCCGGATCGCCGCGCAATTCCACGATATTGAGCAGCGCAATCGCTCGCGCATCCGGGTCGGAACTCTTAAGATCGCGATCCAACTTCGCCGGATCGGTATTGGTGGTCGGTGTGGGACTCCCGTTCGACGCACGGACCGTCTTCGCGATGTTAATCGGAGAATCGGTCGAAGTCGGTAGGTCGGAGGCGGGGCCGACGAACAGGCCGGCGGCTAACAATACCAGGCCGACAAGACCGCTGAGAAGAACGGCGATGGATCCCGCCCGCGACACGCGCGGCTGCAGCTTTCCCGGAACGGCGGTCCGGGCGGCTCCGGTCCGGGCTAAAACCTGATCCTGGCGGGCGATCGCAGAGGCAAGAGCGGCCGGCGAGCCGGCATCGGGGGACGCGCCGGCATGATCTCCTTCCAATAGAACGGACCGGAAACGGACGACCCATGACAGCGTAATGCTGGACCGGGACGATTCCAGGGATAGTTTACCATCGCGCGCGTTCACCGTGAATAACGGGTCCTTCAGCCGCCGGATTGCCTCCCGGTATACTCTCAGATTCGCGCGATGTCCCCAGGAAGCCGCCGGGGCGCCCGCGAGGTGATTGTAGGCGGAATGTTCAATCAGCGGGCTTTCGACCATGAATTCCTGGCCGACGGACTGCGCCATCGTCCCGCTCTTCCGGCCGATGATTTTTTCCGCGGCGCGGCCCACATAGTTGAAACCCTTTTCGAACAAAATTTCTGCGGCCAGATCCTGGTCAAGCTTCAGCGGGTGTTCCAGCATGCCGAGGTCGTTCGGGTTCTCAACGGACACAATCCGCCCGCCCAGTTTTTCCAGATAAGAAAGCGCGTCCTCCTTCAAAATCATCTGACGGTAATCAATGGAGCCGTCGTCCAGTTCCACCGGCTCCATCGTGAACGCGTGGCCCGGCGCCGCTTCCTGAAACGGAGCCAGCCCCTGTTTGGCATCGCGCTCTTCGGCGCCGGAGGGGCTCAGCGACTCATTGCGCTTTCCGCTTCGCCACGTCTCCGCGTCAAAATCGTAAACCGGATAACTTTCCTCAAAGATGAAGACGATATTCTCCGGACTGAAACCGAAGAAATGGTTGTCCAGAATTTCCTGCACGATTTTACTTTTCGCGCCGTCCGAGCCGCCGTTCTGCTCATTGGGAATATGGAGAATGATTTTCTGCCGGCTGAGCGCGTCGTCAAAGTCATGATACGGCGTAAAAATTCCCAGAGAAAAAACGCGGACAAAAAAGTTCGCGACGGGATGTCTCGACACCCACTGCCGGGCTCGGACGTTGGCGGCCTCGATCAGCCGTTGAAGCTCGACCTTGTGCGCCAGGAAAAGCCGCTCGTTGAAAGTGAGGTCCCCCATTCCAATGAGCGCGGCGCTATCCCGCCTCGAAATATCCACCACGCGTCCTTCGAGGCGGTTGCGGACCGCGCGCTTGAGCGCGGAATCGCGGAAAATTTCGAAAAGACCGGGCGGGCTTTCTTCGGAGATTTTGTCTTTCGGCTCGATGGCGTCGTAGGCGGACCGGTCGGACCCGTTCCCGCTGAAATCCTTCACCATCCGGAGATCATCGGCGGAAAGACCGTTCAAAATTCCGGAAAGCGATTCTGGCTTCACATCCTGAACCGCGTCCGGAGCGAATCCGGGAAACGCGTGGTCCAGCCGGTTGACTTCGGCGAGGGCCTCGGCGTCCATCGTGGAATGCCGGCCTTCCGCCCTGCGCAAAAGCTCAGCCAGTTTATAAGGGTAACCCATCCGGAAGACAGACTGTTGGGCTCTCTGATTGGCCGGAATGGAAATCGCCTTGGGAACGGAAACCGTGATCTGGTCGCCGGGACGGATGAACTCCTGGAGACGGCGCGCGGGCCTGCCGTTGACGGACACGACGGCATCTGACAGGTCCGTAACGCCCTGATCAGCCAAAGCTTCTGCGAGTGTCAGGGAATAGCCCGTGATCGTTTTGCCGCCCGGCAGGACCGTCAGGCGGTACGGGAATATATAGTAATGCGTCTTGGATTTTTCCGAAGCCTGCGTCAGGTGTTCCTGGTTCAGAAGTTCCGCATCCTCGCGGAACGCTTCCAGTTCGCGGCGGATCAGATTCAGGGCGGAGCGGAATTCGTTTATACCTTCGCGGTCCACCATCACGAAGCTGAAGGCTCCGAACGCGTTGTTCATGTAATGGCGCACGCTTCCCTTCGCGTCGGACAGCTCCGGAGAATCTGATGCTTCATCGCCGGATGCTTCTTCGATCAGAGCCGCGATCTCGTCGCGCTTGGCCGAAATGCGCCGGGCCAGATCGGATTCCGCCTCCCGGTCGGGGTCCCCCGCGTCCTGCCGGAGGAGCAGAGGCTCCATCTCTTCGACCAGGGAACCGAGCGCGGCCGCTTCGGGGGCAATCCTGTCCGCGAACGTTTTGAAATGGCGGGCCCAGGGTTCCATCGCGGGTTCCGAATCATCCGGGTTTACGCCGCCGGCGTAAAATTGACTGCGGACTTTTTCGCCGCGGGTTTTCCAATCCTCGACCGTGTCGGCGATCCCGAAAATTTTCAGCTCCGAGTCCGCGGATAATCGCGCGAAATGACTCATCACCTCCAGAAAATTGTTTTTGCAAACGTCGGGCAGGCGGGAGAGGGGATCCAGGACTGATGGAACCAATAATACGGGAACAAAGAAAAAGGGATAAGTCCCAATGACGTTTGCCTTGTCCTTGCCGACCTCGGTCTCCAGGCCGGGAACAATTTCGGTCTCGAGGGCCCTGGGGCTTAAGAGCCAGTAAAAGCCCGCCTGATCGGCGGCTTTTTCAATCATCACGGCCAGTCGGTGGACGGATTTGCGGCGTTCCGCCCGCATGCTGAGAGAGAGTGCGTTCAGGTAATTCAGCTCGATGGACAACACGCGCCGCGCGTACGTTTTCTGGTTCTCGCTCAGGCCGGAGTCCGAGCTCTCGATCTCCCGGGCCAGCCGCCCCATATCGGCGCGAGTGTCGTTCAACGTGCGGGCGCCGGGCAAGCCAAGCGCCGCGCCTTCCACGTCGCGGCGGAAAAGGGTCGAAGCGGCGTTTCCTCTGAATTCGTTCCAGTCAGGAGAAGACTCGGGAACCTTGACGTCCGAAGGGTAATCGGTTCTGCGGATGATCGCTTCAATTTCGTTCCAGGCCTGCGTGAAATTCACTCCTCCCAAAAATGCGAGAACGCTCTTCTTAAATTCGCTTTTTTCCGCCGGACCCACGAGTTCGGAGTATTTGCTTTCGGCCGGCGGGCCCCGCGCTTCGGCCGAGACCTGCAGCAAGTCGCGGAGCTGCAACAGGGTCTCCGACACCCTGGCTGACGCGGGAGGGTCCGGTTCGCGGAGATGAAAATCGTGCAGGAGCCCGGCCAGGAAAGCCACCTTGAGGTCCCGCGGATTATCAAAGCCGTTCGAAACCGCCAGTAATAGCGACGCGTAGGCGACGCCAAGATTGTGGTAATGCTGATGGTAGAGGATGCGGCTGCCCAGAGAATTTTGGTAAAGCGACCCCACCTGCTCCATGAGGCCGAGCGCCGCTTCCACTTCGGAAACGGAGAGCCCGTGATCGGCGAGAATGCCAAGGATCATTTCGGGCGCATCCCGGTTCAGGCTTTCAACCGAGTCGAAAACCCGCGCGCCGGAAGCGGGCCGGAAACCGTTGATCACGAGGCGCCGTCCGGCCTCATCGTATTCGAGTATCTCCTGCTCTCCGAGAAACCGCGCGAAATCCCGCTGCGCCCGGGCGAGCGGCTTGTCGATCCGGTTCAGATTACTCTTCATCGGCTCGAGCCACCCGGCGTTTTCGCCGGAGAGAGCCTTCAGCGCCTCGAACTGTTCCCGCGCGCCCTTGAGTTCGTTGTGGGGATTGAGGCGCGGCGAAGTCTCAACGTAAAATTCGGGATAACCCACAAAATACCCGAGATCAATCAGTTCCTGGTCGCGCAGGGAGCGCGTGTCGGCGCGGAACGCGCGGTGGCGGAGCGCCTGCCAGTCCAAACCCTTCTCCGCCCAGACGCGCCGCGCGGTCATGCCGGCGCGGAGCAGGAACGGAGGCGTGATCACAATCGCGACCGCAGGGTTCGCGTTGCCGCCCACAGCCGCTTCGATCGCGGACAAGCTGTTTTCAAAATTCTCGCGGGTATTTTTGGACGGAACGCTTTCAGTCCGCATCGCGCTCTCCGGAATCCCCTCCTTCGCGAAAATATAGCGGAGCAGGTCCGTCTCTTTAACCCGCTCGTCGGTCCGGGCATCCTCCAGCGTGACCTTCACGGAGCCCTGCCCGCCGGCGGAGCCGGACAGAAACGTCAAGGAATCGTTGCCATAGCGGGCGATGAGATTATTGATCAGCTGGACCGTGCCCGATCCTCTCCCTCCGGCCAGCACAATCGGAATATCCCGGCGGTACTTTTCACGAAACTCTCTCCATTGTCCGGCGAAGGCGATGAAAGTGCGGGGATCGGGGCTGCCCATCACCAAAAAGGCGTCGGGCGCTTCGGTGATTGCATCCCCTTCCGAAATCAGGTCGATATATTTTTGAAGCGACGATTCGTAATTCCGGCGGGCGCGCCCGGCCGCTCGGTTCACAATGCCGTGAACCACGTAGGACGCGGCGCCCAGGAGTCCCGGGACGAGCAGCGGCGCCGCCTGGAAATAGGCCGGCGACGAAAGTCCCAGGTTGATCAGGAAATAGAAGATGGCCAGCAACAGGCTGATCCCGCCGATGAACTTGGCGTACCACAGATTTTCCGATGGGGCCTCCGAGCCGAACCATCGGCCCGCGCGGCTCGTATGCCCGAAAACGAAAAGCGGCCACGCCGTCAGATACGTGGCCCACATCGCGGTTTCCATGCTGCCGCCGCCGAGAAAGTATCCCGCCAGGCCGAACGTTGCGCCCGATACGATAAATGTAGCCGTGTTTTCGATCAGCCAGGCCCACTTGCGGTACGTCTGCGCCGAAAGCGACAGGCCGAGCCGCGGCAGGAGCCGGTCGCGCATCCAAAGCATCGTCCCGCCGCCCGCCTCAGGATAAACGGTGAACCGCATGGGTCCCGTAAATTCGACCGAATAGATATCGTCGGGCGTCGCGTCGTTCCGGTAGCGGAACCCGAGGTCCAGATGCCCCGGATCATTCACCATGCCGCCCCGGTCGGCGACCACCACTTCCAGAGGGATGATACGGCCCGTCGGCTTTCCGAAGGCGTCGAGTTCGGGAAAATCAATCACGATGATGGCGCCCAAATCATACGCGCCGCCGGCGGCGACGTGTCCGCCCTGAATAAATTCGTAACTCCTTGTTCCATCATCGTGCAGAGTGATGATGACCGCGGGCTGGAACGGCAGGCCCGATGCGGTGAGCGGCGCTTCGCCCCGGTTGATCCTTGCCTGAGAGTCCGCGGAAAGGTTCATTCCGCCAAGATAAGGGTTGTAACCGGTGATCCATCCGTTCACCGCGTAACCGCCGGAGCGGGGAGCGGGGGTCTGCGTTGGGGCCGGGGTCGGTTCCGGCCTGGGCGACGGCGTCGGGCTCGGGGTCGCCGTGGGTGAGGGAACGGGATTGTTCACGTTGGCCGCGACCATGGGCGCTACGACCGTAAAGGTTTTGCCGGAATGATCGGAGACGGAAAGGAATATCAGTTTGTCCGAACTGCCGTCCAGCGCGATCGGAGAATCGTTGAAAACATCTTCAATGCTGGGATCAAAATATCCCGTAACGCCGTTCATGGCGCGCATCACGTAAAGTTTTTCATCGCCGTTCAACCCCGAGCCCTTCAGAATCGGGTGGCCCGAAAGCCGTTCCATAAACTGGTCGCGGTCGGGCGACGCGTCATACTCTTTCATCAGGCGCATGAAAACATCCCGCACGGCGGCGACACGTCCTTCGTCGCCGAGCGGATTGACGCCCTGATAGGTGGAATAGATCCGGCCCACCGCGAAGGGATCGGGTTCGGTGCTGAAATCGGCTCCCACCGTGACGCTGATGGCGCGAAGGTAGGACGTCATGATCCAGATACTTGCCCGGTCGTTGTTCAGCAGGTGTTCCAGATCATCCGATGACGCGGTTCTCCAGTCCTTTCCCTCCACAAGCCGGCGGAGGTCTTCGGGCTGGGCGGGATCGCTCAGCGCGCGGACCAGGTTGGGATCGTTCACCAGAAGGCCGCGGGCCGTTTCCGTGTTGATCTGCGCGATGCCCACGGTGCCGTGGCCCAAAAACTCCACGATCAGGGGGTCTCCGAACTGATCAATCCAATCCTGATTGAAGAGCTCGGTTGACAGCACCGTGAATCCAAGCCGCGCCGGCAAATCGTAGTACGCGGCCGCTTCCCGCACCGCGGCGCGGTTATCGGCGTTGGTGAGGATGCGCGGTTTGTGGCGCTCGCTGGTGAGATAGCGTTCAAGCAGGGATGAGTAGATTATTTCCGGAAGCTTTTCATTGGACGGATCCGCGCGAACCACTCTCCGGCCCTCCGGCAGGCTGACGGAAACCGCCGCGATCTGTTCGTCGCTGAGAGAGGGAGAAGGGTAACGATCTACCGCGGCCTCGCGGAACGGGATAAACGCGGAAGCCAGGAACGCGAGCCCTACGAGCGCCGTCAAAATCCGGGTCAGGACGGGCCCCGCAGCGTTCCGTGAATATTGAATGTCGCTCGTCGTCGCGAAGGCGCGGCGGTTCAGCCAGCGGTGCGTGTCGAAAGACAATCTCCACGACAGGATCAATGCGACGGGAAAGGCCAGAAAGGATACGATGGACGGGACGATCATGGGAACCGCTACAAAAAGCGCGAAAGCCAGCGACATGTTGAGGGCCGCCAGGGCCGCGGCGGGCCCCAGGTTTGAACGTCCCGCGGTGGTGTGGCGAAACGTCCGGCGGCCGGAAGAAACCACCGATTCCAACTGGGGATTGAACAAATGCCCCAGATAAAACAGGGGCCAGGCGGCCAGATATCCGATGGTGAGGGAAAATTCGACGTTGCGCGTCAGCCAGAAGGCGGGCAGGCCGACGAGACTGACGCCCGCCGCAACCGCGATCCGGTTTTCAAGCCACCAGGCTTTTTTGAGGCCATAGTCCCGGAGACTCATGCCCGGATAGAGCATGCGAAGCCAGCCCATCGTAGCGCCGGCGTTCACCCTCTGAGCCGGGCGCGGTTCCGAAACGGCCGGAGCTGCGTCCGCGGGTTTCGCCGCGGAAACTTCCTGCGCGTCTGCGGGGACGTCCAGGAGATGCTCTTCGCTTTCCCAGCGAGGCGTCATGGCGCGGAATGAAGCGCGTCCGTTGGCCAGGGAAACCGAGACGTTCAGAGCGGAGAGCTCGCGCCCGGTTTGGTCCAGAGGAACGCCGCGCGCGCTCGCGAAGGCTTCCGCGGAAACGGGTTCGGCAAGGTTAAACGCGCCGCCGTTGGTTAAAATCCTGCGGATCTCGTCGCCGTCCGTGACGCTGCGGACCGCGTTGCCGGCCGCGTCGTAAACGAGCAGGAGCGCCACGCTCGCCCCTTTCAGGGCCAGCGTCCCCACCGCGTAACGCAATCCGTTCCGCTCCAGCGTCGCGGGCATCCAGCGCAGTTCCCGCCCCAGCACGGAAAGGGCGGCCGCCGCCGGCGCGCTGTCCGAGGCGGCAAGCTTTTCCAGCTCCGCGCGGTATTCCGCCAAAATCTGTTCCGACTTCGCGCCGCCGGCTCTCACGCGGGCCGCAGCCGCCAACCCGGCGATCCAGCCCGGCACCGAAGCCGCGAGGTTCATCAACCCGCTCGAGCTCCTCAACGTCCCGGCGTCTAAAATCTTGCGGCTCAGCGTTTCATCTTTTTTGACGAACTGCAGGTCGCCCAGCTCCGGACGCACGACGTCGTAAGCGATTTTTTCTCCGCGCAGGGCGCGCGTCACGCCGGCGGTGTGGAATCCGCCCGCAACCAAAATCAGTTTTTTTGCGCCCCGCTCCCGGGCGATCGCGACGCTTTTTTCGGCCAGAATCCGGTCGCGTCTGTGCGCCAGATCGTAATAGTCGCGCGCTTCGTCTTGATGAGCCTGCGCCAGAGATTCAAATCGTTTCCAGTCCGCCGCTTTCCAGGGCACGCCGGCGCCGGATTCCGACATAACGTTCCCAGCGGCTTTCCAGCTCATGCTTTCCGACCGGGCGAGGTAGCCTTTCCAGGCGTCGGGACTCATCTTGAGATTCCAAAGCTCCTGCGAGAGGCGGACCCACTTTTCCGCGTCCAATATTTTCCGGATGATGGGAGGCTGGCCGGCGGTCAGGACGTTTTCGGCGGCGGCTTCGATCCGGTCCAGGTCTTCGCGGACGCGGTTGGGGTCAATCTCCGCCGATTTGGAAAGATAGGCGACGTATTCGCGGATCTGCGGGGCCGGATGGTTCTGGACTTCCGCCAGGCGGACCAGCCGTTCATGATACTCGCGCGGGCTCATCTTGCCGACCCGGAACTTCAAGCTGTCGTCCGCGAGGCGCGCCAGGCTCGATCGGTCCAGTTTTTCCTGCAAAAGCGTGATCAGCCCGTCGCGTTCAGCCGAAATTTTCTTCCAGTCGAGCGCCGCTTCCATCGCGGCCACATCGGCGAAGGCCTTGAGGCCAGGGGCCGCGTTCCGCTCCCATTCGGAAGGCCCCGTCAGGGACTTGAGATAAAGCACGTAGGGACCGACGGCCAGATCGTTCCGCGCGAAAGCTTCGCGCCGGCTTTCCATTTCGAGGAGCCGCGCCGGGAACTTCGCGCGGCCCAGCCGGTCGAGGGCCGACAGCGCCGTCCGGACATTCGCGCCGGACGCTGGGCCGTCTAAAATTTCGCCGCGAACGCTTTCAACGCGGTCGCGCGCCGCGACATTGTCCCAATAAATCGTTTCGTCTTCGATGCCCCGGACTTCGATGAACGCCGGCCCTTCCCGGACCGACAGCCATTCTTCGCCCGTGATCTCGCCCCGCGCCAGCAGGCCGTCGGCAAAGCCCTTCAGTATCTGCTTGTCGGGGAAAACGTTCAGCCAGTCGGTATCGACGCGGCCCCAGGCGCCTTCGGCGAGGACCAGGATCGGCGTCTCGGCGCCGAACGATTCGGGATCGGACTCGCGGAAATGGCGGATCAGCCGCGCCACGTTTTTCTGGGAGGTGACGTAGCCGTGAGCATCCTGGATATGAATAACAGAAAGCGTTTCGTCCGCGGAAAGCGCGCCCGCGTAGGAATCAACGACCTGCCCCAATTCCTTGGGGACTTCCAGGCCCGCGGCCTTAAACGCCGGCGCGCCCGCCTCGAGTTCCGGAACCCGCGGCGCTTCCCAGGGCCGCTCGGTTTTCATCTTCCGGCTTTGCATCTCCTCCAGTGATTTTTTGCGCTCGTCCCAGATCGAGGCTTCGGCGAGCGGCGGCGCCACGATCCCGTAGAACAGGACCGCCACGAGGAAGCAGGCGATCGCCTGCGCGAAGGGACGTCGGCGGCGCTCAGCGAACAAGCCGATCATCGCGCGCCCCCGTTAAAAACAAAAAAACCGATTCCATTGCGGGAATCGGTCGTGACGGCGCGCGGCGAACTCCGGGCGCGCGAAGGGGCCTGTGACGGCGCGTCGCCGTCCGAATCCGAAATGCCGCTGCGAGCGCGGACCCTGCGGTGCGGCGGGGCCCTGAAATCGCGGCTGGCATGGAAACGCATTGTCGGGCGAATATTCGTCAACCTGTTCCCCCACGTGAATGACGGGGCCGGCTCCCAGCCGGAAACCTGCGAAAGCGCGTCCAGCTTCATCGAGAAGAATTGGACCTCTCTCAGGTCCGAGCCCAGGTTCTGTCCCGCGGAACGGGAGGCGGCGGGGCGGAGGATGCGCTCCGGGGCGGGCTTGAGGCACGAGGCGAAAAGCGAGGCGGTCCAGAGAGTGGACCGCGTGATCCAGCGGCGGCCCTTGCCCAAGAAATGGAACGCGTCGACGGGCGCCAGCGCCCGGACGAACGTTTTGGCGGCGGCCGACGTCAGGGAAACGGAATCGCGGACGTTGAGCGGGGACACGACGGTGAGGTAGGTATATCCGTTGTTCAATCCGGAGAAATTGAGGAAACAGATGAAGACCAGAAAGCGTAAAATCAGCCCCCGGCGGTCCAACCCATTCATCGGTATAGATAAGGAAGTAACCATGAAAATCGCCCCCCCATTATAGGGGATGACACCCTAACTTTTCCTAAACAAAATGTAACGGTTTTGCAACAATGCGAGGGGCACCGTCCGACGGAAAAGCGGGGTCCCGGCTTCAGGCCCTCATGGGCAGAAAAACGGTGAACTCCGTGCCGATCCCGACGAGGCTTTTCACGGAGATCTTGCCACCGTGAGTCTCGACGATCTTGTTGACGATGGCCAGCCCCAGCCCCGTC
>CAZFYO010000010.1:0-62779 GCA_964523525.1 uncultured Elusimicrobia bacterium
AACCAATGTCCACTTGGGTCCGCATAGATAATTGGATTGTTTCTGCAGTATGCATACCTATTTAACGTCTGCGGATCTGTCGGAGCCTGTACCAGCATATCCGGTGTTATAAATGTTCCCTTACTGGCATCATAATACCTTGCCCCATAGTAGTAGAGTCCTGTCGTATCATCCAACCTTTGTCCTGTAAATTTATGCTCATTATCATCCGTGCCCGACGTCTCATACGTGTTACCGTATGGCATATACTTCGTTGTCCGGATCACAGAACCACTATTGTTCGTGATCAGATTTGTTCCGCCCAGGTGGTCCGGCAGGAAATACTGTATTTCAGCAGTCTCCTTCTTGAGCGCGACCCTTTGGGTTCCTGCGTATATATACTCTGTACTTTCTGATCCTGTGACTTCATAGATCGTGCCGATGAAGCGCGTGGCATCAGTCACTCCACCCCTGGAGATAGTCTTTCCCACCCTGTTTCCTTCAAAGTCATAGGCAAATTCTGTCACTGAGCCATCCATTGTAATCACCTTGACTGGGCGGTTGTCGTAGTCATACTTAATCCATCGACCCCGCGAGACTCTCATATTGCCGTTGCCATCCAAAGTCTGCGCGTTAGGGTTCTGCCGAAGTCCAGCTGCGATCGTTGCCACGTCCTGCGCCGTGTTCCCTGCCAAATCGATAAAACTGCTCACTGACACCGGATCTAATGAACTTGGATCTGTTCCTCCCTGCCCTTCAGAGCCAAAACCAACAGACCACCAGAGGCTTTCATCTGTAATACGCTCTTGATACCCCCAATGCATCGTGTGTTGGGAGCTTGCAGACGTAGATATCACCGGTTCACCCAATATGATCTCTGCCGTGTGGCTCGAGGAATAGCTTATAACAGCTACTGCATTCGTTAACGGAGTACTGAGCATGGTGGAGTAGGTGGCCGTATCCACGAAGAAGTTGTAAGCGGGGCTGGTAGTGGACAAGACTTGAGTGCCATTGGTGCTGACTTGAATGGCTTGGGCGGTAATAGAGTATGTTTGAGACTGGCTCCAGGCGTGAGTTGCTTCGACCGCGCTTCCGGAAGTAACGAACCCTGTATCTTGAATATTCCCATCTCCCCAGTTGATGCGGTACTTGATATTGTCGCCATCCAGATCCCAGGCGAGGAACTTAAACTTATGGAGCACGCCTTGCTGCCCTGTCGTAATGCCATTAGGGACCGACTCCGGTGTCTTCGGCTGGCTGGGCGGGAAATTGGGCATGCTTTGATAGCGCGCAAGGATTTCGCTTGCGGACAATGCCCAGGATTGAATGTTCATCTCATCTATGCTTCCTTGAAACCCCACGCCGCCGGCGTAAATGGGTGAGGAACTTACGAGGATAGATCCCGTTGCGGCCTGCGTCGCCTTCAGCTGGCCGTTCATATAGACCTTGATATTCGACCCATCGTAAGTCATGGCGAGGTGTTGCCATAGATTATACCGTACCGAACCGCTGGAAATCGCGACTGTTTTTTCTCCGGAGGTTAAGGAGAGCTTCGCTTCCACGCTTCCGCTGGACAATAGCCTTGCAAAAGCGAACGATCCCGCTTTGGATACGAGCGCAGGACCGTCCAACACGAGCGGCCGCACCCACAAATCGACCGTAATGCCGGTAGAAGGCATCGTTTTCTCGGAATTACTTAAACGAGCCTGGCTCGCCCCGTCAATATACATCCCCTGTCCCAGCCGGCCGCTGGCCTCCTGCACTGTCCCAGAAGAAGAAACCCAGTCGTTGCCTGATAGGTATCCCGGCAACGGCAGGGCGTTATCGGGATTATTCAGTATGTTTCCGACCTTATCATAGGAATAGTTTTGAGTACCGTAGGGCCCAACGGCTTGGGTCAGACGGTTGAGGTCATCATACGTAAAGTTCTGGTTCGAGCCGTTGGACGTGATCTGGGTGATGTTTTTAGCGTTATCGAACGTATAGGAAAAGTCCTGAAGCACGTTGTTCGATGGACCGCGGGTATCCACCCCGATCAGCAGGAAATTGCTGGCATTGTAGATATAGGTCGTGATGACTCCGTTACCCAAACCTAACGTAAAGGGCTTCCCTATGGCATTCGGATGATAGGTGAACGCTCCATAGGTTACTGTGCCCGAGGAATTGGTGACACTAGTAAGGAAAGAACCCGTGTAACTGCTTTTTACGACATCCCCATTGGGATATGTGACTGCCAGCTCTCTTCCCAGGGCATCATACTCCGTTTCTGTAACGTAAGTCTGTCCATCAATTACCCTTTCTTTGGAAACCATCTGCCCCATATTGTCATATGTAAAGGTTTGCGTGCTCACCAAGTCCTTTACGGAGCTAAGGCGGCCCTTTGCGAAGCTTCCGGAGTCATAGGTATAGTTGATGGATGTAGAGTCTGGATACGTTTTGGCGAGCAGGCGGTTCAACCGGTCATAGCTCATTGCGATCGTCTGGTTCTTTGAGTCGGTTTGCTGCGTCAAATTCCCATTTGCATCATACTGATAAGACCAGTTCCCCATCTGCGGGTCGCTCATGGCTGTCTTTCGACCCAATGAATCATATGAGATCGCTATATCGTCGCCATTGGACTTTTCTATTGCGGTTAAGTTCCCCTTGGGGTCGTAGCTGTAGATTGTGGTATAGACTTCAGAGTTGTTGTATTCCTTTACCTGCGCGATCTGGCCATAAGCGTCCTTCACGTAGTCCTTTTGGTTGCCGTTTTCGTCGGTAACGGTTTCGGTCCAACCCGTATAGGACTTTGAGGCGGTGGTCCCATCGGGATTAACCTGGTTCGTAACCCGTCCGCGCACGTCATAGGCGGTGTAAGTGTTGGGCATGCCGCTGTTCGGCTGCACGTAACCCGTACTCGCTGCGACCGTGTAGGGAATATACGCTTTTCCCGGCAGTCCCCTTGGGTTGTAATCGGTTTGTCCATTGATGACCTGCAAGCCGTTCCCGTAAGGGGATTTACTGTAGATCGTGCGGCCCATACCGTCCAGGAAGGTTTGGCTCTCAATCGTCTCGTTCTGTCCATGCCGCACCCTTTGCGACTGGTTGATCTGATGCGGCAGAATGGGGTTTATCATGTATGTGTAAGAAGCCGTTGGCTTACTATCCGTATCGTTGGGCCCAATAATCCGAAGCGGCCTCCCATAAGAATCGTAAACATACTGCGTCATTTGGTTATTGGCGTCCGTCTGGGTGGATATCCTGCCCGCCCAGTCGTAGGCATAAGTCTCTTTTATCGCTAATGAAGAGCCCATGGCTTTAACGGCAGTGGTTGAGAACATGTGGTGGGCGGAATCATAGTCCCAATGCGACCGGTTGCCGTTCGAACCGCCCGATGCGTTCCAGCGGGCGTCATACTCATCCGTGAGGTTTCCGTAAGAATCGTAGGTCCGCGTAATGACCGGGTTATTGCCGCCATCGAGTTTAGATTCCATTTTTGTGACAAGCCCGGCAGTTGGGGCTTGGGTGTAATTGGAATTGCCGTCATAGTACAACCAGCTTTCTGACACAACGGTCCCCGCGCTGTTCAACAGGACTTGATGCGAAGAAAAGCCAACTAAATAAGCGCTGGTGTTATACAGATAGTCGGTTTTAGACGTCCGTTCATCTCCGGATACGTTTAAGTCTCCACTATAAATCGTGCGAGTCATATTGCCATACTCATCGTATTCAAATTGCGATGTCGTAATCTTGCCGTCGGCCTCATCCAGCGTCTGCGATACAAACGGAAAGTAGACTCCGGTGAACGGCGTCGTGTAGGTATAAGTCGAAGACGTGCGCCCTTGCAGGACTCCCTGCGCGCTAAAAAACTTCTTTTCATAGATTCTGCCCTTAAACAGGTTCAAATCTCCCACCGCATTCTCATTTTGCAGGAACTTGCTGATCACATAGTTGCTTTCCCCGTCATAAGCCCACACCTCGCGAAACCCCAGAAACTCTTTCTTAAGCCAGGGAACGCGGTCGTAGAGTCCGCTATGATATACATAGGAATTGCTGACCGAGCTGTACATACCGTCTGAGGCCACCATCGATTGCACCACCTGTACGGGAAACGGCAAAGTCCCCGCGTGCAAGGGTTTATAGGTGCCATAGGTGATATCGACCGTACCGCCCAAAGGGTTCTTAATTTGTTTTAGCTGGTTAGGAAACGGTCCTCGCGAGAGCCCCACCCTTGTGGCGCTCCCACTCTCGGAGTAATAGACCAGATCGCTCAGGCCGTCATTATTGAAGTCTCCCACGCGCAGAGAGTTGTCCGGCGCGGTGCCGGCGCTTTCATTGCTGTTCCACGTAAAGAAGTCAAAGGAGTCCCCGTTGCTTAAGCCCACTTTTGTTACATTGGTGTCTTTATGGAAGTAGGCGACGTCGGTGAGCCCGTCTCCGTTATAGTCCCCGGTCCGCAATGTGCTGAAGGGGGCGTTACCGGCCTGCTCTCCCGATTTCCAGGTCGTATAAACGATCTTGCCACCCGTGTTGAGCCCCACCTTAAAGATACCGGAGTTGGTATAGTACCCAACATCCGATAAACCATCCCCATTGAAATCTCCCGCAAAAAAGCAGCTGTAGGGAAGATCTCCTCCCTGGTTGCTGTTATCGTAGGTCGCGAACTCGATGTGGTCGCCTTTACTGATTCCCACCCGGGTGACCCCGCTGGAATGGTAATAAACGATGTCAGACAAGCCGTCTCCATTGAAATCCCCGACCCGCAGGGTATGGTCGGGAGCGTTTCCCGCGGCTTCGGCGGCAACCCACGACGAGACGAAGACGAATCCGGAGCCTGTGCTGATACCGATGATAAAAGCACCCCCTTGGCCTCCCGGGCCGCCATTGGGATGGTAATACACGATATCGGACTGGCCATCGCCGTTAAAATCGCCCGTATTCAGGGTTGAGGCCGGCGCGGCGCCGGCATATTGATTGTTGTTCCATACCTGGAAATCAAATTGGTTGCCTTGAGCCAAGCCGACCTTAAAAGTAGGTTCCGCGAAATAGACCACATCCGTGTCCCCGTCGTTGTCAAAATCACCTGTTCTCAGCGTATTGTAGGCTGCCAATCCCGCAGTTTCTCCGGATTTCCAGGTGGTATAGGTGAATCCGGTGCCATTATAGAGTCCGACCTTAAACGTTCCGCCTACATCCGAGTAATACACGACGTCGCTGACGCTGTCCCCGTTGAAATCTCCTGTATTCAGCGACCTCATGGCAGCTTGGCCCGGGGCTTCCGTTGTGTTCCAGGTGGCGTAATCGATGGCGTTACCGCCGTTTTGATATGTAAATGTGGTTACGAAGGGCGGGGTATTCAAGTCGCTTCCGTAATGTTTGATGGAGGAAAGCATAGTGCTGTGGGCGTTATTTTCTGAGTACAGGAATTCATATTTGCGGATAAGCAGGCCGCCGGACAGCACTTGGATGTTTGCGACGCGTTGCAGGATCTTCTGTTCAAAGCCGCCCATCCCGTAGGACAGCTCATCCGGTCTGCCGTCATATGTGAATGTGACTGAATATTTCCCCTGAAGGCCGCTGTAGTTGGTATAGGTGATGGTTGATGGCAGGAAGCTTATGTTGCCGCCAATCCCTGCGCTGAAGTAGGGCGCGCCAAAGGTTCCTGGAGCCGGCGGCGAGCCTCCGGCGCTTGTCGGATAAGTAATCGACATGAAGTTGCCGCTGGTATCTGTAACCTCGGTTAATCCCCAGTAAAAGTACTGCCCGCTAGCACTATGAAGCGCCAAGCCTTCGAAATCAAATCGTTTGCCGTCCTTGCTCCAAGCTCGCCACATCTTGGGTGACGCGTAATAGCGAAGCCGCATGAACCCGGATTCGATCTGGGCCCTGTATTCCTTGTAACTTCCCAAATCATCAGTCCCTGTCACATTGATATACACCAGCTCCTGGCTCTGGCCGGCCATGCTTATAAGGAAAGTATCGTTATCACTATAGGTCGGCACACCCTTTTTGGTGCTGCGCTGGATGGACCCCAGGCTCAGGTCCCAGCCAATCCCCAGCCATCCGTTGCTGGCCTGGGAGTTATAAACAAGTTTGAGATCCGGCTGCATGCCGTTTCGGCCCGCCGGGACATCGATAGGATAGGTATAGGTGAACGCCCCCGTAAAGAGGACAGTGTCGTGGCTGCCCGTGGGCGCCAGGTTGCCAGGGTTCGGGCCGGATTTCTCCCCACCGCTGACCGAATGTACAGATATGCCGGATAATACGATGCTATAAATGACCGATTTGAATATCGCTGCAGATAAATTGATTCTCCCCATTTAAGATCCTCCCCACGATTTATACAAGACTTATGGGGTCAGTTTAGGACTTTGAGGTTGCTTCGAGAATCGTCAGATTAGTTCAATGTGCGGAGGAGCATTTGGACTATATTATCGACGATGAGGCGGGAAGACGGATATAAATTGTTACACTTTATTTACAGTTTGTTTAAGATAGAAATAGATGGCTCTGATATATTTAAGTTGACACAAGAAGTCGCGATGTAAGGGAGGCTATGTTTCAGTATAATCCGTTCGCGCTTCCGCCGTTATTTTCCGCGCTTTTGATCATCACGATCGGAAGCTATGTCCTCGTGCGTAATCCGCAGTCCGAAAAACACCGCTCCCTCTTCTATTTTTGCCTTAGCTGCTTTATTTGGCTTATATTTTATACGGGGATATATTTATCTACGGATAAAGAACAAGTAGTTCGTCTCGCAAAATATGCCGGTTTTGGGGTCTTGTTCATTCCATTTACGAATCTATATTTTAATTTGACGTTACTTCAGCTGAAAAAAACAGGGTTTCTAATATGCATACTTATTGCAATTCTCTGCTTTTGGGTGTTAATGCTCTATGATCAGTTTTATATTGGTGTATATAAGTATTCGTGGGGATATTACCCGAAAGTTGGGCCAATGCATACACCATTTCTTGTAATGTATATTTCAACCTGGTTATATGGACTTTTACTTCTTCATAGAGAAATGATGGGGAAAAAGCGCCGTCAAGATTCAAGCTCATACTATCAAATACGAAATGTCTTCCTTGCATGGTGTGGTGCATTTCTTGGAATTGTAGATTTTCTTCCTAAATATTCGGTTCCAATTTATCCATTTGCATATATTGTTGCATTATACTGGGTATTTATTTCAGCACTTTCACTGATGCAAAATAAACTATCGAGGCGAGTGCAGTATGTGTCGCGTCAATTCCTAATTTATTCATTTTTTCTAGTAATGATTGTATTGATGCAGGTATTTAATTACTCGGTATCGAATATTCTGAGTACACATATTGAGCAGTTTAATAAAACAAATAGTCTATATTTTGGTGCACTAATACTTGGGCTGATATTTATACCACTCTTAAATAAGTTAGAGAAGATAGTTGATTCCTACTTCTTTTACGAATTTTATAGCAGGGAAAGTAGGTATACAAAAATTACTCAAAATATTCTTACATCAAAAGCCCTTGAAGACTACAATAAATTTATTATCGGGAGCATTTATGAGCATTTCAAAATTATAAAAATATCTCTTTACGTATGGGACGACAGGTTAAATATATGTGAATTACGATGTACCTGTGATTGGGGCAGGTATGATGAAGTTAACGCAAATATAGCGCTTGATATTTACGATGATCTGCTAATTTGTCTCAGTACGAATAGGTACATTGCATTGGATAGTTTTTACAACTACAAAGTAAATGAAGGCATAAAGTCTAGGATTATATCGTGGATGTTAAAATCTGGCGCAAGATTATGCATACCAATTAAAAGAGAAAAATATTATGGATTCTTACTTTTCGGAGAAAAAGAATCAGGAATGTCATATTACAAAAATGAGATTGATGAATTGCTAAGCATAACCGATATGATTTCAATCGTTGCTAAGACTAATCATTTGGTGATGTCCCAAAATCAAATGTCATCTACACTTAACTTTCTTCAGGATATTTCGAGTAGAGATTCTATGACCAAGCTGTTTAATCATTCAAAATCTAAGGAGCTACTCAATGATATCGTTTCGTCTTGTTTAGGATCATCGGTGCCTATCACAGTGTTGATTGTCGACATAGATGACTTTAAAAAAATTAATGATAGTAGAGGACATCCCGTAGGTGATAAGGTAATCTTAAGTTTTTCTAGTTTGTTGCTAAAAGCAATAAATAACATGCAATCAACCATGTCGTTTGCTGGTAGGATTGGCGGAGAGGAATTTATTGTTGTCCTGGGGGGCGTTGATATTAATGATGGCGAACTAATTGCTAGACGATTGGTTACTCTAGTACGAGAAGATAGGGTTGAGGTCTACGGTTCGGAGCCTGTTAATTACACTGTGTCAATAGGAATATCAGCGTGTCCGCAGTATTCTAATTCTGTGGACGACTTAATTCTTAGGGCCGATGAAATGATGTATTTAGCAAAGCAAAGGGGAAAGAATTGTGTATATTCAGTGGCCAAGCACCAAATTGGCATGGTACAAAAATACCCCTAGATTTTTTTGTTTCGAATATTTTTGTATTCACTTTTTAGCGATTTAATTTCAACAGCGTCAACAGGTTTGATTTTTCCTTTAATTTGAATAGGATTAATGACACTATACCCTATTTCAGAATATTGCTGGACAACGTCAATTGTAGCAAGTATCTGTCCTGGTGATGCGATGGATTGCAGTCGGGATGCTAGATTAACCGGGTCACCTATGACAGTGTACTCCATTCGTTTGTCAGATCCTATATTTCCAGATATAACGTTTCCTGATGTTATCGCAATACCCATTTGCAGTGGTGTAAGATTCTTGCTAATTCTCATAGAATTCAATGATATGAGCTTAGATTGCATTTCAAGTGCACACTTCACAGCACACAACTCATGCTTTTCAAGTGATGTTGGGGCGCCGAATACTACGAGTACACCATCACCCATAAATTTATCTATAGTTCCACCATTTTGAAGAATAATCTCAACCATGGCGGAAAGGTACTCGTTGAGCCACTCAACAATGTCCTCAGGAGAGTGATTTTCGGTTGTACTCGTAAAACCACGTAGGTCAGCAACAAGTATAGAAACATATCTGCGCTGTCCCTTCCACTCATCATTTTGATGAGCCATACTTAAAACCTCATCTGCAATTGATGGGCTTAGGTATCTATGAAGGACCTTATCCATTTGCTGCTTTTCTGTGTGTTCAATGAGCCATCGTTTTGAAAGATCTAGATTGTCCAAGGCAAATGCCGTATGTTCAGCGATAACTTTTAGGACCTTTATGTCGTCTTTTCCGTAAGGTAAGCCAGACTCTTTGTCGCCCAAGACAAAAAATCCAATGAGCTTATTATTAAGCTTAATCTGCATGCAAATAAGAGCATCAATCTTTAGTAGGGCATGAACCAGGGCTCTGTTGTCTGTAGTTGATGAGTTGTCTGTTCTTACCTCGTCAAAGAGTATGTATTCACTCTCACTAAGCGCTTTTGGTATTTCATCGTCTTGCAGAAGTTTTATTGTGTCAGTATTTTCGTGATTTTCCCCCCATCCACCTGAAGCGCTTAATCGAAACTCTTGCGTTTGATCGTCTAAGAGAAATAGTGAGGCTTTTGTCGTTTTAAATATATGGAATAGGTTGTCAAGCAGAACCCTTTGGAATTCAGATAAATTTTTCGCCAATAATATTTTTTGTCCCAGAATAGCAAGCTCTTCCTTTCTGTGTAGATATTCAGGGAAAAATACTAAATCAATTAACTTTTTGGAACGTTGGTAGAGTGGCTGAAATAATAGTCCCGTTATTGCTGAAACGATTGCGATGAGAATATTTCTATCTATTGATAATGATTTAGAACTGACAAAGTTTGAAGCCTTGTATCCTATAAGGAAAATGAAGAACATTGATGCAAATACAGCTGAGGTAATTAACAGTTTTCTTGTCAGATATGATATGTCGGTTAACATTTTGTATCTAGTAATTGCAAACGTACATATCAATACCCAATATAGTGCAATTACATAGGCGAAGGGATATATGGGCACTCCATATTTTGGGAGAAAATCAACAATTCCCAACGATCCCCCAAGCCACGCTATGTATATATATTTAACCTGATTGAATGCTAAGTAGTTCTTTTTGTTTTTGTATTCCTTCATCCTCAAATAAAGCAAATAAAGCCCATAGGCCCATGTTGATACATAATACGCCATAAAAACGAAGTATAGGGGGCCTGCCTGAGGGTAAAACCCCCAAAAAAAACTTTCGGTTGAAATATATATGAAGTCGCCTTGCGCGAGAATTGAAAGAATAAGTGAGATAAAAAAAAGTGTCCAAATAAATATTTTCTTGTTTTGTATGCCCAAAACATTTACGTTAAACAAAAAGTTTGTCAGCGCAATAAAGGAAATGCCAATAAAGCCAATTCTTGCGAATTTTATTGCCATTTGGGGCGTGGTGCTGCAGTACATTAAGGTGTAGCCGCTGAGCCAGACGGTGAGGGTGAGACAAAAATAGAACAGAGATCTATGGATTTTAGAGGAGGGATTTTTTAGGAGAGTATATATTCCTATACCGCTAATAACTAATGCGGAAGCAAATGGAGGTAGGGCGTAAATATTAAGGTTGAACATACTCATCAATTCACATTAGTATCGCTTGCGACTTCCAGAAAAGTTTCGGATTTTTTATCAGTATTTGCGGTGATGCTGATTCCCTGTAAATAAGAAGTCTTTTGCCATATGTAGTTCATTTCCCCAAACGGTCCACCAGTCTTCCCAATGCCGCCGTGAGTTGAAAGACATTTTGAAAACTCAATGTGACGAGAGTTTATTCTAAGTAGTCCGCTTTGATCGCAATCTTCAATGAATTTTCTTAGAAATTTTTGATCTTTAACCCAAACAGATATTCGTAACCCATATTGATTGTTTTCCAGAGCACTGATCATGTTGTTAAATATATTTTCATCCCTTTCATTGTCGGTAATTCCGCCGCCGGTCACCTTGATTACAGGGAGCAGCGGAAAGAAATTTTCCTCCCGTATACACTTCATCATGTTGGCTCGCTCAAGTGGAATTTCCACAACTGTCGGTGAAATGAACATTCCTCTTTCATTCGGCGTGCCCGTGTGATCTGCTCTAAACCCTCCGGTCAGCATGTTGCCACCATTTTGTATTGCATCTTCAAGGTGAGCAAAAAAATCGCTTATTTTAACAACTGGCGAGAGTATTGTGTCTGGATCGGATGGGAGTCCAATCTTTAAATCCCGGACTTTTTGTAAAAAGGCACTCATAAACTTTGCATATATTTCGCTATGTATGAAAGCTTTCTTTGGAACCATGCAAATTTGAGTAGATCCCATGAACGAATCAATAAGTGAATCTGCGGCCTCGTTGATTGGTGCATCCTTCCATATGAGCATATAGTCATTGCCGGATAACTCTAGAATTGGCTTTTTGCCACGTTCAAAAACTTTTTTTCCGATTTCAATCCCTTTCGCGCTGTCATTGAACATGATAACACTCTTAACATGGGCGCTTGAAAGCCAATCCTCCATAAACTTTGATGAATTGCCCACTACAATATTAATAGTACCATTCGGAGCACCGTTCATTTTCAATGCTTTTCCAACTATATTTCGCCACAAGTACATTGTGGAAACAGGGGCATTGAGCGGAGGTTTGATCACTAAGGTGTTCCCCGCAAGCAGGGCAAATGACGCGGTTAGTGAATTGCTACAGGCCGCATTCTTGGGGGGGCATACGCAGATAACACCCTCGGGCCTTCGGATAGATATAAGAGTTTCATCTCCATACTTGCCAACAGTTTTAATTAATTCAGATTGGTAGTAGTCCAAGGAGTCGCTTAAATGGGCAGTTAGCATGCCACTATATTCCCACTCAGCCAATTTTTTGGGGTGGCCCTCCATAATCATCAGCCCAATGATTATTTCCTTTTCCTTGATTAGTAATTCACGGATGTCATCCAGAATCTTTCTCCTACGCTCGATAGAGAACTTTTTGAAAATTTGAAACGCTTTTTGTGCGGAGTCAATCGCCTTTATATTCAAAAGCGAATCGGCTATTGCATATTGAGCATAGAAAAATGATTCGGCATCAATGTGGTTTTCGCCCCTTTTTAGTTGAAGGTAAATCTCCCTAACTTTTTTGGGATCCGTTAATGCCTTGTCGGTATATGGAAAGTACTCATACTTCCCCGTATCAATATCCTCATCCCCCACGTAAGGGTAAAACTTCTTAAGATTGTTGCCGGGCATGCTGGCAGCGGGAGTGGAGCGTTTGAGCAGTTCGAGCACGAGCCCGACATTTTCCTTGAACTCGAAGCCGCTTTCCATGTGGGACGACCAAACCAGCTTGACCGGGACTTTGAGCGGGGTGACGGATCCCGGGAAATCAATGTTCAGAAGAAGGTCGCGGGACGGCTCATCAATGGAGGAGGACAGAGTGATCTTGAGCCCGTGGCCGTTGATGTCGGAGGTGTATCCGAAGAAAATAGGCTTGTCGTTGGCGGCGCCGGGAGCCGATTCCAGTTTGACGGGTATGCGCAGGGACTCCCGCGCGGTGCGGCGATTATCCGGTTGAGTCTGGCTCATGATTGAATCCTTTCCCCTGATTACTGCCAGCGGTAGCTGGCGCTGATGCCGATCTGGACGAGGCTTAAAGCGTACTTGCCGTTCGTGTTCTGGGTGCGAGTGGCGTCAGTGACGATGCTTTTGCTGATGGAATCGGTGCCGGTCTGAACGGCTCCCACGACGGGCAGGGCGAAGGCCCAGTTGCCGGTCTTGTACTTCAGGCCGGCCGACAGCACGTGATGGTCGCCGTCCGGAACGAGCGGGCTGTAGGTGAGCTCGTTGGTGGGCGTGGAATCGTAGAAATAGCCCGCGCCCATGCCCCAATGCGCGCCGAACCAATGTTCGCCGCCGATACGGGCCACGAAGGAGTTGCGCCAGTCCATCTTGGTGGAGCTGTTCGGGAAGAGCAGGTTGGGCTGCTCGAGTTGGACGTCCACGGTGCGAACGGTTTCCCAGCGGGTAATCTGGCCGCCGATTTCGATGGTGGTGCGGTCGCCCGGCTTGAACGCATAGCCCGCGCCGATGATGTCGGGGTAGCGGATGGAGGTCTTGGAGCCCGTCCGGAACACGGATTGGTTGGTGCCGCCGAAAGCCGCGCGGAACGCGGCCGGAATGTTGGTGATTTCCGCGTCGTTGCCCTGGTAACGCACCAGAACCTGGCTGCGGTACGTCAAACCGATGGAATGCCGGGGTTTGGGGCGGAAGAGGAAGCCGACGTTGAAGCCGAGGCCTTCCCCGCTGCCGCTCACCGTGACGTTGCCGTCCGGCAGGGTCAGCGCCGCGGCGCCCAGGCCGTTGGCGAAACCGACCGCCGCCCAGGGATACTGCTGGCGAAGCTCCGCCATGGAATAGTAGTAGTTTACCCCCGCGCCGGCCGAGAACGCCGGGCAGAACTGATAAGAGATGGTAGGGTTAAAGTTGATGACCGAGATTTCCCCGCCCGTGGTGATGTAGCGGAAAGCGCTGGTCTTGCTGTAGTCGGTGGCCAGGCCGAACGGCGTGTTGATGCCGAGGCCAAACGCCAGGTTCGTGCCCTTGGGGCTGATGGAAAGGTAGGTTCCGGCCAGGGGAAAGAACGTGCGCATGTTCTTTTCCTCGCGGCCCAGGGTATCGGTATACTTCGCCCAGATCGTCATGTTGTTGGAGTTGACAGAAAGATGGGTGCCGGACTTGGGCAGGGCGGCGGGGTTATACCAGACCGCCGAGGCGTCGCTGGAACCGGCCACGACCGCTTCGCCCCGCATCTGGGCGTCGGTTGAAAGGCCGTAAATGCGAAAACCCTCGGCCGCGAGCGGCTGAACCGCGAGCAGGAGGGCGACAAAAAAAGCCGCCAGACGGCGGCCTGCGTTGTTAAATAAGACGAGTGAAATCATGGTGCGAACGTAGTTCAACATGGGGGTTCTCTCCGTTTATCGGGTCAAGAATAGCGCGCAAATAATGCGCACCCCAGTGGTCTCGGCAGTCCTCGGGGGAGTCGGAAGCGATGCCTGTAGATTATAGCACGAAAACCCCTGATGTCAACGCGAAATATCACGAAAATGGGCTTATTTATGAGCCCGATTATTGGGGCCGGGGCCGCAAAATATTTACAGAAAGTTTACAATAAGTTTAGGACAAATTTTCCCCCGCTTTGATATCATGAAAGCTCAATGATCACGTCAAAAACGGCCGCGGCCGATCTCCTGAAAGATGAAAACGAGGTGCTCGAGGCCTATCGCAAGGCCAAAAAACTCGGGTACGCCGACATCACCATTACGGTCCAGGAAGGCTCGCGGGTGAAGCTCTGGCTGACGGAGAAAATGAAGTAAGCTCGTCGGAAAGGCCGGGATCGTTTCAACCGCTTCCTTGACACAACCTCATTTTGTGATATAATCTAAGCGTCGCAGGCGTCTCACATTCGGACCGCATCTCCAAAGGAGTCTAGCGTGGCCTACCCGGAAGAAGACAAGAGAAAAAACGACCGCCGCAAGGGCGATCTCGACGAGCTTTTTAAGCGCCTCGTGGCGTCCGGCGCGTTCCAGGACCGCCGCAAGGGCGACCGCCGCAAAAAGCAGGAGCATTTGAACCTGCGCGTCTACCTCAACTAAACGATTTTACTCCCCGTCCCGCGTCCCAAACCCATCCAAATTCATCCATGAAAAAGAAACATATTTTAGTCGCCGGCGGAGCCGGTTATATCGGCTCCCACATGGTGCGCCTCCTTATTAAAGAAGGGTTTTCGCCCGTTATCTTCGACAATCTCGCCACCGGCCATAAGGAGTTTATCCCCAAGGGATGCCCCTTCTTCAAAGGCGACCTCAAGGTCCGGAAAGACGTCGAGCGCTGCTTTAAGAAATACCCCATCGACACGGTCATGTACTTCGCGGCTTCCCTGGTGGTTCCCGAATCCGTGGCCGACCCGCTCAAGTACTACGAAAACAACGTTTCCGCCAGCGTCCATCTGATCCAAGCCATGCTGGCCCACAAGGTGACCAAGCTGATTTTCTCATCCACCGCGGCCGTTTACGGCGAGCCAGACCGGATCCCCGTAACCGAAGACGCCCGGAAAGAGCCTACGAACCCCTACGGGTCCTCCAAACTGATGATCGAGCAGGTCTTAAAAGACGTCGCCAAGGTCCACGATTTTCGCTACATTTCGTTGCGCTACTTCAACGTCGCGGGTTCCGGGCCGGGCGAAGAGACCGGTATCCGCTACAAGGAGATCACGCACCTGGTCCCCAGCATCCTGAAGGTCGCTTCGGGCGAGCGCGAGGTTTTCAATGTGTTCGGCACAGACTACGATACGGTGGACGGAACCTGCGTCCGGGATTTCATTTACGTCGTGGATCTCTGCCGCGCGCACCTGGCCGCGATCCGTTACCTGGACAAGAACCCGGGCGTTAAAAGCGGCATCTTCAATTTGGGGAACGGAGACGGGTTTTCCGTGAAGCAGGTCCTGGAAGCCGCGGAAGCGGTGACGGGCAAGAAAATCAACGTGCGCTATTCCCCCCGCCGGCCCGGCGATCCCGCCAAGATCGTGGCCAGCTCGGAGCGCGCCCGCAAGGAATTGGGCTGGAAACCGGAAGTTCCGCTCCCGGAGATTATCGAAAGCGCCTGGAGATGGGAGCTGAAGGAGCGCGAAAGAAAAAAGAAAGCCGCCCGAAAGTAGCGGCGGCGGTTTATCGTCGGAGTTCAATGGGCCTCTTTTCCGCCGAAAAGAGGTTTTTTTAACGTCCGGTAGGGGATTTAGTCCCGGAATGGGTCGGCAGAAGGGTTGAGTCTGGAAACGAAATCCGCGCCGGAGCTGACGATGCGCGTGATGGGGCGGAAATTTTTGCGGAACGTGCGGTTGATCTTCTTGACGTGTTTGACCTCGGCCCCTAACATGAGGGGCGCCGTGGCAAACATGATTCGAATATCGGAGATGATGGATCCGCGTTTGAGATACAGCAAATCGTATTTAACCTTCTTCTTGACGTCCTGGATGGTGATGTCGGAGCGGTGCAGGATCTGAGCCAGACCCGTGAGTCCGGGCTTGACCATGAGGCGCTTTTCGTAATCGGGGATGGTATAGAGGAGCTCTTTCATGAATTCGGGGCGCTCGGGGCGAGGGCCGACGAGGCTCATGTCGCCTTTTAGAATGTTGAAGATTTGCGGGAGCTCGTCCAGGTGCGTGCGGCGCAGGAGCGCGCCAAAACGGGTGATGCGGGGATCCTTTTCCTTGCACCATTGATGGCCGTGCGCCTCGGCGTCCAGCCGCATGGAACGGAATTTAAGGATGTAGAACGGCTGGCCAAAGTAGGCAAGGCGCCGGCGGTTGCGGTTGACCTCGAAATAGGACCGCTCCAGGATGGAAGGATCGAAATTTCTGCGGGATTTTCTGCGGTTGATCCCGATGCGGAGCTGGCGGTAGAAAATGGGTCCCTTGGAATCCAGCTTGATGAAGATTGCGATGACCGCCATGGCCGGAGCCGCCGCGGAGAACATGGCCAGAGCCAGGAAAATATCGGCGACCCGCTTTGCCCGGACCTGCCAGGGCGTGCGGACCAGCGAGTAATGGTTTTTGTGTTTTAATTTCTTTTTCATTTCAAAACATGCGCGTTAAAAAACGCAAGACCGATAACGCAAGTCTCACGTTTTTCGTGTGAACTTTGACTGACCCGATTAGCGTCTGATTATTAAGTCGGTGAACCGGCGAATCGAACCTTACGGGTTCGCGACAACCAATTTAAAAAATTCGGGGATGAATGTCAAGAAATCTATTTGATTTTTTCCGTCAGCCAGAGCTTGACGCGCTTTCCTTCCTGGATGGTGACGGCGATGTCGGCGTATCCGAGCTTTTTGGCCTTGCGATAGGCCTTCAACAGTTCGGCTTCGTCTTTCCCAAGGGAGCCTGCGGGGATCGACTTGTCCTGAGCGGACGGCTTCGTTCCTTCGGAACTCTCGGGCGGGAACACTTCAATTTTTGAATAGGCCATATGACCTCCAGTTTGAACAAAACTGCCTCGGCGTGAGGTTTTTTGCTTCCGGCCATATAATACAACCGGGTGGCGGCGCTGTCAAGCGTTTATGCTATTTGGATTTGTTCTTTTTGCCGGCAGCGGGAACGGCGGCGGGAGCGGATGGCGGTGGCGCTGCTGACGAAGGCTTGGGAACGGACTTGATCCGGGCCGTTCCCCCCTCCGGACCGCCGAACAGAAGCGACAGTCCGATCTGGTGCGTGCCCGACTGGTTGATTTCCGAATAGCCGTCCGCCAGGTTGACGTTCAACAAAAATGCGTAATCTACCGCCAATGTCAGCCAGTTTTGAAGGTCGGACTCGAACGTAAAACCCGCGGTGATGTTCTTGAAAGCTTTCTTTTGGTCGGCGCTGAAGTCGCGGTTGAGTCCCATCCGCGCGATTGCGCCGAAACGGTTCGTTTTCCAGGCCTTGTATTCCGCGCCCAGCAGGGCTTCCATCTTGCTCTTAAACTCCTGGCCGTTCAGGTTTTTGTACGCCAAATCGAACTCGAACGTCCAGCGATCAACGGGCGTTACAGGCGTCCAGGCCGCGCCGCCCTGAAACTCGGACGGAACGCGGTCCGTCGCGCGCAGGCCCACGTCGGGTTCCGTGAGGTTGCGCCCTGAAAGACCCAGCGCGACGCGCGGAGTCCATCGGTAAAGCGCGCCCAGATCAAACGTGGCGTTGCCGGCCGAGGTTCCGTTGGCGAAGACGGGGTTTGAAGCGAAATTGGGATCGCGGCCCATCTTGTAATCGTGCGTCAGATATTTGACGTTGATGCCGAGGCCGATGCGCGGCGCGACTTTGCGCCCGTAATGCGCGAGGATGATGTTTTCCGAAAGCAGGCTGCCGTAGCTGTAGCTCGTGACCGCGCCGCCCATGGAGCCCAACTCGTCGGTCGGAACGATGAGCGAAAAATATCCCGAGCGGATGTCCACGTCCGTGAGGCCGGGATAGGCGCGCTCCCACATGAACGAGCCCTGGACGCGGCTTATGAACGCGCTGCCGGCCGGGTTCCAAAAGGGCGCGCTGCCGTCGTCCGACTGTGCCACGAACGCGCCGCCGCGCCCCGCTGCCCTCACGCCCCAGGCGCCGTTATCGAAAGCGGCCTGGCCGAAGCAGGGAAACAGAGCGAACGCCGCCAGGGCCGGAAAGAATCGGGCCAGGATGAGGATTGAAGCCTTGTGATTGGGATTAGGATGAGCGGAGCGGTGCGAAAAAGGAAGCGTCAGTTTTTCCAATGCGTTACGTACCAGCGCACAAACTGCTTGAGGCCCTGTTCGATGCGGACCTTGGGTTTGAAATGCAAAATTTTGGCGGACTCGCGGATATCGGCGTAGGATTCCGTGAGATCTCCGGGCTGGAGCGGCTTCATGTTTATCTTCGCCTTTTTCCCCAGCTCGCGCTCGAGGCAGCGGATCATGTCCATCAGTTTGACCGCGTGCGAATTTCCAAGATTCAAAATCGCGTTGGGCAGATTTTTGTCGAGTGCCGCCAGCACGCCCGCCACGATGTCCGTAATGTAGGTGAAATCGCGCTTCATCTTTCCAAAATTATAGACGTCGATGCCTTTCCCCTTGAGGATCGCTTCCGTGAATTTGAAATAGGCCATGTCAGGCCGGCCCCAGGGGCCGTAGACCGTGAAAAACCGCAAGCCCGTGGTATGCAGGCGATACAGGTGATGGTAGGTGTAAGCCATCAATTCATTGGATTTTTTAGTTACGGCATAAAGGGAGATGGGTTCATCCACCGGGTCTTTCACCGAAAAGGGGATTTTTTTGTTGTTGCCGTAGACCGAGGATGAGGAGGCATACACGAAGGTTTTTATTTTGTAGCGGCGGCAGAGTTCGAGCAGGTTCAGCGTTCCCGTCACGTTTGTTTGAGCGTAGGTGAAAGGATTTTCAAGCGAGTAGCGCACGCCGGCTTGCGCCGCCAGGTGGCAGACCTGGTCTATCTTATGAGTTTTGAAAATTTTCTCGAGGCTATTGAGGTCGGAAATGTCCGCCTTGATGACTTTGCATCCGGTCAGAAGATTTTTGACGCGCGCTTTCTTGAGGGCGGGGTTGTAGTAGCTGTTGAAGTTGTCGAGGCCGATGACGCGGTCGCCGCGTTTTTTGAGGGCTTGCGCGGTCCAGGATCCGATGAACCCCGCGATTCCCGTCACTAAAATCGTTTTCACTTATGCTGGCGCCTTTTCATGGGTGCGCACATTATATTAAGGAAAAATCCGCTTTTCCAGGAAAATCCCGGAATATCAGCGCGATATTGCCGCGGCGGCTATTTGTTCCGGGAGGCTTGGAGTTAGAGTTTGACGATTTTGGGGCTGGAGATGCCCTTCGTGGCGTTGCGCGTGTCGAACACGAGCTGGGACTTGTCCGTGATGGCGCGCGCGTTGAAGGCGCTGTGATTGGTGACGATCACCGCGCAGTCGTGGCCTTTAAGCGCCGTGTCGTTGAGCGGGATGCTCTTCATGCGGTGGCCGCCGAGGTCGATGGACGGAACGTAGGGGTCGTGGTAATGGACCACGGCGTTTTTCTCGTGAAATTTTTCGATGATCTCCAGCGCCGGCGATTCGCGCCAGTCGCTGATATCTTTCTTGTAAGCGACGCCGAGGACGAGGACTTTCGCATCCTTGATGGACTTCTTGCGCTGGTTCAGGATGTCAATGACGCGGCGCACGACGTAGTCGGGCATGTTCGCGTTCAGCTCCGCCGCGAGCTCGATGAAGCGCGCGTAGAAGTTCATGGTTTTGAGTTTCCACGAAAGATAATGCGGGTCAAGCGGGATGCAATGGCCGCCGAGTCCGGGGCCCGGGTAGAAGGGCATGTAGCCGAAGGGCTTGGTGGCCGCGGCGTCGAGCACTTCCCAGACGTCGAGCTTCAACTGGTTGCAGATGAGGGCCAGCTCGTTCACGAGGCCGATGTTGACCGCGCGGAACGTGTTTTCAAAAAGCTTCACCATTTCCGCCGCTTCGGGCGAGGAAACCTGCACCACTTTCTCGCAGACGATGGAGTAGAGCGAGTAAGCCGCTTTCTGGCAATCCTTCGAGATGCCGCCAACGATTTTGGGCGTATTGTGGATGCTGAACTTCTTGTTGCCGGGATCCACGCGCTCGGGCGAGAAGGCGACCAGAACGTCTTTGCCCACTTTGAAACCGCGCTCTTCCACCATGGGTTGGACAACTTCGCGCGTCGTGCCGGGATAAGTCGTGCTCTCGAGAACGATCAGCTGGCCTTTGCGTAAATTGGGCCGGATTTTTTCCACGGCCGAGATGATGTAGCTCAGATCGGGTTCCTTGGATTTGCGCAACGGCGTCGGCACGCAGATGATGATAGCGTCCATCTTGGAGAGCTGTTTGAAATCCGTGGTGGGTTTGAGCCGCCCGGCCTGGACCTGCGCGCGAATGCGCTCGGACGGAATATCAAGGATGTAGGATTTCCCCGCGAGCAGGGCTTTCACCTTGTTGGAATCCACTTCGAACCCCGTGACGGAAACGCCGCGGCCCGAGAATTCGAGCGCCAGCGGCAGGCCGACGTAGCCCTGTCCGATGATGCCGACTTTAATTTTTTTAGATTGAATCAATTGATCAAGCATGTCCATTTCCTTTACTCGAAGATATATTAAATTTTGTCCGATTATTTGACGACCATGATCGGGAAGTAGGCGATCCGGCCGTCGGCGCCCACGATCTTGCTGGTGTACATCCCGGAGCGCACGCCGCGCCCGTCTGCGTCCGTCCCGTTCCATACGATCGGTCCGCCTCCGGATTTGGAGCCGCGGTAAATCACGTTGCCGCGCGAGTCGTGGACCACGATCTGGACCGCATCGCCGCCGAACTGGATCGTTCCGTCAGAGCCCAACGCCTGCTGGCCGGGCTTGAGGCCGTCGGGCGAAACGCCCGTGCCGCCGCCCGATCCCGTGCTGCCGGTGCTCGCCGAGTAAGTGAGCGAAGCCGCGCTGTTGGGCAGGATCGTGTTGGCCGGAGAAGCGCGGTCGTTGATGTTGTTGACGGTCACGGTGTAGCTCATTCCGGAAAGCAGTTTGTCCACCCCCAGAACCACCGTGCGGTTGTCTCCCGCGAGCGAAGCGGAATTGACGGAAATAGAATTGCTGACGGCAAAGTTGCTCGCGCTGTTGGCGGAGGCCGATTCGATGGCTTCGCTGAAAAGGATGCTGATGGAAGTCTCTCCGGTCGCGGTGGCGGAGATGATGGTGGGGCGCACCGTGTCGGTCGTGTCGCTGGGGTTGGGGTCGGACGCTCCCAGAAATTCCCAGATGTATTTGGTGAGCGTCTGGCTGGCCGCGGCGAAACCGCGCTGCTCGTTATTGCCGGGCATGCTGCTATTTCCGTCGGCTTCCGCGAAAAGATCCTTGATGCGCTGCTGATAAGGGAACGGCCAGAGGTCGTCGCCGGTGAGCGTATCGTAGCCCGCGTCGCCGTGAAGCGTGCCCGAGACGCCGTAGCGTTTCAGCACGGTCGCGCCGCGCGTGGCGCCGTTCAAACCCGACTGATAGGCCGGCGAATTGGTTTCGATCTGCGTGATGTATTTCAATAGAGGGTTCGTGCTCAGGAGATTTGTTCCTGCCGTCGTGTTATTCCAAAAATGGTTGTAGAGCTGGGTCAGTGAACCGCTGTTGGCTGCGCCGTTGCCGTAGAAAAGGCTGTTTCTTACCGTGACGTTGGCGCCGTTATAGCTGATGACGCCGGATCCCCCCGCGGCCCCGACCGTGATTTGGTCCAGCAACGATCCTCCCGCCTGGCTGCGCTGGCCGGCAATGGCGTCGTTGGTCGGCGCCCAGACGATGCAGTTGAACATATCGTTGCCGCTCGAGCCTGCGTCTTCGTTCAGGAGCCAGCCGCGCTCGCGCGTCTTGAGCGCGATGCAGCCGTAGTAATCCACGTTGGTCGCGGCATGCGGGTTGTAGAAGCCCGCGTAAACGCCTTCGCCCGATCCGTCCGCCGGGTTAAAATCAATGGTGATGCAGTTCTGCAGGATGTTGTTCCGCGCCCCGTCAATGCCGGAGGTCGCGCCGTAGTTGGAAATGCCCGCGTGCGGTTCGGGGCTGCCGCCGCCGTCAAAACGCACCACGCAGCGGCGCAAAATATTCCGTTCGGTAAAGCCCGCGGTGCCGCCCAGCAGAATACCGTAGCGCATCGCGCCCGTGATCCAGACGTCTTCGAGCAGGCAATCCTTCGTGCCCGTGCCGTTTTGGCCGGAAAGTTCGAACACGTTGCCGTACTGCGCGTTCCAGCTGACGCCGTTTTTGATGCCGATGCGGAAAAATTTGATGTGGTTGGAATCGGTCACGTAAACCGCATGACTGCCCGAGCCATCTTTAATGGTGAGGCCTTCGATCTGTATGTAGGATCTTTGGTCCAGGGTGATGGCTTGCGAATAGCCTTTTAGAATCGCTCCGCCGTCGGTCTCGGCCTTCAGTACGAGGTAGCTGCCGGCCGATCCGCTCGATGGGTTGGAAATGTTGCCGCCGGCGTAGGTGTAGGTCCCGTCTTTCCAGATCACCGTGTCTCCGCCGCGCGCGACCGTGAAAGCCTTGGTGGATGTCTTCCAGGGGTTTCCGCTTGATCCGTCTCCGCCCGTGTCGTTTCCGTTGGGCGAAATATAGTAAGTCCCGGCGAACGCGGTCCGGGCGGCGAAAGCCATCAGGAATGACAGGAGAAGTGAGAAGGCGCGGGGTTTTTGACTCAGTTTCATATTTTTTTCAAAAGATAGTTTCTGTAATCGTTCGGGTTGCCGGTCTTGCCGTCCTCGGCCGCCTTGATGATATTGTACATTTCCCGCGTGTTCACGTAGTGGAGCACGTAATTATGGCCGTCGTTGTACTTTTTTTCAAGGTGGCTGAACGTGCGGTCCATGGGGTCGCCCAGAAGGACTTCGGTCGTCGCTTCCTGCGTTCCGTGAGTGTGGACTTTGACGAAGACCCACTCTTCGCGGCCTTTCACGCAAACGCCCTGCTCGATCCAAAGATCGGCGCGGCGCTCGCTGGGCGGATTGTCGTCCGCGAGGTCCGCGTTTTCGATGCGGGGCAGGATGCCGAACTTCCGGTTCCCCCAGTCCAGCGTTAACGGGCCCTGGACGATCATGAGGTCGCCGGAGGGCTTTTTCCCCACCTCGACGTCCACGCCCGTATCGTGGGATTTGGGTTCGTTTGGATCATCGGTCGCGTAGTAAATGGAGTTGATCTTGCTGGTCTGGGTCTGGTCGGGTGCCGAGGGCAACGTGAAGTCGGCATAACAGCCCGTTTCCTTCAAAATCTTGATCTCGTCGTTCACGCCGCATTTTTTTCCGTCGCGCCGCGAGTTGTCGAGCGCCCAGTTGCCGTGAACAAAACCGTACATGACCCGGCCGTCGGGCCCGGTACAGAGTTGGCCGTGAGATTTCAGGATCGTCTTAAAGCGGTTGAGCGCTTCGCGAAAGTTCACGGAGGTATCGTCAAAATGGTGCAGGTGGATATCCACTTCGCCAAAGCCGCGCCGGCAAAGATCCGAGATTTTATCCAAATGTTCTTTGCGGTACTCTTCTTCGGGATAGTAAAACGTGTGCTGCGGGTGAACGCCGTCCGCGTCCTTATGCTTCGAGGCCATCCTGGGATAGCGGTCCATCCAGGCGTCGACGCGCTTGTCTTCGATCTCGCGGCTGGGGCGCTCCCACTGCGGCTCGTAATGGTCCACGACGCTGAACATGATGTGAATAGGCCCTTCGCGTTTCGGCTTTTTGGACATCATTCCAAAGAGATAGGACCAAAACCACGTGTGCATTTCCTTCTTCCGGAGAACCAGGAAGAAGGCGATGCCGAAAAATGTGAGGGCTGCGAGCAGGAGGCTAACGGCGGGCACGAGGGCTCTTCTTTTTCTTCTCGATCAGCTCCAGCATCTGATCGACGATGTGGTTCCAGTCGTAATCTTTGAGCGTGATATCGTAACCGCGCTGGGCATATTCCTTCGCCTCGGCGGGATTACTCATAATGTGGTTGATTTGCTTTACAACTTCATCCGGCGTGTCGCCGTAGAAGCAGTATTTTTTGTCGATGATTTCGATTTCCTCGAGGCGCGTCGTGATAACGGGCTTTTTCATGATGAGGTATTCGAAAAGTTTGAGCGGGCAGGCGCCGTGAGAAACAGGAATCTTTTTGAAGATGTTGAGGCAGATGTCCATGTGCTCGATGTATCCCGCGATTTTGCTGTGCGGCACCGAGCCCGTGAGGATGATATTTTTCAGGTTTTTCTCGGCCTGCTTCTGTTTCACATAGTCCAGGAGCCTTCCCCCGCCCACGAGCAGGAAGTTATGATTGGGCATCTTTTCCGCGACCGAGATGATTAAATCGAAGTCGATGAAATATTCAAACGATCCAATGAAGCCGATGACCGGTCCATTGTTGGGCTTCTGGACGGGCATTTTGGGATAGTTCTCAAAATCGTTGCGCGCGGCGCCGTTCGGGACCACCGCGACATCCGGGTTCCAATGCTTGATGGAATTGGCGAGCACATAAGAAACCGCCAGCACGATATCGGAGCGCTGGACCATGTTGCGCAGCATCTTTTTCGCCAGATTCATGACGATGGGGTTTCCGGCCGGGCCAAGCTCTTTTTTGAGCATATCCATGTAGTCGTCCGCGTAGTCGAAGAGCGTGATGCAGTCGTGTCCCATCATGAAATACTGCGGGATGTTGTAGAGCATTATGGCGTCGATCTTCTTTTCTTTGACGAGCTGTTTGATCTTTTTGGAGCAGTTGACCGCGTAGTAGCCCTTTTTCATCAGCTTGTTGAGCGGGAGTTTGGTGTTCCAGAGCTTTTCGTTCAGAGGCACTTCGATCAGCTCGAGATTTTTGGGCACCTCGACCTGGATCTCCTGGAAATTGGTTTCGGTCATGTTGTTCCTGGGCGGCTGGAGCACGTAGACCTTGTGGCCCTTTTCCGCGAGGCGCGTGAAGAGCTGGTGATAGCGCGTCCAGTTAATGGTTTTCCAGCGGGCGAGATAAGGGAATAGGAAATTCATATCGTAGTCGTATGATTCTCGTTATTTGTTGGGTTTGAATTCGCCGGGACGGTCTTTGCGCATTCCGAAAAAGTAGCGGATGGCTTCGACCGTGCGCTCCGACGCGCCGCCGTCGCCGTAGGGGTTCACCGCGTTGGCCATCTTCGCGAAGACCTTCTTGTTGTCGAGCAGCTGAACGATATTGGTTTTGATCTTGTGCGGGTCGGTGCCGACGAGGCGGACGGTTCCGGCTTTTACCGCTTCGGGGCGCTCCGTGACTTTGCGCAGAACCAGCACGGGCTTTCCGAGCGAGGGCGCTTCTTCCTGAAGTCCGCCCGAGTCGGTGAGCACGATGACCGCTTTCTGCATTAAGTAGATCAGATCGGCGTAGTCCAGGGGTTTGAGCAGATGCACGTTGGGCAGATTCGAGAGATACGTGTTCACGGGCCGCAGAACGTTCGGGTTCGGATGCACCGGGTAGATGAAGTGCAGATTCTTGCGTTCGAGCGCGATGTCGCGGAGAGCATTGCAAAAATCCACAAAGGGCTGGCCGAAATTTTCTCGGCGGTGCGCCGTCACCAAAATAAAGTTAAGTTTAGCCAGGTCCTGGATATCTTGCGGCGGCTTCGGGAATTGTCCCCCGTTCAGCCGTTTGATGCCGAGTTTCAGCGCGTCGATACCCGTGTTGCCGGTGATAAAAATGCCTTTGGGCGAAACGTTTTCTTTCAACAAATTCCTTTTGGACAGCGATGTGGGGGCAAAATGCAGCGAACAGATGGCATCGGCGCAGCGCCGGTTGATCTCTTCGGGAAAGGGGTTCATGTTGTCGAAAGAGCGCAGGCCCGCTTCCACGTGGCCCACGGGGATCTTCTGATAAAACGTGGCGAGCGTCGCGGCGAGCGCGGTCGTGGTGTCCCCGTGAACCAGAACGAGGTCGGGCCGGTCCTGTATCAAAACGGGTTCGAGGCGTTCCATTCCCCGCGTCGTGACGTCGGTGAGCGTCTGTCCGTCAGTCATCAAATTCAAATCGTGATCGGAGCTGATGTTGAAAAGCTTCATCACCTGGTCCAGCATGTCGCGGTGCTGGGCCGTGAGCACGACTTTGCAGTCGAATTCCCCGGGGCGTGCCTTTAAGGCGAGCACCACCGGCGCCATCTTGATGGCTTCGGGCCGGGTTCCAAAAACGCAGAAGACCCGTTTCACGCCGCGTGCACCGTGATCGAATGTTTCATGGGAAGGTCGAGGAGTTCATCGTAACGCGCGATGAGCACATCTTCCTCGCGTTCCTTCAAATATTTCAATAAATCTTCGAAACCCTTCATGACTTCGATGTCGTAGGGGTCGATGTAGATGTTCATGTAAGAGCTGGTCTCGATGCTGATATCCACCAGCTTCTTGAAGATATCCTGATATTCCCGCTCGGTATTATGAATCCAGCGGTAGAACAGGCGGTTCGAATTCAGCGAATGCCACGTATCGAACACGGTGAAGGGGTGCTTCAGGCAGGTCGTCAGCGGGATCTCCACAATGCCTTCGGGAGCTACGAATGGATCACCGCTGGACTTGGTGTTCGTCAGACAGGTGGAGGTCGAATACTTGTGGCCCAGCTCCTTAAGGATTCCATAAATTTCGTTCGTAAAAAGATTTTTGAAATGCGGGATGCGGGTCCCCTTGGTTTTAACTCCGAGATATTTGTAGATAATCTCATCGCACTTCGCCACTTCTTCGAGCTTCTCCTGCCGCGAAATCTCGCGGAATTTGCGTCCCGGGTTCAGCAGTTCGTTGTCCGGGTGCGAATAGGTGTGATTAAGTATTTCGTGGCCCTGTTTCACGACTTCCTCGTGATACTTGGGGTATTTTTCCACCCAATGGCCGACGGCGGCGAAACTGGACTTAACGTTATATTTGGCAAGGAGCTTCAACATGTAGGGAATGGCTTCCGCATCGCGCGGGTAGTCACAATCGAACGACAGCGTGAAGCAGCTTTTCTTTCCTTTCCAGAAATTTTTCCGGCCCTGATTATTCTGATAAATCGATTTGACGATCTTTTCCGGGCAAAGTAGGGACAGGGCGATCACCAGCGGCAGGCTGCCGTTGTTGTTCACCAGCCAGTTATAAAATCCCTTCGTTTCGTGATTACTTGCGTTCGCGTTCATAGATTCCCCCAAAGGCTATCGTCTTGAATCATGGACGATTTTCTCGTAAATTTCAATGACTTTTTTAGATTGGTTGAGCCAGTTTCGGTCAGTGACCACCCGTTCCCTGCCCTTTTTGCCCATTTGAACGCGTTTTTCGGGCTCATTGGCCATGTCCGCCAGGCACTGCGCGAAGGCTTCCGCGTCGCCCGGCTTGAAGAGTTTTCCGTGCACGTTATGGTCGATGCCGTCGCGCAACGGGCCGTAATCGGCCGCCACGACGGGCTTTTCCATGGCCATGTACTCAAAAATTTTCATGGGCGAACCGTAGACGTTCGAGTCGGGCATAACCCCCAGGTCGAAGGCCGCGTTGTAGGCCGGCAGGTCCTTGTGGCCCTGCTTGCCGGCAAAGTGAAAATAAGGTTCAAGCTTCTTTTCCTGGATCTTCTTTTCCAGAACGGGGCGCATGGGGCCGTCGCCCACGAGCAGCGCGGCGAGGTTTGGGGCGCGCTTCACCGCGATTTCCATCGCGTCCACGAGGAGTTCCAAGCCGTGCCAGGGGTAGAATCCCCCCACGAAGCCGACCACGGTTTTGTTTTTCAAATTGTATTTCTGCCGCACCGATTCGCCCGAAACGTCCGTCCGGAACACTTCGGGGTCGGCCGCGTTGGTGATCACGGTGATTTTGTTCGCGGGCACGCCGCGCCTCACCATGTGATCCTTCAGATAAGTCGAAACCGGAAAGTTATGGCTCGCCTTTTTCAGTATCCGTAGATCGATGGCGTTGGCCAGCGGCTCAAGGATCGCGTTGCGTTTGCGCACCAGCGGCATGTCGGCGGTAAAGTTCACTTCCAAAAAGACCGGGACATTTCTCTCCGCGCAGAAATCGACGCAGGCATAGTTCATAAGCGCCGTACGCTCGAAAACAAAATCATATTTTTTGCGGGCGAAGAGCGTCTCCATCCGCTTTTTCAAAAGAAAGTTGTAGCCCAGTTCCATCATTTCAAATCCGATCTCGGGCATGTTTGAGGCCAGAAACGACAGCGCGCCGGACTTTTTGGGTTTGGCGGCCGGCATATTCCTATCGCCCTTGCTACCAGTAGAAGGTTTGGCCGACGTAATGTCCTGTTCCAAATCAGGACGGCTGTTGGGCGACAGAATATCCACCTGATGGCCGAGCTTGCGCCAGGACTCCACCATCCCCATGACATGGACGTTTTCCACTCCATGACCCTGCGTGCGGTGGACGTAAAGGATATTCATACGCCGCCCTCCACCGTTTCAAATTCGAGACCCTTCATGCGGCCCGCCGCGATGATCTCGGGCAAGGCTTCCACGGTGTGCGGGTTATCTTCATGCATCAAAACGATGTCGCCGCCGCGGAGCGGTTCGCAATGCTCGAGAATGCTGGCCTTTGAGCTATTCTCAGGGTCGCCGTCCTCGGTGTCGAGCGTCCAGAAAATAATGCGCCGTCCCGTTCCCACCGCGTAACGCAAAAACCGCAGGTTCCAGTCGCCGTAGGGTGGACGCACAGCGCGGATCGAGACACCCGTCACTTCCTGAATGAACGCCTCATTGGACTCTACCTGGCGCTTCATCTCGGTCTCGTCCAGCGTCTTTACCGAAACATGATCATAAAAATGGTTGCCGATGAAATGGCTTTCATTTCGGATTTTCTTCGCGAGTTCGGGATAATTCCTGACCGCGCTGCCGTTTAGAAAGAAGCTGGCCTTCACGTTGTTCTTGCGCAGAACCTCAAGGATCTTCTCGGTGTTGGGATGAGGACCGTCATCGAACGTCAGGCAAACGGTTCGGTCCGACCGGCTCCGGTATTGCATCCAGGAGGCGGGTAACACATTTTTAATGAAGGATTTTGTCATGCTTTTCATCATAAATAAATCGTTTAGTCGATAAACTTCCGGTGCCACTGTTCCAGCACGACGAGGGAGAAAATGCGGCGACCAAGGTCTTCGCCCGCCTTGATCTTGTCAAAAAGCCCCCGGACATATTCGGGGCGGAAATAGCCGCGGCTCATGGCCCTGGGAGAGGTGAGCAGTTCGCGCGCCTGATCGTGCAGCTCGTTCCGAAACCATGACGTGAGCGGCACGGGAAATCCTTTTTTCTTCCGGTAGATGATTTCCTCGGGCAGAAGCGGCGTGACCACGTCGCGCAAAATCTTTTTTCCCATCGACCCCTGCAGTTTGTAGTGGTTTGGGAGCGCCAGGCAAAATTCCATGAGTTCGTGGTCCAGAAACGGGGCGCGCATCTCGATGGCAGCCGCCATGGTCATACGGTCGGCTTTGAGCAGAATATCGTCGACGAGCCAGGACTTGATGTCCACGTACATCATCCTGCGCAGCTGAGACTCGCCTGAAACTCTGAGCAGCAGGCCGGAATAATAGGCGTCAAACGCCTTTTTGGACAATGCGGCCTGATGTGTGGAATAGATGCGGCGCTTCACGGAATCGGAAAGGTCGTAGGACACCGACCGGAACCGCTTATCAAAGGGTTCCGTTACCCAATCCACATACTTTGCCGTTTTTTCATTCACTGAATCGGCGATCATGTTCTTCACAAAATCCGGAACCATCATGCCGAGCATATGAAGCCGGTTCATCTTTTTCATTTTGGAATAGATTGGATAGCCGGCTAAAATTTCGTCCGACCCTTCGCCGGATAAAATCACCGTGGCTTTGGGTTTGGCGAGTTTCGCGAGCTTGTAGAGCGCGATGCCGGCGCTTTCCACCAGCGGCTCGTCGCAATGTTCCAGCAAAGTGTCGATCGACCCGAAAAGATCGTCGGGCTCGAGGAAAAATTCATGGTGCTCGGTTTTAAATTTCTTGGCGATGATGGAAGCGTAGCCCAGCTCGCTCGATTCGGGCTCGTTCTTGTAGCCAACGGAAAACGTCTTGATGGGATTCGTTCCCAGCTCGCTCATCAGGCCCACGATGGCGCTGGAATCGAGGCCGCCGCTTAAGAAAACGCCGAGCGGCACTTCGCTCATCAGCCGGATTTTGATGCTTTCGAGCAGCTTTTCCTTCAGCTTTTTCTTGGCCTCTTCGTAAGAGATATCGAGGACCTCGAGGTTGCGGAGGTCCCAGTATTCCTTGATGGTGATCTTGTGGTCGGCTTCGAGGGCCAGAGTGTGGCCCGCTTCGAGCTTCAATATGCCCTGGAAGAGCGATTCGGTGCCGGGAACATAGCCAACCGAAAGGTAAAAGTCGATCATGGCGGGATTGACCGCGCGTTTTACAATGCCCGAGGCCAGTATCGCCTTGATTTCGGAGGCGAAGACGAAAACATTGCCGTCGTGGTAATAATAAAGCGGTTTCTTTCCGGCGCGGTCGCGCGCGATGAAGATGCGATTTCGGCGGCGGTCATCGATACAGAAAGCGAACATGCCGCGCAGGCGCTTCACGCAGTCATCGCCCCAGGCCTGATAGGCATGGAGGATGGTTTCCGTGTCGCTGCGCGTCTGGTACTTGTAGCCCTTCTTCACGAGCTCGTCGCGCAGTTCCTCGTGATTATAAATCTCGCCGTTGAAAATGATGGATACGGTGCGGTCGGAATTGTAAATCGGCTGATGGCCGCCCGACAAATCGATGATCGAAAGCCGTCGCTGGGCCATGGCCACGTTGCCTTGGACGTGGAAGCCTTCATCGTCGGGGCCGCGGTGCGAAATGGTGTCCGACATCCTCTTAATGAGCGCCGGATCAGCCTGCTTCCGTGGATCCTTGTAGATGAGCCCCGCGATGCCGCACATGTTATTTCACCGCCGCTTTGAATACGTCCATGTATCGGTCTGCCATTTTGGACCAGGTAAAATCTTTCACGGAATCGCGGATTGTTTGCGCGTTCCACTGCGTCTCGAGGCCTTTGCGCAGCGCGGCCGCGATGGACTTCTCATCGCCGGGTTCCGCCATGATGCCGTTCGTCGCGTTCAGCACTTCGGGCACGCTGCCCACGCGCGTCGCGATCACCGGCCGTCCCGACGCCAGCGCTTCCAGTACCACGTTGGGGCATCCCTCGCGATAGCTGGGCAGGCAATGTAGCGTTGCCGCTCCCATCCAGGTCGGAATCTCGGCGTAAGGCCGCTCCTTCTTAAAAATCACTTTTTCGCGGATTCCCAAAGAATTCACAAGGACATTGCACTCATCCCACAGCTCTCCGTTCCCCACCACGAGCAGTTTCACATCCGCCGGAAGGCTTTCCTTATATAAGATGCCGATCGCCTTCAGCAGGGGAATGATCCCCTTTTCATCCGAAAGCCGGCCGACATACAGGATATAGCGTTCCGCCGCATTCAAAGACAACTGTTTCACGCATTCGCCCCGGTCCCGGATCTTGAAAACATCCTGATTGACCCCGTTCAAAATGACGCTGAGCCGGCTCTGCTGGGCGCCTAAATCATGAGCCATGACCTCTTTCTGGGCCGCGCTGATGGCGATGGACTGCTGGGCATAGTCCAGAGTATTCATGATCTGGCGCCGCCGCATGGGGTAGGCATTCGTGGCATAGAGGTTGATGTCGCAGCCGAGCGCCGAAACCACGACCGGAATCCCCAGGGTCTTGCCGGCATAGGCCGCTGCCACCCCGTCCGGGTACATCCACTGGGCGTTGATGACGTCGATCTTCTTTTCCCGGTTCATCCGCGCGATCTTGAAAACCAGCGACAGGTATAGGCTGAAACTTTGTAAAAATCCAAATAATTTAGGGATTACAACGTATTTTGGATATCCAACTTCAATATTTTTGATGGTGGCTTTCTCGGGAACCTGGGCGAATTTGTACCACTCTTTGAAGCCGGATAAAATGCTCCAATTTGGGAACCAGGGCAGGGGCGATAACACCCGGAGGTCGGATATCCCGGCTAGCTTCTCCGCCAGCTGGCTGGTGAAGATGCCGCGGTTGGGTTCGAGCGGGTTTGGGTACAGGTTCGTGATCAAAAGGACATTCATGATCTTAATCGTTTATAAGCCTTATAGATTCGAAATCCGGTCATAGATGGCATAGTAGGAGGCTACCATCTTTTCAAAGGTGAAGTGTTCCTTCACCCGGGTTCTCCCCTTTTCGCCCATGGAGCGGCGGCGCGCGGGATCATTCTTGAGCTCGATCATGGCCTTGGCCAGCGCTTCCGGGTTACGGGCCGGAACCACGAGCCCCGTTTCATTGTGCAGGACCGCTTCGGGATTGCCATCGACATCGGTTGTCACGATGGGAACGCCGGATGCCATGGCTTCGAGCAGCACGATGGGCAGGCCTTCCTTGATGGAGGATAACACGAAAACGTCGATCGCGCGATGCACGTAAGGGATATCGCGGCGGTTGCCGAGGAACTTCACGCTGTTGGTGAGGCCGAGCGCGGCGGCTTCCTTCATTAAATCTTCTTTCAGCGTACCCTCGCCGCAGAGGAGCAGTTTCGCTTCGGGCATCTGTTTCACCACGATTGCGAACGCTTTAAGCAGGGTCGAGTGGTCCTTATTCGGGAAAAAGCGCGCGACGTTAATGTAAGCAAAATCGTTCTCGGCGAGGCCCAGCTCGCGGCGTTTTTCCGCGCGGTCCACCGTGACGTCATAATCCTCGCTTTTGACGCCATTGAGGATGACTTGAACTTTCTTGCGCGCCACGCCCTCGCCTTCGATCATAAATTCCGCGACGGATTTGGATACCGACGTGACCTGATCCGTGAACCAGGAGAGCACGCGCTCAATCATTCCCCAGCGTCCCACCGCGTAATCGCTCGGCGTATGCGCTGTATGGATAAGCGGCAGGCAGGCCAGCTTCGCCGCGATCCCGCCATAAAGCCAGACGCTCGGGTTGTGCGTGTGGACGATATCTATATCGAGATCCCGAAACTGCTTGGCGAGGCGAAACGGCAAAGTCCAATCGATCGATTCGGTGAGTTTCGGAACCGTCAGCACGGGAATGTCCAGGCTTTCAAATTCTTTGGCAAGGCGCCCCTTCTCATAGAACGAGCAGACGAACGGCTGGTATTTCTGCCGGTCGATTCTACGGCAGATTTCCAAAATTAAAGTCTCGATGCCGCCGACATCGAGCGAAAAGGTGATGAACATGATGTGTTTTTTCTTCATAGGTGTCTAAACCACTTCCTTGACGGCGATCAAGTAAATCGCGGTGTAGATCATGATACAGAGCGCCCCGATCCGCGCCCAGTCCATCAGGGTGGCCCTGAAATTTTTGGCCATATCATCGTGCACCAGGAGGCAGGAGCCGCAAAGGCCGATGATCATGAACAGGATTTCCAGCTGCATGGTGACGAAAAACGTGGAGACACAAAAAGCGCAAAGGCTGATGAACATGGCACGGCTGATGTTGAAAGCGCTGCGCGGCAGGCCGTCGGCGATGCGCCGGTTGAACGAAAGCAGCGCGGCCTTCCCCGAAAAGTAAAGCATCGCGATGAACAGATAGAATCCGGGGTAGCCGATTTCGGCCATGTTCTCCACGTAGTTGCTGTGTGCGATGATCCGCGCGTGGCTGGCGAAGCTGCCCTTGCCCATGCCGGTGAGCGGTTTTTCCTTCGCCCAGTTCATGCCTCGTTCCCAGAGCCAGGAGCGCTCGCGCGCCGAAGACTCGCCCGTATTCATTTCACCCATGCGTCCGCCCATGGCGAAGGTTCCCACTCCGACCAGCAGCGCTCCCGCCAGCAGGACGCCTTTCCCGATCCCGAAACGCAGCAGGATGAACAGCGTGCCGCCGGCCATCAGGCCCAAAAATCCGCCGCGTGAGCCCGACTGCTGGACGCCGATGATCATGCAGGCCATGGCGGCCACTCCAAAGATTTTCTTGTAAAAAGGTTCGCTTGAAAAAATGTATTCCAGACAGTAGGGTCCCGCCATCACGTAGATGAGGGCCATCACGTTGGGGCCGTCCCAATCGCCGATCCAGAAGGTTCTCGGTTCTTCATAGCCGAGAAGTTCCATCATCTGTTCCATGGTGTTGAATGCCGCATGTCCGTGCATGCCCTGTTCGGCCCAACCCACGCCGGTAGACGTCTGGTACATCCCCTGGAAACTGACAAAAAGAGCCATCAGGATCAGAAAAAATCCGACAGACCTCAGTTTTTCGAAGGAATCGGGCAGATACAGGAAGATATAGAACACCACGATTTTAATCAGGAACAGGTGAGTCTCCTGGCTGGCCAGCTCCATATCCCCGTTGGCCACGTTGCTGAAGAAGGCGAGGAAAAGGAGCGCCATAATGACGAAGTGCTGCGGCATTCCCGAAGTTCCCTCGGGCCTTTTTCGGGTGGTCATGGCGATGACGAAAAGCAGGGGCAGGAGAATACTGTTGATGGGCCAGTTGTAGACGAGCATGCCCGGCCAGTCCTGAAGCCGTACAAAAAGAGTGATGAGATAAGTATAGATGCCGATCATGACGGCTGGACCGTCCTGCCGCGCACCCGGTCCCAGGCGAGAACGAGGCCCGGAGCGTAGCTTGCGAGCGCCCAATAGGCGAACGCCTTGTAATTTTTAGAGTTGTATTTCAGGGATTCCCTAAACACGTTCCGCGCCTGATCGAGTTTGCGGTAATGAAAGCAGTCGTGCCCAAAACGGTAGTAAAGCTCGGAAAGACGTGCCTGGATGCATTCATCGGTCAGCCAGTAGGGCCGGCTGTCGCCGGTATGGGTCTGCACGAATTTTTCGATGACGCGCTTCTCGCTTTCGTAGCTCAGATCAAATTTCCAGCTGATTTGTCCCGAGTGAATGCGGTAACGGGTCACGACGCCGGGGATGTAGCGCGCCTTGTACTTTTCACAGGTCCGGAGCCAAAGGTCATAGTCCTGGGCCGCGCGGAAATTGGAGTCGAAAAGGCCCACCGCGTCAAAGCAGGCCTTGCGCATCATCACCGACTGCGTGCAGATAAAATTGTATTCGAAAAGTTCGCGCAAAATGTAGCCGTCGCGGCCCTTCAGGTGCATGAAATCGTCCTCGGGAAATTCCTGCCCGGTCGCGGAGTCGAAAAGCACCCGGTCGGAATGGGCGAGGCCCAGCTTCGGGTCCAGTTGAAACTGTTCCACATGCGCTTCCAGCCGGTGCGGCAGCCAGACGTCGTCGGCGTCAAGGAATGCGATCAGTTCCCCCTTCGCCATGTTAACGCCCGAGTTCCGCGCCACCGCGCTTCCGCTGTTCTTCTGTTCGATGTAGCGGATTTTTTCGCGGAACGGCCTCACGGCCGCGGCGGACCCGTCCGTCGATCCGTCATTCACAACAATGATCTCAAAATTTTTGTAGGTCTGCGCCAGGACGCTCTGGATCGCCTCGGCCGCGAACGCCTCGCAGTTGTAAAGAGGGATCACGACGCTGACCAGGGGTTGGGAGGAGGTCGAACGGTCCATGGATCAACCTTTTTTTCGCAGGAATCCGGCGACGCCCGCGAATCGGGTTTGGAGAATTTCCCGGATCTTGTCCAGGTGTTCCTGCTCAATGCAGCCCAGGAACCGCAGGGAGGCGATGAAAAGCGCCAGGATCATCACGGCAAAAGCGATGGTTGCGGGCAAGGCCGCGGACGGCAGGAGCAGGAAAAGAGCCGTGCAGCTGATCGCCGCGCCGTACATCTTCAGAATTTTCCAATGGTCATAGGGAATGGGATAAAGCCGGTGCGAAAGGTAATAGGTCGTAAAAGCCGTGACGGTTCCGGTAAATATTTGGGAGGCGGCCGCCCCGTAGGCGTGAAACCGCGGAATCAGAATGAAGTTGGTCGAAAGCGTCACCAGCCCCGATATCAGCGTGATGTAGAACATGAACTTGGTTTTCTTCTCGAACAGTATTCCGGTCTGGTACACGTACGTCAGTCCGCCGATCGAGCCCGCAAATATGATGACGGGCAGGAGGCGGTGAGCGCCCCAGTATTCCGGAGCGGTCATGAGCTGAATAACCGGTTTTGAAAAAACAATGATGCCCATGCCAAGCGTGAGCAAACCCAGGACGCGGTAGTTCAGGATGTCTGACAGGACCTGTTTGACGTTTTCCTGTTTCATAATGGAGAAGCGGAACGCGCCGAAGCTCCTGTTGAAGGGTTCGAGAAACAGAACCTGAAGCAGCATGCCGAATTTCTGCGCCAGGGAATAGAGTCCCACGTTTTCCATCGATCCGTAGGATTTGAGGATGAACCGGTCCGCGTTGTTGATGATCACGCTGAAGATAGATGAGAAAAGAAAGGGATAGCTGTAGTTCAGAATGCGCTTCAATTTTCCCATGCTGAAATGAAGGCCGCATTCCCTGACGGCGATGGCGGTCACGATGGTCCAGCCGGTCAGCATGCTGATGAGGTTTCCGATCAGGACGCCCATGATTCCCTGGTGCAGGACCGCGACGGTATAGTAGTTGCAACCGACCTGGATGATCAGTTGGAGGAGGTTGACGATGACATAAACGATGGAATATTCCTTCGCCCGGATGTAGGCCTGCCCGACTTCTTCCGAAAGCTCCACCAGCAGTATCAGGTAAACCAGGTTCAGCATCGAGGCGTAATCGGGACTGCCGAAAACCATGTCCGCGATCGGGCGGCTCCACAGAGACAGCAAGCCGATGAATGGCAGCGCGACCACGGTCGTGGCGATCAGCGCGGTGCCCACCACTTCTTTCTTCTCGTTCGGGTCGTCATATTCAAAATAAAACCGCAGCGTGGCGTGGGCCAGGCCGATGGAGAGAATCGAGGCCACGATCATCTTGGTCGAGTAAAAAAGTTCGAGCGTTCCGTATTCCGCCACGTGGAGATGGTTGGTATAGAGCGGCAGCAGGATGAACGCCCCGATGCGGTTCAGGACGCTTCCCACCGTATAAATCCAGGAGTGCTTCAGCAGCCGGCCGATCTCGCTGTTAGACATGATGTGCGGCTCCTTCGCGGCGGGCGGCGGCCAGGAACGCCGCGACGCTTTCGCGCAGCGGTTCCCCCAGGTGCTCGCGGTACCACTGCGCTTTTAAGTCTTCCCTGAGAAAATGGAGGTGGGTAAAACCGTAATGCAGCAGCGCGAAAACGACTGAGGCCGCAAAAGTCGGGCGTCCGGCCCGGAGCTCGGGAAAATTTCTGCGGTAGAAACCAGTTTCGAAGTCCTCATAACGCGAGGCTGCGACCGCCCGGCAAAAATCCAAACCGGATGCGACGCTGCGGTCGAACGCGTCATAAGTCAGGTAGTCGATCAATGCGAAATTTTCCCGGGACGACAGGTCCCAGTCGATCACCGCGGTCAGTTTTCCATCCTCCCAGAGCGTGTTGGCGATTTTGAAATCGCCGTGGCTCATGCTGCGCTGGAGGGGTTCGTTTCTGAACAGGTCCAAAAACGCTTCGCTGAATTCAGCAAGAGAGCGGTTGACGGAAGGATCGAGATAGGATTCGAGCCCTGCGACGGGTTGGAGAATCGCCTCTCGAATCTTCGCGTCGCTGCCGTTGATATGGGTCAGGGTTTGCCTCTGCATGGCGATCAGCGCGCCGAGCGCCGCGCCGGCCCGTTCCGACCGGTCGGAGTCGGTCGCCGACAAATAATTGACTCCGGCTCCCTTGAGGCGGGATTCAACGTAGGCGGTTTTTCCGTGGCGGCGGTAAATGCCCGCGGGTTCCGGGCAGCGGAATGGGAGTCTGAGGGTCTGCAGGTGCCGCAGCGTTTCGTAATTGACTGCGCAACGTGTTTCCGATTCTGGGAATTGCGGCATGCGGTAAATCCAATCGGGAGTCAGCAGCGTATAAACCCCGCCCGACCCGTGATAAACCTCCGAACGATTCGGGATTTCCCGTTCCGCATGTTCCCGGACGATCCTGGAAAGCAGCGATTCCTGGGCGGGCCCGTTTCCGTTCACGTAGATCAATCCGAAGCCGCCTCCGCGCAGAAAATGGACCGCGGCTCGGGCCGCCGCTTCGAACGCGATCGAGGCCGGCTGCGATTCAATCTTGTAAAGTTCGGGGCCGTAGAGAGCGGATTTGAAAGTCAGTATTCCCCGCAGATTCAGCTTCATTCTGGAAGCCGCCATTGCCGCTCGGATCAGCGAAAGGCCCGAACCCGTCACCATGAAAATTCCGCCGCTCTTCAGCGCCCGGGCGGCCCTGGCCAGGCATTCCTCGCCTGAGTAGCCGGCATGCACGGCGCGCATCCTCTCGGACCATTCGTTCCAGCCGTGAATCACGGCCGTGTCGAAAGTTCCTTTGGGCAGTCCGCCGATGGACCGGTATACCGCGCAATCCGCCTGAACGCTGGTCTTTCCGATTTGAGAGCGGACCAAATCCATGAGGAGCTCTCCGGCGACCTCGTCTGGGACGACCGCGCAGGGTTGGCACTCTTCCGAAAGGAGCGAGAACACGCCTTCGGGGCGCCCGAAGTACAGAACCCTCGAGCCGGAATAGACGGGAAGGTAATATTTCCAGCCCCCGTAAAAAAACGGATTGATCATAGCAGGCCGCCGATCGCCGGCAGGCATTCGGTGTGAATGAGAAGGAGGGCCGCCTTCATCAAGCCGAAAAAATCCCGAATGATATTCGTCTTGGGAATGCGGTACTCGAACAGGCAGTACTTGAGGTAAGATTTCATGACGGAACGGGCCCGCCCCTGAACCAGGGTTTTGCGTCCGGACAATTCGGCGGGGTAAAGCGACATCAGCCGGTGAAAGGATTGCAGCTGAAACCGGGTCATCTTCTCGCGGTCGTCGCTCATGTTCGTATCATGCAAACGGCGTACGCCCGACACGTAACCGGAAAACAGCACGGGGTAATGGATCATGATCCGATACCACAGAAAATCGTCCTCGTTATAAGGAAGACCCAGCTCAAATCCCCCCATTTCCCGCATGATTTTCGCGCGGACCATGACCGTCATAACCGCAATGAAGCTGCGCTTGAGAAAATCATCCAGGATCCAGCCGCTGGGACCTGGAACGCCGTTCTGGAACTGGACGGGCGTCTCTTCCCAGAACTCGCGGCCGCCCTCGAGATGGTATTCATCGGAATAAACCATGCCGAATGTCGGATTTTCGTCCAGCAGGCGAGATTGTATTTCAAATTTCTGGGGAAGGAACAGATCGTCTCCGTCCAGGAACGCGATATACTCCCCTTCGGCGTTTACCAGTCCCGTGTTCCGGGCGGCTGAAAGCCCCCTGTTGTCGGGATGGCGGAGGATCTTGAGGCGCTTGAAACCGGGCCGTTCCGCAATCGCTTTTATTTTTTCCGGCTGGTTGGAACCGTCGTCCACGATAATGACCTCGAAATCCTGCAGTGTCTGATCGCGCACGCTTTCGAGTGCATCCTGCAGGTAGCTCGTCACGTTATAGACGGGTACGATCACGCTGATCTTGGGTTTGCGTTCGTTCATGAGGCCAGTTCCCGATAAATTTTTTCGAGTTTTACGGCTTCGGTGCGCAGGTTGTAACCGTTCTCGACGTGGCGCCGTCCCGTTTCGCCCATGGGTCCCCAGGAATCGGGGTTCGCCAGCAGCTTTTCGATGTTTTTCGCCAGTGCCGGGACGTCCCGCTCATCGCAAAGGAGCGCGCTGGATCCCTCGACCACGATTTCCGGAATATCGGCGTGGCGCGTGGAGAGAATAGGAAGCCCCGCCGCCTGCGCCTCGAGGATCGTGGTCGGCGCTCCGCCTTCGCTGTCCCCGTTGGCCGCGGTCACGCTCGGGCTCAGAAAAATGTCGGCCGACTGGAGCTCGGAATAAAATTCCTTGTGGCTTTTCCGTCCCAGGAACCGCACGTTTGTTTCGAGGCCGTTTTCGCGGACGAACGCGCGGAGCTCCTCGTTCAGAGGGCCGTCGCCGATGACGCGGTATTCAAAATTTTTCCGCCCCTGGTCCATCACGATTTTCAGGGCTTTGAGCGCGTCCATCAGCCCTTTCTTTTCCACGAACCGACCGCAGAAGAGAAGAACGGCGGGCTGGCCAGCCGTTTTGGCGCCGCGGCGCCGGAACGCGATGCCGTCAACGGGAATCGCGATGTGCTGGACGCGGATCTTGGATTCCGGGCATCCGAGGCCCATCAGGGATTTTTTCATGTGGTTGCCTTCAACCAGGAAGAGATCTCCTTCCCGGAATAAAACCTTATACTTCTCGCGCCACTCGGGAATCCGTCCCAGCTCGGAAACGTCGTATCCGTAAAAAGTGGTGATGAGCGGAACATTCAGGCTTTTGCGGACGTGGACCAGCGCGTAGCCTTCTTCGCCGAAATGCGCGTGCATCAGCCGGACGCCTCCCTTTCTCAGGCGGCGGCCGAGCGACCAGTCTTTGACTTGAAAAATCCTTTTGGCAATCTGGTCGGCGGTCCAACTACCGCTGAACGCGCGGCGCGAATAATCCACCACGTCTTCGAACGGGAAGGCCTCCCCGTTCAATCGCTCGGTGGTGTAGACCACCGGGCGTACCCCGCGCTTCAGCTCGGAAAGGTAGCCGTAAATAAAAGTTTCGCTGAACCCCAGGAAAGGGGTCCGGAAATGTGCGACCGGTATCGGAGGAGTTTTTAGGAAGTTTGCCATTCGTCGTACCAGGCGCGCAGCTGAGGATCGCCACGGAGCGTCCGCTCGTCCAAAGTCTTCGTGCTGCCGACGATATCGCCGCTGCTGTCCATGAATGAGAAATCAGGAACGTCCCGGTTCACGACCGCGTTGACGCCGATGAGGACGCCCCGACCGATGGTGACTCCGGGATTGACCGTAACGCCGACTGAAATAAAGGAGTATTTTCCGATGCGCGTGGGTTTAGTCCGGTGGGCCCCGATGCGGGCCCAGGGACCGATCTGGCAGCCTTCTTCGATCCGGACGCCCGCCCCGCTGCCGTCGATCAGGGCAAAATGGTTGATGAAAACGTTATTGTCGATGACGACGTTTCTGGGGTTGATGATCGTCAGCGTGTTGCTGGTCCGGGTGAGTTCGTGCCAGGCGCCGCCCGGGTTCTGATAGCCCCAGATCATGGTCGGGTTTTTCAAATCGCTGATTTCGAGCCCGCAGACGTAGAGCGCGAAATACTTGATGACGAGGAAGAAGAGCCGTCCCACGTCAGCGCTTCTCCGAAAAAACGTTCATCCACTCGTCGTACCAGGCGCGAATCTGCGGGTCGGCCAGATACTCGGTGTCCATCGAGCGGGTGTCTCCGATGATTTCTCCTTTCGAATTAACCATCGCAAAATCGGGGATGGGGCGGTTGATGACGGCGTTGGTGTCGATGAAAGCGCCCTTGCCCACGGACCCGCCGGGAAACAGGCGCACGCCGTTACCGATGGCGGAGCACCGCCCGATCGTGACGGGCTTTTTGATAAACCCCTTTTTTTCACCCTCGGGGATCTCGGTATAGTGCTTGCCGTAAAGCCGGATCGCGATGTGGCTGGAGTGGGAAAATATCCCCACCCAGCAGCCGATCTGGCATCCATCCTCGATGATGAGGTTTCCCGTGCCGTCCAGGATGGTATAGTGTCCCACGTAAACGCCTTCCCCGATGCGCGTGCGTTCCGGGTGATTGATGAACACGGTGTTGCTGAGTCGCGTGTGGCGCGAGAGGTCTCCGCCGGCGTTCTGGTATCCCCAGACCATGTGCGTGGACATGTAATGCTCGTTGATGGAGAGAAGGTACTCCGTCAGCTTCGCTTTACAGAAATTTTTAATGGGAGCGATGATCGACATGAATAATTCCCTTGCGGTTTATGCCTTCAGAATGTCTTTGACTGCCGCGATCACGTCGGCGACGTCCGCGGGCGTTAGTTTGGCCGACAGCGGGATGCTGACCGTCCGGTCCGAGACCCATTCCGCATTGGGGTAGTCTCCGCGCTTATAGCCGAATGTCTTCTGATAGAAGGGCTGGAGGTGAAGCGCGATGTAATGCACGCCCACACCGATCTTGCGCTTCGTCATTTCCGTCAGGAACTGGTCGCGCGTAACCTTTGTTTTATCGATATCGATCAGCAGCGTGTACAGATGATACGCATGTTTCGTGTTGGGCTCGGGATCCTTCGGCGTGAAGACGGGCAGGCCTTTGAACGCCTTGTTGTACTGGTGCCAGATCTTCTCGCGCTTCTTCCAATATTTGTCGATCCGCTTCAGCTGATGGAGGCCGATGGCGGCCTGGAGGTCCATCATGTTGTATTTGAATCCGGCATAGACCACCTGGTAGTGTTTGTAGCCTTCGTCTCCGAAGCGCTTCCAGGCGTCCTTGCTCATGCCGTGGAGGGCCAGAACCTTCACCTGGGACGCGTAGTCCTCGTTTTTGGTGATGGCCATGCCGCCCTCGCCGGTGACGATGTTTTTCGTGACGTAAAAGCTGAAACAGCCGAGGTCGCCGAACGTGCCGGCCTTCTTGCCGTGATATTCGGACTCGATGGCGTGCGCGCAGTCTTCGATGACCTTCAGCTGATGGGTGCGCGCGATCTCCATGATCGCGTCCATGTTGCAGACGCGGCCCGCGAAGTGAACGGGAATAATGGCCTTGGTGCGTCCGGTAATCTTGCGTTCGATGTCCTTCGGATCCATGTTCAATGTGTCTTTGTCGCAGTCTACGAAAACCGGTTTGCAGCGCGCGTGGATCACGGAGTTGGCCGTTGCGGCGAACGTCATCGCGGGAACGAGCACTTCGTCTCCCGGGCGCAGGCCGACGGCGAGCATGGAAACGTGGAGCGCGGCCGTGCAGGAATTGAGTGCCATGGAGTATTGGGCGCCCTTATAAGCGCGGAACATTTCCTCAAATTGCTGCACCTTGGGGCCCGTGCCGAGCCATCCCGATTTCATGCATTTGACGACCTCGTTGATCTCGGGTCCTTCGATCAGCGGACTGCCGAATACCAGCATTTTTTTCCTCATAAATTTTCTCCTGATGTTTTCCTGGATAGTCGAATATTGGGTGAAGCTATTCGGAACGAAGCCTGAGGTGCCTTAATCCCCGAATTTGAAGCTGACGGAAACGTCATGCTGGTTGCCCAGATCGTCGGACGGCGTGAACCCGTAGTCCACGTCGATCTGGTAAATCGGAAAATAGGCGATTTCAAAGTGCTGGATGCGGAGGCCCAGTCCCGCGGTTACGCCGGTTCCGGGGTCGTAGGCGGAATCATAGCCGGTGCGGAGCGCCAGAGCCCGGTGGACCCAGACTTCAAGGCCCGTTTTGCCGCGCGGGTAATCGTTCAGCGGAAAATCCACGTCCGCCGCCAGCGTGATGCGCTTGGTGGGATAAATCGCGAGACCCGCCGTGTAGACTTTGGGCAGCTTTTCAGCCTGCGCGGAATATTTTAGGTCCCCGCCCTGGTTGAACGCCGTAAAGGCGCCGCTGACCCAGGGAAACGGGTGATAAAGGAAGCCCGCGTCCACTACGGTGCCGTTCGAAACCGAGTCGGCCAGCTCAAATGAGTAGAGCTTCGCGGCCGCTCCGACGGAAAACTGACCTCCGATGGTTTTGGCGTAGTTGACGTTGATGATGCGGTGCACCGCGTCGAAGTCGGGAATCGCCGCTCCGGCCGCGTCACGGCCCGTGAACCGGCCATGGTCCAGGTAAATCAAGCCCGCGCCGATCGCGCCGAAATTGCGCACGTTGGCCGCGGACATGAGGCCCAGGGGCACAGCGAGTCCCACATTGTTCTGCTGCAGGCCCTGAAAAAGCGTCTTGTGCATACCGTTCAGTTCGATGCGGCGCGCGAAGCCGAGTCCCGCCGGATTGCCGAAAATGCCGTTATTGTCCTCCACAATCGCGGTCTGGGCTCCGCCCATCGCGGCCGCCCGTCCGCCGGGGATAGTGGTGAAAGCCGAGCCTGAAACGGTTCCGGCCTCCGAGTGGATCGCGGCCAGCAGGGATGAAACGCCGAAGTTGCCGAGGAAAGACAGCGAAAAAAGGAACGCGGATATTTTTTTCATGGCGTTACCGGATGACCGCGATCTTGCCGGTCTTTTTCTCGCCGGCGCCGTTGGTCACGATGTAAACGTAAATGCCCGAGGACACTTCCTGATTGGAGCTGTTGCGCAGGTCCCACTGGTAGGCATTGGCCGCTCCCGCGAGGTCGATCTCCCGCACGAGCCTTCCGGCGGCTGTGTAGATGCGGATCTTCACCTGCGAGGTGATGTTGTCAAATGTCAGAGTGTTGTGTCCCGCGACCCGCTTGACCGGGTTCGGATAAACGTTCAGCGCGCCGAGATCGTTCGCGGATCGCGCGGCGCCCGCGGCGCAGAAAAAGATGAGTGCGGCTAAAGGCAGTGTTTTCATGTATGTCTCTCCTATTCGACGGTAACGCTTTTGGCTAAATTTCTGGGATGATCGATGGCGCAGCCGCGCTCGCGGGCGATGAAATAGGCGAAGAGCTGCAGCGCTACGGTCGTGGGGATGGGCGCCACTAGGTGTCCCGCCTTCGGCACCCAAATGATGTCCTGAGTGAGGTGCGATGCCGAGTTGTCTCCGTCGGCCATCGTCACGATGACCGGCGATTTCCGCGCCCCGCATTCCTGGATATTGCCCAGCATCTTGTCTTTACCTTCCTCGATGTTGGCCAGCGCCAGGACCGGCACGCTTTCTTCGAGCAGCGCGATGGGGCCGTGTTTGAGTTCGGCGGCGTTGTAGCCTTCGGCATGAATGTAGCTGATTTCTTTGAGCTTCAGCGCGCCCTCCAGGGCCACGGGATAAAGGTATCCGCGGCCGATGAAGAAGAAGTCCTTCACGTTCGCCCATTTCTTTGCGATCTTTTCGATGTCGGCCGAGCGCTTCACGACTTCGTTGATGAGCGCCGGAACCTGTTCAATCTGACGGATGATATCGAGGCCTTCCTGCTGAGTGAGGCGGCGCGCGCGGGCGAGCTTGAGAGCAGTCATGAGGAGGACCATCACCTGGCAGGTAAAAGCTTTGGTGGACGCCACGCTGATCTCCGGGCCCGCATGGATGTAGATGCCGCGTTCGGCTTCCCGCGCGATGGTGGAGCCGACCACGTTCGAAATTGCGGCGACCTGCGCGCCCTTCATTTTGGCTTCGCGGAGCGCGGCCAGAGTGTCCGCGGTTTCTCCGGACTGGCTGATGGCGAGCAGTAAAGTTTTGTCGTTGACGATCGGGTTCCGGTAACGGAACTCGGCGGCCTGTTCGACTTCGGTCGTCATGCCGGCCAGTTCCTCAATGTAATATTTGCCGACGAGCCCGGCATGCATCGAAGTCCCGCATCCCGTCAGGACCACTTTGTCGATGGCGGCCAGTTCGCGGGGCGACATGTTAAGCCCGGAAAGCTTGGAGGTTCCGATCGCATGGTCCAGACGCCCGCGGGTCGCGTTGGATATCGCGTCCGGCTGGTCAAAAATCTCTTTCAGCATGAAGTGCTGGAACCCGCCCTTTTCCGCCGAGGCGATGTCCCAGTCGACGATCGCGGTTTCGCGCGAGACGGGAACGTTATGAAAATCACGGATCTGAATTTCGTTCGCCGTCACAAGCGCGATGTCGTTGTCGTTCAGATAAATCACTTTGGACGTGTAGGCTACGATAGCGGTTAAATCCGAAGCGACGATGGCCTCGTTTTCCCCCACGCCGATCACGATGGGGCTGCCTTTGCGCGCCGCCACAATCTGCTCAGGATGATCTTTGCAGAGCACCGCGATGCCGTAGGTTCCTTCCACCTGGCGCAGCGCCTGCGCCACGGCGGCCAGCAGGTCGCCCTTATAAAATTCCTGGATCAGGTGCGGCAGGACCTCTGAGTCCGTCTCCGAATGGAAGACATGTCCCTTTTTGGTGAGCTGGTCGCGAAGCGCGCGGTAGTTGTCGATGATTCCGTTATGCACCACGTAAAACTGGCTCGAACCGTCCGTGTGAGGGTGGGCGTTGCTTTCCGTGGGCGCGCCGTGCGTGGCCCAGCGGGTGTGAGCGATCCCCGAATGCGCATTCTCGTATCCGTTGCCCTGCGCGTTGATCTTTTCAATCAGCGCCGCCACTTTTCCGACCGACCGGGTGATATCCACCTGGTGATTCTCGGCGACGGCGATGCCGGCTGAATCGTACCCGCGGTATTCGAGCCGCCTCAACCCTTCGAGCAAAACTTCAGTCGCCTGCCGGTGTCCGATGTATCCCACGATTCCACACATGTCAGCGGCCTCCTCCGATATATTGGTAAATATAAGACGGGATATAGTGCTGTACCTGCGTCAGCACGAATCCCAGCACGTTCGCGCGGTGCGTTTGTTCCAAAGTGTTCTGCGCGGTCGCCACCATTTCACGGCGGGTGGACCCGGCCTGAACGACGAGAACGATCCCGTCCGCGTGCGGCACAAGCACGGGCACGTCCGCCAGATTCAGAACCGGCGGCGCGTCCATGATGATGAAATCGAAATTTTCCCTCAACTGGTCCATCAACTCGGTCATTTTATCAAGCACGAGGATTTTGGTCGGGTTGATCATCAGTTTGCCCGCGGGGATGACGGACAGCCCCTCCACGCGGCACTTATGGATGATAGCGTCCGCGCCGGCCTGTCCGCTCAGGTATTCGGAGAGGCCTTTGGCTTGTCCGAGACCGAGGGCCTTCGCCACGCCGCCCTTGCGGAGGTCGCAGTCAATGATCAGGATGCGGCGGTTCAGCTCGCCCGCCATGGAAACGGCGAGATTCACCGAGGTTGTGGTTTTTCCTTCCCCTTCCACGGTGCTGGCCAGCATGATGGTCTGGAGCGTTTTCTTGTTGTTCATGAAAAGCAGATGGGTCCGCAGCAGCCTGTACTGCTCCGCCGGCACGGATTCGGGATCGTGAAACGCCACCACGTAGGGCGACACGTCGGCATGGCGGATAGCCGAGGCGACGTGGGTGAGTTCGATCCTCGGGCGGTTGTTCCATTTTTCAAGCATTTTTTGCACCGCGCCCTTTTGCGCCGGGATGCGCTCGCGGTTATCCAGAGGGATCTTGAGTTTTTCGGCTTCGGCTTTCGTCAAAATTTTGGGGACGTAGGCGAGGATGGGCAGCTTCATGAATTTCTTGGCGTCATCCACGCTGCGGAACGAGGTGTCCAGATATTCGCGCAGAGTGATGGCCCCGATGCCCGCGCCCAGCGCGAGCATGAGGGTCGCGATTAAAACTTTCATGGGCTGGGGTTTCAGGGGTTTGAGCGGCAGGCGGGCCGGGTCGATGACTTTGAATCCGCCGCCCTGGCCTTCGTCGCCGAGGCGCTGCGAGATATTGGCGTTCTCAAGGCGCCGCAGCAGAGACTGGTAAATGTCTTCGTTCACGCGCTTGTCGCGCTCCATGCCCATGAGTTCCTGTTCGGAAACGCCGCGGGCCTCGGATTTGTTCGCCCTTAAATCTTCGCGCCGCCGTTCGAGGGAGCTGATCGTGAGCTCAAGTTCCTTCAACTGGCGGATGACTTCCTGGTAAGCGGGGTTGGCCGAAGAGGTCTCGCTGGATACGCGGCTTTCCTCTTCGAGGCGGATTCTGCGGCGGAGCGCCTCGATCTTGAGCCGGAGCTCGTTCACAAGGGGGCTGTCGGACTTCGCGTTCAGCAGCATCTGGCGGAGCAGGCTTTCCGACTGCATGAGCTCCTTCTTCAAATCCATCGTAACCGGGCTTTGTTCGCGGATGACTTCGGTCACCACGGTCTTTTCGAGCTGTCCCAGCTGATCTTTGAGCAGCCGCTGGCGCTTATAGGCGTCCTCGAGTTCGGTATTGATCTTGTTCAGGAAAAACGTCCGCTCGGAATTGGACAGCTTGTCCTTATACACCCTTAGCTGTTCGCCGATGAAGTCAATCGCGTGGCTGGACTCGTCTTTGCGTTCCTTGATGTTCCGGATCGAAAGGTTCAGCGCCACGGTGTTCACGACTTTCATGGCCACCAGGGGGTCCTGATCCTCGTAGCTGATCCGCACGACGTCCTCGGTGACAAGTTTGATGTCGATCCGGTCGCGCATCTTGAGCAGCGTGCTTTCAAACTTCTTTTGGTCCTCCATGAGTTCTTTCGGCAGGTCGAAGCTCTGCACCATTTCCACCATGCTGGTCCAGTTCAGGATCTGCGCAGAAAGGGACTTCAGTTTTTTCTCCACCTCGGAACGCACGGCGATGCCTTCGATCAGAGGGTTGATGATCGTGTTGTCCGCAACAAGGAGCAGAGAAGATGCTTCGTAATAGCGCGGCAGCAGCGGGTACGTGACCGCACCCAGCCCCAGGACCGTGAAGAAGGGGACGAAGAAGAGGCTCTTCCTCTTGAAGAAAACCTCAATAGAATCGCTGATTTTTTGCTGGAGGTCGTTGTCCATGGTGGTTCCGTTACGGGTTGACGCCGAAGCCGAATGCGCTGCCGGTGGCGTTGCTCGCCACTCCTACGAGAGGTCCAATGATGCGTCCGACATAATGCACGATGGCGTCGAGAAGCGTCATGGGCAGATAAACGATATCGCCTGATTCCAGTTCGATGTTATTGCGAAGATCGCCGCGGTACAGGATTTTATAGACGTTGATATGCTTGTATATGGGACCTTTTTCAGTCTGGCGGATGACGAAGACTCTCCAGCGCGCCGCGCGGTCGCTCGGCAGTCCGGCCTGTAGGAGGATGTCCTTCAAGGTCACAGGCTCGCCGCCGATGGGATATCGACCGGGAGATTGTACGGCTCCCAGAACCAGGACCATGCGGCTATGATACTCTTTGACCAAAACTTCAACTTCGGGCGGCTCAACGAAGAAATCGGCGTAGATCTTCTCGAGGTTTTTGCGGATGAGTTCCGGGGTCTGGTTGCGAACGTTCAGGGTTCCCACGTAAGGGAGTTTGATGTTGCCCCAGGAGTCCACGATGACGGTCACGTTCAGCTCCGGGTGGTTCTTGACCTCGATTTCGATGATGTCTTCGGGGCCCAGAGGAAAATCGTGCTTTTCTGTCGAAGTCCCGAATTTTTTCGCCAGGAAATCCTTGTCCGAATAAAATTCCTCGACCTTTTCGTGTTTTTCGGGCGGAACCGAACCGGTAACCGTCGGCTCGCGTCTTTCCGATTCTCCGAACGTGATTTTGAGAGAGGCGACGTGGAGTTTGTCTTTTTCATCGGTCTTGAAGGGATGCTGATACGCGTACTCCAGGTGGGTCCTGAATCCGAATAGATTTCCCGTGCGGAACGCGAAGCCGCCGGTCAGAAAATCAGGGTTCCCGCCCGCGCGCAGAGCGAAGGACCGGGAGAGAAACCACCGTTCCAGGCCGCCCCGGACCTTGGCCTGCTGGTCCTTGCGGATGCTGCTCACGTCGGCGGTAATCAGCGTGTCGGGGTCGAACCAGTAGGCGGCGCCCACGTCCACACGGTCGGCGAGCCTGCCGCCGGTCTGATCCAGCACCTGAGGACGGTTTGCATCCCTCAACACTGCTCCGAAGGAAACCATTTCGTCCCATCCAAAACGCACTCCGATATCCGTGCTCATGTCCGAGCGCGTGTCCTGAGTACCGGTCAGAAGGGAGTTGGTCATGTACTTCATGTTGATACCGAAGGAAACGTCAAATTTATCGCGCCAGTTGTACGCGCTTTTGGCGAATGTGACGGCGGCCGTATTTGCCCGGCGCTGGTCCAGCACGTTTTCACCTGACCACCAAAAACCGAGGCTGCCAAAAGTGGAGCTGCTGCCGTAAACGGCGGATAAGCTGCCCAGATGGCGCTGTTTTTGACCGAGCCTCTCGATGGGTTTGGCGTAGCTGAGCGAGCTTTCAAAATGACGGAGAGATGCGATTCCTGCGGGGTTCCAGAAGGGTGCGTCCGCGCCGCTGCCGGCGCCGACATAGGCTCCGCCCAAGGCGTTGGGCCTGGCTCCCCAGGCTTCGTCATTAAATTGGGCAAAAACGTTTGAAACGGAAGAAATGATGAATATTGCAAAAATCAGTAATAGCTTCATAGTTCAGGATTACCTCGTTGAGTAGTTGTGCGAATCGTCAACCGGACTAAATTTCAGTGGACATATATTCCATCATGCGCTGAATGACATCCTCGGTATAAACGCGGTAGTTCCGGTAGTCGCGCTTCACCGGAATGTTGAGGCGTTTTTCGATGCGTTTTACCGTGTTAGGATGACAGTTCAGCTTTTCAGCCGCTTTGGCAACCGTATAACGCTTTTCCATCGCTCTCTCCTTGTTTTTCCTTATATACACCACAATCGGCGTAATTTCAATCAACCCATACCAGGTTATACCAGCCTATACAAAAGAAAAAGGCCATGAAAATGGATAGTTTTCAGGGCCTGTAGAAATCTACTTGGCTTGAGTATCAGTAATTTTTGGACGTGCTCCATTGTACCAAAATGGAGGGAGTTATGTCAACCGGTGCTCTTCATGCCGAAGGCAATGCCGTTGGTGGCGAGCAGGAGGATTTCGAGCGCTTTCTCGTTTTCGGCGGCGGAAAGGCTGCCCTTGCGCCAGCGGCGCAGGTACTCAATCTGGACGGCGTTCAAGGCGTCGATATAGGGGTTGCGGAGGCGAATCGATTCCTGGAGAACGGGGCTGTCTTCGAGAAGGCTCTTTTTCCCCATGACGGACAGGAGTTGGCGGACGCTGCGGTGGTATTCCTCCCGGATGCGGCCAAAGATCTCCTTTCGGACGGTTTCATCCGACACGAGGCGCGAGTAGCGCTCCGCGATGTCCATGTCTGTTTTGGCAAGGGAAAGCTGGGCGTTGTCGATCAGGCTCGAAAAGAAGGGCCAGCTGCGGTACATGTGCGAGAGGGTCTTTCGCCCGCGCGCGCCATGCTCTTTGACGAACTGCTCGAGGGAGGTCCCGAGCCCGTACCAGGCGGAGATGGTCTGGCGGCTCTGCGTCCAGGAAAAAACCCAGGGGATGGCGCGCAGGTCCTCGATCGACTGGATCGCGTTGCGGAACGCGGGGCGCGAAGCGATGCGCAGCCTCTCGAGCAGGTCGATCGGCGTGCTGGCGGAAAAATATTCCTTGAACCCGTAGGACTCGTAAACCAGGTTCCGGTATTCGGCAAGCGAGCGGTTCGATAGCTGGTCCATGACGGCTTCGAAGCGCTTCATTTGCCTCGGACCGGCGGCTCCGGCCCTGGGACAAAGCCCCGCCATGAGCACCGCGGCCGCGGCCTGTTCCATGTTCCTGCGGGCGATGACGGGATGTCCGTACTTCATGGAGATCACTTCCCCCTGTTCCGTGATGCGCAGGCGGAAACCCGTGACGGAATCGGGCGCGGCCAAAATCGCGCGGTGCGAGGGACCGCCGCCGCGATCGATGCTGCCGCCCTTGCCGTGGAAAAAGCGCAGGTGGACGCCCGACCGGTGCGCGAGGTCGGCCAGCACCTTCTGAGTTTTATAGAGATGATAGTTGGCGGCGAGGTACCCGCCGTACTTGTTGCTGTCGGAATAGCCCAGCATGATTTCCTGGACGTCGCCTCTCGCCTTCAGTATCCCGCGGTAGGCCGGATCGTCCCAGAGTTTTTTCATGATGTCGCCCGCGCGCGCGAGATCTGGGACCGTTTCGAAAAGCGGGACGACGTCGATGCTTGAGGAAAGACCCGCGCGCTGGGCGACGTAGAGCGCGGCCCAAATGTCTCCCGGGCGTTCCGTCATCGAAAGGATGATGCGGTGCGCCGACGGCTCTCCGAATTCGAGCTGAATGTTTTTGAGCGCCTTAAAATCCCCCAGCGTTTTCCGGCATTCCTTGCCCGGCTGGTTTTCCGGCGGGGAGTCGGCTGACTTTTGATAGACGGAAGGCCAATCTGCGTCTTCGGGCCAATGACCGAGCAGGTCGAGCGCAGCCTGGCGGATTTTTTCTGCGTGAAAACGGAAATCGAGGTGCGCCAGGTGGAACCCGAACATCCGGGCTTCGCGGATCAGCCGGTCCAGGGCGCCGGAAGCCGCGCGGGGGTTTCCTCCGCGTTTCAGGCTCTGGCGCATGACGGATAAGTCTTCCAGAAAATCCTGGGAGGAGTTATATCGTCCTTGGGTTTGTTTCAGCGTGCGGTCGAGTTTTTCGCGAATGCAGGCGATCTTTAAGCGATAAAGTTCCCCTTCCTCCATATGGTTCGAGCGGGTGCGGACCGCAGGGAACGCGGCCAGGTCGCGCCTCAGGCCTCTCTGAAAGGCGGAGCTGGCGCTGGAAAGTTTCACGCTGATGGAAAGCTGGGCGCCCAGCGCGTCCAGGCTGTTGCGGTAGCGCTGCAGGATAAGCTCCCGGTGCCTCTGCATCGCTCGGAGCGATACGTCCTGCGTGACAAAAGGATTTCCGTCCCGGTCTCCGCCGACCCAGGATCCGAACGTAACGAACGGCCGTTCCGCCACGAGGCCCGGATAGTGACGCGACAAAGCCCTTTGAAAGGAGCGATGGAAGTCCGACATCGCGTCAAAAATGGTCTCGTTGAAGAAATAAAGCGTGTTGTTGATCTCGTTATCAACGGTGAGCTTTCTCTGGCGGATTTCCGGAGTCTGCCAGAGGATTTCCAGCGTTTCCCGGATGGACGTTTCGATTTCCGCGCGTTTCCGGGCGGTGATAAGCGAATCGTCCAACTGTTCCCAGAGGCTCGCGATGCGCATCAGGTGCTGGAGGATGCTGCGCCGCTTGGCTTCGGTGGGGTGAGCGGTAAGCACAGGTTCGATTTCGATCCGCGCCAGGGCGTTCCGGACTCTCGAGGCGGAAACTTTGCGGCTTTTGAGCTCGGCGAAAGCGTGGCCCGAAGACATGGGCTCGCTCGCGGATTCCTCCCGCTCGTAAGACTGGATACGGAAGATGCGCTGATCTTCTTCGGCGAGGTTGACGAGCTGGAAGTAAAGCGTGAACGCGCGCGTGATTTTCCAGATCTGGTCGCTCGAAAGATCGTGAATGAATGCGTCGATGGATTTGGCGTCGCCGGCCGAGGGATCGTTGCGGTGGCCGCGGCAGAGGAGGCGGAGCTTTTCGACCAGCTCGAATAGGTGTTCGCCTTCCCGCTCGCGGATCGTTTCGCCCAGCCACCCGGTCAACGTCCGGACGCTGGTTTTGAGTCGCGGATCCACGTTAGAGGCTTTGCCCCTGATCGAGCGAGTACGTGCGGCCCGAAGTCATGGTGAGCGTGGAAAGATAAAGGACGAGAACGGCGAACTGCTCGACGGCTTCGCGGTCGTCGATGGGATATTGCACGGGCGAACTGCGGCGGAGCGCGTCCCACTCTTTTTGCGGGGTCTCGGGAGGCCTCAGGATGGGGCCGGGCGCCACGGCGTTGACGAAAACCCCCCGCTCGCCCAGCTCTTTGGCAGCCGCGCGGGTGAGCGCCTCGACCGCAGACTTGGTGACAATGTAAGGCAGATAGTTTTTATAGCTGCGCCCGATCGAAGTGCGGTCCGCGATGTTCACCACGTGCGCGCCCTTCGGCATCCGGGGGAGCGCGGCCTGAAGCGGCCAGAACGATCCCAGGATGTGCGATTGATAGTTGTCGTCCCATTCCTTCTGTGAAATCTCCCGAAGCCGGACGGAATGGAAGATGGAAGCCATGCTGACAAGGACGTCGATTTTGGAAAACGTTTTGGCGATCGCTCGGACGGCTTCGAAAGCGCTCTCGCGGGAGCCCGCGTCCATCTGCACGGACACGGCTTTGGATCCCAGGCTTTGCGCCATTTTAACCGTCGCGTCCGCTTCCTTTCTGGAACGAAGATAGCTGACGGCGATGTGGGCGCCCTGTTCGGCAAACGCCCGGGCGATGGTCTGGCCCACGCGCTTTCCGCCCGTGATCCAAACGGTTTTGCCCTTGAGACGGCTCTTAATCTGCCGGTCCAGAACGGTCATCTCGGTTATCTCGCTTGCGAATGTTATTTGCGGTTGGCGGCGGAAACGGGCTAACGGTTGTCGCCGCTGCCGGCGAGCACGTTGCGCTCCATGCGGGCGTAGAGCTTGTCGATGTTGAGCTTCGCGACGCCGTCGAGCGTCAGGTTGAGTTCGGACGCGATCTGCGAAACGTACCAAAGCACGTCGCCCAGTTCTTTTTCAATTTCCTTGCGGCGCGCTTCGCTGATGACGCCGCCTTCGTCGCGGATCGCTTTCTTGATCTTTTCGGAGACTTCGCCGGATTCTCCGGCCAGTCCCAGCGTGGGATAAACGTAGTTGTTCCCCGCGTTCGGATAGATCGCAGTTTTGCGTGAAAGTTTCTGGTATTCGTTGAAGTCCATGGCCCGACCTCCCAGTCAGATAATGCAGGCCACTATCATATTAAATTTTAAGCAGCTTGCGGACCTGCGCGACGGGCAGGCCGATGACGTTGTCGATGGGGCCGACCATTTTTTTGACGAACCGGTCGGGCATTTTCTGGATGGAGTAGGAGCCGGACTTGTCCAGGTTTTTAGAGGCGAGCCGGCGGATGGTTTTATCATCCATCGGATGGAAAAGCAGTTTGGTCTCGGTATAGGCCTGTTTCAGCTCGTTGGTTTTGGTTTTGATCACGCATAGGCCGGTGATGACGGTCTGCCAGCTGTTGGAGAGCTTCCCCAGCATTTCCGCTGCATGCTTGACGTTCCGCGGCTTGCCGAAGATTTTCCCGCCGCAGACCACGATGGTGTCGGCGCCGAGAACGACGCAGTCCTGGCCTTTGAATTTCTTCGCGACCGACAGCGCCTTTTTGCGCGAGAGGTCGAGGACCAGTTTGCGCGCTTTGCTCCCGGGAATTTTCGTGGCGTCCCCTTCGTTCACCCGGCTCGGGATGATGCGAAAAGGGATTTTGATGCGTTTCAAAAGTTTGCGCCTCTGAGGCGAGGCGCTGGCGAGGATTAAATCAGGTTTATTTTTCATGCGTTGCGGAGGACCTCCATGGGTTTGGTGAAAAAGATGCCGCGCGAAAGAGCGACGCCGATGCCGGCCGATAACAGGATCATGACGGTTCCCACCACCGAAAGCTGTAACCAGGGGACGGCCGGAGTCATATTAAAATATCCGGCCAGGACCGCCCAGCTGAGTCCGATCGCCAGGCCCAGGCCGATCGAAACGGAGATCGCGCCCCAGAGAAAAAACTCCGTGAGCGTGGAAAGGAAAATCGTTCCGGGTCCCGCGCCCAGCAGTTTCAGCAGGGTCGCTTCTTCGCGCCTCTGCCGCGCCGTGGTAAGCGCCAGGCCCGCGAGCACCACCAGTCCCGCCAGCACGGAGAAAAGCGCCACCGACCGCATCGCGCCGTGAATGCTCGAAAGGATTTTCAGGAGTTTTTTGCCGCCTTCCGCCACGTCAAAGATCGTGAAGTTTGGGAAAAGCCGCACGAGGTCCCTCTGGACCGAACCGATCTGTTCGGTGGAAAGGCCCGAGACGGCTCCCACCCAGGTTTTGGGCGCATCTGCGAGGGCGGACGGCGTCATCAGGATGAAGAAGTTCGGTTTGAAACTCGTCCAGCGGACGCGGCGCAGGCTCGTGACCGTTGCGCGGATCAAAACGCCCTGCACGTCAAAAGTCACCGGGTCGCCCAATTTGGCTCCGATTCGTTTGGCGAACGATTCTTCAAGCGATACTTCCGGCCCGGGAGATTGTATATCGATCCAGCGGCCCTGGAGGATGGTTTCGTCCGGGCTCAAATGGTCGCGGTAGCTCAGATTCTGCTCGCGGTCGCGCATATAGTCGCTGGTTTCGCGCTCGCGGGTCTTGAGCGTATCGGCGGCAAAGCGCCGCACGTCGGAGGAACGGTATCGCGCGGTGATCATCGGGTGGAATTGCGCCCCGGAGACGTGATTGTTCTCAAAATATTTTTTGAGCGCGTCCATCTGGTCGTCCTGGACGTCGATGACGAAGAGGTTGGGCAGAGCGTCGGTTCCGTGGCGCGGCCGGATCTCCTCGGTGAGGCTGTGCTGGTAGATGGTCATGAAACCGAGCAGGAGCGCCGCGACGCCCAGCGTGACGATCACCGATTGGAAATGCAGCTGCGGGCGCGCGAGGTTCGAAAGCGCGTGGCGGATCGCGAAACGCGGCGCGCGGATGGAGGCGATGGCCGGCACGATGAAGCGAGCCAGCGCGACCATGATGGCGCAGCAGCCGAGGATACTGCCGGAAAAAAGCAGGCCGAGCGGTACGGAACGGGATTCAGCCATGGCGCAGAGGGCCAGCAATATCGCCCCGCCCAACAGGATCGCCGCGCGGTACGCGAGCGGCGGCGCGGAGGGCGGATCATTCCGGAATATGGAAACGGGTTTTAAGCCCTTGATGCGCAGGATAGGCAGCAGGGAAAAGTAAAGCGACGCGGCCGTTCCGAATCCGATGCCGGCCGCAATCGAACTCCAGTCCAGGCCCGGCCGGATGGGTACCGGAAAAAGTCCCGAGAAAAAAAATGAGAAGGCGTTTTGCGCCGCGGTGCCGATTATTCCGCCCAGCAGGCTTCCCGCGGCTCCCGCCCCCGCGGCCTGAAGGAGAAAAATTCCGAGGATCTGCTTTTCCGTCGCGCCCAAAGTCCGCAAGGTCGCGGCGCTTTCGAGATTGTCCTGAACGAAACTCCGCATCACGCTTCCGACACCGATGCCGCCCAGCAGCAGGGCAACCAGCGAAGCCAGGCGCAAAAAGTCGGCGAGCCGCTCGAACGAACGGCTCATTTGAGACTGCCGGTCCTTCGGAGTGCGGACGGTGATTCCGGGTCCCGTTCCCAGCGCCTCCGTAAAACCGCGGCCGCGCCGAGCCGGCAGCTCCCAGATATTTTTCAGATTCTCCGAAAGGGCTTCCGCCGATTCGGGGTTTTCAAGCGCGATCTGCGTAACGTATTGCGCGCGCGAGCCCGTTTGGATCAATTGCGTTTTTTCCAGGTGCCGTATCCCGATGAATATCCGGGGGCCCAGAGAAAATATGCCGGCTCCCAGTCCCGGCTCCTGCGTGACCACTCCCGCGATCTTAAAATCCAACCGGCCGATGCGGAGGTTATCGCCTTCGCGGAGGTTCATCTGGGCCAGGAGTTCGGGTTGAACGTAAACAAAGGGCGTTTCGTCGCTTAGTTTTCGCATGGATTCCACGACGCGGCCCTGTTCCTGAACGCCGGCGCTGCCGTAATAAGGATAGTCGGGACCCACGGCGCGGAGTTCGACCAGGCGCGAAGCGTTCCCCCAGACCGCGGCCGCCATGGTGACAAAGCTGATCATGTCCTGCCGGCGCGCGCCTTTGGGCAAGGCTTCCGTGAGTTCCCGGCTTTCTTCAACGGACAGCGCGGTGCGCTTCAGGATTTCAAGGTCGGCGGTGAGGAGGTTGCGGGCTTCCGCGGTGAGGTGCCGGTTTAATCGCGAAACGAAGGAGCTGATCGCGACCTGAGCCGCGACCCCGAGCGCGATGCATACCAATAGGAGAGTGACGCGGCTGCGGCTCCCGCGAAGCTGCCGGAGCGCAAGCTTGAAGACGATGCCCTTCATCGCTTCGCCGCGCTGTCGCGGATGACGCGTCCCGCCTCAAGTTCGACCACGCGCCCCGTGCGGGAGGCGAGCGAGGATTCATGCGTCACTAAAATTAAAGTCGCGCCCCGCTCCCGCACGAGCGCGAACAGCAGGTCCGCCATTTCGCGTCCGGTTTTGGTGTCAAGATTTCCGGTCGGCTCATCCGCGAATAAAATTTCGGGGTCCGCTGCCAGAGCACGCGCCAAGGCAACGCGCTGTTGTTCTCCCCCGGAAAGTTGGGATGGTCGATGATGCATGCGGTCCTTTAATCCCACTTTTTCAAGCCATTCACCGGCCACCCGGCGGGCGTCACGGTCCTTGGCCAGTTCCAGAGGGACGGAGGCGTTTTCAAGCGCGGTCAGGGTCGGGAGCAGCCGGTAGGATTGGAATATGAAACCGATCTTCGTGCCCCAGAGCCGTGAGAGCTCCGATTCGTCCAGTGCGTTCATGTCGCGCCCGAAAATTGTGACCTGTCCTTCGGAAGGGCGCTCAAGCCCCGCCAGGATCGCGAGCAGCGTCGACTTCCCGCTTCCCGAAGCCCCGATGATCGCGGCCGACTCGCCCTTTTGAAACTCGAGGTCCACGGCGTTCAACACCGTAAGCTTTTCCGCGCCGTTTTCAAAGGTCTTTGCCAGTTTGTCCGCTTTCAGGAAAGGCGTCATATCTTGAAGGGCATCATTTCTTTGTGAGGATGGGTTTCAGAAACGCGTAGATATTCTCAGCCATGATTTTCTGTCCGGACTCGTTCGGGTGCACGCCGTCCGGCAAATTAAGTTCGGGTTTCGCCGCGACGCCTTCCAGCAGGAACGGGTAGAAGGCAGCCTGATGTTTCCGCGCGAGCGCGGGATAAACGTCGCGGAATTTGCGGCGGTAGTCGGCGCCGTAATTTAAGGGAAGCTGCATGCCGGCCAGTATCACGCGTGCCCCGGATTTCTTCGCGCGCGCCAGAATATCGTCCAGGTTTTTGCGCGTGAGATCGGGATCCAGCCCCCGCAGCCCGTCGTTGGCGCCCAGCGCCACGAAGATCACGGATGGAGAAGACTTGAGTACCCAGGCGAGGCGTTTCGCGCCGCCGGTGGTCGTGTCTCCCGAAATCCCGGCGTTCACCACGGTCCAATCGAGACCGTCTTTTTCCAGGAATTCCTGGATGAGCGACGGGAAAGACTGGCTTTCCATCAGTCCGTGGCCCGCGGTGAGGCTGTCGCCGAGGAAAACGAGGGTCCGGTTCTCGGCCAGGGCCATGCCCGCGGCGAGAAAGGTGCAAATAAAAAGAAAGACCATTTTAAATCGCATCATTGTTTTTTAATTTTACTAAATGATTTTGATGTTAGGGTAGCGGCGCGTGGCCGGGGCATTGCCGGACGGGAAGGACGGGATACTTTCTAAACGCGGGATTTTCGCGGGACAGTTCGCAAAGGAAGTATGTCATCCTCTCCGCGCGGATGACGCGCGCGTGCCGGCAGGAACCGCAAAGTCCCGAATCTCGATCGTTCATCTGAGTCCGCCGATTATAGTAAAATACATTCCGTGAGAAGCGTTTTCTTTCATACCTTCGGCTGCCGGGTCAATCAATACGAAACCGAAAGCCTGCGCCAAAAACTCGCCGGGATCGGTTATGCGGTCGCGGACGGCCACGAGCGCGCGGATCTCTGCGTGATCAACTCCTGTTCCGTCACCGCGGAGGCGGACCGCAAGTGCCGTCAGTTCGTGCGGCGCGTCCTGCGCGAGAACGCCAAGGCGCGCGTCCTCGTCACGGGCTGCTACGCCACGCGCGATCCCGAAGAAGTGCGGCGCATCTCTCCTCGCATCGAGGTGTTTTCGAACCAGGAAAAGGATCTTATTCCCGAAGCCGTCGCGGGCTGTTCGCTCGGCGCCGAAGACAGCCCCCTCCTCAATTTTTTCGCGGGGCGCACCCGCGCTTTCGTCAAAGTCCAGGACGGCTGCGACGCGACCTGCACCTACTGCATCATCCCCAAAGTCCGGCCGCAGATGATGAGCCGCCCGATCGCCGAAATCAAAGCCGAAGTGGAAAATCTGATCGCGCACGGATATAAGGAAGTCGTTTTGACGGGCATCCGCCTTGGCAGTTACGGCCTCGCGTCGAGCGGTGGGCGGGTCGGAAAAATTCCCGGCAACCTCGCGGACCTGCTCCGGAAACTCATTGAGATTCCCGACGATTTCCGCATCCGCCTATCATCGCTGGAGATCACGGAAGTCACGGATGAGCTTTTGTCCCTACTTCAGCAGAGCGAAAAGATCTGCCCCAGCTTTCACCTGCCGCTCCAGTCCGGCGACGACGATATATTAAAGCGGATGGGCCGCTGGTACGACACGCATTTTTATTCGGAGCGCATGCAAAAAATCCGGGAGAAGGTGCCGCATTGCGGCGTGACGGCGGACGTTATCGTGGGGTTTCCTGACGAGACCGAAACGCGTTTTGAAAACACTTTCAGCTTTATTGAGCAACACCTGAACGGGTTGCACGTGTTTCCTTTTTCCGATCGGGCCGGCACCGCGGCGGTGAAACTGCCGGGACATCAGCCCTGGAGCGTGGTTCAAACGCGCGTTGAACGGCTGCTGGCGCTGGACAAAAAACTGCGGAACGATTTCGCCGCGCGTTTCGCGGGGACAGAGCGCAAAGTGCTGATGGAGTCAAACGGCGGTTTTACCGACAATGGAATCCGCCTCCCTTCCTCAACCGGACATCCCGAAGGCGCATTTGTTCTTCTGACGGTTCCGGGCGCCGCGGCGCCTCAGATGGCTTTCAGCTCGTAAAGCGCCACTCCGCCCAGTTCCGCCCGCTTCACCGAATCCCTCAGCGTTCCCTCCATCAGATCATCCGCGCGCCGGTAGTAATCCTGGTCGCCTTTATAATTTCCGATATAAGGATTGTAAAGCACGTGCGTGAACCCGTAGTCCAAAAGCCTGCGCCGCAGATCCCCGGAATTTTGAAGGTCCCGGAAGGAAAAAACGCCCGGGTTCAGAGGATCCCCCCAAACGTAAGGAGGGTCCACATAATAGCCGCGGACGTCGCGGTAAAAAAATATTCGGGCGTCTTTGGGCAAAGTCGCGCTCGCCACGCGGGAAACAGCGTAGACGGGTCCGAGCGCTCCGAAAAGATATCGGTCCCGCGCGGAAAGGCCGGGCGCCTGTTTTGATTTCAAATTGAACGCGACAAAAAGCTCGTTATTGACGCCCATTTCCCGGACGGGAATGATCCCAACCGCGGCGACCGCCGCCGCAAAACGCCAGATTTTACCCTTCGCCTCATTCCAGACCTGCATAGCCCATCCCGCGATTAAAACGGAAATGATCGCGCCGGCCGGCAGCGCATAGCGCCAATCCTGAAACACCCAGAACCAGATGATCATGTAGATAACGATCACCATCAAAACCCGCGTTTCCGTCCCGGTAAGCCGTTTCTTCGCCCCGAACGACGAGTCCTTTCGCCCCACGGACATGATCGCCGCCAATAGCGCGAGGAACGGGATCATGAGATATTGCGTGGCGTAATGGAAAAGATCGCCCTTAAAAATCAGAAAATACGGCGTTAAAATAAAATTGAGCAATGTTTTTGGCACGCCCTCCGTAATGGATGCGCGCATGCGGGTCCAGGCGTCCAGTTCGGTCGGAGTCCCGCCAAAAATTCCGCTCATGTAGGGCCAGATCGGGTTTCCGGTCCAAAACCAGTTTTTCGCGTACCAGGCCGCCCCCGTGACGCAGGCGCCCGCGCAGAAAAGCGCGAGGTGCCTCAGGGTGCGGCCGCGCGGACGGGTCGCTCCGATTGCGATGAATAGCGTCAGGACGATCCATGTTCCGGTCAATTTCAAGCTCATGGCGATGCCCGCGAGCAACCCGCACAACAGCGCCCGCCGCCCAATATCCTCCGGCGCAACTGGTTCGTTTTTCTCCTCCGCCTCGTACATTCTCAAGAAAAGTGTGATCGCAAGAAGCATCGCGAAGGTAACGTTCATGTCCGTGGCCGCGTTCCCGGTGACTTTTCGGAACGCCGGCTGGACCGCGTAGAGCGCCGCGGCGAAAAGTCCCGCGGGGCGGGCGGCGGCCGGGAACAGCCGGCGGGCGAAACAGAAAATCAGTGCCAGCACTCCCAGTCCGTGAAACAGATTGATCCAGTGGCTCGCCATTTCCCGCCCAAAAGCGAGCGCCGGCAGGTAGATCATCTCGGAGCCCAGCGGATAGTGGGCGTTGGTGGACCAGGGAAGCCGTACCAGTTTTCCTTCCTGGAGAAAAATTTTGGGGAACGCGAGATGGTAGGCGAGAGTGTCCCAATCCGTGGGCGGAGCGGCGCTGGCGACCGCGGCGCGCAGCAGAGCGACGCCCAGGATCGCGACGCAAACCCATTGGAACAGGGAAATGCGCCGCGCGAGAATTTGCCATAAATTCCGGACAAGCCCTGCGATCTCCCCTCTTTCCCGGTACGTCCCATAGGCCAATACCAACAGCAGCGGAAGAAAAATCCGGATATGGTACCCGCCCGCCAACCCCGCGAAAAGCAACAGCGCGGAGACTACGGCCTCCCCCAGGGCGACGGCGATGAGTTTGTCCTCCGCCGAATCGCCGGAGAGCCGGAAGGCCGGCAATATTTGCTTTCCAATGTGGCAGAACCCCCCGATCATCAACGCGGCCAGGAGAAAATCTGCCCCATAACCAGACAAGGCGGTAAAAAAGCCGAAATGCAGCGCGTCAGGGTTGTTGAAAACATAACCCAGAAATCCGGTGGCCCGAACCAGGAGAAAGGCGGCGGCGGCAAGGAGGGCGGTATAGACGGGCGGATTCATGGGATGTTCATTCAGGAATGGATTGATTTATGATATAATTTTCCGCTGTGGATGACTGTTTGTTTTGCAAGATCATCCGGAAGGAAATTCCCGCCAAAATCGCGGGAGAATCTTCCGGCGCCCTGGCTTTTTATGATATCAACCCCCAGGCGCCCGTTCACGTGCTGATTATACCAAAAGAGCATATTGAGTCAGCCATGCACGTGAAGCCGGGCCACGGAAAGACCCTGGAGTCGATGTTCGCTCTCGCGCAGGAATGCGCGATGAAGGAAAAGCTGGACCCTTCGGGTTTCCGCCTGGCCATGAACTACGGTCCGGACGCGGGCCAGTCAGTTCATCATTTACATATGCACATGCTCGGGAAACGCAAGCTTGCTTGGCCGCCCGGTTAATAAAAGGAGGACTAAAGAACGTAATGGTTGGAATTAAAATCAGAGAAAACGAGTCCATTGAAGAAGCGCTCCGCCGGTTTAAGCGCGAGTGTGACCGCAACGGTCTCATGCAGGAAATCAAACGCCGCGAATACTACGAATCCCCCAGCGTGAAGCGCAAAAGAAAGGCGCAGGAAG
>CAZFYO010000011.1:0-62680 GCA_964523525.1 uncultured Elusimicrobia bacterium
CCGGCGACGCGGACCGGATCCAGCTGGCGCGCATCAGCGGCACGCCGCCCGTGCGCCTTGTGGGGTCGGGAATCTGGCAGCTCTACGACACGGACATCTCCAACTATTCTGCGGCCCCGACGCTGGACGCCTACAGCTCCACCGACGGCGGAGGGAACTCCGGCATCAATTTCGGCGGCGCCATCCCGGGCGATCCCGAAAACATCCGGTTCATCGGCGTCCTGCACGATTCCGTCACGCTCAACTGGACTCTGCTCGCCGGCGCGACCTACAACATGGCGATTTCATCGACTTCTAATTTCAGCGTGATCACGAGCTCGGGCCTCGGCCTGCTGAACCAGAACACGACCAGCTATTCGTCGCTCGCCTCCAACACGACGTACTTCTTCATGGCCAAAGTTTCTTCAGGACCCGATGCTTCCTATAACGCCGCGATCGCCACCGCGACCTGGGCCGCCATCCCGTCCACGGCGCCCTTCGTCCCGGCCGACGTCTGGACCACATCCGTCACGTTCCGCTGGCTGCAGACTAATAACAGCACGGGAACCTTCTATCAGGCCCAAACGTCCACATCGTCCGATTTCGTGGTCGCGACCACGAGCTCGACCGCAGGAGATCTGTTCGTCTCCAGCGCGAACCTGGCGTCCTTCACCACCTATTATTTCAGGGTCCGCGCGAGGAACCATCAGATGCTCTTCAGCAACTGGTCGGCGGCCGCCAGCACGCGCACGCGCGAAATCGACTTGGTGGCGCCCAGCCAGGTTACGGACCTGACCGCGCTCCCGGGCGCCGCGGCGGGATCCATCCACCTGAGATGGACCGCGCCCGGCGACGACGGCACGACCGGAACCGCTTCCTCATATATGATCAAGATGGCGACGGCTTCGGAACTCGCTCCGGCGCTGTCCGACAGCCACTTCAACGCGGCGATGAACGTGAACTCCACATCACCCGTGCCTTCGCCGCTGGCCGGAGGCAGCTCCATCCAGTTCATGCTGGTCACGGGACTGATGGAAGACGTGACCTATTACTTCGCGATGAAAGCCTACGACAACGCGCTGCAATCCGGCGCTCTGTCTCAGGGCGCCACCGCGATCGCGACGGTTCAGGTATTGTCCGTCATCGTCGACTCGGATACGTACAATTTCGGAACGTTCACCGCGGTTCAGAGCACGATCTCGGCGCGCGCCATCGTGGTGACGAACAGCGGCAACGTCACGCAACGCTACTCGATCCGCGCCACCACCGCCACGCCCGGCACTCCCTGGACACTGACCGACAGCCGCGGCAATGACACGATCGCGGTCAACGCGCTCTTCAACTCCGCGCGCCCCGCCGACGCGGCCTTCGAGGCGGTTTCAAGCTCGCTGACCTACGTGAACCAGGTTTCCGGATCCGCCAGCGGCAAATTCGCGGGCGACCAGAACGGCCTCGCGGTCCCGATGTCCGGCAGCCGCAGCCTCTGGTTCCGGCTCGGCATGCCGCTCTCGACCTCCACCACGGACGAACAGCACATCCAGGTCACGATCACCGCCGAGCAGGAACCCTAATTAGGGACAGCGCCCTATTTCGGTCTTCAGCTCGTAACTGATCCCGTCCGTTTCAAATTCCACCGCGCCATAAAATCCCGTCTGATACACACTCACTCCATGCCGCTCCAACCGCCGCAGCGTTCCCGCGCCCGGAAGATTGAATTTATTTTTCGCGGCTTCGGGAATCACCGCGACCGCCGGCCGCGCCGCCGCCATCAGGGCGTCCGCCGATTCTTTTTCGTCGCTGCCGTGGTGGGGGACTTTCAGCAGGAAACTTTTGATGCGCCGCCCTTTCGCGCCCAACCGCTCCTGCGCCGGCCCTTCGGCGTCACCCGTCAACAGCAGGCTGAATTTTCCGTAAATAATCTGCAGGACCACGGACTGATTGTTGGGGTCCGAACCCGGATCGTCCATCACCGAATGCGGCGGATGGCGCACCCACACGCGCACGTCCGGATCACACAATAAAACGTCGCCGTCCCGTACGGTCTCCCGATTAACCCGAGCCCCGCGAAAAAATTGCCCGCGCGGCCCTTCAAAAATTTTGTTGTATGCCGCGGCGCGCGGATCTCCGTTGTCCCATACCACTCCGATGGGGAACTCTTTCAGCAGATAGGGCAGCCCGCCGTAGTGATCAAGATGCGGATGCGAAACCACCGCGGCATCAATCTTCGTGATTCCCCGACTCCACAAATAAGGCGCCACCACGCGCCGCCCCATGTCGGCCTTGGCGCCGTCGCCCGCGTCCACAATCATCGTCCGTCCGGAAGGAAACCGCACGACCGCCGCGTCGCCGTGGTCCACGTCCAAAAAAATCACCGAAAGCTTTTTGGGGTGATGGTCAAAGGTCGATTTTACTTTCGGCATGATAGTAGGCCCCCACATCCACATATTTAGGAAACAGAGAGCTGATATCCACCAAACGCCCGGCCGGATGCGCAGATTCTTTCGCAAAACCCAGGCGCCGTAAAAAAGATAATAGACGCAGACCGAACCGGCCGATAAAGGCGCGACTCGCATCGCGCCGCCCGGGACCGCGGCGAAACCTTCCGACATCGCAATGAACCCGCGCGTGAAAAGCGACGCCGCCAAACCCAAAGTATCCGCAACCGCCGGATTCAACCATCCAAACGCCAGCAGACAAATTCCCGAAGACATAACGAGGCCGAAATAAGGCACGACAAACAGATTCGCAATCACCGCGATGGGCGTGGCAAGATAAAAAATCCGCGAGGTGTGGGGCAATGTCGCCAGCCAGGCGAACAGCGAAAGCCGGCCATTCTGGCGGACGTTCATCATCAGCCGGGAAAAGCGCCGCCGTTTGTTCACCGCGACGGGCTCTTCTTCCGGCAGGAGCGTTACCATCCAGAGCACGGTGATGAAAGAAAGCTGGAAGCCCAGATCAAAAAGTTGATAGGGCTCCGCAATCAATATAAGGATGGCCGCCCAGGAAAGCGACGTCACCGGCTCGGTCTGGCGTTTGAGGATCGTGCCCATCAGCATCAAAGAAACCATGATGGTGGCGCGGACGATACTGGGCGCCGCGCCCGTCAGAAGGCAATAGATCCAAAGCAATCCGACCGCGACCGCGCAGGCCGGACGTCTCGGCATGCGGAAGACGGAAAAAATTCCAAGCAGAATACCGGCGATCACCGCGATGTTGCCCCCCGAGATCGCCAGCAGGTGCGACGTGCCGCTTTTGGCGAACGCGTCGCGCAGGAAAACCGGAATTTCCCACTGATCGCCCAGCAGAACCGCCTTCATCACCGCGTTTTCCGGATAAGGCATCGTCCGGTCCATCCGCGCCACAATCCCGTCCCGAAAATCCTGCAGCCACCTTAGCCCGGCGCCGGTCTCCCCGAGCCGGTAGCAATCCTGCTCCGCTTGAATCAACAGCAATCCCGCCGTGCCCTGAATATCGAAATACCTTTTCGAATCGAACCCGCCAGGGTTGCGCGGACCCTCCGGCGCCAGAAACGTCCCGTGAAAGAGCAGCCGCTCGCCGCGGTAAATTTTGTCGCGCAGCAGCGGCGACCGAGCTTGCAGCTGGATGGCGCAAGGAGTCCACCGGCCTTCAGCGTCCAATATCTGATCGGTTTCGAGTTCGTATCGCAGCCGCGGTTTTTCAAATGGGACGGAAACCGCGATGGGAAATGAGGACACGGTCCCAGCCAACGTAATAGGACCCTCGCGCGGAATCGATGATTGCGCCCCTGTCGAATTAGGGGGACCAGGATTTTTCCGCGCGATCAACGCTGGCCCCAGAGCAAACATAACTCCGCAAAGCAGGGGCCAGCAGATTTTCGAAGAATTCCTTCGGAGCCAGGCCAGGATAATAAAAAGGAGGGAAATGATAAGAAACGGAACGGGAGGAGCATCGCCCCAGGCGCGCGCCGCGGCGATCCCGCCGGACAGCGCCGCCGCGATCCAGAATATCGGGCGATCCATGCCGGGCTATTCCGGTTCGAGAGTCAGGTTGGGCTCAATGGCGCGGTAAATCCCCTGCTTGATGCCGGGAACCGTCAGCAGTTCCTGCAAACTTTTAAACGATCCGCCGCGCGCATCCCGCGCCGCGATAATTTTTTTCGCCATCGAAGGCCCGATCTTGGGCAGCGCCACCAGCTGGTCAAACGTCGCGCGGTTCAGCGCCACCTTGGACGCTTGCTTTCGAACCTTCTCAAACTTTCGATGCGCAACGGCGATTTCGGAACTCGCCGCATTTGGGGCTGCAGCCGCAGGCTCGACCGGAGCGGCGGCAACCCGGCGCAGAGGCTTGCCGGCGCGGGCGCTATAGACCCGCACTGAAAGCCCTGCCAGAAGGAAAAAGGCCAGCGCCGCCGCCACGCTTCTTTCAAAAGGCGTCATATCATCAAAATACCATGAATTTTGAAGGGGAAGGATAGGCGCATTTGATCTATTCGCGACGCCCCCAAAAGGCTATGATTAGAGCCGCATTCCGCCGCTTGACATTTTCACGCAATTTCAGTATTTTGTAGCCAATGGCAAAAGACAGCTACTAAGCAACACGCCATAACAGAATATGGATTGTACTAGTTCAAATAAATTGAGCAGTTGGCGGATGATAGTCCCTTACATGTTCATAGCCCCACTTTGGATAGCTGAAATCAGTGGGGCATGTCGCTGTAAAAACATAAATAGGAACAGCGACATGGGACATGCCGCCCGAATGATGACACGGCGTCACCGGCCCCACTTTAGCAATCTGAACTCAGTGGGACATGCCGCCGCAATAATAGATCAAGGAGCGGCGGCATGCAGCTAAAATCCATCGAGATGGTCGGTTTCAAATCCTTCGCGGACCGCACCACCGTAGAACTCAAAGACGGCATCACGGGGATCGTCGGGCCGAACGGCTGCGGCAAATCCAACATCGTGGACGCTCTGCGCTGGTGCCTCGGCGAAATGTCGGCGAAATCTCTCCGTTCCAAGCACATGATGGACGTCATTTTTGCCGGTTCCGCCAACCGCGCTCCCATCAACCTATCCGAAGTCACGGTCACGTTCGACAACTCCCACAAGCTGCTTCCCATCGATTTCACCGAAGTGCAGATTTCCCGCCGCCTTTTCCGCAGCGGCGAATCCGAATATTTCCTTAACAAAACCCAGTGCCGGCTCAAGGACATCCGCGACCTGCTCATGGACTCCGGCATCGGCGACGGGTATTCCATTCTGGCGCAGGGCGAAGTCGCGTTCGTCGTCAACGCCAAGCCCGAGGAACGCCGCGAACTTTTTGAAGAGGCCGCCGGCATCGCCAAGTATAAATCGCGCCGCGAGGAAACGCTCCGCAAACTCGAGAAAGTCGACCAGGATTTAAGCCGCCTGAACGACATCATCGTCATGGTGAAAGAGCAGATGGGTTCGCTCGAAACCGCGGCCAAGAAAGCCAAGCTTTTCCAGAAACTCAAAGAGGAACTGAAAACTCTTGAAGTCGCCGATTTCATCAACCAGGTGAAAGCGGCCGATGAGAAAATCCTCGAGCGCAAAGGGAAGGCCGAAGAGCTCAAAAATCAGGCGCAGGAAACCGTCACCCAGCTGGACCTCGCCGAAAGCGAATCTACCCAGAACCAGCTGACGCTGGACGAATCCGACCGCGAGCTGTACCGCCTCAACTCCGCCATCCTGGAGCTGGATAAGCAGATCCACACGCTTGATCAAGGCATTCAGTATGCCGAACAGCGCGCACGGGAATATGCCGAGAAGCGCGAGAAGTGCGAGATCCAGATTTCCGATTACGATTCCAACGTCAAGAACACCGAAAGCAAGATCGCCGAGCTCGACAAGGAAATCAGCCAGGCCAAAGTGGACGCGGTCCAGCTCAAAGAGGCGTTTGAGAAAGAGCAGGCCGGCTGGGAAGCGCTCCGCGAGGCGCGGAAGGAAATCGAAGCGCGCAAAGACCAGTATTCCGAAGCCCTCTTCCAGATGGCGGGGGAAATGAACGGCTGGGTGAACGAGCAGAACCGGCTCAGCTCGCTTTCCTACAACAAAGATTTGGACATGGCCTCGGCCAGGAAAGAGTTCGAAAAGGCCGAAGCCGAAGCGGCGCGGCTCGCCGAGCAGATGGAACAGACCGTGCAGATGCTCGCAACCACCGAAGGCGCTCTCACGGGTTCCGAAGGCGAAATCGCCGCGCTCCGCGGCCAGGACCAGGCGCTCGAACGCAAAGCCGCGGATCTCACCGAACAGATTTCGCTGGCCCGCCAGAAAATCGTCCAGTACGAAACCCAGCTCAAATCGCTGGAAGAAAATTTTGAAAGCCATCCCTACCGGCGCGGAACGCAGGCCATGCTCAAAGAGAATTTTGACGGCTGCCGCGGCGTCGTGGGCATCGCGCTCAAATATTCCGACCACATGTCTTCCTGGGTCGAGTCCGCTCTGGGCTCCCGCATCAACCACGTGATTTTCGACCGCCAGGACCAGGCGCAAATGGCGCTCGACTGGCTCAAGAAGAATGAGCTCGGCCGCGCCACCTGCGTTATCCTCGAAAAAATTCCCGAAACGCGCATCCGCGACATCAGCCAGATCCCGAACGCCAACTCCATGCTGACCTTCGTGCAATGCGAGCCGGCCCTCGAGAACCTTAAAAACTATCTGTTGGGCGGCGCATATCTCGCCGGCAGCACGCTTTACGATGAAGGTACCATGGACGGCGGCAGCGACCAGATGTTCCTGAAAAACGCCTCCTCTCAAACCTCCGAAAACCAGTTCCTGCAGAGGGAACGGATTTCCCAGGGCCTCGAGGTCAACCGCGAGGCCGTGGAAAAGTACGGCCTCGAATTGACGCAAACTCAGAGCCTGCTCGCCGAAACCCGCGCCAGCCTCTCCGATAAAGAAAAGGCGATTGAAAAAGCCCGCCTCCAGCACGAACATGCGGAAAGCATTTCCAAAAAGATGCGGCAGGAGATCGAGCTCGTTCAGCGCGAAATGGCCGTGATCGAAGAACAGCGCCAGGCCAGCGAAAGGGAAAAAGCCGACCACCAGGCGCGGATCGCGCTCCTGGCGGAAAAGACCGTGGCGCTCCAGGAAGCGCAGAAACAGAAGGAAGAAGAGCGCGCCCAGCTCCAGGCCGAAATTGAAGACAAGAAGATGCTCGAGCACCAATCGGAGCTGACCGCGAAAGAGGCGGAAGTGCGCCTGGAATCCTCCGAATCGCATCTCGAACGCATCCGGCAGTCTCTCGCCGAATGGAACGCTTTGCAGGAAGACTATCGCAAGAACACGCAGGACGCGCGCGAGGAAATGGAAATCTGCTCGACCCAGATCGTGGAACTCAAGGAAAGCCAGAAACGGGACGGCGCCAAGCTCCAGGAGCTGGGAACGCAAAAGCAGACCATCGTCGCTCAGACCGAAGAATGGCTGAACAAAAAGGCGGAGTGCGAATCGAAGAAGTCCGGCTTCGCCGAACGGACTCAAGGGTTGCGCGACGCCCAGATGAAGCTTTCCGAGGAAATCCACATCGTGGAACTCGAGCTCCGCACATTCGAAAACGACAAAAACAACGTCCTCCAGAAGATGATGGAAAACTATCAGCTTTCGCTCGAAGCCGCTCTCCAGCAGCCGCTCGAAGCCACCGCGACGCCCGAAGAGATCGCCAAGCTCAAGAAGCGCGTGGAAAACATGTCCAACTCCGTGAACCTCGAAGCGCCCGAACAGTATCAGGGCCTCGAAGAGCGCTTCACGTTCCTCAGCAATCAGCTGGCCGACCTGCAGAAGGCCAAAGACGATTTGAAAGTGGCCATCACCCAGATCAACCAGACCACCCGGGAACATTTCAAGGAAACGTTCCAGAAAGTGCGCGAAAACTTCATCAAGGTTTACGCCTCGCTCTTCCAGGGCGGCGTGGCGGACCTGGTCTTCACGGATGAATCGAATATTCTCGAAACCGGCATCGACATCGTGGCTCAGCCCGCCGGCAAAAAGCTTCAGAACATCGCGCTCCTCTCCGGCGGCGAGAAGACGCTCACCGCCATCGCGCTCCTCTTCGCTTTCTTCATGGTCAAACCTTCGCCCATGTGCGTCCTGGACGAAGTCGATGCGCCGCTCGATGCCGTTAACGTTACGCGCTATTTGAATCTCCTTAAAGACTTCATCCACAAGACTCAGTTCCTGGTAGTGACGCACAACCCGCGCACCATGGAAGCCTGCGACGTCCTCTATGGCGTCACCATGGAAGAGTCCGGCGTTTCCAAAGTCATTTCGGCCCGCATCCGGAAAGAAGCTCCGGCCGAAGCCTCTCCTGCTTAAACCCGTCTCAATTCTCGGGATTCGCGTCGACCGGCCCACCCTGCCGGAAATCATTGCGCGCCTTGAACGGGGCCGCGCTGAGAACAAACCCGTTCATATCGTTACCGTCAACGCTCTCATGCTGCTGGATTGCGCCAAAAACCCCGCTCTCCAATCCATCCTCCAGGAATCATCTCTGAACGTCCCGGAATCGTCCGGTCTTTCCTGGGCCGCGCGCATGAAGAGCATCAAACCCTTTCCGCGGCTCCCCGGCATCGACCTCCTGCAGGAATTGTGCCGCGAGGGGAATCAAAAAGGCTGGAGCATTTACCTATGGGGCTCGGCGCCAGGCGTGGCAGAAGAAGCGAAGGAAAGACTTTCCCGAAACTATCCCAACCTGAAGATCGTTGGAGCGTCCCACGGTTATCTGAAAGGCTCGGAGGAAAATGAGGCCCTGGAAACCATCAAAAGATTAAAACCCCATTTGTTGTTTGTGGGGATGGGCTCGCCTCGCCAGGAAGAATGGATCCAAAAACATTCGTCTTTTTTTCCCGGCATCGGCGTGATGGGCGTCGGCGGCAGTTTTGACGTGATCTCGGGGCGCCTCCCGCGCGCGCCCAAATTGTTTCAGGCGCTCGGCATCGAATGGCTTTACCGCTGGGCGAGGGAACCCTGGCGGACGCTGCGCATGCTCCGCCTCCCTCTTTTCCTTATTAAAGCCGTCCTCCATCCCGATCCCTCCTCAAAAACCGATTGAAATATCAACCCTGATTTAATAAAATAGCCATCAAGTCGGGCGGCGAAGCCGTACCCCGACTATCCCTTGTAATGTATTGTCGGGGGACCATTCGCGCACCCATCCAAAGGAATAAGAAAAAATGAAGTACGGGATCTTTTCCGACGTCCATGCCAACCTCGAGGCCCTCGAAGCGGTCCTCGCCTTCTATAAAAAAGAGCGCATCCAAAATTTCATCTGTCTGGGCGATATCGTCGGTTACGGCCCCAACCCCAACGAGTGCATCGAGCGGATCGTAGGCCTCGAAAAAATCCAGGTAATCGCGGGCAACCACGATTACGCGGCGGTGGGATTAAAAGAGCTCACCTGGTTCAACGACATGGCGGCGCGCTCGCTCAACTGGACCAAACGCCAGCTGAAACCCGAAAGCCGGAACTTTTTGATGCGCCTGCCGCGCCTCGTGGACGCTTCGCAGTACACTCTCAGCCACGGCTCGCCGCGAGACCCCATCGACGAATATATTTTGACGCCGCGCCAGTATCTCGATAACATCCAGCTTTTCCGCACTCCCATTTGCTTCGTCGGCCACACGCATGTGCCCGCGGTTTTCTACAGCGATTCGCTCGGCATGATCCAGCACAAACCGATGCAGCACGGCGAACCGTTCAAATTTGATCCGCAAGGAAAGACCATTGTGAACACCGGCGCCGTGGGCCAGCCCCGCGACGGAGACCCCCGCGCTTCCTGCGCCATTTTCGACACGGACGAAAATGTCGTTACGGTTTATCGTTGTGAATATGACATTGCAGCCGTGCAGCACAAGATGAAGCTCGCCACACTCCCGCTTTTTTTGATGGAACGCCTGAGCTACGGGCGCTGATCCAACCCAACCCCGGAGGAATCATGAAAAAATATATCTGGCTGGCCGCAATGATGCTTTTCGCCGCGCAAAGCGCGCAGGCATTGGGCCGCATCCCAAAGAAAGAATATGACGCCAAGGTGGCGGAACTCGAAGCGACGAAGAGACAATGCGCTATGGATCGCCAGACCGCGGACGATAAAATCCGCTCGCTGGACGAGCAGATCATGGCGCTCCAGGCCAAAAGCGACCAGCTTTTGACCGACATGGAGCTCAGCAAAGATCAGTCACAGAAGAAATTGGCCGAACTCATGCGCCAGAAAGAAGAGCTCGAAAAGGAAAAGGCAGCCGAGCTTCAAAAGGTGAAGTCGACCTACGATTCCCTGATGGGCGACATGCAAAAAGAAATTGAGCAGGGCTCGATCCAGATCACCCAGCTCCAGGGCAAACTTTCCGTGACGCTCGTGGACAAAGTCGTGTTCAATTCCGGCGAGTCCGAAGTGAACGATCAGGGCAAGGCCGTTCTTAAGAAGGTCGCGAAGACTTTGAAGACCGTTCAGAACAAACAGATCCGCATCGAAGGCCATACGGACAATGTGCCCATCGGCGGCGCGCTGAAAGAAAAGTTCCCGTCCAACTGGGAGCTTTCCACTGCGCGCGCGACGGCCGTGGCGCGTTATCTGCAGGATGTGGGCGAGATCGACCCCAACATTTTGATCGCGGCCGGTTACAGCCAGTTCCGGCCCGTGGCGGATAACTCCACGGTCGAAGGCCGCTCCAAGAACCGCCGCATCGAAATCGCTTTGATTCCCCTGGAGACGGCGGCCGCGACCCCGGCCAAACCAGCGCCGGGAACTCCCGCTGCGCCGGCAAAGGGAGGAAAGTCCGGTCAGTGAGGTTGTCCTTGCCCGGTCTAAATCATTTATGCCATCCAAATTATCGTCCCACGAACGGGATCTATTTTGGATGGATCGCGCGCTTCGCCTCGCCGCGAAAGGCGCTTCGGGCGCCAGTCCGAATCCCTATGTCGGCTGCGTCATCGTTAAAAATGGCCGCGTCCTTGCCGAAGGCTATCACGCCAGGTTTGGCGGCCCCCATGCCGAAGCGGCCGCGCTCAGCCGCCTAAGGAACAGTTCGACATCGCGTTTCCGCGGTACCACGCTTTACGTTAATTTGGAGCCCTGTTCGCATTGGGGCAAAACCGGGCCCTGCGCAGACGCCATCATCCGATCCGGCGTTCGTGAAGTGGTTGCAGCCATGGGTGATCCCAATCCGCTGGTGCGGGGAAAAGGTTTCGCAAAATTGCGCGCCGCGGGCATCAAAGTCCGGACGGGAGTGCGCGAAGCAGAAGCCCGCGAGTTGAACCGTCCGTTCATCCACTTTATCACCCGGAAGAAACCCTACGTTTTTCTGAAGGCCGCGGTCTCGCTGGACGGACGCACCGCCACCCGAACGCTCGATTCGAAATGGATCACGAGCCCCGAGGCGCGCCGCTTTTCCCATAAACTGCGTACCGAGATGGACGCAGTTTTAGTGGGGGCGGAAACGGTGCGGCGGGACAACCCTTCGCTCACCAGCCACGGCCTGGGCCGCAATCCGGTGCGCATCGTGGTGAGCGCTTCGGGCCGTCTCCCAAAAAATGGCAAAATTTTTAGCAAAGACACGCAGACTTGGATTTTTAACGGAAACCGCCGGCCGAAATCAGCGGACGAGGATAGAAGGGAAAGCGGGAATAGCGCAAACGGGAACGGCGGAAACGGGGTTCGCTGGATTTACATCAATCCGCGTAACGGCAAGATCGATTTTAATACGGTGTTATCAGAATTGGGTAAGCGCGGAATCTCGCGGCTTTTGATCGAAGGCGGAGCGAAGACTTTGGGCTGGGCGCTTGATTCGAAGCAGGTGGACGAGTGCCTCTTCTTCGTTGCGCCGCTCCTGATCGGCGGAGCGAAAGCCCGCCCGGCAACGGAAGGCGAAGGGTTCGCCAAACTGAAAGACGCGCTTCACTTTTTCAGCATCGAAACAAAAAAAATAGGACCGGATATTTTAATTCGAGCGAAAAGATAAAAATATGTTCACGGGAATCATCGAGATGGTCGGAAAAATCCAGAAAACCGGTTCGGAAAACGGCGGAAAGACATATACGATCCAATCGAAGTTCAAGAATTTGAAGGCGGGCGAAAGCATCGCCGTGGAAGGCTGCTGCCTGACCGTGCTCAAAAAATCCACGGGAACATTCGCGGTTGAAGCGGGGGAAGAGACACTCAAAAAAACCACGCTCGGCGCGCTGAAAACCGGCGACCCTGTAAACCTCGAGCGCGCCATGAAAATGGATGACCGTTTCGGCGGGCATGTCGTACAGGGACATGTCGATGGCCGCGGCCAGATTCTTTCCATTGTGAAGCAGGGCGGATCGAATCTCTGGTATTTTTCCTATCCCGGATCCATCGAGCCCTACATCGTCCCCAAAGGCTCCATTTCGATCAACGGCGTTTCTCTAACGGTAGTGGACGCAACGGAAAATTCATTCTCCGTTTCCATGCTGCCCTACACGGAAACGAACACGACGTTCAAAAACAAAAAGAAAGGCGACGCGGTGAACCTGGAAGCCGATCTCATCGCCAAAGTGGTGGCGCACCAGGCCAAGGTCTACAAGGACGCCGTCAACAAGCCGGGCGACCTCTATCAAAAGATGGAGATGCCCTGGCCGGAAATTTTAAAGGAAGGACATTGATGAAACTCTCCAGTATTCCCGAAGCCATCAAAGATATTCAAAAAGGCAAGCTGATCGTGATCGTGGACGATCCCGGCCGCGAAAACGAGGGCGATCTCTATATTGCCGCGGATAAGGCGACGCCCGCGGCGGTCAATTTCATGGCCAAGTACGGACGCGGCCTGATCTGCGTTCCCATGCTGGGCGAACGGCTGGACGCGCTCAACATTCACCCGATGGTGGACCGGCCCGATAAGACGCGCGAAGCCGCTTTCACGGTTTCTGTCGATGCGGTTCAGGGCGTCACCACCGGTATTTCCGCTCACGACCGCGCGCTCACCATCAAGACTTTGATTCAAGCCAAGACCCGCCCCAATCAGCTGGCGCGGCCCGGCCACATTTTTCCGCTCCGCTACCAGGAAGGCGGGGTGCTGGTGCGCGCGGGCCACACGGAAGCGGGCGTCGATTTTTCGAAACTCGCGGGCCTTTATCCCGCGGGCGTCATCTGCGAGATCATGAGCGAAGACGGCAGCATGGCTCGGACGCCGGAGCTCATCCGGTTCGCTAAAAAATTCAAACTCAAGATTGTTTCCATCAAGGATTTGATCGAATACCGCCGCCGGAACGAAAAACTGGTGAAGCGCGTGGTTTCAACCCCGCTACCAACCCAATTTGGAGAATTTAATCTGCATTTGTACGAAGACGCCGTGCATCATGAGTATCATGTCGCTCTGGTGAAAGGGGACGTTCAGGGCAAGAAAAACGTCCCGGTGCGCGTGCATTCGTCCTGCTTCACGGGCGATGTCCTCCATTCGCTGCGCTGCGACTGCGGCGAACAACTCCAGGCCGCGCTTAAAAAAATCCAGAAAGCCAGCTCAGGCGTCGTGCTCTACATGCACCAGGAAGGCCGCGGCATCGGTCTCGCCAACAAATTACATTCTTACGCGCTGCAGGATAAAGGCCTTGATACAGTCCAAGCCAACCAGAAACTCGGCTTTGACGCGGATCTCCGAGAATACGGCATCGGCGCGCAAATCCTGGTAGATCTCGGGCTTTCCACCATCCACCTGATGACCAACAACCCGCGCAAGATCGTCGGCCTCGACGGCTATCATCTGAAAGTCACCAAGCGTCTGCCGCTCGAAGTGAAGTCCAACGCGGTCAACCGGCGCTACCTCCGGACGAAAAAAGAAAAGCTGGGCCACATGTTAAAGATTCTTTAATGAAAAAATTGAGCTTCGGGATTGTCGTTTCGCGGTATAACCAGGGAGTTACGCAAGGTCTTCTGGACGGAGCGATGCGCGCGCTCAAGCAAAACCGCGTGCCGGCTTCTGCGGTCCGCGTGGTGTGGGTCCCGGGCGCGTTTGAAATTCCGCTGGCTGCGCAGCGCCTCGCCAAATCCAAAAAAGTTTCCGCAGTTATCGCGCTCGGCTGCGTGCTGAAAGGGCAAACCGATCACAACCGTTATATTTCGCAAGCCTGCGCCGACGGCCTCATGCAGATCATGCTTCAAACCGGAGTTCCTGTCACGTTCGGCGTGCTGACGCCCGATAACCTCAAGCAGGCGCGGGAACGATCCGGCAGCGGCTCCGCCAACAAAGGCTCCGAAGCGGCCTACGCAGCGCTCGATATGGTCGAGAACGCCGGAGAAAATCATGGGAACTAGACGCCAGGCGCGCGAGCTCGCCCTCCAATCGCTTTATTTGCAGGATACCTGCAACGCCACCATCGAGTCGGCGCTCAAATCCACGCTTGCTGAAACCACCAACGAGACCGTGCGCGAATTCTGCGAGCATTTAACGAAAGGCGTCGCCGAAAAAAAAGAGGATATCGACAACCTTCTCATCAAGTACGCCGAAAACTGGGACTTAAAGCGCATGGCCGCGGTGGACCGCAACATCTTAAGGCTCGCGACCTTCGAAATCCTGACGGACGTCAACACACCGGTTTCGGTCATCATCGATGAAGCCATCGAGATCGCCAAAAATTTTTCCATGCAGGATTCGAGCAAGTTCGTGAACGGAATTCTGGACAAGGTCAAGAACGAACGCAAAGCCCCGTGAACGCGAAGCTCGAGATCCAGAAGCTCAAGGACGAGCTGGAGCAACATAATTACCGTTATTACGTATTAGACGACCCCAAAGTCACCGACGCCGAATACGACGCCCGCCTCAAAAAGCTCAAAGACCTCGAAACGAAGCATCCTGAATTACTGACGCCGGATTCTCCGACCCAGCGCGTGGGCGGCATTCCGTCCGACGCCTTCGAGCCCTATCAACATTCAAAGCCAATGCTCTCGCTGGATAACGTTTATTCGCCGGAAGAGTTTCAGGAATGGTGGGACCGGCTTCAGAAGAATCTGAAAGGCGGAAAAGAGGATTCGCCGGCCGATATTCCTGTCGAAGTCACGGTGGAACCCAAAATGGACGGGGTGAGCCTGGCGCTGGTTTACGAAAACGGTATTTTAACGAAAGCGGCGACCCGGGGCGATGGGGAAACCGGGGAAACCGTGACGGCCAACGCCAAAACCATCCGCGCTCTGCCCGTGCGGCTTTCTTCGGAGAAGGTCAAAGTTCCGAAGCATTTCGAGTGCCGCGGCGAGGTGTTCATGCATAAAAAGGATTTCGCGGACCTCAACCGGCGGCTCGCGAAGGAGGGCGCGAAAACCTTCGTGAATCCGCGAAACAGCGCGGCCGGATCGCTTCGCCAGAAGGATCCCGCGCTCACCGCGCAGCGCCCCCTGCGCTTCTGCGCCCATTCCACGGGAGTCATGCCCGAGGGTATTTCGCTCCCGAAGCACAGCGATTTCATCAAGCTCTGCGAAGCGCTCCATATCCCGACTTCGAGGCCGCCCATCCAGATCTGCAGGAGCGCCCGGGATGTGCTGGAAAGCTATCAGAAATGGGAAGAAAGCCGCGAAGGCCTCCCGTACGAAATCGACGGCATCGTCATCAAAGTCAATTCGCATGATCTTCAGAAATCTCTGGGATATACCGCGAAAAGCCCGCGCTGGGCCGTCGCCTTCAAGTTCAACGCCCAACAGGTTTCGACCAAACTCCTTTCCGTGGAATATTCCGTGGGTCGCACCGGCGCCGTAACGCCCGTCGCCAAGTTGGAGCCGGTGGAATGTGGCGGCGTCACCATCTCCTCCATATCGCTGCACAATTTTGACGAGATCGAGCGTCTCGGCGTCAAAGTGGGCGACCAGATTTTAATCGAGCGCGCGGGGGACGTGATTCCCAAAGTAGTACGCGTCGCTAAGGCGGCGCCCAATGGAAAATCGATCTCGATCCCCAGGAAATGCCCGTCCTGCGGAGAACCGGTCGTGCGCGAAAAAGAAGAGGAAGTCGCCTGGCGCTGCGTGAACGTCTCCTGTCCCGCCCAGCTCGAACGCGCCCTGCTCCACTATGCGAGCCGGGATGGAATCGATATCGAAGGCCTCGGGGAATCGGTCGTGGAAGACCTGCTCGCGCAAAAACTCGTCAAAAACTTCGCGGACATCTACCGCCTGACCAAAGAGGATTTACTGAAGTGCCGTCTTTTCGGCGATAAGAAAGCGGAAAACTTACTCGAGCAGATCGAGCTTTCCAAAAAGAAGCCGCTGTCGCGCCTGCTCGTCAGCCTCGGTGTCCGCCACGTAGGCGAAAAAATCGCGCGCACCCTGGCCGAACATTTCCAGACGCTGGACCGCCTTGAGAAGGCCGATCAGGATGAATTAATAAAAGTTGCAGACCTCGGCCCCGTCATCGCCGAAGCCGTGGCGGACTTTTTCCGGGAAAAGCGCAACCGGGAGCTGATCGAAGGATTGCGCAGGGCGGGCGTCAACTTTAAGGAGCCGGAACGCAAAGCGTCCGCGAACCAGCCCCTGGCGGGAAAAACCGTGGTTTTCACGGGCGAGCTGACCGCCTTCACGCGCGGCGAAGCCGAAGAGCTGGTGCGGACTCTGGGCGGCAACGCGTCGTCTTCCGTTTCCAGGAAAACCCATTACGTCGTCTACGGTCCCAACGCGGGATCGAAACTCGACAAGGCGAAAAAGCTCGGGGTTCAGACCCTGACAGAAGAAGAATTTAAGAAGCTGGCCGGAGGATCCCGATGAAAAGCTTCCCGATCAATGAAGTCCCAAAAAACCGCGGCGAGAAAAAGCTGGGCGCTCTGCGCCTGGCCCTGCTTGTCCTGGGTACCGTCCTTCTCCTAAGCCAGTTCGTTTCCTACCCGTCGCAGGTACAGAATATCGGCGGGGGATTTGATTCCGCGGTGTCTCTGGAGTATCCGGCTGCCTACCGCGTCTTCGCGCCGTTTTTCCAGGCCGCGGACGCGCTCACCCTCCTGAGCATGTACCAGCATCTCGTGTTTCTTCTTTTCGTTAACCTTTTATGGCTTGCCTTCAGAACCTATATGAACGGCATCCCCAAAAACCCCAGGGACATGATGCTCGAGATATTGAAGCTCATCGGCCTGAATCTGGCGTACGCAGCCGCGGCCGCAGTCATCGTTTTGATCCCGAGGCCCATGGCTGCCCTGCGCACGGCAAATCCCGACCTCCTGATCGTGGATTTTCACTCGCACACGAACCATTCCTGGGACGCGCGACGGTCATTCAGCCCGCGAAAAAACCTGGAATGGCACCGCCGCGCCGGGTTTAACGCCACGTTCATCACCGACCACAACGCGGTGAGCGGCGCGGAGGAGGCGCTGAAAGATTTCGAGGCGGGCCGCGTCGAAGGAATACTGCCCTTGCGCGGCGAAGAGGTGAGCCTCCATAAATCCCACTGGGCGGTGCTGGGCAACAAGTCCCTGATTCCAAACTCCAAATACGACCGGGGCGAAGAAGGGATACGGGATTTTCTGAAAGACGTCGCGGGTTCTACCAATGTCTGCGTGATCGCGAGCCTGCCCGAATACTGGCTGCACCACTGGGGCGAAGGAGTCGAAAAATTCATCGGATGGGGAGCGCACGGGTTCGAACTCGCGAACAGCGCCCCCATCGCCCTTGATTTTCCGGCGGCTAAACGCGGGGAAATCGCAAATATGGCCTATAAAAATTCCCTGGCGCTCACGGGCATCACGGACAATCACGGCTGGGGCAGCACGGCTCAGGTCTGGAGCGCCATTGAGATTCCGGGCTGGAGGGGCATGTCCCGGCAGAGAGTGGAAGAATCGGTCGTTCAGTCTTTAAGGAAAAATCCCCGATCCGTGCGGATATGGGCCCGCGTCAAGCAGGAGCCGGGCGACAAAGCATGGTCGCCTGCGGCCGACCCATTCCTGCAGATATGGGAGGGCGCCCGCAGCCTCCCGATGAACCAGAGGGTGATTTGCCTGCTCTGGCTCGCAGGCATCGGCTGGGCCTTAAAAGCGCTGATCCGCCGGTAAAGCCCGCGGGAGATCTCGCGACTTCATTTCCTCGAGCATCCGTTCAACTTCTTTCCGATGCGTCTCAGCCATCGGCGCTGAACGCGCCGCATCCAGCATCCGCCGCGCCTCCGCAGCGCTGCCCTCCGCCCGCAGCCGCCGGACCTCATTGATATAAGGCCAGGGGAACATCTCCGCGTCCGCGGCGCTAAAAACGATTTTCTCTCCTTCCTCAAACGCGTACCAGACCAGCGACCGGTCCGGCGAAGCATACTTCACCCGCATGCGCCGCTTCAAAAGCTCCTCGATACGCTCCATGGCTTCATCGCTGATTTGGGCGACGGGCAGGTGCGACTTCTGATAAAACGCGCTCGAAACCACGATGTGGTCCACGCTGAGATCCCGCAGCTTAGTCTGCAGCTCGCCTGCGTCCCGCGACTCCTCGGACAAGACGGCCAGCATTTTTTTCGGGTTCATCGGGCCTGTGGCAAGGGTTTTCCTTTTGAACGGAAACGTGTCCAGCACGCCGGCAAACAGCACGGTATCGTCCGGCGGGGTCCGCGTGTTGATCAGGTGGCCCATCCAATAGAGGTCATCGACCCCCCGCCGGGATCCCAGGTTGTTGCCGGGAGCATATCCGGACATGAGAAAGGTGAGCGCCGGCTGAGTGTTCAGCCAGATGTTGGAGACCAGTATCGTCAAAGCGAGCGCCCCGATCACGATCCTGCGGCCCGCCTCGCTTTTGGAATAGTCCAGGACCTCGCGCCAGCCGAGGGCGAACAGGGTCGCGGCCAGGAAAACCAGAGGCCCCATGTGATAGCGCATGACCAAAGACCTGTAAACCAGAAGCAGAAAGCTGAGGAGGGCCGCGGCCCAGCAGAGGCGAAACCCGCGGAAGGCCGGGATGAAGAGCGACGGGACGATCAGCAGAACGAAAAGCAGCGACGCGCCCCAGGTGGGCCGGTAGCTGTTCGTGTTCGCCATCGAATCCGCAATGTTGGGGTATGACACGTTGGATCCGAAAAGCAGGTCGTTAAGGTAAAGGCCCGTCATTTTCCAACCGAAGGGAGTGCGGGGCGGATACATCTTTTCAAAAAACGGATACATGGGGTTACTGGTCTCAATATAAGTCCGGATGAACCATGGGAGGACGGGGATCATCACAGCGATAACGAACGGGAGTGCAAACCCGCGGAGCGGAAGTTTTTTCCGCTTCCGGAGCGCGGCGTCGCCCGCCAGCAGGAGGAAGGAAAAGAGCGCGACCGGAACGCCCAGCATCTTGTGGCTGATCGCTCCGCCCGCGAAAAGTCCCGCCAATAAAAACCATTTCCGGACCGCGCCTTTCGGCTCCGCGTCCGCCCTCAGCGCCTCGATCAGACAGACATAATGCGCGAATATGAAGAGGCTGGCGGACGAATCGTTCTTAAACTCGAATGCCGATCGGGTGACCGTGGGAATGGCCAGGACCACCGCCACCGTGGCAATGGAAGCCAGACTTCCTGCGTAACGTTCGAGGAATCCCCAGATCAGCAGCATCCAGGCCGCGACAAATCCCCAGACCATCATCTGCGCCGCAAATTCCGAACCCATCAGCAGCGAACCCATGATGAGCATTTCGGTATTCTGCGTCAGATAGGAATAGATGTGATAGGGGTTAATTGTAACGCGGCCTTGCTGAATGTAATAGACCGGCAGTCCGCCGTGGGACGCCAGCGTGTCCGGATTCATGGGATAAAACGCCGCGTTCGTGGACAGCAGTACCAGCGCGCCGGCCGTGACCGCAAGGAATGCCGCTTCGGCGGGCTCCATTTTTTTGAAGCGGGGAAAATCCGGCAAACCGCGCCTTAAATGGATCAGAGCGGGGATCCATCCGATGAGGACCACCGCGTAGGAACTCGACCGGCCTAATATCCCCGTAAGCCCCAGGCCGAACCACAGCAAACTGTAAGCAAGCGATCCCGTCATGAAATAAAACGCGAAACGCTCGCGCCCCGTTAACCGGTCCAGTATGCTTTCGCCGGGGCCCCTCAAGATCAAACTCAATATAAACTTGCCGCTCGACAGAAACGCTCCCGCCATCAGCAGGAATATCCCGTAACCCTGAGCGGCCCTCGAATATCCGTTCTCATGCCCGCTCAACGCCAAAGCGGCGTTCCTCATCATCTCCGGCAGGGGCGGAAGCGGCATCATCTGGATTTCCCGCAGCCCGTCCCATTTCACGGGCACCATCATCAGGCTCGCTATCACCGCCAGAGCCAAGACCGCGTAAAACCAAATCCGGTGCGCCCGGCCCGCTTCAAACAGGTTCTTCATTTGCGTTCCGTTTCATTCAATAGTCTCTTAACTTCATCCTTGTGAATCGCCATCATCGGTACGGGAAGCGCCATCTCCAGCAGCCGCCGCGCCTCCGCTTCGTTCCCGGAAGCGCGCAAGGCTTTCGCCTCGCCGATAAAGTCGCCCGGGAAGAGTTCCGCGTCCCGCGCGTCCCATACGATCTTATCAGGTCCTGCGTCCTCCCGGAAAACGTACCACGTCATCGATCCGTCCGGCAAGACGTACACCACCCTCATGTAACCGGCCAGCATCGCGCCGAGGCGTTCCAGCACGATTTTTTCACGGGCGGGGGGAAGACCGGCCCGCTTCGAAAACGAATTTGAAATAATAAGATGGTTCACTCCCAATTGGCGCAGCGCTTCCTTCAACGCTTCCGGGGTTGGCGCCCGTTCCGTCAGCGCTCCCAGCTGGTCAGGATCCATCCGCCCGGTAAATAAATTCCTTCTTCGAAAGGGATAGCTGTCCGGAATCCCGGCAAGCAAAACCGAATCGCCCGGAGCCGAACGCGTGTTGAAGACGTGCGCCATCCAAAAAAGATCGTGAACCGGAAAACCAGTGCTGTAATAATTTCCCGGCGCAAACCCGGAGAGAAGCAGGAAAAAAGACGGTTGGGATGCCGCCCATACATTGGAAGTCAGCACGGCCAGGGCCGCCACCGTTGCCGGGAACCACCGGTGAATTTTATCGATGGAGCGTTCCAGAACTTCGCGCCAGCTGAACGCGAAAAGCGTGACGACCAGAAAGACCAGCGGCCCCATGTGCAGGCGGTATTCATAGGACCTCGCGTATAAAAACAGATAACTCAAAAGCGCGGCGATCCAGACGGTCCGGAACCCGCGCGCGCGCGACAAAAAAAGACAGGGCGCGATCAGCAGGCCGAAAAGTACGGATGGCCCCCATGTGGGACGGTAAATGTTGCCCCAAAACGGCTTGAAATCCGGCAATTGCCTGATAGAATCCGCCATCCCGGCATGCGCCCGGGGAAACCCGAATAGCAAATCGTAAAAATATTCCACGGCCGTGAATTTCAGGGCCTCGGGATGGGGATAGGGAAAAGTCCTCTGAAAAAAAGGATACACGGGATTGCCGGTCTCGGCCCAGGTCCGGATGAGCCAGGGTAAAGCGGGCGGCAGCGCGGCCAGTACGAACGGGACGGCGAAATTCCGGAACGGAAGGCCTTTCCGCCGCCGGACGCCTGCGTCCGCAGCAAGCGCTAAAAATGAAATCATTCCCAGAGGAAGGCCCAGCATTTTGTGGCCGAACGCTCCGCCCGCCGCAAGGCCCGACAACAAAAACCATTTTCCGCCGTCCTCGCCCGATTCGGGGGACCGGCGAAGCGCCTCGGCAAGGCAGGCGTAATGGGCGAAGAGGAGAAAACAGGCCGGCGCGTCGTTTTTGAGCTCGACCACGCTGCGGCTGACGGCGGGAATGGCCACGAGCATCGCCGCCGCAGCCATCGACGGCAAACTTCCAAAATGGCGATCCAGGAAACCCCAGGCCAGTACGATCCATGCGGCAAAAAAACCCCAGATCAGCAGCTGCGCCGCAAAGTCCGAACCCAGGAGCAGCGTCCACATCAAAAGCATCTCTGTATTCTGCGTCAAATAGGAGTACACATGATGAGGAGTGAACACGACCCGGCCCTGTTCCGCGTAAAAGTTGGCCAGCGCGCCGTGCGATCCGAGCGAATCGGGTCCGATCGGGTAAAGCGCGGCGCCGGAAGACAAGAACGCCAGCGCGGCCGCCAAAAAAACGATGAAGATTTTTTCCCCGCGGGTCCGGCCCGTCCATCGCGCGAGAAGCGGTTTTATGCTCCAGCGGCCCGAAACGAGCCCTGCGATCGCGGGCGTCCATCCAATGAAACCCGCCGCATAGGCCACGGGCAAACTTAAAAATCCCGATAAACCGAGCCCGAGCCACAGCAGGCTGAAAGCCAGGGAACCCGCCAGAAAATCGTACGCATAACGTTCCCGTCCCGTGCAAATTTCCAGGAATCCGCCGTTGCCGTTCATCGGGCGGGAGATCAGGTCCAATATCCACCGGCCGGCCGATAAAAAGGCGCCCGCCATGAAAATAAAAACGAAATATCCGCGGAAGGCCCTCGAGTATCCGTTGGAATGGCCCTGAAATGCGAGCGCGGCGTTTTGAAGAACATCCGATAAGTGTGGAAGCGGAATCATCCGGACCGCCAGGAGACCGCTCCATCGGACCGGAATCAGCAAAAGGCCCGTCAAAGCCGCCGCGCCCAGCGCTGCATAAAAGCAAATTCGAAGGATTCGCTCCGGGCCGGACGGGCTATTCATTGAAATTCCCGAGCATGCGCAGGACCTGCTCCTTGTGGCCGGGCAGCATCGGAACGTCGCGCGCGATTTCCAAAAGACGCCGCGCTTCGCCCCGGTTTCCGGAATCCCAGCAGAATTTTGCCTGCGCGATGAACTGCGGCGGAAACTGCTCGGCGTCCCGCGCGTCGAACCGGATTTCACCGCCTTCACGCACATCCGCGAATGAATACCAGATCATGGATTGGTCGGGCAGGGCGTAGCGGACCTTCATGTGGCGGTTCAAAAGCTCTTCGATCTGTCCGATGATCTGATCCCGCTTGACGGGAGGAAAATCGCTCCTTTGATAGAACGATTTTGAAAACACAATATGATCGACGCCCAGGCCGCGCAGGCTTTCCTTTAACGATTCCGCGTTCGGGCTTTTTCGAGCAAGGCGGATCAGCCACTGCATGTTGAGTGGTCCGGTCGCAAATATCCTGCGATGAAAAGGGTAGGTCTCCATCATGCTGACAAAAAACACCGACTCGCCCTCATTGGACCGCGTATTGACCACGTGAGCCATCCAGTAGGCGTTGGCCGCCTTGAAGTCGCGCATGCGGTTTCCGGGCGCGTAGCCGCTCAGGAGGAATGGAAACGACGTCTGGCTGGGGATCCAGACGTTGGAGACGAGCACGATCAACGCCGTTCCCGCCAGCACGATGCCCTCGCGGATTTTCGTCTCGCCGCTTTCGCGAATCTCCCGCCAGCTCACCGCAAACAGGCTCGCGATCAAAAAAACCAGCGGACCCATGTGGTAGCGGATGGGTGGACTGCGGTAAAGGAGAAGCATGTAACTGAGCAAAGCTGCGCACCAACAGAGCCTGAATCCCTGCGCGGACCGGAGCAGCAGGCAGGGGACAATCAGCAAAACAAAAATCACGGAAGCGCCCCAGGTCGGGCGCTGACTGTTGGTGTGCGCCACGGAATCAGCGATGTTGGCATGAGACACGTTATATCCCAGCAAAAGATCTTCGAAATATATACGCATCATGCGAGCGTTGATCCAAAGCCCCTTCTCGGCGCCGGAAGGGGGAAACGTTCCCTCGTTCATGTTTAGCCAGCGGTCATCCTTTCCCATGTGGCTGCCAAAAAAGTCGTTGAAAAACGGATATATGGGGTTGCGGGTATGGACGTAGGTCCTGACGAACCAGGGCGCGGCGACCGACAGGCCGATCAAGAACGGGACGAGAAACTTCGCCGGAGGCAGATTTTTTCTGCGCCTTGCCGCCGCATCCACCGCCAGCAGAAGCAGAGAAGAAAACGCGACCGGAACGCCCAGCAGTTTGTGCCCGATCATCCCGCCCGCGGCCACGCCCGACAGCAGGAACCATTTTCCGGAAGCGCCTTTCGGCGCGTTGTCCGGCGCGCGGAGAGCCTCGATCAGGCATACGTAGTGAACAAACATAAACAGGCTGGTGGTTGAATCGTTTTTGAACTCGAACGCCGAGCGGGTGATCACGGGGATTGCGAAGATCATCGCGGTCGTAACCATCGCCGCCAGCTTTCCGGTATGCCGCTCCAGAAAACCCCAGATCAGAATCATCCAGGCCGCCAGAAAACTCCAAATGATCATTTTCGCGGCGAAGTCCGAGCCCATCAGCAGGGACCCCATGATAAGCATCTCCGTGTTCTGCGTAAAATAGGAATAGATGTGGTGATGGTTTCCCGTGATCCTGCCCTGTTGGATGTAATAGTTGGGCAGTCCGCCGTGAGAGGTCAGAGTGTCGGGTCCTACCGGATAATGCGCGGCATTTGAAGAAATCAAAAGCAGAACGGCGCCGAAGAACGCGATAAAAACGGCTTCCGCAGTCGTCAGGTCGTCCAGGCGGGACTTGAACGAGGCCAGCCTGGCGCGAATGCCGGGTAATCCGATCAGAGCGGGGATCCATCCGATGAGGACCACCGCGTAGGAACTCGACCGGCCTAATATCCCCGTAAGCCCCAGGCCGAACCACAGCAAACTGTAAGCAAGCGATCCCGTCATGAAATAAAACGCGAAACGCTCGCGCCCCGTTAACCGGTCCAGTATGCTTTCGCCGGGGCCCCTCAAGATCAAACTCAATATAAACTTGCCGCTCGACAGAAACGCTCCCGCCATCAGCAGGAATATCCCGTAACCCTGAGCGGCCCTCGAATATCCGTTCTCATGCCCGCTCAACGCCAAAGCGGCGTTCCTCATCATCTCCGGCAGGGGCGGAAGCGGCATCATCTGGATTTCCCGCAGCCCGTCCCATTTCACGGGCACCATCATCAGGCTCGCTATCACCGCCAGAGCCAAGACCGCGTAAAACCAAATCCGGTGCGCCCGGCCCGCTTCAAACAGGTTCTTCATTTGCGTTCCGTTTCATTCAATAGTCTCTTAACTTCATCCTTGTGAATCGCCATCATCGGTACGGGAAGCGCCATCTCCAGCAGCCGCCGCGCCTCCGCTTCGTTCCCGGAAGCGCGCAAGGCTTTCGCCTCGCCGATAAAGTCGCCCGGGAAGAGTTCCGCGTCCCGCGCGTCCCATACGATCTTATCAGGTCCTGCGTCCTCCCGGAAAACGTACCACGTCATCGATCCGTCCGGCAAGACGTACACCACCCGCATGTAACGGCTCAGCATCGCGCCGAGGCGTTTTGAAGCGCCCTTTCGAAAAGGAAATGCGGGGTTGTCGATCCAGTGATAAAATGACTTCGAAATGATGATGTGATGAACGCCCAGTCCGGACAATCGTTCTTTAAGGTCGTCTGCGTCCCGCGCGTCCATCGACAACCGCCCGAGCATTTCCGGATCCAGGGCCCCGTTGGCGAACACCCTCCTCTTGAAAGGGTAAGTGCCGTAAATTCCGGCGAGCAAAACCGAATCGCCCGGAGCCGATCGCGTATTGAAGACATGCGCCATCCAATAAAGTTCATTCATCCCGTTCTTCATGTTCGGACGGTTCCCGGGGGAATAGCCGGATAGAAGAAAAGAAAATGACGGCTGAGCGCAAATCCAGACGTTGGAGGCGATCATCGCGAGCGCCAGGACCCCCAGGACCAGCCTCCGGTAGAATTTTCCGCCGGAACGCTCCAGGACTTCGCGCCAGCTGAATGCAAAAAGCGTAACGACTAAAAATACGAGAAGGCCCAAATGATACCGGGCCAGAAGGGTTCTGAGATGCAGGGCAGTGTAGCTCAGGAGGGCGGCGCTCCAGCAGAGGCGGAAGCCGCGCGCGGACGGCAGAAAAGCGCAGGGTATGATCAGCAGGGCAAAAAACAGGGAGGGACCCCAGGTTGGGCGCTGATAGTCGTAACGCTGGGCGCCGTCGGCGATGTTGCGGTGCACGATTTCGTTGTAGCCGAACAAAAGGTCGTAAAAATACATCCCGCTGTTGCGCAGGTTTGGCGACTCGTCCGTGGGAAACCATTTCTTAAAAACGGGATAGACGGGGTTGCCCGTATAGATATAAGCCCGCAGAAGCCATGGCCAGGCGACCATCAACATCCCCGCGATCAACGGAACCAGGAGCGGCTTCGAAGAAATATTTTTGCGGGACTTGATCCAGGCATCCACCGCAAGGAACGACAGGGTGAAAAATGCCGCCGGCAGAGCCACCAGCTTGTGGCCGATCGCCCCGCCCAACGCGATGCCCGAAAGCAAATACCAGTTCCGGCCCGCGTCCTTTGTTTCGGGTCCTTCTCGCAGGGCTTCGATCAGGCAGACATAGTGCGCGAACAAAAACAGTCCGACCGAAGCGTCGTTTTTAAATTCATCGGCGGTACGGCTGAAGAGGGGAATGGACAGCGCCAGGGCAACGGCCGCCATTGCCGCCAGGCTTCCGGCATGTCGCTCCAGGAAACCCCAGATCAGCAGGAGCCATGCCGCCAAAAATCCCCAGACCAGAAGCTGCGCCGCGAAGTCCGAACCGAGCAGAAGCGACCACAGGATGAGCATTTCATTTTTCTGGGAAAGATACGAATAGATGTGATAGGGGTTCACGAACACCTGTCCGGATTGCAAATAAGCATTGGGAAGGCCGGCATGCGACGTCAGAGTGTCTGCCCCTATCGGATTAAACGCCGCGTTCGAAGACAGGAAAAACAGCAGCGTACCAATCGTCAGCAAAAACCCCGCCTCTTCCGCTTTCAGGCTTCGCAATCGACGGGCCAAAGCGTCCAGGCGCGAGCGAAATCCCGAAACCAGTCCCGACAAAAATGGCAGCCATCCGGCAACGCCCACGATCCAGCCAATGGAGCTGTTCAAATGTCCCGACAATCCCAATCCGAGCCATAACAGGCTATAGATCAGCGAGCCCATCATCCAATAAAAGGAAACCTTCTCGCGCCCGGTCAAACACCCGAGGATGCCGCCTTCGCTCTTGGGTTCCCGGAGGATCAGATGCAGCAGAAACCGCCCGGATGACAGGAACGCGCCGGCCATGAAGGCAAAGGTTAAGTATCCGCGAAAAGCTCTCGTATATCCATTCGAGCCGCCCCCGAAAGCGATCCGCAGGTTCAGTGAAACTTCCTCGATCGACGGGAAGGGGAGTGGCGGAAACTCCAGCCACCCATTCCATTTAACCGGAATGAGCGCCAAGGCGGCCACAGCCACGAGCCCCAGAACCGCGTAAAAGCAAAAACGGTGAACCAGAGCGGCTTTATTATCTTGCATGAGCTTTGATAAAGCCGCGCGCGGCGATGATATCCGCCAGCCGGTCCGCGATGATCCTATTTCCCTTAACGTTCACATGTATCTGATCCGTAAATATCTCGCCTTCCGTTTCGTCAAAGGCGCCGCTGATATCCATCAGCGTTCCATCCCGAAACGGATCCGAAGCCATCAGATCGGCGATGCATTTGCGGTTGAACTCCAGGAAATCAGGATACTCTCTTTCATATGCCGCGGCGATCTGCGCTTCGCCCGCCGCCAAATTCTTTCGAGTCGCGGGCGCAGGCTGGATCGCAAAGAGAACCGGTACGGACATTTCTCTGAGATAGGCCGCAGCTTCAAACAGGTATTCCCTGTATTGCCGCACGAACATATCCTTTCGATGGCCCGGCGAAGTTTGCGGCCGCATCCACCACGACATGCCCGCCATTCTCTGCCATATGCGGGCCGCGGTCCTTACGATAGCCTGTTGGATAAAGGAAACTTCCTGCTTCTTAATAAAAAACGTCTCATCTTCCTCATTGAAAAACGCGAGATCTTTGTAATTAATGCTATGGGCCATCGATATATCATTCCACCCGCCGTAAAATATGACCAAGTCGGGCTCAAGCGCGTCAAACAGGTGCTTGATCAAAGCCGTTTCCCGTTGAATCGTGTACCCCTCGATCCCGAGATTGAAGACCTGGACCGCACGGTCCGGATACATTTTCCTGAGCCGATCTTCCAATAGATACGGGATGGTGTGGAAATCCGCCTGGCGGACGCCAAAAACGGTGGACCCTCCGAGAACGGCGATATGAAACGCACCCTTCTTTTTGCGCCGGACCTTGCCCCCCCGAAAGCCCAGAGAATTGATGTTCAGATATTTGGAACGGTAGGGACGGTACAGATAAAGCAGGGATCCCTTCAATATGTATGCTTTGCGGCCGCGGTCTCCGAACGCCCGTTCAAGGTCCTTTTGGATGCCGCCCTCTTCCGGGGACGCAGCGACGGTAAGCGAGGCCGTGACGGACGGAGACGGGGAAAAAAATACTGAAAAAAGAAGCGCTAAACAGAGGAATGTGTTCTTTGATGCGGGCGGGTTCGGCGGGACCGTCAATCTCATTTTGGGTTATCTTATTAAAATGGAGGCCCCGGTTCAATTCAGGCCCTGCACGGAAATCCGGCTCCCGAGGGGTCAAATTTGATATAATAGGAGAAATCAGTTTTCTGGTAAGGGGGAACCCTATGATCACCAATACCATAAAGACCTCAGACATCTTCCGGGACCTTAATCCGTCGGAGCTTCAGCTCGTCCAGAACAAAGCCATCAAAACCGTCTATTTGAAGGATGAAGTGATCTTTCAGGAGGGGGACGCCAGCGACCAGATGTACATGGTCGTCCAGGGGGTGGTTGAAATCTGGAAAAGCGAGGGAAAGACCCTCAAGGGCAGCCGCCTGGCCCGCCTTCAGGAAGGGGAGATCTTCGGCGAGATGGCTCTTTTCGACCATAAACCCCGGTCGGCCACCGCGGTCGCCGCCATCGAAACGGAAACGGTCATCCTGGTCTGGAGCCAGAAAGAGTTCAATTCCCTCATATCAGAGAACCCCCAGATCGGCATCAAAGTCCTCAAAAACATCATCGATAAGATTTCCGGCCGGCTGCGAAACGCCAACGACGCGATCCACACCCTCCTCAGGTCCAACCAATACATCTCTCTGTAGTTATGTAGTTGTAGGTCTTTTAGGCTTGCGCTTGTTCGGCGGGTCTGGGAACCATGGTGATGGCGTCCCAGGGACAGATCCGCATGCAGAGCGTGCAGCCCGTGCAGACCTGGTTCTGAACATCCACGACAATCATGGCGAACGGCGTTCCGGCGGGGGCATCATTTTTTACGATGCAGTCTTTGTGGGGCATGACCGACAAGCAGGCTTCGCAACCGGAGCACAGATCCGCGCTGATCCTGGCGATCGTCTTGGATTTGGGTTTGGGCTTTGGGGCCGCGGGCGGAACTGGGTTTGGAGTATCAGCCATGATTCGTTTTCAAATTATTGCAGAAATGAATTTTGTTGTCAATTTGAACGTTTTGCACGAATCTTTTCGGAATCCTCGGACTACGCTACCTTCAGCACGACCTTTCCCATCTGACTTTGCTTTTCCAAATATTCGTGGGCGGCGCGCGCTTCGTTCAGAGGAAACACCTTGCTCACCACGGGTTTGAGCCGGCCCGCTTCGAAGAGCGGCAGGAGCTGGGCGAATTCCGCCAGCGTGCCCATCCGCGATCCCAAAATCGAAAGGTTGCGAGCAAATAGGAAGCGAAGCTCTAATGGAACCGTCGGGCCTGTCGTCGCGCCGCAGGTAACGATCCGGCCGTAAGGCGACAACGCCTTGACTGACTTCTCCCACGTTGCGGGCCCGACGTGTTCAAAAACCACATCCGCGCCGCGCCCTTCCGTAACCTTCTTCGCGACATCCGAAAAATCTTCCTGGCTTCCATTCACGGTGTGCTCCGCGCCCAATTCCTTCGCCTTGGCCAATTTGTCGTCTGCCGAGGACACCGCGATCACCTTGGCTCCCGCATACTTCGCAATCTGAATCGCGGCCGTTCCCACCCCGGAACCCGCGCCCAAAACAACCACGGTTTCGTTCCGCTTCAGCACCGCCCGTGTCATCAGCATGTGCCATGCAGTTAAAAATGTGAGGGGAAGGCTCGCCGCTTCTTCAAAAGAAAGATTGCTCGGCATGGGGAAAACGTTGCGCTCCGGCACCGCGACCTGCTCCGCGTAACCGCCATGGGACGCTGCGCCCACGATCTTGAACGTTTCGCATTGATTGTCGCGCGCCATCTGGCAGAAATGGCAGCGCCCGCAGGAAAGCCCGGGCATCACGATAACTCTGCGTCCGCCCACTTCGCCAGCGATGTCGGCGCCCATGATATGCGGCATCGGAACCTTGTAGGCCGGCGAACCGCTTCGCACCCAGATATCGATGTGGTTCAGCGCGCAGGCACGCACTTTGACGATCACCTGGCCTTCTTTGGCCACGGGATTGGACTGCTCGCCGAAAAGGACTTTTTCGGGGCCGCCGGGCTCCTGGATGAAGGCGGCTTTCACGGCGTCAGGCGGATTTGAGGGCTTCGAAGACTTCTTCGGTGTGTCCGTCCACTTTCACTTTGCGAAAAATCTTTTTCAGCTTGCCGTCCGCTCCGATCACGAAGGTCGAGCGCTCAATCCCCCAGAAAAGCCGCGCGTACATGTTCTTTTTCTTGTAAACGCCGTACAGCCGCGAGACCTTGGCGTCTTCATCGCAAAGCAGGGGAAAATTAAGCGAAAACTTCTTGATGAACTTCTGGTGGGATTTCTCATCATCCAGACTGACGCCCAAAATCACGGCGCCGGCCTTCTTGAGGGCGCTTTCGTTGTCGCGGAAACTGCAGGATTCCTTGGTGCAGCCGGGAGTATCATCCTTGGGATAGAAATAAAGCACCACAGACTTGCCCTTGAAATCGGACAGACGCGTGGATTTGCCGTCCTGGTCCTTTAATTCGAAATCGGGAGCGGCCTGACCTTCCATCAGTTCTGCTGTTTTTGCGGCCATCGAATGAAACCTCCTGCTGAATTTATTCAGATTTTAGCTTTTTAGAAGGGTCTGTTCAACGAATATTGTATAATGACGCTTCGACTGTAACGGTCGTTCTCCGTGATAAAAATCCTCAAAATCGTCCCACAAAAGTTCAAAAAGGAATATCGGACCGTGTATATCGGGCCGGAAGTCTCCATTAAACTGCACGAGGACGTGGTTGCCCAGTTTCACTTGACGGAAGGGGCAGAGATCAGCGAATCGACGCTGGGCGAGCTCAAGAATATCGAGATCCAGAAGGAAGCGGTCGAGTACGCCTATCTGTTTTTAAGTTACCGCACCCTGACCACGGTGGAGATGGGGGAGCGGCTGAAGCGCAAAGGCTTCGCCAAGGACGTCATTCAGGTCGCGATCGAGCAGTTAAAAGCTCAAAAGCTGCTGAATGACACAGAGTTCGCCAAAAGTTTCGTGGAAGACCGGCTCAAGAATAAGCTGATCGGCGAAGAGCGGCTCCATGAAGACCTGGTCCACAAGGGCTTTGACCGCAGCGAAGCGGAAAAGATCGTAAAAAACGTGAAGGGCGAGGCGGACGGCATTCCAAGCGAAGACGAGCGCGCGTTCCAGTCCATCATGCGGCGCAGCCGGCAGATCAAAGAGATCGACATGCACACACAGCACCGCCGGCTCTACGGCCACCTGGTCCGCCAGGGTTTCGCGCCCGACGTGGTGGAGCGGGCCATCAACCGGTTTAGAAAAGAACGCCGGCTGGGAGATCCAGAAGAAGAGTAAGCAGGCCCAAAATTTTAATTATCAACAAGGGGAGAAGGATATGAAGGCACTCATTTCAGTATCGGACAAGACCGGCGTCGTTGAGCTCGCGCGCGACCTGGTGAGCTTCGGCTTCGAAATCATTTCGACCGGCGGCACCGCGACCGCTTTGAAGCAGGCCAACGTCCCGACCACGGAGATCAGCGAGTTTACAGGCTTTCCGGAAATCCTCGAAGGCCGCGTTAAAACGCTGCATCCTAAAGTTTTCGCCGGCATCCTTTCGATCCGCTCCAGCGCCAAGCACCAGGGCGATATGAACAAGAACAATCTCGAGCCCATCGACTGGGTGGTCGTAAACCTCTATCCCTTCGAGCGCATCAGCATGGAGAACAAGATTCCGAAGTCCGAGATGATCGAGTTCATCGACATCGGCGGCGTATCGCTGCTGCGCGCGGCAGGAAAGAACTTTGCGGACGTCGTGACGCTCTGCGACCCGCGCGACTACGCCAAGGTTGTGGCCGAGTACAAGCAGGACAAAAAGATTTCGATCAACACCAAGCGCAACCTGGCCGCGAAAACCTTCGGGCATACCGCGCATTACGACAGCATGATCGCCAAATTTTTTCAGCGCGAAGACAATTTGATCACCGACTCCAAGCCGCCGCTCAATCCCGCCGACAAAGCCGGCGAGTTTCCGGAAGAGTTTACCATCGGCCTCCGCAAGCTGTCCGATCTTCGCTACGGCGAGAACCCGCAACAGAAGGCTTCCGTGTACAAGGAGTCCGGCGACCGCGAGTGGGGCGTCGTGAACGCGGAGAAACTCCAGGGCAAAGAGCTTTCATTCAACAATTATCTTGATTTGGACGCGGCCTGGCAGATTGTGAATTCGCAGTCGTCTCCCGAGCTGTCGCGCTCATATGCCGTAGCGAGCGGAACGTTCTGCGTCATCATCAAGCACACGAACCCCTGCGGCGCGGCCTGGGGACAGAGCCCGCTGGAAGCCTATCAGCTCGCGTTCGGCGCCGATCCGCTGAGCGCCTTTGGAGGCATCGTCGGATTTTCCAAGACCGTGGACGAAACGGCAGCGGCCGAAATCTCGAAGCAGTTTTTTGAATGCGTCATCGCCCCGGACTATACGCCGGGCGCGCTCGATATCTTCAAGAAGAAACAGAACCTGCGGCTCCTCCGGCAGAACACATTATTCTCTCTGCCCTACGAGCTCGACATCAAGAAGATATCCGGCGGATTTTTGATCCAGCAGAAAGATTTGATGGCGGCGGCGGTCGCCGATCCCAAGAATGGGACGCCGGCGGAAGCGCGCAAAGTCGTCGGCAAGCGCCAGCCCACGCCTGAAGAATTGTATTCGCTCGAGTTTGCCTGGCAGATCTGCAAGCACGTGAAGTCGAACGCCATCGTGCTCGCCCGCGGCGCTCTCACGCAGGGCGTCGGCGCAGGTCAGATGAGCCGCATCGATTCGCTTCGCGCTTCGCTCGTCAAAATGAGCGACATCCGCCAGGAAGTCGCGGTGGGCGCGGGTTCAGGCAGCATCAAGACACAGATTTCAAAACTTCCGTTGGTGATGGCATCCGACGCCTTCTTCCCGTTCCGCGACTGCGTGGACCATGCGGCGAAGGCCGGCGTTTCCGCCATCATCCAGCCGGGAGGCAGTATCCGCGACCAGGAGTCCATCGACGCGGCCAATGAGCACAACATCGCTATGGTTTTCACCGGCACGCGTCATTTCAAGCATTAACCCTAAACAGGGAGGCTAAAATGATCATTCACATCGACAGAGCAAAGAAGAAAGTATCCATCAAGAAGGAGCCGGCGGGAGCCAAGGCCAAGCAGCCCAAAGGGCCCTACGTCGTCATCGACTATCCCAAAAACGGGGATATTTTGGAGCCGCACCACTATTCGATCCGCATCGGCGCGTCGGTCGGCCACGACGTGCAGGTTTCCATCGACAAGGGTCCCTGGCAGCCCGCGCGCGAAAACTCCGGCTACTACTGGTACGACTGGCACGACATTTCCATCGGCCAGCACAGCGTCGTGGCGCGCATCACGTTCGCCAACGGTAAAACCAAAAAGAGCAAAGCGGTGAACTGTCAGGCTTAATGAAAACCAGCGAGATACGCAGTAAATTCCTGAACTTCTTTAAAAAGAACGGCCATACCGTGGTGCCGTCGGACTCTCTCATCCCCACGGGCGACCCCTCGCTGCTTTTCACATCGGCCGGGATGGTCCAGTTTAAGAAGCACTTTCTCGGGCAGATTAAACTGGATTATACCCGCGCCGCGTCCTGCCAGAAATGCCTGCGGACGTCGGATATCGAGCGCGTCGGCCTCACCGCGCGCCACCTCACATTTTTTGAGATGCTGGGAAATTTTTCCTTCGGTGATTACTTTAAGAAAGAAGCCGTCGCCTGGGGATGGGAGTTTTTGACGAAAGATATCGGCCTCGCCGAAAAAAAGCTTTATCCCTCGGTTTATACGGAAGACAGCGAGGCCTTTGACCTTTGGAAGAAGATGGGCGTGCCCGAAAGCCGGATCGTGAAGCTGGGCGCGGATTCCAATTTCTGGACGATGGGGCCCACCGGACCCTGCGGTCCCTGCAGCGAAATCCTTTACGACCGCGGCGAAAGCTACAGCCAGGATCACCAGTGCCCCGGTCCCGGCTGCGACTGCGACCGCTACATGGAAGTCTGGAACCTGGTTTTCACGCAGTTTGACCGCTCCGCCGACGGTAAATTGAATCCGCTGCCGCAGAAAAATATCGATACGGGCATGGGCCTTGAGCGGTTGACGGTCGCCGCCAACGATCTCGGCTCTTCATTCGAAACCGATTACTTTCAGGACATCATCCGCGATACGAAAAAGCTCATTGGGGAAGAAACCTCCGTTAAAAGCCAGCGGATCATTTCGGATCATCTCCGAGCCTCCACCTTCATGATCGGAGACGGCGTTCTGCCTTCGAACGAAGGCCGCGGATACATTTTGCGCCGCCTGCTGCGCCGCGCTCTGCGCCAGGGCTGGACGCATGGCAAGAAAGAACCGTTTCTGAACCGCATCGTCCCCGTCGTCGTAGCCGACATGAAATCGCAGTACCCGGAGCTCGGGGAACGCGAGGCAAACATCCGCTCGATCATTGAGACCGAGGAAAAGAACGCTCTTTCCACGATTGAGAGCGGAACGCGGATGCTGGAAGACGAGATCCGCAAAGCCACGGGCAAAAGCGTGTTAAAGGCGCCGCTGGGGAACATCAAGCTTTCCGGCGATAAAGTTTTCAACATATACGACACCTACGGCCTTGATAAGGAAATCCAGCGCGAAATCGTGAAGGATTTGAAGGGCGAACTGGATTTTTCCGAGGCTGATTATGAAAAGGCCAAGGAAAAAGCTTCCGAAACGGCTCGCAAAGGATGGAAAGGGTCCGGCGAAAAGGATTTGGTGTTTCACTCGGAGCTTTCCAAGAAAGCCGGCGGCAACGTTTTCCGCGGTTACGAAGTTTTGGAAACCAAGAGCAAGGTGATGGCTCTCGCCAAGGAATCGAACGGCAAGATGGCCGAGGTTTCAGAAATGAAAGCGGGCGATGAAGGCGAGCTGGTTTTGGCCGAAACGCCCTTTTACGCCGAAAGCGGCGGGCAGGTCGGCGATCGCGGAACTATCAGCCATCCCGATAAAAAATTTGTGGTTGAGGTTCTGGATACGCAAAAGCCCGTGGATGGATTGATTGTCCACGAGGTTCGCGTGAAGAGCGGTGCGGTGAAGTCCGGCGACGCGGTTCTCGCGCAGGTGGATGAAACTTCGCGCAAACATACCATGCGCCACCACACGGCCACGCATCTGTTGCATGCCGCGTTGCGCAGCGTGCTGGGTTCGCAGGTTACGCAGGCCGGCTCACTCGTAACACCCGAGAAGCTCCGTTTCGATTTTACCTATCCCAAAGCGCTCACGGACGAGCAGCTGGACCAGATTGAGTCCCATGTGAACCGCGGCGTGCTGGCTAACGTCTCGCGCAAGCGTTCCGAAGGCAGCCTGGACGACGCCCGCAAGGAAGGCGCCCTGGCCTTCTTTGGCGATAAGTACGGCAGCAAGGTTTTCGTCGTGAAATACGACGGCGTCAGCACGGAAGTCTGCGGCGGGACGCATTGCCTCGCCACGGGCGATATCGGCAGCTTCAAGATCACTTCCGAAAGCTCGGTCGGTTCGGGCGTCCGGCGCATCGAAGCGGTGGCCGGAGAAAAGGCGCTGGAATATTTCCGCGGCCAATCCGATCTGATCCGCAAACTTTCCGATAAGCTCCGAGCCTCGCCCGCCGAAGCGCTGGACAGAATTGATAAGCTCCTGCAGAAGCAGTTGGACCTGGAGCGCGAACTGCAGTCGCTCCGCCGTGAAGGCCAGTCCGGCAAGCTTTCGGAGCTCGTCTCCAAAGCCAAATCCGTTCCGATCGGCGCGGGGAACGGTTCCGCCAAAGTTTTAGCCGAAGTCGTGGACGGCCTGGATGCCGCCTCATTGCGCGACGCTGCCGACGCCCTCAAGGACAAACTGGGCTCGGGCGTCGTTCTGCTCGCCACGTCCGAGGACGATAAAGTTTCTTTCGTGGTCAGCGTTACGCCCGACTGCGCCAAGCAGGGACTTCATGCCGGCAAGATCGCGAAATCTTTCGCCCAAGAGATCGGCGGGTCCGGCGGCGGCCGCGACGTCTTCGCCCAGGGCGGCGGTAAAAAGTCCCCGGAACTTGATAAAATTTTAGGACGCTTCCCGGAGACGCTGGGGAGGAAGTAAAGATTTAGAAATGAGCGCCTGCACCCTCACCACGGACAGGTGTAAAGTAGTCAGAAATGCGCTAGGCTGTATACGCCTGCCCTCCACTTCGTGGAGGACTGGCGCATTCTCTTAAGAAAGCTTTTTAGTATTGCGCCTGTGGTGAAATGGATATCACGATAGCCTCCGGAGCTATTGTTCCGGGTTCGAGTCCCGGCGGGCGCGATTACTTTTTGAGAATTTCTTGGGCATTCGAGCCCGTACTTTCCCTTGATGTCTGGGAATGAGTGGAAAGTGCGGGCGCGCACTCCTCTTAAAAAGTTAAATTATGGCCACCTACGACCAGGACGAAGAGCAGGACGAGCGAAAGCCTTTTAGCTTCATCAACTTCATCGCCAAGATGATCGTGATGGGAGTTTTGACCGCCTTTGCGGGACTGGCGCTCTGGACCTGGGCCACCATGAAGTTCGTCTACTCGAAGGGCGAGCGGGCGGGCTACGTGCAGAAAATTTCCAAAAAGGGATGGGTTTTCAAGACCTGGGAAGGCGAGCTGGTGATGGTGAACATGCCCGGCACGGTGCCGGAAAAATTTCTTTTCAGCGTGATGGACGATGCGGTCGCCGAAAGCATCCAGAAATCGATGGGACGGCGCGTCATCATCACCTATGACGAACACCGCGGCATGATCCTGCCTATTTTCGGCGAAACCAGCCACTTCGCGAAACAGGTTCAAACCCAGGAAAACGCCGACGCCGCACCATTACTCACCCCCGTCCGCTGACCGTAAATCAGGGCGCTGTCCCTAATTAAATCGATATGGACCTCAGCCGGTACTTTAAGGACGCCATTATACAGACCCGCATCGTGCTTTCGCCGCGGCAGAGGATCGCCACGTTCGGAGACACCAAACTGCGCTACTTCTTTCTATCGGAGATCGAGGGGTACAAAGACCGCAGCCGCCTGCGGCAGGGGATCGTGACCGCCGAACGGCCCAGGATCATCACGATGGAAGTGGCGCAGGAACGATTCGCGGGCTTTGACGGCGACGCCCGCAAGTTCGGCGAATGGCTGTCGCAACAATACGGAGAGTCCTTTCGCGCGCTGGAATATCATTTTAAGAACGAAGAGCATTCGCCCAACGTGAAACATCAGCCTGCGAAGGTATTGTCGGAACAGATATTAAACCGGCTGACGGATTCCGAGCGGAACCAGAGCCTGATCGCCCTCGGTCCCGACAAGGCCTGGCAGATCTCGCTCATGAAGTTCATCATTGACGAGTGCGGCGCCTCGTTTCACGGCAACGTGAAGGATCTGGAGCAGCATGGATTTTTTGATACGCCCGAAGAGATGCAGCGGAAGAAAAAGCAGATGATCGAAGGTTTGTTCAGGAAATGCCGCGCGGACCGGTCTTATCTTCCGGTCCTGGGCCGCAAACTGCAGGAATCAGGCCTGTTTGACGAGTATCAGGACGAATTTTTTAAGTTAGTCGGATAGACCCGCCGCGCGTCAGCGCACGACGTTCAGTTTTACGCCCGCCGACTCCAGAGCCGCGTCCCGCGACTCATAATAATCCAACCCGCTGTGATCCAGAACTTCCTCGCCCATCAGGATGCGGAGCGTATTCTGTAATTTCAGGTGTTGGATGAAGAGATCGTGTTCGGGGCGGAGGTCCGGCCGGCACATGGGAGACTTGAAGTAGAACGAGAGCCATTCCTGGATGCCGCTCATGCCGGCGCGCTTCGCCAGGTCCATGAATAACACGAGGTCCAGAACCACCGGAGCCGCGAGGATGGAATCGCGGCAGAGGAAATTGACCTTGATCTGCATGGGGAGGCCGCACCAGCCAAAAATATCGATGTTGTCCCAGCCTTCCTTCTCGTCGCCGCGAGGGGGATAGTACTCGATCCGGATCTTGTGGAACAGCTGGCCGTAGAGGTCCGGGTACATTTTAGGATCAAAAATTTCGTCCAGCACCGATGCCTTGGTGACTTCCTTCGACTTGAAAGAGCCCGGATCGTTCAATACTTCGCCGTCGCGGTTGCCCAGAATGTTCGTCGAGAACCAGCCGTTGACGCCCAGCATCCGCGCCCGCAGGCCCGGCGCCACGATCGTCTTCATCAGGGTCTGTCCGGTTTTAAAATCTTTCCCGGAGATGGGAACTTTTTTCCGGCGGGCCAGTTCCAGAAGCGCGGGCACTTCAGCTGAAAGGTTCGGCGCGCCGTTCGCGTAGGGAATCCCGCACATGATCGCCGCGTAAGCGTAAATCATGGAGGGGGGGATATCTTTTGAATTGGATTTCAGGCCGCGCTCCAGAGCCTCAATAGACTCGTGGACTTTCTTGGCTTGCGTGTAAACTTCCGTTGATCCGCACCAGACCATCACCGCCCGCTTCAAACCGTTCTTCTTTTTAAACTGCTCGATATCCTTCATCAACATTTCGGCCAGGTGCATTTTGGTTTTGGCTTTTTTGACGTTGGGACCATCGAGCTTTTTCACAAAATTCTGGTCAAAAACCGCGGGCATCGGCCGGATGCCCTTCATTTCTTTTTTAACCTGGTTAAGCAGCGCTTCCGGCAAAACTCCCGCCTTCATCGCGGTTTCGTAGGCATCGTCCTTAAAAATATCCCAGCCTCCGAAGACGAGCTGGTTCATGCTGGCCAGGGGCACGAAATCCTTGACGAGAGGGTGGCGCGGGTTGGTGCGCTTGCCCAAACGGATGCGCTGCATCTGCGTGATGGAGCCGTAGGGTTTGGCAAGGCCCTTCTGGTGCAGCAGGCTGCCCGCGATAAACGTGGTGGCGACGGCGCCCATGCCGGGCAGGAGCACGCCGAGCTTTCCATCGGGGTTCGCGATGCTCTTGGCCAGCTCGGGATAATAAGAAGAATTTTCGCTCATGGTAAAGCCTCCGGGTTAGGCGGGCCGCTTCTTGCCCGCGTTCAAAAATAAAATCGTCAGAAAATAAATCGGGGAGCCGATCGCTCCCATCCATAAAAACCAGTGGATCTTTCCGAATGCCGCAAGGATGAGGACCAGGTAGATGAAATCGCGGCGGGCCAGAAAATCGGCGACCTTGTGGACGCCTGATGGCTTTGCGGCGGACGCGGCGGCGACCGACGTGAAAACGGGTCCGGCCGCCTTTTTGGTGCGCATGGTCATCCAGTGCACGAGGGCCGCCGAGAGCAGCGTGCCGCCCACCGCGAGCAGTCCCAGCGCCGGGATCCAGGGGAAAAGCTCGCGCTGATAGAAGCCGAGAGCGATCATGCTGAAGACCGCGGCATGGACGAGGTTATCGCCCCAGAAATCGATCAGCCCGCCGAAGCGGGACTCAAGGAACTTCAGCCGCGCGATCTCGCCATCGCAGCCGTCTAGCACCGAATGGAGCCAGAAGAGTGCCGCTCCGGAAAAATGATACCATTTTTCCGGCGACAGGAAGAACGCGGAGCCGCCGATGCCAATGAGCGAGCTGATGACCGTCATGGCGTTGGGCGTCATGGGCGTGTGCACCAGGACGCAGGTTAAACTCAGCGAAATCTTGCGCTCGAAGTTTCGCGACATGAAGCCTTCGTTGTCCTTGATCAGGCCGCGCAGCAGCCAGCGCCGGCAGATGGACGCGTCGTTCTTGGCCCTGAAAAAAATCCAATCCTTCCGCTCGATCGACAGCTCTTCCTTTTTTAAACTCGGGAGGACCGCTTTCAGAAAAGATTCATAACCCTCGGACCTGCGGAGCGCCTCGAGAAAAGCCACGGGATTTTCCGTGCGCACCGCCAGACAGGATGGCGCCGGCTCGAATTGCACGGTGCTTTCGGGTTTGAGCGGATGGTTCTGCAGGCGGCTCATGGCATCGTTGGTCAGCAAAACGTTGGGATAGTAAACGAGCAGGCGGCCCGGCAGCTGGCTGACTTCGCGCCCATCGGAGAGAAATATCACCTGATTGAAGCCCAGTTTCTTCGCCTGCCGCTTGATGCGCTCGCGAAAGGACAGGCCCAGCAGGTCGACATCCAGGTTCGGGGAAGACTTCGCGTAGGGAACGAGCAGGGTCTGGATCATCCAATACCTCCGGCGGTGATGCTGGAACGCTTGCTGTTTTCGATGAGCTCGAGGCACGCCCGGGCCATTTTGAGATTGGTCCCGCGTTTCTTTGCGTCTTTGAGCTCGCCTGAAAATTCTTCGAGGACGCGGCCGAACCAGTCGGGATGATGGGACCCGGCCGAAAGCGGCGTTTCAAACTTGAAGGTTTCGGGGGATTTTCCCGTGATATCGAGGATCAAATGATCGTCTTCCATCCGCAAAATTCCCTTTTCTCCGGCCAATTCTCCGGAGTTGCGCCGCACGCGCGACGCCCAGGTCAGGAAAATCTCCGCGCTCGCCTCGGACTCAAAATCAATTTTGATCTTCGCCGTATCTTCGACGCCCAAATCTTCGTATTGGCGGTTTTCCAGAGTCGCCTGGAGGCCGCGGACTTTCAAGTTCATCCAACCGAGGACGAGATAGAGCGCGTGCCAGCCGTGATCGATCAGGATGCCGCCGCCCGCTTTCGCCGGATCGAGGCGCCAGTTCGTCTTATCGGTCGTGATGGCGGGACCGTTGCGCAGCACGAACCAGGAACAGTTCTTCAGGCGGCCCAGCGCGCCGCTCTCGACGATTTCGGAAATCTTCCGGCAGATGGGGGCGTATTTCCAGTTGTGAACCGTCATCAGGACTTTGCCGCGCTCGTTCGCGTCGGCTTCGAGCGACTTCAAGTGATCTTCCGATAAAACGAGGGGCTTTTCGCAAAGGACGTTCAGGTTTTTGCGGAGCGCGGCCTGAACGAGGGGAAAATGCAGATGGGGCGGCGTCGCGACGTCGGCGAAGTCGAGCGGGATATCACAAGCTTCAAGATTGGGGAAGACAGTGGCGTCGGGGACGAGTTTTTTGAAGGCTTCACAGCGGGCCGGATCGCTGTCGATGCCGGCGACGATCTTAAATTCGGAGCTCTGCAGCCAGGCGGGAAGGTGACCATTTAACGCGACGTTGCCAAGGCCCACAATCGCGCCGCGGAACATTATTTGTAACTTCCATCCTTCTGGATCAGGGAAAACACTTCGTCAAAAATATCGACCGCTTGCAGGGCGACTTTTTCGGTGAGGATCAAGGGGGGAATGATGCGGATCGGGTTTCCGTAAGCCATCGAAAGGAGACCGCGCTTCAGGCATTCCTGGAAAATCCGGGTCGAAACTTTTTTATCGATCAGAACTTTCGACTGCTTGTCCTTCACGAGCTCAATGCCGATCATCAGGCCGCGGCCGCGCACTTCGCCGACAAACTCAAATTTGTCCTCAAACTTTTTCATTTTGGAAAGCATCATCTTGCCGATCTGCCGCGAGTTTTGAACCAATTTTTCCCGCTGAATAATTTCCAGCGAAGCGAGGCCTGCTGCTGCACCGAGCGGATTGCCGCCGTAGCTGGACGAGCTGCCCGACGGGTTGCCGTAAGGTTTCTGGGCGCACTTTTCTTCGGAAGCGATCACGCCGCTTAAAGGAAATCCGCCGCCGATGCCTTTGCCGACCGTCAGAATGTCGGGATCAAGATTATCGTGCTCAAAGCCCCACATCTTGCCCGTGCGGCCGAAACCGGTCTGCATTTCATCGGAAATATAAAGCGCGTCGAATTCCTTGGCGATCGACTGGACGGCGGGGAGAAATTCCGGCGGGGGCACGACGTTGCCTGCGGTGCCCTGAATGGGCTCGGAAATAATCGCCGCGATCTGCTGCTGGGTCTGGAGCTTGATCGCCTGGCGCAGATGATCGGCGCAGGCTAATCCGCAGCTCGGATGCTTCAGCTTAAACGGGCAGCGGTAACAATTGGCGAAAGGCACCGAGTAGAGTCCCGGCATGAAGGGGCCCAGATCTTTCTTGAACTCATCGCCCAATAAACCGAGCACGCCGCCGGTCTTGCCGTGGAACCCGCCCCAGAAACCGACAAACTCAAATTTCTTCGTGACGGATTTAGCGAGACGGAATGCGGCTTCAACGGCTTCGGCGCCGCCCACAAACAATTGAACGCGGTTCAGCGGCTTGGGGAGCATCGACGTGAGGAGCTTTAAAAATTTAACGCGGGTTTTGGTGGTGAAACTGGCGTAGGTGACGATCTCCAGCTGCTTCTGGATGGTCTTAACGTAATGCGGATGGCAATGGCCGACGCTGCCGACGCCAATGCCGGAAACGAAATCGATGTAGCGGTTGCCGTCTTCATCCGTAACAATCGGCCCTTTTGCGGAAGCAACGGCAATTTTGGAATAGAGCGCGATGCCCTGGTATCCCGGGGAAATGTATTTCTGTTCTTCGTTGAAGAGGGCCTGGGATTTTTTTCCCGGCGTTTCCTGGAGCTTTTTCATCAAGAAGCGTTAGGCGACTTTGGTGATCAGTTTGGAGGCGAGGTGGCGGGCGATGGCCTTGGAGGCTTGATCGCGGAACAGCGCGAAGCTCGGCCAGGCGTTGATGTCGATCAGGTAAATATCTCCCTTGGGGGTAATGACCGCGTCCCCGCCGAAGACTTCAAGCTTGAGCGCCTTGGCTGCCGTGAAAAAAACTTTGCGCAAAGTGGGTTCGTGGAAGGCGTATTTCTTCAAATCCTGCTGCTTGTGATAGAACCAGCGGTGCCAGACTTCCTGCGTCTGTCCGACGCCGTAGAACTTCACGAGATCGCCTTCGATATGTTCCTGCAAAACGGCTTGAGCGATGCCGCGCGTTTGGAATTTGGAAAAGGATTGCCGGACTTCGTCCAAAGACTGGGCGAGAAAAACATCGCCCTGCTGGGTATTGTGGACGTCGCCGCGCTTGATCCAGAGGTTCTGAAACTTGCCGTCTTTGTAAAAATCTTGGAGCTCGGCATCGGGATTTGCCGCGGTGGAAACCAGCTGGCTCTTGGGGAAAGGGACTTTGTGAGACTGGACGAGGTCCAGCATGCGGAAACGGTAGGTGTTCCAGATACCCTGGATGGGGTTGACGACGGTGACGCCCTGCTTCTCCCACTCTTCGAGCCGGTGCAGAATGCCTTCCTTCTCGCACATAATGAACGCGAAATCGGGACGCGTCTCGTTCCACCAAGCGGCGTCGTTCAGCTCTTCGGCCCGCTTCATGGTGACCTGGAAACCCTCTTTCGCGAGCTCGAGGCCCGTGAGGCGCAAAATTTCCATATCGTCAAACTCCCGCGCGGGGGAATGCAGCGTTTCTCTGTAGATGCCGACCGCTTGTAAGCTCATGATTTCACCTTTGGTTTAGCGCTGCGCCTGCAGCAGCTTTTCCGCTATCGCCAGGTCTTCCGGGGTGTCCACGTCTACGACGTCCGCGAGCGGCACGCCCGACACCTGAAAGCCCTGATCCACCAGCCATTTCAAATAAACTCTGAGAGAACTCACCGGAAAATCCGGTTTGGACTTAAAAATCGATCCGGGAACGTTGTAAAAACCCGCCGTGGCCCATTTCCCGCCGGGGATGCTCAACGCCTTGATCTTTTGGGTCTTGGCGTCAAAATCGACCCAAAGGGGCTTTTCATCATGCACAAACTCCGTGATTCCGAGATGAATTTCGGAGTTTTTCCCGTCCGCGTCGCCTTTTTCCAGCATCCGGGTTACATCCGCGGGTGAACAGATGGAATCCACGGTGGACATCAGGTGCCGGCCGGGCCCAAGGGCCTCTCCAACCCGGCAAAAGCTTTCAAAGGACGATGCGGTAGATTTTACAATAATTTGAGTCTCAAATCGAGGGAAATGGGCCTTCACCCAGTCCACGCAATCAGCCTCATTTTCATTAAAAATGACGACGATTTTATGGATTCCGGCGTCCTGATACCGGCGCAGGGTGTGGCCGATGAGGGGGATTCCGGCCACCGGTATGAGCGGCTTATGGGTTTTGAAGCCCGCCTTGGCGAAACGGCTGCCTTCACCGGCGGCAATGATACCCGCGGACCTGATCATAAGGTAGTTACGTAACAGTTCATGGCAACAAAATTTCCTTCAATTCGGTCAAAGACTGGATCACCACGTCATCCTTATGAAGCGGCTTCCGTTTGACGTTCAGGGTATTGATCCAGATGCGCTGGATGCCGAGCATCTTGGCGGGGGCAATATCGCGGAAAGGGTTATCCCCTACAAACACCGCTTCTTCGGGCATTATTTTGAGCTTCCTGAGCGCGACCTTAAAGATGCGGGGATCGGGTTTTTCCACGCCTTCACGGGCAGAATCGATAATGGCTCCGAACAGCGGCGAGTAGCGGATCTCACGGCAGAGGGCGGGAAGATTGCCGTAGAAATTCGAAACGATGCCAAGCTTATAGCGTTTCGCAAGCTGAGCGAGCAGAACCTTGTTGCGCCGAAGGGTCTTGAATGAGCTCTTTTCAAAATCGAGGGCGATCTTCATTTGCAGATTGGAATCACTGACGCCGGCGCTCTCCAGCACGAGATGGACCTGCTTTTGCAGCATCTCCCGGTATTTTTCACGGGACAGTTTCTTTTTGTTGAGAAAATCATCCGCCGCGCGGAAATGCTTTTCGAACTCCGCCATTGTCCACCGACAGCCGTGCTTTTGGTAGATGGGGTAAAAGTGATCTTTCCAGGGGAGCCCGTCATTGTCGAGCGTCCCGCCGAAATCGAAGAGGATGGCTTTGACTTTAGAGAGATTGATAGAGTTTTTCATGGGCGGCGATCATGTTTTTCAAATCAAACTGGCTGATGATTTTTTGATGGGCGGCGCGGGCGAGCTGGTGGCGAAAATCGGCGTCGTTGACGAGACGGTTGAGGGCGCGGCTGAGCGCGCCGGGGTCTTCGGGCGGAACGACAAGGCCTTCGGATTCGTCGCGGAGCAGATCGGGAACACCGGAAACGCGGGTCGCGACGATGGAGCGCTCGGCCAGCATAGTTTCCATGACCGCGTTCGGCATGCCTTCCCAACGGCTGGGGAGCGCGAAGATGTCGAGCGCGGCGATAAAGTTGAGTGAATCCTCGACCCAGCCGCAAAACGTAACAGAGTCCGCGATGCCCAGCCGCGCGGCCTGCGCTTCGAGGCTGGCGCGCTCGGGACCGTCGCCCGCGATCAAAAACTGGACGTTGCGATGCTCTTTCAGCAGAACCGCCGCGGCGTCCAGCAAAACATCCATGCCTTTCTGGCGATGCAGACGTCCGACCGCCCCGATCGCGATGTGATCGGCCTTCACCCAGAGTTTCCGGTTCGATGCGGCAGCTTCAGCGTCCGGTTTGCGGGCAGTATCGATGCCATTGGGGATCAGGCGAATTTTATCGGCTGAAAGGCCGATGCTTTCAACCGCGAAATGCCGGAGCGCTTCGGAGTTTACCGTTACGGCTGAAGCCAATCCCGCGGTTTTGCGCTCGGCAAAAAGATGGTAACCCTTCTCCACTTCCATTACGCGCAGGCTCGAGACCACTTTGGAAACGCCCGCGCTGCGCGCCGCGATGCGCCCCATGACGTTGGCGCGCGTCAGCCAGGTGTGGACGATATCGGGCTTTGATTCGCGGATAGCGAGCTTCAAATCGAAGAATAGGAGGGGAAAAGCGGCGAGTCCAGGCAGGAAACCATCGGGTGAATTCAGGATTCTGACGGAAAAGCCGGCCGATCTCAGCTTCTGCGCCGCCGCGCCGCCCGTTTTGAGGGCCACGACTTCATTCTGGAACCGGTTCCGGTCGAGTCCGCGGCACAATTCGAACAGCATTTTCTCCGTCCCGCCGATGCCGAGGCTCGGAATGACGTGCAAAATTTTCACGTATCCATTTTAGCATTTCCGATTTTGATATACTTTCGATTCACGACGAATTAAGGCTCACTGACGATGATTGCCCAAATATTTTTGATTTTCATTTTTTGCCTGACGCTGGCCTGCGCCGCGGTCCCCGCGCGCGCGGAAACGGGCCTTTATTCCTTTCCCAAGATTGAAGAACAGAAGATTTCGGTTTCCACCGAAAAAAGAAAGCTCGACCCCTTCATGGTGCTGGTCTCCAAAAAAACCGGGATCGACGAACAGACCCTGGCCGAGGAGTTCAAGCGCGGAGCGGGGCGGAGCGAGATGATCCGCATCATCCTGATCGCCAAAAAGTCCGGCCAGCCGATCGGGACGATCCTCCGGGAACGGGAAAAAGGCATTTGGTTTTCCAAAATCACCGAGAAGTACCAGCTGGACAACAAATCTCTGCGTAAGGATGCGCAAAGCCTCCTGAAAGAGATCGAAAAGGAATTGAAAGCCGAAGAAGCGAAAGCCAAGGCTGAAGCGGGAATCAAGCCCAACGCGACCACGGCCGGCGTGGGCGAAAAAGCCGCGCCCTAACCAGCCATCCCCCTATGTGCGGCATTTGCGGCAAGCTGAACTTCTCTTCCGGCGCCCACGCCGGCGCCGGCGTCGCGCCGGAAACGCTGCGGAAGATGAACGAGACGCTCCGCCACCGCGGCCCGGACGAAGACGGATTCTACTACTCTCCCGACAAAAATCTGGGCCTCGCCATGCGGCGGCTCAAGATCATCGACCTCTCCACCGGCTCTCAGCCTCTGTTTAACGAAACGGGCGACGTCGCCGTCATCCTGAACGGCGAGATCTACAATTACATCGAACTGCGCGCCGACCTCGAAAAGAAAGGCCACGTTTTCAAAACCCATTCCGACACCGAAAGCATCGTCCACGCCTACGAAGTTTACGGCGCGGATTGCGTGAAACACCTGAACGGGATGTTCGCCTTTGCGCTTTGGGACGATAAACAAAAGCGGTTGATCGTGGCGCGCGACCGCATGGGCATCAAACCGCTCTACTACCGAGCCGACTCCAACGGATTATCGTTCGCGTCCGAGATCAAGGCGCTCCTCGCCGATCCATCCTGCCCGAAAGATTTGGACTTGACCGCGCTGGACGATTTTTTTTCGCTGCTCTATGTCCCGGGCCCGCGCTCCGCTTTCGCGGCCGTCAAAAAACTGGAGCCCGGACATCTTTTAATTTGCGATGCAAAATCGGGCTCGGTTAAAAATCAGTCGTATTGGGACCGGCCGGTACATTCCTATATCAAAGATGAAGGCCTTGAATATTATTTGGATCGGCTGGACGCGCTTTTCCGCGATTCCCTGAAACTCCAGCTCCGTTCCGACGTGCCGAACGGATTGTTCCTTTCCAGCGGCCTCGATTCCGGCGCCATTGCATATTATGCGTCGCAAGTCTCGCAACAGCCCATGAACTCGTTCACGGTCCACTTTGAAGACAAGTCTTACAGCGAACAGGAAGGCGCGCGGCGCATCGCCGAGACCTGCGGGCTGAAACACCATGAGCTCGAGCTCAAACCCGACATCCAGGATCTTGTCCTGAAAACCGCGGAGTTTTTTGACGAGCCCTTCGCCGATACTTCCGCCATCCCGACCTATCTGCTGAATGAGTTTGCGCGCAAAAGGATCACGGTCGCGCTCTCGGGCGAAGGCGGCGACGAGCTTTTTGGCGGATACCCGACCTATTTTGCGACGCGCTACGCGGAGATGTACCGCAAAGTCCCCAAACCTCTTCGCTCTTTGGCCGCCGCGCTCACCGAAAGCGTTCCTGTCTCCTGGGACCGCATCAGCCTGGAATACAAGCTGAAGCAATTCGTGCGGGGCGCGGAGCAATCGCCCGAGCGCAGCCACTTCGCCTGGAAGGAAATTTTTGACGCTGCCGGAAAACAAAAACTCTACGCCGCGGACTGGAAGGCGAAGCGCAGCGGGCGCGACGGCTACGAAAGCTTCAAAAAACTTTTTGACGCTCTGGGCGGGGGCATTGACCTGGAGAAATTGCTGTACGTGGACCAGAAAACCTATCTGCTGGATGAATTCCTCGTGAAATCCGACCGCATGAGCATGGCGCATTCGCTCGAAGTGCGCGTGCCGATCCTGGACCACCGCCTCGTGGAATTTGCCGCAACCATCCCCGCGCATTACAAACTGAAGGGTTTTTCGACCAAATGGATTTTACGCCGGCTGATGAAAGGCAAACTGCCTCCCGAAATCGTGTCGGGCGCCAAAAAAGGATTTTCGCCGCCGATCCCGGGCTGGATCGCGGGCGTTCTTAAACCTTTCGTGATGGAAGTTTTATCGGAGAGTTCGCTGAAGAAATCGGGACTATTGGACCCGAAAGAAGTGCAGCGGCTGTTGAACGAGCATATTGACCGGAAGCGGGACCATCATCGCCGCATCTGGGCCGTGCTAAACTTTGTTCTATGGCACCGCCGCTGGGTTTAGGGAATTTCGCCCTGCCACTGCTGAAGCGGCGAGCGATGAACGCCGTTGTAAGAAGCTCCGTTGCGGTAGGGATATTTAATCCGCGCTTTCGCGATTGATTTCGAATCCCAGACGTCCGGCATGGCCTGCGCCCCGCGGTAATCCTCTTCCGCCTTCGCGCGGTTTCCCTCCAAATCCCACAGTTCGCCCCGCCTCAGCAGCGCCATCGTCCGCCAGCCCTGAAACGCGGAGGGCTCCGATATCGCGCGATCAAAATACCGGTGAGCCATTGCGATACTCTTCAGATTGAGCGCGGCCAGGCCGCAATGGTAATAAACCTTGGCGAGCAGCAATTGGTGCGGGCTTTTCCGGCCGCGCGGCTGCGGGCCGGAATGGGCCATCCGCTCGTAAGCCTCGCCCTTCACTAAAACGTCTTCCCATCTTTTCTGATAGAACAGCGTTTGAATTTCGCACCATTCGAACAGCGGGCTCTGGGGAATCGTGCTCATCAAAAACGCGAGCTTTTCCTCCGCTTCGGAGAGGCGGCCCTCGTCCATGAACGCGTTCCACATGAAGTACGCGGCCTCCATGCGAACGTAACGGCTCTTGGTTTGCGCGGCGTAAAGGTAGCGCAGGCCTTCTTCGCGGTTGCCGCGCACGAGGAACGAAGACAAAACTTTGAGCACGGGCCCGAGCGTCGCCGCGTAATATTCGTACATGCCCACGCCGAGGTAGGCGTCATAAAGGGCGGGATCGCGCTCCATCGCGTTCTGCATCAGAGCGAAACCCTTCTTGCCCGAGAGATAGGCCTTCACCCACTGGCGCCGCGACACGAGCCGCCAGCCCTTGGCGCCCAGGCCGCCGCCCCAATAGAGGTTGCCCGCCGCCTCCGTCGCGTTATCTTTGGAAAAGCGCTTCGACACGCCGATGGTTTTGTCGATCATGTCCTCAAATTCCCGGTCGAGCCCCGAATCGCGGTGCAGGAGCGAATCGTAAGTGATCTCGTACCAGGTCGCCATCGCGGTAAAGAAATAAGCGGCGGGATGGTCGGGCCGGATGCGGATGATGTTGTCCAAATGGTGGCGGGCGGTATCGAACTGCAAATAGTAGATCGCGGTGGCGCCGGCGGAAAGGTCGGCCTCCAGCTCCGGGGGAAACGCGGCGGAACCGTCGGCGCGCGCGGAAGCGGGGCGCGCGCTTAAGGCTAGCGCCGCGATTGCAAACAGGACCCGAAGCCGATTCGTCATGAAAGTGCGGTACTAATTTAACAGTTAGCACCGGCATTTTCAAGAACTCCGCGATACTCGACGCGATTCGCCGGGCCCGGCGCCCATCGGCCAACTGAAATATTGATATAATCAACACTCTGATGAAAAACGCCGAGGTTTGCATTATTTTGAAGGAGATGGGCCAGCTGCTGGAACTTGCGGACGAGAACCGGTTCAAGATCCGCGCCTACGTTCAGGCCCTGCAGACCCTGGAAGAGCTGGCGGAACCGGTGGAAACGGTGGCCGCGCAGGAACGACTGACGGAACTGGCCGGGATCGGCAAGGGCATTGCGGAAAAAATCGTCGAGTATCTGAAGACCGGCAAGGTGAAGGAACATGAACGGCTGAAAAGCCTTTACCCGCAGGGCCTGCTCGATATGATGCAGGTTTCGGGCCTCGGACCCAAACGCATCCGGATCCTCTACGAAAAATTAAAAATTGATTCCATCGCCAAGTTAAAGGAAGCTGCGCAGAAAGATAAGCTCTCATCCCTCGAAGGGTTTGGCGCGAAGACCCAGGAGAACATTCTGAAAGGTATCGCCTTCCAGGCGGAGGCTCCGAACCGCATGCTGCTGCACGAAGCGCGGCAACTTGCGGACTCCATTGTCACGTACATGAAGGAAAGCTGCCGGTCTCTGGAAGTCTGCATGCCGGCGGGATCGCTGCGCCGCTGGAAGGAAACGGTCGGCGACCTCGATTTTCTTTGCATCTCCGATCAACCGCAGGAGATCATCAAGGCTTTTTCCGAACAGGAGGGAGCCAAGCAGATTTTGGCACAGGGTGAGACCAAGGCCAGCATCATCCACCGCAAGGGCATTCAATGCGATCTCAGAGTCGTCGGCAAGGAATCGTTCGGCGCGGCGCTGCTTTACTTCACGGGCTCGAAAGACCATAACGTGGAGCTCCGCGAGCGGGCGCTCAAAAAAGGCCTGACCATCAATGAGTACGGCGTCTTCGCGCTCTCCAACAAGAAAAAGCCCGTGGCCGGACGCACTGAAGAAGAAATTTACAAGAAACTGGGTCTCGCCTACATCCCGCCCGAACTCAGGGAAAACCGAGGCGAAATCCGCGCGGCGGAGCTGAACAAACTGCCGAAACTCATCGAAGAAAAGGACGTTCGCGGCGATTTTCACAACCACACCAATCTTTCCGACGGCCATCACACGTTGGACGAAATGGCCGCCGCCGCCCAGGCCAAGGGCTGGGAATGGTTCGTGAGCGGGGACCATTCGCCGTCGCTCAAGATCGCCCATGGCCTCAGCGTAAAAGCGCTGATGGCCAAAAAGGAATCCATCAAAAAGTTGAATCATAAAAGTAAAAAAATGACGGTCCTTTTAGGGTCAGAAGTGGATATTTTAGATGACGGCTCCATGGACTATGACTCCGCGACGCTCAAAGAAATCGATTTTGTGGTGGCGTCCATCCATTCGGGCTTCAGGCAATCTGAAGATAAAATCACGGGCCGCCTCATTAAAGCCATGGAAAATCCCGGCGTCGATATTGTGGGTCACCTCACGGGCCGGCTGATCAACTCCCGCGAACCCTACGCGGTGAACGTCCAGAAAATCCTGGAGGGGGCGAAGGTCACTCAGACGTCGCTCGAGATCAACGGGCAGCCGAACCGCATGGACCTGAACGATTCCACGGCGCTTGCCGCGGCCCAGCTCGGCATTCCCATCGCGCTTTCTACGGACGCCCACAGCGCCGGCCAGCTCGACCATATGACGTATGCGGTGGCCGCAGCGCGCCGCGCATGGATCACCCCGGACCAGGTCCTGAACTGCAAAACCCTGCCGCAACTTCGGGCTTGGAAAGACGCGGAATAATAGTAAAATAATCCATCATGAAACGGATTGTCATCGTCGTCTTGCTGTCTCTCATTGGGCCCGGCCTCGGCCAGCTTTATAATAAGGAATACAAGAAAGGCGCCCTGCTCATTTTCCTTTCCGCGGCGCTCTTCATCCTGCCGCTCCTTTGGCTCATGGCCAAAGTCGCGCCCCGGCTCCCCGATCCCAAACAAACCGCCATCACCCAGGAAATCGTCCAGGAAGCCGCCATGAAAGTGGTCGGAGAGGATAAACATACCCTGAACCTCATTAGTTTCGCGTTTCTGGGATTCTGGGCCTACGCCATCACGCAGGCTTATTTCAAGGCGAAAGAGATCAACGCCGCCGAGAATCCGGAGGGCGAGGGGTCGGACGACGAAGAGGACGAAACCGGCCAGTCATCGCCGCGGAATGACTGACGCGCCTTATTTGAGCGCCGCGCAATTGCGCGAGCTCGACCGCGCGGCGGAAGCCGGCGGTGTTTCCATCGAAACCCTGATGGAAAATGCCGGAAAAGCCGTGGCGGAGGAAGCCCTCAAATTTTTAGAGGCGGGAAAAAAATCCGGGAACGCCAAAAAGCCCTGGAAAATCCTGATTCTCTGCGGTAGCGGCAATAATGGCGGGGATGGGTTGGCGGCAGCGGCCTTTTTACAGCGGATGAAAGCCTGGCCTCAAATTGTTTTTTTAAAGCCGGTCGCACGGCTGAAGGGCCCCGTCCTGACGCACTTTAAAAAATGCCGGGCGGCGGGAATTCCTTTTACGGAAAAGATGAACGGCGCGATCGCGCCCCTGAATGCGGATTTGATCATTGACGCCATTTTCGGAACGGGTTTTGACGGCGCCGTAGACAGTTCGATCGCTTCGGCGATCCACACCGTTAACGCGGCAACGATTCCGGTACTCTCCATCGATATTCCGTCCGGGATGAACGCGGATACGGGAAAATCGGCAGGCAGCTGCATCCGGGCCGGTTTGACGGTCACGCTGGCCGCGATGAAAAAGGGGTTTTCGAATCCGGAATCGAAACAATGGACCGGGAAGATCATCGTCAAAGATATCGGCATCCCCGAACAAATTTTAAATAAACACATCAACCTGGGAGGATGACATATGGTTACAGGAGTGGTATTGATTCGTTTGTCGGCGGGGCGCGAAAAGAACACGCTCGCCAAAATTAAGGATACCAAGGGCGTCTCGCACGTATCGGGCGTGTACGGCCGCTGGGACCTGATCTGCGACATCGAGGCCGACGACCTTCCTTCCATGACCAACGTCGTCGTCAACAAACTGCGCGCGATCCCGGGGGTTGAATCCACGGAAACGCTGGTAACGACCGCCATATAGCGATCACCGCCATCGAGTGACGCGTTTCAAGGGTCTTTGCCTCTGCCTGTGCCTGGCGCTCGTTGGGTGCGGGGACAATGCCAGGCAGAAGGCCCGCGAGACGGCTTCGAGCGAGCCCGCGATGGACGACATGTTCATCGAGAGCTCCATCGGCGACGCCTCCTATTTGAATCCCGTCCTGTCTTCCGATAACGCGTCGAGCACCATCAACGGGCTGGTGTTCAACGGCCTCATTAAGTACGGCGCCGATATCGAGCTCAAGGGAGACCTCGCGGAGCGCTGGGAAATTTCCAAAGACGGACTGGTCTTCACGTTTCATCTCCGCAAAGACGTCCGCTGGCATGACGGCAAACCCTTCACGGCGGATGACGTCCTCTACACCTACGAACGCCTGATCGACCCCGAGGTTAAGACGCCGCATTCCTCCAACTACGACAAGGTCAAAAAGGTGGAGGCTCCCGACCCCCACACCATCAAGGTTTACTATAAGGAAGCCTACGTGCCCGCCCTCGAATCCTGGGGGATGGGAATCCTGCCGAAACACGTTTTTGGCAGCGCGACAGGCAAGGCTTTTAACGAGCATCCCGCCAACAAGCGGCCCATCGGGACGGGACCGTACCGCTTCAAGGAATGGAAAGTGGACGAAAAGATCGTCCTCGAAGCCAACCCCGACTATTTCGGCGGCAAGATCCACATCGCGCGCTACGTTTTCCGCATCATTCCGGACAATTCCGTGGAATTCCTCGAGCTCCGCAACAAGAGCATTGACACCATGGAGCTGACGCCGGACCAATACCGCGCCTACGATTCCTTCTTCGAAGGCTACAAGCGGTTCCGCCTGCCGCGCGGATCCTACACGTTCTTCGGCTTCAACCTGCAAAACCCGCTTTTCAAGGAAAAAGCCGTGCGCCAGGCTATCGCGCATGCCATCAACAAAGAGGAAATTGTGCTGGGCGTGGTGGCGGGGATGGGACGCGCCGCGACGGGACCGTTCCTGCCGCTCTCCTGGGCCTTTGATCCCGACACGAAAGACTTCGCTTACGATCAGGACCTCGCGCGCAAAATGCTGGCGGAACAGGGATGGAAAGACTCCAACGGCGACGGCGTTTTGGACAAAGATGGCAAAAATTTCGAGTTCACGCTCATCACCAACCAGGGCAACAAAGTCCGCTCGCTCTCGGCCGAGATCATCCAGCAGCAGCTCAAAAAAATCGGCATCCGGATGAACATCCGCATCATCGAGTGGTCGAGCTTCATCAAGAATTTTGTGGATAAGCGCAATTTTGAAGGCATCATTTTGGGATGGAACCTCACGCCCGATCCCGACCCCTACAGCATCTGGCATTCCTCGCAGAAAAAGGAAGGCATGTACAATTTTGTGAGCTACGAAAACGCGGAAGTCGATCGTTTGCTGGAAGCGGGGCGCAAGGAATTTAATCCCGAAGCGCGTAAAAAAATCTATCAGAAGATGCACCGGCTGATCCACGACGATATTCCCTACATCTTTTTATATTACCCGGACCTGCTGCCGGTGGTGCATGAGCGGTTTGTGGGGCCGGAAATCGTTCCGCTTTCCAGTTTCGGCTTTGGCTGGAATTTCGATCAGTGGTATGTCCCCAAAAACAAAGTCCTTTACCCGGTGATGGGGGCGAAATGATCCAATACACCTTCCGCCGTCTTTTGATGATGGTTCCTCTGGTGCTCGGCATCACCGTGCTGACATTTTTGGTGATGCAGCTGTCGCCGGGACGGCCGACGGACGTCATGACCGATTTGAACGTAAAGATGTCGGCCGAGGCCAAACAAAAACTGATCCAGATTTATGGGCTGGATCAACCCTGGCACATCCAATATTGGAAATGGCTGAAGCGCGTGGGAAAACTCGATTTCGGCACGTCATTTAAGGACGACCGCCCGGTGATGGATAAAATCGCCGAGCGCCTGCCCGCGACGCTGCTATTGAATATCCTGTCATTGGCATTGATCTTTTTACTATCGCTCATTATCGGCGTCTATTCCGCCGTGCACGAGAAATCCGTCTTTGACCGATTATCGACCTTGTTTGTTTACGTGGGATTTTCCGCGCCCACGTTTTGGATCGCCCTGCTCCTCATGATTTTGTTCGGCCTGCAGTGGGGCCTTCTGCCGATTTCGGGCCTGCGTTCGCTGAATTACGATGAGCTCAGCTTCGGCGGAAAAATTCTGGATCTGGCGAAGCATCTCACCTTGCCCGTGCTGGTGACAGGGCTCACAAGCCTTGCCGCTTTGTCGCGCTACAGCCGGAGCGCGATGCTCGAAGTGATCCGTCAGGACTATGTCCGCACGGCGCGCGCGAAGGGACTGGGCGAAACGAGGGTGATCTTCAAACATGCGCTGCGCAACGCGTTGATTCCGATTATTACTCTGCTCGGCCTCATGCTGCCGGAGCTGATCGGCGGGAGCTTCATTTTCGAAACCATTTTCGCCTATCCCGGCATGGGACGGCTGGGTTACGACGCGATCATGGCTCGAGATTATCCCGTGCTCATGGGCATCGGAACCATCGTCGCCCTTCTCACTTTGCTGGGCAATTTAATCGCCGACATTCTCTACGCGCTGGCCGATCCGCGCATTCGCTACCAATGAGCCAACGTTCATGATCCATTTTTACTGGGACCGCATCCGCCGCAACCGCCTCGCCCTTTCCGGGATGATTCTGGTCGGATTGCTGGCCGCCATCGCGCTGCTGGGCCCGCTGCTCACATCGCGCGCCGCCGACGAGCAGAATCTCCTGCTTCGCCTCCAACCGCCCTCGGCCCAGCATTGGTTCGGGACGGATGATTTGGGCCGCGACATATTTGTCCGCCTGCTCCTCGGCACGCGCATCTCGCTCGCCGTCGGATTCGTGGCGGTCTTTATCTCCTGCCTGTTCGGCACGCTGGTCGGCGTGGCCGCCGGTTATTTCGGCAAGTGGCTGGACGCTTTGCTGATGCGGCTGGTCGACGTACTCCTTTGCTTCCCAACCTTCTTCCTTATCTTGATGGTGATCGCTTTCCTGGAGCCCAACATTATCAACGTGATGATTGTGATCGGGCTCACCTCCTGGACGGGACTGGCGCGGCTGGTGCGCGCCGAAACACTCACGATCCGCGAGCGGGAATTTGTGCTCGCCGCGCGCACCATGGGACTGGGCACGACGCGCATCCTGGGGCACCACATTTTGCCGAACGTGATCGCGCCGATCCTGGTCACCGCGACGCTCGGCGTCGGCAACGCGATTTTGATGGAGTCCGCGCTCTCGTTCCTCGGACTCGGCGTCCAGCCGCCCGCGCCCTCGTGGGGCAACATGCTGACCGCGGGCAAAGATTACATTTACTTCGCCTGGTGGCTCTCGCTCTTTCCGGGCCTCGCGATTTTGATCACTGTGCTGGCGTTCAATTTGCTCGGCGAAGGCCTGCGCGACGTTTTTGATCCGCGCAGCTGATATGAATAAGGTGAATTGAAAGGTAATGAGATTTAGAATTTATGCTTCTTGAGATAAAGAACTTATCGGTGGAGTATCAAAAAGGCGGGCGAAAAATCCCGGCGCTGCGCAACGTCTCTTTGGAAGCGCAAAAAGGCGAGGTCGTAGGGATCATCGGAGAGTCCGGCTGCGGCAAGTCCACGCTGGCGCTGGCGATTCTCGGGCTCATCAGTCCGCAGGACGGGAAGATCACGGGCGGAGTAATCCTTTTTGAAGGACGCGATCTAAGAAAACTGGGCGCCAAAGAAATGCGCGCGTTGCGCGGCAACGATATCGGCATCATATTCCAGGATCCCTTCACGTCGCTAAACCCGGTGCTCAAAATCAGCGAGCAGTTGAAAGAAGCGTATCTTGCGCATCAGCCCGACGCTTCGAAGCAGGCGATCGAAACGGAACTGCGCGATTGCATGACGCGCGTCAAGCTCATGGACGCCGCGCGCATACTCAATTCGTATCCGCACCAGCTTTCGGGCGGCCAACGGCAGCGCGTGATGATCGCCATGGCAACGCTTCACCGGCCCAAACTTTTGATTGCCGATGAACCAACGACCGCGCTGGACGTCACGGTTCAAAAAGAAATCTTAGAGCTGCTGGCCGCGCTAGCCCAGGAACTGGACGCGACCATTTTGATCATCACGCACCACCTGGGCATCGTCGCGCGCTACACACAAAAGCTCCTCGTGCTTTACGGCGGCGAAATCGTCGAGGAAGGCGCGACGAAGGCCGCCATTCAAAACCCGCAGCACCCCTACACGCGCGCGCTCATCTCCACGGTTCCCAAACTGGACGCGCCCACGACGGGACCCGGCAGCAGAAAGCCGCGCCTGCCCGCGATCGGCGGGACGCCGCCCGACCTGGCCGATCTCCCGAGCGGATGCATCTTCCACCCGCGCTGCCCCGCCAAAGTTGCGGAGTGCGAAACCAAAGTGCCGAATTTGCGCAAATTAGACGGCCTGGAAAGAAACGTATCGTGCCACCTGGCGCCTTTCAAAAACGGGCAGGGGAAATAGAATTGGATACGTTGCTCGAAGTCAAAAACGTCACGAAGCACTTCCCGATCGAAAAGGGGCTCTTCCACAGCGAGGGCTTTACGGCCGCGGTGCAGGACGTTTCGTTTGAACTCAAAGCGGGCCAAATCACGGGGCTCGTCGGAGAGTCCGGCAGCGGAAAATCCACGCTGGCCCGCATGATCCAGGGTTTGACGCCCATTACCAAAGGGGAAATTTTGGCGGAAGGCAAAGACATTCGGCAGCTTAACCGGAAAGAGCGGGCGCGCTTTTCGCAAATGGTTTTTCAGGACCCCTTCGCGTCGCTCAACCCCAAACTTTCCGTGGGCACGATGCTGGAAGAAGCGGTAAGACACAACCAGGAGCAAAGCCAGGAAGCCGGCGCCGTCCGCGAAGCCATCGACAAACTTTTGAAATCCGTCGGTCTTCCAAACAACATTTTAAGCGACTATCCGCACCAGTTTTCCGGCGGACAGCGTCAAAGGCTGGGAATTGCCCGGGCATTGGCGCTGTCGCCCAAACTGATCATCGCGGACGAGCCGGTTTCCGCGCTCGATCTTTCCATCCAGTCGCAAATCCTGAACCTTCTGCTCGACTTGAATGAAACAAACGGCATCGCGATTTTACTCATCGCCCACGACCTGTCCGTCGTCAGAAAGATGGCCGACCACGTGCTGGTGCTCAAAGACGGGAAGATCGCCGAACAGGGCGCGGCGCAGAAAGTCCTCACCAAACCCGAAGACCCCTACACGCAGAAGCTTTTATCCTCCGCGCTGACGATATAACTCTCGCGATTTAATAAAATAGCCCGATGACAATCTATCAGATCCTTAAAGATACGGCGGCGCGGACGCCCAAAAAGGCCGCGTTTATATTCGCCGGAAAATCCTGGAGCTACGAAGAGGTGCTCCACACGACGGACCAGATGGCCGAAGGATTGAAAAAGGCCGGAATCGGACATAGCCAAAAAATCGCCATCTTCAGCAAAAACTCGCCGGAATTCGCGCTCACGGTTCTCGCCTGCTCCAAGATCGGCGCGGCCGCGGTGCCCGTCAACTATTTTTCGAAGGAGGAAGACCTCTCCTACATCTGCGCCCACGCGGAGGTATCGGGGATCGTGACGCAGACCGCGTTCCTGCCGGTCGTGAACGCGGTGCACAAGGGGCCGTACCGCTTCAAGAACATCTGGGTGACGGACGGCGAGTCGCGCTCTTTCCAAAACCTGCTCGAAGCCGACAAGCACCATTCGGGCGCGGCCACCGACGGCAGCGCCACGGTGATGGTCCTCTATACTTCCGGCACCACGGGCAAACCCAAAGGCGTGATGCTGTCCAACGACAACCTTGCCAGCAACGCGGCATCCTCCGTGGAGGCGCTGGGCCTGAAAGCGTCCGACTGCTTCCTCGCGATGCTGCCCATGTTCCACGTTTTTTCCTGGACGACCTGCGTGATGATCCCGATTTACCTCGGCTGCACGATCGTGATCGTGGACGCGATCCGGCCGCCCAAACCCTGGCTCTCGCTCATGGGCAAACACGGCGTCACCGTCTTCGCCGCGGTGCCGCAGATCTACGCGGTGCTGGCGGAACAGGCCAAGGGATTCAAGCGTCTCGTGCTCAAATATTATTTCTTCCGCAAAGTGCGCTTCGCGATTTCGGGCGCGGCGCCGCTGAGCGACGAAACGCTGGACAAGTTCAACGAACGCATCGGCGCGCCGCTCATGCAGGGCTACGGCCTCACGGAGACGAGCCCGGTGGTATCCTCGAACTCGCTCCAGTTTAAGCGCAAGGGCAGCGTGGGCAAAGCGTTCCCCGGCATCTCGGTGAAGATCATTGATGAAAAGGAAAACGTCCTGCCCGCCGGCGGCGAAGGGGAAATCTGCATCAAGGGCCCCAACATCATGCAGGGCTATTACAAGCAGGAGCAGGAGACAAAAGACGTTTTCACGAAGGATGGATGGTTCAAGACCGGCGACGTCGGCCTGATCGACAAAGACGGCTACATTTTCATCAAAGACCGCATCAAGGACATGATCATCATCAAGGGCCTGAAAGTTTTTTCCATCCAGGTGGAGGAAGTTTTGCTGACGCATCCCGCGGTGGCGGAAGCCGCCGTGGTCGGCATCCCGGACAATACCGGCGATGAAACCATCAAGGCCTTCATTGTTTTGAAGGAAGGCATGCAGGCGGAAAAATCCGAGCTGATGAAACTCTGCCAGGAAAAACTCGCCGCTTACAAACGGCCGCGCGACATCGAGTTTCGCAAGGAATTGCCCAAGAACTCCATGCAGAAGGTGCTGAAGCGCGAACTGAAAAAACAGGGAACCGTCCAATGAAAAAATACAAGATTTTGATCGTGGAAGACGACAAACAGCTGGCTGATCTGATGAAACTCAATTTTCCGGCGGAGCAGTTCACCGCGCGGGTCTGCACCGACAGCCGCCAGGCTGTCTCCGACGCGGAAAATGACGTTCCGAGCCTGATTATCCTCGATGTCGTCATGCCGCACCTGGACGGGTGGGACGTGCTGGCGAAGATCCGCTCCAACCCAGCGACCGCGGCCGTTCCCGTCATCATGTGCACGGGCCGCGACAGCGTGCACGAAGTCGAGAAGAGTTTCAAGATGGGCGCGCAGGCGTTTACGATGAAACCCATCATTTTCAGCACCCTCCTCCAGAAAGTCGCCGCGATCCTCAACATCGAACAACTAATGAAATGATTTCTCCGGGCTTGCGCAAAGTCCTGCAAGAGGCCCTGAAGATCGCGACGGCCGCAAAGACGCCCGCCTATATCGTGGGCGGATTCCCGCGCGACCTTCTGCTGGGCCGCATATCAGGAGATATCGATCTCGCCGTCCCAAAAAATCCCAAATCCATCGCGAAAAAAGTCGCGCAGAAGTTCAAAGCCTCGCTCGCCGTTTTATCTGACGAGGAAGAAATCTATCGCGTGATTTTGAAGGACGGGGTTTATATCGACATCGGCAAGTACAAAGCCGCGACCATCGAAAAAGATTTGATGCTGAGGGATTTTACGATCAATGCTCTGGCGGTGGAGCTGGGGGAAGCCCTGAAACTGAAAGGCCCGGCGGAGCTAAAGAAAAAGCTGATCGATCCTTCGGATGGCATCACCGATCTCGCCAGAAAAAAAATCCGCCAGGTTTCCGCTAAAAGTTTCACGGACGATCCGCTCCGCATGCTGCGCGCCTTCCGCTGCGCGGCTCAGCTCAATTTCAGCATCGACCCCGCCACGCAAAAGAGCATCAAGAAGCTATCGAAGCGCATTACCGAACCGGCGATGGAACGGGTCCGCGAAGAAATCCTGCTGACCCTGGACGTCCCGCAATCCTATGAAACCGTTCGAGCGATGGATCAGGCCGGCCTCTTATCAGCCATTTTTCCCGAGATCGACCCCAATAGAAAATGCGCCATCAGCTATTATCCCGGCAAGGGCGTTTGGGGCCATTCGCTGGACGGCTTAAAAAATCTGGAATGGATTTTCGATCACCTGAAACCCGAGTTTGGCGCAAACCATGAGAAAATCCGGGAAACCATTTTCGCGAAGGACAAGGACACCGAAGGCCACCCGCGCGCGGCGCTCATGAAGCTGGGGATTTTGTTCCACGACATCGGCAAGGCGCCGACCGCCAAAATGATCGACGGCCGCCTCCGATTTTACCAGCACGAGTTCGTGGGCGCCCGGATGACGCGCCGGATCGCCGAACGGCTCCGGATGAGCGTCAACGCCAACCGCCACGTGTCCGGCTTCGTGCTCGCCCACATGCGCCCCGGCAGCCTCGCGCATGCGCCCGAGCTCACCGAGCGCGCCAAGTACCGTTTCTTCCGCGACCTCGGCGTCTCCGCCATTCCCATGCTCCTCATCGCGCTCGCCGACCGCTACACCTACCTTACCGAAAAGGAACGCGGCAGCGGCGCCGACCTGCACGAGCGCGTCACCAAGGACATCATCCGCTGGCACTTCCAGAAGCTCAAAGACCAACCCGCGGTCCGCCCCAAACTCATCAACGGTCACATTCTCATGAAGGCGCTCAACCTCAAACCCGGCCCCCAAATCGGCGCCCTCTTAAAGGAATTGGATGAAGCGATTGCTACCGGGGAGATCAAAACAAAGGCCGAAGCCATCGCCGCCGCCAAGGCTTACATCGCCCGCTAAATGTAGACAGCAAAGTCAGGTTTTTTGTATACTACCCTCAAATCCATTTCGTCGACGGAAAAAAGACGTTTTTTGAACTACGTTTTCATTTGAGAGGTTGATCCATGAGCCCATTAGAACTTGCACAGAAAGAAGCCGCCCGCAAGGCTGACGCAGCGCCCACGCAGAACGTCATCACCCGCGATCCCTTTCCGTCTTCCCGCAAAATTTATGTCGAGGGCAAACAGCCCGGCGTCAAAGTCGCCATGCGCGAGATTTTCATCAAGAATCAGACCGAGAACGGCCTCGCCGTCTACGACACTTCCGGCCCCTACACCGATCCCAAAGTAAATATCGATATCCGCAAAGGCCTCGACCCCATGCGCCTCCGCTGGATCCTCGAGCGCGGCGACGTGGAACTGCTTTCGGGCATCTCCTCGCATTACGGGCGCAGCCGCCTGCAGAACCAGAGCCTGGACTCCATCCGCTTCCCGCATCTCCGCAGCCCGCTCCGCGCCAAGGCCGGAGCCAACGTCACCCAGCTGCACTACGCGCGCAAAGGCATCGTGACTCCCGAAATGGAGTACATCGCCATCCGCGAAAACCAGAAGTTGGGCGCCTTCCCCGAATATTCCAAATCGCATCCCGGACAGAGCTTCGGCGCCAGCATCCCGAAGGAAATCACGCCGGAATTCGTGCGGGACGAAGTCGCCCGCGGCCGCGCCATCATTCCCGCCAACATCAACCATCCGGAATCCGAGCCCATGATCATCGGGCGGAACTTCCTCGTGAAGATCAACGCCAACATCGGCAACTCGGCCGTGACCTCGAGCATCGAAGAAGAAGTCGAAAAGATGATCTGGTCCACCCGCTGGGGCGCGGACAACGTCATGGATTTGTCGACGGGCAAGACCCTCCACGAGACGCGCGAGTGGATTCTGCGCTATTCGCCGGTGCCCATCGGAACCGTACCCATTTATCAGGCGCTGGAGAAAGTCGGCGGCAAGGCCGAGGATTTAACCTGGGAGATTTACCGCGACACGCTCATCGAGCAGGCCGAGCAAGGCGT
>CAZFYO010000012.1:0-57847 GCA_964523525.1 uncultured Elusimicrobia bacterium
CGATCCGCGAAGGCGGACACACCGTCGGAGCCGGCGTCGTTATTGAGATCTTGCAATAATGGCCGAGCGGAACGTACAGACCCTCGTCTGCTCTGAGTGCAAGCGCAAGAACTACCACTACCAGGCCGGCAAGAAGCGCGCCGATAAAACGAAAGTGGAAGTCAGCAAGTTTTGCAGGGCGTGCAAAAAGCACACTCCTCACAAGGAATCGAAGAGTTCGTCGTAACGGTTAAAGGTCCTGCGGTCCTGATTTTGGGAGCGTCGGTTAATGGCAAACCACTGGTCTCCAAAACCAGGACTGGGGGTTCAAGTCCCTCCGCTCCCGAACTTTTTCACAGAATAATATGAGCATGTTCCTCAATTACGCGGCCGGGTTTATCTCCTTTGTTCTGGCGATTTCGGCCTTTACTCCGTGGGTAACCATCTGGTTTTACTCGCTCAAGGGCATTGAAAGCCTTTTGGGTATCGCCGTCCTGCTGGTCGGATTTTTAGGCGCTTTCATATCGGTCTTTCAACACCTGTCGGGGAATCCCCGCGGCCGCGGCTTCATCGCCGTCTCGCTTCTGGCCATCGTGTTCGAGTCGCTTTATTTCAAGAAGCTGGCGGACTACGGCGAGAAACTGAACGAGATCGTGGGCCTGCTGCGCGATTTGTTCGGCGACGCTCTCGTCCAGAAGATGCAGCAGATGGTCGGCGAGCAGTGGGTCAAGATCGCGGGCCGGCTTTTGGCGCGGTTTACTCCCAACGAGTCGCTGAGCGCGTTCGATTTCATCGGCGGGGGCCTTCTGCTGGCGCTGGTCAGCTCGGTGCTGCTGCTGGTCATCGGGGTCGTTCTGGAAACCCGTAAAGAAAAAATAGGAATGGAATGAACAATATCATCGAGTTTTTCAAGGAATCTTACGCCGAGCTGCAGCGCGTCACCTGGCTCTCTCGCAAGGAAGTTCTGGGGTCTACGTTCGTCATCATGATCCTCATCCTTATCCTTTCCGTGTTCGTGGCGGCCGTCGATTTTGTTTTTATCAAATTCGTGGGAGCGATCATATAAATGTCTGAGAATCAGCCGCGCGCTTGGTACGTCATTCACACTTATTCGGGCCATGAAGACCGGGTCCGCGCCTCTTTGGAGCGCGCCGTGACCGGAATGAATTTTTCAAACAAGATCTTCCAGATCTTTATCCCGACGGAAGACGTCATCGAGATCAAGAAGAACAAGCGGACGATCAAGAAGCGCAAATTTTTCCCCGGCTACCTGCTTTCGGACATGGTGATCGACAACGAGACCTACTGGCTCGTGCGCAACACCCCCGGCGTCACGGGTTTCCTGGGCGGCGTGAAGCCGACGGCTTTGAAGGAAGATGAAGCGAAAGGCCTCATCCAGCTCGCGACCACCTCGCCCGACCAGAAGCCCAAGGCGGCGATCCAATTCGAGCTCGGCGAGTCGGTCCGGATCAACGAAGGGCCGTTCAAGCACTTCATCGGCACCGTGGAAGACGTCAACGAAGAGCGCGCGAAGATCAAAGTCACCGTTTCCATCTTCGGCCGCGGCACCCCCGTGGAGCTCGACTTCCTGCAGGTCGAAAAACTTTAATCCGGCAGCGGCAGATTTAACTTAAAGCAAAGAGAGAGTAATCATGGCGAAGAAAATCAAAACCCAAATCAAGCTTCAAATTCCGGCCGGCGCCGCGAACCCCGCGCCCCCCGTCGGTCCCGCGCTCGGTCAGCACGGCGTCAACATCATGGATTTCTGCAAGCAGTTCAACGAACGGACCAAGGCCGGCGAGCAGGGGATGATCATCCCCGCCGTCATCACGGTTTATGAAGACCGGACGTTCACTTTCATCACCAAGATGCCTCCGATCTCGTCGCTTTTGAAGAAAGCCGCGGGCCTCGCGAAGGCCTCGTCGGTGCCCAACCGGACCAAGGTTGGCAAAATCTCGCGCAAGCAGGTCGAAGAGATCGCCCTGCGCAAGATGCCGGATTTGAACACGAAAGACATCAAGGCCGCGTCGCGCATGGTGGAAGGCACCGCGCGCAGCATGGGCATCGAGATCGGCCAGTAAGGCCATATAAAGGAAGAGTGTTATGGGAAAAAGAATAGCGGAACTCGATAAGAAAGTGGACAAAAACAAGAGATATTCTCTGGATGAAGCGGCGAAGCTCGTAAAAGAAACCGCGAAAGCCAAATTTGACGAGACGGTCGAGATTCACGTCCGTTTGGGCGTGGACCCGAAGCAGTCCGACCAGCAGGTTCGCGGTACCGTCGTGCTCCCTCAGGGCACCGGCAAGACCAAGAAGGTCGCGGTCATCGCGAAGGGCGAGAAGGTGAAGGAGGCGCAAGCCGCCGGAGCCGATGCCTGGGGCGACAATGATTTGATCGAGAAGATCCAGAAGGGCTGGATGGATTTTGACGTGCTGGTCGCCACGCCCGACGCCATGAAGGACGTTTCGAAGCTCGGCAAACAGCTCGGTCCCAAGGGCCTCATGCCGAACCCCAAGTCCGGCACCGTTACTTTTGACATCGGCCGCACCGTTAAGGAATTGAAGGCCGGCCGCATCGAGTATAAGGTGGATGACTACGGCATCGTTCATTCCATCGTCGGCAAAGCGTCGTTCGCGCCCGAGAAGATCTCGGAGAACGTTCGCGCCCTGGTCTCGGCCCTTCTCAAGGTCCGTCCCGCGGCCGCCAAAGGCGTTTACCTGCGCAGCATCTCCATCTCTTCATCGATGGGACCCGGCGTCAGTGTTGATCCCTCGCAGAAGTTCAGCTCCGCCGCCGTATAAACCAGCGTCTTTATAAGTAGAAGCGGCTGATAGAAACTCTCTATCAGCCGCTTTTATATTTGTGCGTCCTAATTTTCCTGCTTATTTCTTATCCGTAACGCCTCAGTGGATCCGGTTCGCTCTGGTCCCATTTCTTGACCCACCCCGGTACCTTAAACTTTGCGACGCTATCGCGTCGCGTATAGGGTTTGATATCGAGGATCGGCGTCCCATCCCAAATGTCCATGCCGGCCACCTTCAGTCTCATCCCATTGCGCTGAATGAGCTTAAGGACCGAAATCCCCAAAGGGTTTGCCCGCCGCGCCGCTCGGGTGGCAAGAAAGCCGATGGTTGGACCCGCAATTTTGCCGCTGGATCTCACCATCATTTTTGGACTCTTGGCCTCGTGAAGCCAGGAAATGACGATGATGTGGGAAAATCCTTCCAGTCCTTTAAGTCCCCGGGACCATTTCTTGTCGACAACAATGCTATCGCCCCTGACAAAACCGATCGGATGGAACGATAGTTTCTTCACTCTAAAACTCGACGGGCTTTGGGTAGGACTCTTTCCAGGTGGCGTCGATGCCCATCGGCCCGCTGTGGACCGCGCGGCTGCCTTCCAGCTTCACTTCCTTAAAGATAATATCCCGCTCGCAATCGAACCGCGTGAAAACGCCCCATAAAATCAGAATATCGTCGTTCAGGGGAACATCGTCGCTCACCACTGCGATCATCTTGTAGCCTGCCAATTCCTGCCGCTGTAAAAGCTTCTTTAAGATATCCCGGCCGTTCTGTTTCACTTTCACAACCAGCATTGTTCCTTCCATGGCACGTGCTTCCAGGATGTTGGAATCGATGGTGGATAAATTGGGCGCATTGGCTGAATTTTGAACGGGCGTTGTAGAAACCGGGGTTGTGGCGCTGGATGAGCTTGAGGTAGAAGCTTTGGGGGTTCTTGTCGCGTCCAGGATCATCTTGCTGCCAAAATTGAGGCGCGGGCCGGTGAAGTCGAGCGTGTCCTGTGAGACGCCGGGGAGCAGGAGAAAATCGTGTTCGGGCGTGAAGTTGGCGCGGAGGGCGCGGAGCACGGCGGAGAAGTCGCGCACGTTTACGTCAGGGTCTACGAGGATCACGATTTTGCTGAGCGAAAGCTGGCCTTCGCCGAGCAATCCGAGCGCGGTTTTGACCGCCTCCTTTTCGTAGCGCTGTTTGGCGCTCGCAACCAGCAGGTTGTGAAAGCCGGTTTCGAAATAAGCCCACATATCGACCAGCTCGGGCTTCGTAAGTTTCACGAGCGGCAGAAAAATCTTGGAGATGGTTTCGCCCATGGCCTTGTCTTCCTGGGGCGGTTTTCCGACGACGGCAGCCTGATAAATCGCGTTCTTGCGGTGCGTAATGGCCTGCACTTCGAGTACGGGGAACGGAGAGGCGTGGGAATAGTGGCCGAAATGGTCGCCGAACGGGCCTTCGGTCTGGCGGCGGCCCGGGCGCGCGACGCCTTCGATCACGATCTCGGCGCTGGCGGGAACCATCAGGCTGTTGGTGGCGCAGCGAATCATGGGAACGGATTCTTTGCGCAGGAATCCGGCAACGGCGATCTCATCAAGGCCTTCGGGAAGCGGAAACACGCCCGCGAGCCACAACAGCGGATCGGCGCCGATCACAATGGAAACTTCCAGCGGCTGGTTGAGCTCTTCAGCCTCATGGTAATGGAACCCGCCGCCCTTCTGGATCTGCCAATGGAGCCCCAATTCCTTTTCATTATGAACCTGGAGCCGGTAAACGCCCATGTTGCGCGCTCCGGTCTTGGGACTCTTCGTGATGATGAGGCCCGACGTGATAAACCGCCCGCCGTCGCCCGGCCAGCACTTCAAAATTGGAAATTCGAGCAGGTTCACGTCCGCGCCGAACTTTTTCACTTCCTGGCAGGGCGCGTTGCGGACATGGTTGGGCTTCGTGTGGCGCGCGGCCATCAGAAATTCCTTTTGGTGCCAGGCCCAGGACATCACTTCGCCTTTGGCGGCCGCATGCTGCAGTGATTGAATGGCGTCGCCGATATGCGCGCCCACCTGCTCGGGCGTCTTTCCTAAAAGGAGGTCAATGCCGCGGTCAGAACCCAGCACGTTGATGGCCAGCGGAAATTTGGAGCCTTTGACGTTTTCGAAGAGGACGGCAGGGACTTGATCGAGGCGGCCGCGGAACTCGCGGTAGATGTCGTGGACGATGCGGTTGGCTTCGAGTTCCGGATTAACCTCGTCGGAGATTTTGCGCAGCAGTTTCTTGCGGTCGAGAGCCGCGAGGAATTCCGAGAGAGAAGAAAAGGCCATGGGGGGGTAGTAAGCGCTGTTAAAGATTAAATTAGATCGGTGTGGCTTCGAAGATTTCTGCTTAGAGCGCTTCCTGTTTCCAGCCGGTGGGCTGATAAGAGGGGTCGATCAAAGCGATCACGCGTTCGGCGAAGAGATCGGCAAGCTGCTGAACCGTGGTGGCGCCGTGATAAAAGGCGGGCATGATCGGCATGATAATCGCTCCGGCTAATGAAAGCTTGTGCATCTGCTCGAGGTGGATCGCCGAAAGCGGCGTTTCGCGCAGGCAGAGGATCAGTTTGCGGCGTTCTTTCAAGGCAACGGAGGCGGTGCGCGTCAAAAGCGAATCGCCGATGCCCGAAGCGATCTTGCAGAGAGTGGAAGCGCTGCAGGGCGCGATCACCATGGCGTCAAAAGGATTGGAGCCGGAAGAAAAGGGGGCGGAGAGGTCTTCGTTCGAGAAAACTTTCGCGGCATAGGGCGTGAGCTGATCGAAAGAAAGCCCCGTCTCCTGAGCCAGAACGGACTTGCCCCAGCGCGAGGCGATCAGATATTTCTCGCCGGTCATGCGCCGCAAAATCTCGACGCCAAAAAGCGACCCTGAAGCTCCGGTGATTCCAATAATCGTTTTCATGCAATTGCCTCCTGACACTTCTGACTAATACTTACCGGCCAAATTACCTTCCAAACCAAACTAGAAACAATACGACGAATCCCAATGCGGCGTTAATCTTGAAGAAAGCGAAATCGATGAGTTTCGGCGAGAGCGGCTCGGTGGCGATCCGCCAGTGGCTGACGGCGAGCAACGCTCCGGTCAGCCCCCAAAGCGACAACCCGACGCTGTTATACAGAAATCCGTGCACGAAAAGCCCTAAAATCAGGAAGGCGGCGAAGTGGAGCAGCTCCGAAACCATTATAGCATCTTTGCCCAGGGCGGCCGGGATGGATCGGACGCCGGTCTCGCGGTCGGATTGCTCATCAAGCAAGGCGTAAACTACGTCGAACCCCGCGACCCAGAAGATGCAGAAGACCGCCAGCAAAATGGGCGCGATCAGGCGCTCAAAGGGGGAAATAGCAGGGTCAATGGCGAGAAAACCGCCCAGCGGCGCGATGCCCCAGGCAATTCCGAGCCCCAAATGCGCCCACATCGTAAACCTTTTAAGGAACGGATAGATGAAAAAGAGCAACAGGGGAATCGGCGCCAGCATCAGGCAGAGGGGGGATATGAGAGCGGCCGCTATCAGAAAAATCAGGCTGTTGATGGCGATAAAAATCCAGGCGGACTGAACTGAAATGATGCCGGAAGGGATCTCGCGAATTTTCGTGCGGGGGTTTTTGGCGTCGATGTCCTTGTCGATAACGCGGTTCATGGCGAATCCAGCGCTGCGGGCGCCCAATACGGCGAAGAAGATCAGTAGAGCCTGCTTGAGGGTCGGATATGTTCCGTTCGGAAGGGCAAGTAAAGAGCCCGCGAAGACAATCGGCAGGGAAAACAGCGTGTGCTCAATTTTAACGAATGACAGGAATTTTTTCATGATTATTGGGCGGTATATTTGACGAAAGTTAAGGATAGTTGAGTGAGTGATGCTGAATTCGAACCGTCCGGGCTATCCAATAGATGAAAGATGTTCCTCGAGGCGCTTCAGTTTTTCCAGGGATTCGAGGCGGCGCGCTTCGGTGCGTTTCACTTCTTCTTCGGGCGCGTGGGTTTTGAATTGGGGGTCGGAAAGCCTTTTGTCGACCAGAGCCAGCTGGTTCTCGAGGTTGGCGCGCTCTTTCGCGAGCCGCTCTTTTTCCTTATTAAAGTCGATGATGCCTTCGAGCGGGATGAACATGTCGAAATCTTTGAACACGGCGGCGGCGGCTTTGCCGGGCTTGGCGATGGCGGAGCCAATTTCGATTTTCTCTGTGCGGCAGAGCGCCTGCAGGTAAGCCTGATGGTTCTTGAGCAGCGTTTCGGACTCCACATTCTTCGTCTTGATGAAAAGCGTCAGCTTGATGGAAGGCGGGACGTTCATCTCTGCGCGGATCGTGCGGACCGCGGTGATGGCGTTCATGAGCAGGGCCATGTCGGCATCCGCTTTGGCATCGCTAAACTTGGACTGGACTGTCGGATAGGCGCTGAGCAACAAGGAATCCTTGGGCTCCATCCCGACGCGCGGCTGCAAATTTTTCCAGACTTCCTCGGTGATGAAGGGCATGATGGGGTGCAGGAGGCGGAGGATTTGATCGAGCATGTACGACAATATCGTTAGCACGCCCTTTCGCGCCACGGGATTGCCCGTGTCCAGCATCCGAATCTTGGAAAGCTCGATGTACCAATCGCAGAATTCGCTCCAGATGAAAGAGTAGAGCGTGCGCGCGGCCTGCGATAAGTTGTACTGCTTCAAATTGGCGTCCACGTCCGCAATGGCGGCCTGGAGGCGGCTCAAGATCCAGCGGTCGGCGAGCTCAAGCTCCTTGGGGTTCGGTTCGGAAAGCGTGATCTTGGATCCGTTTCCTTCCTGTTGCGCCGTTTCCAAATTGGAAAGTACGAAGCGGCTCACGTTCCAGATCTTGTTCGCGAAGTTGCGCGCCCCGACGAAGGTGTCGTCCGAAATCTGCATGTCGCGGCCCGGGACGGACTGGCTGGTGAGCACGAAGCGCAGCGCGTCGGTGCCGAACTTGTCCATCATGGTGAGCGGATCGATAACGTTGCCGAGCGACTTCGACATCTTCTTGCCCTGCTTATCGCGCACGATGCCATGAATGAAAACGTGGGAATAGGGGATATCCTTCATGAAGTGGAGGCCCATCATCACCATGCGGGCGACCCAGAGGTATAGAATTTCATGACCCGTGACGAGAACTGACGTCGGATAGTATCGCTTTAAATCTTCGGTCTGTTCCGGCCACTTGAAAACGGACATCGGCCAGAGGCCCGAGGAGAACCAGGTGTCGAGGACATCGGGGTCTTGCTCGAGTTTGGTGCTCTTGCACTTGGGGCAATCGGCCGGCTTCGTTACGGAAGCAATCGGCGGGCATTGTGTTTTCTCCGCCGGGTGATTGGAGAGCGCGTCTTTGGGCGCGGCGTCATCTGCAATGCAATACCAGACGGGGATGCGGTGGCCCCACCAGATTTGGCGCGAGATGCACCAATCTTTCAGGTTTTCCAGCCACATCATGTAGGGTTTTTCCCAGGATTCGGGATAAATCTTGACCTTGCCGGACTTGGTGGCGTCGATGGCGGATTTGGCCATGGTGTCCATCTTCATGAACCATTGGTCGGAGACCAGCGGCTCGACCACGACGCCGCAGCGGTAACAGGTGCCGACGGAATGAGTGTAGTCTTCGATCTTTTCAATGAGCTTTGCCGCTTCGAGGTCTTCCAAAATCTTTTTGCGGGCTTCTTCGCGCGAGAGCCCGGCATAAGCGCCGGCGGCCGCAGTCATCTTGCCGTCGTAGCCGATCACCACGATCTGCTCCAGACGGTGGCGCTCGCCGAGCTCGAAGTCGACGGGATCGTGGGCGGGCGTGACTTTGACGACGCCCGTGCCGAACTTGGGATCGATGACGGAATCGTTGATCACCATGATCTGCCGGTCGGCGAGCGGGAGCTCGATCCACCAGCCGTGGATCTTTTCGTAGCGGGGATCATCCGGGTGGACGGCCACCGCGGTGTCGCCGAGCATCGTTTCGGGGCGCGTGGTGGCGACGATGAGCGGGACTCCCTGCCAGCCTTCCTTCTTGCCCGACGAAATCGGATAGCGGATGTAATAAAGCTTGTCTTTTCTCTCCTCAAACTCGACTTCGATGTCGGACAGCGCGGTCCGGCAGCGCACGCACCAGTTCACCATCCGCTTGCCGCGGTAGATCCAGCCGTTCTTGTAGAAATCCATGAAGGCGCGGCCGACGGCCTTGGAACAGACGTCGTCCATTGTGAACCGCGTGCGGGTCCAGTCGAGCATGGCGCCGAGCTTCCGAAGCTGCATCAAAATCGTATCGCCCGTTTCCTCGCGCCACTTCCACATGCGGTCGAGGAACTTTTCGCGACCTAAATCGTAGCGGGAGATCTTTTCGGCGCGCAGCATCTTTTCCACGACGTTCTGCGTCGCGATGCCGCCGTGGTCGGTGCCGGGAACCCAGAGAGCGTCGTATCCGCTCATTTTCTTCCAACGCGTGAGCGCGTCCTGCAGAGTGTTGTTGAGCGCGTGGCCCATGTGCAGCGAGCCCGTGACGTTGGGCGGGGGAATCACGATGACGTGCGTCGGCTTCTTGGAAGCCGGATTGGGCGCCGCCAAATTCTTTTTGATCCAATGGTCGGCCCAGAAGGGCTCGACGGACTTGGGATCGTATGTTTTGGGAATCTCGGTTTCAGCCATGCGATGAACTATTTTATAAAATTCGACGCTAACACGCCGCTTCTCACCGCCGATTCTATCGTCGCTGGCAGGCCGGTCTGGGTCCAGTCGCCAGCCAGGAAAAAGTTGCGGTACGGCGTTTTCTGCGGCAGGCGGTGCTGGGAGTAGCCAACTTTAGGAGAAAGCGTCGCATTTTTCTCGCGTTGGATCAGCCAGTTATTTAGTTTCGCCTTGCGGCTCTCCGGGAAGCAGGCGTTGATCTCATCCAGGCAAAGCTTCAGCAGTTCTTCGTTCGGCGTATCCAGAAATTTATGGGCTCCGCTGATCACGCAGGAGATATAACCATCCTTGCGATGGGAAAGCTGCGGGTAAATCCTGTTTTTATTAAAGAGCCACTGCGTTTCGGTGTCGAGCATCGCCACAAACTCGCGGTCGGTGATGGGCCGGTCAAACCAAAGCGTGATGGAAAAGATGGGGGAGTTAACGAGGCCTTTCATCGGGGAGAAAAACGGGCTGTCGAGTTGCTCCTGATCGAGAACGTTGCGCAAAGTGTGGAAGGGAAGGGCTGAAACGTAGACGTCCGCCTTCACCGATTCGCCGTCGCGGAGCGTGATTTCGCGGACGGAATCCTTATCCGTCACAATTTTAGCAGCCAGAGTGTTCATCCGGATGCGGCCGCCGCGCGCGCTTAAATAACTTTCCGCTCTCGGTCCGCAGAGCTCGCTTAAGCCCGAAGAGGCAATCGCGATCTGCGATTTCTCGCCGCCCGAAAAGAAAGCTTCCTTTAGCACGACCGCCAGAGGTTCCGCTTCCGCGATCGAAGACTGCTCGTTCAAGGTCGCGATCGTGATTAAGTCCCAAAAGTACCGCCGCGCCCGCTCCGACTGTCCGAGTGAAATCAGCCATTCTTCCACGGTTTTGCCGGCGAGGCTCCCAGCGTCTGAGCCATTTCCGTTCATCTGCACGGCCTGATAAACCTTCATCATCGCCAATTTCTCTGAGAAGCTCAGGCTCTTTAATCCCATCAGGCCGCCGGCCAGATGCAATGGCGCGGGCCAGGAGCGGCACTTCAGCGTAAAGGTTTCCGCGTTCTTGTTGACGAAATCGACTTCGAGGTCTTTCTGGAATTTTAATTGGGAGAGGGAGCCTATCTTTTTGAGATAGCGGAGGGTGTCGGTATAGCAACCCATGAAAAGGTGCTGGCCGTTGTCGACCACGTCGCCGGTTTTTTCGTCCTTAAAGGAAGAGGCGCGGCCGCCGAGGCGTTTGGATTGCTCGATCAACGTGACTTGGAAGCCTTTGTCGGCGAGTTCGACCGCGGCGGAGAGTCCCGCCCAGCCGGCGCCGATGACGACCGCGGTGGAGGCCACTTACAGGCCCCAGCGGTTCGCGAACCAGCCCTGGAATATCCGGAAGAAGGCTTCGGGTTTGGAGAGGCTGACTTTCATTTGCAGGACCCGGGCCGGGTTGCGTTGAATCTTGGTGAGAATGGAAAAATAAACTGCGCTCATCACTTCGGCCGCGGCCATGTTGCGCCGGTCGCCGGGCTTCAGGTGGGACTTGGCGCTGGCGTAAAAGTCTCGGGCGCGGGCGGTTTCGAAGGCGAAGAGGGAGCGGAACGCCTTGTCCTTGGCGCCGAACGAATCGAGCGTCGTCAGACGGAGCAGGTCGTCGCGCGTCAGGCCGAAGCGCTGCAGGTCCGCGTCGGGCAGATAGGTGCGGCCGCGCTGCGCGTCGGTCTTCACGTCGCGCAGGATATTTGTGAGCTGGAACGCCATGCCGAGATCCACGGCGAACTGTTTGGCGCCCGGGTCCTTATAGCTGAACACCTCGAGACACATCAGTCCCACCACGCTGGCCACTTTGTAGCAATAAGGCTTGAGGTCTTCGAACGTCGCATAGGATTTGCGGTCGAGATCCATCGAAACGCCCTCGATCAATTCGAAAAAGAGATTCTGCGGGATGGCGAAGCGCCGCGTCGCGTTCATGACGTCCTTCAAAACGGGGTGCGAGCCATGTTCGCCTTCAAAACACCTTTGCGTCTCGCGCCGCCAAGCTTCGATCTTGGCGCGCGCGTCGGACTGGTCTCCGGTCTGGTCGGCCATATCGACGATATCGTCCGTGATCCGGCAGAAAGCGTAGATGGCGGTGAGCGCGTCGCGCTTCTGCCGGGGCAAAAACCAGAACGACGAGACAAAGTTGGATCCGCTCGTTTTAGTGACTTGGCTGGAATTCATGGTGGTGGCGCTCATATCGGTTATATCGCCTAAATCGGTTTCAAATCGACGGGCATCAAAGACCGTGTCAGCAGAGTGATTTTGTCCATCATGCCGATGACCGGCCGGTTTCTATAGATATCATAATGGTTTTGGGACAGTTTTTTCAAAATCGTCGTGCCTCCGAGCCAGGTGAGCTTCATCTCCCATTTTAAGTCTTTTCCGACCTTTTGGGTGAGCGGCAGTCCTTGATTAAAAAGCGATTTGGTCTTGTCCGAGCAATATTGCATGAGCGTCTGAAACGCGCGGTTGCAGATTTTTGCGTGGAGATCGCCTTCCGTGACCCGGAATCGCTTCATTTCATCTTCGGGCAGATAAATCCGGTCCTTTTCCAGGTCGACGGCGACATCCTGCCAGAAATTGGCGAGCTGAAGGGCCGTGCAAATGTTGTCGGACAGCAGGTGGATGGCCTCGTCCTTATATCCCATGATGTGGAGCACGAGCCGGCCGACCGGGTTGGCGGAATGTTTGCAGTAAAAGAGCAGGTCCTCGAACGATTTATGGCGCTTGCGCTGAACGTCCATGCGGTAGGCGGTTATTAAATCCTTGAGCAGCTGCACGGGAATCTGCGCGTCTTTGAGCGTCTGCGCCACGGCGATGAAAATCGGATGCTCGGTCTGGCCTTTCGTCGCCTGAAGCAGTTTGTATTCCCAGTCGTCGAGCGCGGCGAGGCGTTTCTGCAGATCGGCGGGCGTTTCGAAGGCGCTGCGCCCTTCGTCGGCGAAATCGTCCGCGGTGCGGGCGAAGGCGTAAACGGCCCAAATATGGCGGCGCTTCTCTTTGGGAATCAGAAACGATCCCACCGGAAAGTTCTCGTAATGAGACTTCGCCATCTGCTCGCAGTAGGAATAGGACTCTTCAATGCTTGGCATAATCGATAATTACTGCCGGGCCAAAACTATGCGGATGCCCGGCTTAAACGGTCCATGATCGCCGTCCCGAGTCCGCGGCCTGCGGTCTTTTCCACCAACAGAACGTCCACGTCCTTCTTCTCGGCTTCAAAAAAGCTGCGGTAAAGGTTCTTCGCGTAATCGGCCTCGCGGGAAAACGATTGCCGGAAGACGATGGAGGCGGAAAACGGGACCGCGGCGCGCGACAGAGTCCCGAGCTGCAGGTTTTTGCGCGACCAAGTTGCAAGCGTCTTCTTCCAGAGCTTCGGCTCCACCAGCACGACCTTACAAGCCGGCTGATAGTGCCGGTGCTTCATGCCGGGCGAAGCGGCGGCGGATCCTTTGCGCAGTTTGGCGTTCAGGATGACCCTGGGAAAAACTTTGCGCAACGCTTCGAGCGTGATGGAACCCGGCCGCAGGATCTTAAAGGGAGTTTTCGTTACGTCCAGCACGGTGGACTCGAGGCCAAACTCTGAGGAGCCGCCTTCCATGATTAAGTCTACATCTTTGCCTAACTCCCGCACCACATCGGCGCGCCGCGTCGGACTCGGACGCCCTGAACGGTTCGCGGAAGGAGCGGCAATCGGTTCGCCGACGGCTTCGATCAATTTACGCGCGATCGGATGGCGCGGCATCCGTACTGCGACGGTATCTAAACCAGCCGTAACAGTTTTAGGAACCAGCGCCGACTTACGGCAGACTAAAGTCAGTGGTCCGGGCCAGAACTTCTTGATCAGCTTGCGGGCGCCGGCGGGCAGATCTTCGGCAAGTAAATCTAACTGTTCAATGCGGGAGACGTGAACGATGAGCGGATTATCGGACGGGCGGCCTTTGACGGAATAAATATTCCGGATGCCTTCCGGGCTGAAGAGGCGGGCGCCGAGGCCGTAAACGGTCTCGGTGGGGAAGACCACCACTCCACCCCGATGGAGAATATCCGCCGCTTTAGACAAGCTCAATGGGCCGGGCTCAATTCTGATGCCAGTCGGTGATGGCGCCTTCGGAGGCCGACGAAACTTCGAGTGCGAATTTGTGGAGGACGCCGCGTTTATACTTGAGAGGCGGCGCTTTGAATTTTTTGAGGCGCGCCTTGATCTCGGCGGCGGTCAAATGAAGTTTCAATTCTTTATTGTCGCCATCGATGGTGATGGTGTCGCCATTTTTGATGATGGCGATCGGCCCGCCGACCTGCGCTTCGGGCGAAACGTGCCCGACCACGAGGCCATAGGTTCCGCCGGAAAAACGGCCGTCGGTGATGAGGCCGACTTCCTTGCCCAATCCTTTGCCGATGAGCGCGGATGTGACAGCCAGCATCTCGCGCATGCCGGGTCCGCCTTTGGGTCCTTCAAAGCGGATGACGACGATATCGCCCTTCTTGATCTTGCCGTCGAGAATGGCGGTGAGCGTTTCCTCTTCGGAATTGAAAACTTTGACGGGGCCCGTGATCTTCGTCTGTGTCAGGCCGGAAAGCTTCGCCACGGCGCCTTCAGGCGCCAGGTTCCCGCGCAAAACCGCGAGCGGCCCCGTGCTGTGCAGCGGCTTCGCCAGATCGCTGACGATCTGCTGGTGCGGCTTCAGGTCGGGAACATCCTTCAAATTCTCCGCCAGCGTTTTGCCGGTAACGGTAAGGGTATCGCCATGCATCAGGCCCGCGCGCAAAAGCATCTTCATGACGCCCTGCACGCCGCCGACCATATTCAAATCGTTCATGACGTACTTGCCGCTGGGCTTGAGATCCGCCAGATGGGGAACCTTGGCGCCGATGCGGTTAAAATCGTCGAGTTTAAGCGGAACGCCGACCGTGCGCGCCATCGCGATCAGGTGCAGCACCGCGTTGGTCGAGCCGCCGAGCGCCATCACGAGCGCAATCGCGTTCTCAAAAGCCTTCTTCGTCATGATCTGCTGGGGCGTGATGCCGAGCTCGATCAGTTTCATGACGGCTTTGCCCGCCTCGATGCAGTCCGCCGCCTTTTCGGGACTTTCCGCCGCGCGCGACGCGCTTCCCGGCAGGCTCATGCCCAGCGCCTCAATCGCAGAAGCCATCGTGTTCGCCGTATACATGCCGCCGCAGGATCCGGCGCCGGGGCAGGCGCTGCACTCGATGCCCTTGAACTGTTCCTTTGTGATCTTTCCCGCGCTGTACTGGCCGAGCGCTTCAAAAATGCTGACGATGTCCACGTCCTTGCCTTCAAACTTTCCGGGCAGGATCGTCCCGCCGTAAACGAAAATGCAAGGGATGTCGAGCCGCGCCATGGCCATCAGCGAGCCCGGCATGTTTTTGTCACAGCCGCCGATGGCGACGAGGCCGTCGAAGCGCTGCGCGTTGGCGACCAGCTCGATGGAATCGGCGATGACCTCGCGCGAGGCCAGCGAAAACTTCATGCCTTCATGGCCCATCGCGATGCCGTCCGAAACGGTGATGGTCCCGAACGTCTGCGCGAATCCGCCGCCCTGGCGGACGCCGTCTTTCGCGCGCTTGCCCAGCTCGTGAATGTGCATGTTGCAGGGCGTGATCTCGCTCCACAGGCTCGCGATGCCGATGATCGGCTTCTCAAAATCTTCGTCCTTGAATCCGACGGCGCGCAGCATCGCGCGATTAGGCGCGCGGCGATCTCCTTCCGTCATCAACCGGCTCTTCTTTTTCAAATTTTTATCCATGATAGTCTCCCAAGAATTTTCAAAACAACAAATCAACGAATCAAATTACGTAACTTCAAGAAAAGGGGCTTTTGGCCGTGCAGCTGTTCGGCGAAATGCAGTTTCTTGAACAGGCCCATCTGGTCGGTGATGGCCAATACCTCGTAAATCTTCTTTTCCTTGGCCACCTGCAGGCAATGTTTGATGAGTTTCGTCGCCAAACCCTTGCCCTCATAACCGTGCATGACTACGAGCGACCGAATCTCGCCCAGTTTCTTGTTATAAATCTCGATGGCGCAGCAGGCAACAATCACGCCTTTATCTTCCACGACCCAAAAGTGATGGATCGTGTGCCGGATGTCGTCCAGCGAGCGTTTGAGGATCTTGCCGCGCCGCGTGGCGTCCAGAATAAGTTCGTAAATCGTGCGGACGTCCCTGATTTTTGCCGGGCGAATATCCATGGAAGTTCCTTGTTTATTGGTTGATAGAAAGCAGTTCGGCCGCGTGTTTGAGCGCGATGTCCGAGGGTTTTTCCGACTTGCCGGTGATGCCGCCGAGCATCCGCGCGATTTCCTGGACCCGCGTTTCCTTCTCCAGGGTCTCGATGGCGACTTCCGTTCTGTTGCCGACGGCGTCTTTTCGGACCGAGAACTGCCGGTCGCCGAAGGCCGCGATCTGCGGCAAGTGCGTGATCAATAAAATCTGGTGCGTCTTGCTGAGACCTTTTAGCTTCTGACCCAGCACGTGGCCCATGGTTCCGCCAACGCCCGCGTCGATTTCGTCAAAGATGAGCGTGGACACGACGTCGGACTGCGCCAAAATCTTTTTGAGGGCCAGCATGATGCGAGAAAGCTCGCCGCCGGAGGCGACGGATTTGAGCGGCTTCAAATCTTCGCCGGGATTGGCGGTGAATAAAAACTCGGCGCGTTCCAGCCCGTGCGCGGTTGGTATAACCTGGCCTGACGCATCTTTTTCTTCGATCCAGGACACCTTGAATTGCGCTTTGAGGAATCCCAGGTCCTTCAATTCCTTCTGAACGGAGGTTGAAAGCGATTCGCCCGCCTTATGCCGCGCCGCGCTCAGCTTTTTGGCGACAGCCATTAGCTGCGCGCGCGATTTTTCGAGGTTCTCTTTCATCTCCTGCTGGCTTCCCTCATAATTCTTGAGCTGCTGCAGCTCAACCTTCTTGGTTTCGAAATATTCGAGGACTTCTGAAATCGTCGTGCCGTATTTCCGCTTTAATTTGGCGATCTGGTCGAGCCGCGAGAGCGAGGCATCGAGCTGCGCCGGGTCCGCGTTCAACCCGCCCGCGAAACGATCCACCCAGTCGGCGGTTTCCTGCGCCTTGATGATGGCATCGTCGATCCAGGCAGGCGTTTCGCCCAGTTCGATGCCTAATGACAGCATCTTGTCCAAAGCGATCTTTGTTTTTTTGAGCCGTTCCAGCGCTGAGCCTTCCGCCTCGGAGAGATTCGAGTAAATCTCGGAGGTCACAACCTGCAGTTTGTCCGCGTTCTTGAGTTGGGGGAGGAGCGCTTCAATCTCTTCTTCCTCGCCGGCCTTGAGCTTGGCTTTGCCGATCTCGTTCACCTGGAATTCGAGCAGTTCAATTTTGACGTCGCGCTCTTTTTCGGAAATCTGCGAGTTCTCAAGCGCCTGTTTGTAAGAGTTCCACTGCGAAAAAAGCTCGGCCACGGTTTTCTGCAGCGCTTCGTGCTCGCCGAAGCGGTCCAGCAGGTCGCGCTGCTCGCCGGACTTCATCAAAAGCTGGTGATCATGCTGGCCATGGACGTCGATCAGAAAATCGCCGAGGTCTGCCAGCGCGGCCAGGCTGATGGGTTGATCGTTCAGGAACGCCTTGGACTTGCCGGAAGCGTCGATGTCGCGGCGGATGATGAGCTCATCTTCCATTTCGATCGAAAGCTCGTCCAAAAAGCGCGCCGCGGGACTCTTCGAGGAGATCGTGAAACGCCCAATAACCTGGCAGCGTTCCGCTCCTTTCTTCACCACTCCCGCCCCTCCCTTGTCGCCCAGCAACAGTCCGATCGCGTCCATCACGATGGACTTGCCCGCGCCCGTTTCACCCGAGAGCACGTTCAAACCCTTGGAGAACTCGACCGACAAAATGTCGATCAAAGCAAAATTGCGGATAGTCAGTTCAGTGAGCATGTTGATGCAGCACGATCTGTTCTCCCCATTTCAGTTTGTTGCGCAAAATCTCATAGTAGTTCCGGCCCGGCTGGACTAAAAATTTGGCTTTCAGCGCGGCGCTCTCGATGATCACCCGGTCACGTTTGCCGAGCTTCACCGAGCGCTGGCCGTCGGCGGAAAGCGAAACGTCCCGCCCGCGGCCGGAAGCGCAGAGCCGGAGTTCCAGCCTGTCTTCAGCGGAAATCACCAGCGGCCGCTGGGCCAATGTGTGCGGACAGATCGGCGTCAGCAGCATCACGGGAAGCCGGGGCGAAACAATCGGCCCCGATGCGGCGAGCGAATAGGCGGTCGAGCCGGTCGGCGTCGCGACGATTAAACCATCACCCGTGTAAGTCGCCAGATAGCGGTCGTTCAAAAACGTTTCAATTTCCACGATGCGGCTGGTGGAACTGGCGTGCAAATAGCAGTCATTCAGCGCCAGAAATGTGTGCCGCGCTTTGCTGGAACTGCCGGAAAAAATGGAGACCTGCAACAAAGACCGTTCCTCAATTTCAAAATCATTATTCAATGCTTTTTTGAGGGTTGCTTCCAGATTTTTGGGGGATATTTCCGCCAAAAAACCAAGGCGGCCGAGGTTGACGCCCAGCACCGGAACGCCCAGCGGCGTCATCGTCCGCGCGGCGCGCAGCATCGTCCCGTCCCCGCCCAAAGCGACCGCGAATTCACAAGAATCGAACGATGAATTCGCGCCGTCTTCAATCACGCGGACGTGATTTTTATTCAGACAGCGAACCACGGTCTGATGGGCGCTTTTCGCCTCAGGTTTATCGAAGTTGCAGAGAACTGCAACCCGACGCGGATGGGTGTTTGGCATGGGCAAATTATATCAAATCCGAGTCGGTCATTGGCCGTTGGAAATGGGGGAGTAAAATGTTAAAATCAAAACAGATTTGACTTCATTTTTGAGCACAAAAATTTTTTGCCGCACAAGGAATTTGTCATGATGGGCACCCGTATTATGGCCGGAGAATTGCGGGGAATGCACATCGGACCCCTGCCGAAAAGCATCTTCGCCCGGCCGATCCTGGCTCGTATCAAAAAATCTGTATTCGATATCCTCAAGAACCGGTTGCCCGACCAGAAATTTCTCGACTTGTTTGCGGGAAGCGGGACCGTGGGTTTTGAGGCGATGTCTCGCGGCGCATCCAAGGTCGTGATGATCGACGCCAATCCCAAGAGCGCGCGCTGGCTGCAACAATCCTTGTTCGAGCTGGGGCGAAAAAATGCCTGGGTGGCGCGGCAGAACGTGGATATCCATTGCGCCAACGTCACGAAGGGGCTCGCCTGGCTGAACGACCGCTTCGACACCATTTTTTCCGGCGCTCCTTACGTCGATCAGAACAAGAAGCCTCTTTCTTTCATCGATGATCTGCTGGTGTCGATTCCTCGCGACAATGTCCTGGCCGACAAAGGATGGTTCGTGGCCCAGCATAGCGAGCGCGAAAAGTTCACCCCGCCGCCGATGTGGGACTTTTTCCGCCAGGAAGAGTACGGCGACACCAAAGTGTCCTTTTTCCGTTACGCCAAGGCGCCGGACGCGGCAAAATCCGAGCAGGCAACGCCGCCCGCCAATGGGGAGCTCCGTTGATCACCCGGCTGAAGTCGCTCGTCAGCTCTTGGTTCACGCCCGCGGTCCCGCTCGAGATGTCTTATTCGAAGATCTCGGCCTACCGTTTCTGCCCCTGGAAGTACAAGCTGATTTACGAGGACGGCCTCAAAGTGCCGCCCAATCCTTATATATCGCTCGGCCTCACGATCCACAAAACGCTCGAGGAGTATCACAAGGCCGCGAAATATTCGATGGATGATCTCCTGGATTATTACAACCAGTACTGGGTGAACGAAGGTTTTTCCAATCCCCAGCAGACGATGCATTTTTATGAGAAGGGCAAGAAGATGCTGGCGCAGTATTTTGAATTTTGCGACACGCGCAAGACCGAAGTGGTCGGGATCGAAAAGGAGTTCAGATTTCCCGTTGGAAAACGGATTTTGCGGGGGATTATTGACCGGATCGACCGCTGGCCGGACGGCACGTACGAGGTGATCGATTACAAGACGCATGCCGAGATGTGGGAACAGTCCAAGATCGACTCCGATCTCCAGCTCACGTTTTACGCGCTTGGCTGCAAGAACGCTTTGAACATCCAGCCCTCGGTCTTGAGCTATTTTTTTCTGGCGCACAACAAGTCAGTCTCGACGCAGCGGACCGCGGAGCAGGAAAAAGCCGCGCTCGTCGAGCTCGAGGCCGTGGCGGCGAAAGTCGAAAAAAAGGCATACGATCCGAACCGGGCGAATTGCCAGCGCTGCGACTTCAAGTCCAGCTGCCGGCATTCGGTCGCGCGGAATGGCGGAAAGACGGATGGAAGCGCCGCCGGAAATCGAACGGGGAGTCCAAAAACAAATGCCATCTAAAACCAAATCTCACTCGATTATCGTTATCAAAATCGGCGGCAGCCTGCTCGATAAGGGCAAGTTTGAGCGCTGGATCCGCTCGCTCGCTTCGTTCCTGAAGCGGCACCCGGTCGTGTTGATCCACGGCGGCGGCAAAGAGGTGACGGAGCTTTGCGCCAAACTGGGGATCGCGACCAAGTTTGTGCAGGGGCGGCGCTTCACCGATGACGCGACCATGGCGGCGGCGGAGATGGTGCTGTCGGGTAAAGTAAACCCTGCGATTGTGGCCCAGCTGAACCGGGCCGGCGTTCACGCGGTGGGGTTGAGCGGCCGGGACGGCGCCGCGGTTTCGGCCAAACGCGTCCCTTCTCTCGGCCGGGTCGGCGTCCCTAATAAGGTGCGCGTCCCGCTCATCCAGTCCATGTTGAGCCGGAAACTCCTGCCCGTCTTTTCGTCCATCGCGGATGACGGCAAGGGCGGCGCTTTGAACGTCAACGCGGACGAAATGGCTTCGGCCATCGCTGCGGCGCTCGGCGCGAGGCGCCTGATCCTTTACACCGACGTGCCAGGCGTGCTGGACGCGTCCAAGAAAACCATTCCGCACATGACGGAAACGAAAAGCCGCGAGCTCATCAAATCCGGCGTCATCACGGGCGGCATGATTCCCAAAATCAATTCCTCGTTCCAGGCGTTGCGCAAAGGTATCGGCGAGATCTGGATTTTGGAAGGCACATTGCCCATCCATCGGGCGAAGGGCACCGTGCTGGCCAATCATGCGGTTTCTTCAAAACATCCTTTCAATTAAAGGCTGAAAATAAATTTATGTGCGGTTTGAGCGGCATTTTTCGCTGGGATTCGAGGCCCGTATCGCCGGATTTGCTGAAGCGCATGAGCGATCAGCTCACGCATCGCGGCCCGGACGACGAAGGTTTTTATCTGCCGGCGTCTCAGCACAAGACCCGCGTCGGATTCGGGTTCCGCCGCCTTTCCATCATCGATCTTTCCGGCGGCCGCCAACCCATGGAGAGCGCGGACAAGTCCTGCTGCGTCGTTTTCAACGGCGAGATCTACAATTTCATCGAGCTAAGGGCCGATCTCGAGAAGCGCGGCCGGAAGTTTCTGACCCATTCCGACACGGAAGTTATCCTGCATCTCTATCAGGTTTACGGCAAGGATTGCGTGAAACATCTGCGCGGGATGTTCGCCTTCGCGATCTGGGATGACCGCAAGAAGCAGATTTTTGCCGCGCGCGACCGGCTGGGGAAGAAACCCTTTTTCTACGCGAAGGTGGGCGGAGCACTCTACTTCGCCTCGGAAATGAAGGCTTTGCTGGAGTCGGATGAAATTTCGCGCGAGGTTCGTCAGGATTCCATCCCGTTTTACTTCACTTACCAATTTATCCCGAGTCCGCGCACCATTTTTAAGGAGATCCACCGGCTTCCGCCGGCGCATACGCTGATTTGCGATGAAAACGGCGCGCTGTCGATTGAGCGCTACTGGACTTTGAAGCGCCTGCCGCCGACGAAAAAAAGCGTGGATGAAATTTGCCAGGAATTACGGCATCATCTGCGCGAAGCGACGCGCTTGCGGCTGATTTCGGACGTGCCACTGGGCGCATTTCTGTCGGGGGGATTGGATTCGAGCGCCGTGGTCGGCATGATGGCTCAGGAGATGAGCCAACCCGTCAAAACGTTTTCGATCGGCTTTGAGGAATCGGATTTTTCCGAGTTGGAATATGCGCGGCGGGTCGCGAAGCATTTCAAAACCGACCACCATGAGTTTGTCGTGAAGCCCAACATGGCCGAGATTTTGCCGAAGCTGGCGTGGCATTACGATCAGCCCTTCGCCGATCCTTCCGCGCTGCCTTCCTATTATGTCGCGCAGGAGACGCGCAGGCACGTGACGGTGGCGCTGAACGGCGACGGCGGCGACGAAAATTTCGGCGGATATCTGCGCTACCAGGCGGATCGTCTCTTTCACATGGCGTCGCGCGTTCCGAAGGCGTTGCGGAGCCCCCTGGCCGCTGCGGCGCGCTCGCTGCCGCTATCACTGCAGAAGAATTTCTATCTCCGCTCGTTGTCCCGCGCCGGCTCGGTGCTGGATCAATCACCCGAGGCGTTCAACTTCGGACTCTTCTGCTATTTCAATCAGGAAGCGCAGGAAAAACTCTACGACCGCCCGCTCGCGAATATCATACAATTGAATCCGGTGCAGAATTATTTCGACGAGCTCTATCAGACGTCGGATTCCGAGGAGTGGCTGGACCAGGTTCTGCATTGCGACGCGACGGGCTATCTGCCCGACTGCCTGCTGGTGAAGATGGATATCGCCAGCATGGCGAACTCGCTGGAGGCGCGCTCCCCGTTCCTCGACCATCAGCTGATGGAATACACCGCGCGCATTCCGTCCTCGCTGAAAGTAAAAATGAACGGCGGCAAATGGATCTTTAAGAAAGCGATGGAAGGGTTTGTGCCGGACGAAATCCTGCGGCGCCGCAAGATGGGTTTTGGAATTCCGGTGAACGATTGGTTCCGCGGCCCGCTCAAATCGTTTTTGAAGGACCATCTGCTGGATTCAACGGCGCGGAAACGCGGCTATTTTAAGGCAGAAGAAGTAGAGCGGCTGGTTTCGGAACACGAGCGCGGCGTCAAAAGCCACGGCTACAAACTCTGGGCTCTGCTGATGTTCGAGCTCTGGAACCGCGTCTACGTCGATAAAACCATATCGTTCGGCGGCGCGGAATTCTCGCGGTTCCCGTTAAACCCTGCGGAAAAAGGAACATGATGAAACAATCTCTCAGGCCCATCAAGATCGTTAAGAATTATATCAGGCATGCGGAAGGTTCCTGCCTGTTCAGCATGGGGAACACCAAAGTTTTGTGCGTCGCGACCGTGGAGAACAAGCGTCCGCCGCACGCCGAGGCCAAGAATATCGGATGGATCACCGGCGAATATTCGATGCTGCCGCGGGCCGGATCGCAGCGCACGCCGCGGGGGCGCGCCACGTCGGGCGGCAGGTCGCAGGAGATTTCGCGGCTGATCGGGCGGAGTTTTCGCGCGGTGGCGGACCTTTCGAAGCTGGGCGAGCGCACGATTACCATTGACTGCGACGTGATCCAGGCGGACGGCGGGACGCGCACCGCTTCCATCAATGGCGGCATGATCGCCCTGGCGATGGCGCTTAAAAAACTGCGCGCCGAGGGCTCCTTGCTGGAATGGCCGCTCAATGGAACCGTGGGCGCGGTGAGCGCCGGCATTGTCGAAGGAAAGCCCATTCTCGATCTCGACTACATAAAAGACAGCGAAGCCGACGCCGACATGAATTTTGTGATGACCGACAAGGGGAACATCGTGGAGATTCAGGCGACCGCCGAAAAAGTCGCCTTCCGCGAAGCCGAATTCAAATCGCTTCTGAATCTCGCGCGCGGCGGCATCAAGCAAATTTTGCAGCTCCAGAAAAAAGTCATCGGAGCCATCCCAAAATGAAGATCGCCGCAATCATTCACTCGAACTCCGGCACGAACCCTGTATCCTCCCCGTCTTTCCTGAGAATATCCGCCATTTTGTCAGCCGTCTTCCTGTTTGGCGGCTGTTCCATCAAAAAGATGGCCCTGAATACGGGCGTCGGTTTTATGGATAAGGGTATCGAGGCGATTTTTGAAGAGAAGGATCCGCAATTTGCCGAGGACAGCCTGGCCGGCCAGCTCAAGCTGCTCGAAATCCTGCAGAAAAACGATCCCGCCAATCCCAAACTGCTGACGTACCTGTCGCAGGGGTTCGGCGCCTACGCGTTTTTGTTTATCGAACCGAAGGACGCGGATCGCGCCAAGGGATTTTACGCCCGCGGCCGCGATTACGGCCTGACGGCGCTCAATAAAAGGCTGGGGCTGGACCTGCGCAAAGAGTCGGATCAAACGAAAGTTATATCGGCGCTCGGAAAACTGGGCAAAGCGGACGCGCCGCTTCTTTTCTGGACCGCTTACTCCTGGGGCGGGTTGGCCGCCATCAGCCTGGATGATCCTGATACCCTGGCTCAGCTTCCTAAAATCGAAAAGATGATGGCGCGCGCGCAGGATATTCAGCCCGGATTCTTTTACGCGGGGCCCGAAATTTTTCTCGGCTCCTATTACGGCTCGCGGCCCAAAATATTCGGCGGTGACCTCAACAAGTCCAGGGCTTTTTTTGATAAGGTCATCCGCGCCAACCCCAAATTTTTGATGGCCAGGGTGATGATGGCCAAATATTACGCGATCCCCGCGCAGGACGAAGCGCAATACCGCGAGCAGCTGGGCCAGGTCCTGGACTTTAATCTGGATCAATTCCCGGAACAGCGCCTATCCAACGCGCTCGCCCAGCGCCGCGCAAAAAAATTGCTGGAGGACATCCATGAAAATTTCTAGAAGACCTTTTGAGCGGCTGATTAAAACCTTCCTGATCGCCGCGCTGTTCGCGCCGCACGCGCTTCAGGCCGAAGAAACCGTCATCAAGTTTGCGACGCTCGCCCCGGAGGGCAGCGCCTGGATGAAGGTGATGCAGGAGTGGAGCAGGAAGGTCACCGAGAAAACCAACGGACAGATCAAGTTCCGCATTTACGCGGGCGGCGTTTCTGGCGACGAGAAAGACGTCGTGCGCAAAATCCGCCTCGGCCAGCTCCATTCGGGCGGGTTCACGGGCGTTGGGTTGGGCGAGATCGCGCCGGAAGTCCGGATACTCGATGCCCCACTCTTGTTCCGCGACTCGAGCGAAGTGGACCACGTTTTGCGGACCTTTGACGCCGATTTTAATGCCGCGTTCCAGAAAAACGGTTACGTTCTGCTCGGCTGGGCGGAAGTGGGGTTCGTTTATTTCTTCACGGACAAGCCCGTGCAGAGCCTCACCGACCTGAAGAGCGTCAAAATGTGGATGTGGGAGGGCGACCCCATCGCCGAAGCCGCGTTCAAATCGCTCGGCGTCAGCCCCATTCCGCTTTCCATCGCCGACGTCATGACCTCTCTCCAGACCGGGCTCATTAACGGTGTATACGGTTCGCCGCTGGCTACCATCGCCCTGCAATGGTTCACCAGGACCAGGTACATGTACAACTACAGCCTGGCCAACGCGATGGGCGCGGTGCTCATCTCCAAAAAAGTTTTTGACAAGCTCCCGAAGGACCAGCAGGATGTCCTGCTTTCCACCGGCCGCGAATACATGGGCCGCCTCACCGCGGACAGCCGCAAAGAAAACCAGGAGTCGATCGCCATTTTGCAGAAAAATGGAGTGACGATCTCCCTGCCGCCCTCGCCGGCCAAAATTGCGGAATACATCGCGATCGGGGAACTCGCCCGCAAGATGCTGGCAGGAAAACTCTACAGCCAGGAATTCCTCGCCCGCGTGGAAAAATCTCTGGCGGATTTCCGCAAGTCTCCCGCGCCTCCGGCCCGGCCCGTCTCTCTCAAAAAATAGTATTTTGACAACGCATGTTTAACGCGCTAGAACGGTTTCTGGAAGGCATCGAGAAAACCGCTCTGATCGTTTTGCTTTGCGTCATGATTGGACTGTCGTTCCTCCAGGTCGTCCTGCGCGCGGGCTTTTCCACGGGCCTGCTCTGGGCCGATGTTTTCCTGCGCCATCTCGTGCTTTGGGTCGGATTTCTGGGCGCCGTGGTCGCGGTGAGCCAAAACAAGCATTTCGCCATGGACGTGATCCTGAATTTCTTTCCCAGGAAGCTTCAGCGCGCCGTCCAGGTGATGATCGACTTTTTCGCGCTGGCAGTTTTGTATCTTCTCAGCCGGAGCGCGATCCGGTTTTTCCAGGACGACGCGCAGTCGGGCGCGATCCTCTTCCATCTGAGGGAGTTCGCGGTTCCCAGCGCCTGGATGAACGCCATCATTCCCGCCGCCTTCGCGCTGCTGGGCGTTCACTTCGCCTTTAAGACGCTGCGCGATATCGGCAGGCTCTTCGGCATTGCGGCTCTGGCCGGCCCGGAGGCCGGTCCGGCGGGTCCGGACGCCGGCCACGACAAAACGGACGGTTTCCGGTGAGCGCTTCCGTCCTGATCATCGCTTTCATACTTCTGACCCTGCTGGGCGTTCCGGTCTTCCTGCTGATCGGCTCGGGCGCCCTGCTCGCGTTCCACAGCGCCGGCATGGACTCCTCGCTCATCATGGTCGAGCTCTACCGCCTCGCTTCGCTCCCCGCGCTCATCGCCATCCCGCTCTTCACGTTTTCCGGCTACGTGCTCGCCGAGAGCAAGTCTCCGCAGCGCCTCCTCCGCCTCGCGCGCGCCTGCTTCGGCTGGATGCCCGGCGGCCTCGCGATTGTAACGCTAATAACAACAGCGCTTTTTACCGCATTTACCGGCGCTTCCGGCGTCACGATCATTGCGCTCGGCGGTCTGCTCTATCCCATGCTGACCGAACAGAAATATTCCGAAAACTTCACGCTCGGCCTGCTCACGACCACCGGCAGCCTCGGCCTGCTCTTCCCGCCCAGCCTGCCCATCATTCTTTACGCGCTGATCGCCAAAGTCAGCATCGACAAGCTTTTTCTGGCCGGCCTCATTCCGGGAATTTTTCTGATTGTCGCGCTTTCAGTCTACAGCCTGCTCCAGGGGCTCAAAAATCCCATTCCGCGCATTCCCTTTTCGATGCGCGAGCTCAAAACCGCGGCGCGCGAAACCATCTGGGAAATTCCTTTGCCGTTCATCATTATTGGCGGCATCTACGGCGGACTGTTCACCGCGTCCGAAGCCTCCGCGGTCATGGCTTTCTATGTCATTATCGCCGAATGTTTTATCTATAAAGATTTGAACCTGATGAAAGACATGCCCAGCATCATGGTGAAGAGCATGATGCTGGTCGGCGCGATCCTGGCCGTGATGGGCATGGCTCTCGGCCTCACCAACTACCTGATCGACGAGCAGCTCCCTATGAAACTCTTCGAGTGGATGCATCAATATATTCAGAGCAAGACCGTTTTCCTGATATTCCTCAATATATTCCTCCTCATTATGAACATGATCGAAATGTTTTCCGCGATTATTATTGTGGTGCCGTTGATCGTGCCGGTGGCGGAGCAATACGGCATCGATCTCGTGCACCTCGGCGTGATTTTCCTGTTGAATCTTGAAATCGGCTACATGACGGCGCCCTTCGGTCTGAACCTTTTTCTCTCCTCTCTGCGCTTTGAAAAACCCATCACGAAGATCTATGCGGCGTCGATTCCCTTCTGGCTGATTTTAATCGTGACGCTCATTTTCGTCACCTATCTTCCCTCGCTGAGCCTCTTCCTGGTGCGATAAAACTCATGAGAAAAATTTTAGTCACGGGCGGCACCGGGTTCGTCGGCTACCATGTGGCGCGGAAGCTCGCGGAAAGAAAATGGGGGGAAGTCCTTTGCCTCGCGCGGCCGGGGAGCGAGACGAAATATCTGAAGCCGCTGGGTGTGACGATGGTCGAAGGCGACATGCGCGTCCCCGCTTCGCTGGCCCGCGCCTTTGAAGGCTGCGACACGGTATTCCACGTGGCCGCCGATTACCGGCTCTGGTCGCGCAACCCGCGGGACATCATTGACGCGAACGTCAGCGGCACCGATAACATCCTCGCCGCTGCCAGGAACGCCCGCGTGAAGAAGGTCGTTTACACTTCGAGCGTTTCCGCCGTGGGGCGTCCCGAACCGCACCATCACCCCCGCTCTCCTTATCCGAGCATCCAGGACGGGCGCATCGATTGGGAGAAACAATGGAGCGGCGATGAGCGTCTCGACCCGACTCCGGCCCAGCAGATCGGGCCTTACAAGCAGTCGAAGTACCAGGCGGAGCTGGTCGCGCGCCGTTACGCCAGGGAAGGATATCCGGTCGTCATCGTGAACCCTTCCACGCCGGTCGGGTCCTATGACGTCAAACCCACGCCGACCGGAAAAATGATTTTAGATTTTCTGAACCGGAAGATGCCGGCTTATTTGGAGACGGGCCTGAACTTGATTCACGTGGACGACGTGGCGGAAGGCCATTTACTGGCGGCGGAGAAAGGCGAGCCGGGCGAGCGCTACATTCTGGGAAATAAAAATCTGATGCTCAAAGAAATCCTCGACCTTCTGGCCGGCATCTCCAATCTGCCCGCGCCCAAATTCAAAGTGCCCTACGCTCTGGCTTACACCGCGGGATTTTTCAGCACCGCATTATCCGAGATCACGGGAAAGCAGCCTGAGATTCCGCTCGACGGCGTGCGCATGGCCAGTGAGATCATGTTCTACGACGGCGCGAAAGCCGTTAAAAAACTTGGCCTGCCGCAGAGGTCAGTGGTGGAAGGGCTGGAGGATTCGGTAAGGTTTTTCAGGGAAAACGGCTATACTGCAGTTTAAACTACTTTCTGAGAGAATTTAGGTTCCTTTAGCATTTTTTTTTCATTGAAGCGCGGCGGATATTCCTGGCGGATCTGGTCGAAAATCTGCTGCTCTTCGTGCAGGAGGTCCGTGAAAGCGTCGATGACGTGCGGATCAAACTGCGAGCCCTTGTTCTTTTGAAATTCGCGCACCACGGTCTCTAAATCCCAGGCGGCGTGGTACTGGCGCCCGATCCACATCGTGTCGAAGGCGTCTGCCACGGACAAGATGCGCGCGCCCAGTGGAATCGCTTCGGCCTTTAACCCCTGCGGGTAGCCGGTGCCATCCCATTTTTCGTGATGGTACTTCACGTACTCCTTCACGCGCTTCAGTTCCTGGATGGGATCGATGATTTTAAGCGAAATCAGCGGATGCTCTTTGATCTCTTCGTACTCTTCGATGGAAAGCTTGGTGGGCTTGCCCAAAATCGCGTCCGAAATCCCGATCTTGCCCACGTCGTGGAGCAGTCCGGCGATCTCGATGTCATGCGTCTCTTCGGGATCGACGCCGAGGCGCTGGGCGATACGAGAACAGTACTTGGAAACGCGCTTCGAATGTCCCTGGGTGTAGGGGTCCTTGGCTTCGATCGCGCGGGCGATGGCTTCGATCGTGCTGATGTAAAGCTTTTGCAGGGAGCGGTGTTTTTCAATGAGGGCCGCGGTGCGGTTCTCCACCTTCTCCTCCAGGTACTGCTGGTACTCGCGATTTTCGCGCTCGAGGTGGATCCGCTCCAGCGCCTTCTGAATCCGGTACAAAACGATGTCCATCTGGAGAGGCTTGTTGATGAAATCGAGGGCGCCTTTGCGCATGGCTTCCATGGCAAACGGCATGTTCTTGTCGGCGGAAATCATGACGACGCCCACCTCGGGAAAATAGCTCCGGAGATGGTCGAGCAGCTCGGTGCCGCTCATGACCGGCATGATCAAATCGGATAAGACGAGGCTGTAGGGTTTGCCCTGGTTTTTGCGGAGGATGGAAAGCGCTTCCGAGGCGGAATTAGCGGTCTGGCACTGATAACCTTCCTGGTTCAGCGCGATTGAGAGAAACGTTGTTACGCTTTCGTCGTCGTCGACGACAAGGATCTTTTCTTTCATGGTTTTGGGTGGATCTTTTGGGGGCTCGTCTGATTCTAACCCTTCACCCTGTTTTTGTCAAGGGTAGGATTCAAGTTCATAGTTATATAAGGAAGGGGGCTAAAAACCTCAAAAAATGCATCCAGTAAGGCTTTTGATATATAATGGGCGGTCGATGAAAGCGCAAAATTTGACGGTTCTGGGCGTTTTACAGGGGCTGATTTTTGGCGTGTTTTTCGGCGCTTTTTGTTGCGCTGATTTGAGCGCCAAAGAATGGACCGCGATTGAACTGATCGATAAATCCAACGAATTGCTGCGCGGCCAGTCCAGCCGCGCCGTGATCGTCATGCATATCCAGACCGAATCCTGGAACCGGACGCTCAAAATCGAGGCCTGGAACCAGGGGCGGAACAAAGCGATGATGCGGATCCATCAGCCGGCCAAGGAACGGGGGAACGGGACCCTCAAAATCAGCAAAGAGCTTTGGAACTGGCTGCCGGCGGTGGAGCGGATCATCAAAATCCCGCCTTCCATGATGCAATCTTCCTGGATGGGCTCCGATTTTACCTACAACGATGTCGTGAAGGCCGACTCCATCGTTCAGGATTACACGCATAAGATCATCGGTCAGGAACGGAAGGGCGGGTTTACTCATTATTTGATCGAAGCGACGCCCAAACCGGATGCTCCGGTCGTTTGGGGCAAGGTGATGACCGAGGTGAAGGCGGATGACCAGGGCGTGTTGCCTGTGAAAGAGGAAGATTTTTCGGAACGGGGCGAGCATATGCGCACCATCGAGTTCAGCGAAGACAAAATTTTAGGCGGCCGCCGCATTCCCACCGTTTTGACCTGCACCCCGCACCGCAAGCAGGGCCACAAGACGACCATGACGTATCAGGAGTTTGATGTGGACCTCCCATTCGACGCCAATTTCTTCAGCCTGCGCAACCTTCAGAAGCCGATCAAATGATGGGTTCACTTCCCAAACTGGCCTGGCGGAACATCTGGCGCAACAAGCGCCGCACCGCCATTACGCTCGCCTCGATCGGTTTCGGCCTCGCCGCGCTCCTCTTTCAGCAAAGCCTGATCACCAGCCTGCAGGACCAGATGGTCGAGAAATCCACCCGCACCTATTCGTCGCATATTCAGCTCCAGAACCGCGAGGTCTCCGATCCCAAGATGCCCGAAAAGTACATTGCCGATCCTCAGCCTTTGATCGACGCATTGCGCGCCGAATCGGGCGTGGAAGCCGTCGCGCCTCGCGTGATTTTTACGGGTCTTGCTTCTTCGGCATTGACCTCAAAGGGAGCGTTGGTGGTCGGCATCGATCCCGTTGAAGAACAGAAGCTCACCATCATCCATTCTTATATAACCGAAGGCCAATACCTGTCGCCGGATAAATCCAACGAAATCGTGATGGGCGTGAAGCTGGCCCGGGAGCTCGATTTGCGGCTGGGCGAGAAGGCCGTGCTGATGGTGCAGGCCACGGACGGCAGCATGGCGGCGGAAGCGTTTCGTATCTCCGGCTTTTTCCGGACCGATAGCCCGGTCTATGACGGCCAGATCGTTTACATTTCGATCGGCGCGGCTCAGCGCATGCTGGTTTCGGGCGATTCCGTGTCCCTGATCTCCGCGCGCGTGAAAGAGCTCGACCGGATCGATTTAATCCAGAAGTCGTTGGCGGAAAAATTGAAGTCTTATCCCGTGAACGTGCTTACATGGAAGGAAGCCGCGCATGAAATTGTCAGCGTAAAAGAGTTTCAGGACGCGGTGCTCCTCATCGTGCTGGTCATCATATTCTCGATTGTGGCCCTCGGCATCTTCAACACGATGCTGATGTCGCTGTTCGAGCGCATTCGCGAGTTTGGCCTCATGATGTCGCTGGGCGCCCGGCCCGGCTACGTGGCGTCTCTCATTTTGGCCGAAGCCGCGATGCTGGGTTTCCTGGGGATGGCGGTGGGAAATTCTGCGGGCGCGGCGATCATACTTTACTTCGGCCGGAGCGGGATTCCTCTGCCGATCCAGGATGCGTTGGGTTATTGGATGCCGTTCGATAAGGTGGTTTATCTGAAATTCGCCTGGAAAGAGCTGATTATTTCTTCGGTTGCGGCGGTCGCGGTCAGCGTGGTCGCGGCCGCGTTTCCGGCATTGCGGGCGTCGCGCATCAATCCCGCCGACGCGCTGAGGCATAATTGATGCCATGAGCGATCAAAAAATCAGGATTGAGAACGTTACGAAGGTTTACGGGAGCAACGGCGACCGGGTAGAGGCTCTGCGCGGCGTCAGCGTGGACATTCAACCGGGCGAATTCATGGCGCTGGCCGGGCCGTCCGGATCCGGAAAATCGACGTTGCTGAACCTTTTGGGCGGCCTTGACCAGGCGACTTCGGGAAAAATATTTATTGGAAATACGGATATTACGGGACTTTCGGCCTCCGAACTCTGTGCGCTGCGGCTGAATCAAATCGGTTTTATTTTTCAGTCTTACAATTTGATTCCTATTTTGACCGCGGCGGAAAACGTGGAGTATGTGATGCTGCTTCAAGGAGTGGATCCCGTGGAGCGCCGCCGGCGCTCCGTTGAAGTACTTGAAGAAGTCGGGCTTGCCGGCATGGCCGATCGCTGGCCTTCAAAGCTTTCCGGCGGCCAGCAGCAGCGCGTGGCCGTGGCGCGGGCCATCGTGTCGCGTCCCGCTCTCGTGCTCGCGGACGAACCCACCGCCAACCTGGATTCCAGGACCGCAGCCCTTCTTCTCGATCTCATGGCTGAATTGAACGCCAAACACAAGATCACGTTTGTTTTCTCCAGCCACGATCCCCTCGTCCTCTCCCGCGCCCGCAGGGTCGTTAATCTGCACGACGGCGAAATCGTCAGCCAACCCATTGGCAAATAAGCTTCCAGTCTTCATTTTTCTTGCCTTGTCTGCTTGTAACATTTCTCCATCATCCCTTTTGGCCCGATCATACTCCGCAACAATGCCGGCCGGGGTGGATCTCTCCGGCTATCTGAAGGAATTGGATTTCGCGCGGCGGGACGACGGCGTCTGGCGCGGGCTGTCCGCGAAGCGCTTCCGCCTTGACGGCAGTTGGCATAACGCGGCCGAGTCCGTTGACGCAAAGCTGATTTCCGATCACGAATACCTGCAGGGCTCGCTGATTAACTCGTTCCGAAATTCACTGGGCGGGAATACCCGCGAGGATGAACTTCTGCAGATGCAGTGGGTGCTGAACGAAAAGGAAAATCTGATCTGGCGTCACATTCTTTATCGCGCCTGGGCGCACGCGAAGGTGGGCGATTGGGACGTGGCGGCGGGGCGGCAGCGCATGGCCTGGGGGACGGGGCGGCTCTGGAACCCGACCGACGTGATCAATCCGTACGACCCGATGAGCGTGGAGCGCGAAGAACGCGCCGGTTCCGATGCGGCGCAATTAAAGTGGAGCCCGACCGGGTTGTCGTACCTCGAAGCCGTCTACGTCCCAAAGCGCGGCGCAGACTGGCGGAAGAGCCTTGTGCTGGGCAAGGCGCGGATGAACTATCTGGAGACGGATTGGAGCGCCATGGGCGGCAAGATCGGTGATGAACGCATGATTGGCGCTGATTTCGCATCGCAAGCCCTGGACGGCAGCTTTCGAGGAGAGGTGACCTATACCTTTGATTCGCCCGTCCGGCGGGACTTCGCGCGCACGGTCCTTTCCTACGATTACAATTTTAGTTTCTCGCGGCCGCTCTATGTGGTGGGCGAGTATTTCTACAACGGCATCGGCGAGCTGGGCGGCGCCGATTATTTCAAAGTCGTGTTGCGGGCCAATGACCAGAAATTTTTAGGCAGGGACTATGCCGGCCTGGGCGCGACGTGGGACATCACGCCGCTGCTGAAACTCGATTGTTATACGATCGTGAACTTAAACGATTCGAGCGCGTTTTTTGGCCCGAGACTGAAGTATCAGGTTCTGACGGACGTGGAGATTGGCGTGGGAGCGCAGATATTTGAAGGAAAATCGAAAAGTGAATACGGAGCGACCGAAAATATTGGGTTTGCTCTGGCTCAGTGGTACTTTAGCAGCCGCTGAAAGCCTGTTTAGGCTGACGATTTCTACCGAGAATATTCTCCGACCACGCTGGCCTGTTCCAGCACATGGTTACGCATGTTCCTGAAAAGCTGTTCTTTGTTGAGCGCGGTCGCGTTCCCGATCAGCGTCGTATCCAGAGAGAATATCGTGAAGATGTACTTGTGCTTTCCTGCCGGGGGGCAGGGGCCGGAATAGCCGGTTTTGCCCTGGTCATTGATTCCCTGCTTGGCGCCGTTGTCCAAAGTCGTTTGCCGCGGAACGCCTTCGTTCAGCTTTCGCAGTTTTATCGGGATGCGGTACATCACCCACAAAGACGTGACCTTTCCCCTGGGATCGACCTCGTCGCAAATCAGCGCGTAGCTTTTGGCGCGGAGCGGCGGTTCCGACCACTCCAGCTGGGGGGACAGGTCGGATCCGTCGCAAGTGTGTTTTGCCGGCATCATCCCGCCGGAGAAAGAAGGCGACCATATCTGGAAGGACGTCACCACCTGTTTGGCTTTTTTATTGAGGATCGAGTAGGGGTCGTAAGAGCCGGCGGCCAGGAGCGTGGATAAAAGCAGGACGAATACAGGGGTAGCCGCAAAACGCTTCATGATTGCCAGTGGGTCAGGACCTGGCTCATCGCGAGAAAAACCGCCAGGTTAAAGCCGCTGTTGATGGCAAAAAGCTTCAGCGGCTGTTGGGAAAAAAGCATGGCATTAAAATAAGGGACGGCGTGAAAACCGAGCCAGGCCAGGAACCCGATTTGAAAACCCTGCCAGGCGGTCGCGGCGCCCGCGGCGAAGATCATGAGGGCCATGACATAGGCCGTTACCAGCGCGCCCAGCACCGAACCAGCAATCGCCAGGCCCGGTTTGGAGCTTTTTTTAAGTTCGTCCTCGGTTTTTCCAATCAATGCCATCCAGCTTCGGGCGAAGAGAGCCTTCGAATACCACGCCATTCCGAGCACGGCTTGAACCGCCGCGCAGGAGAGGATCGCCCAATAATTCAAACCGATATCAAACATTATGATAAAATTTTAGCATAAAGCTGATAGGAGGATGACTCATGAACCAGAAGCGCGCCGTCAGGGCATTTGCAGCAATCACCCTTTTAACCGTTTTGAATCCGCTGGGATTCTGCCGGGCCGAAAGCAAGGAAGTTTCCGTCACCGTTTATAACAGCGACCTGGCATTGATCCGCGATCTGCGCAAGGTTTCCTTAAAGCAGGGCGCGGGCGAGCTCCGCTTCACGGACGTCGCTTCGCAGATCGATCCCACTTCCGTCCACCTCAAATCTCTCACCTCGCCGGATAAAACCGCGGTGCTGGAGCAGAATTTCGAATACGACCTCATCAGCTCGGACAAGATTTTGGAAAAGTACCTGGATCAGGACATTGAAGTCTTCGGGAAAGAGGGGAAGTTCTTCAGCGGGAAGCTGTTGAGCGCCGGCAATGATATCGTACTGGAGAAAAAGGACGGCGGCATCCAGTCGATTTCAAAAGCGATGGCGCAGAACATCGAGTTTCCCAGGTTGCCGCAGGGATTGATCACGCGGCCCACGCTGGTTTGGCTTATGCAGTCGGAGCGCGCCGGGGACCAGGACGTGGAGCTCAGCTATCTGACGGGCGGCATGAACTGGCACGCGGAATACGTGGCCGTAGCCGATAAGGACGACAAAAAGCTCGATATCTCCGCCTGGGTTTCAGTCGACAACCGTTCCGGCGCAGCCTACGAGAACGCCAAGCTCAAGCTGATTGCCGGCGACGTGAACCGCGCCGCCGCGCCCCAGCCGCGCGGGGCTAAGGTGCGCGCGACGTTCGCCCTGGCGCAGGACATGGCGGAGCAATTTCAGGAAAAAGCGTTCTTCGAGTATCACCTCTACACCATGACGCGTCCCGCCACGCTGAAAAATAATCAGACTAAGCAGTTGTCATTGTTTCCGGCCGCGTCGGTCAACGTCAACAAGATTTACCAGTATGAAGGCCTGAATGATCCCAAAAAGGTGAAGGTCACTCTCGAATTCGTGAACAGCAAACAGCAGGGTTTGGGCCTGCCCCTGCCTGCTGGCAAGGTGCGGGTTTATAAACAGGACAGCGATAAATCACAGGAGTTTGTGGGCGAGGATCGCCTTGACCACACGCCGAAGGACGAGAAAGTCCGGATTTACGTCGGCGATGCCTTCGATATCATGGGCGAGCGCAAGGAAAAGGAAAACCGCAGCCTCGGCGGTCGCGCCAACCAGCAGACCGTCGAAATAAAGATTCGCAACCACAAAGATTCCGATGTGGAAGTGATTGTGGTGGAGCGCTTCTGGCACGATTGGGAAATCACGAAGCAGAGCCAGAAATTTGAGAAGAAAGACTCGCGCGCCATTGAGTTTAAGGTGCCCGTCAAAAAAGACGGCGAGTCGACCGTGGAATACACGGTCATCACCCGCTGGTAATTATTTGCCGAAGCGGTAGCGCACACCGACAGCGCCGTCCAGGCTCACGCCCCCTTCCGGAGTCGCCACAAGCACCGGAGCCAGTTCCAGGAAGAAATTCAGAGGATAAGCAAGCGCGCTGTATTCCAAGCCGATCGGGAGCCGGAACCCGAGTTCGGCCTTTTGCGAGTGGCGCTTCTTATCGATAACGCGGACTCTGGGGCCGATTCCCAAATAAAGAGCCGGCGCGCCTTTCAGGTCCGGTACCTTTAGCGGAACCTGGAGCAGAAAATCCGCATGGACGTGAAACTTCACGTCGGACTCGAGCGACGCGCCCAGCCCGCCATCCACCGCCATCTTGGAGTTAATCCAGTGTTTCGCGCTCAGGCCCGTGGGCGAACCGATCATCACGCCCACGCCGGTTTCCGGCGCCCGCGCCCCGGCGTTCCCGGCTAAAAAATACCCCAGCATCCCTGAAATGATCACCGCCGACGCATTGATTTTTAGCTGTCGCACTTGCCGCTCCTCAACCTGCAATATTGTACGCAGGTTTTCAGGAAAATTGTACAACATAACGGCGGAGGGCAGGCTGTGAGTTTGCACCGGCGCCCGCGCGCCTGTTACAATATTCGAAAGCAGACGCAAAGATGATCGGAGGTCTAGATGTCCATCGTTTTGAATTCGACCAAGGCCGCGGATTTTTCCCTTCCGGGAACCGACGGCAAGACCCACGCCCTGAAAGATTACGCCGACAAGAAGGCCGTCATCGTGATTTTTTCCTGCAACCATTGCCCCTACGTTCAGGCCTATGAAGACCGGATCATGGATATTCAGAAAGATTATGGTTCCATGGGCGCCCAGGTTATCGCTATTAATTCAAATGACGCGGTAAAATATCCGGACGACAACTTCGACGCCATGAAAAAGCGGGCCAATGAGCGCAACTTCAACTTTCCATACCTGCGGGACGATTCGCAGAACGTGGCTCGGGCCTATTCCGCGACCCACACGCCGCACATCTTCCTTTTTGACGAGTTCCGCAACCTGCGCTATACCGGAAAGATCGATGATGATTGGAAGGAGCCCGGCAACGTGAAGCGGCGCTTCCTCCGCGAAGCGCTGGACGCGGTGCTGGCCGGCAAAACTCCGGGCGAACAGGAAACTTATGCGATCGGCTGCACCATCAAGTGGAAGTAAGTGAAAATGATTCGAGCCATCCTTTTTGACTGCAACGGCATTATTGCCGACGATGAACCCATCCACATGCGCCTCTTTCAGAAGGTTCTGAAAGAGGAGGGCGTGACTCTCACCAAAGAAGAATATTTCAAGAAATACCTGGCGATGGACGATAAGGCCTGTTTCCGCGAAGCCTTGAAAGCGGGCGGAAAAAAACCGGCGAAGTCCTATGTCCGTTCGCTGATCGCGCGAAAGGCCAAATATTACAAGTCCGTCATCAAAAAGGAATTGAAGATTTTTGAGGGCGTGCGGTCGTTCGTTAAACATCACCATGGAAAATATCCCATGATCGTGGTGTCGGGGGCTTTGCGGCATGAGATTCAGTTGATTCTGAAGCGGGGAAAGATTAACCGTTATTTCCGGGGGATCGTCAGCTCAGAGGACGTGAAGAACGGCAAGCCGGATGCCGAGTGCTACAAGAAAGGCCTTGCGCTGCTCAAACGCCTGCCGGCCTTTAAGAAGAAGCCGCTTCAACCTTCGGAATGCGTGGCGATTGAGGATTCCATTCACGGCGTGGAGTCGGCGCAGGCGGCGGGGATGAAGTGCGTGGCGGTGACGAATTCCTACTCTAAAGCCAAGCTCGCCCATGCGGATCTCGTGGTGCGCAGCCTCAAAGGCCTGCGGATCGATAAAAATTTAGCGGCCTGACGGCTCCAGGGATTCCATATCTTCGCCGTTCAGGTCCGGCAGTTCCAGCATCAAATCGGCTTTCTCCTCTTCTTTCTCCTCCGTCGTCAGGTACCCTTCCCGCTCCATCCGCATCATTAAATTGCCGCGCCGCCGGGCCATAAACTTCGTCACCCGGTGCGGACTCCATTTCCGCGGGCTGGGCAAAATTGAAGCCAGCGCGACGGACTCTTCGGGCGTGAGCTCATCCGCGTTCTTCCGGTAATAGTGTTGCGCCGCCGCCTGCGCGCCGTAAACCCCGTCGCCCCACTCCGCGAAGTTCAGATACAGCTCCAGAATGCGTTTCTTGCTCAGTGCGCGCTCCATCCAGTATGTGATGACCGCTTCCTTGGCCTTGCGCAGCAGACTTTTCCTGGACGAAAGGTAGAGCGTTCGCGCCAGCTGCTGGGTGAGCGTGCTGCCGCCATAGGCGAAGCGCTTCTTCTCCCAGTTGATCTTCACGGCAATTTTGATCTGGTCGAAATCAAAGCCCTTGTGGCTGTAAAACGTGTCGTCTTCGGCCAATAAAACCGCGTGAACAAGATTGGGGGATATCTGGTCGAGGTCTCGCCAGGCCCTTTTGACCTCATGTTTGGCTTTTTTATCCTTGGCAGCGGTGATCCGGCGTTCGATCACGGCGCTGGTTTTGGGGTTTTCGATGAGCAGGGCCGGCACCCAGGGCAGCCAAAGGAGATAGCCCAAGACGGCGGCGACGGGAACTATCAAAAGAAAAAGGATGATGTGTTTGATTCGGACCATAAACAGGCCATATCATAACAAATCAGCCATTCCTATCCTTTCGGGACCGGCTGGAAATGGTAAAATAGGGGAGTCTTGATGATAAAAAATCCATTTATTAAGGAAATCGCGGAAAAAGTCCGTTCGGGCATCCGGATCACCCGGGAAGAAGCCCTGAAACTCTATCAGACCGATGATTTGATCGGTTTGGGGTATGTCGCCAACTGCATTAAAGAGAAGAAGACGGGCAATGTGGCCACCTACGTGGTCAATCGACAGATTAATCCCACCAACCTCTGCGTTTTATCCTGCCGCTTCTGCGATTTCGGCGCCAAAAAGAAAAGCCCCCACGCTTATATCATGAGCATGGAAGATATTCTTGCCAAGTGTTCGGACGAGCTGAGCGAAGTCCACATCGTTGGCGGGTTGCACCATGAATGGACTTTTGACCATTACTTGAGCATCGTGAGCACCATCCACGAAAAGTTTCCCAAAATCCAGATCAAGGCTTACACTGCGGTCGAGATCGACTTCTTCGCGAAGATCGAAAAGGCTTCGGTTCAGAACATTTTGTCGCGGCTGAAAGAGGCCGGGCTCGCCTGCATGCCGGGGGGCGGAGCGGAAGTGTTTTCGGAGCGGGTGCGCAAAGCGCTTTATCCGTTCAAGATCGGCGCGCCGCGCTGGCTCGAGATCCACAAGACCGCGCATGGGCTGGGCATCCGCAGCAACTCGACGTTGCTGTACGGCCACATGGAGACGATCGAAGAACGCGTGGACCACATGCTGAAGCTCCGCGACCTGCAGGACGAAACGGGCGGTTTCCTCTCGTTTATCCCGCTCGCCTATCAGCCGGGCAAGACGCAGGTCGTGAAGCGCCAGGTTTCCGCCATCGAAGATTTGAAGACCATCGCCATCTCCCGCATATTCCTCGATAATTTCGACCACATCAAGTCCTACTGGGTCACGATGGGAGAAGAAAGTGCGTCCATGGCGCTGTATTTCGGCGCGGACGATCTCGACGGCACCATCGGCGAGGAAAAGATCATGCATTTCGCGGACGCGGAGTCGCCGGTCGGCATGGCGAAGGACCGCCTCGAATATTTGATCCGCCAGGCGGGCCGGACGCCGGCGGAGCGCGATGCGCTTTACAACCCCGTGAAGCGGCAACAGGAGCCGGCTCTTGTCTAACCCGGCTTTATCTCCTAATATGCCCCTTAAAGTTGGCGAAATTCCCTATTTGAACTGCGCTCCCTTCTATTGGGACAAGAAAATCCGCGTGGAAGCGGGTCTGGGAATCGAGTGGGTGCCTCTCCCGCCCAAAGCTCTGGGCCAGCTCGCCCGCCGCGCCGAGATCGACGCGGGGCCGTTGTCGCTCATGGATTCTTTCGACGTCGAGCCCTACTTCGAGCCGCTCTCCGACCTGGGCATTGCGGTGCAGCGCCACGCCCGCAGCGTCCTGCTTTTTTCGAAGCGCAACATCGCCGAGCTCAAGGGCCAGAAGCTGGGAGTGTCGTCCGAAACTTCCACTTCTTCCGAGCTGCTCAAGGTGATCCTGCGCGGCCGTTACGGTTTCGACGCCAATTATTCCGCCGGATTCAGCGAGCAGGACGAGGCGCGCCTCCTGATTGGCGATTCCGCCATCCGCGCGATCCAGGACCCCGTTTTCTTCCGGATGTACAACCACATTTACGATCTGGGCGAGGAGTGGAACAACTGGCAGAACCTGCCCTTCGTCTTCGCGCGCTGGATGGTGCGCAAAGAGCTGGCGGAAAGCTCCAAGAACCGGCTCTCGGATTACCTGAAGCACAACCTCGAGTTCGCCCTCAAGGATCCCGGAATGATCCTCAGCAAGTTCCCTCTGCCCAGCTTCATCAACGCCGCGACGTCCGCGGAATACCTCAAAGCCTTCACGTACTATCTCGGCGCCCGCGAAAAGGAATCGATCCAGGTTTTCCGGGCATTCCTCGAAAAGCTCGACATCGGCGCCGGAAACGCGCGCTAAAACGGGAGGTCCCCCATGCCGGACAAATTTTCCAGATACCATTTCGCCGTCCTCGGGCTTTTTTTTCTGGCCGCGGCCCCCATCTCCTGCGTTTCAACAAAGCAAACTTCGAAATCAACCGCTGGCAAAGCGACCTCGAACGCCATGACGCCGGACGCCTGGGAAGCCCAGATGGTGCGGGTGAACGCGGCTTCCGACGTTATTGAAGACGGTCTTCGAGCGCGGGACAACAAGGACGGCATCATCGCGGCGATCGCGGAGATGAAGGACGCTTTCGGCCAGGTCCGGTCCGTAAAACCTCCCAAGGGGAGCGCGGACCTGTTTCGGCAGTATATCGAGGCGGGAGCGGGGATTTTGCGCGACGTGGAAGACCACGTGCAGCATTCTTACTGGGAAAAAGCGCAGGGATCTTTCGCGCGGATCAAAGATTTACAGAAGGATATCGAGAAGGATTTCGCGCCGGGACTCTGGTCCCGGATCAAACTCTGGAACGCCCGGTAGTTACTTCTGGTGCCACTGCTTTAAGAAATTCGTGACGCCTTCCGCGATCGTCTTCGCGGCCCTGGCCTGAAACGCCGGATCCAGCAGCATCTCTTCCTCGTCCGGCCGGATCAAATAACCCGACTCCGTCAAAATTGAAGGCATCTGCGTGATCCTGCAGACCGCCAGGTTCGCGTAATAGAAACCATCGTCCTGCGTCTTGATATTTTTGGCGTAGGATTCATGCACCGCGCGCGCCAGGTCCAGGCTTTGCGGTTGAAAGTAGAAGACGCTGAAGCCGCTCCGCTCCCAGGGGTTTATTCCGTCGGGAAGCGCGTTGGCGTGGATGGAAACCATCAGGTCCGCCCCGTTTTCCACGGCCCGCTTGCCGCGTTCGGGAAGCGTCATATTTTCGCTTGAAAGCTTCGTGACGTAGACCTGCGCGCCCGCATGCTCCAGGACTTCCTTCAGTTTCATCCCGATCTGGTAGGCCACCTCATTTTCCTTGACGCCCAGCCCGCCCACGGTTCCGTCCGTCGGTTCGGGCGAATGCCCCGGGTCTACGGCGATCATGATGCCTTTCAGCTTTCCGCCTTTGGGCGCGGGCGGTCCGTCAAAAATTTCGCAAGTCAGCTTGCCGGCGTCGTAGCGCACGTCGTAGCCCCAGATTTTCCTCTTCATGGGAAGCTCAAGTTCCAGGGCGTCCACGGAGCGCTGCTGCCAGCGGAAATGGCGGAGTCCGCGGTTCGCGTCCGGCTGGTCGTGGCGGACCCGGTCGATGTTGGAGCCGGCCTGGTACAGCGTCAGGCGCAGCGTTTCGAAATCGTTCGAAACCGCCGCGCGGTACGGCAGGCTGCGCTTCGTTTCCACCGTTACCAGCGTGGAGCGCTCTTTTTCCTTGATCTTCACGCTGTCGATCATCACGCGCGGCAGAGTGCGATGATCTTTCAAATCGAGGTTCTTCTCCTCGGTCCAGCCTTCGACGCCGTCGGCGACTTTCAGACGCGACTCGATACCGGAGCGCCCCGTGACTTCCAGCATCGTCCCTTTCGGGAGGAAGAGGTCGTAACCCATCAGCTCGCTGCCGATGGACGGGCCGGTGCGCAAAATCGTTTCGTCGGATTTGGTTTCGGCCAGCTGAAAAGGGTTCGGCGCCACGCGGACGGGCTGGGCGCTCACCGCTTCGGCCGATTTTTCCTTCACGTTGGTCAGCCGGACTTCGATGAAACAGCCGTTCACGTCAGCCGGTACGCGGGTCGTTCCTTCGTAAGTGCCTTCCACGGGATTGCCGCGTTCGAGCATGGGCTTCCAATCGGAGCGCGGCGCGCCGTCTTTGCCGCGGAACCGGAACTGGCCCTTCGCTTCGGGCGAACCGCGAAAACGCACCGTCAGGAGGTCGCCGGGCCGGAGCGCGACGGCCTGGGACGGCTCGATGGTTTCGGCCGCAATCTTCAGGGGATCACTGGGAAGCGCGATATCGGGCGGCTGCACCGTAACGGAACGGACTTGTTCGACTTTATCTTCGCCGAACGTCGCTTCCGCTTTGATTTTGAACTCTCCGGTCTCAAAAGGAACGAAAGCGAGGAAGGACCCCGTGCGGTAGACCGCCACCGTGGAACCGTTGATGGCCAGCGTCGCGGTTGCCGGCTTGACGGAGCCGAAAACAAAGGAGTTTTTGACCGGACCAATACGCGCGCCTTCGCGCGGGTAAACGATGTTCACCTCTACGGCCGCTGCTGGAACCACAATAGCGGCCGAAGCGGCGGCAAAGATCGCAAGGGAGATGGTTATGGAGAGAAAATCCGGCCCGAAAGAGAATCGTTTATTTGGCTGTAACACGCTTAAACTTCCTTTTCCCGACCTGGAGTACGAAGGGCTCTTTGATTTCCAGCTCGACGTCCGCCGCAACCTGATTGCCGTTGATGCGGATGCCGCCGCCTTCGATCAGCCGCCGGGATTCTTTTTTGGAGGGGGACAAGCCCGCCTCGAACAGCAAATGGGAGATCCAGATTTTAGAGGACGACGCCTGATGCTCCTCGATCTCATCGGGCATATTCTTCTTGGAAAAAACCTTATCGAATCCGGCGCGCGCTTCCACGGCCTTATCATTTCCATGATATTGGGTCGTGATTTTCTGGGCCAGATTCATTTTAGCTTCTTTGGGATGGAGCGCCTTCACGGTTTTTAAATCTTCGAGCGTCAGGAGCTCGTAATATTTGTACATCAAATCGTCGGGGATGGACATCAGTTTGCCGAACATGTCGCCGGGCTCGTCGTTTAAGGCGACGTAGTTGCCGTAGGACTTGGACATTTTCTTTGTGCCGTCTGTTCCCACAAGCAGCGGCATGGTGAGCACCGCCTGCGCTTCCTGTCCGAAGTCGCGCTGCAGCTCGCGGCCCACGAGCAGATTGAATTTCTGATCGGTGCCGCCCAACTCCACATCGGATTTTACCGCGACGGAGTCGTAACCCTGAAGCAGGGGATAAAATGATTCGGTGAGGGCGATGGGGCGCTCTTCCTTGAGGCGCTTCGCGAAATCGTCGCGCTCCATGATGCGCTGCATCGTATAACGGAAGCCAAGCTCGAGCAGCCCGACCACGCCCAGCGGCTCCAGCCATTCGCTGTTGAAGCGCACCTCCGTCCTCGCCTTGTCCAAAATCTTGAAGACCTGTGACTGATAGGTTAACGCATTTTCCTTGATGCGCTCGGCGTCGAGCTTTGGCCGCGTCGCGCTCTGCCCTGAAGGGTCTCCGATCCGCGCCGTCATGTCTCCGATGATAAACACCACGGTGTGGCCCTGATCCTGGAACGTTTTGAGCTTATTGATCACCACGGTATGGCCCAAATGCAGGTCGGGCGCTGTCGGGTCCACGCCCAGCTTCACGCGGAGTTTCTTGCCAGCCTTTAGTTTATCCGCCAGTTCTTTCTGGCCGATAACCTCGGATGCGCCTCTTAGGAGTAGATCAATATCATTCATGAAAGTGGATATTACCGCTTTTCAGTTTTACTCGATGATTCCGCCGCCCAGGACCTCGTCGCCGTCGTAAAAGACTGCGGACTGTCCGGCCGTGATGGAAGCCAGTGGTTGATCGAAAGAAATCTGTGCGCGGCCATCGCCCATTGGCGTGATGGTGGCAGCGGCGCCGGGATGACGGTAGCGGATTTTAACGGAGGCGCGGACCGGCTCGGTGGGAATCTCGCTCGCACACCACGTTACAGTGTTCAACGTACAGCCCGCGCTCTGATTTTCCTCTTCGCTGCCGATCACCAGAGTGTTGGAATCTCCGTCCTTCTCCAAAACGTACATGCGCTGGCCTGCCGAGACGCCCAGCTTGCCGCGCTGACCGATCGTGTAAAATGGAAGCCCCTCATGCTCGCCGATCACCTTGCCGTCCTTCGTTTTGATCAGGCCCTTCTTGAAATGGACCGGCTCGACGTGGTTCGACAAAAATTCGCGGTAGCTGCGCCCTTCGAGGAAACAAACGTCCTGACTGTCTTCCTTTTTGGCGTTGGCCAAACCAAACTTCTCCGCCAGCTCGCGAACCTGCGCCTTGCTCATCCCGCCCAGCGGAAAAAGAACCTTGGCAAGCTGTGCCTGTTCCAGCATGTAAAGGAAATAGGATTGGTCTTTCATCCCGTCCACGGCTTTTTCAAGGTGAAACGCGCCGTCGCGCTCTACGATCTGCGCGTAATGTCCAGTGGCGAGGTAATCGGCGTTGAACGCCATGGCGTGTTTGAGCAGTACGCCGAATTTGATAAAGCTGTTACAGCGCACGCAAGGGTTCGGCGTGCGGCCTTCGAGATATTCGCCGATGAAATTATCCACGACGGTTTCCTTGAATTTTTCTTCCATATCGAAGGTGTAGTGTGGGAAGGAGACCTGCTGGCAGACTTTTTTCGCGTCGGCGAGATCGGCGGGAGAACAGCAGCCGCCGTAGCGTTCGCCATTGTTCCAGGGCGAGGGCGCCCAGAGCCGCAGCGTAATGCCGATGACTTCGTGTCCCTGGCTGGCCAAAAGGGCGGCCGCCACCGAGGAGTCCACGCCTCCCGACATCGCTACGACAATTCGTTTCTTTCCTTCGATCATAAACTTATTCTATCACGCCGGCGCATCCGCTATCAGTTGGAGGATTTTTTGGCCGGCTCAAATTTTCCGGTGATGGATGAAATCTTCACGACCCAGGCATCGGGGAAATCCGCTTCGGGCGGCAGTTTGCCTTCTTTCGTGCGGTAGCCGGGCTTCGTGTAGGTCGAATTGGCGCTCCACATCAGCCATTCTTTGAATCCCAAATCTTCGCAGGCCTGGATCTGCGCGCGGACTTCCTGCGGGCCGTACTTGTGGCCGAGCGAAAAGTCCTGGAGCCAGGGGCGCATCCGGTTGTGGATGGGGCCGAGCTTCTTCAAAGCGTCGTACATCGTCTTGTAAACGACCTTGTAGGGCTCGACGTTCGGGTTCGGGATGCCGTACTCGCCTTTGGCATAATGCGACGGGTAGATCATGGGCGACACGTAGTCGACCCACTGCGTCATCTGCGCGAACTTCTGGCCGATGCCCATGTCGTGCGGCACCGAGGGCGTAAGGCCGAAGACGTCGATGGAAATGGGAATGCCCATGGGTTTGAAGCGTTTGTTGGCCGCGATCAAAAACTCGTCCAGGTTGCGCGCCGCCGAGCTCGCGTTGTGCTGGGCGTAGGAGTAGCGGCAGAGCTTCGTGTTGCCGTCCGACGGGTAGCGGATATAGTCGAACTGGATTTCCTGGAATCCAAGCTTCACGGCCTGATCGCCGATATCAAAAATATATTCCCAGACGTCCTTGTTGTAAGGATCGACCCACATGTTGCCGCTGCGGTCTTTCCAGACTTCGCCCTCGGGCGTTTTAACGGCCATATCCGGCCGCGCCTTGGCGATGATCTTGTCCTTGAAAACAACGATGCGCGCGATGGTGTAAACGTTTTTCTTTTTGAGCTCGGCCAGATAATCCTTGATGTCGGGCATGGCGTTAACGTAAGCCTTGTGTTTCTCGGCCAGCTTCACGCCCGGGATGTAAACTTCGCCCTGATATTCCTTAATGGCGATAACGACGGAATTCAACTCCGTCTCATCGAGCAGCTTGTTGATCTTCTCGCGCGATTTCTTGGAACCCGTCACCCAGCAGGTGAGGTGAATGCCGCGTACAAACTCGGGCTTCCCGCCAACCTCGATTTTCTTCGCGGCGTCCTCCAACGTTTCATCAGGTACGAAGCTTCGCACGGTGTAGACCGACAGGGGGACGAGAACGCCCGCCGCCAGAGCCAGCAAAGCCAGTTTGATGTGAAAGGGTTGTTTCTTGAGCATTTCGATCCAGTCGTTGATCACAGGTTACCGCGCCTGTTCGCCGAGGTTCCTCAGCACCCTCTCTAAATTTTTCATTTCCTCGCCGTATCCGGACCAGTTGCCCTGCCTCGCTGCGCTCTGTCCGCGCTCGAAAATCTCGCGCGCCTGCCGGATGAGGATGCGGTGGTCCGATTCCGTCTTGGGCGCGGCCGACGAGGAAATGGTCCCGGCAGTGTCCTTCAAAGCCGAGCCGATTTTTCCGCCGAAGATCCGCGCCAGCGACAACTCCAAATTTTCCTCCATGGCGATATTGTTGCCGTAGGCCACGATGATCCGTTTCAGCTCCGGCAGTCCGCCGCCCGAAGCTTCGAGGTACAGCGGCTGGATGTAGAGCAGCGACTGGTCCACGGGGATCACGAGTACGCTGCCGCGCAGCACGCGGCTGCCGCTCTGGTCCCAGAGCGAGAGCTGTTTGGAAATCTCCGCGTCCTGATCGATGCGTGATTCGATCTGCTGCGGTCCGTATACCAGCTTCTGCTTGGGGAAGTTATAGACGAGGAGTTTGCCGTAGTTCGGCTCGTCGCAGCGCGCCGCCATCCAGGCGATCATGTTCTCCTTTTTGGCCGGCGTGAAAGGAACCATCAATATGAATTCTTCCTTGGCGCCGACTCCGGCCAGCTTCATGATGGTGTAATAGGCCTCGGTCTGCTCGGCGCGTCCGGCCGCGGTACGGACGGGAATCTTCCAGAGGTCTTCCTTGTTATAAAAGACCTGCGGGTCCATCATGTGGTAGGTCGCGTAGAGGCGCGCCTGGATGTTCATCAAAGTCTGCGGGTAGCGGATGTGCGCCAGCAGGTCCTTCGGCATGTCGGCCAGCGGCTTGAAACTGCCGGGGAAGCTCTTCATATACGTCTGGATGATGGGATCCTTGGGGTCTGAAACGTAAAGGGAGATGGTCCCGTTGTAGGCGTCCACGGTGGCCTTGATCGAATTGCGGATATAGTTGATGCCGGAAACCCGTTCGCTGTAGGGGTAATCGTCGGTGGCCGTGAAGCCGTCCACGATCCAGAAAAGCCGTCCTTCATCCGAGATCGCGAGGTAGGGGTCCGCGTCAAAATGGATGAAAGGCGCCGCCTTGTTCAGCCGTTCTCGCACCGCGCGGTTATAGAGAAACCGGCTGTCCTTCTTGATGTCGCTCGTGAAGAGGATCTTCAGCTCGCCGAAGTGGACGGCGAAAAGCAGGCGCTTCAGGAAATTGTCCACGCGCACGCCGCCCGTGCCGGCATACTCGGTGTAAACGTTTTCGTCCCCGGAAGGATAGCTGAACTCTTTGGCTCCGGTGTTGACGATCGCGTAGTTGGTGCGCGACTCGCCGAAATAAATTTCCGGCCGGGTGATCTTGAGGTTCACGGACGAGGCGGGGGGGATGTCCTTGACGAAGAATTCGGGCAGCCCTTCCGGCGAGATGCGGTTCACCGGGCCCACGCATGCGCCGTAGCCGTGCGTGTAGGTGAGGTGTTCGTTGATCCAGTTGCGCGACGGAATGCTCTCGGGAACGAGTTCGCGCGCCGAGATCATCACCTGGCGGTACTCGCCGTTGATGAGGTAGCGGTCGTTATCGACGTCGAGGAAATCGTAGTAGGTCCGGATTTCCTGGAGCTGGGCGTAGGACGTGAGCAGGGGCCGGCTTTCCCAGAGGCGGACGTTTTTGAGCGTGAGATCGTTCCTGCGGATGGAATCGGCGCCGAGATTTTCCTGCGGGTTGAACTCCAGCTCCTGCACGTCCGTCAGGCCGTAGGCGGCGCGCGTGTTCTGGATCGCGAGGTTGATGTAGGGCGTTTCCTTCACGATTTCGTTGGGGCCGACCGTGAATTTCTGGATGCCTTCCGTGTACATGCGCGCCAGCACGACGCCGGCCACGAGGGCCAGCAGGGCACCGGCGGAGACTTTCGTGTTGCTGAACCACGGCGCGGCCAGGAAAAGGATCGCAGCGAAGAAGGCGATGAAGCGCAGGATCCTGAGCCCCGGCAGCCGGGCGTGGACGCCGGCGAACCCCGCGCCGGGCGCGAGCGCGCGCTGTTCCGTCAGCAGGTCGAACATGCCGATCTGGAAATGGACCGCGACCAGGATCAGCAGGAGCCCCACCAGGAACAGAACGTGAGCCTTGGCGTTGTCGGCCGCCTGGACGCCGCGCTCCGAAACGATGATCCGGTTGTTGACGAGATAGGTCGCCGCCACCAGGAGCGTTCCGAAAATGCCCGCCGTCACGCAAAATCGGTAGACGAATTTATAGAAAGAAAGGGAGAATACGTAAAAACTGATATCTCTGCCGAAGAGAGGGTCCGGCTGGTTGAAGGGGACCGCGTTCAGGAACTTCAGCAGGGTCTCCCACTGGCCGGAGCACCATCCGCCCGTGATGAAGGAAACCAAAAAGACACCGACCAAAACCACAGCCTGCACCAGGGGCTTGATGTCTGAAACGTGCGGAATATCGAACGGGGACGTCACTCGCGCGTTGGGTTCGATGATAATGAACGGTTTTTTGCTGAACTTCTCGGCGATCCAGCGGTTCAGGAGAAGGAAGGCCGCGATCAGGACGGCGCCGCCGGCCCCCATCGCGATCCGCAGGTAGAGGGACTTCAGGTAAAAGTCGCCAAACCCCGTTTCGCGGAACCAGAAGAGGTCCGCGAAGAACTGGACCGTCTTTCCGCCCACGGAAAATATCAGGAAAAGGGCGATATATAGGATTAGATTGCGTTTGTTGAGTTTAGGCATGGGTTTGGGTGAATTAATGTTTAGATTTCGTGACGGGCGGCGTCACGTGAGTGGTTTTACCGGCGAGTTTGTCCGCCCAAAGCGGTGAAAGCGAGCGCAGCCGTTCGATGACGCGGGGAATCAGGGCTCCGGCCTGAGTGACTTCTTCCAGCGTGTTGCCGTGGCCGAGAGAAAACCGGACCGTTCCCTGGGCGAGGTTGCCCGGGACGCCGATGGAGCGCAGAACGTGCGAGGCCTTGATGGACCCGGAGGCGCAGGCGGAGCCCGTGGAAACCGCGATGCCTTCAATGTCCAGCATCACCACGCAACCCTCGCCTTCCACGTATTCAAACGTGATGTTCGTCGTGTTCGGAATCCGGTTCTTTATATTACCGTTCATCTGGGAATAGGGGACCTGTTTCAAAATGAGCTGCTCAAGCTTATCGCGGAGCGCGCCGATCTTCTTGCCCTCTTCGGCCATGTTATTGCGCGCGAGATCGGCGGCAACGCCGAGGCCCACGATGCCGGGGACGTTTTCGGTTCCGGCGCGGCGGTTCTTTTCGTGGTGGCCGTGAAAAAGCGGGTGGAGCCGCGTTCCTTTGCGGATATACAAAGCGCCCACGCCCTTGGGCCCGTAAAATTTGTGCGCGGAGAGCGACAGCAGGTCCACGTTCAGATCCGCCACGTCTGTCGGGATCTTGCCGACGGTCTGGATCGCGTCCGTGTGGAACGTCACGCCTTTCTCGCGGCAGATCTTTCCGATCTCGGCGATGGGTTCGATCGTGCCGATCTCGTTGTTGGCGTGCATCACGCTGACTAAAATGGTTTCGGGCCGGATGGCTTTCTTCACGTCGTCCGGATTCACGAGGCCGGTCGGGTCCACGGGGAGGAACGTCACGTCCCAGCCCTGCCGGTGCAGGTACTCGCAGCAGAAAAGCACCGTGTCGTGCTCGATCGTGGTCGTGATGATGTGGTTGCCCTTGCCGCGCTCCTTCGCCGCGAACGCCGCGCCCTTGATGGCGGTGGTGTCCGACTCCGATCCGCAGGAGGTAAAAATGATCTCGTCCGTGGTCGCGTTCAGCAGCTTCGCCACCTTCTCGCGCGCCTCGTCGATCCCCTTGCGCGCTTCCTGTCCGACGCTGTGCACGCTGGAGGGATTTCCGTAAAGACCCGTCGAGCTATCCAGGTAGGGCAGCATGGCCTTCAGCACGTCCGGATGCATCGCCGTCGTGGCATTATTATCGAAATAGATTTTATTCTTCATGGTTGATCCCGCCGCCGCTCATCACATCCATCTTAAAAACTCCCGGGCGTTCCGCACGAGCGTCTGAAACCCGCCGGGGCTGCGGACGGCGGTCCCGAGCATCTTCGCCGCCGTCTTCGGCCTGAAATAGAACCGCGTGAGGAATTTCCGCCGAGTCCGCATGACGTCGCGCGATTTGAGCCGCGGGTAATCCAGAACGGAAACGTTGTGCTCCCAATGCGACCAGTTGGCGGCGCGGATCCATCCGCCTCTGACCGCGTCCTCATACAGCCTTGTGCCGGGATAAGGCATTGCGCAATAGTATTGGACAAAATCGAGGTCGAGGCCTTCAACGAACCGCTGGGTCCGCTCCATCGTTTCCTCGTTGTCTTCGGGTAAGCCGAGAATGACGTGGCCGGTGACGGCAAGGCCGCATTTTTTCGCCAGGGCAACCGCCCGGGATGTCTGTTCTATCGTGATGTTTTTGCGGGTCCCGGCCAGGACCTCCGGCACTCCCGATTCGATCCCGAAAGCGATGTTCCAACACCCGGCCCGCCGGACGAGGGACAGGATTTCTTCATCGACGCCGTCGACGCGACTGTTGCAGGCCCAGGAGATGTTCAGGCCGGAGTCGATAATGGCGTTGCAGACCTCCCGGACGTAGACGCGGTCCAAAATGAACTCCTCGGCCCAGAAAAGGAAATGGGTGACGCCGAAGCGATCGACGTTGCTCCGCAACTCCCTCATCAGGTGTCCGACGCTGCGGCGCCGGTGGGACCGGCCATAGTAGACGTGCGCGTTGCAAAACGTGCAGTGGTGGGGGCAGCCGCGGCTGGTGTTGACCAGTAAAAATTTTTCGTTCGTAAAAGGCAGACGGTACAGGTCCGTATTCACGAAGCTCCAGTCGGGGGTCGGAAGCTCGTCCAGCTCCCCTGCGGGCTCGCCCGCTCCGGTGTACCGGATTTCGCCGCTGGGGCCGAGCCGGGCGAGGCCGCGGACCGCTTCGAAATCCCGGTCGGCGGACAGGGCCCGGGCGATCTCCCGAGCGGTCCATTCCGGCTCTCCGATGAGGCATGCGTCGACGCCGTTGCCTGGCTTCAGGAGGTCGCGGTAGAGCACTGACACGTGGATCCCGTAGAGAGCCGTCATGACATCCGGACCGCAGCCTTCTTTAAGGGCGCGGGCGGCCGCGACGTCATCGTCGATCGTGGGCGTGGAGGTGTTGATGAGGGTGAGGTCGGGGCGGAAACGGCACGCATCACCGATCGCTTCGCTGAAGCTCTGCCCGCCTCCGGCAGCGTCCATGACCCGGACCTCGTTCCCGTCGCTCCGCAGCATCGTGGCCAGCGTGACCATCGTGACCGGCGACATCACGTAGCACCAGGCGTCCTTCCTCTGCATGCAACGGCCTTCCTTGACCATGATGACCCCGTCCTTCCTGGGCGGGTTGAAGATCAGGATTTTCATTGAGCCGCGAGGATGTGGGCGGTCAGGCCCGGCCGGGACACTTTGGCCTGTTGTTTCGTCTTCATATCTTTGAGGCTCACAGCGTTCTCCCGGAGCTCTTCATCGCCCAGGATGGCGCAATAGCGCATCCGTCGGCCCGTGGCCGCCTTCATCTGCGCGTCGAGTTTTGCCTCCGTCAGCGACATGGCCGAAGGGATGCCGGCCGACCGCAGTTCTTCCACCAGTTTGAAGGCGGATTCCCTGGCTCCTTCTCCCAGCCAGGCCACGAACGTCCCCTTCGGGAGAGCCTCCGCGTCCAGAGGCTCGCGGCCCGCCTCTTTCATGCGGTTCAGGACCCGCTCCAGACCGACGGCGAATCCGACCGCCGGAGTCGGCTTCCCACCCAGCATCTCCACCAGATAATCGTAGCGACCGCCCGCACCTAGCGCATCCTGGGAGCCGGACTTATTGGGAGCATAAAATTCAAAAACAGTTCGGTTGTAATAGTCCAGCCCGCGCACAAGCCGTTGATCAATTACGGGGGAAATCCCAAGCCAGCCCAGCTCGCTTAGAACCGATTCATGGTGTGTCTTACACCCCGCATCGAGATGCTCAATGGACTTCGGCGCGTCGCTCAGTTTATCGACGTCCGTCTTGCAGTCCAGGACGCGCAGAGGGTTCCCGGCCATCCGCCGCTGGCAGTCCTTGCAGAGCTCGCCGGACTTTTTGTTCAGGTATTCAACGAGCTTTTTTTGGAAACCCGGCCGGCAGTTTTTGCATCCGATGCTGTTCAACCGCAGAATTGGCGCTTCTATTCCGTTCCCTCTCAAGATCGATAAAGCCAGAGCGATGGCCTCCACATCTGCAGAGGCCGAAGCGTTACCGAAATATTCCGCGCCCATCTGGTTGAACTCGCGGTAGCGCCCGGCTTGCGGCCGCTCCGCCCGGAACATGGGCCCGATGTAAAAGAGTTTGTCGAATTTTTTCTGGTTCTGCGGCACTCCGAGATTGTTTTCGACGTAGGACCGCACCACGCCGGCCGTGCCCTCGGGGCGCAGGCACAAATCGCGCTCGCCGCGGTCCGTCAAAGCAAACATTTCCTTTTCCACGATGTCCGTGGCTTCGCCGATGGCCCGCTGGAACAGGGAAGCCGATTCCAAAACCGGGATCCGGATCTCGCGAAAATCGTAGCTGGCGAAAACTTTGCGCGCCGCCGCTTCGATACCGGCGACCCGCTCGGATTCTCCCGGAAGAAAATCCTGCATGCCCCGCACTTTCTGAATGACAGGCTTGCCGCTCATGGTTAAATCGGGATTACTGGTAGATGCAGTTCTTGAGCTTCTCTTCGTTGGTGATGACCAGCTTGCCGGCTTTGTCGAAGGAAATCGCGTTCATCTTGCGGAAGCGCGCCAGCACGCGGCTCACCATCTCGCGCGCGGTTCCGACCAGGTCGGCCAGCTCGTGCTGGGTGATCTCCGCGTCGATCAGCACGCCGCCCTGAGCGGGCTTGCCGTACTTGCTCTTGAGGTCCAGCAGGGTGATGGCCGTGCGTCCGATGACGTTCTGGAACGAAAGCATCTCGATCTCGCGGTCCGCGTTGCGCAGCCGGGCGCAGAGCGTGCGCAGAACGGTGAGCGTCAGGAACGTGTCATCTTTCAAAAACTTCTGGAAATCTTTTTTGTGCAGCACGAGGAGTTCGCTGTCGAGGATGGCGCGCGCGCTGGCGGAGCGGATCGGCTCGCCGAGGAGCGCCATCTCGCCGAAAAAGTTGCCCGGGTCGATCAGGGCGAAGGTCTTGGAGCGGCTGGCGACTTCCGAGTAAATCTTGACGCGGCCTGACACTAAAACGTATAAACACTCCCCGGCCGAATCCTTGGTGAAGATCTGTTCGCCGCGCCCGAAGTGGTGGAACTTGGCGAATTGCGCGATGCGGGCGAGCGTTTTGCCGGAAATTCCCTGAAGAAGAGTTACGTGGCTGAGGAGAGCGAATTTATCGTGTTTCACTATTTTCACCCGGGGGTTGAAATTTAGGGCCTATTTCCTTAATAATAGGAGCGGTTACAGTGCGGAATTATAGCTTTTTTCCGATAGGCACGCAATAAAATGACCCAACATTCGCCCTCAAATTTCATCCTGGAAGACTGGTACCAATTCCTCCATAACGTCTCTATTTTTTCCGAGCTCGAGAACACCTCCTTCCGCGAAGTCGCCAAGATGTTGAAGCCCCTGGCCCTGCCGCGGGGCGCGACGCTCTTCCGCGAGGGGGAGCCGGGTGACGCGCTCTACATCCTGCGTTCGGGACGCCTGCGCGTGGTCAAAGAGCAGGCGGACGGCCAGGAGAAGTTCCTCAACTACCTCGGCCGCGGGGACACAATGGGCGAGACCACGCTCCTGACCGGCACGCCGCGTTCCGTCACCATCAAAGTGGACTCCCACGCCAACCTCCTGGTCCTGTACCGCAAAGATTTCGAAGAGTTCCTCAAAAGAAACCCCGCCGCGTCATTCTATTTTTCGCGCTTCCTGAGCAAAAGGCTTTGGGCGGCGACCGAATCCCACCTCCACGCCAAACGTCCATCGGAGCTTATCGGATTTTTTTGCGAACTGGAGAAGGCGGACCACGTCGTATACATGGTGAATCAGTGTATCGCCCTCACGGAGCAGACGCGGAGGAAAGTCCTCCTGCTCGAGCTCGGTCCCTTCGCCGAGGATATCGTCAGGTCGGTGGGGATGGATTTCCGCCGTCTGCCCAAGCACATCAAGCCCCAGGACCTGCACCACCATAAATTTCTGGAGAAGATCACGCATATCCATCCGTCCGGACTCGAGATGATCGTTTTGCCCGATGGCGCGTTCCTGGCCCAGCACGCGAACATTATCCCGGGCCTGCTGTCCACCCTGCGCGAAAATTATGACTACGTGGCGATTGACATTCACGGCCGCGAGAACGGTTCCGCGGAGAGCAAATCGCGCGATATGATCGCGGCGTTTATCAACGAGTGCGACACCGTTTTCTACGTGCGCCGGGACCGCTCCGATCGCCGCGAATACCTCGAATCCATGATGTTCGACAAAAGCGAAATCCGGGAAGTGGTCCTCGACGGACGGATCCAGACCGCCGGCGACGCCTGCTTTGTCGTTCCCTGGCGCGATTCCGTGACGTCGCCCTATTTGGGCGGGAACCGCCCCTACCTGAGCAGCCACGATACCGAAAGCACGCTCAAAGCGGTCCAGCGCATCTCGCGCTTCATCGGGAAGCTTCAGGTGGGCCTGGCGATGGGTTCCGGCGCGGCCTACGGCTACTCCATCATCGGGATATTGAAGGTGTTCGAGCGGGAAAAGATCCCCATCGATTTCATTTCCGGCACGTCGATGGGCGCCCTGTTGGGTTCACTCTACGCCTGCGGGCGGACGGCGGAGGAAGTGGAAGAGATCGCGGCCGTGGTAACGAAGCTCTGGCTCCGGAAAAATTTCTTCAGCGACCTCAACCTGCCCTGGCCCCACGGCGGCCTGCTGATGGGCCACACGGTTTCAAAGTTTTTGCGGAACTATCTGGGCGAAAAAGAGTTCAAGGACATGGCGATCCCCTTCGCCTGCGCCGCCACCGACATCATCAGCGGAGACGCGGTCGTGCTGCGGGAGGGAAAAGTCTGGGAGGCGGTGCGCGCGAGCCTGTCGCTTCCGTTCATCTTCCGCCCTTACGTGATGGGCAGCCAGCACCTCGTGGACGGCGGCCTGCTGAACCCCGTGCCCAGCAATATCCTAGCCTCGATGGGCGCCGACATCCTGATTTCCGTCAACCTAACCAGCAAGGTCTCCGAAAAGAAGGTCGCCTCGCGCCTGCTCGGGATGTTCCCGTCCCACACGCCCGGCATCTTCAACATCCTCTTCAAGATGTTCTACACCATGCAGTACCAGATCGCCGCCGCCAAGAACGACCTGTCCCACATCAACATCCGCCCCGACACCGGCAACTTCTCCTGGTTTGACTTCCACAAGTCGAAGCAGATCATCCCTTCCGGCATAGAAGCGGCGGAGGAGTCGCTTTCGAAGATCAAAACGCTCCTCCCCTACTTCTCCGACTACTGCCGGGTTTCGCTGCGGCTTCCGAAGTAAGTTTTCAAGTTACCCCCTCCGCCGTCAGCGCCCGTCAGCATAGCCGTTACTTCTCGTCGTTTTCCTGAACGAATTTCTTGATGTCGTGCAGGTTGTCGAGGATCAGCTTCGCCTTGTTGATGCCGAAGGTGAAGTTGAACTTGCTGCCCGAATCGGTTTTGAGGCCGATGGTCGGGTACTTCTTGCCGTCTTTTTCGAACGCGCTCATGACTGCTGCCATGTGTGTGTCCCCCTTTTCGTTTGGTTTCTCTATGGCCGCAAAATGCGGCCTTAGAAATCGGACCGCTGATTTTGATGATTTATTCTAAGTGATTTGGACCGGGCCGGAAATCGTCGGATTAGTTCCATGCGCACAGGAAACGGGTTTGATATAATCCCTCCATGAATCAACAGTTTTCGGGTAGAACCGTCCTGGTCACCGGCGGTAACCGAGGGATCGGCCTGGAGTGCTGCGCCCAGCTGGCGCGCAAAGGCTGGACGGTTATTTTGGGAAGCCGCGACGCAAAGCTGGGGGCAAAGGCCGCCGCATCCTTAAGTAAGGAGGGCGCGGTTTATCCAGTGAAGCTGGATTCCACCCGGCCGGCGGAAATTGAGAAAGCCCGCGCCTGGATCGAAAAGAAATTCGGCCGCCTCGACGCGCTCATCAACAATGGCGCCGTGCTCTTTAAAGAAGACAACAATGGAAATTTGAATGATCTTCAGGATGGGCTCTTCGAAACTACGATTCAAACCAATCTGATCGGCTGCTACAACACCATGCGCGCTTTTCTGCCGATGATGAAGAAACAGAAGTTTGGCCGGATCGTGAATGTTTCTTCCGGCTATGGTTCCACCGAGATGCTCAAAGCTAAGGTCGGCGCTTACAAACTTTCGAAATACGCGCTCAACGGCCTCACGAAGATTTTAGCCGATGAAATGAACCCGAAGCACATCAAGATCAACGCGATCTGTCCCGGCTGGGTCCGCACCCGCATGGGCGGCCCGGACGCGACGCGTGACGTCAGGGATGGCGCCAAAAGCGTCATCTGGGGCGTTCTGCTGGATGAGAAGGGCCCCACCGGCGGCTTTTACCGCGACGGAAAGCCCGCCGTCTGGTAACGCCTCTCCGGCATATTTCCGAATTCCCATGCATTGGTTGATCGACCTCATCTTATCCGCCTCCGCCGCCCAATCTCTCCTGATATTGAGCCTCGTGACCGCGCTCGGGCTTTTCGCGGGCAGCTTGCGCGTTTTCGGCGTCCAGCTGGGCGTGGCGGGCGTGCTTTTCAGCGGCATCCTCTTCGCCCATTTCGGCTTCGGCATCGACCCGCACGTTCTGGAGTTCGCGCGCGAGTTCGGCCTCCTTATTTTCGTCTACACGATCGGCCTTCAGGTCGGGCCCGGTTTTGTGGCCTCGCTTAAGCGCCGGGGTTTCGCGCTCAACCTCCTCGCGCTCTCGATCGTCGCCATGAACGTGGCAATTGTGATCGGCGTCCACAAGCTCGGCAAAGTCGAAATGCCCGACGCCATCGGGATCCTCTCAGGGGCCACGACCAACACGCCCAGCCTGGCCGCCAGCCAGCAGATGCTCAAGGACCATGCGGGCGCGGCCGATGAAACCGTGAAGCGTCCCGCCCTGAGCTACGCGATGGTCTATCCTTTCGGCGTCCTGGGAACCATCTTTTCGATGTTGCTTCTCCGGTTCATCCTGCGCGTGGACATCAAAAAGGAGGCCGACGCGCTCACCCATTCGCGCAAGAAGAGCGCTTTCGAAACTCTCAACCTTGAAATCACCAATCCAAATTTGAACGGGCTCTCTCTGAAGAATATCCCGGCGCTGGATGAGTTTCAGATCGTGATTTCGCGCGTTCTGCACGACGGCAGAGTTCAGGTGGCGGAGCCCGAGACGATCCTTGCGACCGGAGACGTGCTCCTCGCGGTGGGTCGGAGGGAAAACCTGGACAAACTGCGCGTCCTGGTGGGGCCTGAAAGCAAGGTTGACCTGCAGAAATTGCCCAGCGACGTCACGGCGCGGCAGATCATCGTCACGCGGCCCAACGCCCTTGGCACGACGCTCGACGAGCTTGCCCTGCTCGAGCGTTTCGGCGTGACCGTCACCCGCGTCGTCCGGGCGGAAGTCGAGTGGTCTCCGCTGTCCGA
>CAZFYO010000013.1:0-51948 GCA_964523525.1 uncultured Elusimicrobia bacterium
ACAGCAGGTATTCGTCGTAACTGCCGGGCGGAACGTACGTCTTGAGCGCCGCCTCGACGTTCTCCGCGGTCAGGCCGCGCGACTTAATGATCTCCTGCAATCCGGACCCGAGAGAGACTCCCAAACCTTCCAGCGCGCCCGCCCGCCGCAGAGACACCGCCGCGATGAGGAACGCCCCCAGCGCGATCGACAGCTTCCATAAGACCGATTTTTTCATAAATACCTCCCTGATTATTTTTCGTCCCTAAATATCTTCTCGTACGCCTCGTGGTGCTTTGCCTTGAAATCGGCGAGCAGTTTTTTGCGATGCTCGATCCAGCGCTTCGCGTTGGCGCCGGTCTTCCGCAGGCGGCTGTCGTAGGCGAGAAACTCCCATATCTTTTTGCCGTCCTCCCCTTTGACGGGGCAGCCGGGCTTCACCATCATCCGTTTGACGTACCGGTTCCAGATGGCGTCCTCGATGTGCGCGATCTTCTTGTCCTTGAACAGCTCGGGGTTCAGCTTCTGCTCTTTCTTCTGCTCGGCCGCCGAAAGCTCGAGGAACTGGGAGTTGATGGGGCGCGCAATGGTGTGGCAAGTGGCGCACTTGAATTTGAATACCTTGTAATTCTGCTGAAGGTCCTTCGGATACCCTGAAACGTCCACGGAGTCCGGCCCGAAATCGTTAGGATAGAGGTCCGACGCCGTGGTGGGCGAGCCCTCCTCCCCCTTTTTCTCCTCCGCGAACCCCCGGGGGGCCGCGAGTACCATCAGCGTGGCTAATATTAAACTCAATTTCATCGCTTGTGTTCTCCTTTTCTCCGTCTTATCTCTGTCTTTTCTGCGCCAGCTTGCAGCCGCGCGTCACCTCTCGGTTTCAAGTATATTAACTTGCGCCGTAAAATCCAACCTTGCGGCGGCCATGATGGCCCGATTCATCGCTTCAGCGGAACCGTGCTGATCCAGATGTTGTAAACGAAAAGGACGATGCCCGACGCCTGCAAAATCATGCTGATCGCGAGGGGAATCTGCCACCGCCCCTCCTGATACCGGTTCAGAAAGAAGAAGAGCGCCATGCCGACGACGCCGACGTTGGCGAGAAAAAAGTGGGCCCAGGCGAGCTTCGGAGAGTGGAGGAGCCTCCCCGTGAAGCGCGGGAGGATATGGTACGCCAGGCCGAAGATCAGCATGGAAATCCAGCCGATCAGGTTGAGGTGCGCGTGAGAAGGCAGAAGGTAATAGAGGAGGTTCGACCGCGCGGGCGCGATCCCCATGGCCAGCCCGAGGCTGACGCCGATCAGGAGGTAGATCAGCGCGGCCCGTACGAAGAAAAGGACGAAGCGGTCCATGGCAGGGAGGATACCCAATTCACATCGCGAGAAACATGACGCAGGTCATGTTTCGAATTTTCGATCGGAGGCCGCTAACCTTTGTCCAGGAAGGACCGCAGGGCTCCGGCGTCGGAAACGGTGACCGACCGCGCGGTCGCGGAGACCCACTGCCTGCGTTTCATCATCAGGATCACGCGGACCGCGGTTTCGGGCGCCATGCCGGCGATCTCGGAAATTTCCCGGCGCGTGATGCCGACCGAATCTCCGGTTTTCTCGGACAGCCACAGGAGGACCGCCGCGACTTTTTTCGCCGATGAGGAGGAATCCAGCGCGCGCAGCCGGTGGGACCTCTGCACCCTGAGGTGCACCTGCTCCAATACGTCCTGGACGACGGCGGGATATGCCCGGACGAACGCCGCCACGTCGGCCCTGAGGATTTTCACGATGGAGGCCGGCGTGACCGCGATGGCGTTGGCGGGATAGAATTGAACGCCCATGATTCCCGAGGGGGCGAATATATCGCCGGCCGTCAGCATCTCCATCGTCGACATGCGTCCGTCGGGCGTCAGCTTTGAAATTTTAACGATCCCTCCCGCCACCCACCAGGACGCCTCCGCGGCATCGCCCTCCTGGAAAACATATTCCGACTTCTTATATTCGAGGAGCCTCGCCCTGGCGGCGAGCTGGGACAGCTCCCTCTGGGGCGCGCTCCGGAAGGCCGGCATCGCTTTAAGAAATTCTTCGATCGTCAGTTCCACTTAACGTTGCGCTCCCGCGTTTCGGTCTCCGGCAGACTGAAAGGATTTGAGGATTTCGAACCACATCACGCTCAGCAAGGCGGCGCCGAAGCAGAGCGCCAGATCGGCGGGGTGCAGTTTCGAAAAGTGAAACATCTTCCGGAGCGCGGGGTTCCAGAGCACCAGCCCGAGAAACGCCAGGGCGCCTCCTAAAACCCACCACAGGGCCGGATTGTCCGACCGCCAGGTGTGCAGGATCGAGTCTTCCCAGGAATGGTTCGTGAGGATGAGGAAGAGGTTCGCGAGCACGAGCGTGGTGAAGGCCAGGGCGCGCGCGTCGGCTTCCCCCTGGCCGCGGTAGAGCGCGACGCCGAAGATGGCCAGCAGAGCCAGAAGAATTCCCAACCCCTGGAGCGAACTCCACAGGATCATCGTCTTATCGAACAGCGGTTTGCGCCCGTCGCGCGGCGGGCGTTTCATGATCCCCTTTTCCTCGGGCTCGGCTTCGAACACGACGGAGCAGGCCGGGTCGATGATCAGGTGCAGGAACGCGATGTGGACGGGCATGAGCACGAGCGGCCACTTGAGCAGGACGGGGATGAGCGAAATGCCCGCGATCGGGATGTGGATGGCCAGCAGGTAAGCGATGGCCTTCTTTAAGTTGTCGAAAATTCTGCGGCCGAGGCGCACGGACTCCACGATGGACGAAAAGTCGTCGTTGGTGAGGACGAGCGAAGCGGCCTCGCGCGCGACGTCGGTGCCGCGCTCCCCCATGGCGATGCCGATGTGCGCGGCTTTGAGCGCGGGCGCGTCGTTCACACCGTCGCCCGTCATGGCGACCACCTCGCCGTTGGCCTTGAGCGCGTTCACGAGCCGCAGCTTCTGCTCCGGAACGACGCGCGCGAAAATGTTGACGCTGCGGATGCGCCGCGCGAGCTCCGCGTCGCCCATGGATTCGAGCTCCTGCCCGGTGAGGCACTCCTGCGCGGGAGAAAGGCCGATCTCGCGGGCGATGGCCCGCGCCGTCTCCGGATAATCCCCCGTAATCATGATGACGCGCATTCCCGCGCTGTAACACTCCGCGAGCGACTTCGCGACCCCCGGCCGGACGGGATCGGCGAACCCTACGAGGCCCAGAAATTCAAATGTGAAATCGTGCTGGATGGGCGGGAGCGCGGTCTCCGCGAAATGCGACTGCGCCACCGCGATCACGCGCAGGCCCTCCGCCGCGAGTTTCTTCACGTTTTCGAGCAGAACCCGCGTCCGCTCCGCGTCAAAATGGCAGAGGTCCGCGATCGCCTCGGGCGCGCCCTTGGCGCCGATCATCAGGCGGCTGCCGTCGGGCGACTGCCACACGTGCGAGAGCGCGAGAAGTTCGCGCGTGAGCGGATACTCTTTCACGAGCCGCCAGTCCGCATGCAGGTGCTCGGTATCGGCGAGGAGTTCCAGGCCGACCCGCTGGAGCGCCTTTTCCATCGGGTCGAACGGTTCGGGCTGGCTCGCTAAAATTCCGTATTCGACCAGCGGGTGGAACGTTTCCGGCAGGCCGCCGTGGGACGGATCGTCCAGGTTGAAAAACTCCCCGTTCACGAACAGCTTCTTGACCGTCATGCGGTTCTGGGTGAGCGTTCCGGTCTTGTCCACGCAGAGGACCGTGGCGGAGCCGAGGGTTTCGACCGCGGGGACGCGGCGCGTCAGGACGTGCCGGCGCGAGATCCGCCAGGCGCCGAGCGCGAGGAAGATGCTGAGCACCACGGGAAATTCGTTCGGCAGGATCGCCATCGCGAGCGTGATGCCCGCCAGGAACCCGTTCAGCCAATCGCCGCGCGTCAGCCCGTAGGCCGCGACCACGGCCGCGCAGAGCGCCAGACCGATCGCGGCCAAAACTTTGACGAGCCGGCGCATTTCGTTTTGCAACGGCGTCTCTTCCGGCGCCACGCTTTCGAGCGCCTTGCCGATCCGCCCGATCTGCGTCTCCGCCCCCGTCGACAAAACCCGCGCCACGCCCTTGCCCTGCACCACGAGCGTGCCCGAATAAATGAACGGGAGGTTATCGCCCCCCGGCTGAACGGACGGCTGAGCGCCGTCCCAAATGGATTTGCGCACCGGCGCCGACTCTCCGGTCAGGAGCGACTCGTCCGCCTGGAGGTGCGTGGACCACAGCAGAGCCGCGTCCGCAGGGACCCGGTCTCCTTCGGACAATATGATCACGTCGCCCCGCGCCACCTCGCGCCCCGGAATCCGCTTCTGCGCGCCGCCGCGGATCACGAGCGCCCGCGGGCTCGACAGGTCGCGCAGCGCCTCCACGGCGCGCTCCGTCTTGTGCTCCTGGTAAAACGTGATGCCCATTATGAAAAGGACGAAGCCCGTGAGCATCCAGGCCTCCTGGACGTCGCCCAGCATGAAGTACAGGAGCCCGCTCACCGCGAGCAGAAGGAAAATGGGGTCACGCAGCATCCCGAAGAGGATTCGCAGGATCCCGCCGCCGCGCGCCGACGGCAATTCGTTATATCCCTCTTCCGACAGGAGCCGCCTTGCCTCTCCCTCGGACAGCCCGGGGATCAGGGCGGGGTTGATCTCCAAATGCTGAGGCGCGGAGCGCGTCATAGAATGGGCGCCGCGCTTTTATTCAAGTTCATGGGTATCCCCGTAATGCGGGATCTCGACGCGGTCGATGCCCTGCGACTTCAGCAGTTCCAGCAGTTTCGTCCGGTTGGGGTCGTCGCCGTGCACCAGGAATATCCGCCGGGGCCGGGGAGAGAGCCGCGCCGCGAACTGAACCAGGTCGTCGCGGTCGGCGTGCGCGGAAAAACTGCGGAGGTGCCGGACCCGGGCCAGCACGTCGTGTTTGAGGCCAAAAATTTTCACTTTGCCGGTGCCCAGCGTCAGCTGGCGCCCGAGCGTCCCCTCGGCTTGGAACCCCACGATCAGGATCAGCGCGTTCGGTTTATCGATATTGTTCCTGAGGTGATGGAGGATCCGTCCTCCCTCACACATGCCCGACGCGGACAAGATGATCATCGGCCCCGGCCGGTCGTTCAGCATCTTCGATTCCTCGGCGCTGGCGACGTAGCGGATGGATTCGAGTCCGAAGGGGTCGCCGTGCTCGCGGATCTCGTCTTGAACGTGCTCCGCGAACTCGTCGTGGTGGCGGTTAAAAATTTCCGTGATGCGCGTCGCCATGGGGCTGTCCACGTAAAAGGGGATGTCCGGAATTTTTCCCTGGCGGCGGAGCTTCTTTAAAAGGAACACGATCTCCTGCGTGCGCTCGAGCGCGAAGCTGGGGATCAGAATCTTCCCCTTATCGGCCACGGCCCCGTTGATGGCTTTTGCCAGATCGGACTCGGCCTGTTCCAACGGCGCGTGCTGGCGGCTGCCGTAGGTGCTCTCCATAATAAGGTAGTCGACGGCTTTCGGCGTTTCCGGCGCGTTCAGCAATATATTTTTGCCGCGCCCCATGTCGCCCGTGAAGAGGACCCGGCGAAGGCCTTTCGGAGTGTCCGCCGCGACCTCCACGAACGCGGAACCCAGCACGTGGCCCGCGTCCCAGAACCGCGCCTTCATGCCGTCGGCGAGAGGAAACGCCTCGCCGTACTCGTGCCCGACCAGCCGGTCGATCGCGCGCCGCGCGTCGTCCTCGTCGTACAGCGGCTCGATCGATTCCCCGTCGTCGCGGTGGATCTTGTTGAAGAACTTGGCGTCCTCCACCTGGAGCCGCGCCGAATCCATCAGCATGACGCTCGTGATTTCGCCGGTGATGTGCGTGCAGTGGATCGGGCCGTCGTAGCCGTTGCGCATTAAAAGCGGCAGGGTTCCGGAATGGTCGATGTGCGCGTGCGAGAGCAAGACGGAGTTGATCGTTTTGGGATCGAACAAGAACTTTCGGTTTTTTTCGATGGCTTCGCGGCGGTGGCCCTGAAACATCCCGCAGTCCAGCAGCACTTTGGCGGACGGAGTTTCGAGCAGGTGGCGGGACCCGGTGACTTCGTCGGTCCCTCCGGAAAATTTGAGCGAAAGCGGCGGCGGCGGTTTCATGGTCAGTAAGATTCTATCATAGTCGATAGAATCGGAGCGATGGGAGCGCGCCTATCCGGAGAGAGGGCTACTTTCTGGCGCGGTAGGCGGCGAAGCGCCGGACCGAGAGAGCGGCGCCAGTCCAGACCAGCATCGCCGCGCCCGAAGCCGAGAGGAACATCAGAAGCTGGCCGAACCATCCGCCGGCCTCGCCGGTATGGATGGGTTTCACCCAGGTGCGCCAGCGGACGCCGCGGCTCTGTCCGGAAAAGGGAGTGGACTTCACAATGGCGGCTGTCTTTGCGTCGATCGTCAGCAAAGTCATGGGGCGCGGGTGATAGGGATGCTCAAGCACAACATTCGCGTTAAACGGACCGCCGGGCTTCTGCGGCGCGCGGAGCGTGATGGACTTCCAGACCGGCTCCGCGCCTTGCGCCACGGCCAAAAGCGAGTCCCAGGAAACAGCCGGATCTTCAATGGGAATCGCGGCTTGGGTTGATGCTTGATCGCCTCTCCCTTTTTCTGGCGCAGCCGCCGGCTTGGCGAAGACGGGCATCTCGCTGCGCGCGGCTTTGTAAAGCAATTTATTGGCCCACTCATACGACATGATGAGGCCGGTCGTGGTCGTGACGAGGATCAGCGGCAGGCACCAGAAACCGAACACGTTGTGCCAGTTCCAGTCGCGCGCCCTGCCGGAAAGGCCGCCGTCAAAAAGAATGATGGCTTTAAAAGAATTCTTACTAAAAACTTTAGGAAACCAGATATAGAGTCCGCTGATCGCCATGAAAAAAAATCCCAGACAGGCGGCGCCCGTGATGGGTTTGCCGATTTCCTTCTTGCCGAACCAGCGGTGCCAGTCTTCAACCCAATGCAGGAATTTGTGAGCGTTCGAATCGCCGCCCAGCGCTTCGCCGCTGTAAGGGTTCACGTAGAGCGCGCCCCCCTCGCGGCCGAAATTGACCACGACCGAGGCCGACGGATCGGCATTCACCGTCAGCCCGCTCAATTTTCCGTCGGGCATCGCGGACCTGGCGCGGGATGCGATCTCATCCAGCGTAAGGCGCGTCGCGCCTTCGGGCGGGAGAGGGACGGAGCGCCGGTCGGACTCGACCCAATCGAGGATCTGCGGCTCGAACGCCATGATCATGCCGGTGACGGCCATATTCAGGATGACGAGGCCGATCGTGAGGCCGGTGATCAAATGCGTCCAGAAAATAATTTTACGAAGAGGAAGAATCATGGGGTGATGACCGGATCATAACTCCGCCCACTGCCGCAGCAGATTGTGATAGACGCCGGTGAGGCCGACCGCCGACGGGTGGTCGGGATGGTCGCGGTTGATGCCCTGGATGGACGTGTCCAGATCGAAGAGCAGGGCGCGGTGTCCGTCATCGCGCACCATGCTCTGGATCCAGAAAAAGGACGACGTGCGCGCGCCTTTCGTGACGGGCTTCACGTGGTGCAAACTGGTGGCGGGATAGAGGATCATGTGGCCGGCCGGAAGTTTCACGCTGTTCACGCCGTACGTGTCTTCCACGCACAACTCGCCGCCCTCGTACTCATGAGGGTCGGTGAAAAAGAGCGTGGCGGACAAGTCCGTGCGGATGCGGTGCGGCGTTCCCGTGACCTGGCGGATGGCGTTGTCAACGTGCGTGCCGAAGGATTGGCCGCCCTGGTAACGGTTGAAGAGCGGCGGAAACACGCGCAGAGGCAGGGCCGCCGAAAGGAACAGAGGGTTCTTGCCCAGCGCCTCGACGATCATCTCTCCCAATTCTTTCGCGACGGGACTGCTTTCAGGAATCTGCAGGTTGTTTTTTGCCCGGGCCGACTGGTAGCCGGCCGTCACGCGGCCGTCGATCCATTCCGTTTTTTCAAAAGCGACGCGGGCCTTCAGAACCTGCTCGGGGGTCAATACATCCGGAATGCTGATCAGCATAATCGATCCTTATAAACTAGAACTTGACGTTCGTGCTGAGCACGATCAAGCGGCCCTGGCCGGGGATTAAATGCCCGCCGCCGAGCGAATCAAAGTAGACCGCGTCCGCCACATTGGTCACGTTCAGCTGAAGGTTCACGTTCCTGGCCACGGGATAGGAAGCCATCGCGTCGAACAGGTGATAGGCGGGGACCTGGCGCGTATTGGTGTTGTTGCCGAAGCGCCGCCCGACGTACTGCATGCCCGCCCCAACCTGGAGCCGGACGATCGGGATCAGATACGTGGACCAGATATTGAAGGAGTGATCCGGCGTCTGCTGGATCTCTTTGCCGGTCTCGTTGGGCGCGTTGGATTTAACGATCTCTGTCTTCAAAAACGTATAGTTCGCGAAGATGTCCCAGCCGCGCAGGAGGTTGCCTCCAAGCCCAAGCTCCAAACCGTCCACCCGCTGGATGCCGGAAAGAACCGTGGAGGGTTCGCCGGGAAGTCCTGGGGTCCGCGCGTTCATTTTCTCCGTGCGGAAAACCGCGCCGGTCAGGTTGAGCCGCTTGTTCATCAGTTCCCACTTCGTTCCTATTTCCACCGTGGTGGTCCGCTCCGGGTCGATGAGGGCCGTGGTCGTAGTAAGGGTCAGCGTCCCGCCCTGGGCGATGCCGCCCGCCTCGGAAGACGGGTTGAAAGACGTGCCCATGGCCGCATAGATACTGCCGAACTCCACCGGTTTGATCACGATGCCGCCGCGGCCGCTGACGACTTTATCGACGCGGCTGGTGGGCGTCACGGTCCCCGTGGCCCCGACCGTGTTGAAGTCCGTATCGACGGAATCGAAGCGCGCGCCGCCGGAAAGCTCCACGAAGCGGCCGATCTCGACCGTATCGAACGCGTAAAGCGCGGTCGTCTTCGCTTTGCCTTCGGTTTTACCGGGCGTCATGAGGTGGTTCGGGATATAATCCTGGTTCGGATTCGGATTCGCGAGCTCCGCCACGGGCGTCACGTTCTGCGTCGCGATGCGCACGCGGTTGACCGAGTTTTCCTCGAGGAACTCGACGCCGGTGACGACCTCGTGTTTGACGCCGAAGGTGTTGAACTTGGTCGTTACGTCCAACTGGTTGGCGAGGACCTGGTCGAGCATGTCGCGCGACTGAAGCTGGCGGTTGATGTTGGTGGTGTTATCGTTCACGAACCGCGGGGCGGTCACGATGGAATCGCGGTTGCTGCTGCCATAGCGGAGCAGGTAGCGCAAACTGACGTGCTCGTTGACGTCGCGCTCATATTTGGCCGTGGCCATTTTGGTGTCCGTTTTCTCGTAGTCGCGCGCTTTCAGGCCGTAGAAGTTGGACGGATCCACGGGAGCGGGATTATCCCGCAGACCGGCCAGCGCGTTTTGCGTCGCGGGCACCCAGGGGATGCCGTAGTCGGGCATGTTGTCCTGCGTGAGGTAATAGTAGCTGAGGGTCAGCCGGCTCGGAGTCCCGAGACCGATGGCCAGCGAAGGCGCCAAGCCGACGCGGTTGTTATGGACCTCGTCGCGCCGGGGCACGTCCGCGTCGTGGTAGAGGGCGTTCAGGCGGAACGCGAGCCCCTTTACTTTGGAGTTCGGGAGTTCACGGTTCACGTCGATAGCCGCGCGCCTGTACTCGTCGTTGCCGACGCCCGCGTTGGCCTCGATGAAATTCTCGAGAGCGGGAGACTTGGAGACCTGGTTGATGGAGCCGCCGGTCGCGCCGCGGCCTCCGGTGGAGGAGGAAGGGCCTTTTGACACTTCGACCGAGTCGAGGTTGAACGCGTCGCGGGTGTAGCCGCCGAAATCGCGCACGCCGTCGGTATACATGTCGGTGCGGGCGGTGAAGCCGCGCAGCGTGAGGTTGTCGCCCGCGGGTACGCCGCCTTCTCCGGCCGCCATGCTGATGCCGGGGACGTTGCGCAGAACGTCGCGCAAGGAAGTCGCGTTCTGGTCCTGCATCACGGCCTTGGGAACTACGGTAATGGTCTGAGGGATGTCGCGCAGAGGTTGAGTGTATTTGGGGCTAGAGATTTTTTCGGGGTTATATCCCTTGTCTCCCAGGACCAGGACTTCGTCATACTGCATGGCCGGCGTTTCGGTGGAAAGCGATAACGGAATGTCTCCGCTTTCGGCCGCTCCCGATGGGGCGCCCTCCGCCCACAACATCGTCCCGCCTTCGCCCGCGAAGATCGCGGCGCCTAGGGCGGCCTTCATGACCACGGACTTCCGCGCGGCGCACTTCCGTACGAACGCATCAAATATGTACCGGCTATTTCTGTATTGGCTCATAATCCACAGCTCCTCGCGTTAGGTAGGCTCGGGACTGCAGGAAGAGACGCTGGCCTTGGTAAGCTTCAACTAAAATTTGTACTTCACGCCGCCCTGCACCAGGCGGGGGCTGCCGGTCTGGATGCCGCGCGTGCGGTCCACGATGTAAGTTAGGTCGGCGGCGTTCTTGACCGCCACGAACAGGGTCGTGCTGATCGGCTGGAAGGTGTAGTTTACCGCGGCGTTCCACACCACGGATTCAGGGATCACCCCGCTCTGTCCATCAGCAGACTCCAGCGTCGTGTTGGAAAAGTTCGCGAACTGGCGGCTGATATAAACCGACTCGACCTGCGCGTCGAAACCGGCGCGGGCGAACCCCAGCGCGGCGGTCAGCAGGTGCTCGGGCGAGTAGGGCTGGCGGTTGCCCTCGCGGCTGCCGCCAACGATCGCGCGGCTGGAAACTTCGCGGAAAGGGGTCGTCTGTTCGGCGGTGGGAAGATACGTGTAAGCGGCGCTGGTGTAGATGCCGCTCGCGTGAGCGTAGTCGCCCGAAAACTCGACGCCCTGAAACAGGGCCTCGCCTTCGGCCAAGGGCGTGGATCCGCCGGCGATGGAGCCCACCGCGATCAGGCGCTTGAAGCAGTTGCGGAAGTACGCGGTCTGGAGCGAGCTGCCCTCGGTGGGGCGGGCGCGCAATCCGAACTCAAAGTTGGTGGAATCCTCAGGCCCCACCTCGGTCGAAGCCCCGGCGCCGGAAATGATGTCCTCCGTGCGGGGCGGGGCGAAGCCGCGGTGCGCTCCGGTAAAAAACGTGAGCGGCTGGATTGGGGTCCAGTTCATGCCTATGCTCGGGATCCACTCGTTCATCGTGTCGCGGCCGGTGACGTTGGTCCGCCAGTCGGTGCGCTCGGACTTGATGTGCTCGAAGCGGATTCCGGGCGTCAGAGACCAGTCGCCCAAGATGAATTTGTGGGTCAGGAACGTGGAGTAGGCCTCGGTCTTGCGGAGGTTATCCTCCGCGATGGTCCCTGTGCGCGCAGTGGGCGAAGAGCCGTTCACCTGCTTGCGATCCTGCTCTTCCATGTGGACTTTGACGCCGGTCTGAATCTCGCCCCCCAGCGCTCCCAAGGTGTAGTCATACTTCAGCCGCGGCTCCACGCCGCCGGTGGTATAGTTGCGCAGGCGGCCCTGGATGGAGTTCAGCCCGTCCGGATAGACCTGGAGGCCGGCCAAGCGGTCGTTGCGGAGCGCAGTTCCGGCCGCTCCGCCCTGAGTATCCGTGGTCGTGCTGGACTGGCGCCACCAATTGCGCCGGAAGAACGAAACGTAAAAATTGGTGGTCAGGGTCGCGTTGCCTCGGGCGATCTCGTGCGTCACGGAATTCCCGAAACGCCGCGCGTCGAACTCGTCATTTTTAAACGGGTTGTAGCGGGGCCCGAAGTTCCGATACTCGGCCTCGGTCAGTCCGGTATAGGTCACGGCGGAGTTCTCGGTGTAATAATTGGCGCGGAGCGTCAGGGCCTGCCGGTCGCCCAGCTCGCTCACGAGCTTGTAGTTCAGGTCGTTCACCTGCGAGTTGATGTTGTCGCGCGCTCCGTCACCCTGCTTGCGCATGTAGTCCAGCAGCATCCCGCGGCCTTCCAGCCGCAGTTTGCCGTTCATGTAGCCCCGGTTTCCAAAGGCGCCGGAAACGAATCCGCCAAACTCCTGCGGCGGCCGCGGCGTGATGTAATTGATGATCCCTCCGATCGTCTGCGGTCCATAAAGCGTCTGCCCCGCGCCCTTCAACACCTCAATGCGCTCAAAGCGGTCGATGGGAGGGTGGTAATAGCTGGCGTTGTCTCCGTACGGAGCGTAAGATAACGGAACTCCGTCCTCCAGCAGGGTAATTTTAGTGGAACGCGTGGGGTTTAATCCGCGGATGCCGATGTTGGGGCGCATACCGAAACCTTCCTCGTCGCGCACGGCCACGCCAGGCAGTTTTCGCAACGCCTCGTTGGTGGTGAACGTCCGGCTCCTCTCCAGCTCCTTCGCGCTCAGGACGCTGGCGCTGCCGTGCACCCTGGAGGCGTCTTCGCCGACCACCAAAACCTCCGGCATGGGGACCGCAAACAACGGCGCAGCCAAAGCCCCGAAAAAAATTCCTGCCGATCCCAGAAAATACCCGATTCTTATCATGAATTTATCGTACCTCTCCTTGTTTTATATCGAAGTTTTATATCGAATTGAGACTTCAGGCGCGGGACTTCGGGGAGACTCTGGCCGTGGTTCGTAAAATTTATCGCAGCTCGAACCGGATGGGCAGCGTTACTTTGCAGGATACGGCCCGGTTCTCCTGGTCGTAAGCGGGAGTGAAAACCGCTTCCTTCACTTTGCGGATCGCCACTTCGTTCAGGGCCTCATAGCTGCCCTCCAGGAGCCGCGCATCGCGCACCTTCCCGTCCGTATCAATCAAAATCGAGAGGACCACGCGCCCGTCTTTGCCCTGCTGGCGCGCGATCAGCGGATAATCGCGCGAGGTGATGAAGTTCCGGACCCAGCGGGGTTTGCGCGACGCCTGTTCCACGGGGATATACTGCCCTTCGCCCTCTCCCGTTCCGCCGCCCCATCCGCTGCCGTTGCCCGCCTGCGCTTCGTTGCAGGGCTCGGGACAAGGCGTTGCGTTTTCCTCTTTCACAACCTCGTCTTTGGTTTCCGCGGCAGGTTCCGGCGCCGGCACGGGCGCCAGCGCTTCTTTCGTTTTGGGCAGCGTCCAGGCTTCGGAAGGTTTCGCGCCATATCCGCCGCCCGCGTTGGGAATCGCGGGCAAGAACGGCGTCATGGAGAGGTCAAGCTCCGCCACGATGGGCGGCGGCTCGCGCAGGATCAGCCCGTAGTAGAGCGATCCGGCAAGGGAGATGTGCACCAGGGTCGAGATCATCAGCCCCGACAGCGCGCCTCCCAGTAATTTTTTGACGTGCGCCATGTTAAATCCCGTTATTTCTCCGCCTGGAGAGCCACGCGCGTGACCCCGGACTGTTTGATCGCGTCCAAAACCGATACGATTCGATCGTATGAAAGCGCTCCGTCCGCCGCCAGGTTCACCCGGACGCCCGGATTCAGCGAAGACTCGCGCGCCAGGTTCGCCTTCAACCCGTTTAAGTCCACTTCGTGATCGAGCAGGCGGATGCGCCCCTCGCTGTCCATCGATACCGTGAGCGCCGCGGTCGCGTTGGTTTCGCTCGTTGCGGCCTTGGGCAAATTGATTTTGATCCCCGAATCCGACACGAAGTGCGCCGTCACCATGAAGATGATCAGCAGCACCAGCATGATGTCCACGAGCGGCGTGACGTTGATCCCCGTCACCACTCCGTCCATATCCGACTCTTGCATCGCCATGAGCGTTCTCCCCGTTTACCTTAAGAAAGGATTGCGGCCGGCCGATCGGAGGGCCTCGGGTCGCCGGCACGACGGAGCTCTTCGCCCGCGTTCACCTGCATCAGGTGGATTAAGCTCTGGCTGTTGGCGACCAGGCGCTTCAGCCGCGTGTAGAAAAAGTTATTGGCCGCCACCGCCGGAATCGCGACGAAGATGCCGAACGCCGTCGCCACCAGCGCGGAGGATACGCCCGCCATGACCACGGACGCGCCGCCCGACCCGCTCACCGCGAGGTCGTTGAAGGCCTTGATGATGCCCAGCACGGTACCGAAGAGCCCCACGAACGGCGCGTTGTTTCCGAGCGTGCCCAAAATGATGAGGTTTTTCTCGAGCTGGCTGCGCTCGATCACGAGCTTTGAGGTCATCGCCTCTTCGACGGCCGCGGGCCCCTTCGAATAGTTGGAGAGCCCGGCGTAGACCACGCGTGCTTCCATTCCCGAAGCGCTGCGCGCCAGTTGGCGCGACCCGGACACGTCCCCCTCTTCGAGCTTTTTGGACAATTGATCGAGGAAGGAAGCGAAGTCGAGACTGTTGCCGCGGAACGCCCGCCACCGCTCGATGATCACGCCCAGCGACAGAATGCTGGCCGCCACTAAAAGCCACAAGACCCATACGTCCCCCAGCAACGCCAACTTCATGAATATCGCGTCCATATCAGTCTCCTTTACCTATTAATAAAACGTTCCCGACCCATCGTTTACTTCTTCCAAGGAATCAGGATGTAGCGTTTGCAGCGCTTGCACTTGAGCTGAACTCCCGTTTCCGTGATGCGCGCCAAAAGCTGGCCGCAGGCGCACCGATGCTCCCGTTCCTGATTCATCGCCTTCAGTTGAGCTCTGGACTGAACCGCCTCTGGCCCCTCGAACATGCGCTTTGTGCTCCTTAACAAGACCTATTGTATCAAGATTGAAATTCTATTTCAATGGGTCCGCAAAAAAATTTATTTGGACGCCCCGGCTTTTGTGGCGCCGGCGCAACTCTTGCAATAACCAAACAGCTCATGGCGGTGGTAGGCGACCTTGAATCCCATCTGGCGGGTTACCTTTTCCTGGATGCGCTCGATCTCCGGCCATTGGATTTCGTGGATGGTGCCGCAGCCCAGGCATATCAGGTGGTCGTGGTGGGGCCGGTCGATCTTGACCTCGTAGCGGGGTTTGCGGTGGGAGTCGCTCACTTCTTCGACGAGACCGCACTCTTCTAAAACCTTGAGCGTGCGGAAGACCGTTACCTTTCCGATCCCTTTCCCCTTCAGCGCCTGATAGATTTCGTCCTGGCTCAAATGCTGTTCCGCCTGGAGGAGATAGTCCAGGATCACCATGCGCTGGGGCGTGACGAGGAGGTCCTTCTTCTTAAGATAGTCTTGGAAGGCCTGATGGACCCGCTCCGCGTAGCCCTTGCGGCCCGCGGTCCAGGTTGGGAAATAGGTCAACTCTTTGGATCGTTCCATTGAAATCGACTTTCATTTTACTATATCCGCGGATGATACGTCAATGCGGCCGGGGCGGGTAATCTTTGGAGTGGGTGCGGGGATTTCGGGCGATGATCAGCAGGCCGGCAAAGAAGACGGCGGAGGCCCCCACTAGGATTCGGAGCATCGCGCCGGACGCGCCCGTGATCAGCACCGCTTCCGAGGGATTTTTGGGGTTATAGTACGCAGCGGCGTTCTGCCCAATAAGGAAGAGCCCCGCCAGCGCACCCGCTTCCTGCTCGCTCGTCGGCAAGTCTTCGTAGTAAATATGGTCTCCCCTGAAATCGATCCCGCCCGCGCTGTAGCGGTAGGCGATGTCCGCCGCTTTGGAGGGCCAGCGGAGCCGATCGTCCTGAGGATGCGACTTGTCGCCTGAGGCTTCGAGCTTCGAATAGAGGATTTGCGCGTCGGTGCGCACCCAGCCGCGCGTTTTGAGGGCCCCGGTCATGATCCAGGCGTCCCAAACCATCATCGCGCCCGCCGCGAGCGTTACGGTTCCGACCAATATGCGCCGCCCGGTGGATTTCATAATGTAGTTATAATGCGAGAACGTCTCAGAGTCAAGGAACGCAGTATTCTTATATTTAGATATTGACAAATTCTAAATTTAGAGTTATTATAAGACCATGAAAAAGCACTGTTTGGCCCCTGCGGAGATCGAGGCGCAGCTGAGCGAGGCGGGAGTTTCCGCCACGGCTCAGAGGATCGCGATCTGCCGCTTCGTGCTCTGCGAGGCGGATCATCCGACGGCGGAGAAGGTAAAGGACTGGGTGGATCACAATTTCCCTAAAATGAGCATGGCCACGGTGTACAACACGCTCGGAATCCTGGTTAAAGCGGGATTGCTGCAGGAACTCAAGCTCCCCCACATCGGCAGCGCGGTTTACGACTCTAATCTGGACCGCCACTATCACTTCGTGGATGAGAAATCGGGACAAGTCCTCGATGTCGATCCCTCCAAGGTCAAGATTTCTCTGGACTTGGACGATCATTTCGACGTGCGTGAAATGGAAGTCGTGCTCAGGGGGACGAAACGGAAGTAGGCCTATTTTTTTAATCTCAACATTAGAATCATTCTAAATATTGAATCGCAACAAAACTAATAAGGAGGCGTAAACATGTCAGAACAAATCGCAGTGCAGGTCGGGCAGATCGTTCCCAACTTCGAAATGGAAATCTACGATCCCGAGAAGAGCGACTTCGGCAAAGTATCGCTCGAAAGACTCCTTAAGGATAAGAAATGGGTGATCCTCTGCTTCTATCCGGCGGACTTCACGTTCGTCTGCCCCACGGAGCTGGCCGATTACGGCAACCGTTACGCCGAGCTAAAGAAAATCGGCGCGGAGTTCATCTCGGTGAGCACGGATACGAAGTACGCGCACCTGGCCTGGAAGGGGTCGGAGCGCCTGCTCGAGAAAATCCACTACCCGATGGCTGCGGACCCGACGGGGACGGTATCGAAACTGTTCGGAGTCTACGACGCGGGAGCGGGGCTCGCTCTGCGCGGCACGTTCGTCATCAACCCGGAAGGGCGGCTGGTCTCGTCGGAAGTGAACTTTTACAACGTCGGGCGGAACGCGGAGGAGCTGGTGCGCAAGATGAAGGCGAACGCGCACCTCGCGAAGCACCCAAACGAGGCCTGCCCCGCCAAGTGGACGGAAGGGCAGAAGACTCTCACGCCCAACGCGGCGATGGTCGGCAAAGTTTACGAAGCATTGAACAAATAACCATGGAAACGTATGACGCAATCGTGATCGGGGCGGGGCCCGGCGGAAGCACCGCCGCGCTCTACCTCGCGCGGGCGGGGCTCAAGACGCTCGTCCTGCACCGCTCGGAAAAAGAAGGGGCGCTCGCCTGGACGTCGCTGATCGAAAACTATCCCGGCTTCGAGAGCTTGAGCGGCTACGAGCTCGTCGAAAAGATGCGCAACCACGCGCGGAAGTTCGGCGCGGTCATCAAGAAGGGATGGGTGAACGGCGTCATGGTGGACGGAGAGAACAAGATGGTGAGCACCGTGGAAGGCGAAGTCTATCAGGCGCGCGCGGTGGTCGTATCCACCGGAGCGCTCGAGCGGGCCAACAAGATCCCGGGCGAAGACGCGCTGGTCGGCAAGGGCGTTTCCTACTGCGCCACCTGCGACGCGGCGTTCTTCAAAAATCAGCCCGTCGTCATGGTCGCAGATACGGAAGCCGCGTTCGAAGAAGTATTTTTCGTGAGCCGCTTCGCGAGCAAGATCACCCTGCTCGTCCCCACCCGCGCGCCCAAGGCCGAGCCGGAGACCATCGCCAAGATCAAAGCGCTCTCGAACGTGGAGTATATCGAGAACGCGCACCCCAAGGAAATCTCGGGAGAAAATGGGACGAAGCACCTGAAGTACCGCGAAGGCGCGGAGGAAAAAACGGTGGCAGCGGCCGGAGTTTTCCTGCTGGCCGGCGGCAGCAAGCCCTCGGTCAGCTTCTTAAAGGGAGTCCTGGAGTTTACGGAAGGGTCCTGCGTGGTCGTGGACCGGAACTTTCAGACCTCGGTCCCGGGCCTCTTCGCCATCGGCGACCTGCTCTGCAACCACATCAAGCAGGCGGTCGTGGCGGCGTCCGAAGGCTGCGTGGCGGCCCTGGCGGCCGACAAGTACCTGTCGGGGAGAAAGACGATCAAGATGGATTGGGCTTGATCAGGCGCAGAGCCTCCGAAGCGAGACGGCCGAGCGCCGGATATAATTTGGACTTCTCGCGCTGGTCATGGTGCTGGACAAGGTTTTTGTAGGCCGACTCCAGGTCAAACAGCGCGATCCACCGGCCGTATCGGCCGCTCCGATCTTTCCGCCCTTCTTGATCCGACTGCTCCAACCGGTGCAATCGCGCCCGGATTCGCCTCAAAAATTCCCGCATGCGTTTGTGCTCGCCCGTGAAAAACACCACGGGCGCGTTGGGCGCTTCGCCGATCTTCCTGTAAAGCGGGAGCAGGACTTTTTCTTCGTGGCGCATATGTTCCAGGAGCTCAGCCGCGTAACGTTCAAAGCTCTGAACGGCGCGCCGGGGATCGCGATCCAGAATATAGCCCTGGTGATCAAGGAACAGCCGGTCCAGCCGCGCGTGGGTACGAACGTTATATCGATACAGCGAATTCATGGCGAGCGGCGCGCTGACTGGCGCATCAATTAATTTTTGACTTGATGAGAACGAGGAGAGAGGCGCCGGAAAACCAGACCGCCAGCGCGATGAGGATGCTCGGCAGGATCTTGAATTTGTAACTGCAGTAATACAATGCCAGCGCGAAAAGAACCCATACAGGAATGGACCAAAAACTCCAGAGGATGGTTTCGCGGAGCTTATCGCCGTCTGAAGCGCCGAGGAAAAAGAACGTGGGAACGCTGATGATCGGAAAAAACAGCAGGAGGCCGGCCAGATAACTCAGACGGGTCTGGGACAACCAAAGCACGAGCCCAATAAACAATCCCCCAATCACTGATTTGAGAACAATCATGGTGCAAGAATAGCATTTTCAGATTTGGACGGATCGTGCAGGCAGAAGGGCTCCTCCGCCAATATCGAGCCCTGCTCGAAATATCCCCGGGCGCGGCATCCACCGCAGACCGTCTTGTAAGAACAGGCGCCGCATTTCCCCGCCAGCTGATCAAAATCCCGCAATTGAACAAATGCTTCCGAGCCGGCCCAGATGTCCGACACCTTCTGATCCTTCACGTTGCCCACACCCACCGGCAGATAGCCGCAGGGGTAAATCTCCCCTTTGTGCGTGATGAAACAAATGTTGATGCCGGCCAGGCAGCCCAGGCGCCGGGCAGAACTTTTCTTTTCATCGCCTCCGCGCGCGCTCTCAGCCGCGTCCATCTCTTCCGCAACGCGGTAATATTGGGGCGCGCAGATCGGGCGAAGCTCCAGCGGATAGGTCTGGGATTTTTCCCGGACCCAGCGGAGCCAGGTCTCCACTTCAGCAGAGTCCAGCATCTGCGATTGCGCGATGTGCACGCCGCATCCGACCGGAACGAGCAGAAAAAGATAAAGCGCCTGGGCGCCCAGAGTTTCCGCCAGACTGCACATCTCGGGCAGTTCCGCGACATTCTGTTTCGTGACGGTAAAGTTGATCTGGACCTTGATGCCCTGCGCCCGCAGGCGACCGATCGCCGCCGTCGCGCGGTCGAAACTGCCCGGCCCGCGAAAAATGTCGTGCGTTTCGGCCCGCGCGCCATCCAGAGACACGGATGCGTAATAGATACCGAACTTTTTAATCTTCGCGGCCATTTCGTCCGAGACCAGCGTGCCGTTGGTCGAGAGCGCGACGGGAAGGCCCTTGCCCGCGGCATAAGAAGCGATCTCAAAGATATCCCTGCGGTACAGCGGTTCGCCTCCGGAAAGGATGAGAACGGGCTTGCCCATGGCCGCGAGGTCGTCGATCATGGCAAAAGCCTGCTCCGTGCTGAGCTGGTCGGGCGCGACGCGGTCGAGCAGGTCCGTGCGCCGGCAATGGATGCAGCGCAGGTTGCAGGCGGCCGTGGTTTCCCAATAGACCCGGCGCAGGACTGGCGGCGCCACCCTAGAAGCAACCATGGAAACCTCCATTAGAACGGATTGATGCGCAGGAACGCGCCGAGAAACACAATCACCACCACCAAAACAACGTTGACCCGCGACCAGAACGCCAGCCGGGCCGTCATGGCCCGGTACTCCGGCTGATCGGGGCGCGCGGCCAGCCGGACCGCTCGAGGTCCCCAGACGAAATTGTGCAGGGTCGTGAGGGCAAGCATCGCGGCGACAAACCCGAGCTTAACAATGATGACGCGGCCGGCGAGCGAACTCCAAAACCCGTCGGAACCCCAGATGAGCGACAGCTTATACGTTCCGGTGGCGACGAGGATCAGGAGCGCCCCGTTCCCGAGCACCGCGAACCGGCGGCCCACCGCTTTGAAGAACGGATGGCGGACCGGCGGAGGCAGCTCCTTCCGGGCGACCGGCATGAGCACGTATCCCGTAAAGATCATTCCTCCGACCCAGACGGCGGCGGCCATCAGGTGCAGCCAATGGACGATCACGTCAAACCATAACAATGGAGTTCAACTCCTTAATGTTACCTTCTCATGCCCGTGCGTTCCGCAGCATGACATGTATTTTTCCTCAGGGATTTCCTCCATGGCGCGAAAGGCATCGGCGGCGTCCTGCTCCGAAATCAGCCGGTCGATGCCGGGATAAAGGATGCTTTCTTCCTTAGCGTTATGCTGCCCAAGAACCGCCAACAGAACGGCTTCCTCCGCATCGGATTCCGGGTCCTGAACACGCACCTTATCGTGGATTTTTTCGAGCGCCTCTCCGATCTGCCGGTGCTCCATGCGCATCACCTGCGTGGGCCCCGACCCCGCCGGCATGCCCGACTTGGATTCGAACAAGGGAAAGAGCACTTCTTCCTCCCATACGATGTGGCGCTTCAACCCGCGCAGAAAGTTTCGGAAATAGGGCTTGGCCGCGGGAAAATCCTGCCGCTTGAGCCGCTGAAAGCCCCGCAACAGCGCGTCCAGCCGGTCGTGGTCCGCTTCAAAATAGGCCGTGATCAGTTTATTCGTCATGCTCGCACCAACCTTTATATTGGATGTGTATATCCTATATTAGATGTTTTAGAATGTCAATAATATCAACTATTTTTTGTCTTTCGTCGTAAACGATTGACAGAATCCCGCGCTTTATATAGGATACGGTCATCTTATATGATTTACTCCAGAACGGCAGAGTACGCCATCCGCGCCCTGGCCTATATCGCCTCGAAACCGGGCGCCACGCCGGCGGGAGCCCGCGAGATCAGCCGGGAGACCCGCGCGCCCGAGGCCTATACCGCCAAGATCCTCCGGTCCCTGGCGCGGTCCGGCATCCTGGCCTCTTCCCACGGGCGGGTCGGAGGGTTCATGCTGCGCCGCGACCCCTCCAAGGTTTCGCTCATGGAAGTAATCGACGCCGTGGATAACCCGAAAAAATCGCAGCTCACCGGCTGCGTCATGGGGCTCAAGGTCTGCGGCAGCGCGAACCCCTGCCCCCTGCACGCGATCTGGACGCTGGCCAAAGAACGCATGATGAAGAAGCTGAAAACCACCTTCCTGACCGACATCAAGGACATCGTTGAGCTTTTTCCGCCGGGGAAAATGAACCGGAATATATTATCCAAGGAGGTACACGGTGTTTTCGAACCCCGATAAAATCCCAGCTTTCAGGCGCGCGGCCTTCGCGATCCTGTGTTTCATTTGGTTCATTGGCCCGCAGGCGCCCCTGCACGCTGCGCGGTTCATGACGGTCCCGTTCGGCGAAACGTTGTCGGAAGGCAAATGGAGCCTCTGGCAGTTCGGGCTTTACGAAAACCGCAGCACGGAAAAGTGGCGCAGACTCAACCGGCTCGATATCGGGCTCTTCAAGGGCGTCGAAGCCGGAGTCTTCGTCGTGGCGCCGCAGGACGGCCCGACTGACACCTGGGTAAACTTGCAGGTTCAGCCGCTATTCGAGAAAGGCTGGATCCCGGGGATTTCCGTCGGCGTATGGGACCTGGCGCGCAAGGAAGGGCCCTGGCTGTCGGACCGGAAGACCGGGCCGTCGCCGTTCATCTCGGTTTCCAAAACCGTTTACCAGTGGGAAGGCGGTTACGCGAAGGCCGGCGCCTCCTACGGGTTCAACCGCCTGCACGGCGGGTTCGGCGGCGTTGACATCAAGCACAAGATCGTCGGCGTCATGGGCGAATACGCCCCGGAAAATCTGCGGCTCCGCAACGCGGACGCCTGGGACGCGGGCATCTACTGCTGGCTGCACAAAAATTGGCGCGCCCGGGCCTCCTGGATCGGCGGCAATCCGATGCTCGATATCTTTTTGGTTTATACCATCGGCAGCGGTTCCAAAAAATAACGGTACAATAACGGCGTGAAATACCTGCTGGTCGTCCTCATCGGGGTCTTCCTGGGGCTTTCCGCCTTCACGTTCCGATACGCCGAGGGCCTGTCCTACTTCAGCGAAGATCCCCGCGCCTGCGTGAACTGCCACATCATGCGGCCTCAATACGATTCCTGGCAGAAGTCCAGCCACCACAACGTCGCGGGCTGCGTCGAGTGCCACCTCCCGAAAAATTTTCCAGATAAATATATCAGCAAGGCGGAAAACGGCTACCACCACTCGAAAGGATTCACTCTGCAGGATTTTCACGAGCCCATCTTGATGACTTCCAAAAACCGGAAAATCCTGCAACAGAACTGCCTGCGCTGCCACGGCGACCTGGTCCACGACCTGGCGCCCGCGCCCAAAAACCCGGACCAGGCCCTTTCATGCGTCCATTGCCACAAGGGCGTCGGGCACGGCGAAACGGTCGGAATGGGAAAAATTTATTCCAATGAAGGCAAAGGAGAATGATATGAAAGAATGGTTTTCCAGACTCAAGGAAGATAAAGCGGCGGCCGGCATCCTGGCGGCGGGCGTGGTGTGCGTGGCGATCCTTACCGCGATCGTGCTCGCGCTTCTGATGAACATCTCGGACCGCAAGCGGGAGGCGAAAAACCCTTACGTGCGGCTGGTGGAAGTCACCGAAAACGATACCGACCCGAAGAAGTGGGGCACGAACTGGCCCAAGGAATACGATTCCTACAAGCTGACCGCGCAGACCACGCGGACCCGGTTCGGCGGGCACGGCGGAAGCGAAGCCATGCCGCAGGAAAAAATGGACCGCGACCCATGGCTCAAGCGGCTGTTCGCGGGCTACGCGTTCTCCATCGATTACCGCGACCGCCGCGGGCACGCCTACATGCTCGAAGATCAGGAGAGCACGAAACGCCTGACCAAACCCCAGACCGGATCCTGCCTGCATTGCCACGCTTCGGTGATGCCGCTCTACCGCCAGCTCGGCAACGGGGACGCGGCGAAGGGTTTAGAGGAAAGCTACAAATATTCTTATAAGGATCTGAACGCCAAGCTGCGCGAGATGGGCCACGGGCATCCCGTGTCCTGCGTCGATTGCCACGATCCCAAATCGATGGGCCTGCGCGTGACGCGTCCTGGATTCATCAAAGGCGTCCAGGCGCTCGCGGCTTCCCGACGCGCCCGTGCCCCATCTGCCGTCCATCGAACGCTGGCGCAAGGACGGAAAGGAGCACCCCTACGACCCCAACCAGGACGCCTCGCGCACCGAGATGCGCTCGTTCGTCTGCGGGCAGTGCCACGTGGAATACTACTGCTCGAGCAAAATGCCGCTCACGTTTCCCTGGGGCAAGGGCCTGAAGTCGGAAGACCTGGAAGCGTTTTGGAACGAGACGAAGTTTCCCGATGGCGCGCAATTTTTTGATTTCCAGCACGCGGAGTCCGGCGCCAAAGTTCTCAAGGCCCAGCATCCGGAATTTGAACTCTGGAGCCAGGGCATCCACGCGAGGAGCGGCGTGTCCTGCGCCGACTGTCACATGCCGTACATGCGCGACGGCGCCACGAAGGTATCGGACCACTGGGTGCGCAGCCCGCTCCTTAACATCAATCGCGCCTGCCAGACTTGCCACCGGATCCCCGAAGCAGAAATCCGCGCGCGGGTGGACGCGATCCAGGACCGCAACCATCAGCTTTTACAGCGCGCCGCAGCCGCGCTCATGGACCAGCTCGACGCGATTCAGCAGGCGAAGAAAGCTGGCGCCACCGACGCGCAGTTGAAAACGGCTTACGAGCTTCAGAGGAAAGCGCAGTGGCGGCTGGACTTCATTGCGGCGGAGAATTCGATGGGTTTCCACGCGCCGCAGGAATCGGCGCGGATATTGGGAGAGGCCGCCGACTACGCGCGCCAGGGACAGGTGAAGGCGGTGCAGTGGAAGCAGTAAGCCTTAATTTTGCGGCGCGGGCGTAAAGGCGGGCTCTTCCTCGGAAGATGCCTCTCCCAGCTCTTCCTGCCGCGCTTCAACCGCCAGCCTGGAGTGATAGAGCGCGATGCGGCGTTTGCGCGCGTCATTAAAGATTTTGAAGGGAAAATAGAGCGCCAAAAATCCCAGCAGAGGATAAACCTTGACGGCGATGAGGAAACAGCCGAAGAGCGCCGCGATCCATTTCCATTGATCGGGATATTTCGCCGTGTGCATCCATTTCATTTCCTGATCATACATAGCCAGGGCTTCGAACGGTTCGCCAGGCAGTCCGGCCACAATGTGGCTGCTCCCCGTTTTACCTTCATATTCGCCTTTCAAATACATGGGTTTGCCGCCGATCTTGAACGTCCAGTGGCCGGGCTTCATCCAGTTCCCTTCTGATACGCAAACCGGGTCCGTGATCGGGCCTTCAATAATAATCGGCGTCACTTTCGCGAGCTTGATCGCCTCTTTCGTCCCGGCTTTGGGCGGCGGAATGTAATCGGAGAAGTAGAGCTTGTCGAGCTGGCTGCAAATCAGCTGGACAAGGGACGCGGCGACCAGTCCGCCCGCCACGGGGCCTGCGGCCCCGCTCGAACGCGAGGCGCTTCCGATGGCGCCGCCCGAAGAGAGGCAGATGCTGACATACCGCCAGACCACGCGGCCGACGCGATACGATTTTTGCCCGCTCATTTTCGCTTCCATCTTGATTCCCCAAAAGAACGCCGCAATGCCCAGCCCGCATCCCCCCAGAAAGACAATGGCCATGTGAATCGGCAAAAACTTTCCAACCAAGATTGTGATTCCCAGAGCGCCGTACAGGGAAAACCCGAGGATGGGATAAATCATGAAGAGTACGGGCGAGAGGAGGAGGATCGTGAAAGCGACGCCATCTACAGGATAACTCCGCGCCGGCGGAGCCCATGCTGAGCCGGACGATTTTTCGCCGCTCTGCTGGTTGGCCGCGTAGCTCTCGTTGTAGGCTGCGTTATGCCGTTCGGCGAGGCCGGCGTTGTAGGCGGTTCGATCGCCTCCATCCTGCATCGGCAGTCCGGCTTGTCCGTCCTGATAGGATTGGTCCATGAGAATTCCCCTTCATTCAAAATGGCGTGACGGTGGGACGGTTTATTATACCTTTACTATTTCGGTTGGTGGATGAACGCGATGGCGATTCCCACCAGAATAAACTGCAGCATGCCGACCACGAACCAGGCAGCGGCCATCGAGCCGGGCACGGCGATCATGAAGTAGGTGCCGAGGCTCATACCGGTGGACATCATGACGCCGATAACGGCGCCGAACCGCAGACCCTGACCGATGGCGCTTTTACCCGCCTCATAACCCTTCGAGTACAAGAAAGGAAGCACCAGACCGTTCACGAGGTACATCACCCACATCGCCCACATCAGGCGGTTCATTTCATCCATGGGGCGCCAGAGCCCCGCCGTGGCCTCGTACATTCCCTTCAGCAGGATTCCATGGACCACGAAATCCGTCACGAACAGGATCGCGATCACCGCCGCCGTTGCTCCGATGCATCTTTTGGTTGTCATCTCTGACACCTCCTTGTTTTAGACCGAAAACTTCCCGAAAAAAAGCGCGGCCGCGGCGAACGCCACGATGCCGATGAAGGCCCAGAAAAAGTCCGGCTGGGGCGGACGCCAGAATATCTCGATGATGCGGTAAACGAAGAAGAGGACCATCGCGAACATGAACAGGAATCGGAGACGGAAGGCGAGGAAGTCGAGCCAGCGGTCGAGTTTGGCCTGCCCGTTGCGGGAGAGGGCATGCTGGAGGACGACCAGAACGCCCATGATGACCAAAACCAACGCCTGATAGTAAAGATATGGGTCGCGGCGTTGCCGGGCATAGGTGAGGAAGATGAACACCAGCGGAGCGCAGAGCAGCAGGTAGGCGACGAGATCGGAATAGCGACTCACGGATTTGCGGCCCTGGTTCATGAACGCCGCCTGAAATCCGAACCCCGAAGCGAGCACGATTCCCGCGCCCAGCAGGAAAGGGATGCGGAGTCCCATCAGCCGGGCGGACACGTGAACGCCGATATTGAGCGGCAGGGACAGGATGCTCCACATGAAAAAGAAGAACGCCTGGCCCTGCATCTTTTCGCTGACGCGCGCGCGGACCGGGTTGCTCATCAATAAAAGCGCGGGGACCATCACGAGCCCCATCGCCATAAAGGGTGAATCCTGCGCCAGCAACCTCAAGGTCAGCTACTCCTTTTCCGCCGAAAAATCCGCGAGTCCGTCCTCGTCCCTTTCAAACTTGATGAGGATGGGATGGCAGCAGGTCTCGCAGTCCATCACGAATTTCTGTTTGTTACCGCCCGTCAGATCGACGCGGAGGGTGTTCACCTCGCCGCAAAAGGGGCAACCAAACGAAAGCTCTTCTTCGAAGTCAGTCATGCTTATTCAGCCAATTGGGGATGATGCTTTTTGAGCCAAGATTGCGTGAAGGTATTAAATTGGCGGGCCTGAGCCGTTAATTCTTTGACTTCCTTTTCTGAGACTATGCCAGACACGCCATAATCGGCCAGATTGCGCTTGTTCCGGCAATCGTTGAAGTAATCCATCATTGGATGATATTCTTTCGCCAAAATGCTTTTTTGAGCAAGAAAGACGGTCATGTGATGGCCTTCGCCGGATGTCCGAAAACCTTTTGCAGCGAGGATAGCGCGTCCGGCCTGGAGCGCGGCATTGTAGGCCGTAGCAAACTTTCGGTCGGCCGATAAGCCAGAGACCTGGGAATCCCGAAGGTCCCTTTGAACGAGGGACAGCAAATGCGAAATTTCCTGCCGGGACGTGGCATGTTTTTTAAGCCGGCGCTCTTCCAGTAATTTTTCCAAGCTCATCTTCGTTCCCGATTATAAATATCTTTTTCCCCTGTAAAATTGCGCTGACAAAATGATCTTTGGACTTGGCGCGCCTCAAAAACTCCTGTAAAGAAAAGTTTGAAACGTTGATTTCCCTGCCGCTGGCCGCCTTCGACGCGCCGATGGCTTTTTGAAGTTCAATTCCGGCGATGTCGCCGATGATGAACAAATCGATGTCGCTCCGCGCCGTTTCCCCTCCGCTCGCAAAAGATCCGTAGATAAAAGCAAACCGAACGCCGCTTAGTTTGGAAAGCGATTTGCGCAGGGTATCACCGAAAGCGACCGTTTTAAGGATCAATCCCTTCACTTCCGGCAAAATCGGACATTGAGGATTGATGGCCACGTAGCGGCGGTTGCCATCCATGACACTGGATATGAGCCCTGACTTTTGCAGGCGGTCCAACTCCTTCTTGACGGGGTTCACGTCCTGGCCCGTGCGGCGCTGAATTTCCCGGAGATAAAACCGCTCGCCGGGATGGAGAATCAGCAAACTCAGGATCTCGGCCCGGGCTTTGGAGCCAAACAGATGGTTGAGCACATTCATATTGTTGTCAATTATACAACGATTGTTGTTCTAATTACAACATTTGTCAAGGGTGATAAAGAATGGCGCCGGTTTACAGACTGATGGTATCTATTTTGAAGAAGCCGGCCTATAGTCACATTCGGTCCAGCCGCGCAGTCAGGCTGACAGAGGAAACTCGCGCAGGTCGTTGTAGGAGGCTCCGCCGGGATGGAGCGCGCTGTGGATCAGGAAAAACCGGTCCACGGCGACGTCTCCGAAGGAGCGTTCGAGATGAGGTTCCAGAATTTTCGCCGCTTGGACGCCCAAGAGCGGGCTGGAAAAGCGGGCAAATGTGATGTGGGGAGCGAAGGGTTTTTCGTTGGGTGCAAGTCCCGCCGAGACGCAGCTTTTTTCGATGGAGGCGGCCAGGGATTTCAACTTGTTCTCGGGATCATGGACGCCCGCCCAAAAGAGATGCGCCCGCGACCGTCTCGGAAACGCCCCCGCGCCCTGCGCCGACACGGTGAACGGAGAATAGCTTTTTGCGGTTTGCATCAGGGACCTCGCGATGGATTTGACCTTCTGCTCTGCTACTTCCCCCAGGAATTCCAGCGTCAGGTGCAGGTTTTCTGGCTTCACCCAGTTGGCCTTTCGAAGCTCAGGGTTATGATCGCCCAGCTCGCGCACAAGCTTCTGGATATTGTCCCTGACGTTTTCCGGACTTTTTATAGCGATGAAGAGCCTCACGGAAGTCCGAGGAGATTGTCCGTTGCAGCAAAACACTGCTTTCCGATTGATTCTAAGGTATTAGCGATCGTTCGGATAGCGATCCTCGGTAATCACCTTATATTTTGGCGCCTCCATGGTTTCCTGGACCCTGGTTTCTTCCCCGGTAAGGACACGGCTGCGCTTAGTTACATCCGGATAAACGGCTTGAATCAGAGCTCGATTGCGCACTTCCTTCTTTTTACTTCGAATTTTTGCGTTATCAAACGCGGAGTCAGGAATGTACTCTACCAAATCTTTTCGATCCACCGCGGCACGGAATGCCCAAAGGATTTCCTGATCTGTCAGTTTATCTATTTGATCTGGCTGGATTTTCATAAGTTTTAGAAATAAATCCGTAGTCTTCCCGGGCGCATGCCATTCCCGCTTTGCCGCATCAAAATCGATTTCGCCCAATTTGAAATAATATTCTTCCAGACGCCAGGGAACCATCTTTGTGACCTTTCTGGAATAGAATTCGTCGTCTGCCTTGATTACTTGCTTGCGATGCTCTTTTTGCATCTGCTCGGCCCGGCGATACAGTTCTGCGGCGCCAACGAAGTCTCCTTGCTTCTTGAGCTCGTCCGCCCGCCTAAACTCCGCTTCCACCGAGGCGTTTCTCCCGACATGATAGATACAACCCGACAGCAGGGTTACGCTCATTAAACATATGATATGAGATCTCATTTTTAAAATCATAAAAATTTGCATTTTTAATAATTGATATGTCTTTTCAATGGTTTTCTGATTTTTTACTATTGACTAATTTAATATGATGTGTAATAATCATCCTGTAAGTCCTTTGCTAGCGAAAGTCGGCTTCACGCCGTGCGGTCGAAAGACCCTAGCTACAAAGGGCTTATTTTTTTGATATCGAAAGCGTTAGCCTTGCTATAAAAGTTTTTAGGATACCTGTCAAAATCGTAAATATCGCAAATGAAGCTCACCTTATCTTTCACGAAATTATAATAGCGCATGTCGGACTTGATGAAGGCTCTCTGTACGGCCCAATTCATATAATCAGCAATTTGCAGGCACGGCTCGTCGGACGGTACTTGAATAAAAATTTCATTCGCGGTTTCGACTTTAATTTTATGTTTGGCTTCAAAGTTCAGAGTTGCGGTCTGTATGGCGTTCGCCAGATGGGCCTGTTTTAGCCGGTTACCGCGTTTAGAAAAATAGATCACGCTGTTCTGCTTGTGCAGCTTCCTCTCAAAAAGCCGAGACACTATCTCGTTATAAAAGACGTCCTCGCTCCTGTTATGACGCTTGGTGAAAACGTCCAACCTCTTTCTGGCGACGATGAACTCCGCTTTAAGGTCCATGCGCTCAATCAGTTTAAAGAACTTTTCGCGCACTTCCGGAACATCATTTTTGGCATGAAACGCTACGTTGGTATTTTCTATAGAAGGAATATCCTTCAGATATTTATCTGCTTTAATTGTTTCATGGAGGTCTAGTACTGCCCGCCGAAGAGGCGATGGGTCCGGCGCGCAGATGAAGCCGATTTGAAGGATTATAGAGCAGCCTTCCTGTCCAACGATATATTCGCCCTTCTTATTGAAAAACGTGGGGTCACCAGATTCATCTACAAAAAAATAAAGCGTTTCAATGCGTTTCATACAAGACTTAGGCCAGCTTGCTTTTGATCAGGCCAGCCAGTTGCCTCAGCCTTGAGGATTCCGACGTATCTAAGCCACCACCTTTTCGCTCCTCAGATATGAACAGGTTTTTATCGATAGAATAGCCATTTTTCTCATACCAACGCTTTTTCCACTCCCAGCCGGACCTATATCCTGCGGAATCCATCATTCCCAGATGTTCCCAAATGATTCGGTCCCCCGCCGCATCGATGAACGTAAAGTCAGGCCAGATGCCACCACTCGAGCCATCACCAATCAAATGTCTTTCATATTCATAAGGCATTCCCATCCTGAACAGAAGATCAGCAATAATCAACTCAGACTTGCTCCGCACCATGTGCCCCTTTTCTGTTTTATGGATGAGATTTTCAGCATAGGGCGGAGAGGCGGAATTTTTTCGCAATATGCTTAAGAATAAATTGCTGTTCCGCCTTAAAATTTCAGAGTTCTCGGGTTTACTCAATTCGTACAACAACGAATTGTCCTCGCCTTCGATAAGCAACACCATCCGTTCTCTCGATCGCGTCAGCGCCGTGTAAAGCAGTTCCCTCGATAACAGCCGAGACGCCTTCGGGATCACCACAAAAACCGTTTTGAATTGGCTGCCCTGAGCTTTGTGAATGGTTAGTGCGTACGCGAGCTCAAGAGGTACGTCATCTTCCCCGAAGTCAGAAGAGCGATAACCGAACCCTATGCCGGGCCGACCAGCGAAGTATACGTTCAAGTAGCCATCGCTGCCCAATGCAACACCACCAATCTCACCGTTGGCAATATAATATTTTTCTCTGGATTTACTTTTTCTGACGTATCCCAAACGATTTTGATTAATCAACTGTATCGCCTTGTCCCCCACGACTATATCCTCATCGCCAATACTTGAACCTCTCCTATTCCGCACGTTTTCAATGGCCGCTGCCCGATACTTTTTTTGGATCCACCGATTAAGATCTTTAACGCCGTATGGATGCATTCGTACGGGGCTCAAAATTTGAAAATTCTCTATGCCGTCAGGATCATCGTATTTTATCCAACCGCGCGGGTCGAAACCGAGCGCGACATCAAAGCCTTGAACGTCATCCTCATTTTTAAGCCCCAAATGAGCCACAAACTGCTGGCACAGTTTATCCCTAAGCTCCTTCACGCTGCTCCAATGCCCGACTTCTAAATCATTGAACTGCCTGCCAATAGATATATCGCTCATCACTTGCTCGGATTCGGGCGACACGGGGTTCCCCGAATACCATTCCGCCAACCGCAGCGTATCGGAAGGCCCTCCCGCCTTCGTGCGGACTTCAACCGTTAAACGGCTCAAAGCGCCCGCTAGATTTTTAGTTTCCGGATCTTGAGAGTTCTTCGCCTCTTCCAAATAAAATACGATGTCCGCGAAAGGCCTTCCCGCTCCGATAGGCGGAAGCTGGCTAGGATCGCCAACTAAGATAATTCGCGTCACATGAGATTGATCTATTGCGCTCATAATGGCTGCCAAGGCATCGAGCGTGAGCATCGAAGATTCATCAATCACGATCGTTTTTGCGCCAGCGAATTGCTTTTTACCTTCCATTAATGGCCGTTGACGCCTACCGTCATATCTCCCTAACGAATTGAGGAATTGCGCAACGGTCATCGCGGTAGTTCCGGATTTGCCCATGAGCCGGACGCGAGCTTTCCCGGTAGGCGCTAACAGCAAAATCCCATCAGACCTCAATTCTTTACATTCCACCAGAGCGCCGATCACGGATGTCTTCCCAGTCCCGGCTTGACCCACGAGCACGGTGAAACGCCGGCTCACCATCGAGCGGAGCGCAGAGACTTGTTCATTGAGGGCGTCTTTGTGCCGGGGATTTGAGGCGTCATAATGTGAACCCGATCCTTCAATAGCCTTTACCAATAGATCGTCCCATTTCTCATTTAATGATGGGATAGACCTATTCGAGCGCGCCGTAACGATCCGGGACAATTTATTTTCATAATCGTTGAGTTCATTCAACTGCAACGCTTTAAATTTAAAGTCGCCCTCTTGCTTTAATCGGATCTCGCACACTTTAATCAGTTCGCTCAGGAAATCCTGGTTACCGAATATCCAGTCCTCGCTTATTTCAACCGACGTAGAGAGAGCGTTGAGCTTGCTGAGGCGATCAATGCATTCTTCAACGCTTAAAAGGGTGTCCCCATTCCTGGCTGCAGCCTGAAGGATTGATACCAAGGCACAACGAATTCGCCTCTTATCGGACGGGCTGTCCAGACGGCTAGGTTCTGCCACAGGATGCCCCAGAGACACCACCTTGTCCGGAAGCAAGCCTCGATCAATGACACCAAAAGAGATGGGCAAGTCATCTTCATCACCCAAGTCCAACTCTGCTAAAAGGTAGGGATTTGAAAGGATGTCCGAGTCCAGAACATCTTTCCGAAAAGTTTTTGCACGTTTAATAGGATCGTAAGCGCGTTTCATTTGTGCCGAAGTCAGGTCAAACCGCGAAAGCAGCGATAACAGCGCTTTCCGCTCCAGAGGCAATTTTTCCCAAGTGGGTTGCAAGTGCTCGAGATCCGCGGCGTATGCGGTACTAGGAAGTTTAATTTTCCCCGCAAACAACCCCTCTACGGCGGTCCAAGGGTTTTGAGCAGGCCCTGAAACCCCATCGCTCTTAATGTCATAAATAAGGCTAGTACCCAAACGCAGCCCTAAGGCCTCCAACGCCCTGCCAATGCCTGGATAAGCGCCTCTGTCCTCCCAGGATAATGCGATTTGTCGGTTCAACCATTCTTCGCGCTTCTGCCAAGGCCCGGAAACGATGCCATGCTCTCGCACCTTGCGAACAGCCGCCAGGCAGCGCAAAAGGACAGATAGCGCGACGTCGGCATGCGTGACTTCGGAACCGTAGGAAAAATCTCTGATATACGACTCCGGCGCCGGCACAGCGATTTCTTCCAATAACTTTGCGCGCCGCTGATCCTCGGACTCATTACCGGTTGGTTTTAGATAGTCATGATAGGGAAGCAAAAATCCATCGTCTTGATCTTCGCGAATGGAATGAGTGACCAACCGGTCCCATAAGGGATAGGCGGGCCCCTTATCCGTGGCGTATTCTTCGAGTTTACCGAGCTTTAAAATTCGCCCAACCCCAACGACGAGCCTGGATATGCCGTTCCCCAACGGGTGACCGTCTTTGGCATAAAATATAGCTAGGGACTTCTCTTCTATTATTTGACCGTAGACATGGTTCAAAAGAGCCTTTTGCCGTTCCCAACCAAATACCCAAGAAGTGGGAAACGGAGCTTTTGAGTCTTCGGGCAGAGTTTGCGACATCTGGCGGTCAATATCCTTCTGATGTTTAATCAACATCCAGGAAAAGGGCACGGCGATTGCGGTGTAGGAGGGTACTTTCAGGAGGTGTTTTTTTAAGTGGCCGTGAGTTTCGACACATTTCTTATTATTCATGTACGGATGGGAGAATTCTCTGACCCAGGGCCTGGAACTCATGAAAAATCCGGATTCGGCCTTACAGGGAGGAAGGTCCTTATCATCGAGCTCAGCCCAAAACCGCCCGCTCACATGGTCTTCGGCCGCATCGTCTCTGTACTCTCTAATCCTGTCCAACAGAACACAAAACGAATTTAGCGACGGATTGGCGCAAACAGCTCCGTTCCACTTAGAGTCGTGCCAAGCCACTCTGATCGTCAGATGCTTAATTGGTTTCATACGTTCTCGAAATGCCAACTTTGGGACATAGGTCATCTAAAGGGCATTTTCCACATGAGGGAAATTTTGCCCCGCAATATTCTCTACCCAATGAAATTAGATTTACGTGCAATGAAAACCTCAGCTCAGGAGGGATGCTTGATTGAAAAGAGTCAGCAATATTGATAATGGATTTCTTCTTACTGATCCAGCCCAAACGTGTAGCTATTCTATAGCAATGGGTATCGATTGGAAAAACATTTCGGCCCAAGGAATAAAGCATCACACACCTTGCAACCTTCTTCCCCACCCCATGCAGCCCAACGAGGAAGCTTTCACAAGCTTGATCATCCATCCGACCCAAAGGCGCGAGCGTTGGCCGCCCGAACCGCAATGTGAGCGTTTTCAAAATCGACTTGATAACTTTCGCTTTCTGCGTGTATTGCCCGCCTTCAAATATAGTCTTAGCGATCTGAGAAGCTGGGGCTCTGACCATTTCCGCATACGTCCGATATCTTCTCCGCAATGCCGCATACGTCCTAACATAGACCGGGTACGTTGTCGTCAAGCTACACAGAATGAATATGAGTTCATTTAACGGATTCTTCTTATTGTAATGGTCGAAGTCTTTAAATTCTTCTTTTAGCCGCTTGGCTACGAGGGGTATGGTAGATAAATATTTTCGACCGGAGCGAGAAACCGGCATGGAGGGTATGGTTATATGACTTCTATGACCTTCATAACTTCATCGCCGAAGTGGTTGATGACTTTCACAGCGATCTTACCAGTCTTCGGCTTCATAAATGGGCGAGAAACGGTAGAGTAGAGGTTCTCCCACGCATCTTCTCGAATATCGGCCTTAAGAGCCTTTTTGAGTTTTTCGTAGGGCTTATCAGCTCCAAGAAAGTAGGCGTGAGTTACGAAAAAAGCTTCACTATTGTAATTCGTATCGATAAACCATGCGGCAATTTCATGTTCAGGATCGCCCGCACCGCTGGAACGAATTTCGCCCTTGACTGGATCATAAATATCAACGCCTATAACCTCTACGATTATTTCTTCATTGATTTGATTAACTCTTACCTCGGGATCGCCAAAAGCAAGGAATAAATTTCCAGAACCGGTTTTCTTAAGCAGATCACCCATCGATAGATCCGGATTAATTTTTACTTTCATTATCCTCAACCCATTCATTTCCGAAGGTTCTGCAAAAGCCGAAGCTTCAAATGATACCGCTGCCACTACTAGCAGATTTGCGAATTTTTGTGCCGTTCGAGCAGCATCACGAATAATATCATCGTCCACGCTTCCAAATTCAGGACCAATCGCTACCGCTACTTTTTTAAGACCTGATTTTGTTTTATATTCACCCACAGCTTGAATTTCAGGGCCGCTGGGAAGAATATCCAAATTCACAAATTCGACCCTAGCTTCCCGGTCACCCGTTTGCACACCAGCTTTCAGCAAATTAGACACAACTGTTTCAACAAACCGCTCAGTTGACACCATCTCCTGAGCATCTGAAATTCGGTGCGGCGAAAGCGATTCTACCGAGAATGGGCCCGTAACACGAATCTTCGTCTTGTCTTCGATTGGTTGATCGTAAAGCACTTCCTGCTCTGGCAATTCATCATTTGCAAGTGACTTTAAAGTTACATGTGGTACGGTTTTATATTCAAAACCAGAGCGAATATTATTTTCTTCTTTAAGACAGTAGTATTGATATTTTGAAGTCATTAGGCGCGTGCGGGCAAGAGCGAGCGCAACCCTCGAGGTATCAATAGTTATCCAACGGCGACCCCACTGTTCGGCAATGTAAGCGGATGTCCCTGATCCACATGTTGGATCAAGCACTAAATCGCCAGGATCTGTGGTCATTAGAACGCACCGCTCAATAATGTTTGTTTGAGTCTGAACAACATAAATGCCGTTCATTTCACTTCTTGTATCATTCCATAAATTTGACAATTCCTGTACAGGGTAATCCTCGTGATAAGTGACAAAGTATGGCAAATTCCCTGGCATAAACAATCGATTTTTCTCAATTAATCGCTGCATTCCCTTTTTTGTTGTTCTCCATGATTTTCTTAACGCCTTTATGGTTTTACCTTGAAATTCAAAATCGTATGTACAAGACTCTGTATAACCAGATGAAATCAAAACATTTAGAAAGAAAATTTTTGACCCAGTAGGACATAATTTTGGGTTCCGCTTTTCCTCAAGAGTCATGGATCGTCTATTTCCACTTGAATCTTCAAGATATGTAAACAGAGTTCCCTCTCCGACATCCTTATAGGTAAATAATTTCCTAAATTTTAGCTTGGCCTTATTTTTTCCGTACCACAAAACGTAGTCATTCGCTACAGGTAAATAATTAGCCCCTAGTGGTGAATTTGTTTTATACACGATTTCCGTAATGAAATTATCGCCCCCAAACACCTCGTCCAAGACGCTTCTTATTAAATGTACATTTTCATCTCCAATCTGAACAAAACAGCTTCCGCTTTCCCCCAGAAGCTCGCGGGCAATTATTAACCTGTCCCTCAAATATGCCAAATATGAATGTATCCCCAACTCCCAAGTATCTCGAAATGCTTTAATTTGTTCAGGCTGACGCACAAAGTCATCAATTTTATTATCCTTTACGTCGCGCTTTCTAGTGGAAACCTGCCAATTTGAGCCAAATTTAATACCGTAGGGCGGATCAATATAAATCGTTTGAACCTTTCCGCGAAGTCCTTCCTTTTCGATCAAACTATTCATTACTAACAAACTATCACCCAAAATCATGCGGTTTTGCCAATTGTCTTCATGCTTATAGAATTCAACGGCTTTAGTGAACTGCTCCTGAGCCGTTTCTCCAAAAAGGAGCATCTGCGTATCTTCTTTATTTCCCTGTTTCAATCGTGCAATAATCGCTTCTGGGGCTATTTTTTCTTGAACGTAGATGGGGACAGTGGCGACCCCAAACTCCTCGCCAGCTTCTTGCTTGCCGCTCCATATCAACTGAGGGTCCAGAGACGGATCGTACGCATACTTTTTCTTGACTGGATGCTTGTCTTGTACAGGAAGTTTTGCAGACTCTTCCTGGGTAGGAATGCGCTTGCGTTAATCCTTAGTGTGTTTATAGGAAGTTACCGGCGCTGCTTCGGTGGGGGCTGAATTGTTTTTCTTCGATTTGGGCATATCTTTAGGCTTTTACTTTACCGTTTGATGAAAGGATCTGCAATAGTCACATTTATTCCAAATACATAAATAATTTAGCACCCAGCTGCTAATTTTGACAGCAGAGAGCGGATAAGGTTTTCAGACTCATGGATATCCTGTATCTCAAGAATTTCCCAACGACCAAACCGGCCGTCGTTATTGATGGCTGGAATCCATAAATCGCGAGCCGTCTTTATCTTAATCGCCTTCTTGTCGTCTTTCTTTCCTGTTACCTCGATTAAAAGGTTCAATATTAACCGGTCGGGCAGCTTTACCTTGCATATGAAATCAGGAAAATATTGGCGGGCGATGCCCTGATATTCGTAGGGGATGGTAAAACCTAAACTCTGGTTCTTTACGTAAGAAAGGACTTCGAGCATCAACTCTAGCTTCTTTGCCACTCCCTGTTCCCATTCCTCCGTATCGGCCACCACATAGTTGACGTGCGATTTTGATGTCCCCTGAACGCTCTTGGTCGTCGGGAAATCTACATAGCGAGTCGAGCCGATCATATCGTAGGGCGCTAATACGGGCAAGATTTTCTTATCCTTTGAGCCAGCAAGGTTTTCAGAATCGATGGCCTGTTTGATCTTGCTGATAGCCCCGGAGAAATAGGAGCCCACGCTCAAATAGCCGATCACCATGCGGTCTTTCAATACGACGCAATTTTTGACGTATTCGACGGATATTTTCTGGAGCTGAGGGAATAGCCAATATTTTTCGGTCCCGTCGCCGTCACGGAAATATCTTTTGAGCAGTTCCCTGGTGAGGCGCATAACGACCTCGCCTTCTCGCCGCTCCTTGATCTTATCCAAATTCTCTTGGGTTTCTTCTCCGATCACGCCAGCCGAAGTGACTTCCGTAGGCTCATTTTCGATAACAGTTTTGGATTCTTCGGTGAAATGGGCGGCTAATTTAGATTCGTTCAGCTCGTACCGGTAGCCCTCCACCCGGGGAAACGTGATTTCGAATTCGCTTTCGCGCTCCGGCAAGGCGCGGACGCGGTGGATGACCTTTGGAGGCTGTGGGTTATCAGACCCCTCAAGCCGCAGGAAGTTGAACGGTACTCCGTACACCTCCGCATACTCTGGCGACATCATGCCGTCCGGGCCCGTCTCGTAAGAAACTTTCCGGAGAGCCCGGCCTACGACCTGTTCGCACAGGAGCTGCGTGGAAAAAGCGCGCACGCCCAGGATGTGGGTGACGCTCTTCACGTCCCACCCTTCGGTGAGCATCGACACGCTGACGACGCACTTAATATTCTCGCCCAATTTCCCAGGTTTGCCAACGGTGTTCATGACTTCACGCATGATCTGTTCATCTTCGGGTTCATCACGGTCCGGGAAGCGCTTTTTGTAGTCTTTATGGAACTCCACAATTTCTTTGGAGAAAACGCGCTTGAAGTTGTCGTCTATTTTCTCGCCGCTTTCCAGCTGGACGCTGTCGATGATCAAAGTGTTGGGGTGGTCGTAAAAATTGACCCCATCTTCATTCCTGAATATTTCCAGGTTTCCCTTCTCAATCTGCATCCTACCGCTGGGAACCTCTTGCGGATATCCGGCGATCCACCGGTAAATGATTTCAGAAACTGTGGTGTTGTTACAGACCACGATCATCACGGGCGGCATGACGTCGGGATTTATTTTTTTCTGATCTTGGTATTTGCGGTAGTACTTCTCATAGCTGCCATAGAGCGATTCCAAAGCCTCTTGCAGCTTTGTTGGCATTGTAAATTTGTTTAGGTTGTAGTCTCCGGTCCGCATACCTTTCTTGGGAAGCTCGTCGCGCACGTGGAGCCATAAATTGCGGAATTCCGGTTCATCATTGTGGGTTATGTTATCCGCCCTAATGGGTAACCGGGGGATTTTTACGATCCCACATTCCAAGGCATCCAAAAGCGAGAAGTCCGATACAACCCACTGGAAAAGGGTCCCTTCCTGGTAACCGGACCCGCGCAGAAAATATGGAGTTGCCGATAGGTCGATGACCGCGTTAACCGTCATTTTCTTTGATAGAGCTATCAGCCCGTTGATCCAGACTCGGGCGGCTTTATTGTTTTCATCTGCCTCCTCACGGTCTTCGCCTGTTAATTTTTCTTCGCCAGGCTTCTCCTGATAGCAATGGTGAGCTTCGTCGTTGATCACCAAGACTCTGGATTTTCCGAACAAGCCCTTAAACACTCTGTTCACCATCGCGCTCGGCGTTTCTTTGATGGCAGCCTCATCGATCAATTTTGCCGCTTTCATCACCCCGCCGATCTGAAACCGCGGGTTTTGCCTGAGTTCTAACTGGTGAAAATTGGTAATCAGGATTGTGGCATGCTGAAGGAGCTCGAATTCCTGGTGGCTCACGATATCTCTTTGCTTGTAATAGTTCTGAGGGTCGTTCGGGAGGAGGACGTTGAGTCGGTCGCGGATCGTGATGCCGGGGGCAATAATCACGAACGCGTCGGTAAACCGGGTGTCTTGCGGGTATCTTATTTTGTTAAGAGTGTGGTAGGCGATGATCATGGCCATGACCACCGTTTTTCCGGAGCCCGTGGCCATTTTGAGGGCGATGCGATAAAGACCCGGATTGGCTTCAGCGCTAAATTTCTTTAATTCGTTAGTTATCCAGTTTTCTCCCGCCTTTTCAGCAACCTCGTTGACGTACATGAGGGTCTCTAAAGCTTCGATCTGGCAGAAGAACAGCTTATTCTCTCTCTCATCCCCCTTCCAATAGAGCAGCAGGTCGCGCGAAGTTTTAGTTAGACCGGGGTATTCATTTTTGCGCCATTCGCCTACTTTTTGGCGAACCTTATTAATGAATTCATTTTCTTTCTGAAGCTCGCTCCCAAAGGCTCCTTCAGCAAGTCTCAAATCTAGTTGTTGAGTCTTCGTTCTCGCTCGTGGGACGGGGATATAGAAGCTGCTTGGCCGGCGGTACTCTAGGATTTTTTCTGTCAAACCGCGTTCGTCAGATTCAAAGTGACGGTTGGGTTCGATGAAGGGAGAGTTTAGGATGGGGGACTTCAATGTTTACCGCTTGCTCTATTGTGTCATCAATATTTTCTTAAGTCTGGCCCACGCCTCATCCCGCGCCTTCTTATTCTCAGGAGAGCCCTCGGGGTCATCGCCGTGCTTCATGAAAGCGTGGCCGGCGCCTTTGTAGATCTCGTATTCGTAGGTCTTACCGTGCTTCTTCATGAGGGCTTGGACGGCCTCGATGCCGCTATTGATCCGCTGGTCGTTCTCGCCGTAAAAGCCGTAAACGGGGGCCGAGATCTTCCGGATGTCCTTTTCCTTCTCGGGGGCGGAGCCGTAGAAAACGAATGTGGCGGCGAGGTCCTTGGCCTCGGTCGCGTAGGTAAAGGCCTGCGCGCCGCCCCAGCAAAAGCCGATCACCACGACCTTGCCGTTGGACGCAGGCGCTTGGGCGATATAGCTCTGGACCGCCCTGAGATCGGCCATCACCTGGCCGGGGTCGAGCTTGTAGATGCCGGCCTTGGCGTCGTCCTCGTTCTTAAAATCCGCCGTGCGATGGATGTCCGCGCTGAAATCCGACAGCATGTCCGGCGCGATCGCCAGGTACCCGGCCTCGGCGATCTGATCGGCGAAGCTCCGCGTCCAGTCCGTCAGACCGCGGTTCTCGTGCAAAATGATGACGGCCAGCGTGTTCCCCGGCTTCTCTGGGTAGGCCACAAAGCTTTTTACCTTTCGCTGGCCTGACTGGCCCGGCTGGCTCGGCTGGCCCGGTTTTCCCGAGGGAATTTCCACCCATTCGTGATGCCTGGGGGAGGCGTTTAAGCGGTCTGCGGCGAAATTGGCTGATGAGGGTGTTTGGCTGGCTTGGGCCGTCTGAGTCGATTGGGCTGGCTTAAACTCCGGCGACCGGGCCTGGGCGGCCTGGGGCTGAAATACCGCGATCTGGATGACGGCAAAAAGGCCGGTCAGGAGGAAAGGCAGGGTTGGTTTTGAAGGGTTCATAGGCCTCTCAGAGCAAAAATTATACTACTTAAATCCGCCTCATTTATCACTTGAGGTGCCAAATTGGCATCTCAAGTTATGCGTGACGAGTTGAAATCTTGAGGTCACAAATTGTGACCTCAAGATTAAGGTTCCAGACTGGAACCTTAGAGGGGACCAGTTTTGAGGTTTCAGTTTGAAACCTCAAAACTGCCTGAACCGACTTTACACTTTGAGATCACAATTTGTGATCTTAGAAAATCTGCGCAGGTTGACATAATTTGATGATTTTGGGATAGCCCATCGTTGACTATCATATAAGCTATGAAAAACGAGTTAACCCTTCAAACAATTCAGCAAAAAATCTACCTTATCCGCGGGCATAAGGTCATGCTAGATCGGGATTTGGCGGAACTTTATGGTGTTCCTACAAAAAGACTCAATGAACAAGTTGCCAGAAACAATAAAAGATTTCCGCCTGACTTCATGTTTAAACTCACGCCCAATGAAACTAAAAATTGGAGGTCGCAATTTGCGACCTCCAATTTCGATGTAAAAATGGGCCTACGACGACCTCCTTACGTCTTTACTGAGCAAGGAGTGGCCATGCTTTCGAGCGTACTGAATAGCGAGCGCGCTATTCACGTCAACATCCAAATCATGCGGACTTTTACCCGCTTGCGGGAAATGATTTCGGCTAACAAGGAGCTGGCCCGGAAGTTAGTTGAGTTGGAAAAGAAGGTGGGCAAGCACGACCATCATATCGCCTTGCTGTTTGAAGCCATCAAAAAATTGATGGAACCGCTGCCCGTCAAGGACAAGCGGATAGGGTTCAGCGCCAACTAGCTGGACTGCGGCACCTTTTCCACGTACTTTTCCCCATGCGCGCCATGGTAAGACACGGACCGCTCCGCCATGTCCACGCGGTAGGTGTGGGTCCCGGCGGCGGCGATTTCCTGCAGAAACTGGGGATAGGTGGTTTCCTTGCGCTGGGTGCGCCGGATGGCGGCGATCACGCCTTCCTGATTGAATTGATCGGCCGCGGGGGATGGCTTGAAATCGCTGGGCGGTCCTTCGCGGAAATTGCCGTCAGCCGAGTGATAGATGATCTCGTGCTGAGCCACCCGCACGTCGTACGATTGCACACCGGCGGCTTTGAGCGCGTCAAAAACTTTGGGATAAGACCACTTTTCAGCAGCGGCCTGCGCGAGGATTTCTTTGTATTGAGTCGGGTTCATCGGCAGCCTCCGGCGGGACAGGGATTACAAATCAGGGGAAAGCGGTCCTGGCCGCTGTAGGTGGAAAGCCGGAAGAGCGCGTCGAGCTGGCGCTGGGCCTCGGTGCCGAGCAAATCGTACGGGCAAACCGCGCCCTGGTTCCCGCCTTTCGTGTTGACGCCCCAATGCAGAAAACCGTAGGACTGCGCGACCAGCGCGAACTGGCCGAGCGTGGCGAACTTCTGGCCTTTGGTCACCACGTCGCCGGGCCCGACCGTGATGTTGATCATGCTGCCCACGTACACGATCTGATACGACGCGGTTTCGAACATGATGAGCTTCTGCAGGGCGCCGTCGGTAAAATCGTTTTCGATTTTCGTGACGCGCATCGTAGCCGAGGCGTAGACCGAGCCGCCCACCACGGTCTGGAAATCGAAGCCGGGATGCCCCATGGGATGCCCGCCGCCCTGGACGCCGAAGGGCCAGATCACCTGGCCCGTGGTCACCGATTCCAGGGCGCTGATGGGCAAGATCATGACCGGCGTGGCCGGGATCGCTTCGTCCATGACGCTGGCGGCGCGTTTGGCTGCGCTGTTGGCCAGACCGAAGCGGAACGCCGCTTCCGCCGGGACCTGCAAGGCGGCGAAGAGGGTCAGTGTTAACAGAATGTACCTCGCGGCCGATTTTGGGATCTTTGGAATCATCAGAATATGTAAAAGTTGAGATAGGTGCTCAAGACGAAATCCACGCCGCCGCCCGATGTTCCCAACGCCTTTTCTTTGATGCGCACGTAGTAGGGGCCGAGATCGAACCCGAGCGAAAGCCGGGACAGCAGATAATATTCGATCCCCAGGAAGCCGCCGAGCGCGAAGCCGTCGCTGTCCTGGACCCGCGTTTCCGCCATGACGTAGGCGCCTTCGAGCCCGACGTAAGGCTGGGCGCGCCGGTTCGCTCGGAAGTGGCGGTAGCCGCGCGTTCCGATCACCACCGCGCTGACGTCATCGGAATGGGCGTTCGCCTCGCCGAAAAGGCCGTGCACTTCGGCGGAGTAATTGTTTTTGAAACCTTTGCGCATCAAAAAGCCGATGTTGGCGAAGCCCACGCCGAACGAGCGGCGGAATTGCGATTCACCGGAATGCGCGGGCGCGGGCGGTTCGGCCGCGAATAAATCCGCGCGGGCGTTTACGGCCGCGATCGCGCAAGCCAACAAAAAAGCGGCCAAATAAAATCTGGCCGCCCGGCTGGCTGGATGATCCCATCGCTTTCGCATTGGGTCATTATAGTACATGCGTTATAGGGAAAGCGTTCCCCGGGGCAAAGCGTCGGGTTTGTCTTCGGTGTCGGGAGAGCAGATCAGCAGGCGATCGGACTCCACGCCCGATCCCACTAGAAAATCCTTGATGAAAGCGGCGCGGTCGGCGGACAGTTTGTAGAGCTGGTCTTTTTCCTTCTGCGTGAACGGCGGAAGTTTTTGCTGTCCCCTCTGCAAATCCTGGCCGCCCTGCAAATCCTGGCGCGTGCCGAAACCGCAGACGTTCAGCCGCACCTGCGGCCGCTCTTTGAGTTTCGCGCCGACTTCCGCCAGGTAATTTTTGGACGCTTCGGTCATATCGAGGGTCCCGGGATTGAAAACGACGGGCTCGAAACGCCATTTCGTGGCGAACTTGAACACCGAGTAGGCGGTCTGCGCGGTTTTGAGCGGCGGGAAAAAATTCGTCGCGGCTTTTTCCACCACGGTGGTCGCGGCCTTGGCCGCCAGCTTCATCATCAAGGGGCCGATGCCCATGCTGGGGTCCTGCACGGGTCCGTCCATCGGGACATCGAGCTTGATGTCGCCGTTTTTATCTTTGAGGAGAGAGAGCACGACGTTCAATGGGATGCCGATCTTGCCGGTGTCTTCTTCCTCCTTTTCCTTGTTGAGATACTGGAACTGCAGAACTTTGAGTTGGATATTGTTTTTGGCGGCGAGCAGGTTGTTTTTGATGTCGGCCTTCGTTTCCAGATTGAAAACGCCGGTCTGGATGCGGCTGCCGGTGAACCGCTCGGCGTACGCTGTGAAGGGCGTGAGGTTCAGCTCCTTGATGGAAGCGGTGATTTTTCCGTTCAGCGCGCGGGCGAACGGCGTGAGCGTGCCGGCCAGCTGGACGCGCTCGTATTTGCCGAGCGACGTGTCGAGCTTGAAGGACGTTTCGCCGTCCGGATTTTGCGAATCGAGATTGTTGACTTCGAAATTCAGGGGATCGAGGCGGACGACCGGCGGGCGGCGGAACGATTCGTCGCGCATTTCGGCCCAGAACGCGCTTCCGTTCTTGACGGAATCGGCGGCGTACGTTAAAACCGGTCCCTTTTCGGAATTGAGGTCCGCGGCGGAAACTTTGGCGTCGTCGATGTCGATGGAGCCGTCTACCGCCAATCGCATTTTTTGCTCGGGAGAATTAGGCTTGCCACCTCCTTTGGTTGGAGCCGGCGGCTGGTAGAGCGCGGTGACTTTGTCGAGGCGGATGCTGCCGGTCCATTCCGCTTTGGCCGCGCCCGCGTCCTTGTTGAATTCAGAGGCGAGATCGCCTTTCAATCCCACATGACCGGCCGCTTCCCGGATGCCCGCGCTCGCGAGCAGGGGGTTCAGCCAATCGATCGGAAACGCGGTGACGTTCACGTTGGACTTCAATACGATGTTGGGGCTGAACGGCGTCACGCTGCCTTTGAGTAAAATCTTTCCGCCGTTCACGGTGAGGTCCGCTTCGAAAGGCGTTTCGCGGCCGGGCCGCCACGATTCCGCCGCGCCCATCGTGAAGCGGTTCACGGCCAGATCAACGTTAAGCTGAGGTTCTTTGTAGCGGATTTTCAGGTTGGTCAGGTCCACGCGCCCGACGCCGATGCCCCAGGGATCGCCGGACTGCTTCGCGCCGGACGGTTCCGGATTTTTCGCTTCCGGACTCTGCGAGTCCCCCTTCTGCCCTTCCCCCTTCTGCGCTTCGGCCAGCCCCTGATTGACTCGCTCCATATCGACGCTGTTGATGATCATCCGCCCGTCGGCGAGTTTCTCGATTTCGAATTGGGCGTCGCTCAGCTCGATGTAGCCGATGCGAAGGCGTTTGCGCGCCGCCTGCCACCAGTCGATCCGCGCCCGCCCCGCGTCCAGATGGATTCCGCGGTTCACCGCCTGCTCGCCCGCGAGGGAAATGGAAACGTGGCCGTTCGGCGCGATCACCAAAAATCCCAGGTCGAATTTGCGGTCGGTGAGCTCTTTGATCTGCCGCGAAGCGATCCACGGCACCAGAAATCCCACCGCGAAAAACCCCGCCGCGCCGATGCCCGCCAGCCACAACAATGCCCTGCGCGAAAAGATGCGAGCCGGGAATTTCTTCCGCTGAGGCGCGGAGCCGTTCCTCAAATAAACGACTTCGGGAGACTTTTGCCCGGGCGATTTTTGTCCGGAGGTTTCAGGCGATGTGATTTCTGAACTCATGTTGAATAAACCCGCTGTCTGGATTAATGCGTCTTGGCGGCGCGGCGCGCTTCGCTGGCCTTGATCATGGGAGTGATGTCGTCCAGAGGCCGGATTTCGAAAGGCCCGTTTTTGACGCCGGGGTGTTTGGACATCAGCGCGATGGCTTCGTTTAAATCTTTGGCTTCCAAATAGAGGATGCCGCCGATCTGCTCTTTCGTTTCGGCGTAGGGACCATCCGTGACGACGACTTTGCCGTTCTTGTACCGGAGCGTCGCGGCGTTCCGGTGGCTCGAGAGCGCGTCCCCTCCCGCGAAATGACCGGTTTTCCGCAGGACATCATCGTAAGCCAGACATTCGTCGACCATCTCGTTGATCTGGGTTTCGGTTTTGCCGGCCCAATCATTTTCGTCATAGTATCCCAGACAGATGTATTTCATAAATGTGTCTCCTTAAGGTTATTTTTTACCGCGCGTATGACGCGCTTGCTCCCAATAGTCGTTTGGGAGGGGCCAATTTCGACATCGGGCGATGATTATGCGCCGATTTCTGCCAGACGGCGCATCAAAAAGCGTTTTTCCGGCTCCTGTTGGGTTAGAGACAGCGCCTTTTCATAGGAAGCTTTGGCCTTGTCCATGCGCCCCATGCGCCGGTAGAAGTCCGCTTTGGCGGAATGCAGGAGGTGGTAATCTTCCAACTCGCCGTTCGCGAGGATCGAATCGATGAGGGCCAGCCCGATCATGGGACCGTCCCGCATCGCCACGGCGACGGCGCGGTTTAATTCCACCACCGGAGACGGCGTCATCCGGTTCAAGAGGTCGTAATAATCGATGATCTTCGTCCAATCGGTCGCGCCGGGATTTTCAGATTCGGCGTGCGCCGCGGAGATCGCGGCTTGCAGCGTAAAGGGCCCGAAGTTCCGCGAAGCCAACGATTGTTCGACCAGCTTTTTACCTTCCGCCATCTGCTCGCGGTTCCAGAGCGAGCGGTCCTGCTTTTCCAGCAAAACGATTTCACCGTCGGGTGAGGTCCGGGCGGCGCGGCGCGATTCGTGCAGCAGCATGAGCGCCAGCAGTCCTCCCGCTTCGGGCTCAGGAAGCAGTTCCAGTAACAGCCGGCCGAGCCGGATGGCTTCGCCCGACAGGTCCGGCCGCGTGACGGAATTGCCGGAAGAGGCCGAGTAGCCCTCATTGAAAACGAGATAGATCACCTGCAGGACCGCGTCGAGCCGCTCGGGCAACTCAGCACCGGAGGGCACCTGATAAGGGATACGGTCTTCCTTGATTTTCGCCTTGGCGCGGACGATCCGCTGCGCCAGCGTGGCCGGAGAGGTGAGGAACGCGCGGGCAATCTCTTCGGTCGTGAGGCCGCAGACTTCGCGCAGGGTGAGCGCCGCGCGCCCTTCGGGCGGAAGGGCCGGATGGCAGCAGGTGAAGATGAGTTTCAGCCGGTCGTCTTCAAAACCGCCGCTTTCAGCTTTCGCCTCGAGCTGAGCCTCCGGCTGAGTAACAAGTTTGGATTCGAGTTCGATTGCGATCTGCTGCAGCGCCGCATCGTGGCGGTAGCGCTGCCGGATGCTGTCGATCGCCTTAAAGCGGCCCGTCGAAATGAGCCACGCCGACGGATTCGCCGGTATCCCGTCCTTCTCCCACTGGTTCAGCGCCGCGGTGAACGCGTCTTGCAGAGCCTCCTCCGCAAGATCAAAATCTCCCAACAGCCGGATGAGCGTCGCCAGCACCTTTCGCGATTCCGCGCGATAAATATCCTCAATTTTTTGGCGAATCATCAATGAAGGTTCATCCCCCGGGACGGCGGGATTCTCACCGCAGGAGGCCGAACCGGCGGCCCACTACGGGCCAGATGTCGAGGAGCGAAATCAAAATGGCCGCCAGGATGGGCCCGACGAAGGCGCCCATAATTCCGAAAAGGTTCATCCCGCCGAAAATGGCGAGCAGGCTGACCAGCGGGTGCATGTCGCTGCGACCCCGCAAAACCATCGGGCGGACGAAGTTGTCTGCGATGCCCGCCACGAGGCCGACGGCGATCATCGCGGCCATCCGCGGCGCGTCGGCGATGGAATAAAGATAGACCGCGCCCGCCATCCAGACGGGAACCGTGCCGACCATGGGGATCCAGGCGAGGATAAACGTGACGCCGCCCGCCAAAAACGCGCCCGGCACGCCCAAAACCAAAAATCCCAGGACCAGAATGAGCGCCTGCGTTCCCGCGGCGGCCAGGTTAGCCCAGATCACCGAGATCGCGGTGTTTTTGAACGACTGCTTGAGCTCGGCGCGCACGTCGCCGTCGAGCGGGATTTTGTCGGAGAGCCACTTCAAAAAAGCCTGGCCGTCCAAAAGCAGGAAGAAGCAGGTGATGGACGAAAGAACCAGCTGCAGCAGGATATTGGGGATCGAAGCGGCGAGCGCGACGACGGAATCGCCGAGCCAGGCGACAATTTTTTCCGAGGCGGCGCGGACATTATTTTTGACGAGCTGGAGGTCGATGGCGAACGTCCGGGAAACGCTTCGGCTCACCTGGGTCGTTAACGAACGCACCGAAAGGTTTTCGTCTTTGATCCGCTGGCTGAAATCGACGGCTTCGATCACCGCGTGCGCGGTGAACGTGAAGAGCGGCGCCACGACCAGGAGCGTTACCGCGCCGGTGGCCAGCGCGGCGGATAGTTTGGGCGATATTTTTTTGGACATCAGCTTTCGGTGCAGGGGAGTGGTGAGCAGGGCCAAGACCGCGCCCATCAGCAGGGCCAGGAGATAGGGCCAAACCATGTACGCCGCGGCGAGCAATGCGGCGGCCAGAATGCACAGGAATACGACCAGTGATATCCGGCTGGACATCGGCGGCAATGTCATTTGATGGGGCGGAAGATCAGGTAAACGCCCGCCACGGTGACCGAGCCCGCGATCGCAAAGCCCGATAGCGCGGTCCAGACGGCCGGCCAGACATACTGCCGGAGATCGGCGAAGAAAAAGAAGAGTGTGAGGAACACGAGGAGGAGCGACACGGACCACAGCGCGAAACTGGCCAAGATCAGCGCCACGCCCACCGCGACGTTGCGCACCAGCGGATTTACGAAAACAAGGCGGGCTTTAAGCTCTTCAACCAGCCGGTCGGCGACCATACCTACAATCAGTTTAATCATGATCTGAATTGCCGCGAGGCGCCGCGCGCCCGATCAGCATTCCCAGAACCGCCGCGAACGCCAGCGCCTTCCAGGGATTTTCTTTGACGTAATCGACAACGCTGGCCCCGGCCTTTTTGGAAGCGGCGACGGTTTTGTCCAGGCCTTCCGAGAACCCCGCTTCGATCTGCCCCGCCAGCCCGGACGATTTTTCCGCCGCGCCCTTCAGAGAATCTTTCACTTTGGGCTCGAATTCCTGGATCAGCCCCAGCGCCAGGGCCGCCGCGGCGGTTTTGAAAGGCGATCCGCCCGTCTCGGACGATTTCTGCTGCAGTTCATTTTTGAGCGTCTCAAAAACGCCGTCCGCTTTATCAGACAGTTTTTGCCCCTTCTCCTGAGCCAAGCCCTGCAGTTTCTGCGAGAGCTCGCTCACCTGGGCTTTTAATTGTTCGATGGTTTCTTCAGATTGACTCATGTTTCGCCTCTTGATTCGGGGAGACCGCGCGTTTAATCAGGAATTTCCGGCTCGACGAGTTTCGCCAGCTGTTCCAGCGATTCCTGCCAGCCGAGGTAGCAGGCTTCCTGCGGGATCACCGAGGGGATGCCCTCCTGCACGATGCTCACTTCCGTGCCGACCATCACTTTCTTAAATGTGTAGGTGGTCTTTATTTCGCCGGGGAGATTGGAATCTTCAAACTTGTCGGTCGCGACGATGCGCTCGCCGGGCTTGAGCTCAAGGTACTTGCCGCCGAAGGAATGGCTGTTTCCCGTGGAAAAGTTCGTGAACGTCATCCGGAACGCGCCGCCGACTTTGGCGTCCAGGCTGTGGACCGCGCAGGTGAAGCCGTAGGGCGGAAGCCATTTGCAATTCGCGGCCGGATCGAGGATCGCCTTATAAATCTTCTCCGGGGTCGTGCGGAGCACCCGGTGAAGCCGGACGGTGCCCGTCTTTTGCGCGTTTGAGTCTGCTGTTTGGGTCGTCATGCTCGACCTCCTAAAAAAAGTGCAGGCAGGTGCCTGCTTTGATTATAGAAAACTAAGACCCTTCCAACATGCGTTGACATTGACGTTCCAGCCTGCTAACCTTCCCTCGATGAGATATCTCCTTCTTTTGACAGCCCTGTGGGCCGGATGGATGGCCCCCGCGCGCGCCGATATGCCCGAAAAACCTTCGGGTTATGTGAATGACTTTGCGGGAATTATCGATAACACGACGAAACAGGAACTGGAAAACGCCGTCCTGGCGCTGGAACAAAAAACCTCGGCGGAAGTGGCGGTCGTGACCGTTCCCTCTCTGGATAAACTCACCGTCGAAGAATACGCCGTCCGGCTTTTCAAGCTCTGGGGCATCGGCAAGAAAGATAAGAACAACGGCGTCCTCATTCTCGTTGCGCCCACGGACAGACAAATGCGCATTGAAGTGGGCTATGGCCTCGAGCCCGTCATCACCGATGGAATGGCCGGAGAAATCATCCGGAATCAGATGACGCCTTTATTTAAGGATGGGCTCTATTCCGCCGGAATTAAAAACGGGACCTATGCGATCATCGCATTGGTGGATAAAGGCGAGATCCAAAAATATACGGAGCCGCTCCCCATGCCATTTTGGGTGCGCATCATACCGCTCTCGATGCTGGCGATCGGTTTCTTTTTGCTGGGCGCAGCGCGAATCCGTATCGAACACAGCGAACTCTATTCTTTCATGCTGGTCGGCGGAGGCGCGGGGATCTGCGGCATTGATGTGGGCCAAAACAACGAGTGGATTTATTTTTACGCCAGCCTGGGCGTTGCCGCGCTCTTCGGATATTTGGGATTCCTTTACGGCGCCAAAAAAGCACAGCGCTGGAGGCCGGAAAAGAATTGGAAAGGCCTTCCCCGGGAAAGATGGTATCTCCTGATGGGCCTGGCGGGACATATTTTCACATTTTTCTTTTGCGAAAAAGCCATGAGCGACCCTGAAGCCTGGAAGGCTGGGCTCGTTCTCGCAACAGGGCCCTTGAGCGCGGGAATGTCCGCTTTTTGGATCGGCGCGGGCATTGGAGGCCGGATGGGCGTGCTCATTCTCATGGGCGCGCTCGTTTCCTGGATCCCTGTGATCGTGCTGCTGGGCCCTCCAAACCAGAATGTATGGTTCACCGGACTTTCCGCGGTGATTTTTCTAGCCGTCGGGTGGATTTCAGTCCGCCGATATCCCAAGAGGATGCTCGGCAGTTTGAAAGTCAACAAGAAGTGGTCGTGGGACGGGGACGGCCGGTCCTCCGGTTCTGGCGGCGGATTCATTGGCAGCTTTAGAGGAGGCTTCGGCGGAGGCGGAGGCGGCGGCTTTGGCGGTGGATCTTCCGGAGGCGGCGGCTCTAGCGGTAGCTGGTGACCTCAAAAACTGGATCGTAATAGTTAGTTTTTGCCCATCAGTATTTCTGAATTAAATATTGGGCCGGGTGTCTTCCCTTGAATTGGAGTTCCATCCTTATTGATTACCCATAACTCGGGCTCGTTTTTCGCAACAGGCCACGGAGTGTTGCCCCATATTCCATGCGATTTTCCTCCTCTAACCGTAACAAATAATATTCGTTGGCCATCAAAAGAAAATCTAGGATACATATTACTGGGCGTGCGCTCATCCTTCGACTCCCATTTCCAAATTCTATTAATCGCACTTGTTTCCAAATCCATAACATATAGATCCCCAGAATATGTGAAGAGAATATTTTTACCATCCGGACCCAGCTGAGCATCTTGAATACTCTCATAATCGGCATCCCTTATAAGCGGCGGAAACGTTTTTGCTCGATCCAGCTTAAAAGACGGACGCACAACTTTCTTATCTGTGGGCTTATCAACTGACATGATTTGAATTTTCTGCCCTTGGCTCCAATTAAGCACCATTAGAGAATTAGATTGAGCATCAAGCGATAAGTCGGCCATTCTAAAAGACGCTTCATGAGTAATTCTAGTTAGGTCTGAGCCATCCGGCTTAACCCAATATATATCGACTTTATGCCATCCTGGACGAGCAATCGGAGAATAATTGGTAAAAGTCGAAGCTCTTAAAAAGAATATTCGGTCACCATCGGCGGACCAAACCGGCTCAAAATCATTCTCCGGCCCAGATGTGATTCTTTGTTTTCCGGAACCATCCAGATTTATGACACAAAGGTCACCGTTTCCTTCCGAGCCTTGATAATAAACTACCTTTGACCCATCCGGTGAAAACGCTGGTTCACAATCGTAGGTTTCTCCAGAGGTAAGAGGGGTAAGATTTGTTCCATCAGCATTCACCTTAAATAGCTGACTCTCTTTCCCCCACTTTGCAAGGGCAAACACTATCGTGCGGCTATCGGGAGAAACATCTGCCACTAAAAATATTTTATTGGTCAAGACGGTGGTTGGCGGCTTTATAGTCTTTAATGTGGATGCACAACTGCTGCATACCGCTATCAAAGAACAAACAAAAAGCCCCTTTAACATTGATGTATTAAAGAGGCTTTCGTTATGATTTTTCATGATAGTGGCTG
>CAZFYO010000014.1:0-51073 GCA_964523525.1 uncultured Elusimicrobia bacterium
CGCATCGACGACGTGATGAACGTCGCGGGCCACCGCATCAGCACGATGGAAGTGGAAAGCGCGCTCGTGGACCATTCCTCGGTCGCCGAGGCCGCGGTCATCGGGAAAAATCACGACGTGAAGGGCCAGGCCATCTCGGCATTCGTCAGCCTCAAGGAAGGCCAAAGGGGCGGACAGGAGATGATGGATGAGCTCAAGGCCCACGTGGTGAAAAAGATCGGGCCCATCGCGCGTCCGGACGACATATTCTTCACCGCCGAGCTTCCCAAAACGCGTTCCGGGAAAATCATGCGCCGGCTCCTGCGCGACATCGCCGAAGGACGTGTTTTGGGCGACACCACCACGCTTGCCGATCCTTCCGTCGTCGCCAGCCTCAAGCAAAAGCATGAGGAAGGCGAAAACTAGCGTTTCGGTCGGCGCGCCGCTGAAAACGGCGACTTAAACTCTTTCTAAACTTTTACAATAAATTTACAAATAGTTTAAGACCCCCTTCCCGCGCCCGTCATAGAATGACGGTACCGTGCGCAACCTCCTTTCATCCCGCGGCCGGTCACAAGTCCTGCGTCTCCTGACGCTGGTTTCCTTCATCAATTTCTCCGGAGTCCATAACGGTTACTCGGCGTTGATCGCCGCCTCGCCCCTCAACGTCCGCCAGTCGGCGACGCTTGCGGGCGGCATGGTCGGGCACCTGCAATTTTTGTTCAACCCCGCCCAGGCTCTGGACTCCTTGAGCGCTGCCCGAAACCGCGTCGCCCGTTTCGTTTTCTCCGTTCAGCGCTCCACCCGGACCGCCTTCCAAAGGACCGCTTCCGCGTTTCAGTCTCTGGGCGCGTCCCGCATGCCTTCCCGGGACTTCAGAAAGGACGCCGCGGACAACGCTTTCGGCGAAAACCCGCGGATGCTCGGCTGGAAGAAAGAAACCTATCTGAAGGAAAGGAAGTGGGGCCGGGCCAAATTCATACTGGACGCCGGGCAGACCCATTCATGGAGAACGGCGGGCGCGGAAAAGGACGATGAAAGAGGCGCCCCGTATCAGGCCTGGGGGGCGGCGGAAACGGCCAGGATCGCTTCCGCGCGGAAGATGCACCGGCGCAGGGCGGCCGGATCCGGAGACGGCAGCGCCACTATTGCGATCGACGATTTTATAAACCCAAGTTCCTCCGAACTTGGGTTTTTTATTTAGAGGGGAGAATCAACGATGATTCATTTCTGGAAAGATAAAAAGAACAAGACCGCGCTCCGCTTCGTTGCGGCCGTGGTGTCCGCCAGCTTTTTGTTCACGACTATCAGCGCGCCGTTCGCGCAGGCATCTTTTTGGGAACAGCGCCGGCAGTCCGCAGACGCTCTCCGCAAGAATATCCAAAAGGAGCAGACGCTCCAGCTCGCGTCGGCGGCGGGCGTTCCGCTCGAGCCCTCGTTCGGACGGACGGACTCTCTTTCCCCGGAGCGGGTCGGAGTCGACCTGTCGCGGGAAATCCAGGCGCTTTCGCGGAACCGTTCGGACGAGAAGACCACTTTGGACGCGGTCCGGAAGATTTTCGCCAGGAAGAGCCGTCCCGCGGCGAGCCGCCATCCGGAACTTCCTCAGTGGATTTGGGAAAGGGTCAGCGCATACGGCAGCGTGGAAAACGTCCGCATCGTCCCCGGCCGGCCGCTGGTCATTCACGTCCAGGACGTCCACAATTTCCTGAGCGCGCAGAAAAATATCGCTTTCATGGTCCGCGGACTGGCGGAATCGGGCGTCCAGACCATTGGTGTCGAAGGGTCATCGGGCCGCATGAGCGCGCTCGAAAAATGGAAACTTTATCCTGACCGCGAAAGCCTGATGGCCGCGGCCGGTTATCTTTTAAGCAGCGGTTTCCTCACCGGAGCCGAGGTCGCCGGTCTTTCGGCGGCCGCAAAGGGCGCGGACTTTTTCGGCGTCGAGGAAAAGGACGCCTATCTCCGCCAGGTGGACGCGTTCAAGTCGTCGATGGACAAGGCTCCCGGTCTGCGGGAATGGGAAAAGCGCCAGGCCGCGCGCCTCACGGTTTTGAAAGAGAAAGCCTACGGCGAATCGCTCCGCTCCCTGGACGCGGCGCAACTCCGGCATGAAAATGGGGAAATAAACCTCGGAGGATGGATCCAATTTCTGGCGGACCGTCAAAACCCTTCCGCCGGCGCCTATCCGAACGTCCGAAAGTATCTCAAAGTTTACTCGATCGAAAAAGGATTGGACTTCGCGCGGGTCAAAATTGAACAGAGCCGGGTCCTGCGGGAACTCTCGCAGAAACTGAGCAAGGAAGACCTGATTTCCCTCCTCGAAGACAGCCTGATGTACCGCATGGGCACGATCGAAAGCGGCGAGTTCTACGAAGGCGTCAAACGGAAATGCGCGCGAGCGGGCGTTTCTCTCACGCCGGAGTTTTCGCGTTACGTGGAATATGTTTTGGGCGTTGAAGGTATCGGCCGGAACGCTCTATTTAAGGAAGTTAAGGCGCTGGAATCCGACGCCTGGAAAGATTCCGCCGGAACGCGGGAAGAGTCGGTCGTCCGCCGGCTGGACGAAGATTTCGCCCTGGCCCGCAAAGGCCTCGATTTCACCCTCAGCCCCGAGGATTGGACGCAGTTTTCGGCGCGTAAGCCTGAGATCCTGCGCCTTGAAGAACGTATCGCCTCGGCCGGTTCTTCCGCCGACGCTTCTTCCGTTCTGGCGGGATCTGCGGAAGCCAAAACGGTCCTTGAGAATGCGGCGAGTTTTAACGAGCTTTCGGAGGAGCGCAGCAAAATATTTATCCGGACCTTGTCGGACCGGATGTCGGAAACCGGAAAGACTTCCGCGATCCTGATCGCGGGCGGATACCATACCGCGGGAATCGAAAAGGAACTGGAAGGCCGGAACCTCTCGGTCGTTACGGTCCGTCCCCGCCTCGATTCGGCCGAAATGAAATCGGAAAAGCACCCTCTCGAAGCGTTCAGCCGCGATCTCCTGCCCCTCGAAAAAGTTTTCATGCCCGAAGCGGTGTCCATCGCTCCCGAGCAGGCCCTGGGCGGCGTTAACGTTCCGGGCGCGACCCCAATCGGACATGCCGTCCGCGGTTTTTTAAGCACCGTTCTGCCCGCGTTGGCCGCGCGCAACAAAGTGGAATCACCCGCTGCGTCCGATTGGACCGGCGGCGCGGTGAACTCCCGCCGCTTTGACCCCGCGACGGGGAACGATATCGTTGACGTCCGCACCGCGGAAAACAGCGCCCAGGTTTACTTTGGCTCCGCCGAGTCGCTCCGCGGCATCGAAGAGACCGCCGCGACCGGCGTTCTTCAGGATCCCTTTGACTCAAACGCTGCCGCCGTTCATTTCGCGCTGGTCGCTTCCGCGCGCGGCTGGTTCGCCAGAGCATGGCATTCCATCCAATCCAATTTCAAGGCCGCGCCCGCCGCCGCGAAAAGCAGCCTCAGCCTCATCCAGGGTTCCGATCGGTACGAAAAATATATTGCTCCGGTCTGGGAGAGCATTGTCCTGGGGCTGCTGGTCAGCGTCATTCCCGTTCTCGTTGCGTTCGGTACCAATAACTCCTTTGAGGCGGATTCGACCCGCGAGGCTACATTCCTTGTGGGAGTTAACTTTATTCTGGCGCAGTCTGTCTTCACATGGTTGTTGGCGCAGGAAGCTTATCGCGTGTTGCACCGCGCGAGGGGCAGGCATCTGCGCGCGGCCATCACACGAGTCAACGTCGCTTCCATGCTGGTTTCCGGAACTGCCGCATTCGTATTTTTTGTGTTTGGAGGATCCGTATCCGCCATCGTCTGGTCCGGAACAGCAGGCTTTACCTTCGCCCATTTGGCCCAGCATTTGGTCCAGAACATTAAAGGGCCTTACCATTTCCGCATGAGCCTCTTCGGCGGCGATCGCGCGTCTGAGCCCGCCTCCAAAGGCCAGGAAACGCCCGTCCCGTCCGTCGCGGTTATCAGCGGTCCGCGGCTCGAAGACACCGGCATTGAGGCCGCGCTCCAACAGCTCAAGCAGGGCGATACCCTCGTGATCGGGGGAGGGATCGCCTACCTTTTCATCACCGCCCGTTACATGGCTAACAGCGGCATGAGCATCGAGTACATCCAGCGCAGTCCCGGAACCATGATCGGCCTCGTTGAAGAATTCGCCGGCGCGACGCAGGTTAACCCGGACGAGCTTCCGCTTGCCTTCGAGATCCTCACCCGTGCAAGAAAAGCCGGAGTCGATCTGTTGCTGCCCATCGATCACGTGGTTTCCGATAAAAAACCGGAGGATGGAAAGGTTCCCGATGGCGCCAGCCTGAAATCGGTCGAGGGGGAAAAGGTTCCCGCGATGCATTACGCCGTGGATACCGGCCCCAACACGAAGCAAATGATCGAAGAGCGGCTGCTCGGCGCCAACGTCATCGCCCAGCAAGGCGCCAAAAGCGAAGGGCGCCTGACTCTGTTCAAGGGGTCTGCCTTGTATGAACGCCTCATCGCGCCGCTTTGGGAAAGCGCGGCGCTCGCGGTCGTCATCGTCGGCCTGCCTTCCGCCCTCCTGCTGGGCCTTTCCAAGTCGATTGGACTTCCGGATTTCATTCCCGCCTTCGTCATGCTTCCGTCCGTTGTCCTCTGGAGCGCGCTTGTTACGGAAAAGTTTGCAAGCATGCACGGGAAAGATACCTACAAGAAAAAGATCAGCTATGAATGGCGTTCCTTTGGCAGATTGCAGCGTGAATCAAAGAGCCTTCAGGATGTGGCTCATGGCGCCAACCGGGTGGGCCTGTATGGATATCTGATTGGAGCGCTGCCAGCGTTCGCTTTTTCATTCGTGGGGCTGGAAAATATAGCATGGGCTATTCTGGTCGGCATGCCTGCCGCCGCCTATTTTGTGATGAACTTTTCAGATCATTTCTTTGTTAACAATGAGGACCGTCCCAGAAGCTTATGGCTGAGCCTCCTCAAACCCTCCGGGTCCGCTCAACAGACCGTTACGCCGGCATCGAGGCTCCATCCCATCCGGACGATCAGCGATTTGGCGGAGTCCGACATCCGGGGAAAAGTTGTATTGGCGAATATTGACGTCATCGGCCAAAATCCTTTTGATGAATCCATCGCGCTCATCCGGCATTTGAAAGAAAACGGAGCTTCCCGGATCGTATTGATTGCCCATGCGGGGAAAGACGCGGAGGGAAATCCGGTCAGTGTCACCCACGCGGCAGCAACCCTCGGAGAGTTGCTCGGGGAACCCGTCAACGTCGTTCCGGGAAATTACAGGACACGATGGCCCAAACGCATTCATGAAACGGTCGTGAGCGCGAAAGACGGTTCCATCGTCGTGCTGCCGAACGTTCTGGGTCACCGCGGCGAAGCAATTGATAATGCCGATTTTTCAAGAGAGGTCATCGCGAGCGTCAATCCCGGGCTGTATGTGCAGGAATCCGTCGGCGCCCTAAATCGGGCTCCGTCCGCTTCCAGCGCTTCTCTGCCGAGGCTTTTAAACAACCGCAAAATCCCTGTGGTCGCGGGGATGAGCGTGGAAAAAGAATACCGCCGCTTTACAGACGCCTTTGAGCGCGCCCAGGCGGTTCCGCTTTCGGTTGAAACCCGCGACATGCGGCCTCTGGCCGCGGTGATGTTCGGCGGCAGAAAAAGCAATTTGTCGTCCGAATTCCGCAATGCGGTTTCGCTCCTGCAGAAGGGCGACCGCCTGATCGTTACGGGCGGAATGGTCCACAGCATCATTCTCGCGAACCATATCATCAAGAATTCCGTGGATGAGGCTCGCGGCCGCAGCAGAAAGGCGCCTCTGTTTGATCCCAGAAGCCGGTGGGACCTGTCCGATCTGGCGCGTAATGTGGTCGGCTTCAGTGACATGCCCATGGATTTCGTCCGTTCGGCGGTTGAGACGCTGAAGCTCGCCCAATCGCGCGGCGTGGAAGTCGTGCTTCCCCGCGAAGGAAAGGAGCCCCCCTCTCAGGGAACCAGCCCGATCCGCCGCGGCCTCGAAGGGTTGGACCGCATTTTGGTACTGACAGGATCCGCTTATAAGATCGAGGACGATAACAGCGCGTCCAACGGAACCCGTTCCCTCGCTTATCAATTAAAGGAAGCCCCCGGCAGGGGAGTTCGGATCATCGAAGGAGCGCAGGCTCAGAAAACGCTTTCCGAGCGCGCCGAAGTTATCAGCGCGAATCAGGATCAGATCAACGCCAAAGCGGAAGCGGAGCAGGCGCTCGGATCGGTCGCCAACGGCGCTTTCAGGGATTTGATTGAAGAGGGAAATGACGTCTGGTGGAGATCGAATGAAATTTTGAATCCGCTGCTCGCCCCGGAGCCCGTTATGGAGCCCGCCCGTATCGTTAGTCAGGCTGCCCAGCGGGATTCATTTGAAAATGATGAATACGATCCGCAGGACAAGCGCTCTCTGATCGGCGCGATATTGAGCCCGTTCCGACTTCTTTCAAGGCTTGGCAGAAATTCCGGAACCGATCGGATGAGCCTCGTTACCGGCTCCAGCGTTTATGAGAAGTTTGTCGCGCCTTTCTGGGAAAGCCCTCTGCTCAGCCTTTTTGTGGCGGGAATTCCCGCCGCATTGATCGCCGCATTTGCAGGTTCGGAAACCTCGACTCTTCAAAATATCATCGCGGTCCTCCTTTACAACGCCGCCGCCTTCGCGTTTGGCCAGGTTATCGGTGAAAAAATATTCCTGCGCCTTCACGGGACTGCTCCGAACACGTTCCCGATGATGGTGGGCGAAGGATCCAGTTTTGTCAGAACGACGGTTGTTCCGGTCCGGGGCACGGGATACGGATTTATTCAGGCAAACAGCTTCAGCAATTCCCTCTGGTTCAGAAATGCCGATAAAAACTTGCTGGCTTGGGCGATCACCCGGGCCAACCAGGCTTCGTTGGGAGCTGGGGCGATTGTCTCCATCGCGCTGCTCGCGGCCGGGCTTCCCGCTGCCGCCATCGTCGGGCTTTCGGCTCTGGCCTACGCCGCCGCGCATACGGTGTTCCATTTTGCCTATAACAGCTGGCCCGGGTCCCGCGGCCAGAGGATGAGGCTTAAATTATCCCCGCGCGCCGTGATCGATACGGACGAACCCAGCTCGCCCGCCTACATGCCGCAGGTCCTCGCGATCGGAAGCGCCAGCGGACGGTTCAACATGCCGACGTCGCGCATCCACGAGCTCATCGGGTCGCGGCCCGGATCGCGTTGGATCGAAGACCGGCTCGACATCCAGTCGCGCCGTTTCGCCCACCCCGAGGAAGACATGTCGGTCGTCGCGGTCCGCGCGGTCGTCAACATGATTTTGAGCCACGTCGGCTCGCTTTCATCCGAGGATTTCCTTGAAGCCGTGGAAGTGATTCCCGCCGAGCGCGACCGCAGGGACCTGACCGACGCGCACGAGATCTCCGCGCGCAGGGAAAGCGTCAACACATTCGAACAGGTGATGAGTCATGTCGATGCCGGGAGCATCGCCGGTCTGAGCGGCGAAGAGCGGATCAAAGTCCTGGCCGAGGGCTTTTTGCGCAATCATATTGAGAACATCAACTACGCGTCTCTGTTCAAGCTCCAACGGAGCATTGAAGAGGAGATCGCAAAAGGTAAACTGAGCTCCGACCGCCGCGCGATCTACGAAGCGTTCCTCCAATTGAAATCGGGCGAAGTCGTGCAGGCCGCCGGCGCGAAGCGCGTCCAAATGCTCCTGGAGCCGTTCAATCAATTTTCCGATCCGGCCAAGGCGCTTTCCGTGGCGCTCGACTACGACCCTTACGACGCGGTCGCCCGCGCTTTCGGCTGGGTGGTGCTCGGCAAAGTAAAATCGCTTTCCTTCAGCACCTCCACAACGGAGCGCGAGGTCATCCCGAGCGGCAGCGTCCACCAGGCCGCGCTCGTTGCTTACGGCATGGAACACGTGCCGGTTCACAGCGGCAACAACGTCTGCGGCGGCATGGGTTTCGCGCTTGAAGTCGCGCATGCTCCCCTGGCGCGCGGCGAAGAAACCCTCCTCATCACGTTCGGCGGATACTCGGATATTTTAAACCTGGCGGAATACACGAGCGGTCCGCTCTTTGGCGACATGGCCATGGCAGCGGTGGTTGGCCCGCCCAACCCGGACCGGAAAATCAACGGGTTCGTCGTGAGGCCTTATCTGCATCCGGCAACCTGGACTTCCGGCATTCCTCGCGGTTTTATCAGCCAGACGGGCCCCAACAACACGTTTACGATGGATAACGCGACCGTTGGCGGCGCATTCGCCGATCAGGTGCTGAAAGTTTTCGTGGAGTTTTTGGACCGGCACGGTCTCACCGTGGACGACCTTTCCGCCATCGCCATTCATCAGCCTCAAAAGGGCCTGATCCGCACCATCGCCGAGAACCTGGGAGTGGGGCAGATCGCCAGCGTCAAGGCGGACGGTTCCGCGACCGTGGAGAAGGTGAGCGACAAAAATGAGGCGAAGGTGTTCTGGGTCGGTCAGGAGCTCGCCAACGGCGAGGCGGCCGCGAGCGGAGTGGCGCTCAGCCTCGTCCTTCGCGCCAGGGATCAGAATGGCCAGAGACTTTTCCAATTAAGGAAAGACGGCAAGCCGACCCTGGTCGCGCAGCTGGCGTTCGGCGGCGGAGCCAGCATATCCGCGGTGCTTTACCATGTGGATGAGAACGGTGCCAAAATTCCTGTCGATGAAACCGCCATTGATCTGGCGCGGGAAGGCCAGATTGTTCCCGTGAACGAAAAGGCGGGCAACATTGCTCTGAACGCGGCCACCGCGGACTCGCTCTATCCCGAACCGAGCGCCGAGCTCGTAAAGTCGCATCTGATCGAAAACCTGCGCCATCGCGGCCAGGCCTGGGACGCGACCAAAGCCAAGGCTCATTCCTTTGAGGAAGTGCTCATGGTCGGCTTCGGCAACCAGGGCTGGGTGAAGGCTTACGAGTTCTCGCGCATGCGCAGCAACAAAAAGATTTACGTCATGACCCGCACGCCGGAATCCTTCCTCCGGGGGTTGGAGGAAGCCAAGGCGGAGCTTCAGCCGGGCGAATACGTGAAGTTTTTGAAACGGCTGGGTCTCACGGAGACGAGTCTCCGGCGCGGTGAATATGGAAACTGGATCCCCGCGGCTGAAATGAATTCCCGGATGTTCGACAAAAGCCAGGGACTCCTGAAAAACGTGAAAATCGTCTTCGAAGCGACGGCCGAAGATATGGAAGTGAAATCGGACCTGATCGGGCAGGTGTGGAACGCAAACCCAGGCATCGGAATTGTTACGAACACCTCCTCCCTGAACGTTCTGGATCTCGCGCGGATCGCCGCGGAAAAAGCCTGGAACAACCTGCCTAAGGCTGATCAGGATGATCAACCATTGGAGAAGTTCATTGAGGAGCAAACGGAGCGGATCATCGCTCAGCACGACCATTCGCCGGCTCGCAATAATTTTGACAACATTTCCGATCCCCGCAAGCGCAAGATCGACCCTGCGCTCTACGCCAGCATCGCCGCATTCGACCGGGCGAACGGCAAGGCCATTACCTACACGGACGACAAGTTCCCGCTCTTCGACGGCAACCGGATGGTGTTCGGCGGCGCGGTGCGCGAGGCGCTCACCCTCATCTCGGAGGGATATTCCCTGGACGAGATCCATGATGCAGCCACACAGAACGCCCGCTATGAAGACCTGCCCGCCCTCGGTTTCGACCCCATCGAGATGATTCTGGGTGTGGACGGATATAAAGGCAGGGGCGGCGTCGCGGACCGCTTCGAGCAGGCCAAGAAGTCCGGCAAAGGACTTCCCGTCACTTACCATATTCTTCAAAACCATCAAAAATACTACGCAGCCGCCGCGCGCGAATGGTCCGATATCGTCTCGTGGGAAACGATTCAGGCGTCCCAGGCTAAAACGGATTGGACGAACAGCCGAGAGGAGCGCGTCGCTCACATCCGCAAGAGCCTGTATGCCGCGCTTTGGGCCGAACAGTTCCGCGCGATCCAGGATGGCGCCGTGCGGCATCCGCGCTGGCTGGATTTCGCCCTCACCCATTTCGGGCTCAACCTGCGCACGGGCGGACTTCTTCAGCTGGCGGACGATTATAAACTGACCCGGGTCGTGGATATGATGCGTGAGCTGGCCAATCAGCCCGGCCACAAACATCTGAATCCGCAGCGGTTCGTTCGCGACATGGTGGAAGCGAAGCAGACTTTTGAAAGCCGTTACGGCTGGCCCGCGCGGAGCGAGATCGCGCGCAGCCCCGCCGGCCAGGCGATCCTGTGGAAACAGGAATGGTCCAGAAATTCGCGGCGCTACCAGGAATTTTTGAACGGCGAGGACCTGCTCGGCATGTCTTTCCCGAAAATGGATGTCCTGAACTTTTCCTGGACGGGACTCTCGGTCGAGCCCGGCATCGCCGCCAAATATAAGGATATTTTCGGCGTTCAGACCATCAACGGCCGCAAGCTGATTGTTGAGCAGACCATCGCGGACCTGACCCGTAAGTTTTCGGCCGATTTCGACCGGGTGCTGGCCGCGCGAAGCGCGTTCAGGGATCAGGTCGCGGACGGAAGCGCGGAATATGGCTTTGCCGATCCGGATGCCGTAATGACCGATGCCGACGGCAGAATCCTGACGGTCGCCCAGATCCGGCAGGGCATGGTGGATCATATGCTGGGACGCAACACGCCCGAGGCCTGGAAGCTGAACGCGAACGTGACGGTTTCCAAAGCGGCGCTCAAACCCGGCTTACAGGGCACCGGTCCTTTTAATAATCTCGACATGGCGATGGGCGCGCTCAACACGGGAGCGTACGGCGCCGTTTCCTGGATGGCGGATTGGGAAGACGCAGGCAACGATATCCGGGACAATTTCTATCAGGCCTGGACCAACCTGCGCCAGCTTGCGCGCGGGGAGTGGGATCAAAAGGCATATATTCGTCCCAAAGACGGGAAAAAGTATGAGTTGACCGTGCACCAGTATCAGAGGCCCGTGATTTTCCACCGCGTTCCCGGACTCCATCTCAACAACCGGCAGATGACCGTGGACGGCAAAAAGGTCCCGGGCATGATTGCCGCGATGGTGATCAACGTCCTCAACAATTACCAGGCGCAGACGCATAACGGCAACCTTCCTTACATGTACGTCCCCAAGATCGAAACCCCGGAAGAAGCGCTCCTGGTTTCCAACCTCCTGAAATCCATTGAAGAGACGGCGGGCCTGAGGCGCGGCGCGCTGAAAATCGAAATGCTCCATGAACGGGGGCGCTACACGGCGAATCAGGAAATCATCATGTGGATCCTCCGCGAGAACCTCATCGGCCCGAACGTCGGCCGCTGGGACTACATCAACAGCCGCATCGAGATGGGCAAGGACGATCCCAACGCCGTTTTCCCGGACCCCCACACCGTCGGCATGACGGACGCCTCCATGACCGAGTACACGCGCCGCAACGCGCTCCTCACCCTGCTGGTCAACGGTTTCCCGATCGGCGGCATGTCCGCCGTCATGAAAAGCAAGGACGCACCGAAGGAAATTAATGACAAAGCCGTGCGCTCCATCTGGTTTGACAAACTGCGCGAACGGCTCACCGGCCTTTTCTTCATCGACGGCGAAATGTACGACACTTACCGGCAGAGCTGGGTTGCCACCACGGAAGAAGAATACGTCCGAGCGGGAGCCGAACCCCTGCAGGCCGATTACAAAGATCTGCCGGATCTGATCAAACGGCTGGACGATACCGAACGTTCGCGGCTCGTGTCGCTGGGCCTCATCAACCTGGACGGAGATATCATTCCCTATGGCGTGAATGTCGGACGCATGGCTGAGGATTTATTTTCGAACGCGGCCTGGAATTCCCTGTTCCAGGTGCCGGAAGGCCAGAAGACGGAAACCGGCCTGCGCTACGCGATTTACATGGCGTCGGAGTATATGTTCCAGATCCTGAACGGAAACTTTGCCGCGGCCATCGACGATCCCCTTACCGGCAACCGGCTGATGAACGACCTGGCCACATTCGAAATATTCTGGCACTGGCTCTACACCATGAAAACCCACGGCACCGCCCTCACGCACGACGGCGCCGGGATTCAGGAGGGCGACGCTTGGAACAGCCTGGGCTACGTTCCTTCCGAAGCCTTTACCCGCGCCGGAGATCCCGCCGCGCCCGAACTTTTCAAGGCCCTGCTGGCCGAGCGCCGCGCCGCGGTCAGCAACTATTTCGCCGCGCACCCCGAAAACTCCCAGGGCTTTGACCGCAGCCTGGCTGACGTCACGATGGACCTGCTGGAACGCATGCTCGACAACCCGGAGTGGATCACGTACGGTTCGCGGATCCTCTATTCCGTGATCGAAAAGTCGCCCGAAGAGCGCGAACAGATTTTTGACGCGGTCCTCTCCTCGTCCCGCGAAGAAACTGCGGAGAAAGTTCTAAACGGCGAGTGGTCGCCCGCCGCGCTTGAAGCCCGCGATTACGTCTACGACCATTTCGAGCCGCGATCCGAACCCGAAGTGGCAACAGTTGCCGGAGTGGGCAGACAGTCGGACGATGCAACGATTACGGAACAATCCGTTCAGGACATGCTGGCCCGTGTGACGGAATCATTCCAAACTCTCGATAAGGCCCGTTCGGATGCTCCGCAATTGAAATACGAGATCTCCATCTTCCTGGGAAAACTTCTGGCTGCCGAGTCAGGCATTGGGCAATGGAACGCAGAGACCATATCAACCGAAAGACGGAATGATTTGGCGCTCGCCTACGCGACTTTGAACGAGCTGACGGTTCTTATCTTCGTTCTCGATCATCCCGAGTTTACGACGGAATCGTCATTCTTTAGCATCACCGGCTTCGCGCAGCTTGCCGCGAGGGCCAGGCAAAGCATTCCGCGGGCTTATGCCTACTTTTCAGGCCGGAGAATGAATTGGGGCGATGCGGCGCAAAGAGAATTTGCGTCCCAGCACCTGAACGCTATTTCTGGAGATATTATCACCCGCCTTTTTGAGGCTGAGAACTCTTCTCCCCGGATGACCGAGCGTCAACTTCTGTCGCTATTCACCCTCATTCAGTACGATATCCGGCAAAGCAAATACGCCTATGATTTCAATCTCATCAAAGATTTGGTTCGCTCCCGGCTGACATTACTCAGTTCCCGGGAAGAAATCCAGGCCGATCCTCAAAATGCTTCGTTGGTGCAACATCTTCTAACTTTGATCGATCAGCCGGACAATGCGGGCGACTCGGGTGGAACGATCACGGGTCAGGGTCGTCTGCCCTATTCCTCGGAGATCAGCATCCGGCATCCATTCCGCTCTGCTCTTGCTCTAGCCCAATGGGGAATCGTCTCGTTTAAGGAATTCCGCCACAAGGCCGCGGCGAAGCTTCTCGGCCTCACCGTCCTCGAGTCCCGGGTCGGAAAATCCGAAGGCAGCGTGACCGTCACGCCCGGGAACCGCCTCCAGAACATCCTTTTCTATCTCGCCGATCCCGTCGCGGACCTCCTGATCGCGGGAACCCTTGCGCTTCTGCCATTGACCTCAATTTTCTTCGGGCCTGATTCAACGGCGGGACTGTTCGTTACGGGAGCGCTCGCGGCCGTTGCCCTGCCCTTTGTTTACATTTTCGCCCAGGCTGGAACGAAGAGCTCTGTCAGCGATTGGAAAAACGCGGCGCGCCTTTTAACCGGTAAGTCCGGCGATCAAGCGCTCGTTGGCCGGACGGGATCGGCCGCCGTCGCTGAAGCCGCAGTCCCCATCGCCCGCGGCGAGGGTTTCCTTGCGGACGCACTGCGCCTGCTCAATGATACCGGCATATCACAGCGCGCCGGTTGGCCGAATTTTTATGAATTCGGGCGGAACAATCCGGAAGCCTATCAGGCTTTCCTTAACTACTTGCATGATGAAATCCATCAGCTGGCTCTGGGAACCCCTGACAAGGCGACCGGGATGGGACTGCTTGCCCTGGCCACCCAGATTGAAAACTCGGCAACGGGATTCCGTTTGGATGGGGAAACCCTGGCCATGATCGCGGGAATGCCCGCGGTTCAGCAGGCTCTCCAGGATATCGGTATTGAACTCGGTCTTGAAATGGATGAGACTGGATCACAACCCCGCCGCTTCTCGATCAAACAAAAGTCTGTCAGCGATAAGAGACACGTGGTTCTTGCGATGAACCTCCTGTCCGGAAACGCCGCGCTCCACCACGAGTCCGTACCTCAAACTTCCGCGCGCGGGGGGAGCAACACCCTCATAATAACCGATGCTCTCGCCATATATAAGCTGCGGCTCCCGAAAGAGGTGTCGTCGGCCGGAGTGCAAGTGCTTCTGGGCCAGGTCGAAGCCTTTATGAGGAATAAAAAATATTCGTACTCGGGATTGGTCGAACTCGAAGTCATGCTGGCTGAAACGCGGGCCGCGCTTCGGCTCGCCGACAAGGATTCATCGTTATGGTCCGTCCAGCCCGATATTAATATTTCACTGAGGTTGAAGGTTGAGGAGGCGATCCGCCTCCTCCATCACTATGAAGTACTGCAGGATATGGTCCTGCGCGGTTATGGAAAATTCAGGAAAAATATCGAAAGTATTGCAGAGCATATGTCCTTGTCCGCCGGGGGGGACGTTTCCTCGGCGCTCGAACAGTTTAACAGGCAGAAGGGCCGGTGGACGCCGGACACCACGCGCGACTATCATGCTTTTAATTCGAAGATATTGGCCGGCAAGATGGAACGGGCGGCCAAATATACAACCATGACCGGACGGACGCCCGAAGAGCGGCTGCGTTTCATGATGCGGTATTCGGCGCTGGTCGAGGTCTTGTCAGGCGAACTGAGGCACATGCCGGAGGAAACCATTCGCGAGCTGGTGAGCACGTCTCTGGCGCTCGCGGACGTGGACTACGACATGGACAACGCCTTGAATCGTAAGCGCATGAATGAGCTTCAGAACGGCGTCAGGCTGATGGTGAACATGATCGAAAGCAAATTGCGAACCGGAAATTCCGCGCCGCTGCGAACGGTTGCGGTTCTCCCGGCGTTGTTGCTCGCAATTCCCGTTTTTGGGTTACCGGTCAGCCTGGCCTTGGCGGCGGGTTCCCTGATTGTGTTGCCTCTGGTTCTGCCTAAAATGCTGACGTCCGCGGCCCGGCGGGCGGTGATCGCGGGTAAGGAATTCCGCCATTTGGCCGCCGCGAGGCTTCTGGGCCTTGAAGTGCGGGGCGTCCACGTCGGGAAAACTTCCGGTTCCGTGGAAGTCCGTTCGGATTCCCGCGTCAAATCCCTTCTCTTTTACCTCGTCGATCCCGTGGGCGACATCGTTTTAGCTGCCGCGGCGTTCCTGGCACCCTTCCTCATTTACGCGGCGACCGGCCGCGATATCGCGGCCGCGCTGGCGGCAATGGCCGCTTTGCCCATCTCCTGGCTTTTCCTAGTATCCGCCGTAACAGGTTCCAAGAGCGACTGGTCCAATGTCCGGAACATCCTGTCGGGACGCTTTGCGCCCGGCACCCAGACCGGCTTTGCCGGTTCTCAGGGGGGGGTGCAGGAGGATGCGGCAGGGAACGGAGACGACTTCTTTCCGTATGTGATGAACGCCTTGAGTTTGCCCGGCGCCGTACATCGGGCCGGCGTTCGGAACTTCTTTGAATTTGAGCAGGGCAGCGAAGCCCGCTCCGCGATGATTGAACATCTGAGGTCCAGGTTCAACATTGATTCTCGTTATCATAATGACGATTTGGATTCTTTGATTTTTTCTTTGCTGACGATGATCATTTTTAATGAGGCCGGGGCGTCTCCGGAGGCCAGAGATGTGGGCTTCGTCCTGGATCGGTTGAACGACGATACTCTCAGGGCCCTGGCCGATGCGGGATTGAGCGTGAAAGCCGAGTTGAGTCCGAATGAGGCTTCCGTCACCCGATTCGTTTTGTCGTACGAGCGGACCGTACTCGACCCCATGGACCCGCAGGGCCGGGAGCGAAAATTCCAGATCGAATTTAATTTCATGACCGGCGCTATGGCTCTTTATCATGAAAGGTTGGCTCTTCCCGATAACGGCCGCGTCGCGCGCCGTGAGATTTTTTCCGTTGATGCTGCGCAGACCTTCTCGTCCGTTCCGGAAACCCTTACGCCGGACTACGCGAAGGCGCTCATTTCGGACGTCAAATCCTTCGTACTCTCCAAAAGCCACACCTGGCGGGACATGAGCATTCTGGAATCGCGGCTTTCCGAGGCGATCGCGGCGGTCGAGCTTTCGGCCAAGGGGACCTGGCGGGAAGAAGGCCTTCACACTCCCTTGAAAATTGACCTTAAGAACGCCTATCGCGGCCTGCTGCTTTACGCCGCCCTTCAGACGATACTGATCGAAGACACCAATGCCAATTATCAATTCTGGTCGTCCCAGATCAAGGCCTTTGCGGACGGCGTCCGAAATGGAAAATTCCCGGAGACTTACGATACTTATATCCGCGCCATGGACGCCGCCCGCGCGCCTGATCCCGCCGCCGTGGCGAAGTTCACCTATCATGTTCAAGATCAAATGTTGGTCCGGGCAGGCCTTCTTGTAGATGAACTGGAGAGTGAGAGGGGCCTGTCGGCTTCGGCTCAGTTGGGGCTCTGGATGCGTCTGGATAGCGCCCTGTGGGAGCTGAATGGTATCTCGCGGTTCATGGGGACGCGCGGCCAGGATGATCGTGTCGCCCTCGGAGGCCGAGTCGCCGGGCTCTTCAAACGCTTCGACTCGATCTCCGCCAATGATCAGCGCGCGGACGCGTTCCGTTCCATTCTAACGTCCGCGAAGTCTTCGGTAAATTTCATTTCGATGGGGAAATTCGGCGTCCAGGACAACGGTCGGAATCCCGCGATTTCCTGGAACGGCGCTCCCAAGTCGCTCACCCTTACCGCCCTTCTGGCGGTAGGCTCGGCGGTCGCGGCGGGCCTCTTCAAAGTCCAATTTGACGGCGGCATTCCATTCTTCGCCTTCGCGGCGGCGAGCGCGGCCTATTTCGCCGAGTTGCTGCTCTACGCCGGGTCGCTGATCCGCCATCCTGCAAAGTCCCGTCCCATGGGATGGCTGGGCACGGTCGCCCGCAATGTCCGCGGAAGCGTCACCTACGCGCACTCGAGCCTCGCCGGCGCTCCCTCATTCCTGCAGAACGCTTTGATGTTCCGCGAATCCAGCTTCCTGCAGAAGAAATGGGGAATGATGGGCGACATGGCCGCGCATCTGTTTGATCCCCTGGTCGTGGCCGCCTTCGCCGTGAAGGGCCTGGTCATGAAATCGAATCCCGCCGCGCCCAGCGACGTGGAACAGGCGCTCCGCCGGCTCCGATATTTATCCGGCAATGAGTTGATATCGGCGCAGGAGGAATTGAAAGCGGCTCTGAACGCGCGTTTGGAGTCGGCCGTCAAAAAAGCCCCGTCCGGCAAGAAAGAGATGACGGTCCTGTTCGAAGCGCTCGGCGCGGTCTATGCCTTGAACCGCCAGCCCGGGTCCGACGCGCAGGTCAAAAATATGATCGAGGGCATGTTCTCCGGCACCTACGGCGTTTCCGTGGTCGGCGTGCAGGAAGGCCTTCTCGCCTCGCGCTTCGACGTCCGGCCGACCGAGGCGGACCCTGCCGATGCGAAATTTGCGATGCAGCTGCAGAAGTTCATGAATATCGACGCGAGCGGTTCTTTCCACCTTACGGAAGAGTTCAGCCGCGCGCTCGAGAAGAGTTTCGCCTGGGGAGCCGCGCTGGCACTCTGGTCTTCCCGGCCCGCGCAGAACATCGCAGACCTCAAAGGAACGCAGGTCATTGACGCGACCAGCCTCGTGGACAGCCGCGACGCGACCCCCGCGCGGATCGCGCGTCTCACGGCCCTGCTCGAAGGCCGCATTCAAAATGGCGGATCCGACCGCACCGCGATCGTCATCCAGGGCTTAAACGACAAGAAGGCGGCAGCCAGCCTCGGCGCGCTGCTGTCTCCGCTCATGAAAGCCCGGCTCTACGACGCGATCAAGAGCGGCGAGATCATCTTCCTGAACGGCTCGGAAGGCCAGAAGCTCAGCCCCGACGCCATCTACGATCAGCTCGACCGCAAGGGCCTCGCAGCGGGCGGCGTGCAGGTCATCACGGACTTCCCCGGACGCTGGGGCGAGAGCGTGAAGTACGCGACGCGCCTCATGATCCTCGAAATCATCTCCGCCACGCAGTTCAAGGTGCATGACACCCTCGACCGCATCATGGAAGACCTCCAGAACCAGCGCGTGATCAGTATCCAAGCGTAAAAAAATTGCTATAATCGTTCTCCCATCTGCTGGAATTTCCGGGCAGTTAGCTCAATTGGCAGAGCAAGCGACTCTTAACTGTTAATTAAATCGACTTAAAATCAGGAAAAGACACTATATTTCCTGATTTTTTCCTGTTATGATTATTAAATGATAAGTCATAATATATGCATATAATTGAAAAAAAGCCCATCACAATCTCCGTCCTGGTTCGGCTTTTGTGCGAGCTGACGCACAGCCATAAAACGCTCGAATCCGTACTTACCCGAAACAAGGTTTTTAAAAAAGCCTACTTTTCCGACCGGCTTCAATACCTTCAGGAACTGCGGGATATCATTCAGCGTCAATTGAGCGTATCTGGGAACGAAGCAACCCCAGGAGATTCTGCTCAATATATCTGGTTCGTGTTATCTCTTTGCATAGTTATGGATGAGGACTCCGATATAGTCTTTGAAAACGATATCTATCTCTATGATTTGTCAGTCCTTATTCGACCTCTTAGAATCATGATCATTAAGTTGCTTGAAGAGGCATTGAGTAGGGGGTACGATATAAATGACGTAGATTTTCTCGCATATTTTAAACGTTTACTAGAGGCTGGTAAGAGTATTTTGGGCTATAAGCCCCTTCAGGGAAGGTCATTGAATAGTCCCCATTCCTCTTTAGGCTTTTATGAAGATGTAGTGAGCTTACGTTCGTTTGAGCATTTTTGTCTGATGAGCCAGGCTCATTTTAACCATCGCATTAAATTGGCCTATCAAATAGCACAGACTGAAGGAATCACCGGAAAACCATCCAAACGTAAATCCCCGCCGATTCGGTATCGCCTAGTGGATAGCTATTCAATGTATAGGGAAGTTTTTGAATATCTAGACCGCGAAAATGTTGAACCGGAGTCCTTATGTCCGCAAGATTTTTTGGAGTATCTCTATTTGGACACCTACGAACAGGGGTTTGTATCGGCCACTCGTCAGAGGAAACGATTCGAATTCGACATCATGCTCGATGCTGTTAAAGATCATACGACCCTCTGGGGATGGCAAAACCGAACCGATAAAAACAGGTCATTGATCGATCCATTCAAGGATGAGGATGAACCGCATTTTCGTGAAAGAGCTCAGATTTTAGCCGACGTGTCCGAATGCCTCGAATCGGATCACAGTCTTGTTAAGGCCGATAATGATCATGGAGAATACCTGACCAGCATGAAGCGGGAGATGGTCGCTGCGAAGTTCCGTTCTGGAGGGCAGGTGCTTCTGAGGCATCATTGGAATGATAAACGGGCATTCACTCATGAGCGACTTTGCGCCCTGATTGGATTTTTGATGCAGGATCAAGCGGTTCAGGAGGTTTTCGATGAAATGGGATGGTCATGGAATACTGACCAAATTCAGAAGATTTCGGCAGTTTGTATTTTGGAGTCATGTTTTTCAGGGGCAGCAATAAAAAAGGTCCTTAAGATGGATGATCCTCCAGTTTCACCTCATTCGGGATATATTGATCCAATAGGGTTGTATCTGGAAATAGATGTTTTGATGGGAGTGCTGGCCATTCCGGGTAAACCACCGGATAATCAAAAACTATTTGAATTCGTCCGAAGGCTTTTTAAACGGTTCAATTCAAAGTATCCTGACCTTCAAATCACGATCGGGTCGTTGTGTTATGGCGGACGGGCATGGCAGGTTGACCGAATGGGTCTCAATCGGTTGGAGACAAGTCATATTTGCGGCTCCTGGCTCCCCGGGGTAAGGGCATCCGGACAGTATGTCAAAATGCACCGTCTTGTTGAATTGTGGGAAAAATCGTCCATTCAGTTAGCTCAATCCCTGCTCTCTCTGTCAAAGCGTGACGATTTGAGGAATTCTTTTTATGTATTGGATCAAATCAACGGCGCGGGGCCAAAGTCGGTTCCAAAAGTCAGCGAACTCATCGCATCTGCTAAAGGCGTTCTATCCTGGTGGGAAACTGCCAGGGAAAAAATCAAACTAAAAAAACAGGAGCAATTCGAAAAATCAAGAAAAGTATCCGTTTTCAGCAATGGGGATGTTTCAAGGATTATCGGATTTACCCTTAAAAAGATTAATCATTCTTCGGGAGATGAATTCTATGAATGGATTTCTGCCTATCTTACGATCCTTTTTAGCGCTTACCTGCTATTGCGTCCTGGAGAGTCGAAGAATTTAAAGCTTTCACATTTGAGCTTCGTCACTAAATCAATAGGGATCTCTGGCAAATGTAATAAAGCGTTCAGCGAATATCGTGATTTGCCCTTAAATAATGCCTTTGGGGAGCTTTTAAAAATTTTTATCGATAAGATGTCTCAAAAGGGTCTATTGCGCTCGAATCAACGCATAAACCCATTTTATGAGCTAGGGAGGGGTAAAATCGAAGCAGTATTTGATGAGCTTAATTTGACACAGTTTAAACTTTACACATTTAGAAAATGGGGGGCTACCAAACTTCATAATCGTGGAATCCCCTTTGATCATTGGCAGGCTCTGATGGGGCACAGTCAGGTAGGGTTTGAACCATTTGGTTGTTATTCGACCATGCATTTTTCAGATTTGAGAAAACATGTTGATGAACATTTTGTGCCCAATCGAAAGCATATATCATGGGTCCGGGAAAGGTTGGAACGCGATGCAACATGAAATTGTTCCATACAAGACTGTTAAAGAGACATGGGGTAACGAGGAGTTTGAAAACAATCTTTGCAAAAGAGTTATTTTTAAGAGACTTTCATCCGGAAAGTTTCTGAGTAAATCGGAGCTGGAAAAAACAAAAGAAAAGCTTTTTAGAGCTATACGGATGCATGTTTACGCATCCCATGCGAAAGACCGTGCGGAATCAGCAGTCAACGCAAAAATATCGGTCAAGGAAACACAACAATGGATTGCAGACCTCATTACAAAAACCTGGCACATGTATCGTGGAAAGACCGATTCGATCTATCTATATCAATTGAGACAAAACCTACATGAATTTTGTTGTTTCGCATTTGGAGAAGATAAAGCAAAAACTCATTTCAGATTTCCATTCCTACCATCGAGAAAGCTGATCTATGGCTATGCGGATATCGAACAAGTCTCGATGGATACCGTCCTTTCAGTCCTCTGGCATATTCGTACTGTAATGCCGGTAAAACCCAGAAAGAGAAGAAGGCGCACGGATGCTGGGAATTCTAGGAAAACTTATCCTGAAGCTCTCGGTCGACTTATCATTGAACTTTTATGGCAAGGAATTCCACTAAAATCTATTCTTAAGCTAACTCCAGTTTGTTTTGATCCCCGTAAAAGGATGATTTATTTTTTTTCTCAGCAGCCTGGGCATGGGTATTGGTTCTGTACACTCTCAAAGGAGTCATATCGATATGTAAATTGGGCCTGCGCTCACCTGCGGGAATGGCAACGAAGTTGGAAGAGAGCCTTTCCTATGGCGCTGGGCGATTACATGAACGCTACGTCCGCGGCAACATACATAAATACAATTCTGCGCAAAAATATAAAGGCAATGGGCCTGGATGACAAAGTAAAAATAACTTATCGACAGCTTAGATCGCACGGGATTCGCTATAAAATTTTAATGGAGGACTTAACAGGTGCAGCAGGATCCTCGTTTTACGGGCCTGAATATCCAACAAATACGATCGGACTCGTATCGCTATATCGTCCAACGGATAAAGAGAAGGATGAGTATCGTGCATTCTTAAACAAGAATGAGATTGAAGCAGAAGAGAGCACATTGGAGAGTTTAGAGTTTACGAATGCTCATGTTTATGAACAGGTTCGGGGTCCTGCTGATTTGGAACCGGTATGGGAGGTTGTTTCCGGTTGTCGAAAATCATTGCGTCATTACGAATATGCCTTAAGATCTCGAGTAAGTAGATACGAGCGAAGAAAGATAAGACTTCAGACATTATTTCAGATAAAACAGTGGCGGACTGATCTTTTAGCCTATCACAGCAATGTGGAAAACATATTGATTTGGGATATCCTTCTTCACTGGCTGATCATTTTGATTAATCGTCACTTAAGTCCAACGACGGTGTTGAGATATATGGATGCAATAGGAAATATTTTGGACTATTGCGTTATGCATGAACATTCAAATCTTGCCGGACTAACGACCGATGATTTTATGGTTTTAGCCCGCGGGCACAATGGAATCATGACCAAAAGCACGTTAAAAAATATCAAAGTGCCCGCATCCCAGTTTTTTGAGTTTGTTCGGAAGGAAATTGATGGTAATCCGACGTCCCCAAAAATTGATCTTCCTGAGATCAGTTGGGGTTTGCTCCAACGAGAAGTAGATCAGACTCCTCGCATGATAGAAATTGCTTCTCGAAGCGCTACAAAAAACAGGGTATTGAAACTCTATTCCGGTAATCACGAAAGAAGTAAAGATGCTGCGTTGGTCGGATTGGCGGCAAGCGCGTTGGGTTTGCGGGAGGATGAAATCGCGGATTTAAGGTTGCAGGATGTACGAATAATAGATGGTGTACATGACTATCTCGTTGTTAAAAGGGGAAAGGGTGCTAAACAGAGGCGAATCTTACTTTTCACTCTAGATGACGAATTGAAAAAAATATTTATGAATGCTTTTGAAGTGGCTGTTGAACGATTTAAAAAAACAGGTAGAAATAGTCTGTTTGGTAAAATCAACAAGTCGAACGGCGTTCAGGGCTTGTTTCGGCATTATTGGAAGGATATGTATCCTCAAGGTCTCCATAGCATGAGACATGCGTTTATTACTCACAACGTCGCAAAGGGAAGAAGTATTGTATCCCTTGCGGTAGATGCCGGACATTCGAGTTGTCAGACGACTCAGGCGACTTATAATCAATCTTCTTGGATGGACGCAAAGAGAATGATCAGTGCATCAGGGAGCTCAAAACCTCAGATATATGAACGGGTTTCACTAAGAAGACTGCAAGCCATGACCTTATGTAAATATTCACAAATTATGAAATTGACTTCGGAATTTTCCGGGAAGGGGAGAATTCTTCGGAGTAAAATGAAATCAAAGTTAACCGTGGCGGGACACAATGTCGGATGGCATCTGAAGTATAAGGATGCCATCGATCATTTGTCGTTTCCATGTCGTTATAATAACTCGTCGATTCCAAAACTATATCGCATGAGATATTTATGCAAAGAAACCAATTTCTAATTCCTTACCAATTAGGAAGTGGCGTTCAACGGACAATAAGTTATTCTGAAATCGTACCGCCATTTCTTGAGTGGTACTCCAAATTGAGGTCTCCAAATTCTTCAAGGTTGATGCGACAGGTTCTTCTTAAGTATCCGAAATTAATTAATCTCAAAGCATCAGTATCATATATAGAAGCACTATCTCCTGAAAATATAGAGAAAGTATTCAAGCGGCTTTCAAGGAAAAATGGTAACAGGAAATTAGCTCCCAATAGCGTAAAAACGTATCTTTCACCCCTCTTTTTTTTTAGAAAAAAAGTTATGGGCAAGTATGGGAATCCGCTTAAAATTTCTTCTCAAAAGCAGGATTATCTCAGGGCATATAGTAAGAAAGCTAAAGTAAACTTCGGGCAAGGGATGGGTATCGATTTGGCAAAGATATCCTCGCTTGAGGTGCGTTTAGCTTGTATTTTGGCATATGAGGAAAATCTAACCATCTCGGAGATGATAAAACTCAAGAAGAGTAGTTTCCGTAATGAGTATATTATTGCCACTAAAAAGGGGCGGCGCAGAGCGGTCGAGTATGGCCCTGTACTGAAAATGTTTTTAAATAATAATCAAGAGCAGATATTTAAAAAGGATGGTAAAGTCTTTACCAATAACCGAGGAGATGTGACCGTTACCGCCTTACAGCAACGTGTCAGAAAAGCGTTATTAGAAATTGGGATGAGTCATATGAATCTAAGAAATATGCGCAAAGAAGGGGTCATTAGATTTGTCGAACAAATCCAAGCGCCGCATCCACACGAAATTGCACGGAATTTGGGTTATCGAGGATCGCAAAGCGCGCGCAGGTATATTCAGGCTAATTCGCTGAGCGAGTTTCAACCGTCAGATAAGTACGATAAGATAAATCCTGATTTTGGGTTTATGGTTGGCGTCCTTAGAAGAATGATACCCTAATCTAGGGTACAGAATAATCAGGGGAGTAATCGAAGAGATGTTTAAGAAAATCTCTGTTCGTGATGTGAACGCAAGGGTTCGGCACATTCGTGTTACGAAAATATAACAAAATCAGTCGCCACAAATTGTTGACTTTGCCTGCCAGTAGACTATCACTAGCCAGAATTTAGCCGGACTCCTTTCTCTTATCGGACCGCACGATTGTTGCAGCAAAAATGGACGAGCCAAGGATTTGTGAACATCGCTGACCTCCTCCAGAAAAGCCCGCAAGTATAAGCGCTCCTCCGAATTTGAAAAGTTGTTCTATTAGAAATGAAATAAGCTGAAAAGGATCATCGGACTCAAATCTTATACATTTTTGCATAATACAAAAATGTATAAGATTTAGGCTGCTTGAGGTGGGGTAGCACGTGCCGCATTAATGGATTCTTCTAATGTATGAATTTCCAACAAAACCACACCCATAACATCGTCCATGGGATTAGATTTAGGAGAACGGTTAAAGTAGGAAAATCCGTGATACGAAGCCTGCACCACCTGAAGTAGATCATGTAACCCGCAATCCATCCTGCGATATACAGTAGCCAATTCATATTAATTTTTTCTCCGTATTCAGACATCAAAAACTATGGGTAGATTTGTAGGTTTGTAATCAATTGTGCAAATTGCTGCGTTGATGTAGGTTGTGCCTTCAAGAGTTTTTATGCCATATCCCGAATGGATATGACCAAAAACGTGATATTTCGGTTTGATTGCATCTACAGCCATACCCAAATCTTTACAACCGCCTGCGATGGTATCGGAAACTGCATCGCAATGTCCGTAAGGGGGACAATGGGTTATTAAAACATCAATTCCATGTGGAATCTTATCCCATTTTTTCTTCAGTTGAGAGCCGCGTATTAAATTAAACACTCCTCCATCGTCAAATGAAGCGGGAACCCAAGGGGACCCGTAGATTCGAATACCTTCTAAAGTTACCTTGTCATCCTGCAAATAAATACAGCTCGTGAGCTGTTTTTTTGCTTTTTCGGGATGCAGTTCTAATTCCACTTCATGATTGCCGGCGATAACGATTTTATATTTATGAGGGAGTCGGGAAAGGTAACGGTTGAAATCTTTCAATTCCTTTATGGTACCAACATAAGTGGAATCGCCAGCATGGATCAATAGGTCTCCGTCCGGTACTTTGATCCGGTCATGCAGAGAATGAGTATCAGAAATACAAACTATCCGCATGGTTTAAGAGTACCATTTTTCAGCTTTCGTTCATACAAAAATTCCATATAAAAGGAGGTGATAGTATGCAGGAAGAAATTAGGATGCCAAGGTTGGTTGACCGAAAGCATCTATGTAAGCTTCTTGGGGACGTAAGTTTATCCCACGTGATTCGTCTCGATAAAGACGGATACTTGGGAGGCGCGCGGATCCAGGTTGGACCCAGAGTCGTTCGATATGATCTGACCATCGTAAAAAAATTGATTGAGAATCGTAATTTCGTGAAGTAAGCCAATCATCTAATCGAAACCCTGCCATGCGGCGCGCACATGGCGGGTTTTTTTTATTTTAAAGGAGGAGAATATGGCGTATTTTTATAAACAGGGAAGTATCTGGAGACTGACGGTGTATCAGGATCGAAAAAGAAAAGACATCAACCTTGGCGATGATTATGTGCGAGCCAAGTTGCTCAAGGCGTCGATTGAGCAGGCGCTTCAGGAGGGGAAGTTTAAAATGAATCTGACCGGCACGTTGCACACATTGGGATTGACTGATCCCGATTTCACATTGCCGTTGCCAAAACCAGATCCTGTCAGGTCAACCTGGCAAGATTCTGTGTTGAGGGTGCTGGGACACCTTAAGAAACTTGGACGGAGCGATCGAACCATTGAACTGGCCGCAAAGGGGCTTCAGTCAATGGAGAATATCCTCAGTCCAAAGTGTGTTGATGAGGTGACCCCCGAATCTGTGGATCATTGGATCGCTGCATTGTTGACCCAAAAGAGCAAAAAGGATCCCAGTGGAGTGAGATTGGTCAGCCCTTCTTATGCCGCGGTGCATGTTCGTTCGGTTAAAGCCTGCTTTCGATGGTTTGCGCGTTGGAAATTGATTCCATCCAATCCTTTTAGCGGGTGCGAAATGCCGAAGGTTGATAAACCTTTGCCAAAGCCGTTTACGAAGGAGGATTTGGAAAAAATGCTTGAGGCAAGTAACGCGCCTCTTAAGCGGTGCATTCAAATACTTGTGCATAGCGGTATGCGGCCGAACGAGTTGATGAACCTCATGTGGGGGAAAGTTCAGTTAAACGCGAACCCTGCGATTTTTATCCAGCCCATCCAAAAGTGGAAACCAAAGGGACTGATTGAGCGCATGGTTCCTTGTTCTCCAAAACTGATAGAAGCTCTGGGACGTTCTGGTCAATCCGCGGAGCGCGTTGTGGGTGTCAATGAGCTTGAAAATCCCATTAACATGAATTGGTTGGAACGGTCGTTCAGGCGAGCCATTAAACGTGCTGGTCTTCAGGGGAAGGGGTACACTCCTTATTGTTGCCGGGATACTTATGCAACCAATCTCGCGATCGATGGATATGAAGCCCATGCTATTGCGGCAAGATTGGGTCATTCTAACCTTCAAACTTCGATGCATTATGTATCTCTGGCGAGGGTGATTCTGGATCAAAAAGGGAGTTACAAGAAGTCGACTAAAGCCTAATCAAATTAGTACGAGCAGATCGCACCCGTGAATCCACATGGATCACGGGATTTTTTATGCCCGAAGGAGGCTATAATGAAAACGTACAAAATATTAAACATCAAAATCCGCTGCACGAGTAAGAATTCTCCCTATGATATCTCAAAAACTGCAAGCAAGCCCAAGGATACGATCAAGGCCCATCATGTGATATCGGCGAAGTTTTCTGACTGGCAGCTACTTTACTGGTTAGTGATGGTAAAGAAAGGGTCCATGGACGGTGATTCGGTGGAACGGTATCTCTTGGATCTCTTTCAGGTTGGAGACCTTCGATTCGTATCGGAGCATAGCGTACGTTGTGCAATCGACATGTTAAACGATATGCCAAATAGATTGTAAAGTTAAGAATAATTGGATGGAACGCACAAGTTTCTGTGAATAATTTTCACAAAAACTTGTGCGATTCTCAATGAAATAGGGTTTTGCCAAGATGATATGTAAATTTTAGGTTTTGGTCGAATGGTTTATGTAAAATTAATTGTGTAGATAGTGAAAAGGAGTCATATTCATATGAATCGCCAAAATGCCAATGTGGTTAAAACGATGACTAGATTTAAACAATTACTTAAAAAGTTTAAAATACCGCAGTCTGTAGCGGCAAAAGAATTGAGGCTCGATCCTGATTTCTTCACAAACATTCAAAAAATAAATCGTATATCTGAAAACAAAATTCTAAAATCTTTGAATCGTCTGGAAGCGGTTTTATTGTGTGCGAAGAATAACCTAGGGTTGAAGGGGGGAGGGGCATGGCTTCTCGATTCGAATCCATTTCTGGCCGGTCAAGCACCCATTTCTTGCATAGGAACGGATAAGGATGCTGATCGGGTGTGTGATTTGCTTGAATCAATTGGTTTAGGGTTGCCGGCTTGATCAGTATTGTGACGCATTGTAAACAGGGCGTTACGATGACCAAAGTTGAAATGTCAGTTGACTCAGCTGATCGTGTTTCAGGCTGTTGCGAGGCCAAAATTTCTAACACATTATTATGATAAAAACGCCATTCATACCCAAATCGATCGTTTGTCTGCAAAACTATTCCTGGCCCCAACTCAAAGCGGACATTGGTTCCGGAGTGGTCGTCGGTTTGGTCGCCCTTCCTTTAGCCATGGCGTTCGCGATCGCCAGCGGCGTGGAACCTGAACGAGGATTGTTCACTGCGGTCGTGGCGGGGTTCATCATTTCCGCTTTGGGCGGAAGTCGCGTTCAGATCGGCGGACCCACCGGCGCGTTTATCGTGGTGATCTCGGGGATCGTTTCCAAGTTCGGTTATCAAGGATTGGCGGTCGCGACCATGATGGCTGGCGTGTTGCTCATCATACTGGGCCTCTGTCAGTTGGGAAGCATGGTGAAGTTTATCCCCTACCCTGTCACCACCGGTTTTACGTCCGGCATCGCGGTCATCATCTTCAGCGGGCAGATCAAAGACTTCCTGGGGTTAAACATGGGCCCCGTTCCAACGGAGTTTTTCGATAAATGGGTCGCTTACTATAGGTCCCTGAACACGCTGAACCCTTGGGCGCTGGGCCTGGCCGTATTCACGATCGCCTGCGTCGCGTATTGGCCCAAATCGTGGCGGAAAATTCCGGGTTCGATTGTCGCGCTCATCGTAGCAGGATGGGCGGTACACCGGTTCCAGTTGCCAGTCGAAACGATTCAAAGCCGGTTCGGCTCGGTCCCGAACCGTATTCCCGTGCCCTCTTTTCCATCACTGAACTGGGATATCCTTCGCCAGCTTTCACCTGCAGCGTTGACGATCGCACTGCTGGCGGCGGTCGAATCGCTACTTTCGGCGGTTGTGGCCGACGGGATGATCCGGGGCCGGCACAAATCCAACATGGAACTCGTCGCGCAGGGAATCGCGAACATCGCCTCCCCGATCTTCGGTGGGATCGCCGCCACAGGAGCTATCGCGCGTACGGCGACCAACGTCAAAAACGGTGGACGGACACCGGTCGCAGGAATGGTTCATTCATTGGTACTGTTGATGGTGCTCTGGACCGCCAGCGGATGGGCTGGAAAAATACCGATGGCTTGTTTGGCGGGGATCCTCGTCGTGGTCAGCTATCATATGTCCGAATGGCGGTCGTTCAGGAGTTTGATGGCCGCGCCGAGGAGCGACATCTCGGTGTTATTGGTGACATTCAGTTTGACGGTGCTGATCGATTTGACGGTCGCGGTGGAAGTTGGAATGGTTTTGGCCGCGTTTTTGTTCATGCGGCGGATCACCGAGCTGACCAGCGTCCGCGCCCTGGCGCAAGGGATTAAAGACTCCCAAAACGGAGAAGATTTGCCGGAATCGGACGTGAAAGTCCCGCAAGGGGTCGAAGTCTATTCGATCGCCGGAAGTTTTTCATTCGGAGCGGCCAACAAGCTTCTGGAAATCGACCGCATCACCTCGAAAAACCCCAGGGGGTTGATTCTTGATCTTTCCCGGGTGATCTATATGGACGCGACGGGATTGCACGTGCTGCGCCAGATGCGCGGGGACTGTGTATGGTCCGGGATACGGCTGATCATTGCGGGGATACATGCTCAGCCCCTGTCGGTCATTGCGAAGGCCGGCAAACTGAAGGAGTTCGGCCAGGAGAATATCAAGGCGCGACTATCCGATGCTCTGAAAGAATTTATTTGAGTTCGAATCGACTTGAGGGAGAAATCCCATGGGGCATGCTTTTGGGTTAACATCTGTAACATTTTAGTGGTGCATTGTACTGAAACGGCTAACGAGTTATTGTTGAAGGTCTAGGTGAAATTTGCTATAAATAAACATAATATTTAGGCATTTAACCTAGTCAGGTTTATGCCAATTGCGTTTCCCTAAACATTCAACTTATTTTAAACATTTATGAGGCAATGTCCTAGCTTAATCGGTGCAAAAAAAATGGAGATCAACGATCGTGATTACTCTTATTAAGGCACATGTTTTCAAGTATAAATCTATTGAGGATTCTACTCCCGTCAGTATAACTGATGGAGCTACTGTGCTAGTTGGCAAAAACGAATCTGGCAAGACTGCTTTCCTTGAAGCTCTTCACAAATCACATCCCCTTAATGATGTGGGATTCAATCCCGTGTTTGATTATCCTCGAAAATCTTATGCAAGTTATAAACCTCAGCATGAGTCAAAATCATATGCAAAAGTTGTTGAGCTTACTTTTAGAATCGAGAAGGACTTAGCTGCAAAAATCAATAATGAGGTTTTTCACGGAGATCAAGTAGTTGTTAAAGATCAAACATTTACCCGAACAACAAATTACGGAAATGAGCACTTAGTTGGCCTAAATTATGATCAATCCTTAGTACTTGCAGCTTTGAAAAAACCGATAAAAGATTTAGAGCATGTCAATGAAGTGTTTTCGGGTGCGAAAGCTCTTGAAGCTGTTATTACCAAATCTCAGGAGAAGGAATTGGCCGTTGATAGTAAACTGGCAATTTTCTCCAAAGAGTGGAAGGAGAGAGTGGCAAAGGCGCCTAAAGGGTGGGATTTTGTTTCATGGCATGTCTGGGATATGTATTTGCATCCCGCGCTTCCAAAATTTATTTATTTTGGTGACTATAATTTACTTGAAGGAAAGATTAATCTCGAAAGCTTAAATCAAAGGAAGCTGCAAAATAAACTTTCCGATGCCGATGAAACTGCCCTCGGACTTTTTGACCTTGCAGGGACAGATATTAAGGAGCTAATGAGTGAGGAAGGTTATGAAAATTCCAGGGCAAAGCTTGAAGCAATAGGGCTTACTATTACACAGCAAATATTTGAGTATTGGAAGCAAAATCAGGAACTCGCAGTTGAGTTTGATATCAAGACCGATCCAAAGGATTCCTCGCCGTTTAACAATGGAAAAAACCTCTATATTCGAGTAAAAAACTTAAAGCATGGGGTTACGATTCCATTTGACCAAAGAAGTAAAGGCTTTATTTGGTTCTTCAGTTTTATGGCCTGGTTTTCAGCGGTGCAGGAACGCCTTAAAACCGATAAGGATTTAATTCTGCTCCTAGATGAGCCGGGAATCAATCTCCACGCGCTCGCTCAGGCAGATTTTTTGTCCTACATTGAAAAACTTTCAGAGTCTCATCAGATTATTTATACGACTCATTCACCGTTCATGGTTGACAGCAATCACCTCGAAGTCGTTCGGGTTGTAGAAGATCGCCCAAAAGAGGGGACAAGGATTACTGAAAACCTGGAAGGTTCTACTGATGAAAGTCTATTTCCGTTGCAAGCAGCTTTAGGGTACACTATAGCTCAAAATTTATTTATTGCTAAAAAGAATATCTTAATTGAGGGGCCCGCTGATCTTATTTTACTTCAACATATGTCATCACTAATTGAGGAAAATGGGAAAACAGGACTTGACGATAGCATTCTGGTCCCAGTTGGTGGGCTTGATAAGCTTTCAACGTTTGTTGCTCTTTTAGGTGCAAATAAACTAAAGATTGCTGTCCTTCACGATCGTGGCAGTAATCCATACCAGAAGCTTGATGACCTTATTAGCAGAAAATTAATTGAGAAAAAAAGAGTTTTTGATTTTTCAATGTTTAGAATACCAGGAAATCAGGAAACAGATATCGAGGATCTTTTTCCCGAATCACTCTATATTGAAGCTTTTAATACTGTTTACAATAAAGAACTTAAAGGAAAAGCCCTAACAGCTTCTGAGCTCGGAAAACATCCTCGAATAATTGAGAGAATCAATCAGTGGTTGAAATCTCAAAATCTAAATTTGCTAAAAGATGGGGGATTTAACCACTATCGAGTTGCGCAAGCGATGTTACCAAAACTCACTCATAAATCTCTTCCCTCAGAAAGCATGATCCAGTTTACAAGGCTATTTGAGCAGATAAATGCTACTCTGAACTGAGAATAAATGAGAATTATTTAAATTTATAGGAAATTACACTGGCAAATATAGTGTTCATTCGTAATTTTTTTTAGTTTTTATAACCTGTTGATTGCTTCCCTTATCAGTCCATACGCTAAATGTTCTTTTCAGGATGTTTCAAAAACTATCTTCAAATACCTCAATCCCCAATTAACTCTATACGAATTTATGATTGCTTCGTATGAGGGTGGGATACTGGGACCCTCTAAACTCTGGTTCTTAATGGGGAGAGCGGTCTACTCCTTTTAGATAATCTAAAAGGAGTAGACCGCAGAAATTATGGAGGTCAATATTTATAGTGTATCGCATGAATAATTTGTCATTTTTTAGAACAAAAATCCTAAATTATAAAGAGGTCGTAAATTTTTTACAATTCACCAAAGAAGATGTCTCAAAAGCCGCTGGACTTCCAATCAGTTCTATTCGATATGATAAAAAAATTCCACAAGATCTGAAAATCAAAATCCAAGAGTGGGCTACACTATTCGCTTTGATCACTGAACATTTTAAGGGTGACGCTAGGAAAACAGCTCAGTGGGTTGCAACATCAAATCCAATGCTTGGGCGTAACATATCTCCAAAGGACATGATACGGTTTGGGAAATACAAAAAATTATATAAATTTGTTGTTGTTGCCATATCTGAAAATAGACGAAAGCAGATGATTCATTGACATACCCCCTCCCTGAGAATGTGTATAAACGAAGTATGACAAGGCTTTTAAGCACGATTATTGTGGCGTCCCTTCTTTTGGTTTCCAACTGTAAAATCGTATGCGCCATTTCAGAAATTGGTAGACCTACAACTCAATCGCACTGCTGTTCCGATGCGTCCGAAAACAAAACAAGATCCTGCCATAAAAGCGGTGGCCAGTCCGGAACGCCAAACAAATCCGAATGCTCGTGCAGCGCTCTAAGTAATTTACCAGCTCTTACCTATTCAGCTGACCTTATTCAAGGTTTCTACTCTCACGATGTACGGCTTGATTGGGTATCATTCCTGCTTCAGCCGGACACCCTTCAGTCATCAACCGACAGAAGCTTTATTCATGCGGACCATGGTCCGCCACTGATTGCTTCTGAAGTTTATCCATCCCATACTAACCCCAGAGCTCCTCCTTCCTTTACGAGCCTTTAGGCTCTTTTTTCGCAAAACCCCCCAAATAATTTAAATAGGCAAATTGCCTCCGGCAGTTCGCCACCAGTTCAATCAACGCTGGATACTGACATCCAAGTCCTACCTGTCATCATTGGTCATGGTTTTGATCTAGACAGGATAAAAAGCACACGGCCCATTATGCAAGAGCAAGAAAGAGATAGCAGGAATACAGACGAAGCGATCATGGCTTGTTTTCAAGCCGGTGAAACGGACGCTTTTCAAATTATCTTTGACCGGTATTCCAGCCATGTCATCAATTTTGCGTATAGATTTCTAAATTCTCAAGAAGAAGCGGAGGATATCGCTCAGGAGGTTTTCTTAAAGATTTACCGAGCCAAGGAAAGGTACGATGCTAACCGGCCATTCAGACCTTGGTTGTTCTCAATTGCTTCCAGGCTCATTTCGAATCAGCGGCGTTCGAGAAAGCGGCATCCGCAGGAATCGCTCGATTGGTCTTCTGAAGACTCAGATGGGAGATTGCAAAGCCCTCTTCTGGTTGATCACTCAAACCCCCTACCCGATGAGATTCTCCAAAAGCAACAATTAATCGATACAGTCAAGAAAGCGCTCGAAAAACTCCCAGGGGAGCAAAGAAAGGCAGTCCTTCTAGCGCGATATGAAGAGATGTCCTATGAGGAAATTGCCATAACGATGGAGGTATCGGTATCAGCGGTGAAATCCCTGCTATTCCGCGCGCGTGGATCTCTAAAAGCATCGCTTGGATCACTAAGCGGGAAAGAAGGCTGAAATAAGACCGCGACTTTTTTACAGGGTCGGTGTATTGAAGGGTGAAGACGCCCTTACTCGATCCAAATAACAGGAGGTGGAATACAATGAAAAAGGCACTACTGACGGGAATTGTGGGGATTGCGCTGCTTGCCGGCGGACAGGTTATGGCAGCCGATAAGCATGACGGCGACTACTGCGCCAAGCACTGCAATACCATGCAATTGAGCAAAGAGGTCAAAGCGCTGGAGAAAGAGATCGCCACGGACAAGGCGGCCCTTAAAAATCAAGGGACAGGCGAAAAAGGCGCGACCTTGATGGCGAAGAAAGAACAGGTGAAGAAGCATGTCGCCCAGCACGAGAAAGAGCTGGCGGACTTGAAAGCAAGGCTTGAAAAAGCCGAAGCGGAGATGGCTCAGTAAAAGCGATAGGGGGGCAGGGCGGGCACCATGAGGGTGTCCGCCCATAAGTCTATAGGCATCAGAAGCGAGGTGATATGCCATGAAATGTAAGGAAGTCCAAAAACTTTTATCAGCTTATCAGGATGGACATCTGACTTCTGGTGAAGCTCTTGAGGTTAAAAATCATATTCAGAATTGCTCGGCGTGTCAGCAAGAAGAACAGGCCCTTGCCCACGCATGGAATATGCTCAAAGTACTTGAGCCTATTGAACCATCTTCCGACTTCAAAACCCGTTTTTGGCAAAGAGCGCGCGAAGTAGAATCTGTGCAACTAAACGGGTGGACAGATTTTGGCTATTCCTGGAGGCGATTTTTTGTGAATGCGCGGCCCATTTTTGCTCTGGCTTCAATAGTCCTGGTTACATGCCTCGGGCTTATACTTGCGCTTCATAGCTTGCCTCGCAACCCATCATCATTGAACCAATCATCCATTATACGATGGGCTCAGAGCGACAGCCCCGGCGCTAAAAACAGAGGATTTTCCTTATGAACTGGAAAAGATTTGGACTGTATTTAATCGTCCTCTTCATTGTTTCTTTTGGATCATCTGTCACAACTTGGTACTGGTTGACAGATCAAAAAGAGAAACAGGTTTCATGGAAAGACTATTTGAGTCTCTCCACCGAACAGGAGAAGATATTCTCGGCGTTAGAGTCGGAATTAACTCTTGCATTAAAGGATATCGCCGTCTACGACGCTCAAAATAAGGTTTCTCTTTGCTCTTATTTGCACTCATCAGAAATAAAGCCGGAGGAAGTAAAGTCGACAGCGCAGAAAATGGCTCATAATTACGGTATTAAGCAGGAAAAAATAGCCATGACGCTCGCGTCTATTGCGGCCATCCTTACCCCTGAGCAGAAAAAAAGGTTTACCAGTCGGCTTATGCACGAAGTCTGCGTTTCATGCAAGAATGCAACCGAAACCGATAAATGCCTCTGCGGAATGTGTGGTCATCACACATGACTCCAATTAAGTGGTTTTTACTGCTGGTTCTTTTAATTTCCATTCCTCTTCCTCAAGCTAGGTCAGAAATAGTTTCAACTGGATCATTGACGCTCAATGATGTTTTGGATGCCGCGCAAAAAAATAATCCGGAAATTCGTGCCGCCAAAAAAAGATGGGATGCCGCCCGCGACAAGATAAGAGTGGAAAAAACTCTTGATAAACCGCAAATCAGCTATGAGAGCATGTATTCCGGCGACGAGAAACTGTTTGGAATTTCTCAAGAGTTCCCTTTTCCTGGAAAACTTAGGCTTAAAGGGCAAGTGGCTACCAAAGAAGCTGAGATTCTGGAACAGGGATACCGCTCCAAGGAACGGGAGATCCAAGCCCAAGTAAAGTCGGCCTATACCATGTACTTTCTTGCCGTCAAGTCGATCCAGATTTTTGATGAAAATGTTGAGCTGATGCGGCGCTTCGCCAAGGTGACGGAATCGAAGTATTCTGTCGGGAAAGTGAGCCAGGCGGAAGTCTTGAGGGCCCAGATTGAGTTATCGAAAATGATGAATATGCTTGTCACATTGAATCAGGAAAAGGAAACATCTCAAGCCATGCTGAACACGCTGCTGAATCTGCCGCCTCAGAGTCCCCTTGGCGCGCCGCAAGAACCAAATATCCAAAGGGTCACCGAGTCTCTGGAAGACCTTCAAGAAAAAGCGCTCGTCAATCGGCCGGAGATTATCGCATCGAAAGCAGAAATCGAAAGAAGTCATAAATCGCTCACTGCCAGCAAATTTGAATACCTACCTGATATTATGGCGGAAACAAGCCATAGAATTGCCGTCAATCCTGAAATGGATAACTCTCATGATGTAGGGATCGGGCTCACAATTCCTTTGTGGTTCTGGAAACAAAACGCGATGGTTAAGATGGCGAAGGCCGACAGAGAAACGAGTGAGGCAGAATACCAGGGAATGAAGAACATGACTCTTTTTGGCGTCACGGATCTCCTGATAAAAGTAAAAACCTCCGAGAGACTTGTGGATCTGTATAGGACGAGCGTGATCCCACAAGCTGAACAGGCGTTAAAGATTTCAGAAACCGCTTATCAGTCGGACAAAATGAGTTTTTTGGAGTTGATCGACGTTCAGAGAAACCTGCTTCAGTTCCGCATTGAGCATTATCAGCACTTGGCCGAATATGAACAACGGGTCGCCGAACTGGAACGGGTCGTAGGAAAAGATTTGTGGGAGGCACAACAATGAAGAAAAGAATTTTTGTTTTGGGATTAATAGCGGCCCTGTTTGCGGGCGCGTCAGCGATTTCATCCTGCAAGTCAAAGGACGGACACGAAGGTCATCAAGGGTCAGAAACTGCGGCAAGGAAAAAGAAGCCGCTTTACCATTGCCCCATGCACCCTACTTACACCTCCGACAAGCCCGGAGACTGCCCGATCTGCGGCATGAGGCTGGTCCCCGTTGCTGAAGAACAACATGAAGCTTCGATAAATGAGACGGCGAACGTTGACGCTAAACCTTCAGAAACTCCCGGAGATCGCTCGTCTGTTTCTCTTTCCCAGGAGAGACAGCAATTGATTGGCGTGAGAACCTCTTCTGTAACGAAACGTAACTTGGAGATTTTGGTGCGCGCCAGCGGCAGAGTAGCTTATGACCCGGATCTCTACAACGCGATCGTGGAGCACGTCGAGGCGCTAAAGGCAAAAGAAAAAGTGAAAGAGAGTCCGTTGCCCGAAGTCCATGAGCGGGCGGACGCCTTGATCCGTTCCTCTGGACTCCGGCTTAGGCAAATGGGGCTTTCGCAGTCTCAAATTAACGAAATGACCAGGAAGACTGAAAGTCCCACCAACCTGCTTCTAAGCGAAAGAGGCGATGGTGAATGGGTATGGATCTATGCCCAAATTTACGAGTATGAAGCCGGTCTGGTAAAGCCCGGTCAGATGATGGAAGTCACTTCATCGGCCAACCCTGAGCGGACTTTGAGGGGACGGGTGATCGCGGTAGATACGATCTTAAATCCGGAAACGCGCACGTTGAAAGTTCGCGGCGAGGTTCCAAATTCGGAAGGGCTTCTAAGGCCTGAGATGTATGTGGATGCGGTCATCCACGTGAATCTAGGCAAAAAGCTGGCGGTGCCGAAGGAAGCGGTTGTGGACTCGGGAACCCGGAAAATCATTTTTATCGAGGAAAGTCCGGGGCGGTATAATCCCCGGGAAATTAGGATTGGAAAGGCAGCGGAAAATTATTATGAAGTTGTCTCCGGTGTGAAAGAGGGTGAAAAACTTGTTGTTTCCGCCAACTTTCTGATCGATTCGGAGTCCCGGCTTAAGTCGGCCTTGTCTCAGTCCGGCGCGGGACACTCTCACTAGGGATCAGTCATGATTGAAAAAATAATAGACTTCTGCGCCCGCAACAAGCTTATCGTCCTTTTGTTTACGTTGGTTGGCATTGGCGTGGGCATCTACTCTATGCAGCGCGTGCCGATGGACGCCTTGCCGGATCTCTCCGATACTCAGGTGATCGTCTATTCACGATGGGATCGGAGTCCGGACATCATCGAAGACCAAGTCACTTACCCAATCACGACGGCGCTTTTGGGCGCACCTAACGTTAAGGCTATCCGCGGTTTCTCCGACTTTGGTTTCTCATACGTTTACATTATTTTTGAAGATGGGACAGATATTTATTGGGCGCGGAGCCGCGTTCTGGAATATCTTTCCAAGATACTTCCCCGCCTGCCGGAAGGCGTAAAAACAGAATTGGGTCCCGATGCCACGGGAGTCGGCTGGGTGTTTCAATATGCGCTAGTGGACAAAAGCGGGAAGAACGATCTTGCCCAATTGAGAAGTTTTCAGGACTGGTATTTGCGCTACTGGCTGCAATCCGTGCCGGGGGTGGCCGAGGTGGCGTCGATAGGCGGGTTTCAGAAGCAGTATCAGGTGAATATCAACCCCAATGCGTTACAAGCCTACAATGTTCCCATTATGAAAGTGGTAGAGGCCATTCGAGCCGGGAACAACGATGTCGGCGGCCGCTTGGTTGAGCTTGGCGGCGCCGAATATATGGTGAGAGGCCGCGGCTATGCCAAAAATGTGGAAGACATCGAGAACATCGTCGTAGGACTGGACATGAAAGGAACGCCGGTCCTGGTCAAGAACGTTGCCAGAGTCATCCTTGGTCCTGATATCCGCCGTGGCATCGCGGACTTGGATGGTGAGGGCGATACGGTGGGCGGCATCGTGGTCATGCGCTATGGTGAGAACGCCTTGGATGTCATCAAGCGCGTGAAAGCGAAGATCGTGGAAATTCGGCCTTCTCTCCCCGAAGGCGTTGAGATCGTTACGACCTATGACCGATCCGAGCTCATCAAAGAAGCGATTCATACGGTCCGTGAGGCGTTGACGATGGAAATGATCATCGTGAGCCTTGTCATCATCGTTTTCCTTCTGCATTTTCCAAGCGCCCTCTTGCCGATCCTGACTTTACCTGTCGCCACGATCATGAGTTTTATTCCGATGATGTTCATGCGAATCACTTCCAGTGTCATGTCCCTGGGCGGAATCGCCGTGGCGATGGGCGACATGGTGGACGCATCCATTGTCATGGCCGAGAACGCGCACAAACGCCTTGAAGAGTGGGTTAAAGACGGCAAGATTGGCGATCACCGGGAAGTCATTATCAAGGCTATGAAGGAAGTGGGTCCGTCAGCTTTCTATTCGCTGATGATTATGGCGATCGCTTTTTTACCCATCTTCGCGCTCGAAGGACAGGCGGGACGACTTTTTAAACCTCTCGCCTACACGAAGAATCTAGCTCTGGCTTTGGCCGCTATTCTAGCGATCACATTGGCTCCAGCGGTGCGGCTATTATTCACTCGTCTCGAACCTTACTCTTTTAAGCCGGCTTGGGCCGCCAAGATCGTGAACTGGTTGGTCGTGGGAAAGATGTATGCCGAGGAGGATCACCCGATCAGCCGTCCGATGTTTAAGTTATATCAACCAGTCGTTGAGTGGGTGATCAGGTTCCGCAAATCGGTGATCGCAGGAGCTTTGGCCCTTGTGGCAGTCACGGTCCCAATATACTTTCAACTGGGTCGTGAGTTCATGCCAACGCTGGAGGAGGGCACCATCTTGTACATGCCGACCACCCTCCCCGGCATTTCCGTGACGGAAGCCCAGAAGCTGCTCCAGTCCCAAGACGCAATCCTAAAGAGCTTCCCGGAAGTGGAACGGGTTTTCGGCAAGGCGGGCCGCGCAGAAACCTCCACGGATCCGGCCCCCTTCTCCATGATGGAAACGACTGTGATCTTGAAACCCAAATCCGAGTGGACGTTCACAAAACGCTGGTATTCCTGGATGCCGGATTTCATGGAAGCGCCTTTCCGCCTGCTCTGGCCCGACCGGATCACGTTTAGCGAGCTGGTGGACAAGATGGACCAGAAGATGAAATTCCCCGGCTCCACCAACGCCTGGACTATGCCCATTAAAAATCGCATTGATATGCTTTCCACCGGTATCCGCACTCCGATAGGCATCAAAGTCTTTGGCGCAGATTTAAGTGAAATAGAACGGATTGGAACGCACCTGGAGATGATACTCAAGGATGTTCCTGGAACACGGAACATCTACGCCGAACGCACGGCAGGCGGCTACTTTCTGGACTTTGTCTTGAAACGCGATCAACTGGCCCGCTATGGTTTAACAATTGACGAGGCCAACATGGTGATCATGTCGGCGATCGGCGGCGAGCCGGTGACGACAACCATCGAAGGGCGGGAGCGTTACACTGTGAACGTCCGCTACGCCCGCGAGTTCCGGGATGACATTGAAAAACTGCGCCGCGTGCTCGTTCCCACCATGTCCGGCGCTCATATTCCGATTACCCAAATCGCGGACATCCAACTCGTGCATGGGCCGTCCATGATCCGCAACGAAAACGCCATGCTGGCGGGGTACGTTTATGTTGACGTGTCCGGGAGAGACGTTGGAAGTTATGTGACCGAAGCCAAAAAAATTGTCCGAGAGAAATTGACATTAAAGCCTGGGTATTCGCTGGTCTGGAGCGGACAGTATGAAAGCATGATGACCGTGAAAAGCCGGCTGATGGTAGTTGTGCCTCTGACGCTCTTCATCATTGTAGTCCTGCTCTATTTGAGCACGCGGTCTATGGTGAAGACAGGCATTGTTCTAATGGCCGTGCCTTTCAGCGCCATTGGAGCCATCTGGCTGCTTTGGGCCTTGGATTACAATATGAGCACTGCCGTATGGGCGGGGATCATTGCTCTGCTGGGACTGGACGCTGAAACGGGCGTTTTTATGCTTCTTTATTTGGACTTGGCTTATAACGAGCGCGTCCGTCAAGGGAAAATGAAAACCTTTGACGACTTGAAAGAAGCAGTCATTCACGGGTCGGTCCGGCGGATCCGGCCCAAAGTGATGACGGTGATGACGAACTTTCTTGGATTTATCCCGATCTTATGGTCCGCAGGCACGGGGTCCGACGTCATGAAACGCATCACCGCTCCCATGGTTGGAGGTTTATTCACATCGTTTTTACTTGAACTGCTGGTTTATCCGGCCATCTACTTTATTTGGAAATGGCGTTACGAAATGAAGCATGGCACAGTAGATGTCAGCAAGCTTCCTATTCATGAGGCGATAGAACATGAATCATAATTTTTGGGTTGGCCAAGACTCCATTGCCTCCTTGTGGCGCGGTTTTTAGAATACTAAAGACCTCGTTTGGACTCGTCTGGCTAACCCGTACAATCTCTCAAATAAGGCGGTGATCTTATGGAGACAGGAATCGTAGTGATGGTTGTCATGATGGTAGGAATGATGTTCGGAATCGGTTGGTTGCACGGCAAACATAAAAACCATTCTAAACACAATGAGCAAAAGCAAGAGCAGGTGGAAGTTTATAAATCAACCTCCCCTGCACATTCCAATACCGAGAAGGATGAACATAAACATTAAACTTGGAGGAAAATAATGAGGACATTATTCAAAGCAGGCATAGTTGTATTGTTAGGAATCAGCACAGCGTTTGCTGGATCCGTAAAATCGAAAGCAAAATCCACAGACGCTCAGGTTTTAACGTCAGGCGCTTATTCAGCGGAAGTAAAAGGTATTGTGTGTGGCGGTTGCGGCTCTTTTATTCAGCAGACTCTGGAAAAAATCAACGGTATAGAAAAGGTGTCTGTTGATCAGGATAAGAAAATTGTCCAATTCCAGATTAAAAAAGATGCGAAGGTTAAAATTGCTGAGGTGCAAAAGGCATTGAAAGCTTCTGCCGATAAAATGGGAATGGGAGCGGACTATCAGCTTCGAAGTCTGAAAAAGGCGAGTTAAATTCCACATGAGCAATCTCAAATGCCAAAAATTGAATTGATCGAACTGCACATGGCTTCCGCGCATTTTCCCATTGCGCTTTTGATGTCCAACGAGTTTTTTGGCATGCTGGAACATCGGAATCGTATTTTTGCCGTTATTTATTACCAATACAAAAAAACAAAGTCCGGTGGGTATTGCGGGAAAAAATAATTAGAAATTACCTAAATCCGTGTTGAGAGGAAAAATATTGAAACGTAGAATATCATTTTATCCTATTGGACTGGTTTGTGGTCAAAATATAGAATTTGATAAGCGCATGACAAAGGCCCTCGATGGGATTGAGGGTTTTTCTCACATTGTAGTTTTGTTTTGTCTGGATAAGGTAAGGAAGCCGGACATCAAGATTCATCCAAAGGGTGTTCAGAAAATTCTTAAGATTGGTTATCTCTCCACTCGTACGCCTCACCGGCATAATCCCATTGGAATGACTGTTGTGCAGCTGATCAAACGTCAAAAAAATATTCTCATGGTGAAAGGATTAGACGCGTGGGACGGGACTCCAGTCTTGGATATTAAACCCTATACCAAAAGAGAAGCGATCAAAAATTACCGTATGCCTGATTGGGTTAAACTGCTTGACCTTCAGGAAACCGATCCCCTGCGGCGCTATGCCAGTTGATTGGAGGAGAAAATAGGCATCATGACCGTGATAAAAAGTTTAGCTTTATTTGTTGTGGCAGGACTTTGTGAGATTGGTGGGGGCTACTTAGTTTGGCAATGGCTAAAATCAGGTAAGGGATTATGGGTTGGAATTGCAGGCGGTTTGATTCTTTTTCTTTATGGAATTATCCCGACACTTCAACCCGCTAATTTTGGACGTGTTTACGCAGCCTACGGAGGGATTTTCGTTGTGCTCTCCATCCTTTGGGGTTGGGGGATTGACCGGGTTATGCCTGACAAATTTGACATCATCGGCGGCTTAATTTGCTTGGCCGGTGTTTCAGTCATTATGTACTGGCCAAGAGTGTAGAATGTACTTTGCGATCAAAATTTTTATTTCCGCCCTGATCATTGCCTCGGTGTCTGAGCTGGCAAAACGATTCACGCTTATTTCTGCCGTTTTGGCTTCATTGCCGCTTACATCAATCTTGGCCATCATTTGGTTATACCGTGATACGCAAGACAGCCAAAAAATTGCCGATCTTTCCAGGGGAATATTTTGGGCAGTGCTACCCTCTTTGATTTTCTTTCTTGTCCTTCCGATCTTTTTGAAATCAGGTTTAAAGTTTTGGTTCGCTCTTGGGTTGTCATCGGTAATTATGTTTATAGCTTACACCGTATACATGTTGTTATTGGGGAGGCTGGGGATAAAGTTATAAACTGGATCAGCTCTACCCATCCCATCCGATGAGTTCCATTGACTTTTACAAAAATTGATGGTAACCTTAACAGGAATGAAAAAGATAAACTGGTTGTTCAGAACAGCAATGATTTTGTTAGTTTTTGGACTTGCAATTGATAGCGTTGTAGACGCTACGTCTCTTTGCCATAACGATGAGACGCGTGACTGCGCTGTAATCTGCCATTCAGGAAGCTGCCAAACTCATTTCTATCAAGGAACTTTTTCTGGATTAGTATCACAGGATTTAAAGCAAGGGGCTATTTTTTCGTCAAAACAAATTTTGATCTCTTCACTCTTCATTCATAAGATTTTTCACCCTCCTAAAATTCAAGCCTAACTGAATCACGCAGTTCCGCATAATCAACTAACAGTTTAATTTCTTGCCGGATTTTTAACCCGGTATTGCTGTGTTTATCGGCATCCATCTCTTCGTTTCAATTGAGGGATAGGTGCATCCCTTTAACAGGGTCAGGAGTTTTATCATGAAAGAGATTTTTTTCATCCATTTTAGAACCAAAAATTGGAGCATCGTTTCTTTGTTGTGGATGCTTACATTAAGCGCTCCGCCTCTTTTTGCGGAACTGCCGCCCCAACCAGAAAAAACCAAGGTGATATCTAATGCCTCAGTTCAGGAATATACAATTGAAGCTCTCATTGAACGAACTTTAAGCCGTAGCGAATGGCTTCATTCTCTTAACACCCGGGTAGAAGAGATACAATTTTCATCTGAGCAGACCCGGCGCTTTCAGAATCCTGAATTCAGTTTTTCTGCAGGACAAAAGACAGTATCTTCTGCAAACGGTTCCCTGCTTGGGATGTCTTTGTCTCAGCCATTTCTTTTACCCGGCAAACGAGACTTGAGGTTTGGCATTGCGGACTCGGATAAGGAATTAGCCGAAATCAATAAAAGCAAGGTAGAAATTTCCCTAATTTACGATGTTTTACGCACCGCTTACCAGCATGAAATCAACCACCAAAGGAGCTCGTTTCTTCAGAAAAGACAGGAACGTTTTGAACTGATTAAATCATACCTCGCAGGACGTACTTTCGCCACACCACAAAAAAAGATGGAACGGCATGTTGTGGAAAGCCGATTGAGAAAATTGATATCGGAAGGCATTGAGATCGAAACGTCTCTTAAAGATTCCCTTGAGCGGCTCAAGCTTTATGTTTCATTGGGGGATGACGCTGATCCCAGGATTCATATCCCCTGGATTAAGGGCAGTACGGCTTTAGACAAGAACGAATGGCAGGCTAAAGCGATCCATAATAACCTCGATCTTGCCGCCCAGCGTCTTTTGGTTCATCGAGCTAATCAAGAACAGTTATTAGCGCAAAAAGAGAAGTGGCCGGATTTTTCTTTATCCGCTTTTTATGGGCAGGAATCTGCAGGAGAAACAGAGCGCACGTTAGGTGCAGGTTTTGCAATTCCAATCCCCGTATTAAATCGAAACAACGGGAACATACGAAGTTTTGGGAAAAAACATGAGGCAGAAAAACAACTTCTTGCTTTCCAGGAGCGTGAACTCAAATCCCGTTTGCAGCGGCTGCTAAATGAAGTGGAAGCTGCAAGAAAAAATGTGTCTTTGTATCCTCAATCTTTGTTTTCTGAGCTCCAAAATCAGGAGCGGGAAGCTGAAGATGCGTTTCGAAAAGGGCAGTTGGATCTGCTTTTGTTTCTTGAAATCGATGAGCAGATTGCTGAAACGTATTACCGCGCTCTCGATGCTCAACTTGCGCTCGTAGACAAGCTAACCAACCTTTTCTTTATGACCGGAGAAAAGGACTTGGTTGTTCAGCTCGGAAAATTTTAGTAGGAGGAATCCAGAATGATACGAATTTTAGATTGGACGCTTAAAAACAGAGTCGCGGTAGTTCTATTTTTTGCTTTGGTTGCGGGGGTTGGGTTTTACGCGCTTTCAAAAACACCTGTGGACGCGGTTCCGGACATTACTCCGGTGCAGGTGATGGTCAACACCAAGACCGGGGCATTGGATCCGGAACAGATCGAAAAAACAGTTTCCTTCCCAATTGAAACTGACATGAGCGGCATTGCCCATGTTAAAGAAGTCCGCTCTCTTTCTAAGTATGGGCTTTCGCAAGTAGTGATTATTTTTGAAGACGGAACCGATATTTATTGGGCGCGCCAGCAAGTGGCGGAAAGGTTGCAGGGCGGCCAAGGTGAACTGCCGGAAGGGATTTCTCCTGAACTTGCCCCCATCAGCACTGGCCTCGGCGAAGTTCTCATGTATGTAGTTCTGGCTAAACCCGGAACAGAGCTTGCCAAAAAACCGGAAACAGAAAGACTGCGACACTTGCGAACGATACAGGATTTTGTCATTGCTCCTTATCTTAGGCGTTCCATAAAAAACGTGGCCGATGTGGATTCTACCGGAGGTTATAAAAAAGAAATTCATATTGAGCTTCACCCCGAAAGGCTGGAGCAATACGGTCTCGGTATCGAAGAGATCGTTGAGCGGTTACAGGGCCTCGGAGAAAATTCCGGCGGCGGGTACATTCAGCCAAAGGGCAAGCAAGTAATTGTGAGAACTTCCGGGCGTTTACAAAACCTGACGGAGATCTCCAGCATTCCCATTAAATTGGATGTACGAGGAAAACCAATTGCGCTTTCACAGATAGCGGATGTGCGTGAAGGTTATTCTCAAAGGATGGGCGGTGCCACTTATGACGGCGAAGAAGCGGTTCTGGGAACCGTGCTCATGCTGAGCGGAGCAAACTCAAGAGAAGTGGCGCTGGATTCAGAACAAGCTCTAAGAGAAGCTCCGCTTCCTCCTGATGTAGATGTCAAACTCCTCTATAGCCGCAGCTATCTGGTGAACGCCACCCTTAAGACCGTCATGAAAAATCTTTCTGAAGGGGCAGTGCTCGTCATTGCGGTTCTCTTAGTAATTTTGGGAAATTTTCGCGCGGCACTTTTAGTGTCTTTGGCTATACCGCTCTCCATGCTTTTCGGAATTATAGGAATGCGGTGGATGGGTGTTTCAGCGAGCTTGATGAGCTTGGGTGCTATCGATTTTGGGCTTCTCGTAGATGGCGCAGTTGTAATGATCGAAAATACGATTCGGCGTCTGGAGCAACATAAAGGAGAATTGAAGCCGGAAGAGCGGCTGGCTCTTATCAAGGACTCCGCTTCTGAAGTCATTAAGCCAATTACCATTGGACTTTTCATCATCATGCTGGTGTATGTGCCTATTCTGTCTTTGGAAGGAATTGAGGGAAAACTTTATCACCCTATGGCGGTGACTGTGTTAATGGCCTTGGGCGCTTCGCTGCTTGTGGCCGTTCTCCTAATGCCGGTGCTTGCTTACCTTTTTTTACGGAAACACAAAGGCGGCGGCGATGGAGATACCTGGGTGTTCAGAATGTTGAAGAAACTTTATGAACCTGTTTTGGATTTTGCTCTCAATCACCGCTTGTTGGCATTGACACCGGCCATCCTCTTGATCACGGCCGCCCTATTCATTTATCCTCGATTGGGTTCGGATTTTATGCCGTCGCTGGACGAGGGAGACATGGTGATCAACCTTACGAGGAACTCGGACATTGGAGTGGACGAGTCTCTTCAATTGCAGAAAAAAAGCGATCGGATTATTTCTAGATTCAAAGAGGTCGAACATGTATTTTCCAGAATAGGCACGCCGGAATCTGCAACGGATCCTATGGGTGTTCATTTATCGGACACCTTCCTCATATTAAAGAAAGATGCTTCCGAATGGCCGGTTGTGGAAAACGGACGCCGTCGGACTAAAGCGGAGCTTTATCAAGCCATTAAAGAGGTCTTGGAAAAAGAAACCTCTGATCAAGAGGTGAATGAAAACCAACCTATTGAAATGCGTTTCATGGAAATTCTGGAAGGCAGCCGCGCGGATGTGACATTGCGGATCTATGGTAAAGAACTTCCGGTGCTTATTGATCTGTTGGAAAAATCAATCGCCGTCTTGGAAAAAATCCCCGGAACAGATGAAGCGGAAATGGATGCCTTAACCGCTCTTAGAAAGAGTCCTGTCTTAAGCGCAAGGCCAAACTATGCGGCCATTGCCCGCTATGGTCTCGATATTCACAACGTAAACCGTCTGCTGGAAATATCGATGGCAGGAAGAGAAGTGGGCAGTTTTTATGAAGACCAATGGCGTTTCCCCATTGTGTTTAGGGTTGAGTCGAAACACCGCGAGGACATAGAAACCATCAAATCCATGCCGGTCGGGCTTGAAGGCGGAACCATCCCGCTTTACAAAGTGGCCGACTTTGAAAGCAAGGATGAAGTTACGACCATTTCTCACGACTATAGCCAGCGTTATGCAGCCGTGGCTGTGTTCTTGTCTGGGCGAGATATCTCAAGCTATGTGAAAGAGGCACGCCAAACCATTGACCGAGAGATTAAACTTCCTGAAGGATACAGGATTCAATGGGGTGGTCAGTTCAAAAACTTGGAGCGGGCGCGAAAACGACTTGCACTGATTGTCCCTCTTATCCTTCTGGCGATCCTGCTCATTCTGTGGCAGACCTTCGGCAGTATCAAACAGGCTCTTCTGGTTTATGTGGGTATTCCACTGGCGATGACCGGCGGCATTTTTTCTCTTGCATTAAGAGATATTCCGCTCAGCGTTTCAGCCTCGGTGGGATTCATCGCGCTCATGGGCATTGCAATCTTGAGCGATATGGTGCTCCGAACAATCTTCAACCAGCTGTTGGCCAAAGGGTATTCACCGCGTGAAGCCGCTCGTGAGGGCGCGCTCTTACGTTTGCGTCCGGTGGTCATGACCGCGCTTGTGGCGAGCTTGGGATTTGTACCGATGGCACTAAACACGGGAATTGGCGCAGAGATTCAGAGACCTCTGGCAACGGTCGTTATCGGAGGCATCATCACTTCTACCCTGCTCACTCTTCTCGTGATCCCGGTTCTTAACCAATGGGTTGTGCCACGGAAAGGAAGAAATGAGGATACGCTATAAATATACAGCTATCTTCTTTTTGAGTGTCGTCACTCTGTGCTTGGCCGTTCTGCCGGCCCGGCTGAGTTATGCCTCAGACGCAGATAAAAATACCGCGAGAGATATACCTTACCTTCAAAAAATTGGGAGAGGTTTAAATTCTGAGAAAGAGACCACGCTCGCAGACAAAGCTAAACGCTTTGAAGAAATCATTCGCAAACGCCATGTTTGGCGAGGATTCATTCGTGAATTGACTCTCGAAGTTTCGGGCTATCCAACTCGCGGCGGTGTCCTACACCACAATGATAATGATGGATTGTGGACGAGTCTTTATGTGGCGGCCATGAGCTTTAAATATGCAGCAACGCAGGATAAGCGCACTTTACAATGGGCCAAGGAAAGTTTTCACGCGTTGGAATGGCTGGAATCTGTCACTGGAATTTCAGGTTTTCCAGCGCGCTCCATTGTTAGTGCCGGTGATCCTAAGAAGTTTAAATATGATGGAGAGTGGCATACGGATTCTTCGAGAAAATGGGAGTGGAAAGGCAACACTTCATCTGATGAGATCGCAGGGCATTTCTTCGCCTACTCCGTTTACTACGATCTGGCGGCGGATGAAAAAGAGAAAAAACGCGTCCGGCAGGTCGTTGCCCGGATCATGGATCATATCATCGATCATAATTGGTATTTGACAGATACCGATGGGAGGCCTACGCGTTGGGGTGTGTGGAACCCGGAGCAGTTGAATTCAAACCTGCCAATGAACGGAGAGGAGGATATCGATTGGCATGAAGAACGGGGTTTGAATTCTCTTTTGATTCTGTCCCACTTGAAAACGGCTTACCATATCACAGGTCAAGAAAAGTACCAGCAGAAATATTTGGAGTTGATTGAAAAACACGGTTATGCGGAAAATACAGTTCGTCTTAAAATCACGGCTCCGCCGGAAGTGGTCAATCATTCCGATGATGAGTTGGCTTTCTGCGCCTACTATCCGCTTCTAAAGTATGAAACGGATCCCAAATTGCGCGCCATTTATCATAAAAGTCTGGATGCAACATGGCGCATCGAAAGACCCGAGCGTAATCCTTGGTGGAATTTTACTTTCTGTGCTTTTATTGGAGAAGACTGCGCGATAGATGATTCCATTCGAACTTTGCGCGAGCTTTCTTGGGAGCAGATCAACTGGAGAAGGGAAAACATCCTTCGCAAAGATGTCCGCTTCGATCCAAATTCACCCGCTGGCCACCCGCAGAGCTTGGAAGTATTGCCGTATAATGAAATTACGATTCTGCGTTGGAATGGTAATCCGTACCAGCTGGACTCCGGAGGGAATGGAGAGATCGAAGGCGACGGCGTCATTTTTTTGCTTCCCTACTGGATAGGCCGCTATTACAAGTTTATTTTGCACAACGATGCGCAATAAAAGCTGAATCCGTTAATCTCTAAAACCGAGGATGCGATTCCTTGCAGACAGTTTCAGAAGCTGAAAATTAACGTACGTATAACGCTGAGTGGTTAAGATCGATTTATGGCCAAAAATTCTTGAAGGATTCTGATATCATTTAAAATTTCAACCAACCACAAGCAAAGCCCACAGTTGAGCACGACGTAGCATTCCTCCAAAAAACACTGCCAACATCACATAGCAATAAAACATATTGAATTATCAATTCAATTCTATTTTTATGCTGAAATTTCAGTAGTTTTTTTATAGGACTAAAAAGCTAATAAAATGTGCCCGATAGTCACTGTTAGAATCAAGCCCGGCATGTTAATCTTGGTGAAGGTACATAAAAATGCGCCGAAATTATCATCAAGACTGGAAATATGACTATCGGGTTGGAATAGGTTCGCCATTCCTCTTGTGCCATTGTAATGTCCAATAATCTCCGTCGACGTACCGTCGATCTATGTACCTTTTTCCTGGGTTTTTCAGCCCGTTGGTAACTGCCGCTACCCAATCATTCCTGGTACCCTATAACATGTGCAAAGGCAAGATACACGAGCGAATAATCCTGGACATTAGTGGAGGAATAGCACCAGCAATGGTCCATATGTATCGATAAAGGTGGTCCCAGCCCATCGGGGGATGACAAAGCCATGGCAGACCCACATCTGCGCCGGCTTACCGAAATGCGTGTGAAGCGAATCGGAACCAAAATAGCTAACGGAGGTGTGTTATGGGAAGCGATATCAGCATTGCATTAATTCAAAGCTACATAGCAAAGGGAAAGTGGGAAAAGCCCCATCCTATAAGAGCTAGTAACAGCGCTAAAATGATAAAAGGCAGTTTAATCGATCTGCCTGATAAGTCGATTGCGGCATATGAAAACTATATTTGCGAAATTAGCGAAAAAGCTTCCAAATGTTTCATTGAAACATTGACTAGCTACGAGTTGTCTTATGCTCAAAAAGAAAATGAATTCAAAAATCTATATAAGAAGGTCCTGGGCGTAGAAGAGATTGAACGGGTGATGATAAAAAATGGTTTGCATCGCGAACTATCCAATGTTTCAGTCTCGTTGGAGTATGGGCCAACAACGGTTAAGGGAAAGGTTGATATGCTCTGTATACAAGGCCATTCTCCGGTTGCGGTATGTCTTCGAGTGGGAGTTACTCCATTGGGGGAGAAAAAATTTCATCAGGATGCATGTCAGGCGATGTTGGCATTTCTGTGTCTTGCGGTCCGTGCGACGTCTGATCCGAGATTGAAGGGAAATAAAATAAATAAAATCTTCTACTGCAACCCGACATGCAAGGAGTGGTACGTAATGGAGTTCTCCGAGGATGAGCTATGCAGGTATCATAAAATGATTGCCCAATGTGTCGATGATTATCAAAAATGGAAAACAGTAGACGGTAAAAATGAAGAAAAATCAATTACTCGGAAGAAGGCGATTGCTTATCATTCAAAGGATTATTATAACGGGCAGACGAATTTTCCTGATAATTTCCTGATATGAATGCGAAACGAGGTAGTTTTTTGAGTTTCTTGAGGTTTCAACAGATGTCAGGAAATTTTGTATAATACTCACCAGTCATCGACGGTAAATGCCATTCATTATACCTTTCGTCTCAAATCCGGGCAGTTAGCTCAATTGGCAGAGCAAGCGACTCTTAAT
>CAZFYO010000015.1:0-45862 GCA_964523525.1 uncultured Elusimicrobia bacterium
CAACGAGAAGTATTTTGAGCTCGGCCTCGAAGGCGGCCACTCGCACCGCCGCATTCTGCACGCGGGCGACATCACGGGCCGCGAGATCATGCGCGCACTCTGCAAGAAGGTGCGCTCGCATCCGAACATCAGGATTTTTGAAAACCATATCGCGCTCGATCTGATTACGCGCAAAAAGCTGGGGAAGCGCGGCGCCCGCGGTTCCTCAGCTGGCCGGTCGAACGAGTCGGATCAGGTGCTGGGCGCCTACGTTTTGGATATTGAAGGCCATCAGGTGGTTAAGTTTTTGGCGGGAACGACGGTTTTGGCGACCGGCGGCGCGGGCAAAGTTTATCTTTACACCACCAACCCCGACGTAGCCGACGGAGACGGACTTGCCATGGCCTATCGCGCCGGCGTGGCGCTTCGCAATCTCGAATTTGTTCAGTTTCATCCCACCTGCCTGTTCCATCCGCAGGCCAAATCCTTTTTAATTTCCGAAGCGGTGCGCGGCGAGGGCGGTAAACTGCTGCTGGCTGATCGCACGCCCTTCATGAAGCACCACCATTCGCGCGCGGAGCTCGCGCCCCGCGACATCGTGGCGCGCGCCATCGACTTTGAATTGAAGAAATCCGGCGATGAGTTCGTTTATCTCGATATCAGCCACCGCGGCGCGCCGTTCATCCGGAAACGCTTTCCCAACCTGCTCGCGGCCTGTAAAAAGTTCGGCTTCGACATGACGCGCGAACCTATTCCCGTCGTGCCCGCGGCGCATTATTTCTGCGGCGGCGTGCGCGCCGGCATCGATGGTCAAACGTCCATCCCCAATCTTTTTGTAATTGGCGAGTCCGCAAGCACCGGTCTGCATGGTGCCAACCGTCTTGCGTCAAACTCCTTGCTCGAAGGCCTCGTGATGGCTGATCTCTGTGCCACCAAAGTCGACAAGATTGCTGATGAGTTTCCTGACCCTTCGCGTGTTTCCATTCCCGATTGGAACCCGGGCGCGGCCAAAGATCCTGATGAACAGGTTGTCATCGCCCAAAACTGGGATGAAATCCGGCGGTTCATGTGGAACTACGTGGGCATCGTGCGGACGGACAAGCGGCTGGAGCGCGCGTTGCGGCGTGTGGAAGTCCTGCAAAAGGAAATCGAGGAGTACTACTGGAATTTTATCGTGACGTCCGACCTGATCGAACTGCGCAACCTGGCGCAGGTTGCGGAATGCGTGATCCGCTGCGCTTTGATGCGCAAGGAATCGCGCGGCCTCCATTATAACCTCGACCACCCCAAAACCGACGACAAAACCTGGCGTCGCGACACCCTGATAAAAAAGTAAGGTAGTTCACCTTTGTAAAAGGACAGAATTGGGACGGCATTTTTTAAACCCGTCCTATCCTAAATATTAGCTTACTTGTACCCTCGACTCGATTTGCCACTCGTCAATTTTGGTAGATTTGACTATTTCTTCGAGTTGAGTCTTGTTACTTGCAATAACAAATCTGTCAGTATTTTCGGCAATGCTGCAGTTTATCCATTGAACTGTTTCCTTGTCGACATTCTTTTCGACAATCACATCACCCGGGTTTCCCATCATAATACACACTTCAGAATTCAAAGGGGTATATTTGGTAGCGTTGTGCGTCGTTATGCCAACCCCAGCAAGTAAAGGCTTTGGATCATGGTTTTTGGGGGGAGCCAAAAGGAACGGAGTGTCGGACGTAATGAAGGCGCTGTCTTGCGGTGCTCTAAGAAAGGCCCAATTCATCACACGAAAGTATTGAGCTTGACGAATCCCAACAGAAAGCATATTTAAAAGGCTCCATTCACGTTTAAATTTCAAAGAATATTTGCCTTCCCGTATTACTTCGTAAAGCTTTTGAGGCGCAAGATTAAGCTTCTTTCCTGTGTCGCGCTCGAATTCCCGGATCATCGCTTCTGCTTGCCCAGTGGATGCGCAGGAGAATTGATTTTTCCATTTAATGGCCTTTTCGCTCATTTCGTTCACCATTTTTTCAAAATCCGGAACTCTGACCCGAAGAAATGAAATAAACATGGAAAGGGTCTCTTTGTCTTCCGAGGTAATTGTTTCACTTTGCATTATTTTGGAAATGATCGGTTTGGTCCTTCCCTCAAGTTCTGCAAAGTATTTCTCAATATCTCTGTATTGAGCGCCCTTCACGGTGGCCGTGTAATAATCAATTTGCACGGCGGTGCTTTCCGGTGTTTGCTTTCGCACCTCATTTTTAATCCGATCAAAAACCCAAAAACAATTCTTCTTGGAAAATCCCTCCAAATAAAACCGAGGAAGATAATGATGCCGCTTTGGTTCTGTATTAACCATATTATATGGGTTGGCTAGCACTACTTCTTAATAGTGGCGATATGTTTATCTTTAGTTGCTTTTGCCTCAGATTTCGCTTGGGCAACTAACGAGGTGTTTGTTTTACAGAAGTCCAGCGATTCTTCGCCCTTAACGCGCTGGGTTACCACCTCGATCCGGTCGCCTTCCTTGAATTCTCCGGCGATGATTTTGCCGGCCAGCGGATCGGCCACAAACTTCTGGATGGCGCGCTTCAGGGGGCGGGCGCCGAACGCAGGGTGAAAGCCTTCCTTAACGAGGAACCGTTTCGCGGGTTCCGCTAAAACAATCTTCATCTTCTTCTCTTCGAGGCGCTTCTCGAGCAGTTTCAGCTGTTTCTCGACGATCACGTTCATCTGGTCGGCGGCGAGGCGCTGGAAGATCAAAACTTCATCGATACGGTTCAGGAACTCCGGCCGGAAATGGGCCTGGATCGATTCCGTCACGCGTTTCTTCATATCGGCATAGTCCGAGGTCTCCTGAATCCAGTTGGAGCCGATATTCGAGCTCATGATGATGATCGTGTTCTTGAAGTTCACGGTGCGGCCCTGTCCGTCGGTCAGCCGGCCGTCATCGAGGACCTGCAACAGGATGTCGAAGACTTCCGGATGGGCCTTCTCGATTTCGTCGAACAGGATGACAGAGAACGGGTGTTTGCGCACCGCTTCGGTGAGCTGTCCGCCTTCGTCGTGGCCGACGTAGCCCGGGGGGGCGCCGATCATGCGGGCCACGGAATGTTTTTCCATGTACTCGCTCATGTCGATGCGCACGAGGTTCTTCTCGTCGTCGAATAGAAATTCCGCGACGGCTTTCGCGAGCTCGGTCTTGCCGACGCCCGTGGGGCCGAGGAATATAAACGAGCCGATGGGCCGGTTGGGGTCCGCGATGCCGGAACGGGAACGCCGCACTGCGTTGGCGATGGCCGCGACCGCCTCGTCCTGTCCGACCACGCGCGCGTGGAGCCGCTCTTCCATCTTGGTGAGCTTGGCAATTTCGCTCTCCAGCATGCGCGTCACGGGCACACCGGTCCAACGCGCCACGATTTGCGCGATGTCTTCTTCATCCACCTCTTCCTTCAAGAGTTTGCGCTCCGTCTGCAAGGACTTGATCTGGGCGTTCAGAGTATCCAGCTCCTTCTGAATGCCCGGGATCTGCCCGTAGCGGATCTCCGCCACGCGGCCCAGCTCGCCGCGCCGCTCGGCATTTTTCTCGTCGAGCTTCAGCGTTTCGAGTTTGGATTTAAGCGAACGGATCTTCTGGATGACGCTCTTCTCGTCCTCCCAATGCTTTTTGAAATCGCCCATGCTGGCATGGAGGGATTCGAGCTCGTTCTCAATTTTCTTGATGCGCTCCGCCGAATCGATGTCCGTTTCCTTTTTAAGGGCGGTCTTTTCGATTTCGAGCTGGCGCGCCTTGCGGTCCATCTCGTCGATTTCGGCCGGCATGGAGTCGATAGCCATGCGCAGGCCCGAAGCGGCCTCGTCCACGAGGTCGATGGCTTTGTCCGGAAGGAAACGGTCGGCGATGTAGCGCGAGGAAAGCTGGGCGGCCGCGACCAGCGCCGCGTCTTTAATGCGCACGCCGTGGTGCAGCTCGTACTTTTCCTTTAAGCCGCGCAGGATGGAAATGGTGTCTTCGACGGAGGGCTCATCCACCACGATGGGCTGGAACCGCCGCTCGAGCGCCGCGTCTTTTTCGATATATTTGCGGTATTCGTCCAGCGTGGTGGCGCCGACGCAATGGAGCTCGCCGCGCGCCAGCATGGGCTTGAGCAGGTTGGACGCGTCCACCGCGCCTTCGGCTCCGCCCGCGCCGATCAGCGTGTGCATCTCATCGATAAAAAGGATGACCTGGCCGTTGGAATCGGCAATTTCTTTCAGGACGGCTTTCAGCCGCTCTTCGAAATCGCCGCGGAACTTGGCGCCGGCAATCAGGGCGCCCAAGTCTAAAGCAACGACGCGCTTTTCTTTCAGGGTCTCCGGAACGTCGCCGGAAACGATGCGCTGCGCCAGCCCTTCCGCGATGGCGGTCTTGCCCACGCCGGGTTCGCCGATCAAAACGGGATTGTTCTTCGTGCGCCGCGCCAGAACCTGGATCACGCGGCGGATCTCTCCGTCGCGCCCGATCACGGGGTCGAGTTTCTCGCGCCGCGCCATGTCGGTCAAATCGCGTCCGTATTTTTCCAATGCCTTGTATGTATCTTCAGGGGAAGGGGATGTCACGCGCTGCGACCCGCGAACGGAAGACAGCGCCTTCAGGATCGATTCCTTGTTGGCGCCGGCGTCGGTCAGCAATTTGGAGGCCTTGGAGCGACCTTCGCCCGCAATGCCCAGCAACAGGTGCTCGGTGGACGTGTATTCATCCTTCAGCTCGCCCGCGGCCTTTTCGGCCAGCTGTAAGACTTTCTGCAATTCGGGAGTGACATAAACCTGCCCGGATTGTCCGGCGGGGGCAGAGACCTGCGGAATGGAATCGAGGGCATTCTCCAAAGACTGGACCAGGGATTCGGGGGAAATCCCCAGCCCATTCAAAACCTGGGGGGCAACCCCGTCCTTTTGCTCCAAAAGAGCCCAAAGCAGATGCTCGGGCGTCACCGCCTGGTGCGACCGGTTTCCGGCCGTCCCCTGGGCCGCCTGGAGGGCTTCCTGCGCTTTTATCGTCAGTCTATCAAGTCTCATAATATATCCTCCGTCTCAAATTCGTCAAAATCTTGCCCTAATTTCATACTAGCACTTTATCCATTAGAGTGCTGATAAGAAAAAAAGATTCTTCCAAAATCAGGATTTTTTAATAGTGGATGGAGAGTGCTGTGGGGATTCTAAGGCGAGTCTAGTATTCCCAGCTGAGGCCGAGGAAGTAGTGCTGGGCGACGTAGTTGTAGCGGTAGGTGCGCTCGTAAGCTATGTTGGAGTTGGACCGGCGGTAGACGCCTTGAGCGATTGCGGAAAAGCCATAGATGATGGGATAACGGAAAGAGTAGTTGATGCTGTGGGTGTCAATCCGGATTTTATCAGACAGATAAGAGCCTGAAGCATCCTGAATCGGGCGGTCGGCGTAAAGGCGGCGGCCGTAGTCGTAGGAAACGCCCAGCTCCAGATCGAAGAAGCGGGCGGCGAAGCGCGGTCCCGCGTGATACTCGGAGTAGCCGTAATAATTTTCATTAAACTTCGTCCGGGCCGCGTCATAGTTATTCTGGTTTGAAGTCAGAAACGCGTAGGACGCGTCGAGGCCGGCCATGATCTGGAACTTTTCCCCGAACCAGTCCGGCAAAACGTGGGACAGACCGAGGTTGGTCTGATTGAAAACGTCGTTGCGGTCGTCGGCAGTGTAAAGGCCGGACGTCGTCACCTTTTTCTGCTCGAGGAACAGGCGGTAAGACGTCAGGTGGTTGAGCTGCAGCAGCGAGCGCTTGCCGAGCTGGATGTCGGCGGCCATGGTCGCGTCGTAGGCGTTGAAATCAAGGGTGTTCGCGCCGCTGTTGATCTCGCTGCCGAACTCGGTGCCGGAAGCGAGGGAGGCATAGCGGATGTAGCGCAGGCCGTAGGGGTCGAGGCTGAACCGGATGGAGCGGAACAGCTTGCCGGTGCGCTCCGCCTCGAGTCCCGCGCCATACTTGTTGTTGTCGTAGAGTCCTTTCCCAAGTTTCTCGTCTTCGCTTTCCACTAAAAGCTGATTTTTATAGGAAGTCTTGGCCTTCAGTTTCCAGCGCGGGGTGAGCGCGTAGAGGCCTTTGACGATGGCGGAATTTTCCAGCGTTTCGCGCGTCAGGAATCCGCCGCCGACCAGCTCCTGCACTTCGCGCACGCGGCGATATTTGCCGTTCACCGTCGGGATCAGCGACCAGCGGTCGTTGAATTTCACGGCCGGGGCCAGCAGCCAGTCTCCGTTGCCGGAAAATGAGGTGTGCTCGTCCTCGAAAAAAAACTGTCCGCCCAGGAGCGTCAGCCGCGCCACGGGCTCAAATTCGACGGCTTGCGCCGGAGCTGTGACATGGGACGCAAACAATGTTCCGGCCAGCGCCAAAACGATCGCATGATTTTTAAGGGCGTGAGGTTTAAGGGAAAATATCATTCGAATTAGTTTTGGGGCTGGAAGTCCTGGCGCCCGCCGCGTTGGGTACCGACGATCCCGCCCTTGATCAGGGCGCGGGGCGAGACCACGACGTCGATCTTCCGCCCGCCGAACTCGGAGCTGGTGAAGACCCGCTCATAATTGAACTTCTCGAAAGTCTGGGCGATGAGGTTCTGGTCCGTCGAACCCTGCTGGATCGCGCCCAGCCCTTCTTCATGGAAATTCACGACCTTGCCAAGATCCGTGATGATGAACTCCTCGGCCAGCTGCCAGGCCCAGGGGCGCTGCGCGACCAGGAACGGATCGCTGCCGGCCGTGCCGTCGTCGTTCAGGCCGTTGCGGTTCAAATCGGAAAAAATCACCGTGTCGCCCGCGCCGTTAAAGAGGCGCGCCGTGTCCTGCGCGCCCTGCAGGCCAAGCTGGACGACGTCTTCGAACGGCTCGTTGATGTCGCGGACCCCGTTCTTGTTGTTGTCCGCGAAACCTTCGCCCTTGTCCGCGTAGCCGTTGGCGTTGCCGTCGACGAAATTGATGTAGGACTCGCGGTCCAGGTTGTGGGCCAAAGCGGGGTTGGGGTCGCCCATGCGTTCGCGGAACGTCATCTTGCCGCTGGCGGTCGTTCCCGCGCCCTGTCCCGTCACGAACACTTCGCGCCAGAACGACGCCTGCACGCTGTTGTTGACCGGGTCGTACATCTGGACCAGGATGGGGCGGCGATGCCACATCAGGCCAGCGACCTGCGTGCCGGCATGCAGGCCGTTATCCATGGGGCGGAAACCGGGGTCATGCCACATCCGCTCGACCGCTCCGGGATTTCCGTTGATGAACTGATAGCGGTGATCAAACACCGTCTCAAATCCTATCTGGTTGATGTTGCCTAAAAACTGTCCGTCGTTGGTGAACTGCGGCCTCTGGAAATTGACGGGACGCGAATCGCCGTCGAGGGCGACTTCCGTCACGAAATCCTGGCCGTTGGTCACGTGCCAGCGCTGCTTCACCGCGTAAAACGGGGGCTTCACGTTGCCGAAGGACGACCAGAGACTGCCGGCGAGATCGAGATTGTCGGGCAGAGGGCGGTTCGCCACGACTTCGAAGGTTGCGCTGTCCGTGCGGTTGTCGCGCTTGCTGAGCGAAATGATTTTGAACGATTCCGGCGTCGGCCGCGTCAGGTACTCTTCCTGCCGCACGCGCTTTCCGAACGCGTCAATCAAAGTTTTGCCTTCCTGATATTGGTTCGACTGCTGCTCGAAAGCGGCCTCAGATTCGACGCCATCGCGCGCGATATCAATGTTCACTTCGCGGTTGATCTCCGCGCGGAAGGCTTCGCGCTCGCGAGCGGTCTCTCCGAAGGGAACGGGCTGCCTGAGCGTACCGTCGGAATTTTTCTGCGCGTCCGCCATCGGCGTCGGGGCAGACTTGGGATCAACGGTTTGGCCGGGAACCTTTGCGTCCTGTGGTTTCTGTCCTTGCTGATTCTGCAGGTTCTGGCCCTGCTGACCTTTGTTATCCGCCTCGCGCTTCTGCTCCTCGGCCTTCTCCTGCTGATGTTCTTTTATCTTATCTTCAGGAATCGCTTCGACCGGCTTGGGCTGGGGCGCGCCTTGCTGAAGTTCCGAGCGCTGGTTTTCGATGACGGGCATTTCCGGCGCCACAGCGCCCGGCTCCGAGAATCCGACCACGCCTTCAAACACATCCAGGATGGTCGACTGGTCGTCCAAAACGGTGACTTCGAATTCCGTGCCGCGGACGGCGCAGAGCGCGGTGGGCGTCTTCACGCGCAGAGACTGGCTCGCGCCCAGTTTCGCGATCTTGAGCTTCACGCGGCCCTTTTCTTCGTTGAACTCCCACTCCATGGGTCCGAGCTTCGTGATCTCCAGAACGGTCTTTTCCTTAATTGTAATCTTATGCCCTTCCTGCGAGATCGTATTGGCGCTGCTGCGCCGTCCCGTGCGGATTTTGTCGCCCGATTTCAGGATCGTCCCCGGCTGGGCTTTTTGCCATGCCGCCTGGTTTTTTTTCTGTATCTCGACGGTGCCTTTCAAAGTGCTGATGATGATATCCAGGGCAAAAACGGGAGACCCGGCCATAAATACCGCGGCCAGGGCGAAGGCGGCTAAGATAAAGCGGACTGATTTTCTGCTCATGTTTTGAGTATAAGGGGGGACGGCGTTTTTGTCAACGTGCATTTATGCACGGTGGACGTGCACAAACGCACAGCCCGTTTTTGTAGAATAAGCCCATGCCTTCCCAAACCGCCCTTCCTAAAGAAGAGAAATCGGGTTTTTCCGGGCTCCGGGTTTTGAGTTTTGAAAGCCGCCGGGCTTTTGAGATGGAAAGCCTGCTGGTCCGCCACGGGGCGAAAGCCCTGGTCGCGCCCTCCATGCGGGAAATCCCGTTTGAAGTGAACCGCGAAGCCATCGCTTTCGCCGAGAAAGTGCTGGCGGGCGGGGTGGATATCGTCATTTTACTGACCGGCGTCGGCACCCGCTTTCTACTGCAAGTGATCGAGCAGAGCTATAACCGGGAATCCTTTTTGAAGGCGCTGGCGACAACCACCCTTGTGGCTCGGGGGCCGAAACCTGTGGCGGTGCTGCGGGAGCTCGGCTTGAAGCCAACCGTTGTGGCGCCCGCGCCCAACACCTGGCGCGAGGTTTTGACCGCGCTGGACGGCCTCGGTTCCGTCAAAGACAAGAAGATTTTCGTCCAGGAATACGGGATCATTAACGAAGAGTTGATCGTGGAGCTTAAGGCTCGCGGCGCCCGCGTGATCCGCGTTCCCGTTTACCGCTGGGCGCTTCCGGACGACATTTCTACTTTGCGCAAAGCCGTTGCGGAAGTGTCGGATGGCCAGGCGGACGCTCTGCTCTTCACCAATGCGACCCAGCTCGAGCACGTGCTGCGCGTCGCGGCGGAAGAGGGGCTCGAAGCCTCGTTCCGCGAAGCGCTCGACCGCGTCGCGGTCTGCTCCATCGGCCCGGTGGTCACGGAGCGCCTGCAGGATCTGAAACTCCCGATGGATTTCCAGTCGGAGGCCTCGGTCATGGGCCTCTTCGTAAAGGAAGCCTCCGAGAAGCTTCCCGCGATCCTCGAAAAGAAGCGCGCCGCCGCTGCCGCCAGACGGAGCGCGATTACCGTTAAGTCGTATCCGATCAAACCCGTCGATCCCAAGCCGGTCGAACAGAGCGCGTTCATGAAAGCCTGCCGCCTCGAAAAATCTCCGTTCACGCCGGTCTGGCTCATGCGCCAGGCGGGCCGCTACATGAAAGATTACCGCGACGTCCGCTCCAAAGTCAGTTTCCTCGAACTCTGCAAGAACTCCGACCTCGCCTGCGAAGTCACCGTCACCGCGCAGGAACGTTTGAAAGCCGACGCCGCCATCATTTTTTCCGATATATTGTTGATCGCCGACGTCATGGGCGTGGGCCTCGAATATTCCAAGGGCGACGGCCCGCTGATCCATCGACCCGTGCGGACGTTGGCGGATGTCCAGGATTTGAAGCCCGTCGATCCCGCGACTTCGCTCGGCTTCATGATGGAATCTCTCAAAAAAACCCGCTCCGCTTTGAAGCCCGACGTTCCGCTCATCGGTTTTTGCGGCGCGCCCTTTACGGTCGCGTCCTATATGGTGGAAGGGAAGCGCTCCGATAATTATCTGCAGACCAAGACGTTCATGTACCGCGATCCGGAAGCCTGGAACGCGCTCATGGCGCGGATCGCGCAGGACTCCGCCGCTTACATCAACGCGCAGATCGCGGCGGGCGCCAACGCCGTGCAGATTTTTGACAGTTGGATCGGGAGTTTGAGTCCCGCCGACTACCGCGCCTACGTCCAGCCGCACATGAAAAAACTTTTCTCGCAGATCAAACCCGGCGCTCCCGTCATCCATTTCGGCACCGGCACGTCGGGCATCCTCGATTTGATGAAGGAGGCCGGCGGCACCGTCATCGGCCTCGACTGGCGCGTGGATCTGGCCGCGACCTGGGAACGGCTCGATACGACGCCCTCCTGGAGCGGAGCCGTCCGCAAGACCGCCATCATGGGCAATCTCGATCCGCTCGTTTTGCTGTCCGACGTCAAAACCGTCCGCGCCAAAGCCAAAGAAATTCTGGATTCCGTGAAGGGCAAACCCGGCCACATCTTCAACCTGGGCCACGGTATCCTGCCGCAAACGCCCGTTGATAACGTCATCGCCCTGATCGATGCGGTGCACGAATTTTCATCCAAGTAAAAAATACAGGAGGTATCACCATGGCTGTTGTTGAAGAATCAGAGTATAAGGGCAATCCGATGATCGTTCTTAAGAATTCCGCCGAGGATAAGTTTCCGTTCCAGTTCGGCGTGAAGAAGGCGAAGCTTGTTCTCGAACACATCGAGGACATCAAGAAGTTCGTGGCGAAGCACGGAGCGTAAAGGAGAATCCCATGGCAGAACATGCGTCGGACGACAAGAAGGGTTGTTGCGGTTACGGCCGCTGCAGTTCCACGGCGGTGGTGCTGGTGGTGTTGGCGCTCATGACCATCGCAGGGGCGATCGGCTACCTGATGGGCAAGAGCTGCGCGATGGGCCGCATGGCCTGCATGAAGCAGGGCGCCTGCGCGCACGGAGCGATGGGCGGCGGTATGGCGGCCTGTCCCGTGATGGGCAACGCGTCTCAGGAGACCGCGCCCAAGAAATAGGAGTTGCGCGATTCCGTGAAGATCGCCGTCGTCGGCGGGGGAATATCGGGGCTGGCCGCGTGCCTCAGGCTTCTGGAGCTTAAGAAAGAAAAAAAGCTCCCGCTGGAAATCGTGCTGTTGGAGTCTTCGCAGAGACTGGGCGGCGTGATCTCCACGATCAAGTGGCACGGCTGCCTGCTGGAAGCGGGGCCCGACGCGGTCTTCACTGAAAAGGCCGCGGGCGTCGCGCTGATCCGCAAGCTCGGCCTGGAATCGGAAATCATCCAGACCAACCCGCGCTTCCGCAAAAGCTTCATCGCCCTGGACGACGCGCTGTACCCCGTGCCGGAAGGCTTTTATCTTCTGGCGCCCTCCAAACTCCTGCCGCTGTTCCTCTCGCCCATATTCTCGCTGAAAGCCAAACTTCGGATGTTTATCGAACCGTTCCTGCCGCGCAAAAATCACGCGTCGAACGGCCATGTTTACGACGAGAGTTTGGATTCGTTCGTGCGGCGGCGGCTGGGGAACGAAGCGTTGACCCGCATGGCTCAGCCGATGGTGGCGGGGATTTACGCGGCCGACCCGAAGGAACTCAGCCTGGCCGCCACGTTTCCCAAATTTCTGGAGTGGGAACGCAGATACGGCAGCGTGGTGCTGGGCATCTGGCGGAGGCGCTTCGAGATGCGGATCGGGAGCTCCAGCGGGCCGCGCTACAGCCTGTTCATTTCCTTAAAGAACGGGATGCAATCGCTGGTGGACGCGGCGTCGTCCAAGATCCCGGCCGGCTGCGTGAAGCTGGGAGCGCAGATTCGCTCGATTGCGCGCGATCCCGAAACGAAGCGTTACAAACTGCGCGGCGCGGACTTTGAAATCGAAGCCGACGCACTGATCCTCGCGGCCCCGGCGCCCAAATCCGCCGAGCTCGTCAAAAGTTTCGCTCCGTCCCTCGCCGAAGATTTGAACAAAATCCAATATGCATCGAGCCTTTCGGTCAACCTGGTGTTTGAGCGGAGCGCCCTGTTAAAACCGCTTCAGGGTTTTGGCTTCGTGGTGCCGGCAGCGGAAAACCGCGCGATCAGCGGCTGCACGTTCGCCAGCGTCAAGTTCGCGGGCCGCGCCCCGGACGACAAGATCGTTCTGCGCGCGTTCCTGGGCGGAAACTCCGGCGGGGTTGGCGGCACCTCCGGCTGGACGCAGAAAACCGACACGGAGATCGTCTCGCGCGTCCGGCTCGAGCTGGCGCAGATTTTGAAAATCACCGACGAGCCGCTGGCCACGTTCGTGCACCGCTACCACGGCGCGATGCCGCAATACAAAGTCGGCTACCTGGACCTGCTGGCCTCGATCAACGAAAAATTAACAGACGTTCCGGAATTGGCGCTGGCGGGAAACGCGTACGGCGGGGTCGGACTTCCGGATTGCGTTCAGAGCGGGGAAGCGGCGGCGGAGAAGCTGTGCGCTTACGTGGCGGCCGGCACCGCGGGCAATAAAACTTAGCGGAAAGATTTGACGATATAGAGGTCGATCTGTCGGCACATTGCCAGAGAAAATGCGAAAGCCGCCGCAACCAGCACTCTCCAGGAAGTCCGCGAAACCTTTTCTTTCACGCCGCGCGCGAATTCCGTCATCACGAAGCATTCCAGCGCGAAGGGCGGAAATCCCAAAAAGCCCAGCGCCGGCATCTCAAAGATTTTGAGATTGCGCAGCATCCAGCCCGGTAGCGGCACCGTGTAAATCCATTTTGAACCCGCCCAGAAATTCCAGAGTTCCCACAGCCCTCCGCAGATCAGCCCCGCCAGCAGAAGCTGCAGCGTCCGCGTCCAGTTGCCCTGCCGCCATTCCTGGAGCAGAGACCGCCGTCCCCATAGCGCGTTAATGGGATCCAACAGCAGGACCATTCCGCCCCAGACCAGCGGGAAGAAATATTGCGGCGCGATCAGCGGGAGCGCCAGCATCGCAAGGCCGCCCGCCATGGTTAACGCGATGAATTTTTTGGAAGGTTCGTCGGAAAAAAACTGCGAGAATTCGTTCTTGCGCAGGACGCCGCAATGATCGAGCAGGTTGGCGGTGAGAAAAACTCCGGGCACGACCGTGCCGAACGCGAGAAAGTAACCGGGCCATCGGACCCAGCGGGCGGGATGGACGCCGATGTACTGCCAGTTTTCCAGCCGCAAGTTGAATGCCTCGAAAATGAACCACAGGAACGCCGAAAATGGAACCAGAAACGTTATAAAGTCGATCAGTTCGTCCGTGAAAATCGAATCGCCGCCGTTCAGATACAGCCAGCCGTCGACGAGGCAGATGTACGACCACCAGGCGAAAAGAAAATAGAGGCCGTGGAAGGGTTCGACCCGGCGGAACATCAGGACGGTCGATGAAAGCAGGACCGCGGCGGAAACGATCAGAAGAATTTTAGCGAGGAGGTTTTTCATAAATAGGGACAGAAATAGGGCGCTGTCCCTATTTTTATATATAATTTGCTCACGACATGCCAACCATCATCCTGGCCGCGCTCTTCTTTTTCCTTCCGATTCCCGGTCCCGCGGCCGCCGACGTTAGCGCCGGTCCCAACCCCATCGAACAGCTGAAGACCCGCGTGATCCAGCACCAGCTCAAGAACGGTATGCAGGTTTTGATTTTGGAGCGGCCGGCGGCGCCGCTCGTATCTTTCCAGATGATGTTCCGTGCCGGCGGCGTGGACGAAGTCTCCGGCAAGACGGGCCTCGCGCATCTTTTTGAGCACATGATGTTCAAGGGATCGAAGACCGTCGGGACGAAGGATTACGCGAAGGAAGCGGTCGTGCTCGCCAAGATCGACGCGGCGGCGCGCGATATCATCGCCGAGGAGTCGAAAGGCGAACGGGCTGACGCGGAGCGGCTGAAAAGCCTGCGCCGTCAGATGAAGGAGCTCGAAGCCGAGCATCAGAAACTCATCATCCCGGCGGAGTTCGATCAGCTGTACCAGCAGGCGGGCGGCGAAGGGTTGAACGCTTTCACGGGCCAGGACATGACCGCGTTCGTGATCAGCCTGCCGTCCAACAAGTGGGAGCTGTGGCCGATTCTCGAATCGGACCGCATGGCCAACCCGGTCCTGCGCGAATTCTATAAGGAAAGAGACGTGGTGATGGAAGAGCGGCGCATGCGCTACGACAACTCGCCGCAGGGCAAGCTCTGGGAAAATTTTGTCGCTCTGGCCTATCAGGCGCACCCTTACGGATCGCCGACCATCGGCTGGATGCCGGACCTGCGGCGGCTCACCGCGGGAGACGCGTCCGCTTTCTTCAGGAAATACTATTCGCCCAGCAACGCCACGGTGGCGATCGTGGGCGACGTCCGGCCGAAAGAAGTGATCGCGCGGCTCGAGTCCCATTTCGCGAAAGTCCCGGCCCAGCCCCTGCCCAATGAAACCGTTACGGAAGAGCCGGTCCAGGACGGCGAGCGCCGCGCCACGGTCTATTTTCCGTCCGAGCCGTCGCTCATGATGGGTTTCCACAAACCCAACGCGCCGCACCCCGACAACATCGTGATGGAGCTGATCGAAGACCTGCTCGGTTCCGGCCGCACGTCGCGCTTCAACAAGAATATCGTGGAAAAGAAGATCGCGGCTTCCGTCTGGGCGGGCAACGGAAACCCGGGCGAGCGTTATCCCAATTTGATCGTGATCTCGGGCGCGCCGCGCCACCCGCGCACCAACGCCGACCTGGAAAAGGCCGTCCTGGCCGAGCTCGAAAAACTCAAGAAGGAAAAAGTCCCCGAACGCGAACTGGCCAAGATCCGCAACCGGATGGAAGCGGACTTCATCCGCGGTCTGTCGTCCAATGGCGGCATGGCGGGGGAGCTCGCCTACGCGCAGGTTGTGCTGGGCGACTGGAAAACGATTTTTAAGATCCTGGACGGCATCCGCAAGGTTACCGCGGACGACGTCCAGCGAGTCGCGAACCTCTATTTCAACCAGCGCAACATGACGGTGGTTTACCTCGAAAAGGAAACCGCGCCCGCCGGAGCGGCCAAGCCATGATCCCATTCAAGAGAACGGGAATCGCCGCCGCCGTTTTATCAGCCTTTGTTTTCGCCGTATCCATTTTGCCCTCGGCCGCTTTGGCCAATCCGCCGAAAGGTCTCAAGTTTCCGCCGCTGCATTTCACCCCGCCCAACGTCGAAAAGCGGGCTTTGACCTGCGGGGCGACGGTTTATCTCCTGCCCGACCGGGAACTGCCGCTCATCCAGATTTCCGCCGCGATCCGAACCGGCTCCATGTACGAGCAGCCGGGGGAAACGGGACTCGCCTCGCTCACGGGCTCGCTGATGCGCGGGGGAGGAACGCGGAGCATGAAGCCCGATACACTGGATGAAATGCTGGAGTTCATGGGAGCTTCGGTGGAGACGGGCATCGAGGTCGAGCAGGGCAACGCGGGTCTCTCCTGCCTGACGAAAGATTTTGACGCGGTGCTGGCCATCTTCGCGGACGTGCTGATGAACCCCGCGTTCGACAAGTCCAAGCTCGACATCGAAAAGGCCAAGCTGATCGAAGCGATCCGCCGCCGGAACGACGACCCGTTCCAGATCGCGCGCCGCGAGTTTCGCAAACTGCTCTACGGGTCCAACCACGCGCTCAGCCGCACCTCGGAAATTCCCGCGATCAAGAAAATATCGTCCGCCGACCTCCGCAATTTTTACGCGAAGTTTTATTATCCGGACCGGATGATGCTGGCCGTTTCCGGCGACTTTGAGATCGAAGCGATGGTTAAAAAGCTGGACGCCGCCTTTGCCGGCTGGCATGGCGCGGCGCCGCCGCTTCCTCCGGTTCAGACAGTCGCGGCGCCGGACTCCGATCGGGCCCCTGACCAGCTTCAGAAGCGCGTCGGCATCGCGGAAAAGAGCGTGAACCAGACTTCGGTCATCGTGGGCCACCTCGGCGTCAAGCGCCACAACCCCGACCGTTTCGCGCTCGAGGTCATGAACGAGATCCTGGGCGGCGGCTCGTTCAGCTCCCGCCTTTATAAGGAAATCCGCACCAAGCGCGGGCTGGCCTACTGGGTCGGCAGCAACTTCTCGGAACCGTTCGATTTCGGCACCATGGCCGCGGGCTCCCAGACCAAGTCGGAGAGCACCGGCGAAACCATCGACGTGATCCTTAACGAGACGAACCGGATCCGCAACGAATCCGTTACGGACGCGGAGCTGGCCCTCGCTAAAGACTCCATCGTGAACTCTTTCGTGTTCCGCTACGCCTCCTCCCACGCCATCGCCGCGCAGAAAATGGCGCTCGATTATTACGGCTATCCCGAGAAGTATCTCGAGACCTACACCCAGAAGATCGCCGCGGTCACCGCGGCCGACGTTCAGGCCGCCGCCAAAAAGTACCTGCGACCCGACCAGATCACCGTCATGGTGGTCGGGGACGGCAAGAAGATGACGTTCGAACCCTCCAAACTGGGAACCATCCTTCCCATCGACCTCAAAATAGCGGAATAATCGGCGTTCAATGAACTACTGGCTGGTAAAGTCCGAACCCGACACCTATTCCTGGGAAAAACTGGTCCAGGAAAAGGAAGCGGTTTGGGACGGCGTCCGCAACTATCAGGCCAGAAACAATCTGAAGCTGATGAAAAGAGGCGATCAGGTTCTTTTTTACCACAGCAACATCGGTTTGGCCGTGGTGGGCATCGCCCGGGTGATCAAGGAATTCTTCCAGGACCCCACAACGAAGGATGATCGCTGGGTTTCGGTGAAGCTGGAACCCGTCAAACCCCTGGAACGGCCCGTCACTTTATCCGAAATCAAAGCCAACCCGCAGCTCAGCCATATCCACCTCGTGACCCATTCCCGCCTCTCCGTCCAACCCCTCCAAAAGCCCGATTTTGACCGCATCGTGGCCGCAGGAAAACCCTTAAAGTAAAAGCCGTTTCACCCGCCGCGCCCGTTTCCCCGTCGGTAAATCACCCCAACTCCACCCCGCGCCGCACCCTCCCGGAAAAAATAATATTTTTCCTTGACAAAAACAGGGACTCCTGTTAAATACTTGTAACCTGATCTTTAACTTTTGTAAATATTTGTAAGGTGAGTATGTTGTGTGAGTCCGGGGCAAAGAAGCCCGGGACGAATCAAGCAAAGACCGCAGCAAGAACATCCACCGCAAAGACAGGACTAGGAAAGCCCTGCATCTCAAAGGGTCCCTGAAATCCACCGCAACCAGCGGGGACGACGGGTGCGAGAGGCGAGCCGGAGGCGAAGAAGCCGAAAAGCGCGCTAGAAGTGCCGAGACCCTTAAGTTAGCACAACCTAATTAAGGTTAACAGCTACACCGACGATCAACGCGCAGTTGCGCATCGCCCAGGAGTGTAACTGTTGTTGTCCCTAAAATCAGCATCCTAGGGGCCAGGGAAATTTTAACTTAATCGACCTATAAAGGAGAATAAGATGAAGAGCCGTAATAGCGTCATTCGCGCCGCGACCCTCGTGGCTTATTTGTGGGCCGGCGGTTCCAACGTCTGGGGCTTCGAAACGGGGGCGGCCATGCGGCCCTCGAACATGAACTTCGCCCGGGAATACAGCGCGGACATGCTGGCGATTTATGATGACCGGATGGGCGAGTTCGTCCGCCGCATCATCAAGGCCGAAGGGCGGTTCCATCAGCCCGGAGTGGCCTATAACCCGGAAAGCGGGCTCACCTATGACGGACACGCCATCGATTTCAACACCGGAGAGCTGCGGGGGCAGCCCCATGCCTGGAGCGCCCCTTCCAAAGAATCCATCCACGTGACCCTGCTGGCCCTGGCCGTTGACGGGAATGAGGAAGCGCAGTTGTTTATCTCGCCTTCCAATCCCTCCTCCGCCAAAGAGAAGGCCCTTCAGCTGCTGGAGCGGAAGATGACCTCTTACGAGAAGTTCGCCAAAGAATATCCCGGATTCGGGGGATTCCTTCCCTGGTTCCAGGTCTCGAACGCGGGTCTGCGCCCGACCGCCGATTGGCGGGACCGCGCCCCTTCGCTCGATAACGGCCAGTTCGCCTGGTCGCTTTTCATGGCGGCGGACGTCCTGAGGAAGATGGACTACCCCGTGCTGGCGGAACGCTACGAGTCTTATTGGAAGATGCTCGCCAAAAACTGCGTGCCCATGTTCCACGACGCCCGCAACGGCCGCGTCCGCGGCATCGCGAAAGTCAACGATATCAAGGCCGGCGTGTCGCGCAAGAACTATTCCAACGCGCCCAACCAATATTACCTGACCGATCCTTATGAAGGCGAGCTGATGGTTCTCTTCATGTCGATCTTCGGCAAGTGGTCCAACCCCGAAGACCGCGAGTGGATCTGGAAAGATAAAAAGATGTCCAAAGCGACGTACCGCACCGAGTTCGGCAAGCCCATCACGGTTCGCCAGGGCCACTGGTTCTCGGTCCAGGAAGTGTGGAATTTCCTAGTGCTGCCCTACAGCGACGTGCCTCTGGCTCGGCGCGTGTTCGAGAACGGCGAGAAAGCGCGTTCCTGGTACAGCGCGGAGCGCGGCGTGCCCGGACTCCTGTCTTCGGTGAACGAGCCGGTGAGCGGAAACGCCAGCGGCGGCTACGTGAGCAACCTCGGCATCCCGGGGCTCGCGAAGGAAAGAGATTTGCGGCAGGACGTGGTTGCGCCCTACGCGGCTTCGGCCTTGATCGCGGCCAATGCCAAAACGGGACTCGCCTGGTACTGGTCCATGTTGACCGGACCCAAGATGCAGGGCCCTTACGGCGCGACGGAATCGATCAGCGTGGATGGGCAGCGGATCGCCCCGATGCTGACTTGGGACGGCAAGGCGCTCCCCGTGCTGGCCATGGCGGGAGAATCCACCGTGCGCATGCGCGAGGCCTTAAAGCGCGCCTCCAAATATCAGGATTTCATCCGGTTGGTGGACGGTGAATACAGCGAAACGTTCGGCGACGGCCTGGAGGGCGAAGACCTGCCTTTCCGCATGCCCGAGACGAAAGTGCCCGCGAACATCCCCGACTTTGAGCGCGTCAACCACTTCCAGACTGTGGAGCTTCTGAACTCCCGGCAGTTCCAGGGCGGAGGCCAGCTCTTCATGGAGCACCGCCGCAAGAATGAGCTGCTCGCGCTCACGCAGGCCCGCGGTTTCGTCTGGACCGCCTGCGCGCCCACCGATCTGGCGACGAACCACTTCGTGAATTTCTCCGTGAAGACCCAGATGGGCATCAAGCGGAAAAACCTGGGCCTCTACATCGAGGTCAAGAACGCCGAGGACCGGCTGATCACGACCCAGAAGATCCGGGTCGAGTTCCCCGAGACCGCGGGACAGTTCAAGGATTTCTCCATCGACATCTCTCCCTTCGTGCGCCGCACCAACACCAAGGCGTCGGTCGTGGCGTTCTCGGACTCCGAGATGTACGTCGAGTTCAGGAGCGTGACTCTATCGCCCGCGCCCAACGGGGACAGCAAAGTCCTGTCGTTCGACGGCCTTCGCTTCCGCGACGACCAGGTGAACAAGCAGGCGCAGTACCGCGACTTGAGCCGCTAACTCAAGAAGATATCAGCATCTGAAAAGAGACAGGTCCCTTTCAGGGATCTGTCTCTTTTATTTATGCGCCGGGATTCTGCTATTTCTTCCTGCGGGTTGGCTTGGGCTTCTTCGCTTTTCGAGCTGATTTATTAGGCAGTTTTTTGGTAGTTGCGCCGCCGGCATTATCGGCATCATCGCAGTCAAAGGCTTCATCGCATTCCTGCGGGGTTTGGCATATGCTCTGGATCACCTGGGCATGGAGGGTTTGCGGGACTTCTTCTTCCTTGATGCAGTGGCAAAGCTCGATCGTCTTCCTTAGAGTATTGACGAACTGGCGGTCGAACTCGTCTTCGATCTCCCGCTGGATGCGCTCGATATCCCCGAACGTGAGATTCGGGTCAAAAAACTGTTCCATCAGTCTGAATATCCGATCGGGATCGATCATGCCTGTTGACGCTCGCTGGTTTGGAAGTAGTCCGACAACTGCCGGCGCATGAAAAGGCGCGCGCGATGCAGGCGCGACTTCACGTTGGGCAGGGATAGCTTTAAGATCTTGCCGATTTCCTCGTTGGGGACACCCTGCATATCGCTGAGGACAAACACGGGGCGGTAGGAATCGGGCATGAGCTTCAGGGACTTTTCGAGCCTTTGGCGGAGCTCGTCATTCTGCAGCGTGGCCAAAGGGTTCGTGGACCAGTCGCCCTGCTCGCGGGGCATCTCGCCATCTTCCGTCTCGACCGGCGCGTCCATGGACACCGTCTTCAGCTTCTTCTTCCGCTGTTTCATGAACACCGCGTTCACCGCGATCCTGTAAATCCACGTCGAGAAATTCGAGTCGCCCCGGAACTTGGACAGGTTTTTCCAGGCGCTAATAAAGGTCTCCTGGAACAGATCCGCGGCTTCGGTCTTGTTCCGGGTCATGCGCAGGAGCAGGTTGAAGATCTTGGTCTCATACTTTTTGAGCAATTCTTCAAAAGCGCGGGAATCGCCGCGCTTCGCTTGGTCGATGAGGTCTTTTTCCAATGTCTCCATGGTTAGGTGCGGAATCGCCCGAAACGATTCACCTGCATTTTATCAAAGTATTTTCACATCCTATTTTTGTATCATAAAAATCGATGAAATCCGCCTATTCTTCCGACGATACCATCGCCGCGGTCGCCACTCCTCCGGGGGCCGGAGCCATTGGCATTGTGCGCCTTTCCGGGCTTCAGGCCATCGGTTTGGCGGCTTCCCTTATTAAGGTGTTAAACTCACGATCCCCGGCGTTCGAAAATCTGCCGGCGCGGCAGGTTCATTTGGGGCTTTTTCATGATGACGGGGCGGAAATCGATCAGGTGATGACCGTACTGTTTCGGGCGCCCCATTCCTACACGGGCGAAGATCTGGTGGAAATTTACTGCCACGGGGGCGAGGCGATTTTGAAGCGGATTTTGGGCCTCCTCTTTACCCGGGGGGCGCGTCCGGCCGAGGCGGGGGAGTTCAGCCAGCGCGCCTTTATTAATGGAAAGCTGGATTTGGCTCAAGCCGAGGCCGTGGCGGATTTGATCGCGGCGCGCACCGAGCCCGCGCGGGCCGCGGCCTGGTCGCAGATGCAGGGCGACCTGTCGCGCCGAGTCCGGGAAATCCGCGCCATTTTGGTGGAGCTCTCCGCCCACCTCGAAGTAAATTTAGATCATTCGGATGATCCCACCGTGGGCGCGACGCTGGCCTCCGAACGCATGGCGCAGCGCCTGCATCAATGCGTCGAAACTCTGGACGGGCTTTTGCGCAGCTATGAATATGGCCGTTTCCTTAAAGAGGGCGTGCGGGTCGCGATCGTGGGGAAGCCCAACGTCGGCAAATCGTCTTTGCTCAACCGCCTGCTGCGCTCCGACCGCGCCATCGTCACCGATATTCCCGGCACCACCCGCGACACGCTCGAAGAGGGCTTTGACCTGTTCGGCATTCCCGCCGTGCTGATCGACACCGCCGGCATCCGCGAGGCGCACCAGGACCCGGTGGAAAAAATAGGCATTGAGCGCGCGCACCGCGCCATCGAAGAGGCCGACGTCGTGCTCGCCATGTTCGACCGCAGCGAGGCGCTCGCCGAAAGCGATCGCAAAATCGGGCAGCTCCTTCAATCCAAAAGCAATAAGTGCGCGGTATTGAATAAATCCGATCTTCCGACTAAAATCAGCGCGAACGACGTCCGCGGTATTTTGGGCCAATGTCCCGTGGCGGCAGTTTCCAGTTTGAACGGGCAGGGAATCGAAGATCTTTTGCTAAGCTTAAAGGGGATGGTTTCTACGAAGGAATCTTCTCCGCTTTGGGTCACCTCGGCGCGGCACCGCGATTGCCTCGCCCGGGCCAGGGAAAGTTTGCAACGTGCCGAATCCGCCTGCCGGGCGGGGGACGCGGACAGCATGGACGAATGCGTTGCCCTCGAGATCCGCGACAGTCTTGACTCTCTGGGCGAACTGACCGGCGAAACCGTCACCGAAGATATCTTGCAGGAGATTTTTTCCAAATTTTGCATCGGTAAATAGCAGCGCGAAAATCATCATCCCATGAAAATCATCGATTCCGGCCACGAGCACGTCCACCGCGAAGGGGGCCATTCCAAAAAGGCCCTGATCATCGCGATTTGCGCCACCAGTTTCATCCTGGCGGTGGAAGTCGTGGGCGGCATCTGGACCAACTCGCTGTCTCTCCTTTCGGACGCCGCGCACGTCCTGATGGACCTTTTCAGTTTTATTCTCACCTTGTCGGCCATGATTTTGGCGGCGCGGCCCGTGTCGCAGACCCGGACGTACGGCCTGCACCGGCTCGAAGTTTTCGCAGCGCTCGTGAACGGCATGACGGTGATCGGCATCGCCGTCGCCATCGTGTACTTCGCTGTCCAGCGCTTCCAAAACCCCGAAGCGATCCGCGTGGCCGAGATGCTGGGGATCGCGGTGCTGGGCCTCATCGTAAACCTCTGGGTCGTCCTGACGCTGCATCCCCATTCCCACAAGGACATCAACGTTCGCAGCGCGCTCTGGCATTCGCTGGGCGATGCGGCGGCGAGCGTGGCGGTGATCGGCGGCGGGCTCCTGACTCTGCTCACCGGCAGCAAGTGGGCCGATCCGGTCGCGGCGCTGGCGGTCGCCTTGATCATCCTCGCCGGAGCTTATAAAATATTTTCCGATTCCGTGCACATCCTGCTCGAGGGCGCGCCGCGCGGCATGCGTTCCGAACAGATCGCGGCGGCGGTCGAATCGATCGCAGGGAGCGGGGCCGTGCGCGACCTCCACGTGTGGAACCTCTGTTCCCACATCTGCATGCTGTCGCTGCACATCCGGATCAACGAAAGCCAGATGGCGCGGCAGCGCGAGATCCTCGACGGCGTGACGCAGACGCTCAAGGCCCAATTTGATATCGACCATCCGACGATTCAAATCGAGTCGGAAAACTGGAAGTAGCCTAAAGGAGAGAGACGACATGGCCAAGAAGAAAGCCAAAGCCAAGCCCAAAGCCAAAAAGCCCGCGATGAAATCAGCGCCCAAAAAGAGCGCGGCCAAAAAAAGCCCGGCAAAAAAGGGCCCCGCAAAGTCCAGGATAAAAGCGTCTCTCCCGAAACCCGTCTTCGGCGCGTCCTCCAAAAAGGAAATCCAGATCGGCGAGGTTGAGGATTATTTCGCGAAGATCGGCGTGATCGCCTTCACCCTGAAGAATTCGCTCGCGGTGGGCGATACGATACACATCAAAGGCTTCACCACGGACATCACCCAGGCCTGCGCGTCCATGCAGATCGACCACGACGCGGTCCAGTCCGCCAAAAAGGGCGACGGCATCGGCATGAAGGTGGAGGACCGCTGCCGGAAAGGGGACAAGGTTTTCCGCGTCCTCTGACCGACTCAGCCCGTTCGTTCCGTTCCATCCTCACTCGCCCGGTCATCGGCTGGGCCTCCTACGACTTCGCCAATTCCGCCTTCGCGACGACCGTTCTCGCGGTCATCTTTAATGTTTATTTCGTAAAGGTCATCTGCGCGGGCGGCGTCCAATTTGGCGCTTATCTCATCGAAGGCGAAGCGTTCTGGGGCGCGGCGCTCTCCGCCTCGATGCTCATCACGTTTGTCCTCTCGCCCTTTCTGGGCGCCATCGCCGACCAGGCCCGCAACAAAAAGAAATTCCTGCTGTTTTTCTGCGCGCTCGGCTGCGTCGGCACCGCGTTACTTTTCCCGTTTACAGAAGGCGACTACTGGCAGGCGGCATTCTGCTTCCTCATCGCCAACGTCGGATTTTCCGCAGGCAACGCTTTTTACAACGCCATGCTGTCCGATGTTTCTAGTCCATCCAATGTTGGAAAAGTTTCCGGTTTCGGCTGGGCGTTGGGCTACATCGGCGGCGGCTTACTGTTGGCGGTCAACCTCGCGATGGTCCAACAACCCGGCTGGTTCGGCATCGCGGACCAGAACCATCTGCCGGTGCGGTTTTCGATTCTTTCCGTCGCCCTTTGGTGGGCGGTTTTCGCGATACCCCTTTTCCTCTGGGTCAAAGAAGAGCCACACCCCGCCGGTGCCGCTCCCGCCACGTTCCTCCTCGCCTGGCGCGACGTCATGCAAACCTTCCGCGAGATCCGCAAATATAAAGAGATCGTCAAATATCTCTGCAGTTATCTGATTTACAACGACGGCATTGAAACCGTCATCGTGATGGCTTCCATCTTCGGCGCCAAAGAATTGGGATTGCCGCAGGGCGACCTCATCCTCATCTTTTTGATGATTCAGGCCGTTGCTTTTGTGGGCGCGCTGATTTTCGGGTGGGCGGCGGACCACGTCGGCCACAAAGTCTCGATTGCGACAACCCTTATAATCTATATAGCCGTTTGTTTTTGGGGCAGCCAGATTCAGTCAGCGAAGGAGTTTTGGATTTTAGGCGCGGTGGTGGGCGTGATTCTGGGCGGCAGCCAGGCCGCGAGCCGCTCATTACTTTCCATAATGGTCCCGCAGGAAAAAAGCGCGCAGTTCTTCGGTTTCTTCGCGCTGACCGGAAAACTTTCCATGGTGATCGGTCCGCTGGTTTTCGGCCTGATGAGCCAGGTTTTTTCGCTCCGAACCGCGGTCGCCAGCCTCTCGGTCTTCTTTGCTTTGGGCCTCGGAATTTTATATTTTATACGCACTCCCAGACCCACTCTCACTGTAAAAACTTCCTAAGTTTGTGGGTCTGGTACCCTTCCTTAGTTTGAAGGAATAAGAAGGGGTGCCGAGGCCTCACTTCAGAAAATAGACACAATCAACATGATTCCCTATATCAAATCCTACGATGTGATCGTGGTTGGAGCGGGTCACGCCGGCATTGAAGCGTCGCTGTCCGCGGCGCGCGTGGGCCTGCGCACGCTTTTGCTTACGTTGAACCTCGACGCCGTGGGGCAGATGTCCTGCAACCCGTCCATCGGCGGCCTGGCGAAGGGCCAGGTCGTGCGCGAGATTGATGCGCTCGGCGGAGAGATGGCGAAGAACACCGACGCGACCGCTTTGCAGTTCCGCATGCTGAACCGCTCGAAGGGCCCCGCCGTGCAGTCGCCGCGCGCCCAATGCGATAAAAAACTCTACCAGTTTACCGTTAAGCACACCGTGGAACGCCAGCCGAATCTCGATTTGAAGCAGGGTGATGCCGCGAGCCTGATTATTGAAAAGGACGTTAACGGACATCAGCGCATTGCTGGCGTTGTAACCAAAGGCGGAATCGAATACAGCGCCAAAGCCGTCGTGCTCACCACAGGAACGTTCATGAAGGGCCTGCTCCATTACGGGATGGAACATTATCCCGGCGGCCGCGCGGGGGACAATCGCTCAGAATTCCTCTCCGACTCGTTGCGCGATCTGGGTTTTGAAGTCGGCCGGATGAAAACCGGAACGCCTTGCAGGATCAATTCCAAAACCATCGATTATTCCAAGTGCATCGTCCAGCCGGGCGACGAACCGCCCGTTCCCTTTTCTCACTTCACGGAAAAAATTACCCGCGAGCAGATGCCCTGCCATCTCACTTATTCCAACGAGTTGACACATCAGATTATCAGGGAAAATTTGGACCGCTCGCCGCTTTATTCCGGCAAGATCAAGTCCATCGGGCCGCGCTATTGCCCGAGCATCGAGGACAAGGTGGTGAAGTTCGCGCACCATCACCGCCACCAGATTTTTCTGGAACCCGAAGGCTACAGCACCGAGGAAGTTTACGTGAACGGGCTTTCTACCAGTTTGCCGGAAGACGTGCAGTGGCAGATGCTGCGCACCATCCCCGGCCTCGAAAATGCGGAGCTGATGCGCGCAGGTTACGCGGTCGAATACGATTTTTGCCCGCCGACACAGCTGCACGCGACGCTCGAAACGAAAGCGGTCGAGAATTTGTTTTTTGCCGGGCAGATTTGCGGTACGACTGGTTACGAAGAAGCCGGTGGTCAGGGATTGATGGCGGGCATCAACGCGGCGCTCAAAGTGCGCGGCGAAGAGCCGTTTGTCCTGCGGCGAGACGAAGCTTATATCGGCGTCATGATTGACGATCTGGTCACGAAGGGCGTGGATGAGCCGTATCGCCTGTTCACTTCGCGCGCCGAATATCGCCTCCATCTGCGCAGCGACAACGCGGATATCCGCCTCATGGACTACGCGAAGCGTTTCGGTTTGTTGTCGGACGAGCTGTACCGCAAGTTTTCCGATTATCGCGGCGCCGTCTCCCGCCGCGCCTTCCCCGAACAACACCGTTTTGATCTTCCAGCAGAAACCGGCAGTCAGAATTTTTCGGATTCTGCAGGCTCCTCTTCCGATCTGTCACCCTGGAATGATGAAAAGATCGCCGAGCAGGCTTTCATCCAGAAAAAATATGAAGGATATCTCGTCCGGCAGAATAAAATGATTGCCAAATCTCAAAAGATGGAAAATAAAGCCATCCCGGCCGATTTTGATTTTGATTCCATTCCTGGGCTCCTGAACGAGTCCCGGCAGAAGCTTAAAAAAATTCTTCCCCGCACCCTGGCGCAGGCCGGGCGCATCCCCGGCGTCACGCCTTCCGACGTCGGCATCCTGCTCGTTTACCTCGAGCGGCGCCAGAAACAAAAAGCGCTTGCGTAGATTCCGCGCGTCCCATTCTTCCGCCCTTTCCGGGCTCCTGATTTCCGGTCTTTTCATTTTCGGTGGGTTTACCGGCTCGGTCCGCGCCGAGGATCAGCGGCCGGTCGTCTCGCCCGAATGGATCCGCGGCGCGTCGGTGTACGAAGTTTCGCTGCGCAGCTTCTCGCCGGATTCGCGCTTCTTCACATTCGAAGAGCGCCTCATGAAACTCAAGAACTGGGGCGCCGACGCGGTCTGTCTGGCACCGATCTTCGCCGTCAGCGAGGAAAAATCGGCCGGCGTGTTGGGCGACGCCCGGGCGGTACGGGATTTCGGCGCGTTCAACTACGAGTTTGGGACGCGGGACGCTTTCAAAACGATGATGGATCAGGCGCGCTATGCGGGAATCAAGGTCCTGCTCACCTGGGTCGCCGACAGCACCTCGCGCGAGCATCCCTGGGTCAAAGACCGGCCGGAATGGTACGTGAAAAATTCGTCTTCGGCGATGTCCGCTGAATACCCTGACCTTGCGCTTCTCGATCTGTCCAACCCGGATCTGCAGGATGGGCTCATCAAAATCATGCTGAGCTGGGTTTCCGATTACGGCATGGATGGATTTAAGATCCAACGGGTCGGGACGGGAGAAGCGCAGGACCGCGCCTGGCTGGAATTTTGCTCGAAAGCGCGGAAAGCCCTGGCCGCGGCGAAAAAAGATTTTGTGCTGATATCTGCGGAGCCTTCGCCCGAAGCCCATCTTCGGGCGTTTGACGTCACGCCTTCCGGCGCGAGCCGCGCGTTTCTAAAGGGCCTGATCTCCGGCGCGGAAAAGCCGGAGCGTTTCGAAGCGTTCATCAAGGAAGAGGAAAAGGCGTTCCCTGCCGGAAGTCTGCGCGCGAGGTATCTGGAAACGCTTCACTCCGAGCGCGCCCGGACCGAATTTGGCCCAGCGCAGAGAGCCGCGGCCGCATTCAACGCGACGATTCCCGGCGTGATGTGGGTGGTGAACGGCGAAGAAGCGGCGGAAGCCAAAACGCTTCCCCTGAAAGCCAAGGCCCCGATCGACTGGAAAGGCGGCGACGCGGAACTGATCAAGTTTTACAGGTCCCTGCTCAAATTGCGGAGAAACCATCCCGCCATGTCGCGCGGCCAGGTGTTTCAGGTGCGCGTTCCGGACGGTGAAAAGGTCCTGGCCTACGCCCGCACGTACCGCGACGACGCGGTGCTGGTGGTCATCAATTTTTCGGACCGCGAGTGGAAGGGAAGCATCGATGCGCCCGAAATATTTAAATCCGGCAAGGGCGCGCTGAACCTGGAGGCCGCCCTGACGGACAGCGATTTCAAGGCGGGCCAGCTCACCCTGCCGCCCTACGGCTGTCAGGTCTTCACCGCGAAGTAGTACAATATCCCTCGAGATCACCATGCCTTCAAACGCGACCCCCAATCCTGAAGTTGAACACCTCGAAAGCTGCGTCCTTTGCGGCAGCAACTCGGGCTCGTTCTACGAGCCCTACGGCCGGCGGAGCGGGTACAGCATCGTCGAGTGCCGGACCTGCGGGCTGATCTTCGTCAACCCGCGCGATTCCGAAGACCGCGTCGCCAGCCAGTACGTTCAGGACCAGACTTCGCCCATCCAATATTACGCCCGCAGCGCCCGCGTGGACCGCGTCGTGTTCGGCCATTGGCTGGACCGCATCGAGCAGTTCATTCCCAAGGGGACTCTGCTTGATATCGGCTGCAACGTGGGGACTTTTATGGAAACCGCGGCGGCGCGCGGCTGGAAGGTGGAAGGCGTGGAGGCCAATCCCAAGGCGTCGGCGGTCTGCAGGGAGAAAAATTTGACGGTGCACAACGCCCTGTTCGGCCCGGAGTTTCTGCAGTCTTTCGACAGGAAATACGATTTGGTCTGCATGAACGACACCATCGAGCATTTTCCGGACCCGTCGCAGGCCCTGCAGTGGGCGCAGAGCGTGATGGCCCCGGGCGGGCATCTGTCGCTCACCACGCCCAACATCGACAATCTTTTGGGCCGGCTGTTTCAGATCAAGCCGAAAGAGCACCTCTTTTATTTCAGCGACGAAACGTTGCGGCGGGCATTTGAGAAGGCGGGATATGAAGTTCAGTATCTCATCGCGGCCGGGCGCCGGCGGGACATCGGTTCCCTGCCTCTGGGATCTTCCATTCATCCCGGCTGGCTGGCGGTGGCGAGAGGCCTGTCTGCGATGGGTTTGGACGGGATCGTCAGCGTCGCGATGGAAAAAATTTTTAAGAGCGAGCTTTTCGCGCTGGCTCGAAAATCCCAGGTCCGCACGTCCTAATTCCGCAAGTCTTAATCCCGCACGTCCTTCAGTATCCCCGCCGCGAATTTAGCCGACCGTACGGTTCCGAAGTGCCGCACGATGATAGACCGCATGTGTCCCGGTATTTGCGAGGGTTTGCGGTACCCGCCCCTGCAGTAATCTTTCAGCCAGCGTAAAACTTTCTTCCGATCCCAATAGGTCTGCGCTTCGCTCAGCTGAAGCCGGTCGCGGCGCCTCGGATCCTGGATCACCCCCGCTTCCCACTTGGCTTTCCGGATCGAGCCGCAATGGAGTTTTGCCAGGACGCGCAGGTTCACCGGCCAATCCTTGTCCTCGCGGTAGCGTTTGACGCAGAATTGCCGCACGCACTTCAGGAACTTCGCGCGCGTCCAGCTCCGGCCGTGCAAAATCTTCGCTTCCCACTTCGCCGCGCGGACCGAACCGCAGTATTTCTTGCAGAGTTTGTAGAGCGAGCCGGGGAAATCGATGGCGCGGACGTAACGCCCTTTGCAGAGCCGGAAGACCGCGGCGACGACTTTGGAGCGGTCCCAGACCGGCGGCCGGCCTTTCTTCACCGTGCCGGTTTCTTGAGTCAGCAGCCAGGCGCCCCTCTTGGTCTTGCGGGCCCGGATCATGCCGCGCTTCAAATGCCGCCAGGCTGTCTGATAGCTGATCCCCCGGTGCCGGGCATAAGCCGAAAGGGACATGGGGCGGGATAGTTTCATGACTTCAGTATATGCCGAATAACGATATCCGGCAATAGTCGATTTAATTCCACCCGCGCAGACGATTGAACCTCGCAATGGATTGTCGGGGGACGGTTTTGCGGACTGCTATAGATTGGTATACTTTTCCGGATGAAACGGACGCCTTTTCTGATGCTGGCCTTAGCCGCGGCCCTGATGTCGTGGCACGCGGCGGACAAGTCCTCCGCCTACGACGAGGTCCAGCACATCGGCAGCGGATTTTATTACTGGACGCATCTCGACTTCGCGCGGGGCCTCGAACATCCGCCCCTCGTCCGTCTGCTGGCCGCGCTCCCTCTCAAACTTCTCGCCCTCAACGACCCCGAAACGCTCTACCCGGTTTTTGCGAACAAGCCCCTCACCGACCGCCAGGAATTCCTCTACGGAATGCTGTTGGTCTACCAAAACAAGGTCGGGGCCGACCGAGTCCTGTTCTTGAGCCGCGCCATGGTGATCGCGATGACGCTGGGGCTTTTCTGGCTCTGCTGGCGCTGGTCGACCGAGCTGCACGGCGGCGCGGGGGGACTCCTCACGCTTTTCCTGCTCTGCACCCTGCCGCCCCTGCTGGGGCACGGATCGCTTGCCACCACGGACGCGGGCGGCGTGGCGGGCGCGGTCCTGTCGCTCTATTGGCTCAGCCGATATCTCAGGAATCCGCAACCCAAAAACCTCCTGCTCGCGGGGCTCGGGTTAGGCGTGGCCTATGTAACTAAACTCTATAACCTTATATTAGGCCCGCTGGCCGCCGCCGCCATCCTGATCGACCCCGGCAAAAAGCAAAAATCCTGGAAGGATAAAACCCTGAGCGCCATCCTTCTCTTAATCATCTGCGCGTTCGTCATCAACCTCTGCCATCTTTTTCAGGAATGGATGCCGCCGCACAATATTCACCCCCGAGATCTGGAGGCCTATGGGTGGCCGGTCCTCACGCAGTTTATCTACCGCTGGCTGCCCCTGCCGGATTTTTATCTGATGAGCGTCGGTTTCGCCTCTTATCATTCCAAAGCCGGCTTCGGCAGTTTCTGGCTGGGTCAGCTCTACGAGCGCGGCGTCTGGCACTATTTTCCCATTCTCTTTTGGATGAAAGCGCCCGTGATCAGCCTTGCCGTGGTGATCGCGACGGCTGTTTCCTTCTTCAAAAAAAACCTGGAGATGGAGGAAAAACTGATTTTGATCGTCGCGGCGGTTTTCGCGGCGCTTTCGATCCGCTCGGGCCTCAACCTCGGCATCCGGCACTTTCTCCTGATTTACGTCCTGCTGTTTATCCTGGCCGGGCGGTTGCTGCGGGGAGAGGGTTGGCGAAATATCATAAAAGATGCAAGGAAAAAGACGTTAATTGTTGGCCTGGCGGGACTGATGGTTGTGTTTCAGATTTTTGAAGTGTTGTCGGCTGCGCCGCACTTCCTGGCTTACTTCAACTGGGCGGTCGGCGGGCCGTCGCGGGGAATCCGTTACGCCAATGAATTTGATCTGGGCCAGGACCTGAAGCGGTTGGGCCGGTTCATGGCGGAAAATCCCGGCGCGGAGCTGGTGCTATCCTACTTCGGCACGGGATTGCCGGGCTATTACGGCATGGAACCGCAGGAGCTGGCCCCGACCGGAACCGAGATCCATTCCGGCCGCGTCAATTCCGATCGCCCGCAGCGCGAGTTTCTGGCGGTGAGCGCGGCGCACCTGCAAGGCTACATGACCGGAACTGAAACTTTCGCCTGGCTCCGCGCCCGCGAACCCTACGCGCGGCTCGGTTATTCCATTTACATCTACGACATTACGGCCGATGCCGATTCCCACGCCCGCCTGGCGGCCCTCTACCGGTCCCGCGGCGAAACCGCCCGGACCCAACGCCACCTTCGCAGAATTGATATAATAGGCGCTCAAATTCAACCGATTTGAAATCAACCTTAGAGGAGGCAGTCATGGCAAATCATTTCGCAAGCGCGTATTGGGAAAAAGACCTGAAGACCGGCAACGGCAAGATGAAGGTGGGCAGCGGAGCGTTCGACGTTCCCTTCTCGTTTACGTCCCGTTTTGAGGAAAAGAAAGGAACCAACCCCGAAGAGTTAATCGGCGCGGCGTCGGCCGGTTGTTTCTCGATGGCTTTCTCTCACGGCCTGGCCACGAAGGGCTTTCCGCCCAAGCGCATCAGCACCAGCGCGAAGGTGACCCTCGATAAAGTGGGCGACGGTTTCGGCATCACCCTGATCGAGCTGACCATGGAAGGCGAAGTGCCCAACATCGACGAGAAGACGTTCCTCGCGATGGCGGAAGACGCGAAGAAGAATTGCCCCGTCTCCAAAGCGCTGGCCGGCACCACCATTAAGCTGAACGCGACGCTCAAGAAATAAATCAACATGAAATCAGGGCCCTTCATTCCAATAATGAGGGGCCCTGTTCTTCGTCCAGAGCCCTGCGATATTCGACGTCCCCTCGCGCTGCGAGGGGATCAGTAACAAATCATTCCAATGAAACAACATTCGCCGGGATTTTTGAAGATTGTCGAAGACGCCAAAAGCCGCGTCCTCGAGATTACTGTTGATGAAGTCCGGCAGAAGCTCGCGCGGAACGAAAAATTTAATTTTATCGATGTGCGTGAGGAATCCGAATGGGCCGCGGCGCATGCCAAGGGCGCGCAGCATCTCGGGAAGGGGATTATTGAACGCGATATCGAGAAGACAGTGCCCGATTTGAACGCGCCGGTGGTCCTGTACTGCGGCGGCGGATTCCGTTCCGCGCTCGCGGCCGATACCCTCCAGAAAATGGGCTACAAAAACGTCTGGTCCATGGCCGGCGGCTGGTCCGCCTGGGAAGAAAGCGCGTCTCCCGATCAAATCATCCGCGGCAAATAATTTCCCGTGAAAACATTTCCCGCGCTCCTTTGCGGCATTTTCCTGATCGCTTCGCCCCTTGCGTCCGCCTTTCCGGCGGAGAGCGCGGCGGATCTCGCAGAAAAAGCGCGCAAGCTCTACCTCGCGGGACAACTCACCAAATCGGCCGATCTGTACAAACGTTCGCTCGCCTTGCAGCCCGAACTGCGAATTTATCTGGACGCGGCGGTCGTTTTGAAGACGCTCGACAAACCCGGCGAAGCGGCCAAGCTGCTGGAGGCCGCGGTGGCGCTCTCCACCGGCGACGCGGATATCCGTTCCGAGCTGGGCTGGGCGCGGCTCCAGGCGTCGGAACCCGAAACGGCGCGTATCGCTTTTGAGGATGCGCTCATCATCCGCCCGGAAGACCCAGGCGCGCTCCTGGGCCTCGCCGCGGCGCAGATGGATCGCAAACAGACCGACCCCGCCATCGAGAACCTCCGCGCGGTCAGAAAACTCCGGCCCAACTTTTCCGGCGCGCCGTACCTCATCGCCCGCGCCTGCGACATCGCGGGCGACGCCAAGAACGCCCATGAAAATTACGTGCTGACGATGAAGCGCGACTGGACGTTCAACGAGGCGCGCAGCCTGCTGGCCAAAGCCGCGCAAAAAGTGGGAAAGATCGATCAGGCGATTGCCCAACTGCAAAGTTTGAACGCGTCCGATCCGCAGAATCCCGAAATCAAGGACTCATTGAAAGAGCTTGCGGCGCCGGTGCTGGACCCCGAGGAAGAGGAAAAGGAAGAAAAGACCATCATCGCGGTCAGCACGGAGATTTCCAAGTTCACGTCGGCCGCGCCCTTAGCTGATTTTGTTTCCAGCGTGACGCTCCGCGTCGGTATCTGGACGTCGCCCGCGGGGCGCGCGGCGCGTATCAAGACTTTTTCATTTTCGTCCAGCGGCCCCTTCATCATCAAGGGAAAAAGTTCCGGAAAAATCTACGCCCGCGCGGAAAGCCACGAAACGTGGAAAGTCCGCATGGTGAAGACCGGCCATTTTGTCCTGCAGTCGGGGCGGCAGGAGTACGGTCCGTTCAACGGCACGATCGTCCTCGACCCTCAGCCGGATTCCGGCGCCGCATCGCCGCCGTCCGCTTCCAATGTCTTCCTGCTCGAAAGCGTCACGCTGTCCCGGGGGTTCCGGCCGGAAAATTCGCCCAAGGAATACCGCGGCCTTCTGGAAATTGCGCCGCGTTCGGGCGGCGGCGTTTACATGATCAACCAGACCGACCTCGAAAGTTACCTGTTGGGCTGCGTGCCCGCGGAGATTCCGAGCAGTTTCCCGATCGAGTCCCAGAAAGCGCAGGCCGTGATCGCGCGCACCCAGGCGGTCCTCCGGAAGAACTCTTTCAAGCCTCACCGGAAAAGCGGTTACGACCTTTGCGACAGCCAGCATTGCCAGGTTTATAAGGGCGTCCGCGCGGAAAGCCCTTCCAGCCAGAAGGCGGTCACGGACACCCGCGGGCTCATCCTTTACTATAAGGAAAAACCCGCCTATTCCTACTATTTCGCCAACTGCGGCGGGCACTCGCGCTCTTCAAACGACCTGCGTGGATGGGGCGACTCGACCTACCTGCGCGGCGTGGCGGACGGCCAGATCAGTCCCGACCGCGTGCCGGACTCGCCCTGGAAAATCCAGATGTGGCTGCGTTCGGAACCCGTCGCCTACTGCAACCTGCGCGACGTCGTGACGTCGTCCGAGTTCCGCTGGCTGCGCGTCGTCCCCATTTCGGTGGCTGAGCGGCGGCTGAACCGGAAATACCGTTTGGGCAAGATCGTGCGCATCGTCCCGCTGTCTCGCGGCGCGGCGGGCCACGTCAACGAGCTTTTGGTCGAAGGCAAGAAGCGCCGCATGGTGATCAATAAGGAAAACGCGATCCGCGCGGCCTTTACCATCGGCTCGATGCGCAGCACGCTCTTCTTCATCGAGCCGCGCAAGGACGCGGCGGGGAACATCAAGGAATTTTGGGTTTGGGGCGGCGGTTGGGGACACGGCATCGGCATGTGCCAGTCGGGCGCGGGCGGCCTTGCGGGAAAAGCAGGAAAAGATTACCGCGAAATCCTGGCGTTCTATTACCCCGGAACCCGCGTAGACCCTCTCCATTATCCTTGATATAATTCCAAACATGATTCCGGACATGGCCCGCGTTCGCATCTCCATTCTGATTTTATCCGCCCTGATCTCATTTGGGACCGTCCCCTCCGCATTTTGCGATGAAAACGACCTGACTCTGCAGGGCGAACTCATCAAGGACGATACGGAAAGCGGCGTGTGGTCTCTGAGAACCGCGCCGGATTCCGAGCCCGGCGCCCAGGTTTACGACCTGCACGGAAAAATTGAGCTTGAAGACGGCGATTGGGTCCGCGTGACGGGCGCGCCCAACCCGAAACTGAATTGCTACCACATGAAAGGCGCGGTCCTGACGGTCGCTTCCATTGAAAAAATCGACGCTCCTGCGGTCCCCGGCGGCTGGACGCGGTTCGAGCGCACGATAATCTGCGCCGACGCGTTCGGCAAACCGATCAAAATCCTGAAGCGCGGCCGGCGGACGGGCCTGCTGAACGCTTACGATGACCTTCACGACAACGGACACTATAAAATGGGCGACGTCTTGTCCGACTCCAGGCATGCCTGGGCGATTTTTTCGGACCATCAGTTCCGCTATTTCGATACGGACGGCAGGGCGCTTTGGACCAAGCCCCAAATCGCCCATGCGGTATTCTCTTCGGGCCCGGCGAACGTCCTGCTGGCGGTGCGCGACCCCGGCTGTCCCGCGCGCAAGGCGATTGAGGACTGCGATCTCTATGCGGTCCTTCTCAGCACCGCCGGCCAGACCCTCATGGACTTCAAGGAAGCGCCGCTCCTGCACCGCGAAGCCATCTACCTGACCGAAAGCGGCCGCTACGGCTACGCCAAGATGGCCCGGCCGGTGGACGGAACGTTGTTTTTCGACGTCCAGACCCAGAAAAAGAAAGTTTATTCGGGCCTCGGACTGCCCAAAATCGACGATACGGGCGTTTACCGGATTCTCGGCAAGACCAGCGAGTCCAGCGCGGTCCGGGAAATCTACTCTGGAACCCTGGCCGGAGAATAGCAACATGGGCCGTTTTTTGATATATTGTGACCCGAAAGCCGAGGTACAAAGGAAGAAATGGTAACGTTGACGCGATTAAATGGCAGGCCGGTCGTGGTCAACGCGGAATTGATTGAATGGATCGATCAGCACCCCGATACCACCCTCAGTCTGGCCACAGGCTCCAAGATCGTGGTCAAAGAAAGTTCCGAAACCGTCATTCAAAAAGTCCTCGAATACCGTCGCCAGCTTGTTGCCGCGGGCCATCAGCCGGCGGAAACTCTTCTTAAAAACTACAAAAGGGAAATAAAGTAAGATGGATTTCGCAACAATTCTCGGCATCCTTCTGGCCCTGGCCGCGATCGGCTTTTCCGTCATGCACGCGCCCGGCGGCGCCTCGAATTTCAAGTTTTTCATCAATATGGAGGCGTTCCTCGTGGTGCTCGGAGGAACGTTCTGCGCGCTCCTTGTGAACTATCCCTGGCCGCAAGTCTGGGGCGTCCGCAAAGTTCTCAAAAAAGTTTTGCTCAGCAGCCACGAAGACACCTCCCAGCTCGTTTCCACTTTCGTAGAGCTCACCAAGAAAGCCCGCCAGGGCGGCATACTTTCCATTGAAGCCGACGTCAAAAATATCAAAGACGATTTCATGCGCCGCGGCCTGCAGTTCGCCATCGACGGGCAGGATAAGGATTTCATCCAGAACATGCTGGAAACCGAGATCGGCTTCATCCGCGAGCGCCACAAGCTCGGCGCGGAAATTTTCAACGCGCTTGGCACGTACTCGCCGGCGCTCGGCATCATCGGCACCGTCATGGGCATGATGCTCATGCTGGGCACCATCGACGACATCGCCACCGTGCCGGCGAAGATGGCCACTGCGCTGGCCGCCGCGTTCTTCGGCCTGGGCCTCGGTTATCTCGTGTTTCTCCCGATGGCCGGCAAACTGAAGCGCCGCTCCGAAGAAGAACTCCTGCTCAAGGAAATCGTGATCCGCGGCGTGCTGCTGCTGCAGACCGGAGCCGCGCCCTCCGCGATCGAATCCAATTTGAAGGCTTATCTTGAGCCCGCCAAGCGCGCCCAGATCAAGTCCACCGGCCCCACCGCCGCTTAATATTTAATGCCGCTTCGCGCGCCCCGCGGTTTCATCGCCGAAGACGACCCCAAAGTCGCTCCGATCGGCCACCCGGCCCCGCCCTGGCTGATCAACTACGCGGACCTCATGACGGAGATGGTGGCGTTTTTCGTCATCATGTACGCGCTCGGCGCGGCCATGAACAAGGACGTGCAGAAGGCCAAGAAAGAAGTCGAAGAGATGATGCGGCAGGAGCAGATCGAAGGCAAAGTCGAAGTCAGCAAGGACGGCCTGCGCATCACGATGCAGGAAGGCGGCACCACCGAAGATCCCGGCGGCCCGTTCTTTGAAAGCGCGAAAGCGGAGCTCACGCCCCGCATGGCGGCCATTCTGGACCACCTTTCGCCCAAGCTGTTGGAACTGGCAAAAAAGAACCATGAAGTGCTCGTGGAAGGCCACACGGACGACGTCCCGATCATGACGCCGCAGTTCGCCTCCAACTGGGAACTCTCCACGGCACGAGCCACCGTCGTCGTTCGCTATTTGATAGACAGCACCCAATTTCCGCCCGATAAAATCGGAGCGACCGGATACGGGCAGTTCCGCCCCGTCGTCCCCAACGATTCCAACGAGAATCGCGTGAAGAACAGGCGCGTCGTTTTCTTCGTCAGAAACCCGCCCTCGCAGAAGTTCACACCCGCCAGCGGCGCCAAAGCAGACGCCCCGGCGGAGACGGCCGAAGCAGCCCACTAATTTAAAGAAACACAATTAAAGTAAAGGAGAAGTCATTACCATGGCAACCAAGTACGTTTATTTTTTCGGAGCTGGCAAGGCTGACGGTCAGGGCCACCAGAAGGACCTCCTCGGAGGCAAAGGGGCGGGCCTGGCTTCGATGTCAAAATCCGGCGTTCCCGTGCCCCCGGGCTTCACCATCACCACCGATGTCTGCCGCTATTATTACGCCCACGGCCGCAAAACCCCTCCCGAGTTGAAGGGCCAGTTTGAAGCCGCGATGAAGAAGCTGGAAAAGGTTTCCGGCAAGGGTTTCGGCGATCCCAAGAACCCTCTCCTCGTTTCCGTCCGTTCCGGCGCCAAGTTTTCCATGCCCGGCATGATGGACACCATTTTGAACCTCGGCATCGGCGACGGCGTCATCGATGGCTTGATCAAGCTCACGGAAAACCCCCGGTTCGTCTGGGATTCCTACCGCCGGTTCATCCAGATGTTCGGCAACGTCGTGATGGACATCGAGAAGTCGGAGTTCGAGCACGTGCTCTCCAAGAAGAAGCAGGAGAAGGGAGTGGCGCTCGACACCGATCTCACCGCGGACGATCTCAAAGACCTCGTCAACCGCTACAAGACGAAGTATCGCGATCACACGAACGAAGATTTCCCGCAGGACCCCTGGAAGCAGCTGGTCGCGGCGCGCGACGCCGTGTTCCGTTCCTGGAACAACGACCGCGCGATCTCGTACCGCCGCATGAACAAGATTTCGGACGACCTCGGCACCGCCGTCAACGTCCAGACCATGGTGTTCGGCAACATGGGCAACTCGTCCGGCACGGGCGTGGGCTTTACCCGCAATCCGTCCAGCGGCGAGAAGGAATTTTTCGGCGAGTATCTCACGAACGCGCAGGGCGAAGACGTGGTCGCCGGCGTCCGGACCCCGAAACCCATCCGCGAGCTCGAGAAGGACTTGCCCGAGTGCTACCGGGAGCTCCGCTCCATCACCGGCAAGCTCGAGAAGCATTACCGCGACATGCAGGACTTCGAGTTCACCATTGAGCGCAACAAGCTCTACATGCTCCAGACCCGCACCGGCAAGCGGACCGGCATCGCCGCTGTGCGCCTCGCGGTGGAAATGGTTCACGAGAAGCTGATTTCAAAGGAAGAGGCCGTTCAGCGCGTCGAGCCCGACCAGCTTTCGCAGCTGCTCGCGCCCGTGTTTGACGCCAAAGAGAAGGGCAAGGTGAAAGCGATCGCGAAGGGCATTAACGCCGGACCCGGAGCCGCCGCCGGCGCCGTGGCGTTTACCGCCGAGAAAGCGGTGGAAATGTCCAAGCACGGCCCCGTCGTGCTCGTCCGCCCCGAAACCAACCCCGACGACATCGAGGGCATGAGCGTTGCCACCGGCATCCTGACCGCCATCGGCGGACGCACGTCGCACGCCGCAGTCGTGGCGCGCGGCATGGGCAAGCCCTGCATCGTGGGATGCTCCGCGCTTCGCATTGACGAGCATTCCAACACCATGCAGCTGGACGGTTCGCGCCTCAAAGAAGGCGACAACATTTCCATCGACGGGTTCACCGGCGAAATCTACGTCGGCCGCATCCCGACGCTCGAATCCGAGATCGTCCGCGTCCTGCGCGGCGAGCTGACCCCAAAAGAAGCTCCTCTCTACGCCACGTTCAAAGAGTTCATGGGCTGGGCGGACGCGATCCGCAAACTCAAAGTCCGCGCCAACGCCGACATTCCCCGGGACGCCATCGCGGCCCGCGGCCTCGGCGCCGAAGGCATCGGCCTCTGCCGCACGGAACACATGTTCTTCGAAGGCGAGCGCCTGCCCATCATGCAGAAAATGATTCTGGCCGAGAACGTCGTGGACCGGAAGCGCGCTCTGGACGAGCTGCTGCCCTTCCAGAAGGAAGACTTCGTCGGCTTATTTAAGGAAATGCGCGGATTCCCGGTAACCATCCGGACGCTCGATCCGCCCCTCCACGAGTTCCTCCCCAAGACCGAGGAAGAAGCCGAGATCCTTTCCAAGAAGATCGCGATCCCGACCGCCAAGATCTGGGCGAAGACCAAGGAGCTCCACGAGTTCAACCCCATGCTCGGACACCGCGGCTGCCGCCTCGGCATCGTGTTCCCCGAGATCACCGAGATGCAGGTCCAGGCCATCATCGGCGCTGCCTGCGAGCTCGCGAAGGAAAAGATCCACGTGGTTCCCGAGATCATGATCCCGCTCGTCGGCACCAAGCAGGAGCTCAAGCACCAGAAAGATCTCGCCGTCAAGGCCGCCCAGGAGACCATCAAGAAATACGGCGCCAAGGTGAATTACCTCATCGGCACGATGATCGAAGTCCCTCGCGCGGCGCTCACCGCGGGCCAGATCGCCGAGGAAGCGGAGTTCTTCTCGTTCGGAACGAACGACCTCACGCAGATGACCTTCGGCTACTCCCGCGACGATTCGGGCAAGTTCATCCCCGTCTACCTCGCGGAAAAGATCCTCAAGGAAGACCCTTTCCTCTCGCTCGATCAGGAAGGCGTCGGCCGGCTTGTGATGCTCGCGGCGCAGGAAGGCCGCAAGACGCGCAAAGACATGAAGCTCGGCATCTGCGGCGAACATGGCGGCGATCCCGCCAGCGTGAAGTTCTGCCACCGCGCGGGACTGAACTACGTTTCCTGCTCGCCCTACCGCATTCCCGTCGCCCGTTTGGCGGCGGCCCAGGCGGTCCTCGAAGCCAAGAGCAAGAACGAATACTCGCAGAAATAATCAGCAGATAGCTTAAAGAAAAGCCCCGAGGGTCTATCGATCCTCGGGGCTTTTTGTTTGCGGAAAATTGAAACGCGGTCGGCGCCGGCCTTTCTTTAATCCTTTAAGGCGCGGCGGCGTTTTTCGCGTTGCTTTTCCAGCTTGCGCTGGCGTTTCGCGTCCTTGGCTATTTCCTTAAACTTATCGATCACCTTTGCGGCCAGTTTTTTTCCAACCCGGTCGGCCGCCACGATTTCAAATCCACCCTGCTTGAACGAATCGTCCACGATGATTTCGCCCGTTTTGGCGTCCATCACCTTGATGTCGGCGGTTTGCACCGTGATCAGGTTGCCGGCTTCAAGCGAGCTCAACTTTCTTTCCTTGGCGCGGCCGATCACCAGATACTCGATCCCGGTAGTTTTATGGAAACGTTCGCGCGCGGCGCGTTTTGTAAAAAGGTTTGCGACCAGCACGCTGTAATTGATGCTTACGGGTGGCGCCGGTTCCGCCATGGGCGGCGGCGCCGACGGATCCAGGGACTCTGCGGGCGCGGACGGTGCGGTCGGCGGGGCCTCTCCGGTCACATCCGCCATCGTCACGCCCGCCGTGGTCAGATACGATTCAAATCCCTGCAAATCCAGAGGTTCCACGCTTTCCGGCAGCCCCTTCATGAAGCCGGTCGTAACACTCGAGCTCAAGGTCACTTCCACGCAGTCGCAGTCGAAGGGGAAAACGAACATCTGCGGTTTTTGCAGCGCTTCTTTCTTTTTCAGCATGGATTTAACGCCGCCGCATCCGGAAAACATCGCGCCAAGAAATACCGCGAATAGGGCCAAGCCCCCCAATTTTATATTACGCATGAATGCCTCCATTGGAAAGTTCCTTAAAATAGGCAGTAAAAATCTTATTGATGGCTTCATTGGCCTTTTGCGTGGCGCTGTTCATGCGGGCCAGCGCGGGCCAATCATGCGGCCTCAGCATAACGTTCAGCCAGAAGCCGCCGGTCAGGTTTCCATTGGGACCTATGAACCGCGTGGCGTAAGGCAAATCCTGGTCGGCGGTGTCGCTCACGGCCCGGATCGCGCCAAAGCCGATGCCGGCATCCTGGCAAACTTCCCAAATCGCGTTCCCTTCCATCTCCGCCAAAATCGCTCCCGTCTCGTTCCCGGTCTTTATCTTTTCGGCGGCCGTATATAAGGCGCGCGTCCCGCTCCAAAAGTTTCCGGCATGGATCCGCAAATTTTGTTTTTCGCAAAGCGCCTTGATAGAATGAAACCAGGACGCATCGGACCGCTGTTGGTCGAGCGCCAGGTCGCCCGCGGACATCCCCGGCCGCAAAGCGCCGCCATAGCCGCAGGAAATAATAAAGGATGGTTTTTGGCGCATCAGGTTGATGGCAGCCTGCCGGGCGCGGTCCTGGCCAATTCCGGAAACCATCAAAAGAGTTTTGACCTCTCCAAATTGTATTTCATGCGCGGAGGCTAGCGGGCGGGCTTCCCAATCGGTGGCGACGATGATGCCGACAGTTTTCATCCGCCCATTATATCAAGTTTAAAAATGATCGATATTCGACGCGCGATCGGGCGCTTTCACACGCAGATCGGCTGGCTGGAGTCCTGGCACAGCTTCAGCTTCGGCGACCATTACGACCCGGAGAACGTTCAGCACGGCTTGCTGCGCGTGTTGAACGACGATATCGTTTCGCCCGGCATGGGTTTTGGCACGCACCCTCACCGCGACATGGAGATCGTCACTTGGGTGCTGTCCGGCGAGCTCGAGCACAAAGATTCCGAGGGCAACCACGGCGTCATTTATCCCGGCCTCGCCCAGCGCATGAGCGCCGGCTCCGGCATTTTCCATTCCGAGATGAACCACAGCAAGGTGGAGCCGGTGCATCTCATCCAAATGTGGGTGATGCCCGACACGATGTCCATCAAACCTGGCTACGAGCAGAAAGATATTAATAAGGATCTGGCCCGCGGCGGCCTCGTCCCGATTGCTTCGGGCAAGGGTCACGAGAACGCGGTCAAGATCCATCAAAAGGGTGCCGTCCTCTGGGGCGGCCGTCTCAAACCCGGCGAATCCGTTCAGGTTCCCGATTCCTTCAAGAGCCACGTCTTCATCGCCGAAGGCGCCGCTCAGCTGCAGCAAAATAAACTCCAAGAGGGTGATGCGGCGCGCCTCACCGAGGAAAAATCCATCTCCCTCACCGCGGACGCTAAATCGGGAACCGAAGTCCTTATATGGCAGCTTGGAAAATAATGATTCATGAATGACTCAATAATATCCTATCGCGAGATGTGTGATAGAGAAGATGTTCAAACTCTTCAGAGAGGCATGAATTATCGATTAAACCCACACTATTCAGTAATTTTAATGTCGGTTAGACGAAACGCCCCTTATCAAGATCAAATTCAGCCGGATGGCATTACAATTATTTATGAAGGTCATGATATCCCAAAAGATAGCTCAGATAGACGTAAGAACCCCAAAAAGTTAGATCAGCCGATGTTTAATAAAAATGGCAAGAGAACCCAAAATGGTCAATTTGCACATGCAGTTGATGAATATAAGGGTGGTTCGCGGGACCCTGAAATTGTCAAAGTGTATGAGAAAGTATTTCCAGGCGTCTGGTCTGAGAAGGGCTTCTTTAAGTTAATTGATTACGTATATATTAACAGTGGGTCAAGAAGAGTCTTTAAATATACTTTGGAAGAAGTACAGATCGACATGCATGACCAAGTTTTAAGGGAAAATAAGCTTAAACCTCGGACACGCCTGATACCCACTGAGATTAAAAAAGGTGTTTGGATACGAGATTGTGGAATGTGTACTATTTGCGGAGCCAAAGATGAGCTCCATTTTGATCATGAATTACCTTATTCTAAGGGTGGCACAAGTATCTCAATGGACAACGTAAGAATTTTATGCGCGAGGCATAACTTACAAAAGTCGGACAAAATCGAATGAATAAAGTGCTATAATTCCCGTCAATGTTTAGCAATCTTCGCGACGAATTTTATTGTTCGCACCGCCGCTCTCTCGAGAATCTGGCCGCGTCCATCGATAACGATGCGGCGATGAGCGGCAAGTTCGCCAAGCCCGGCAGCAAAGCTTCCTACAATCCCGATCAGCAGTTCGACACCGAGCACATCCTGCTCGAAATCTCTTTCGATATTCTCAAGAGGATCGTTAACGGAAAGTGCACCACCACGTTCCGCGCGATTGTGAACGGGGCGAAAGAACTCAAATTTGACGCGCTCAAAATGAAAATCCTGTCGGTAAAGCTGGCCGATGGAACCCGCCTTAACAATTCCTACAAGAACGAGCAGATCACCGTACGGCTGCCCAAAGCGCTCAGCGAAGGGGAAGCGGTCAGCATCGCCATAGAGTATCGCATGGTGAACCCGATCGCGGGCGTTTACTTCACCGCGCCCGACGCGGGCTATCCCAAGAAGCCTCTGCAGATATGGACGCACGGCGAAGCCGAAGAGTCGCGCTACTGGTTCCCCTGTTTCGATGCGCCCCACGATAAAGCCACGACGGAAATGATCGCCACCGTGCCCAAAGATTTCTTCGCGCTCTCCAACGGCGCCCTGCTCGATGTCCGCGAAAACAAGAACAAGAAGACCAAAACTTTTCACTGGAAGCAGGCGATTCCGCATTCCACGTACCTTATCACTCTGGTTACGGGCCGGTTTTCCGAAATCAAAGACGAGTGGGACGGCATTCCCATCACCTATTACGTCGAGCCTGGCCGCGAAGATGAAATCAAGCGGGCATTTGGAAAAACCCCCAAGATGGTCCAATTTTTCTCCGAGAAGATCGGCGTGCGCTACCCCTACGAAAAGTACGCGCAGATCGCCGTGGCCGATTTCGTCATGGGCGGCATGGAGCACACCACCGCCACCACGCAGACCGACCGCGTGCTGATGGACGCGAAGGCTTATCCCGAATTTACCGCCGACTGGCTGGTTTCGCACGAGCTCGCGCACCAGTGGTTCGGCGACCTCCTCACCTGCAAAGAGTGGGGCCACGCCTGGCTGAACGAGAGCTTCGCCACCTATTTCGAAGCGCTCTTCACCGAGCATGACCTGGGCCGCGACGAATTCGAGTACGAGATGTACGAAAAGCTCCATCAGTATTTAGACGAAGATAAAAACGTCTACCGCCGCGCCATCGTCACCAACTTTTACAAGAAGCCCGAAGATCTTTTCGACCGCCACCTCTACGAAAAAGGCTCGCTGGTCCTGAATACGTTGCGCCACTACCTGGGCGACGACCTCTATTGGAAGTCCATCAACCATTACGTCAGCACGTACCACAGCCAGCCGGTGGAGACGAATGATCTCATCAACTCGATTCAAGCCGCCACCGGCAAGAATCCCCGGAAGTTTTTTGATCAATGGGTGTTCAACCCCGGCCACCCGGAATTGGGCGTTCACTATTGGTGGGATCAGAAGACCAAGACCGCCAACGTCCGCATCACCCAGAAATCCGAAGGCAAGAATTCTTTTTCATCCATCCCGGTGGAGCTGGAGTTCGTCACGGGCAACGGCAGCAAGAAATACACGGTCACGCTTGAGAACAAAAAACACGAGTTCAAATACAAGTTTTCCAAAGAGCCGCGCGATTTCCGGCTGGACCCATCTTTTAAGGTTTTCCTGAAGACGGCGGCCATCGTCAAGCCTTATGATATGTGGGCCTATCAGCTCCAGAACGACAGGCATTGCGTGGGGCGGTTCCTGGCGGCCCTCGAAGTGGCCAAGGTCCAGACCCCGGCGGCGCTGGCAGCCCTCACCCGGGCCTTTAATAAGGAAAAGTTTTGGGGGACGGCCAAGGAGATCGCCCTGGCCATCGGCAAGATCCGGCTGGGCGAGTCGCGGGACTTTTTGATCCGCGCTCTCAATGTAAAGAACCCTAAGGTGCGGCGCGGGGTGGTGGAAGCGCTGGGGAACTTCGACGATCCTATCGCCTCGGCCAAGCTCAAGAGCGTTTTCGTTTCCGATAAAAGCTATTTCGTCCGCGCGGAGGCCATCCGCAGTATCGCGCGCTTCCAGAAGCCGGATCTCATGGCCTGGATCAAGCGGGCGCTCAACACGACGTCCTGGAACGATACCATCCGCTCCCAGGCGGTCAGCGTCCTGGCCCAGGTTCCGACCCCGGAAGCGCAGGAGCTTATGCGCAAATACGTCCGCTACGGCCAGCAACCCTCGACTCGCGGCGCCGCACTCCAAGCCATCGCCAAGCAGGCCAAGAATGATCCCAAATTTCTGCAGGACCTCTACGATTTGACCGAAGACAAGTTCACCCGCATCAAGCATGCCGCCGTGAACGCGCTGGGCAACCTCCGCCTGCCGCAAACCACGCCCATCCTTGAAAAGTTCTCCAAGAACAAGGACCTTCCCTACCGCACCACGGTTCTGGCCGAAGACGCCCTCCAGAAGATTAACCCTCAGAATTCAAACTAAAGACGGTTGAAATCCGCATTATATTTTGATAGCATATGGCCCTCAGGTAGGGTTATTGTAGGTCATCTTTCCTCACCGTCATATCTTTTCGAGGACAAACCCTTACAGAATTTGTTGTTTTTATTTTCCTTGATAATAAGTCAGGAGGTTAGTTTCTAATGTCTAAAGCGAAATTTGAGAGAACAAAACCGCACGTAAACGTCGGGACGATAGGCCACGTGGACCATGGCAAGACGACGTTGA
>CAZFYO010000016.1:0-38746 GCA_964523525.1 uncultured Elusimicrobia bacterium
ACCAGCGCTTCGCGCCGCTCAACAGCTGGCCGGACAACGGCAACCTCGACAAGGCACGCCGCCTGCTCTGGCCGGTCAAGAAGAAGTACGGCAATCGCATTTCCTGGGCCGACCTGATGATCCTGGCGGGCAACGTCGCCATGGAAAACATGGGTTTTAAAACGCTCGGGTTCGCCGGCGGACGCGCGGACGACTGGGAAGCCGACCTGGTTTACTGGGGACCCGAAACTAAATTTTTGGACGGCAAGCGCCGCGACAAGGACGGGAAACTGGAAAAACCCCTCGCCGCCGTTCAGATGGGCCTGATTTACGTCAACCCTGAAGGACCGAACGGAAGCCACGATCCCGTGGCGGCCGCAAAAGATATCCGCGAATCCTTCGGGCGCATGGCGATGAACGACGAGGAAATTGTGGCGCTCATCGCGGGCGGCCATTCGTTCGGCAAGGCGCATGGCGCGCATTCCCCGGCCAAGAACGTCGGACCCGATCCCGCCGGCTCCCCCATCGAAGACCAGGGTTTCGGCTGGAAAAACAAAGCGGGCAAGGGTAACGCCGAAGACACGGTGACCAGCGGCCTCGAAGGCGCCTGGACGAGCTCTCCGGCCAAATGGACGCATGACTTTCTGGAACACCTGTTCATGTTTGAATGGAAGCAGACCAAGAGCCCTGCCGGCGCGACGCAATGGATTCCGACGGACGCGTCCGCGGCCAAGATCGTGCCCGACGCTCACATCAAGGGCAAGACCCACGCGCCCATCATGCTGACGACGGACCTCGCCCTCATCCGCGACCCGGCTTTCAAAAAAATCGCGGAACGTTTCCGCAAGAATTCCAAAGAGTTTGAAGACGCTTTCGCCAGGGCCTGGTTCAAGCTGACGCATCGCGACATGGGACCGCGGGCGCGCTACGTCGGCGAAGAAGTGCCGAACCTCGAGCTGATCTGGCAGGACCCGATCCCTAAAGTCACGGGCAATTTGATCAGCAAAGATGATGCCCGCGCGCTGAAAGCCGATATCCTTCAATCCGGACTGACGGTTCCCGAACTGGTCCGCACGGCCTGGGCGTCGGCCTCCACGTTCCGCGCGAGCGACATGCGCGGCGGCGCCAACGGAGCGCGCGTCCGCCTTGAGCCGCAGACGAAATGGGCCGCCAACAGCCCGAAAGAGCTGGCGAAGGTGCTGAAGCGCCTGGAAGAGATCCAGAAAGCGTTCAACGAATCTCCTTCGCGCAAAGAGAAAGTCTCCCTGGCGGACGTGATCGTCCTGGGCGGCGCCGCCGCCATCGAGAAGGCGGCGAAAGACGCGGGCTATGACGTCGAGGTCCCGTTCCGTCCCGGCCGCGGAGACGCGACGAAGGAACAGACCGACGCGGAGTCCTTCGCGGTGCTCGAGCCCTCGGCCGACGGGTTCCGCAACTACTTCAGCGAGAAGGCGTACCGCTCCCAGCCCGAGATGCTCATCGACAAGGCGAGCCTGCTGAGCCTGAGCGCCCCCGAAATGACCGTCCTCGTGGGCGGCATGCGCGCGTTGAACGCGAACACGGGACAGTCCAAACACGGCGTTTTTACCCAGCGGCCCGGCGTCCTGACGAACGACTTCTTCGTGAACCTGCTGGACATGGCCACGAAGTGGAGAAAATCGGAAAAAACCGACGGAATTTATGAAGGGCTGGACCGAAAAACCGGAGCGCTCAAATGGACCGCGACCCCGGTCGACCTGGTCTTCGGATCCAACGCCGAGCTGCGCGCGGCCGCGGAAGTGTACGCGTTCGATGAGTCGAAGGAAAAGTTTGTCCGCGACTTCGTGGCCGCCTGGGCCAAAGTCATGGACCTCGACCGCTTCGACCTATCCAATTAATCCGGAACCCGCGAAGGCCTGAGGTTCCCGTCTGAAAAAGCCCTTGTGACTCATCGAGTTACAAGGGCTTTTCACTTATGAACGAATTCGACAAGATGATTTCCGGGCAGTTGTACAACGCAAAAGATCCCCGGCTGACTGCGATGCGGAAACAGGCCAGGGCATTGCTCGAAAAAATCAATCAATCGGCGCAATGCATTACCGACCAGGACCGGGTTGAGCTCTGCCGTAAATTGTTTGCGTCGGTCGGGCCCAATTTGGGATTTCAGCCGCCGTTTTATTGCGACTACGGCTCCAATATCACCCTCGGCCGCGATGTTTTCATCAATTTCAATTGCGTTTTTCTGGACGTTGCCAAGATCACCATTGGAGATTTCGTCCAGATCGCGCCGAACGTGCAGATTTATACCGCCGGGCACCCGCTGGAATGGGAGAAAAGGCGCAACGGCGAAGAGTTCGGCAAGCCGATCACGATCGGAAATGACGTTTGGATCGGCGGGAGCGCGATAATTTGCCCGGGCGTGACGATCGGCGAGAAAAGCATCATCGGCGCGGGCGCGGTCATCACAAAAGACGTTCCCCCGAACGTTGTGCTGGTCGGCAATCCCGGCAGGATATTGAAAAAACTATGAACAAAACCTACGCGGTCGTCGTTCCGAAAATTTCGGATTACGTGGGGCGTCTTTACGCCGGCGACGCGGCGCGCAAGAGCGAAACGCGGAGGCGGGCCGCCAAGGCCGGCCTGCCGGACATCCACGTGGGGCCGCTGGACGCCCTGCACCTGGAAGTCCTGGTGCGCGCGGCCCGGGCAAAAAAAGCCGTTGAGATTGGGACGCTGGCGGGCTATTCCGGCGAATCCATCGCGCGCGGGCTGCTTCGCGGCGGCAAACTTTACACGTTCGAGTACGATCCGCGCCACGCTGCGGTCGCGAAAGAGACGTTCCGCCGCGCCGGACTTTCCAAACGCGTGGAAGTCATCGTGGGGCCCGCCCTCAAAAACCTGAAAGCCATCGAGTCCAAAGGGCCGTTCGATTTCGTCTTCATCGACGCCGACAAGGTGAACTACGGCCGCTATTTTGACTGGGCCGCGAAACACCTGCGCTTGGGCGGAGCCGTGGCCGCGGACAACACGTTCGCTTTTGACTTCATCGCGGACGACGCGTCCAAAATCAAGGACGAGCGCCGGCGCAAAAACGTGCGCGCCCTGCAGGTTTTTAACCGCAAAGTCGCGCGCGACAAACGGTTCGCGTCCACCATCTTTCCGACGGGCGAAGGCCTGACCCTCGCCGTCAAAATCCGTTAATGATCAACCTCAAGGAGATACTATGAACATTCGCTTGAACGCAGGGCAATCTATCGGGATTATCGCGGCCGTTATATTTCTGGCCGGCACGGGATGCAAAAAGGGCGAGGTTTCCACGAAAGTGAACGAAGCCGTCAGCGAGCTCCCCACCGCCGTGACGAAACAGGTGCAGACCCTGGCGCAGGAATCCGGCTACAGCGGCAAGGCGGAGGATATTTCCGACGTCGCCAAAGGCGCGGCGCAGGAAGCGATCGACAAGGTTAACAAAACGTATAAGGAAGTCGGAAATGCCGTTGAATAATGGAGGAATGCTCATGTCATACAACAATCTGAACCGCATCAAACTGGCCCTGGTCATCCTGATCGGAGCTTTCGCCCTTTCGTCCTGCTGCATGATCTGCCGGAACTCGGAACAAAAGGCGGCAACTCCCGCTAAAAACTGACCGCGGCGGCCTGCCGCCATGTTATAATATCTGCCTAAGCAGATATGAAATCCATTACGCCCAACGACTTCTTCAAGACTCTTTCAGACGAAAACCGCCTCCGCATCATCCGCCTGCTGGCGAAACGGAATGAGCTTTGCGTCTGCGACATCATGAGCGTCCTGCGCATGGGGCAATCGAAAGTTTCGCGGCACCTCGCCTATCTGCGGAAAGCGGGATTGGTCGCGGGCCGCAAAGACGGGCTTTGGAGCCACTATTCCCTGGCGAAACCGGAAAGCGGCGCCCATCGGCGGATTTTGGAATGCGTCAGCGGCTGTTTCAACGAAGTGCCCGCTCTCAAAAACGACCTGTCGCGCCTAAAAAACCTGAAACTTTCCGGATCGTGCCGATGAGTCTTTTTTTTGCGATTAATATCTGCTTACACAGATTCAATGGGCGGGAGGTTCAATGAAAAAAGTATTGTTTTTGTGCACCGGAAACTCATGCCGCAGCCAGATGGCCGAGGTGATGCTGAACAACCTGGGAAGCGGGCGCTATAAGGCAGTCAGCGCTGGAGCGAAACCCGCCGGATACGTCCACCCTCTCGCGATAAGAGCGTTAAAACATTTAGGCTATCCGGCGGACGGGCTCCGGTCCAAATCCTGGGATGAATATAAGGATCAGAAGTTTGACTTGATCGTCACCGTCTGCGACCGCGCGAAGGAATCCTGCCCGATCTGGCCCGGGAGCCCCGAGGTCCTCCACTGGAGTTTCGAAGATCCCGCCGAAGCCCCCGGCACGGACGATCAGAAGTTCCCCGTTTTCCAAAAGATCGCCGGCGAAATCCAGCACCGGATCCGCCTGCTGATATCCGCAGGGGCAGGAGTGAAATAGTGAAATCGAAATTCCTCGCGGAAGCCCTCGGGACATTTTGCCTCGTTTTCGCCGGCACGGGAGCCGCGATTGTTAACCAAACGACGGGCGGACAGCTCGGGGTCGTGGGCGTCGGGCTGGTGTTCGGGCTGATCGTCCTGGCCATGATCTACAGCATCGGCCACATTTCCGGCGCGCATATGAATCCCGTGGTGACGCTGGCGTTCGCCCTGGAAGGACGGTTCCCATACAAATCGGCGGCGCCCTACGCCGTCGCTCAGATTTTGGGCGCCGTCGCGGCCAGCGCATCTCTCCGCTTCATTTTCGGGTCCGGAACGAACCTCGGCGCGACCCTGCCCGCCGGACCCTGGCCGCAAAGTTTCGCGATGGAATTCGCGCTGACCTTCATCCTCATGTTCGTGATCATGGGCGTCTCCACGGATGGGCGGGAAGAAGGCCTGCTGGCAGGCGTCGCGATCGGGGCCACGGTCGCGCTGGAAGCGATCTTCGGCGGTCCCGTCTCCGGAGCGTCCATGAACCCGGCCCGATCCCTGGCGCCGGCCCTGGTTTCCGGAAACTTTGAACACCATTGGATTTACTGGATCGCCCCGTGCCTGGGAGCGATCGCCGGCGCTTCCGCCTTCAAACTTATTCGTAAGACCCCGCAGTAAGCACTTCAATTCTTGTAAAATTATAGCCGAAGCATCATTCGCGGAAGGAGACTCAGGTGAGCGACCAGTATTTTAAGACCGGGCAGCAGGGCCGGGACTTCACTCCGGACATGAACCGGGAGGACTACGACGCCGGGCAGTCCGCGCAGAGAACCAAAGACGCCCTGATGAGCGGCAAATCGTACTCGGGTTTCGGGTCCGGCGGCGGCGCGCTGATCGTCGGAGCCATCATCCTTTTCCCCACCCTCCCGCTGGTCTACCCGCTGTGCGGCGCTCTCGCGATCGGCTTCGGCCTCGCCGCCAAGTTCGGGCTGGGCGCAATCGGCTGGGACAACTTCGCGTCGGGCCTTTTCATTTTCGCCGGTACCGTCACCATCTTTCTGCTGACGCTTAAAACGGAATCGCGCCTCGCGGCCCGCTCCAAAATTTACAGGATGATCCGCGTAGTCACGCGCTGGATGGGGGTAACGCTCTTCGTGCTGGCCGTAAGTTCCCGCGGAGGGCATCCGGAAGAACGGCGGCTCAAAACCGCTTCCCCCGCCAAAATTATCGTCGGGCTCGTCGCGGCGGGCCTCGCGCACCGGTTCATATTCCCCAACCTGGACCGGCACGAAGCGGATAAACTGGCGGGATCCTAAATGAACGCCAAAACTTCAGACGGTACGCCGTCCCCGGGAATTTCAACCCGCAAAACATCCAATGGCTTTACGCCGCGCTTGAACGGTTCGGGCATTGATTCCGAAAACGCCATCCAGTACCTCAACCTGAAGCTTTCCGCTTTGGGCGAGCCCCCTTTCCGCGGGGATAAATCCGATTCTCAGTTCCTCGACATCGCCCGTCCGCTGATCAGCGCCTTCCGGGAAAAGGACCGGTTCCTCTCCGGCCACCTCTGCCCGGCCGACCGCCGCATCCAGGATTTCCTCGACATCTACCTGAAGGGCGCGCGTTCGGACGGCGCCGCCGCAGGCGCCCACGCGCCGAAGCTGCCGGCGAAATCGCTCGTCCTGGACCGCGCCGGGCTTGCGCGATTGCTTTCCATCGCTCCGGACCGCGACAGCTTCGTTTCCGGCATCGTCCGTTCTTACCGCGTGCGGCAGGGCATCCTGCACAATCCCGAAAACGACCGCCGCACGACGCAGGGCGTTTTCCATGTGGCCGAAGGCGGCCTGCCGATCCCCGACGACAAGTATGCCGTCCCCAAACACGTTTTCCGCAACATCCTGGACCTTGCCCTGCGGCCCCCCAAGGAACTGATGACGCTGCCCTTTACGGCTTCGCAGGACGAACAGGCGCGCGTTTTCGTTTCGCTCCTGCTCCGCCCCGCGGTCTGTCCGGAAATCCCCGGCTACCTGCCGCGCAAGTCCATGGAGATCCGCTTTTTCGCGCCGGGCAACCTGGTCTCCAACCTCGATTTCGTCGAATCCATCTTCGGCAACGCCGGCGACCCCGGGATGCCCGAAAACGACGCCGCGCTCGACGTGGAACATTGGACGGGACACACCGGCTGCGTGATCCTCGCGCCGCACCTGATCCGCGCCACCAAAAAAGAGCTCGGACTGCCGCGCTACAAGGACGCCACGGAGCGCCAGCGCCGCGACGGGATGTGCTGGAAAAAGGAGTCCGACCTCTATAACGACGGCCAGGCCTTCAAGGCGACCGCGCGCGACCACCGCGGCGTGATCGTCACGGTCATCGCCGACAACTATTTCGGCTACTGCAAGAAGGAAGTGAAGACGCAGATCAGCTATTCCGCGAACCTCTACGGCATCAGCGAAGAAGAGCATTCCGGGGGCGCCATCGCTTTCGCAAACTACGACCTCGGCGAAGAGTTTCTCCCCGAGGACGCGCTCTTCGTCTCCGACACCAAGTTCCATGACATGGTCCGCATGTACGGAAACCTGATGGATATTAAACCCGAATGCTACGGCGTGGACCGGAAATACCCGGAGATCATCTACGTGCCGGAAAACGCGCGCTTCAGCATGCCCGACCAGGAAGTGAGCTGGTCGGCGGACGGTAAAACGCGGAAGATACGCCTTTCGGCCAATCACACTTATATTTTGCCGTCCGGCTACAAGATCCGGATGAAGAAACAGACCGGCGGAAGCTCCTGGCACCTGTTCGGCACCGTGTCCGAAGGAACGTTCTGCCACAAACCCTGTACGGTTTCGGGCGGAGGCAAATCCGAGATTTCCAAGTCCATCGTCTATTCCATGATTCAGGGCCCCGTCTTCACCTCCGATTTTCACAAGGACATGGACCAGGTCGCCGAGATCCTAAAGATGGATTTCAGCAAGCGGTTCAAGGTGAAACCCAACATCCGGCGGCCCAGCCGTTCGGTCCTGAGCGCCAACCGCTCGCTGGGATCGGTCATCAAGCTGTTCACGCCCTCGCCGCTTTACACCGACGATTATAACGCCTGGCTGAAGTCTATCCCGCACCACGTGCGCGAGATCATTTTTGTGGTGAAACGCGTCTACAAACACGAGTGGGGCGATCAATGGCGGTCGCGTTTCAGCGTGGACGTCATCAACGGGCATCCCGGCCACGAGCTGAAATACAAAAACCGCAAGCTGGTCGCCAACTACCTGCGCGTGGGACACGACAAGGACGGATCGTGGCGCATTTATAAAGTCCGGCAGGATTTCAGCGCGGCCGACAAGGTACAGACCGAGGACGATATCACGGTTTCGGCGACGGTGAGCCGCGGCGCGCTCGCCGGAATGAACATCCCGGCCCAAAACGCCAGCCTCAAACTGGCCGAAAACTGCGAGAACCGGCTCTTCCAGCGGCCCGATGACGCGATTTTGCGCGGTTACGACAAGCAGGCCGAAGAAGATCTCGCGGGCCCCGGAAACTTCCTGTCCAATTTTGAGCCGCTCACGCTTTCGGACGCGCGGGAGCTGATCGAAGACGCCGTGGATTTTGACCGTTTTTCCGATCCGATGAAAAAACTGCTTTCCGACTACGCTCAGGACGGACATCCCGGTTTTATCGTCTCTTCGGCGCACCCGCGGATCGTGGAGGGCAAGCCCTCGAAGAACCCGCGCTACCTGCAGAACCGCCCGGACCTGGTTCAACCGCGACAAAAATATCTGGCCGAGATCGGCGCGCGTCTCCGCCGCCGCGTTCCGCTGAAGCGGCCCGTTTTATTTCCCGTGGACGCGGTCCTGGCCGGCCGGCGCAACAACCCGCCCGACCGGAAGGCGGGCGTTCCGGCTCTGGCGGTCTATAACCCGATCCATTACCAGGAACTGCCCGAACTCTTCATGGATTTCGTTTCAAGCCTCACGGGCAAATCGCCTTCCACCACTGGTTTCGGCTCGGAAGGAGCTCTCACCAAGGGCCCGTTCAACGCGCTCTCGCCGGTCATCGACCTGAACAACGCGTTGATCTCCTTCATGCTGACCGGCTATCCCGGTTTCACCACCGCGGCCGGCCACGTGGGACCCGACTACCGCATTGACCATGATATCAGCCTGCTGATTCCGGAAATCTGGTGCCGCATGACGCCGCAGGAGCGCGACCCAGCCTATCTGATCAAGCACGGATATCTGGAGAAGATGGACGACATTCATTACGAAGGCGAAAAGATCCTCGCGAGCCGGCTGGGCTACCGCATCACGCAGCGTTTCGCCAACGCGTTCCTCGGCCGCATATTCAACAACCCCACGGCGGTCCTGAACGAAGAGATGCTGAAGCCCGAGACGCAGGACTACCCGCTTTTTATCGAAGGGATCCGGAACATCGCGGAGACCCAGCGCCGCGTGGCGCGGCATTATTTTAACGACGGCAGCGTGAACGCCGCCTGTCCGCCGCTCAAAGCCCTGCTGCACGTCATGGCGTACGGCCACTACAAGGGAAAAGCGGCGGACGATCCATCGTTCCGCGCACTGTTCACCCGCGAATCCATGATGAAGAGCGCCTGGTACCGGGAACGGCTCGCCGTGAAACGATCGCGCGACTCGGCGTTCTGGATGCAGGCGATCAAAAACCTTGAGGCTTTTTCGGATCGCCACCCCGAAGCGTCGGACCGGCTCGACGTCGCCGGCCGCCTTGCCTATGCCCGCAAACAAGTCCGCCTCGTCCGCTCTTCCGGGTACCTGCGGCGGCTCAGCGGAACCATCGGCGCCGATCCTTTCGGAGACGCGTCACGGAAAAACTGAACCTCCATTCCCTCAGTCTCATAGCGCTCTTTTTCGCCGCCGGCTGCGCCACCGCTCCGCCGCGCCCGGCGCCGCCCCCGGTTTATAACCTCTTTCAGAATCCCGATCCGACGCCGCCCCGCTCCACGGCTAAAAACATTATCGTGCCCACAAAAGAAATCGCGATCCAGATCGCCCGCGCCGTCTGGGGCCCGGTCTACGGCGAAAAAACCGTGCAGGCGAGCAAAACTTTTCAGGCCGAGCTGCTGGACGGCATCTGGCGCGTAACGGCCAGGTTTGGGTCCGGCGTCCTGGCCGAAGGCATGGCCATCATGGAGATTTCACAGGAAGACGGCCGCGTCAGCCGCATCGCCCACGGCCTGTTTCAGCCCGGCAGCGAATGGCGATAGCGTCAGGAGGGATGGCATGAAAACGTTAATCATACTGGCGGTTCTCGGTTACGGCGGATATCAGGCATATCTTTACCTCAACAAGCCCTCGGCTGCGAACCTGGTTTATCAGAAATTTGCCGAAGAAATGGCGCGCGGCAACTACGGCGCGGCGAAAGAGGTTGCGACCGGAGCGGAAAAGGCAAAGCTGGAAGAAATGCTCAAGCCTCCTCCCCAATACAACACCAACACGGTGGCCGGGATGTGGCAGAACACGATGACTCCGCAGGCGCTCGACAAGTACAAGCGGGACCTGATCAGCGATATGGCGGGAAGCATTCAAAAAATAACCTATAAACTCGACACCGAAGACGAAGAGGGCGAGAGCAAGGTCAAGATATCTGCGGTACAGTACGTCCACCGCAGCGGCAACACGTCGTCGCCCGGCGGCATCACCAACAAGTTTAGGCACATCGTGGAATTAACCAAAGAAGGCGAGCAATGGAAGGTTTCTTCGTTCAGCGAAGGTCCCAGCCAGTGAGGATTCGGCATTTTCCAATCCTTCTCACGGTTTTTCTCACCGGATGCCTTCATCCGGTGGGCCTGCTGGAAACCCATTCCGAAGTAATTCTCGAACGCAAAGCCTATGAAGACGCACATACTCAAGGCACTCCAGAAGCCTACGCCAAGTTCATCCATCAAAATCCCCAGAGCCACCTCGTCAAAAAAGCCCGCAAGAACGCTTTGCGCCTTTCGAATGGAGCGGCGTTGCTGGCTCAAGCGGAAGAAAACCTGCGCAGGGAAGACACGGAAGGTAAAGCGGTGAACGCGGCTCAACTGGTTTATAAACGCAGAGATTACGCGACGCTGGGAATCGGGTATCAACAAGGCGGCGCGCTCGTCATTGCAAAATACGAACACCGTCTTACGGATTGGTTCGCCCTCGGACTTTGGGGAGGATCAGGCATTAACTATAACTACAAACTCGACCTTAATGACCAAAACGGCGTGAAATACAAGCATGTCCATAAAGCCGACGCGGTACCGAGCATCGGCATCATGACCCATTGGATGGTACCGCGAGGGTTTTTCCGCGGGCTGGGCATTGGGCTGGGCCTTGATGCTTACTATCACAGGACCACTTTGGAAATTACCGATCCCAACGGCATGCTTTACCACGGCAGCGTTTCGGGAACAGGATATAATGTTAATTTTCTACCACTGACGTTTGGATTCAGCCAAAAGGACCAAGGCCAACCCGGTGTCTGGACAATGGATTTCAACCTCGGACTTAAAATCGATATCAAAGGGGCAGAGGCAACCTCCCTTGCGCCCGACGGGAGCAGTATCATCACAACCTTTGGCCCCAACAGCGGTTTGTATTTTACCGGCTCTATCGGTTACAAGTATTAGAATGCATTCGCAATAATGGAGAGGGGATCATCAAGATGAAAAAGTGGCTTGGACCAATGATATTTTTGGGAATTTTGGCGGTGGAACCTGCAGACTTGCGGTCTGCAACAAAACAGGAGGCGAAAATGGAGAACACGGCGGCAGCATCTATTTATGATTTCACCGTCAAAAATATCGACGGCAAGGAAGTTTCCTTAAAGGATTACGCGGGAAAAGTGCTGGTGATCACGAACACCGCCTCCAAATGCGGGTTCACGCCGCAATACAAGGGCCTTGAAGCGATTTACGAGAAGTATAAGGGGCAGGGACTGGTGGTCCTGGGGTTTCCCAGCAACGATTTCGGCGGGCAGGAGCCGGGCACGAACGCGGAGATCAAAAGTTTTTGCGACCTGAACTTCAAAGTCTCGTTTCCCCTCTTCGACAAGGGCCCGGTGTCCGGCAAGGATATTCAGCCGCTTTTTGAGTACCTCACCAAAAAAGCCAACCCGGAATTCAGCGGCAAGGTGATGTGGAATTTCGAGAAGTTCATCATTGACCGCGACGGAAAACTGATCGAACGATTCCGCTCCATCACCGGCCCCGAAAGCGGAAAGCTCGTGAAGGTCGTGGAAAAAGCCCTGCAGAAGCAGGGCCCGAATTAGACGAAGTTGATGTGTTGGGGGGTGCGGCCGGCGGGTTGGGCGAGGGTGATCTTGCCCTTGAGGTGGGCGTCCAACGCCTCGTTGACCTTGTGCTGGAGGCAGAGCGATCCGCACATCTTCTGGGCGTTGAACTCGGGGCTGGCGAGATAGTTCATGACTTCCCAGTAACGGTCGGAATTGAAGATGTCCTTGAAGCGCTCCGTTACGATATTGCCGATATGAAATTTCTTGTACTTCTCGTTGAAAAGCATGCCGCAGGGCGCGACGAGGCCTGAACCCGACATCTGGATCATGAAGGGAGCGCCAAAACAGCGCTGATAGCTGCGCTTCCCCTCCGCCTGGATCTTGGACCACTTTACGGTCACCTGATAGCCCTCGTCCGAATAACTCTCCGCTTCGCGCAGTTTGTCGTATAAATCCTTGTACTTGCCGTACTCCACGCCCAAATCGCCGTCTTCGTTGTCGCTGCAATGCTTGATGACGAGGTAATCGGGCCGCAATTCCTTGCCGAGCTTGGCCAAAGGCAAAATCTGGTCTTCGTACTGCGGCATGAGCACCATCTGGAGGCCGATGGTGACGCCCAGCTTGTTCTTTTTCTTGATAGCGACCATGTCCTTGATGTTCTGGCAGATCTGATGGAACCAGGACTCTTTGACGCCCATGATCTCGGCGTAGCGGTGCGCTTCGCCGGCCGATATGTTGATGCGGAGGTACGTGAGGTGCGGCAGAATCTGCTCCAGCTTGCTCTTGGTGAGCACGAAACCGTTGGTTCCGACCGCCATGGAGATGCCGAGCTCGCTTCCCTTAATAATGGAGTCCACGAAGGCGGGCGAGATGGTGCTTTCGCCGTCCGAAACAAAGCTGATGCCCTTCACGCCGATCTCGGCCGCGTCTTCCAGAAAACGGAACATGACGTCCTTGGTGATGACCTCGCGGTCGTTTTCCTGCAGCATGGCGTAGCAGAAGTGGCAGGCGTAGTTGCAGGCGCGAGTGAGCGCCATGTCGATGGTGATGGGGGCGATGCGTTCCCCACGCTCCCAGGCTTTCACCCGGTCGATGTGCCAGCCGATCTTCGTGCCGTCTAAAATCAGTTTTTCCGAAAAATCTTCCATGGTTGAGGACATATAATCTCCTAGCTGACCTTTAACCGGCGGATCGCGTTGTGGTCTTTGACGTTCTGCGAGAAAACTTCCATGCCGGGATCGAGCTCGCGGCGCAGTTCCGTTTCGAAATCCATGTAAAGTTTGGCGCGGACGGCGGGCGCGATGTCGCCGCCGATGCCGATGTTGAGCTTGTGGTGGTGCTCGATCCCCATAACGTGCAGCTCCAGGGGCAGGCCGGAATAGGCCGTGCCCTTCTTTTTCAGCAGCTGTTTGAAGACGCCCGAGATCGCCGTCGCTTTTTCCTGGTCGGGCACGGCCTTCCACTTTTGCGTCACGGACGGGTGATAGAAATTGTCGCCGGGGCGGTAGCCGGTCTTTTTGACGTAAGTTTCGTAAAGGTCGCGCAGTAAAACGCGCGGCAGGTCGAACATGGGCGGATAGTTGAAAACGTTGACGATACCTTTGACGCCGCGGCCGGCGGAAGGTTCGCGAAATTCATGCTCGAGCTTGATGAGCCCGTGGTCGGACGCTTCCTGGATGGGAAGCCCTTCGATGATCTCGCAGAGGCCTTCGAGCAGTCCCGCTTCGACCGTCTTGTTCGTGCCGGAAAAACGCGCGCGGCGGATCTGGTGGCTGGCCGTGTTGATGGCCCCGAAAAGGCTGATGCCGTCCTTGGTGGAGCGGATGAGCAGGTTGTCGCCGTCCTCCAGAATCGAGCCCTGGTGCGCCAGGCTGCGGAACGCCTTCTTGATGCGCGCGATGTAGCGCGCGTCGATTTCGTCCGTCGTCTTGCCGTTGGCGGCCTTGCGGTTCAGGAAAAGCGTCCTGCCCTCGGCGGAGGTTTCGTCTTCGATCGCGCCGTAGGTCTTAAGCGCGTCCTTGAGGGCGTTGAAATCAAACTGCTTCAGGACGGCTTTGGTGAAGAAAAGCGAGAGCGACTGCTGGCCCTGGTCGCGCGCGGACTCCACGAGGTTCTTGACGCTGCGGATATGGTCGGAGTCGGGCACCCAGAGCTCGAGGAAATCGAACTTGGGACGGAACCCGCGGAGGACGCTGTTGAGGGACGTGTTGTAATCGGCGACGAGCTGCTCGTAATCGATGGCGTGCGGAAAATCGGGCACTCTAGAAATCTTCCTGGAAGCTGACTTTTCCGGTGACTCCCAGTTGATAGGCCGATACGCGGCGCTCGAAGAAGTTGGAGAGCTCCTGGACGTCCTGGAACTCCATGAAGGCGAAGGGGTTCTTGGAGCCATAGATCGGAGAAATTCCCAGCGACACGAGCCGGCGGTCGGCGACGTATTCGAGGTAGCCGCGCATGTCCACCTTGGACATTCCGGCGACGCCGAGCGACAACACGTCTTCGGCGAACTGCATTTCGCAATCCACGGCTTCTTTCATCATCTCGATGATTTTCTGCTGGAGCTCGAGGTCGAAGAGCTCGGGGTTTTCGCGGCGCACCGTGCGGATGACCTCCAGCGCGAATTCGATATGGCAGCTTTCGTCGCGGAACACCCAGTTGGTTCCCGCCGCCAGGCCGTTCAAAAAGCCCTTGGAGCGCAGGAAGTAAACGTAGGCGAAGGCGCCGAAGAAAAAGAGGCCTTCGATGCAGCAGGCGAAACAGACGAGGTTGAGCAAAAACGATTTTTGATCGTCCTTGGTGCGGATGGCCTGCAAACCGTAAATGGAGTCGATCCACTTGAAGCAGAATTCCCCTTTTTTCTTGATGGAAGGGATGGTGTGGATGGCCTGGAACGCCTTCTCGCGCTCTTCCATGTCGGGGATGTAATTGTCCAGCAGCGTGAGATAGAACTGCACGTGCAGGGCTTCTTCGTAAAGCTGGCGCGACAGGTACATGCGCGCTTCGGGCGAATTGATGTGCTGATACAAGTTCAGCACCAGGTTGTTGGAAACGATGGAGTCGCCCGTCGCAAAAAAAGCCACCAGGCGGTGAATGAGGTGGCGTTCCGCGGGGTTCATGCGCCGCGCCAAATCCGTGAGGTCGGACGAGAAGTCGATTTCTTCCACGGTCCAGGTATTTTTGATGGCGTTCTTGTACATCTCGAAGAACGCCGGGTAGCGCATGGGGCGCAGCGTGAGGTCGAACCCCGGGTCGAGGATGAACGGTTTTTTTTCGAGGGCGACCGAACTCACTGGCAGGCCTCGCAGCTTTCCGGATTTTCCAGCGAGCAGGCCACGGCTTCGGAGTTCGTGAATGCGGGCTGAGCGGGAGCGGCGGGCGCGGGTGAGGACTCCGCCTGCTGCGATACCGTGATCTTGGAGATGCGCGTGGCGGGGCGGGAACGCAAGTAATAAGTGGTTTTGAGGCCGCTCTTCCAGGCGTGCATGTACATGGACGACAGCTTGCCGATGGACGGGGCCGCCATGAAAAGGTTGAGCGACTGGCTCTGGTCGATGAAAGCGCCGCGCTCGGCGCCCATGTCGATGAGCGAGCGCATGGGGATTTCCCAGACCGTGCGGTAGATGGCGCGGACGTTTTCCGGGATCTCTTCGATGTCCTGGATGGAGCCTTCGCCCGCGATGATTTTGGCGCGCATCGTGTCGTTCCAGAGATCGAGCTCTTTAAGCGACTTCACGAGGTAGCGGTTGGGCTGCATGAACTCGCCCGAAAGCGTTTCGCGTTTGAACAGATTGGAAACCTGCGGCTCGATGGATTCGTAGGAGCCCACCATGGAGGCGATGGTGGCCGTCGGCGCAATGGCGATGAGCAGCGAATTGCGCAGGCCCTTTTCCTTCACCCGCTCGCGGAGCGCGTTCCAGCGCTCGGGGTTATCGGGCGTGACGCCCCAAAGATCGAACTGCATAACGCCTTTGGACGCGCGCGTCTGTTTGAACGAATCGTGCGGGCCGGACTCTTCGGCCAGCTCGCAGGAGCGCTCCATGGCGCTGAAATAAATCTCTTCCTGGATCTTCCGCGACAGGAACCGCGCTTCGCGGCTATCGAAAGGAAGCTTGAGCTTGAAGAACAGGTCCTGCAGGCCCATGACGCCGAGCCCGATGGGCCGCCAACGGCGGTTGGACTCTTCGGACTGCGTCGTGGGATAGAAATTGATGTCGATGACGCGGTCCAGATACGTCACCGCCTTCTTGACGTTGGCCGAGAGCTTCTCGAAATCGAACAGGCCCGCCTCGTTGATGTAGAGCGGCAGGTTGATGGACCCGAGGTTGCAGACGGCGGTTTCGGCCGAGGACGTGGCTTCCACGATCTCGGTGCAGAGGTTGCTGGAGTGAATGACGTTGCTTTCGTCCAGGGTCTGGTTCGATTTGCCGTTGCAGGCGTCCTTGAAGGTCATCCAGCCGTTGCCGGTTTCGGCCAGCGTTTTCATCATGCGGGCGTACAAATCGCGAGCAGGGACCTGCTTCACAAATTGTTTTCTGTTTTCCGCTTCGGTGTAGGCCTGGCGGAATTTCTCCCCGTAGAGGTCCGTGAACTGCGGAAACGCCTTGGGATCGAAGAGGGACCAAAGACCGCCCTGCTCCACCCGCTCCATGAAAAGGTCGGGAACCCAGTTGGCGAGGTTCAAATTGTAGGTGCGGCGCGATTCGTCGCCGGTGTTATCTTTGAGCTCCAGGAATTCTTCGATATCCGAATGCCAGGATTCCAGATACACGCAGCAGGCGCCCTTGCGCTTGCCGCCCTGATTGACGGCCAGAACCGAGGAATCCAGAGTCTTAAGGAAAGGAACGATGCCGTTGGACAGGCCGTTGGTGCCCTGAATGAGGGAACCGCGGCTGCGAACGCGGTGGAACGCAAGGCCGATGCCGCCCGCGTACTTGGACAACTGAGCGATATAGCCGTAAATCTTGTAGATGCTCTTCAGATCATCCTTGGGAGAGTCCAGAAGATAGCAGGAAGACATCTGCTGGCGCTTGGTGCCCGAGTTGAAGAGCGTCGGGGTGCTGGGCATGTATTCGAAAGAGGAAATGAGATCGTAGAACTCGACCGCTTCCCGGACGCTGCGCGATAAACCGCAGGCGACGCGCATGAAGAAATACTGGGGCGTCTCGATGACTTTGCGGCTTTGCGGATTCTTAAGGAGATATCGGTCGTAGACGGTGCGGAGACCAAAATATTCGAACTGATCGGAGCGCTCGTGAATGACGACGTGGTTCAGTTTGCGGGCGTTTTCTTCCGCAAACTTCAGCGTGACATCGGAAATAAGTCCCTGGCGGTGCGCTTCCTGGATGGATTGAGAAAACGAGTAGATGTTCTGGTTGGTGACTTCCTTTTCGATATAACGGTTCAGGAGGCGCGCGGCGAATTTGGAATATTCCGGCTCCTCGCCGATGAGGTGCGCCGCGGTCTGGATGGAAAGATCGTCAAGCTCCTTGGTGGTGGCGCCGTCGTAGAGGCCGCCGATGGTCTTGGAGGCGACGCGCAGGGGATCGACCGACGGAAGGCCGTACACGTGGCGCGTGACGGCTTTGACGATTTTATTGACGTCCACCGGCTCGTAGGAGCCGTTGCGTTTGCGGATGTGCATGACCGCGGACGGATTGGGGCGAATGTCCCGGTCTTCTCCGGACGGGGGCAAGGGTAAATGGGGTTCTGTGGGTTCCGCGGGTTCTGCGCTGGTCGGGACGGTTACCGTGTGCTCGGTCGGCTCCATGCTGCCTCCTCTCAAATAGAAAAACCCTTTCCTTGATTTTAGAAAGGGCCGGCTCCTTGTTCCATGCCCCCGCTCGAGTCTTTCTATTTCTATTATTCCGCATCGGATTATAAATAATAAATTCTTTCAGTGTCAAATAATAATTTCCGACGGAAAAATGGAAATATTTTGCGATTTTTACGGACCGGAGACGCGAGCCGTCGCGCGGCGGCCGCGCGGGCGTTGACATCGCGCGCGCGGCGTTATACAATTAACTACATGGTTAACTATCGCGACGCGCGGCTCGACCGGACTTTTTCCGCGATGGCGCATCCCATCCGCCGGGGAATCCTGGAGCGCCTCGCGGCGGGAGAGGCCGCGGTGTCGGAATTGGCACACCCTTTCAAGGTTTCCGCCCCGGCGATCAGCAAGCACCTCCACATCCTGGAAAACGCGGGACTGCTCGTCCGCCGCAGGCAGGGGCGCGAGCACCGCTGCCGGCTGGACGCGCGGAAGATGCGGCAGGCCGAGGACTGGATCGAACATTACCGCAACTCCTGGGAGAAGCGTCTGGACCGGCTGGAAAACTATCTGAAAGAAATGCAGGCAAAGGAGAATTCACATGGCCGAAGCAAAAAACAGGCCCGCTGAGGACGCGAAACAGGGGGTCGCGGAGCGGGAAATCGTGATCTCCCGCGTGATCAACGCGCCCCGCGAAATGGTGTGGAAGGCGTTTTCCGACCCGAACCAGGTCAGCCGCTGGTGGGGCCCCAACGGTTTTTCCCATCACAACGAGATCATGGATTTCCGCCCCGGCGGCACCTGGAAACACATGATGACGGGGCCGGACGGAACCAAATACCCCAACAAAAGCATATTTAAGGAAATCAGGGAGAACGAGCTGATCGTTTACGCCCACGCGGGAGGCAAAGAAGAGGGCGGCGGAGCGCATTTTGAAGCCCGCTGGAGCTTCGAAGCGCAGGGCAGCAAGACCAAGCTCACGGGGCGCATGATATTTGAGACCGCCGAGGCGCGCGATTTCGTGGTCAAGAACTACAACGCGATCGAAGGCGGAAACCAGACACTGGGCCGGCTCGAAGCATATCTTAAGGGAGGTGTACCCGCATGATGAAAAAAATAGTGTTAGGACTCGCGGCCGCGGCGGGACTGGCTGTCGCCGGAATCGTGGCCGTCGCCGCGCTTCGGCCGGGCGAATTCAAAGTGAGCCGCTCGGCAGAGATCGAAGCTCCGGCGGACAAGGTGTTCGCGCGGGTGAATGACTTCCATGCCTGTCAGGATTGGTCTCCCTGGGCGAAAAAGGATCCTGCCGCCAAAGCCTCCTTCGAAGGACCCGCGTCCGGGCCGGGCGCGACGTTCCGCTGGGCCGGCAACAAGGAAGTGGGCGAAGGCAGCATGACCATCGTGGAAAGCCGCCCGGGAGAACTCATCCGCATCCGTCTGGAATTTATGAAGCCCATGAAGGCCACGAACGAAGCGCTTTTTACTTTTCAGGAAAACCCGAAGGGAAAACGGATGAAGTCCACGACCGTGACATGGGCTATGACGGGAAAGAACAACCTGATCGGCCGGATCTTCTGCCTTTTCATGGACATGGACAAGATGGTCGGAGGCGATTTCGAAAAGGGCCTCGCCTCAATGAAGTCCTTGGCCGAAAAATCTTGACCGCGGACGCGGGCGGCCGGGCGGAGAGCCCTGCAGAGACCGGGCGCGAAATCGTGTCCGAGCGGGTTTTTGACGCGCCGCGCGGGCTTGTGTTCCGCGCCTGGTCGGAGCCGGAACGGCTGGCGCGCTGGTGGGGCCCGAAGGGATTCACCAACCGGTTCCACGCGTTCGATTTCCGGCCGGGCGGGGAGTGGCGCTTCACGATGACCGGGCCAGACGGCGCCCGATACGAAAACCGCTGCGTCTTCGCGCAGATTTCGGAGCCCGAACGGATCGTTTTCGATCACTTGGAACCCGTCCACTCGTTCCGCGTGACAGCTGATTTTGAAGAGGTCCGGGAAATGAGGCCGGGAAAGGAAAGGGAGACAGGGGATCGGGCGGGCGCAGGCACGAAGATCACGTTCAGGATGGTTTTTGAGGATGCCGCGGAGTGCCAGAGGTCCAAACCCTACATTATCAAGGGAAACGAAGAGAATTTTGACCGGCTCCAGGCCGAGCTGAAAAAATGAGGATTTCAATTTAGCATGATGCACGCTTTATCCGGACCCCATTCCCGCGCCGAGCGGTGGCGGGAGATCATCAAAATTGCCTGGCCGCTGATTGTCGCCAACAGTTTTTGGAACCTCCAGCTCACCATCGACCGGATGTACCTCGGGAACTATTCGACCGAGTCGCTGGGCGCGGCCATGGCCGTGATGGGCGTCTTCTGGGTGCCGATGGCGCTGCTGCAGCAGACCGCCGCGTACCTGACAACGTTTGTGGCGCAGTATTATGGGGCGGAACGCAACGACCGCATCGGGCCGGCGCTCTGGCAGTCGCTATACATCAGCGTCATCGGGGGCGTTCTGCTGATGTTCATGATCCCTTTTTCGGGCATGTTCTTTGACGTCGTGGGCCACTCGCCCGGCATGAAACAGCTCGAGATCGAATATTTCAATGCGCTGTGCTATTCGGCCATGCCCACCGCTCTTGTCGCGGCCGCCAGCGCCTTCTTTACGGGTCTCGGCGACACCAAAATCATCATGTGGATCAATTGCGTGGGCCTGATCGGAAACGTGGTCTTCGATTACATCATGATTTTCGGCCATTTCGGCTGTCCCCCCATGGGCATCGCTGGCGCGGGCTACGCGACCGCCATCGGCACGTGGATGGCGGCGTTCTACGGACTGTATCTCGTCTTCCGGAAGCAATATGTGCCCGAATACCGCGTGCGGTCGGGGCGCGGGTTCGACGCGGACTTGATGAAGCGCTTCCTGCGCTACGGCCTGCCCAGCGGCCTGCAATGGGCGCTCGAAGGCCTGGCCTTCACCGTGTTCCTTATTATGATAGGACGCATGACCAACGGAGACGCCGGGCTGGCCTCCAGCGGGATCGTGGTCACCGTTATGCTGCTGGCGATCCTGCCCGCGCTGGGCGTGGCGCAGGCAGCGATGGTGCTGGTCGGCCAGCACCTGGGCGAGAAGAAGCCGGAAGAAGCGGAGCGCTCCACCTGGAGCGCGCTTCAAGTCGCTGCCATGTACATCTTCACGGTCGGAATGACTTTCGCGATCTTCCCGCAATTTTACCTCAGCTGGTTCCACAACGCGGACAACGCGGCGCTCTGGAACCAGGTGAGCGTGATGGTGCCGCTCCTCCTGCTGTACGTCGCGCTCTTCACCTCCTTCGACAGCATGAACCTCGTGCTGTCCTTCGCGCTCAAGGGCGCGGGCGACACCCGCTTCGTGACGATGGTGGCGCTTTTGATGCCCTGGCCGATCATGGTGCTGCCCACGTACCTGATGAAGGATTGGAACGGCGCGGTCTACTGGGCCTGGGGCGCGGCGAGCCTTTACATCATCTCGCAGGCGATGGTCTTTTTGACTCGGTTCAGGGGCGGAAAATGGAAGGAAATGAGCGTCATTAATTAATACAAAAGCGCAATGAAATCCTCGGAGTTAAAAGCATGAGAACCGTTTTTCTGCTGATCGCTTCAAACGTCTTCATGACGGCGGCCTGGTACGGGCACCTGAAGTACAAGGGCGTCGCCCTTTGGCAGGTGATCCTCGTCAGCTGGCTGATCGCCCTCCCCGAATACGCTCTGCAGGTCCCCGCCAACCGCTTCGGCCACGGCGCCTTCACCGCGCCCCAGCTCAAGATCATCCAGGAAGTCATTTCAATCTCCGTTTTCATGCTGTTCTGCCTCTTCTACCTCCGCGAACCGCTCCGCTGGAACGATATCGCGGCCTTCCTGCTGATCATCGCGGCGGTCGTCGTAGCGACCCGATAAGCGATTGCTCCGCCGCAAACCCATCGCGCCGTAACCAACGCATAGAAATCCACTGAACTTGTTTTAGGTTTTGTTACTTCAAGGAAGGTAACTGCGTTTTCCCCCGGGCGGGGAATCCGAAAATAGGGCGCTGTCCCCAATTACTGCTGGACGCTGATGATCTGCTGGGCTTCGAGCGATTCGGTGAGGGACTGGGTGATGTTGACGTCTTTGGGTGTCAGGGCGGCGGCTTTGAAGATCACCATCAGCAGGCCCTTCAGTTGATCGAGGTTCCAGAGGCCGCTGTACTGCGTCACGAACATGACTTTTCCGCCGATCAGGCCGGAGAAGTTCGCCGGGAGCGTGAGCTTGTCGTTCTGAAGATCGGCGGAGACGGCCTGGACGGGGATGCCGTTGATGGAGCGGCCGACCACGGTTTCGATCTGGGACTTCTCGCCGGCCAGGGCGATCTTCACCTTCTTGCCCGAGGCCTGCAGCTGTTCGGCCATGTAGCGGACCGACGTAAGGCTGTACATATCGCTCAGAATCGTGACGGTTTCTTCGCCTTCCGCCCATTCTTTGATCTGATGCAGCTTCGGATCCGTCACCGCGCCCGCGGCGGCCGCCGCGTCCTTCATGCGTTGCAGAACGTTGAGGATGTTCAGCGAGTTGGCCAGCCGGTTGATGGCATCGCGGTCGGAGTTGCCGGTGGAAACCGCCAGCATCGCGTCGTGGATGCGGATGGTGAGCAGCTCCTCGCTTTCCGAGTTGAACCCGATCAAGGTCTTCTTATCAAAGGTGGACTGCAGGTAAATGTGGATCAGCTCGTGGGTCGCCAGCAGGTAGAGCGTCAACATCCTGTCGGACCCCTGCAGGGCGTCCTCGTTGATGTAGATCATGCCTTTCCGGCCGTTCACGCCCTTGCCATCTTCGGCGGGGACGAGCCGGGAGAAGGCCTTGCCGTCCCGGTTTCCGGAGATATTTTCAAACTCATCGGCGGGGAGAATCTGATACTGAGCCGTTCTGGCAACTGCGGGATCGAATGAAATCGAAGACTGCGGTCTCCGTGAATCATCTGCGAACTCGACGCCCATGTGGTTCGCGACGGCTCCAAGATCATTCACATCGCCTTTATAATTCATCTTCTCGAGGATATAGCTGTCGCTGAGGGTTCCCGCGGCGACTTGTCCGCGCACCGCTCTGATCGCGTTGTCCAGGTTCCGGGTGCCGCCAAACTCCGCGCCGAACGCTTTGTCCATGTAAAGTTTGGCGAGCGAGCTCTGGAACGGACCTTTAAGGCTGGCGAGGCTGACGAGGTAGAAAGCGATCTGAGGGCTGAGTCCGCGGTTGACCAGCTCGCCGACATAGGTTTCGAGACCCTGTTTGAGCTGATCGAGGGTCAGGCCCTTTTCTTTAAGGAAGCTGTCGATCTGCCCCTTGACGCTGTCTTCGATGCTCCGGGTTTCGCGCTCCGCGAAGTCGGCCAGGGTGAGGGTTTCGACATTGGCATTTCCTTTGGCGCCGATTTGGGTGATGTGAACGCGGCTGGCGGAAGCGTCCGCGAAATTGGGTTCGAACGCCATGTGATGGATGGTATGCTCGCCGGGTTTGCCGCCCATCTCAACCACCACGGATTCCTTAAATTTGCCGAAGAGGGCCTGAGCATCGCCGAACGAGTGTCCGCCCGCGCCGTTCATGTGAGTGTGAACGGGTATCGCGTCGGGGTCCAGCTGCCGCGCCAGCGACGCCAGCAGGGAGGCGACGGGCGAAACCGTCGCATGCATGGGGTCTTCCGATCCGAACGAAAGAGGGATGGCGACAGGTCCCACGACGGGGACATCTGCCACCATAAATGCGGTTTCGTGTTCGCGCGAAGCGTTGTCCAGGACGCCCGTGGCGTTGATTTTGTCGGCCTTCGCCATTGCGGCGGTCTCCAGCTCGGCCGTTTCATGCCATTTCGCGATCAAATGGTTGTTGATTCCGGCGGCGCCGTACTGCGCGACGTGGTTCTTATATTCCCGGTGCTCAATCAGCTCGTGGCGGATCATTTCGGTGAGCTTCTCCACTCCGCCTTCGTTGCTCAGGTTCTCGAGAGTCTGCGCGTGGATGTAAATCTGTCCGTCTTGAGTCCAGGTCACGAACTCGTGCAGGTTCAGGCCATATTTTTCGACCACGCCCGCGGGAACCGCATCCACGACCTTCACGCGCCCGCCCAATTCCGCCGCGCTCAGGCCCATGCCGGGGGCAGCGATTTCGATCGCTTCGCGGAGGTTCGCCTCGGGCGACCCGTTGACGATGTTGTTCCAGGATTCGGCGACCGCGTCGATGAGAGGCGCGACCTTGAATCCGGCGCCGGTCAGCACCGCTTCCAGCGCTCCACCCATAACAATAGGAGTGGCGAAGCCCGGCAGCATCGGCGTAGTTGCGATCAGCCGCCCTAAACCTTTAACAGAGCCGAAGAGGGAAGGGGTTTGGCCGTTATTGTCCAACGTGTTGGAAATATTATCCAGGAAATCCATGATGCTGGTATATACGGTGGGCTTATCACTGACATCGGCATTCATCTTATGTAAAACTTCTCTCAGCGTGGGAACAAACAACAAGTTCCGTGGATTTGCTTTATACGATTGTTCGATTTCAAGCTCCAGCTTAGAGCCTACGCTCTCCTCTTTTTCATGGGCGCTACGAAGCTCCGCAGGAGAGAGGTTTTCATTGGTTTGAATCTTTGCCTGTTGATGATGATATGCTTCGTGGGCCAATAATTGTGCAATCGCCAGGGGGTTGTCTTTAATCGCTTCCCAAAGACCTTTGGTAATGTATACTGTGCCCCTCTTGAGGCCCGGTCTGGCTGCCTGATATCCGAGCATTCTGTCACTCGAATCATGGGACAAATATAGGAAACCAGACAAAGGATCGATTCCACCGCGTTGCGCCGTCTGAGTTTTTGATCCGTTATTCGACGGAACGAGCCCATTTTCTCTTAGATAGGTCCTTGACAGGTACGGAAGGATTCTTTCTTCAAATATTCTATCGGCCTTTTCTTTCTCAGCTTGATTGTCCCCCCAAATAATATCTCTCTGCTTTAATTCCTTAAAGTTAAAGCCCGAGATCCGCATCGCATCCTTTGGATCAACACCAGATCTTAACTGGGTTACAAATCTAAGGAAATTGCTTCTTTCAGACACATCGAGTATTCCAATAGCAGCTGTCGCCAATTGAGGCTCCAATACGGGCCATTGGTCCGTAGTAAATCCTTCGATGGGATCCTCGAAATGCCGAACATACCATTCAACAATTTTCGAGAGATTGCGCCGCGCATCAGCACGGATTTCTTCGGTCGCTCCACGCCGCGCAGTAAATTCAAGGCCGGAAACAAGCACCCGCATCGACTCCAAACTGGAGGATGTTCCACGCAAAGTCCTCATGAATGCCCGCTCATCGGAAGCCTGAACAATTGCCTTGAGATCGGCAGCCTTGCTCAGAACATTACCACTGAAGGTTTTTCCGCGCGGATCCTTCATAATTGAAACGGCAACGAGTTTAAGATCTTCTACTGTACCACGAACACTTTCAGGTACATATTCCAAAGCGGCCCGAACGATATCCTGCGGCAGCACACGTTCAAATTCGGCTTCGGGGATAACCTTATCCGTACGGTCCCAATCTTTTGCATTCGATCCAGTGAAGAGAGTAATTGCCGTTTCTGCATAAATTGACTGCCAAATTCCGACTTTTACACCCTTTTCCATATTGGCTGGGCCTTCTCCGATACGGAGATCCGTTCTAGAGACCTTCCTGGCCCTAACATATGCCGGCTCCTTTTGATCGGCAGCAGTCTGGGGCATGATTTCAAGCAGTGACAAGGAATCATCATCCATATCATCGACACTCTGATCTGTGATCGCCACGACATCTTGAACAGATTCGGTTTCATCAGAAGCGGCATCTTCAGATTCAGGCTCATCCTCCGAGCGTTCCATAACAGTCTGAAGATCATCCATCGCAGAGTCAAAATCATCGAGATTGGACACTGCCTGGACAGCCTCAGGAGCTCGCGAGACGGCTCTGACCTCAGCCTGCCCTGCTACCGATTCAGCCGTTACTGCAGCGACTGATATGGTTTGAGTTGGAATGACGGTTGCAGCTGTCCCCCGGGGCAATGTAACATTACGACTTTTAATAGAAGCGTTAAATTTCACTCCCTCGCCATACTGAGACTTAAGGGCCAAGACTATATCCTCTTCCGAGATGTCAATTTTATCATCGGCAAAATCTGTTCCTTTCAGTACGTTGTGGGCTCTCCAGATCATCGCACCCACAAGCTTCTTGCTGATACTTATTCCCCGAGATGCTCCCGGCATAGCCCTTTGAATTTCCTTCATATAATCCGGATGCGTGATTGAACGGACGATTGCCTGATTTTTTACCGCGCCAAGATCCACATTGATCTGCGCAAGCTGGGTAAGAGTGAGACTCCCCACCTTGTCCTGATTCGATTTCATCATTCTTTCGTAGTTGGCTACCGCGTTCTTGACCGCACTTTCATCGGCCTGAAGCATGATCGCGGCCAGAATGTTTTCGTTATTTATTCCAAGCTGTTCAAGCTTTTCGGTTCCGATCTTTGCACGCATTTTGGCTATCATGCTTGCGGTTGCAGGACGTTTTTTCAGCTCAATCAGCTGCAAGGCCTGTTTCTTTCTTTGATAAGCTTCTGAATTTTTTACATCGGGTTTTGGATTCTCACCAAACGCTCTCAGCAGCTCTTTTTCCACGATAGCGTTCTCGCTCTCGGTAAGTACCATACTAAACAGCTCAGATGCACGAACGTCCCGCATCGCGCCGGCAATTTCGCGCATACCTTGCTTCCCAAGCCTGACGGTTTCGCCATCCTTAATTTCTGACCCGGACAGGAACCGGCTCACGATTGCTCCCAGGATGGGCGCAGACCGGACAGCCACCGACCTGTCAGGCCCGATAATTTCGCTTCCCTTTTCAACAATGGAGGAAACGGCGCTCAAGACATCGCCAACGAAACTCTTGAATTTCGACTTTTCCTTGCCCAGAGAATCGAGTATCTTCGCGTACCCCTCGACGTCTTCTTTGTCCAAGGCTTTTACAAGATCATTAAAGGATACGCCGCTCCAATTAAGGTCCTGCAGATTTCCAAACTGCTTAAGGGACTCCAAAGCATTCAAAACCTCGGTCTTCCTGTTGGCCGGGACCTCGAAGCTAAACTGACCGGACTCGGAATCAAACTCCGCCAAAAGCAGGGGAAGAAGTTTTTGAACCGCCGAAACCCCTTCGCTGGAAGCAATGGCGGCCCTGAATATACGATCTTTCTGATTATTGAGCATCCTCTGCTCATACCGCACCACAAGCCCGAGATAATTAAGCCTATCCAGCTGCTGTTCCGGCAGTTCCGATATTTCCTCGTCCGTTTTGCCTTCTATCGCAGCGAGGCCATCCTTGAGTTCTTTATTGTTCTTAGCTTCTTCAAGTCTGGTCATCTGGGCGAATAGTCCGGCGGTCTCTTTCTTGTCGGAAAATAATCCAAGTCTGCTGGCCCCGCCTTCCTGGTGAGCCGCGATCATCGCGCCCAGAGAAGCGCGGCCGCTCTCACCCGCCTCGCGAAGAGCCATGACTGCCATGATTGACTCGGAACTAACGCTTTCAATTCCTTTTGCCATCAACTCCTTTGCGACCCCAATGGATTCAGAAAGCACATCGTCGGTTGTCACGGGAACTTTTGAACTGCCGGAGAAGGCGATCGAAGGGTCAACCCCGGAAGCAGCAACTCCGAGTGCGACCGCGGCGGCGTTTCTACCGATGGGTGATAGCTGTGAATCTTCCGAACCGCTGCCGGTGAGGAACAGATCTTTCTCAAATTCCCTGAAATTCGCAGCGATACTGTCTTCGCTCATCCCCGCGCCCTGAAGTCGGTCAGTCAAACCTTTCATCGAGGTGGGTATTTCCATGTGAGAATAACTTTCGTCCGCTTTAGAAGTGGATATACCAGCCATCCCGCCATTCTTGTCAAACATTTCCTGCATGACTTCGGAAAGATCGTTGCCGAATACATCGACGCTACCAAACGCACTAGCCATTACAATCTGCGGCGTCAGCTCCTGGATACCTTCTTCATAGAAGAACCCTTGATAGCGCGCCGTCCATCTTCCCAGTTTGCCTCCGAAGAACGCGTCTTTCGATCCAATGGCCCGCATAATCGGGCCCAGGATGGGGAGATTGGCCACAAACGGCTGAACAATGGGACGGGCAATGCTTGTAATACCTCCAAACATCCACATAGAGGGGTTCTGAACGCTCTTTAGACCGGCATCCGAGGTTTTGATAATCAAATCGGAGAAACTGCTGAACTCGTTGATTTCGAATATGAGCATGGTATGTTCGTTAAAGAGGCCTTGCAGGGCACCGCCGATGATGGGTATATGGCTGAGCTTATCGCCCAGAAATTCGCTAAACGATCCCACTTTCCCGCCGGTTACGGTGTTGACCGTGCCCGTAATCGGAGTCATAACCATTTGGAACTTGGCAACATCTGCGACGATCCGCGTGGAGTTAGGAACAATATTCAGCAATCCTGAAGCGATTTCCTCGCCAATCTTGCCCGTGCCCTGGGCCCGTTCTTTCCAGGACAGCTTCCCAAAGCTCTGGGCGGCGTTCGAAAGTTTCGGCCAATTCATCATGCTCTTAAAGCCGTCGAACATATATTTCAATGTATCCGCAGGATGATGGGTTACCGCAAATCTAATTCCGGCTATGGGCTGGCGATAAAGCGCCTTGAGGTTATCCCAGGTAAAGTTTGATATCTTGCCCATCTTATCACCCTGCATGCCGGACATGATCAAGGGCGAAAAAACAAGGAAATCTACCAACGCTTTGTTCATTGGATTTAGTTCACCGGGCAAAATCCCCAGCAGGCCGCCTTGTTTAGCAAAAGGCACGGAAGGGCCAAAAAACATCAAGGCTTTTCCCTCATATCCAAACAGGAGCATATTTTTGAAAATGGGAACGCCGTTCTCAACAACGGTTCTGAGCGTTGCTACGAGAAAGTTTTTGGACTCGGCGGAAATTCTGAACGCGTTTGCGCTGACCGCACCCAATTCCCTACTCCAGGGTGAAATAATGCCGCGTGTTACGGACCCTGCCAAACTGGACCCTTCCGCGGGAGCCGATAAAGCGCCGCCCACCTGCAGGAACGCCAATGTGCCGAACAACGTATGAACAGCGCCCAATGCATAGTTTCCGCTAGAATAAGCACGAACTGCTTCACGATACTCATATGTGGCGAATGCAGCAGCAGCACCGGCCATTACGCCACGGCCAAGCGTCATGCTTGCCGCAGTATGTCTGGACATTTCACCAAAAGACGCTTTAACCATTTGCCTAAAGCCGACTTCGGCCGATTCTTTCCCAATGTTGCGCGCGGCGACGATACCGGCTCTGCCTACAACTCCTACCGATTTCCCGCCAAAAGGTATCACCGATGTGATTAGGTCCACAGCGAGCATTTTCCAGTCGCTTTTCGAAACGTCATATGCGGCAAAAGGCGCCGCAACCATCAGGCCAATACCCGCGCTCATCAGTAATCCGCTAAATACACCTAAAGACGCGCCTCCGGTTGGAATCGCAAGCAGCACCGCCGCAACGCCAGCTGCAAAGACCGCGAAACCGACGCCAATGGCCTTCCAGTTATTGCGAACGTCTGACATGAAGCCCTTGTCGGAGAACGTGAGAGCAAGTGACATGCCCATAGTGGGGATCGCAAGAAGGATGCCCGCGAAAGCTTTCCAGTGGTCCAGAACATAGCCGCCAATATTCTTTATGCCGTTCCACATAGATTCGAGCCAGCCCGGATTTTCGGCGACCTTGAAACTGCCTCCCTCCCTGGACAACTCTCCCTTTAGAATTTCCAAAGTCTTGCCTTCCGCATTTTTCGCGCCGATCAGTTCTTTCTGTGAATAATCTATGTGCCCTGACTTGTCGCCCTTCAGGGCATAAGTCATGGTAATTTTCTCGCCGTTTTCCATCGTTTCGACACGAGTCAGGAAAACACTCTTGTTCCAATTGGCATTATCCACCCGATCGAGCTGCGCCGAAAGGAGATCTCCGTTGCTCATTTTCGCGGATATAATCAGGGCGCCATTTTGACCGATGGCCATAAAGACGGCTTGAATGCTCCCGTCCGACCCCTTGAACTGGTCGATTATTGTTTTTGCGCCGTCTTTTAATTCTTGTATCTTTTCGGGCGCAATCTGGGCCAAATTGTATTCCTTGTACGAACCGTCCTTGTTCTTCTGCCCGTCGGACGTCACGACGTTGCCCCCCACGACCTCTCCGGTCTTTATGTTGTAAGTCACCCATTCCTTGGTGTAGGAGTTGAACATTCCGTCGCCGCTGCTCAGACTGACCGCCGTAACTGTTCCGTCTTTGTGAAGAATATCGCCCGTGATGCGAACACCGCCCATGAGCATTTGCTCATAACCCAAAGAGAGCAGGTTGATTTTTGCTCCTCCATGGTTAACTTCGCCGTCCTGGTTACTAGCCCTGACAATTTCGTTAAACCTGCTGATCATAGGTAGGGTAAGCTCATTCCCATGCAGCATCCCTCTTTCACCATTTGGCAATTGCAATTGCCAAATTCCATCCTCTCCGAGCACTTCTCTGACGTTGGAAGCAAGCTTTCCATTTTCACTGCCCAGGAGGATGATTTCATTGATCTCGCCGTTCCCATCACGTTTCACTGCGAGAATATCAAACTCTTTCCCTTCGTTTCCGCCCCACTTTGCAGTGAAAAGATCAAATTTTGCACCAGGATTCTTGCCAAGCGCCTCATTGATTTTATTGATGTCTTTGGAGTCCACCTTATTGCCTTCCAGGCTGGCATCTGTTAACAGGAGTCCGGTCGCATTATCTATGCCAAGCCATGTCACAAGTTTGCTATCGTTGGCTCCCAAAAGCCAGGTTTGCTTTGAATTCTCACCCATAATACGGAACTCATCGCCCGCCTTGCCGCCCCAATGAGCGGTTTCCAGCCTCAAACCCGCACCCTCGCCGATCAAACCGCGGGCTTCAGCCCCCTGGTTGATAGCCGCGACGTTTATATCTTTGCCTTCCAACCTTGCTTCGCCGGCAACCAGCTTGCCGTCAACCAAATGAATTCTCGTGGAAATATGTCCGCCGTTGTTCTCATTACCCGTGACGCCAAGCATCCAGTTATATCCATAACCCGCTTTTGAATCGACTCCAAATATTCTAAATTCAGTGCCCGCCCTTCCGTCGGCGATATGCGCGCTTCGAAGATCAACCGTGATGTGGTTAGCCGTAATCACCCTGTTCAGGTCTTCAAAACCCTTAGCGCCAATGATGTCCATGATACGAACACCTTCCAGACGACTGGTTTCGATAATGCTTCCATCCGCCTTCGTTCCAAGCGCTGTGTCATTACTTCCAACTAACCACCTTTCCCCATCGCTGTTGCCACCAAAAAGCCTGAATTCATTGCCTTCCTTGCCCCCCAAGTGCGCACTTCTTAAATCAACATCAAACGTGGCATTATTGTCTTTTAAGGCTTCGATATTTTGATTCAATTTGGAGACGTCGCCAATATCCTTACCTTCAATTTTGCCCCCTGCCTTGATGGTGCCGTCGGAAAGTTTTTCAACCAGGGTATTGCGGCTTCCCAATAAAACTTGATGGCCCAAGGAATTGACTCCCAGCGCACGGAATTCTCCACCGGCGGTTCCGCCCCAATGAACGGACAACAAATCGACTTTGATGGAGTTCGTGGCGATCAGACTATTGATACTGTCAAGGCTGCCTGAATCAACATCCTTACCTTCCAGTTTGGCACCGCCGATGAAAGTCCCGTTGTCATACATTCCCACTTTTGAAGTAATTTCATCATTGCCGCCTTTCATCGTGCTACCAATCATCCATGTTTTACTATCTGTGCCGACACCAACCGCGCGTAATTCCCGTCCATCAGCGCCGCCCCAGGCAAACCTGACATTCGCCATATCGGTGACGCCCAAATTGTTTAACTCTTTTGCCAAAGCCCCATACTGACTCAACATTTGATCCATCCCAATGGTGGAAACGCTGACGAGTTTTCCGTTCGCATCAATACCTATGGCTTTGACATTACCCTTGTTATCGCCTTCAAAATTCCATTTTTCACCGTTAGCGTTGGTGCCCGTTATCCAGAAACCGCTATTGCTGAATGAAAACGAGGTAAGCTGCGTGAGCGCGCGAGAACCGTCGGCCGTTCTGAATTCCAAAGTCGTCTGAATCGATTCCCGCACCTGAGCCGAAACGTTTTCGCTGACTCTGCCCATTTTGACGGACCCGGTTTCCGAATCCGTGCGCAGTTCAAGGAAGTTGACAGCCCCGGAGCCGTCCATTTTGACCAGAAGCTGACCCGCACCGCCATATGATTGGATACCCAGCGCGATTCCGTCTCCATCCATGGCAATGTTCCAAAGGCTTAATTTATCCGAATCTGTTAATTGCGCATTTAGTTCCGAAAAATCTAGAGACTTTCCATTGATGCTTCCCGAAAGTTTGCCATCTTGGTTTTTTAGTTCAAAGCTGGGCCCGTTCTCCATTTTCCCGGATACGGATATCAATTCACCCCTGAATGCGGCCCCGATCGCGCCTTCACCCGGGGCATTCACTTTGGACCCATTCAACGTAAACCAAATAGCCGGATCCTGTGCACCGCCAGCAGGCAACTGCGTTATCAGAGTGAGTGGAGTTTCAATTCCCTTTCCATTAAGCGTTATTGTATAACCCGTAACATTATCTCCTGACACGGTGGGGTTTAACTCAACGCTCATACCATCATGGAATTCAAATGAGCCAATACTATTACGCCCCTGAATAACCGGACCCGTATCTTTGCCCGAAAAATCAAGCCGGGAAACGGTGCCGGTCAATGGAGAATAATTGAAATTGTTTGTCACAGTCGGAATGCCCCTGTCCACGGAAACCGAGCTGAATGCTCCAACAACGGCGCCCTGGAAGAAAACACGATCCTCTCTAGTTACGACGCTTTTACCAAAATCATTCGTTGTATAAGTGGTGGTATTGACTTTGCCATTAAAGAAAACGGTAGACTCGCCCAGATTTAAGGTGATGGATCCGGAGAAAATTTTGACATCCATCGTTCCACCGGACGTGACGATGCCCCGCGCGTCCAGAGTGCTTGTAAACACATTGACGGATATGCCTCCCATATCGAACTTGGCGACCATCGCGTTACCCACATCCATTCCGTTAATGTTCATGCTTTGAGATTGGGACGCAACAAGGTTGCCGGAACCATCCCGAACAGAGACATAGGTTGAGCCGTCGCTCGCACGCGTTTCGGTAACGACATAGTTGTTGCTGAACGATGTGGTTTTGATATCAACCGCTATCCCAAGCTCAGGAATATACTCTGTGCGAATTTCGGTCTTTCCGGTGCCTACCAGATCCGCATCCACACTCTGTACCGGATCACCAAGCGCGACCGAGTAACTATCCTTTGACAAGACCACGGGGTCAGATTTGGTGATAACCGCCTCGCCAATCTGATTCCCATGTTCATCCCGCTGAATATCGGTTTGCTCTGTCTGTTGCGTAACGATATTCTGAACAGACTGGTAATATTGGCTTGAAGTGCTTGTGACCTTATAAATTTCAATTGTCCCATCGGCATTAGTTACAATCCTGGGCGACTGAGAATAGGAATGACTCCAACCATAAGACGTAATCGTTGTGGAATACGTCATCACAATTGTTTGGCTTATGAGAGCTTCTTTTCCGTCGTAAACGCCATAGACTTGGTTGATCGTTCCATTGCCGGAGCGCACCATTTCCGAGCCATCCTCCAGATAGCCATGCTCGCTTGAAGAAACTGTGCCAATACCGGTAACGCTGGTGAGATCGCCTTTGGAATCAAAATTGAAAGTGAGGGTGATTTCTTTGTGTTGAGAAAATTCAGATCCATCGGCTGATACTTTTGTATTCTCATACACCCAGCCGGCGCCGCTGACGACCACGCGGTTGCCTTGCGCGTCGTAGCTGTAGCCCTTCACGACTTCCTTGTAATAATCGTTGCCGTCGGCCGTGTCGAATCCGCTCGTCGTCATGATGTTCTCGGCGATGACGGTCTTGCCGTCTTCGGCAAAACGGTAGGCGTGGAACTCGGCGTAGGAGAAGAGCCCGGAAAGCGCGAGGTTGTAGTTATCCATGGCGTTCAGGCCGACATAGCTGGTGGTGTCGGTGCCGTCGTTCATGCCGTGGCTGCCGAGCGTCGCCACCGCTTCGGCCACCTGCCAGAGCATGACGCCCTCGGCGGGCGTGCCGACCGCGATGACGTTGTCGTTCAGCATGCGCGTAAAGGTGGTCTGCGGCTGCGTGGTGCCGTCGGTCTTGCCGACCGTGATGATGTTGCCCGTGTTGGTTTTATAATCGTAACCCGCCACGTAGATGCTCATGGAGTCCACGCGGCCCGAAGCGATGAGCCCGCGGGCGAAAGCGTTGAAGCTGTCCATCTGGCCGTTCAGTTTGCTGCCCTCGGTGAGGTAGGCCTGGCCTTCCTTGTAGCCGCCCTCGAGCATATTGGCCACGTTGAACGAGATGCTGCCGATCACCTTGCCGTCCTTGTTGTACTGCACGCCGTCGGTGTCCCCGTTGCTCGAAAGCGACCAGGACTGGTTGGAGACGGGGTCGTACCCGTTCAAAGAAAGGATACCCTTCTCCGATGTCAGAGTGAAGAGATCGATGCGCAGGCCCAAATCCTCGATGCCGGCGTTGAGGGCCGCGACCTGTTCCTGGGTGATGGCCTTGCCGTTCACCAGGCCGCCGCCGGCCGCGAGGGTCAGCGTGCCTGCGGGCGTCATGCCGACGCCCTGCGTGGTGAGGCCTCCGTTTTTGCTGCCGAAGAGCCAGGACACGCCCGCCTTGTCCTGGGCGACCACGCGCAGTTCGCCGGTCTGACCGACCTGCACGTTGTCCAAATTCGTGATCTTCGCCCCGTACTTAGTGAGGCCTTGGTTGATAGCGTCGGTTTCCATCGTGGTGAACTGTTTCCCGTCCACCAGGGCCGTGCCGATCAATTTGCCGGTTTCGGCGCTCACTTCGACGCGCGTGGTGAGCGTGCCGCCGGTGGAGCCGAACTTCATATAGGAGATGTCCTTGCCGGTCTTGGCGTCCACCTTGGTGGCGTTGACGACCAGCTCCTTGCCTTCGTAGCGCATGGTGCTGATATCAACGATGACCTTGATGCTTTGATCGCTCATACCGGAGAGCGTGCCGTTCGAACGGGCGGCGAAAAGTGCGGTATTCAGGGCGGCGATATCGTTCTGAGAGACGGCCTTGCCATCGATCATCGCGCCTTCCTTGGCGACGATGGTCCCGTTCTTGTCCACGCCCACCCCGTGATTCTGCGATCCGACCAGCCAGACCGTGCCGTCCTTGTCCTTGCCGGTGATGCGGATATCGCCCTCCTCTTTGCCCGCGGTGATCTGGCCTTTCAGCTGATCGTTGGTGAGCGTTTCGTTGATGACTTTTTCTTCCGCCGCGCTCACCTTCTCGCCGTTCAGCATGGTCACGCTGACGTGGCCTTCCTCGTTGATGGAAACGTCCGTGAACAATTCCGAACCCATGAACGACTTGACCTCTGAAAGCGTGCCGTCGGCATTTTCCTTTCTGGATTCGGTGAAGGTGGTGGCGGTCCCGTCGGTTTTGGGGATGACGGTGGACGAAACGGTCCTGCCGTCGGAAAGGCTGATCTGGACCCCCGTCGCTCCCTGGATGCCCAGGGCGGTGCTTCCTAACGATGCGTTGCCGTAAAATTTATTGAGGTCCCCCTGGCTGCGGGCGATGTTGAGCGCGTTGCCGATGTTGGCGCCCGCCTGCAGGCTGATGCGGATGGTGCCGTTTTCGCCATTGACGGAGAGGACTGGCTTTCCTTCGTTGCCGTAAGCGATCGAATAGGTTCCCTGCGAATCTTTGACCAGCGACTGGCCGGTCTGAGAGTTGGAGACAGACCAGCCCGTGACGGAAAGCTGGCCGCCGCTGACTTCGTTCAAATGCGCGTTGACTTCCGATAACAGGGACTGCAGGACGGCTTCGTCGCCGGTGGGCGCGGAAGCGCTTCCTCCGGCGTCCGGCCCCTCGGGAGTGTTGATCTGGCCGCCGGCCCCCGCCACGACGCTGATGACCCGCCCTTCCCTGAAGAAGGTGTAGGAACCCGCCGAATTGACGTCGCTGACGGAATTGAAAATCGCTTTATTGAGACCAACCGCGTCCTTGAAATTCGCCGATCCGGCCTGGATTGTGTTGGAGAAGTTGGCGCCGCTCACGTTGGCGCCGCTGAAGATCGTGTGGGTGAGCGTGGCGCCGGACAGGTTGGCGTTGATCAGCGTGGCGTTGGTGAAGTTGGCGTTGGTGAGGATCGCGCCCGACATATTGGCGTTGTAGAAACTGGCCTTGGTGAAATTAGCCCCGATGGCGCTGGCGCCGATCATCTTGGCGTCCTTGAAATTTGCGCCGGCGAAATTGCCGCCGTCCATTTTCGCGCCGTTCAGGTTGGTATTGGTAAAGTTCGCCCCGCTGAAGTTGGCGTCGCCCATCTTCGCGTTGGAAAGGTCGGCGTTCGTGAAATTCGCGTTGGACAAGTTGGCCTTGCCGAAGTCCACGCCGCTGAGCGCCCCGTTGCTGAAGTCGGCCCTGAAATCGCGCATATCCATGCCCGTCACGTTGACGTCGGTCACAACCTTGCCCTTGGCGTCGGTCTGAGTGATGGTCTGGTTGCCGTTGATGTCGGTCTTCACGCTGATCGTTCCGCCGTCGGCAGTGTTCTTGGTGACCGTGACGTCTCCCGTTTTGACGTCGGCGGCGCTGGATTTCCAGGATCCGTCCGGCAGTTTCTGATAAACCGTGATGTTTCCCGAATCGGGATCCACAAAGGTGGCCGTGTTGCCATCATTCGTGAGCTTGCTTCCAGGAGGCGGCGCGATGGGCGGAGCCGTGTTGACCGGGGTGGCGTCCGGGGTCGTTCCTGCGGGATTTCCCGTGGGAGTCGCGCCCGGCGTGTTGGAATCGCCGGAATAGATAACGTTGCCTTCCCAGTCTTTCCAGGTATTTGTGGCCGGGTCCCAGGCGTTTCCGTTGACGTCGTTCCAGGTGCCCGTGGTCTCGTTCCACATGTTGCCGTTCGAGTCGATCCAAAGCCCCTTATCCGCGTCCCAAGTGTTGCCGCTCTGGTCCACCCACGTGCCCAAATCTTCGTCCCAGGTGTTGCCGCTCTGGTCCACCCACGTATTGGTTGCGGCATCCCAAACGTTTCCGCTCGCGTCCACCCACGTGTTCAAAGCGTCGTCCCAAATGTTTCCGCTCGTGTCGGTCCAGTGACCGACGCCGTTGTCGTCGAGTTGCCAGGTGTTGCCGTTGACGTCAACGTCGCCGACATTGGGGACGGGAACCTGGTCCGCGGCGGTAGCAGCGGCGGCGGCAGCGGAAGCCGCGGCATCCGCGCCGGGCGTGGCCGCCGAATTATCCGCTGCTGCGGCCGCAGCGGCGGCGCCCGCGCTGGCGCCGGCGTCCGCGGGAGCATTCACCCAATTTCCGTCCGCGTCCAGCATATGGCCGGAATCGTCCACCCAAGTCTGCAAAGCTTCATCCCACGTGTGGCCGAGGCCGTCGTCGATCACGCCGCCGTCGCCGTAGCCGCCCCATCCGCCCCACTGGTCAAATCCTGAGCCGACGCCGAAATCGCCGAAACCTCCCCAGCCGTTCCACTGGTCGAAGCCCGCGCCATCCACGAAATTCATTCTGAGGCCGAGGGTCGAGGCCACCAGCAGCTTCGCGTCGGCGGGCACATGCTCAAAGCCTTCGGTCGTCGTGAAAAATTCAGGGTCCATGGAGGCCATCGTCGCCCAATCCGAGGACTTGTCGCCGATGAGCACGAGGCTCGAAACGGCGCCGTCGTGTGACGAATCGTCCGCCAGCTGCGACATCGTCTGGCCCGAATTGGAGACGAGTACGACGCTGTTGCTGCCGCCGCCATTGCCACCGCCGGAGAACGTAACGTTCCTGCTGTCCATGATCCCGCCGCCCGTGTAATAGCCGTTGCGCACCTTGGCTTCGCCCATGAACTGCCGGACGTAGGTCTTGATGATGGAAACTTTGCCGGAATCGTCGGCCGATTTGAAATCCGCGCGGTCCACGAGGCCCATGACGCCGTCACGGAGCGCGTTCAAAGTCGGGCTGTTCTTGAGATTGGGGTTCACCTCGAGCTGGCCGCTCTTGCCCAGCACGAAATAAAGCGTGATGCCTTTGTCCGTCAATCCATGCTGGACGACCAAAGCGCCCAGACCCTGCTTCGTCGCTTCGGGGATACCCGGCGCGCCCGACGTCAGGAGAGTCATGATGAAGTTGCCGAGAGCGACTTTTTGTTCCTCCACGCTCAGCTTTTTATAGTCATCCGAGTTCATCAATTCCTTGACGGCCTTGTCGAACTCGGGAGAAGAAAGCGCGCCTTCGGCGCCCTTCATGTAATATTCGTATCCGGGATCTTTGCTGGTGGTCCCGCTGTACTGGTTGATCGCGCCGCCGTTCATCCCGCTGTCGCGGAGGACGGCTTTGCCGTTGATGATATCGTACGTCTGCGTAACATACTGGCCGTTCTGATAGCCGCTGCCGCTGGCGCCGATGAGCCGGCCCACGGAATCGTATTGATAGGTGACGGTCATGGTATCGCCGCCGCCCTGGGGAGCGGAAGAACCGTAGCCGCCATATTGGTTCCCGTAATATCCGCCGTACAGGTTCCCGCTGCCCTCACCAATGACGACGCCGTTGCCGCCCATGAGCACGGTCTGGCGGTTTTGACCGGTCGTATCGATCGAGGACGGATTCGTGATGGTGGTGGAAGATTCCAGCTTGGCCTGGCCGTTGATGATGATGTAGGTCTGAGTGATGGTGCCGGTGCGCACTTCTCCGTTCTGGCCCGTGCTGGTAAAGCTGCCCGAGCCGGAAGCGCCCGTGAGCCGCCCTTCGGAATCGTAAGTGTAGGTGACCGTCATGGTCTGATGGGTGCCGGGCCCGCCGCTGTTAACGCCGGTCTGCTGGGAAGCGTAGTAGTTGCTGTTGAATCCGATATAGCCGACGTACTGGCCGCTGTCATCGGACTGAGTTCCGGTTCCGTACATACCGTATTCATGACTGCCAACCGCGTAATTGCCGCCCTTCGTGTTCGTGTAAGGCGCGCCGCCCATATATCCGCCGGACGCCGAGCTGGTGGTGAAGGATTCGGTGGTGGAGCTGATCAGCTTCGCCTGGCCTTTGATGATGGCGTAAGTCTGGCTGATGGTGCCTGTCGTATAGCTGG
>CAZFYO010000017.1:0-36492 GCA_964523525.1 uncultured Elusimicrobia bacterium
AGGATGGGCACGTTGGCCGCCCGGGCGTGGTCGATGGCTTCCACGGTCTGGGGCATGACGCCGTCGTCGGCCGCGACTACGAGCACCACGATGTCCGTGGCCTGGGCGCCGCGCGCGCGCATGGCGGTGAAGGCTTCGTGGCCCGGCGTGTCCAGGAACACGACGTCGCCACCGGGGCGATGCACCTTGTAAGCGCCGATATGCTGCGTGATTCCGCCCGCTTCCTTTTCTGCGACCGTCGTTTCGCGGATGGCGTCCAAAAGCGAGGTTTTGCCGTGATCGACGTGGCCCATGATGGTGACAATGGGCGGACGCGGCACGAGCGAAGCGGCGTCTTCGGCGACTTCAGCGCTGGTCATTGCCGCTTCGGAATAAATGGGAACGAACGTAGCTTCAAAGCCGAATTCGGCGGCGACAAGAAGAGCGGTGTCCGTCTCAAGGCGCTGGTTCAGGCTCGCGCGGACTCCGAGCTTCAAAAGCTTCATTAAAAGATCGCCCACCTTGGCGTTCATCTTTTCAGCCAATTCTTTAACGGTGATGGTTTCGTTAACCGAAATTTTGGCTTTGGGCGGGGCTACGACCGTTGCGGTTTTGGTTTCCTGGACAGGAACCGGCGCTGAAGCCGCGGGGGGCTCGGGCGCGCGGACAGGCGACGACGCGGCCGCTTTGGGAGCTTCAACTTTGGGCGCTTGCGCTGGCGCGGCCGGGGTAGGTTTTGAGGGCGCAACGGTTTTTGCCTGAGGCGCCGCGGGCCTTGCGGCCTCCGGCGCTGAAATCTGTTTTTTGTGCCTGGAAGCGTCTTCGAGCGGTTTTGAAGCCGGCGTCTTGGGCGCAGAGGCAGAAGCTGAAGGCACGCTTGAGGTTTCCACAGAAAGAGCTTCCGCTCCGTCCGCTTTTTTCGCGCGGGCAGGCTTCTTCTTAGCCGCGTCCGGAGACTTAACAGCGGCGGTCTTGGTTTTCTTTTCGGCCTTGGGTTCGGCCGGGGCTTTCTTTTTTATCGCGTCCGACTTAACCGGCTTTTTCTTCGGTTCCTTTGCTTCCTTGTCCGACGGCTTCTCCATCTTTGCCACTGTCAGTCACCTCCTCTTCTTCCTGCTTTTCCGACGGCTCCGACTTGTTTTCCAAAACGCTCCTTGCCGACTCAATGATTTTTTCCGCGGTCTTCTCGCCGATGCCCTGAAGCGCGGTCAATTGCTCCACGCTGGCGCCGGCCAGCTTCGCGGCGGATCCCCAACCGCCTTTGATCAGGATTTCAGCGGTCTTAGGGCCGACGCCTTCAATGGACGAAAGCTCCTTCTGAGAGGTTTCCTGGTTCTTGGCGCTTTCTTCGCGGCGCTGCTGTTCTGACTTGATATCGATGTTCCAGCCGGTGAGCTTGGACGCCAGCTGTACGTTCTGGCCGTTGCGGCCGATGGCGAGCGAGTACATGTCGTTGCTCACCAGGACTTCGGCGGTTTTGCCTTCGCGGTTCAAAGACACGCCCAGCACCTTGGCGGGCGACAAGGCGCCTGCGATCATCTTTTCCTGGTCAATGGACCAGGGGATAAGATCGATGCGCTCGCCGCGTAGCTCGTCAATGACCGGGCGGATACGGGATCCCCGCACGCCGACGCAGGTTCCCACCGGATCCACTTTGGGATTGTTGGATTTGACCAAAACTTTGGCTCGGAAACCGGGGTCGCGCACGACGCCCAGCACTTCCACGACCTTCTCGCTGATCTCGGGCACTTCGAGTTCAAGCAAACGCTTCACTAGATCGGGATGCGCGCGGGAAACGATGATCTGCGGTCCGCGGCTGCCTCGTTCCACTTTAAGCACCAAAACTTTAACGCGGTCGCCGAGGTTGAAACGCTCGCGGCGGACTTGCTCGGAAACGGGCATGAGGCCTTCGGCGCGGCCCAAATCCACGATGATGTTGCGCTCGGCGAAACGGAACACCGAAGCGCTGGCCAGCGTGCTTTCCTTGCCGCTGAATTCCTCAAAAAGGGTCGTCCGCTCGACTTCGCGGATTTTCTGAACGATGATCTGCTTGGCGATCTGGGCGGCGATGCGAGAAAACTCCTCGGTATCCACCGGGATGTGAACCTCGCGCAGTTCCCCTTCACCCACGACCTTCAGCTTCTGCTGCTTCACTTCGGCTGCGGAAATTTCTTCCATAGAATTGGCGACCTGGTCCACGACCTTCTTGACCACGAACGCCCTAACCTGCGCCGTTTCGGGGTCGATTGTGGCCAAGACGTTGATGTTCTTACCGTAATGCTTGCGGTAGGCGGAGACCAGCGACGACTCGATCATCTTCAGGATTTCGTCCTTTTTGATGCCCTTGTCGCGCTCGATCTGATCGAGAATGGGTATTAACATGTTCTTTTCCATGACTTTCCTTGCTCCCTTCTGAAATGTTCGGTTAAATTAAATCCAGCCTGGCTTTGACGATGGCGGCGATCGGAATATTCACTTTGCCCGATACCACATCATTCAACTCCACCGTCTGCCCTTTCGTCCCCACAATGACCCCGGTAAAATTTTTCTGATTGGCGTCCGGCGCCAGGGGTTCGAATATTGTGACCTTTGCCTTTTGCCCCATGAACCTTTTGAAGTGATCGGCGGTTTTAAGCGGCCGGTTGATTCCGGGCGACGAAACCTCAAGATTGTACGGTTCGCTGGGAACATTCGCCGCATCCAGCACTTCTTCCACCCAGCGGCTGACATTCTGGCAATCGTCAAGGGTGATTCCGTCTTTTTTCCCCTTCGTGGATTCAATCTTGTCAATGAAAAGCCGGAGAATCATCCCGCCCCGCTCGCGCCGGTACTGCGTTTCAATCAACTCAAAATTGCGCTGAGCCAGCATGGGCGTGACCAACGACTCCACTGATTCCAAAACACTCATCAAAAATCTCCGCTAAAACGACAAAAAGTGGCTTCCTGGCCACTTTGGAAAGATCATACCAATATTCGACAGACGAGTCAAACTCGATTTCGAAGGCTTATTGGTTGTATTTTTGGAGGATGTTTTGGACTTGAGGAAGGATTTGATCGAGCGCGACAAACTGCATTTCCGTGGAATTGCGCGTTTTAACTTCCGCTTGGTTTTGCGCGAGGCCTTTTTCTCCCAGTGTAATCTTGACCGGGATACCGATGAGGTCGGCGTCCTTGAATTTGACGCCGGCGCGCTCGTCGCGGTCGTCCAGCAGCGTTTCGATGCCGGCCGCCCGAAGTTGATCATAAATTTTATCCGCCCATTCCTTTGTTTTTGCGTCGTCCAGCTTCACCGGAACCACGACGACCTGGAAAGGTGCCAGCTCGCGCTTCCACAACATGCCGTTGACATCGTTGTTCTGTTCGATCGCGGCGGCGACTACGCGCGATACGCCGATACCATAACAGCCCATGATGAACGGAGTGGACTTTCCCGCTTCGTCGAGAAACTCGGCCTTCATGCTGGCGGAATATTTCGTGCCGAGCTTGAAGCAATGTCCGACTTCAATGCCGCGGTAAAATTCGAGCGCTGATTTTTTCCCCTGTGATGCGCAGCGAGGGCAAGGATCGCCTGCGCGCGCATTTCTGAGATCGGCAAAATGATCGGGTTCAAAATCCCGGCCCACGTTTAAATTTTTCGCATGGTAATCCTTGCGGTTGGCTCCGGAAATTCCGTTCACGATTTCCTTTACCAGATGATCGGCCAACAGTTTGAATTTCGGGTTTTTCTCCCTGGCTTTGGCGGCGAGTCCTTGAGGGCCCGCGAAACCGACATCGGTTCCCGAATAACCCTGATAGTCCTGCTCGGACATTTTGAAAACGTTCTTGGCGCTCAGCACGCGGCCGAGCTTCAAAGTATTGAGTTCGGTATCGCCCCGCACCAGAGCCACGACCGGCGTCTCGTCCGCCATGAAGAAGAGCGTCTTGATGAATTTTTCCTTGGCCGCATTCATAACCTTCGCCACGTCTTCCACCGAGGATGCGCCCGGCGTCGCAACTTCTTCGATGGCCCGTGCCGCTTCACTCGCATGCGAACCGTTTGCGGAAGGCAGGCACTCGGCCTTCTCCACGTTGGCCGCATAATTGCAGTTGGGGCAGGTCGCGATGGCCTCTTCGCCTGTCTCGGCCATCACCATAAATTCGTGAGAGAAACTGCCGCCAATGGCTCCCGTGTCGGCTTCAACCGGGCGAAACTTGAGGCCGCAGCGCTGGAACACGCGCGAGTAGGCTTCGAGCATCCGGCCGTAATAGTTTTCCGCGTCCTTTTCGCTCGCATGGAAAGAATAGGCGTCCTTCATGTAAAACTCTCGGGCGCGCATGACGCCGAAGCGCGGCCGGATCTCGTCGCGAAACTTGGTGCCGAACTGATAAGCCATGATGGGCAGCTGCCGGTAAGAACGCACGTCGCGCCGGATGAGATCGGTGATGACTTCCTCGGCGGTGGGAGCGAAGCAGAAATCGGAATTCTTGCGGTCCTTGAAGCGCAGCAGTTCCTTGCCGTAAACGCTCCAGCGGCCTGTCTCCTCCCAAAGCTCGCGCGGCTGTACGTGGGGCAGCCAGACTTCCTGGCCGTCCACGCGGTTCATTTCCTCGCGGATGATCTGTTCGACTTTTTTTAACACGCGCAGACCGAGCGGCAGCCAGTCGTAAAGTCCCGCCGCAAGCTTGCGGATCATCCCGCTCCGCAGCATGAGCTTCGCCGAGACCGTATCCGCGTCCTTGGGCACGTCCCTCAAAGTCGGAACAAAGAATTTAGAGTATTTCATTTATGATATGAAATTATAAGAAAAGCAGTTTTTCCTTACAAGATAAAAGCGAAATATCGAGCTATTTCCAGAATTCGGCCTTCAGGCGGGTGATATCCTGCGTGGTTGCGAATAGAAAAACCGCCAGCAAAAATGTCGCGCCGACAATATTCGCGGTGCGGATAAATTTCTTGTTGAGAGGTTTGCGGAATATACCCTCCAGAAGATAGAGCATCACGTGTCCGCCGTCCAGCAGCGGAATGGGAAAGAAGTTGAAGAGCCCGAGCGACAAGGAGATCAGCGCCACCAGGCCCAGCAATTCCTGGAATCCCTGCCTGGCCACCTTTGCGACGATGCTCACGATGCCGATGGGCCCGGCCAGTTCCGGTTTCTTCTGCTGAACGATCGCCTCGCCCAAATACTTTAAGGTCAGGATCGTCCAGAAAACCGTTTGATCCCACGCGGTCACCCAGGATTCAAAAAATCCCTGGCGCTCGTTTTCGAACGTCGGCGATATACCGATCAGGCCCACGTTGCGCTGTTCGTCCTTCTTTGGAACCACCGCGACGCTTTTGACGACCGTTCCGCCCTCGGCGGCCCGCTCAAACTGCATGTCGATGGGTCTGTCCGGGTTGGCGTGGATTTCCTTCGCGGCCTCTTCCCACGTCGCGACGCGGATGCCGTTGATGGCGAGAATTTTGTCGTCCTTCTCGAGGCCTGCCGCATAAGCCGGAAAACCCGCCACGACTTCACCGATGACGGGCGCGTTGGACGGCTTGGACTGGCCCCAGAAAAACATGAGGGCGAAAAAGCAGAGGATGGCCAGCAGATAGTTCATCACCGGCCCTGCGAGAGCGATGGCGATGCGGTTGTACCAAGGCTGCCCGAAAAACTCGTCAGGGGCACCGGAGCTTTCTTCGATCTCTTCGCCCGCGGGCTTCACGTAACCACCCAGAGGCAGCAGGCAAAACGACCAGCGCGTCCCCTTCCACTCAAATCCGAACAGTTCCTTGCCGAAACCAACCGCGAATTTCTCCACCCGCACGCCGACCGCCCGGCAAACCAGAAAATGTCCCAGTTCGTGGATCACCACGACCAGGCTGAAAACCAAAATGACTGTGATTGCGATCAACATGTTACCTTCCTTATTGTGCTAGTTGGCGCTCTCGAGCGCGGCCACGACTTCCCGCGCCTGGGAACGCGCCCGGCGATCGGTCTCCAGGATGCCTTCCAAATCGGGCCGCGAGATATTACGGTGCTTCGACAAAACTTTTTCCACGATTCGCGCGATATCGGTGAACTTGATCCGGTGGTTGAGAAACGCGTAGACGGCTATTTCGTTGGCCGCTGAAAGCGCGCAGGGCGCGGTGCCGCCCTTTTTCCCCGCTTCAAGCGCCAGCGCCAGGCAGGGGAATTTGCGGAAATCAGGCTTTTCGAAATCCAGCCGCTTCATCTCGTAAAAATCGAGCTTTTTGATGGGGCAAGGCTTGCGCGACGGATACGTCAAAGCGTACTGAATGGGCAGGCACATGTCGGGCGCCGAAAGCTGGGCGATCACCGAGCTGTCTTCAAATTCGATCGCTGAATGGATGATGGACTGGGGATGGATCACGATCTGAATCCGCTCCAGGGGCACGCCGAACAGAAAATGCGCTTCGATCGCCTCGAGTCCCTTGTTCATCAGCGTGGCCGAATCGATCGTGATTTTCTTTCCCATGATCCAATTGGGATGCGCCAGAGCGTGCTCAACGGTAACGCCGGATAAATCTTTGTCGTAACGGTAGAAAGGCCCTCCAGAGGCCGTCAAAATGATCTTTTCGATCTTATTTCCGGCCTGGCCCTGGAGACACTGGAACATGGCGGAATGCTCGGAGTCCACGGGCAGAAGCGTCGCGCCATATTTCTTGGCGGTGCGCGTCACCAGTTCGCCCGCCATAATGAGCGATTCCTTGTTGGCCAGCGCCACGGTTTTTCCCTTTTTGAGCGCGCCCAGCAAGGCGGAAAGCCCCGCCGCCCCCACCACTCCCGATAAAACAAGATCTACGTCCGAAGCGGTTGCGACTTCAAGCAGCGATTCTGCTCCCTTGAGCATGCGGGTTTTCTTGCGCAGCGAGGAAAACTTGGCGTTAAAACTTTCATAGGATGACTCGTTCACAATGCCGGCGCGCGAAGGTTTGAACGCGCGGATCTGCGCGGCCAATTTATCGATGTTCCGGTCGGCGGTCAGCCCGACAACTTTGTAGTCGCCGTTCTGTTTGGAGAGCACTTTGAGAGCGCTCTCGCCGATTGAACCCGTGGATCCCAGTATCGCTATGCGTTTCATCGGTTCAGAAGGACAAGCGTATAATAATAGAGCGGGGCTGTCAAAAGAAAGGAATCGAACCGGTCCAGGATGCCCCCGTGGCCCGGAAGCAGCGTGCCGGAGTCTTTCACCTGCACGTTCCGCTTGAAAAGCGACTCCGAAAAATCGCTCACCTGGGACAGGACCGTCACCAGCGCGCCCAGTATGAAAACCTGCCAGAAGCCCAGGTCCCGCAAGAAGATCAGAGCGCAAAGATATGCGGTCACCATGGCGGCCGCAGACCCGATCAGCGCGCCCTCCCACGTCTTCTTGGGGCTGATGTTGTTCGAGAGCCGGTGCCTGCCGAATTTCATTCCCCCCAGATAGGCCGCAACATCCAGCACCCACGTCACCAAAAAGAGGAATATCGTATATTCCATCCCGAGAGGCCGGAGGTCTCTGATCAAAAGAAGATGGGCCATGGTCCAGACCACGTAGAAGAGCCCAAGCCAGGTGATGGCGATATTGATAAAAGCGTTCTGCCGGTCCTTGGCGAGCAGGTGCTGCAGCATGTGGGCCAGCAGCAGGAGCGATATGACCGCGGGTGAAAAGAAGATTTCGGAACGGGCCGGCGTCTCCCAGCCGAGTCGCGTGCCGAACAGAGCGATGGAAACGATCAGGATGAACCCCGAGACGAGGCCCACATTCTTGGAGACCGGCCATTCGGCTTCTTCCGCGAGGCTATAGAACTCGTGAAGGCCCAGCATGGCAATGCCGAGAACCAGGATGAAGAACGGCAGCTGTCCCCACCAGATGGATAACAGCAGGACCGGAACGCCGACGATCGTGGTGAGAAACCGCGGGAGGAGCATTAAGTGTGCGCAGGCATCAGGAATGGGCGGGCATCGCCCGCACTTTTTCCGTGCCGCCAAAACGACGCTCGCGGTTTTGGTAGGCGAGGATCGCTTCGTAGAGGTGTTCTTTCCTGAAATCCGGCCATAAGAGAGGGCTTACGTAAAATTCGGAATAGGCGGTTTGATAGATCAGAAAATTCGAGATGCGCTGCTCCCCCGACGTACGGATAAGAAGGTCCGGGTCGGGAAGGCCCTGAGTGTACAGCAACTCAGCCAGCGATTGTTCATCAACGCTTTTGACGCCGGACTTAAGTGCGCGGTTGACCGCGTCCACGATTTCCTGCCGCCCGCCGTAATTGAGCGCGAGATTCAGTATCAGCCCGCGATTGTGCTCCAGTTTCCGGATGGTTTTCTTGAGTTCGGCCTGAACCGCGTCGGGAAGGTCCCTGGTCCTGCCGATCGTACGAAGCTGGACTCCCTGCTCGTTCAATTCATCAAACTCGCTGTTTAACTTCATACAAAGGAGCTTCATGAGCGCGTCCACTTCGAGCCGCGGGCGGCGCCAGTTTTCGGTGGAAAATGCATAGAGAGTAAGCACTTCGACGCCCAGCGCGCCGCAGGCTTCCGTCATGCGACGAACGGTTTCGCTTCCGGCGCGGTGGCCGTAGATGCGCGGAAGTCCGCGCTTCTTGGCCCAGCGGCCGTTGCCGTCCATGATGATGGCGACGTGGCGAGGGAGCGGATTTTTTCGGATTTTTTCGAGGAGGTGGTCTTCGGTCGGCACGGGTCCCTAAACTTCCATGACCTCTTTTTCTTTGGCGGCCAGCAGGGTGTCCACGTTCTTGATGTATTGGTCGGTAAGCTTCTGAACCTGCTGCTCGGAACGGCGCAGGTCGTCTTCTGAAATCTTTTTATCCTTCTCTTCTTTCTTCAGCAGCTCGACGGCGTCCCGCCGCACGTTCCGGACCATCACGCGATAGCCCTCGGACTGCTTGTGAAGCAGCCGGATAATTTCCTTCTTGCGTTCCGTGGTGGGAGCGGGCATCGTCAGCCGGATGACCTTGCCGTCGTTCTGCGGCGTGATACCGAGATCGGACTTCATGATCGCGGTCTCAATGCCTTTCAGCGCCTCTTTGTCCCAGGGCTTGATCTCGATGCTTCGCCCATCGGACACGGAAAGGCTGGCGACCTGGTTCATGGGCATCATACTGCCGTACATTTCAACCTTGATGCCTTCCACCATCGAGATATGCGCACGGCCCGTCCGCATGGAGGCGAACTCGGCCTGGAGCTTCTCGATGACTTTCTTCATATGGTCTTCGGCTTTCTGAATTTCGCTCATTAAATAAACCTCTTATTCCCCGGGAGTGACCAGCGTGCCGACTTTTTCGCCGCAGAGCGCGCGAGAGATGCTGCCCTCAACGTGGAGGTTGAAGACCCGCACCGGAAGCTCGTGCTCCTGGCAGAGCGCCAGAGCCGACGTATCCATGATCTTCAGGCGCTTCTGGATGGCTTCGTGGAACGACAGGGTTTTGAAAAGCTTGGCATTGGGATTTTTCTTGGGATCGTCGGAGTAAACGCCGTCCACCTGAGTGGCTTTCAGCAGAACTTCCGCCCCCACTTCGATGGACCGGAGCGCGGCCGCCGTGTCGGTCGAAAAATAAGGATTGCCGGTTCCGGCGGCGAAGATAACGATGCGCCCTTTTTCCAGATGGCGGATCGCGCGGCGCCGGATGAAAGGCTCGGAAACTTTGGATACTTCGACCGCGGAAAGCACTCGCGTGTGGACGCCCAACTGCTCGCAGGCGTCCTGAAGCGCGAGCGCGTTAATGATGGTCGCCAGCATGCCCATGTTGTCGGCGATCACGCGGTCCAAATGCAGACCCTGCCCGCGCCCGCCGCGCCAGATGTTGCCGCCGCCCACGACCACAGCGACCTGCACGTGGTGTTCATGAGCAATCTTGAGCTGTTTTGCGATATCAAAGAGCGCAGGGAGGTCGATCCCTGATCTTTCCTTGCCCGAAAGGGACTCGCCTGAAAGTTTCAGCAATACACGCTTGGAGGTTCTTACGCTAGGCATAAATTAGTTCGATATGGATTATAGATCATTATCCCCTGACAACCCCTCGGAACTGACATCCGTTAGGGGACGCTTTTTATGGGTTTGGCAGCGCGCAGGGTCCATAAAAAACGAAAGATGCCGGGGATGCCGACATCTTTTGATCGTTTTGATTCATCACGGTTTGTATGGGAACTATTCGGATACGTTACTCTTCCCCGACCTTATAGCGGACGAAGCTTTTGATTTGGATGGCGCCGCCCAGCTTCTGGCCGGTCTGCTCCAGCAGGGTCGAGACCGAGGTCTTTCCCGAGGAGTCCCGGATATAATTCTGCTCCGCGAGGCAAAACTGTTTGAAGAAATCCTTCAGCTTGCCTTCCGATATTTTGGGCCAGGCCGCTTCCGGCTTGCCGGACTGCTTGCACTGCTCGAGATAAATTGCTTTTTCCTTCTCGATGATATCGGCGGGGACGCTTTCTTTGGAAACCCACTTAGGATTGGCCGCCGCGACCTGCATGGAAATTTCTTTCATAAGCTCCTGCAGTTCGGCGGAATTTTTGGGCGCGGTGACTTCGAGCAGAACGCCGAGCTTGCCGCAATCGGCCGTCGCCGTCACGGGCTGATGAATGTAGTTGCTCACGAATCCGCCATTCTCGCCGTAGAAGGTGGCGCGCTTGATCTTGAGGTTTTCGCCCAGCTTGCCGATCTTCTCTTTGATATAGGTTTCAACCGTTTCCTTGGAACCCTTCAGGGTCTGGTTCAGCAGGATTTCGGCCGACTTGACGGAATTTTCCGCCACGTGCGCAGCGAGCGCGCGAACCGTGTCCTGGAATTCCGAAGTGCGGGCCACGAAATCGGTTTCGCAGTTCAGCTCAACCAGGCTGCCCTTCTTGGCGTCCGGACCCAGCCAGGAGCCGACGAGCCCCTCGCTGGCGGTGCGGCTCGCCTTCTTGGCGGCAGACGCTTTCCCCTTCTCGCGCAAAAACTGAATGGCCTTTTCGGAATCGCCGCCCGAGGACTCAAGAGCAACTTTGCAGTCCAGAATACCGGCGCCGGTGGTTTCGCGCAACTTTTGAACTTGCTGTGCGGTAATCATGACGGCAATCCCTCCGCCGCGGCCACGGGTTCCGCGGAAAGAACCGCTGACTCTTCCGCCGCTGCGGGTTTGGCTTCTCCGCCTTCCGACGCTGCGCCCTCCGTGGCGGCCTTCTCGGCCACGGCGCGCCCTTCGAGGATCGCGTCCGCCGCGAAGTTGCAGAACAACTTGATGGAACGGACCGCGTCGTCGTTGCCGGGGATGGGGTAGTCGATCAAATCAGGGTCGCAGTTGGTGTCGCAAACCGCCACGATGGGAATCTCGAGGCGCTTGGCTTCCATGATGGCGGTGATCTCGGCCATGGGATCGATGACGAACATGACGTCCGGCAGCTCATCCATGTCCTTGATTCCGGACAGCGACTTCTCCAGGCGAAGTCGGGCCTTTTCGAGGCGCGACGTCTCTTTCTTGGAGAGCACGTTGAAAATCTTTTCCGCTTTCATCCGCTCGATTTCCTTCAGCCGATCGATGGACTTCTGGATCGTGTTGAAGTTGGTGAGCGTTCCGCCGAGCCAGCGTTCTTTGACGTAAGGGCTGGTGCAGCGGGTTGCCGCTTCGAGAACGACTTCGGCCGACTGCTTGGTGGTGCCGACGAAGAGGACGGTTTTCCCCTCCATGGCGCAGTCTTTGAGGAACTTCAGGGCCTTCTTGAGTTCTTTGACGGTCTTCGACAGGTCGATGATATGGATGTTGTTGCGGGACCCGTAGATGTAACGGGCCATTTTCGGATTCCAGAGACGAGTTTGGTGCCCGAAATGCACCCCTGCCTCCAGCAGGCTCTTCATGGATATATTAGTCATTACTTCTCCTTTAGATGGACATGTGTCCTAAAAATAACGAAAAAATCACTCTTCCCCGCGATGCCCTCTGGGGCGATGCGTCGGGCGGGGAATTTTAAGTGACGTGCTATTGTATCAAATGCGGTCGGCAGCGACAATAGGCGTTTGGGCCTTTTTGGCGCCCCATTTGGCGGCGAGAATGGAACATTCGTAGAGGACATAGATTGGAACAGCCAACATCGTAGCGGTAACGGGGTCGGGGCCGGGCGTGAGGAATGCTCCCGCGACGTAAGAAACAAGCACCGCAATGCGGCGCTTGCCGCTCAGAGCCTCAGGCTTCAAAGCTCCCAGCTTCGCGGCAATGTAGGCTCCGAGCGGCATCTCAAAAACCGCCCCCAGGACCAGGCACACCACGCCCACGAAGTTGATGTAATGCTCGATGGAAAGTGTCGGGACGAGAACGTCGGAACGATAGCTCAACAAAAACTGGATCCCCTTGGGAACGAGGACGAAAAAACCGAACGCGAACCCCAGAAGGAAAAGGAGATAGGATACGGGAAAAATCCAATAAAAAGACAGCTTTTCTTCCGGGCGGATGGCGACGGAAACGAACTTCCAGAGCTGGAGAGAAACCAGAGGCAGAGCCAGGAGGACCCCGCCCACCAACGCGACTTTCAGGCGGACAAAGAGCGCCTCCGTCGGCTCCAAAAAGACAAACGTCCCCACCGGTTTGGCAAGGATAACAAGGAGCGAATCGACGCTTTGATAGGCGAGAACGGTGCCCGCGGCCACGGCGGCGATCGATTTGATCAGGCGGCGGCGCAGTTCTTCGAGGTGGTCCAAAAACGGCTTCGGCAGGTCTTCCACTGGGAGGAAGTGGTTACTCGGAGGGTTTCCGGAAACTAGGCTTTCGTATTGGCTTCGGAATCGGCTTTGCTTTCGAGGTTCTGATGCAGTTCGCGCTCGCCATCCTTTAAGCCCTGTTTAAAGCTGGCAATGGAGCGGCCCAACGACTTGGCGAGCTCCGGCAGGCGGTTGCTGCCGAACAGCAACAGCACGATCATCAAAATAATTCCCCAATCCCAAATGCCCATGTTCTGAAACATAAAATTCCCCTTTCGCAGAGTTCTACACGTCCTTTTATTACTGCTTAGAGTAGCATCTTCGTTGAGCCCTGTCAAAGCGCGCCGGACGCGCGAACGGGGCCGAATTAGTAGTCGCGCTTGAGAATGAAACGAGAAAGTTTATCGAGGTGGTCTTTGAAGGGCGACGGGAAGGCCGATATGGACTCGAGCGCCGCGTCAAAATACTGGTCGGAGCAGCGCCCCGTTTCGGCCGCGATGGAGTGGCGCTCGAGCAGAGGCTGGACCCAGGCCCAATCGCTCCGAGTGCCTTTCAAGATTTCCATCAAATGAGCGTTTTCGTCGCCCTGGAGTTTGTCGCGGAGGAGGATGAACGGCAGGGTGAGCTTGCCGTTATTGGCGTCGGTGTGAAGCGTCTTGCCCACCTTGTTTTCCGAGCCGATAATGTCCAGAAGGTCGTCGACGATCTGGTAGGAGATACCGATATTCATTCCGAATGAATGGAGGCGTTCCGCAGAGGCTGCGTCATGTCCGCCGATGAGGGCGCCGCCGTAGGCGCAGGCCGCGATCAGAGAAGCGGTCTTGCGCTCAATGAAGGAAACGTATTCGTCAAAGCTGAGGTTCGCGCGGAAGCGGTATTTGAGCTGGTCGATCTCTCCTTCGCACATGTCGCGCGTGGTTTTAGCCATGCGGTGAGTGATTTGAGCGTTGCCGGCCTGGGCGACCATCTCGAAGGCGCGCGCGTAGAGAAAATCCCCGAGAAGCACCGCCATGTCGTCACCGAATTGGACGCCGACCGTGGGACGGAGCCGGCGGAGCACCGCGCGGTCAATGATGTCGTCGTGAACGAGCGTGGCAGCGTGGATGAGCTCAACCGCGGCTGCGATGTCGACGGCTGCGCTGCGCTGCGTTTCGCTCAATTTTTTCTGCTCGGCGCAGAACAGGACGAGCGCCGCGCGAAGGCGTTTCCCCCCTCCTGCAAGGACGTAATGGGATGATTCCTGCAAAATTCCGTTGCTTTCCGCACCGACCGACTTCAGCCGGTCTTCGACAAGCTCCAGCGACGGCAAAATGGGCTGGACAATCTGCTGAAGAGTGAAGGCCTGTTGCGCTTTGCTGAGAACCGAAAGGCTCATGGCAGAAGCTGGGCGGTTCCCTGAACCCATGACAGGACCTGCTGAGGGAAGAGTCCGAAGATCACCAGGATGGCCACGGCAAAAAGAGAGACGAGCTGAACGCTGAACTGCCCAATGCGGGACGGAATCGCCGGGAGGTGCGCTGGCGGGTTTTCAAAAAACATCTTGTGGACGATGCGGAAATAGTAGTAAACGGAGATGATCGAGTTCACGAGGCCGACCGCGACCAGGATGAACATCTTGGACTGGACCGCCGCGGCGAAGACGTAGAATTTTCCCCAGAATCCGAGCAGGGGCGGAATGCCGGCGAGCGACAGCAAAAAGAACAGCATGAGGAAAGCCAGGGGAAAGTTTTCTTTCGCAAGCCCCTGGACCGCGATGATTTCATCCGAGTTCCGCAGCCGCGACACGATCGCAACGATCGAGAAAGCGCCGACGTTCATCAGAAAATAGGTCAGGCTGTAGAGCATCGCGCCCTCGCGGCCCAGCTGATTGCCCGCGACGACTCCGACGAAAATCGTGCCCGCATGCGCAATGGACGAATAGGCGAGGAGCCGTTTGAGATTATCCTGGCGGAGCGCGGCCAGGTTTCCCACGGTCATGGTCAGGATGGACAGGACCGCGAAAAGCCCAGTGAGGCCGATCAGGTTCTGGTTGACGTAATCGCTGAAGAAGCGCAGCATGATGACGATGACGCCCGCTTCGCGCGACACGGAGAAGAAAGCCGTAACGGGAGTGGGCGCGCCCTCATAAGCGTCGGGCGTCCATTGGTGGAACGGGACCAGCGACAGCTTGAAAGCGAGGCCCACCAGGAAGAACAATATTCCCACCAGGAACAGCGCCTCGTTCGCCGCGAAGGCCGGCGACGTGAACCACTGGCGGATCATCACAAAATGGGTGGAGCCGGTCAGGCCGTATAAGTAGGAAATTCCGAATAGCATGAGGCCCGTCGAGAACGCGCCGACCAGAAAGAACTTCATGGCGCCTTCGCTGGAACGCTCGACCGATCGTGTGAATCCGGCCAGAACGAAGAGCGGGACGGTGGTGAGCTCAAGCCCGATGAAGAGCATCAGAAGGTCTTCGGCACTGGCCAAAAACATGACGCCGACCGTCGAAAACAAGACGAGCGAAGCGTAGCTTCCCGATTGGGAACCGAAGAGATCGGAATCTTTTTCCGACAAAAGCAGGATCAAGACCGCGGCAACGAGAGCGACGAATTTGAAGAAGAGCGCGAAAGGATCGAGCACCAGGAGGCCAAACACCCGGGCCTGAGGGAACAGGCTGACAAGCGCGAAAAGCGCCGCCACGAGGGACAGTATCGCGACGCCGAGCGAAAGCGCTTTGACCCGTTTGCCCGCGAAGGCTTCAATCCCCAGGAGCAGGAGACCCGCTCCGGAAACGATCAGCTCCGGCGTTAAAAGCTTCGCCGACTCGATCATTTGGCTCCCGTATGAATGAAGTTAACCATCGCGTTCATCGTGAAATCCATGAGGGAAAGAACCCAGCCCGGATAAACACCGAAGAGAACGGTGAGGACCGTAAGGGGAACCACCGCGACCAGCTCGCGGAAACTCATGTCTTTGAGCTCCTCCCACTTCGTGTTGAAGGGCCCGAGGAATACCTTCTGGATCATCCGAAGGAAGAATCCGGCGGTGACCAGAACGCCGATGACGGAAAGCGCGGTGAAAAACTTGAAGGTCGGGATATTTCCAAACACGCGGTCGTCGATATTGGAGGAGTAGGAGCCCAGGAAGCAGAGGAACTCCGAAATAAAGCCGGCCAAAGCTGGAAGTCCCAAAGACGCCATGGAAGCGAGCGTCATGAGTCCGGTGTAAACCGGAAGCTTCGCGCCCAATCCGCCGAAAGCGCCGATGTCGCGGGTGTGAGCGCGGTCATAAACTACGCCGACCAGGAGGAAGAGCGAGCCGGTGATGATGCCGTGGTTGATCATCTGCAGAAGCGCGCCGTTAAAGCCCGTCACCGTGAAGGCCGCCATGCCGAGCAGGGCGTAACCCATGTGGTTGATGGATGAATAGGCCACCATCTTTTTCATGTCGGTCTGCGCCATGGCCACAAACGCGCCGTAAATAATGTTGATGAAGGCGAGGATGAGCATGGGAACCGCGAACCAAAGAGCCGCCGTCGGGAACATCGGGAAAAGGATCCGCATCATGCCGTAGGTGCCGAGCTTCAGCAGGACGCCGGCCAGGATGACGGACACCGCGGTCGGGGCCTCGACGTGCGCCAGCGGCAGCCAGGTATGGAACGGGAATACCGGGACCTTGATGGCGAACGCGACGAAGAGCATGAGAAACACGACAAACTGGAACCGGCCGATGAACTGGCCGTTCTGGGCAATGAGCTCAAGGATGTTGAACGTGTGCGGATCGGAGCGGAAGTAGAGCGCCAACATGGCGATGAGCATAAACACCGAACCGAAGAGCGTATAAAGGAAGAACTTGATGGCCGCATATTCTTTGCGCGGACCGCCCCAGATGCCGATGAGGAAGTACATGGGCACCAGCATGATTTCCCAGAAGATGTAGAAAAGGAAGAAGTCGAGCGAGACGAAAACGCCCAGCATGCCGGTCTCGAGCATGAGGAACCAGAAAAAATATTCCTTCACGCGGTTTTCGATGTTGAAGGAAGCGATGACCGAAAGCAGAGTCAGGAGCGTGGTGAGCAGGACCAGCGGCATGGATAGGCCGTCGATACCCACGAAATAATGGATATTGAACGCGGGAATCCAGGACATCTTTTCCATAAACTGCATTTCCGCGGTCTGGCTGTTGAACCCTCCGATGAGCTGGAGCGAGATCACGAACGCGAGCGCCGTGACAGCGGTCGCGATCAACCGGTGCAGGTTGATCTTCTCCTTTGGCACGAACAAAATGGCGATCGCGCCGATGAGCGGAAGGAAAACGATGGTGCTTAAAAGACACATAATAAAACTCCTTTAACCGATAATATAAATCTTTAGAATAGGCTGAATATCCGTCCCAGGTCCATCCGGAAACGCGCCCAGACGATGGCCGCGAAGCCCAGGATGATCACAAGGATGTAATTCTGCACTGCGCCCGTCTGCAGCTTGCCCAGGAGGAAAGCCGCGATCTGCGCCAGCTTTCCCCAGAGGTTCACGAGGCCGTCCACGATGTAACGGTCGATCCAGTCTTTGATCTGCGCCAGCGCTTCCACGGCGACCGCGGTGCCGTCGATAATCCAGCGGTCGAACCATTCCTGGTCAAATTTGGAAAGCGCCCGGGCCAGAGCGTCGCCGGGTTTCACGAAGCCATAGATGAAAAACTCGTCCAGGAAGTAGCGGCGGTCGAGCAGCTTGTAAACCGGCTGAAACGTCTTCGCGAGGTTGTCCGCGATCTGATTCTTAGACGCGTAAAAAATGAATGAAAGCAGAATGCCCGCGACCGCGGCCGCGCTTGAAACCGCGGGAACGAACCAATGCGGAGTGCCATGCCCGCCGCCGTGCGCGGTTTCGGCCGCGGCTACTCCCGCCGCGTGCCCGGCGCCGCCCAAGAGGGCGCCCAGATCGATGCTGTAGTGGAACGCAAGGCCCGAAACGAGAGACAGGACCGCCAGCACCGCGAGGGGTCCGAGCATGGAAATCGGAGATTCATGCGCGTGCTGGAATTTTTCCTGGTCGCGTGGATCAGTGACGAAAACAAGCAGGTAAAGGCGCGTCATGTAAAACGCGGTCATGAACGCCACGAAAACGCCGGCGTAAAAATAAAAGTGGTGCCCCGATTCGAGGACCGCCTCGAGGATCATGTCTTTGCTGAAAAATCCCGCGAAAGGCCAGATGCCGGAGATGGCGATCCAGGCGAACGTGAACGTCCAGAACGTCCAGAGCATTTTTTTGGAAAGGCCGCCCATCTCACGGATGTCGTTTGAATGCACCGCGTGGATGACCGAACCCGCGCCCAGGAAGAGGAGCGCCTTGAAGAACGCGTGCGTGGTGAGGTGGAAGATGCCCGCCGTTCTTCCTCCCACGCCCAACGCCAGCATCATGTAGCCCAGCTGGCTGACGGTTGAAAACGCCAAGACCCGTTTGATATCGTTGGTCACCAAAGCCATGGAGGCCGCCATGAACGCTGTGAGCAATCCCACCGCGGCGATCACTTCCATCGCGAAATGGCCGTGCTCGAAAATGAAATAGGTGCGCGCGATCATGTAGATGCCGGCGGCGACCATGGTGGCGGCGTGAATGAGCGCCGAAACGGGCGTCGGACCTTCCATGGCTTCAGGCAGCCAGATGAAGAGCGGGAACTGCGCGGATTTGCCCGCCGCGCCCGCAAAAAGGCAGAGCGCGATGAAGGAGCACATCGCTCCTGAAATCAATCCGTCATTGATGCGCCCCGCCAACTGGCCGAAGTTCAGCGTGCCCAGGAGCGAGAAGATCGTCATGATGCCGATGAAGAACCCCGTGTCCCCCACCCGCGTGGTGATGAAGGCTTTTTTGCCGGCGTTGGCGGCGCTGTCCTTCTCGAAATAAAATCCGATGAGCAGATAGGAGGCCAGGCCCATCACTTCCCAGCCGACAAAAAACTGCAGGAGATTGTTCGAGACCACAAGGAGCAGCATGGAGAAGGTAAAAAGCGACAGGTAGGCGTAAAAGCGCTTGAAGCGCGGCTCGCCGTGCATGTAGCCCAGCGAATAAATCTGCACGAGCAGAGATACGAGGCAGACGACGATCAGCATCACCGCGGAAAGGCCGTCGATCAGGATGCCGAGCTCGGTCTGATAGATCCCGAACCGGAACCAGGTCATGGAAGCTTCATGCACCATCCCCGGGTTCTGAAGAACCGTGACGAAAAGCGCGACGGAATGGCACAGGCCGTAACCCATGGCCAGGATGCCCAAAATGGAACCACTCATCGGCAGGAAGCGACCGAAGAAAAATATCGTCAGGGCCGATATTAAGGGAAGCAGTACGATCCAATAGGCGTGGTCTAACACTCTCTTATCCTCTAAGAAGGTTCATGTCTTCAAGATTGACGGAACGAAGGTTCCGATAAATCGCAAGCACCAGCGCCAGGCCCACCACCGCTTCGGCCGCCGCGACCGCGATGACGAAGATGGCATAGCCCTGTCCCCAGAGGTTCTGGGGATGCAAAAAGTGATTGAACGCGACCAAATTGATGTTGACGGAATTGAATATGAGTTCAATGGACATCAGCACGCCGATGGCGTTGCGGCGCGTCAACACGCCATAGATCCCGATGGCCAGCAAAATCGCGGCCACGCAGAGATAATGCTGCAGCGTCACGCCCGGCATGGCGGCGAGGGTTGAATGGGCTGCGACCGCGGCGGTTTCGTTCATTTAGGCATCCGTTTCGTAAAGAGAATGGCTCCGACCAGCGCGGCCATGAGGATCAGAGAGACCGCTTCGAAGGGCAGGCCCATGTCGCGCAGCAAAAGGTGTCCGATCTGGTGCGTGGTAGGCTTGAACTCGACCGCCTGGACGGCAAATTGAGCTTTGCGAATTCCGAGCAGAAGGATCGCGGCGACGGCTCCCGTTCCCAAGATGGCCGGAATCCACTGGCGGTTCACCTGCGGCTCCGCCTGGAGCGCGCTGAGATTCGAAAGCATGACGGCAAAAGCCATGATGACGATGACGCCGCCAACGTAAAGCAAAATCTGCATGGCGGCCAGAAAATCCGCGGATAGCATTACAAAAAATCCGGCGATGACGGACAGAGCTATCGCCAGGTATAGCGCGCAGGTGAAAAGGCTGCGCTGCGTGACCACCATGATCGCCGAGAAAATCAGGAGAGCCGAAGCAAAGTAGAAGGCGATGGGATGAATCATTAGGCGGCTTTTCCCTTATCAGACTTGCCGGCTGAAGGATTTGCCGGCGGCGCGGCCGGGGTTGTCGGAGCCGCAGGAGACGTTGGAGCAGGGTTGGGTGTAGACGCCACAACGGGGCGGACCCAGCGCACGAACATGTCCTTGCGCTCTTTCATCCCCCACTCGTAATCGTGCGTGTGGCGAACGGTTTTGACGGGCTTCGTGGGGCAGGCTTCTTCGCAGAGCCGGCAGTAGTTGCACTTGCCAAAATCGATCTGGTACCAGGAAACCTTCGCGACGCGCTTGTTGGTGGTGGGGTCGATGGCGGGGTCGAGCGAAATACAGGCGGTCGGACAGGCCTTCACGCAAAGATTGCAGGCCGTGCAGGTTTCCTTATCGAACGTCAGCGTGCCGCGGTAGCGCGCGGGCGGAGTGAGCTTCTCGTGCGGAAACTGCACCGTCTGGTTGGGCTTGAACATCCAGCTGAGCGTCACCATCATTCCTTCCAGGAGCGCTTTCGCTACCTTATAAATGTTGATGAAATAGGAGATCACGCGTTATCCCTTGCAGTACAAAATATAGAAGCCCGCGACGAAGATATTGACCAGGCTCCAGGGCAGAAGGAATTTCCAGGTAAACTCCATCAGCCGGTCGATCCGCATGCGCGGGAACGTCCAGCGGAACCAGAGGAACATGAAAACCATCGCGAAGGATTTAATAAGGAACCAGACCCAGGACGGAAGCAGGGGCCCCGACCCGCCGCCGAAGAACATGTAGGCCATCATGCCGCTGGAAAGGAACACGTAGGCGTATTCGGCGAGGAAGAAGAACGAGAATTTCATGCCAGAATATTCCGTGTGGAATCCAGCCACGAGTTCCGATTCGGCTTCGGCGATATCAAAGGGCGTGCGGTTCGTTTCCGCGACGGAGCAGATGAGGAAAATCACAAAGGCCAACTGGCCGATGAAGGGATAGAAGATGAACCAGCGGGGCAGAACGGGAAAGCCGCCCAGATGCCAGAAACCGGTTTGATAGGCGCCGATGTCAGTGAGCTTCATGGAACCCACGAACATGAGCAGCGGAACGACCGCCAGAACGCGCGGGATTTCGTAGGAAACCGCCTGCGCCGCGGCGCGAAGTCCGCCCAGCATGGCGTACTTGTTGCCCGAACCGTAACCCGCCATGATGATACCGAGGACGGAAAGCCCGGAAATCGCGAAGATGAAGAGAACGCCCGTGTCCAGGTTTGCCGACACGAGGCCGTCGCCGAACGGGAGCACCGCGAAGCATACGAAGCTGGGAACGAAAACCACCACGGGCCCGAGCTTATGGAGCCAGGGCGCTGCATTGGCAGGAACGATATCTTCCTTTAGTAAAAGCTTTATGGCGTCCGCGATGGTCTGGGCCCAACCGTGCCATCCGCCGGTTTCCATGGGGCCCATCCGGCTCTGCATGTGGGCTGAAATTTTGCGCTCCCACCAGACCATAAACATCACCGCCACCGAAATAAAGGTGATGATGAGCGTGCAATGGATGAGCATGGAAACGAAAGAAACGAGGAAGGAAGGGACGGAAAATTGAGCGGCGTTGCCGGTGACGAATTCCCAGATCTGGCCGAAACGGATATTGAGTTCGCCGACGCCGAGCGCAATACCCGTGCCGACCGCGCCCATGGCGAGCAATACGCCGAGGCCGCGCTTCTGGCTGGAAGTCATGACGGGGATGATCACCGGTCCACCTCTCCCAGCACGATGTCGATGCTTCCCAGGATGGCGATCATGTCCGAAATCTTTTCCCCCACCAGGATTTCCTGCAGCATCGTCAAGTTAATAAAGGAAGGCGCGCGAACGTGGACGCGGTAGGGTTTATCCTGACCATCCGAAATGCAGTAAATGCCGAGGTGTCCGCGCGGCGCTTCGAGCTGCGCATAGGCTTCGCCTGCGGGCGGTTTCAGCAGGCGCGGAACTTTCGCGTTCGCTTCGCCTTCGGGCAGCTTGTCCAAGGCCTGTTCCACGATTTTCACCGACTCTTTCATTTCCTGGATGCGGACCCAATAACGGTCCCAGCAGTCTCCGTTTTTGCCCAGGGGAACATCAAATTGATATTTTTCGTAGCCGCAGTAGGGTTCGTCTTTCCGAAGATCGAACGCTACGCCGCTGCCGCGGAGGTTGGGACCTGTGACACCATAATCGATGGCCAGCTCTTTCTTCAAGATGCCGACGCCTTTCGTACGGTCCTGGAAAATCGGGTTGCCTGTAAGGAGAATATCGTACTCCTTAAGGCGCGGCTTGAACCACTCCAGGAAGGAACGGCACTTCCCCACCCAGAATTCTGGCAGGTCTGCCATGACGCCGCCGATACGGATATAGTTGTAGGTCATGCGCGCGCCGGAGACTTCTTCGAAAAGGTCCAAGATCTTCTCACGCTCGCGGAAGGCGTAAAGGAACGGCGTGAAGGCGCCCATGTCGATGCCGTAGGTTCCAAAGAAAACGAGGTGCGAGGCGATGCGGTTGAGTTCCACCATGATGACGCGCAGAGCATCCGCGCGGGGCGGCGGCGTGATGCCGAGGAGTTTTTCCACCGCGAGACACCAGACCAGATTGTTGGACATGGCGGCCAGATAATCCCAGCGGTCCGAGATAACGAGCATCTGCGGATAGGTGCGGTTCTCGGCCAGCTTTTCCGTTCCGCGATGGAGATACCCCACGTCGGGCTGGGCGGAGGTAATAACCTCGCCGTCCAGCTTCAGCAGGACCCGGAGCACGCCGTGAGTGGACGGGTGCTGGGGCCCGAGGTTTAAGATCATTTCCTCGGTCTTTATGTCGGTTCCGGGTATGCGAATAACTTCAGTAGCCATAATTAGTCGTCGTAACGGTCGGGCACGTGCGCGAAATCCTTGCGCAGGGGCCAACCGGGAAATCCGTCCCACATCAAAATGCGGGTACAGTTGGGGTGGTCCGTAAATTTGATGCCGTACATGTCGTACACTTCGCGCTCCTGCCAGTCGGCGGTTTTCCAGAGCGAAATGACCGAAGCCACTTCCCCGTTCTCGCGCGGGAGCGCCACTTTTACGACCAAGTAATGCTTGTGTTTCATGGAGTAAAGGTGATAGACAACGTCCATGCGCGGTTCGGCCTTGATGTAATCGACCGCGGTCACCATGGTGAGAAAATCATATGAAAGGCGATCATCGTTCTTCAGGATGCGCGCCGTGTCCAGCCACTTTTCCCTGGGACAGGAGACGTAAAGATGCGGATCGCGATAGGGTTTCCCTTCGTGCGCGGGCGCGGCGGCGGGAAGCTCGGGAGCGGGAATCTCCTTGACGTCGGCGATTTGGGTGCGAAGAACTGCGAAGATCTCGGAATTGTTCATCAGCGTACGCGGGAGAGGGGCGGAAGCGGCATTTTTTTGGCGATGGTCATCTGCATGATCTTCTTCTGCAGCTCCAGCACGCCATATTGCAGAGCTTCGGGGCGAGGCGGGCATCCGGGAATGTAGATATCCACGGGGATGATTTTATCGACGCCTTTGCAGACCGAGTAAGAATCGTAGTAGGGGCCGCCCTTGTTGGCGCATGCGCCCATGGAGATGACCCAGCGGGGTTCGGGCATCTGGTGATAGAGGCGTTCGATCATGGGGGCCATCTTTTTGACCACGGTGCCGGCGATGATCATGCAGTCAGACTGGCGGGGCGTGGAGCGCGGCACGACGCCGAAGCGGTCGAAATCGAAGCGGCCCGCGTAGGCGCCCATCATCTCGATGGCGCAGCAGGCCAGGCCGAACGTCATGGGCCAGATCGAAGATTTTCTGGCCCAGTTGACGAAATAATCCACGGTCGAAATCACCACTTTTCCGCCGGGCACGTTCAGCGCCACGCCGGGCAATTTTTCAAGAAAGCTCGTGTTCATATTAGGGCTCCCATCAATCTACTCCCATTGGAGGGCGCCTTTCCGCCAGGCGTAAACGAGGCCCAGAAAAAGCACCGAAATAAAAGCAATCATCTCCACCAGCCCGATCAGACCCAAACTGCGGTAAGCCACGGCCCAGGGAATGATGAAAAGTGTTTCGACGTCAAAAAGGACGAACAGCAGGGCGAAGATGTAAAAACGGACGTTCAACTGCACCCACGGGGTTCCGATGGATTCGGGTCCGCATTCGTATGTGGTCCGGAAGATGGGATCGTTGCCGCGTGCGCGGATGAGCCAGTAGAGGATGAGATTAAAAGCGGCGAAAAAAATGCCGAACCCGATGAAGAGCGCGACCTGGCCGTATTGCTGAAGGTACTGGATGGTGTCGGAAATCATTGAAGATTTTGAGTGCGTATTATAGATTTTTTGCCGCGGAATGTAAAACCGCGATGCCGCCCGACAGCGGGCGCACGTTCACGTCCGAAAACCCCGCCTTCCGGAGCCGCTCCGAAAATTCAGAAGGCTGATCAAAACCGAATATGGTGTCCGCAAGATACTCCTGGGATCCGCTCTTCCCGAAAACAAGTTTGCCGATCATCGGCAGGACCGACAACAGATACAGGCGATGGAGCGCCGCCAGCGCCGCGTTGCCGGGAACGTACATCTCGAGGAGATAGATTTTTCCCCCAGGCCTCACGACGCGATAGACTTCGAGGAGCGTTTCGCTCATGATCCGCTTGACGTTGCGCAGAACGAACGCGCTCATGACCGCGTCGCAGGAACCGTTTTCAAGCGGGATGGAAGATGCGCTTCCCTGCAGCAGCCAGGCGCCGCCGTCCAGTTTGGCCCCCGCTACCTTCAGCATCGGAAACGAAAGATCCAAGCCGATCGGCCGAACCCCTTTCGGGTCTGATCTATCTAAAAGATCTGAAATTAGGTCGGCCGTTCCCGTGCCGAGGTCCAATACCACTCCGTTTTTTGGAAGTTCCCTGCCGAGGGAGCGAATCAACCGCGCCCGCCACAGCCGGTCCAGGCCCAATGAAGCCAGTCGATTGAACAGGTCGTAACGGAACGCAATGCCGTCGAACATCTTCCGAACCCTTTGAGGTTCGGGAGAGCCGGGTGTGGGAAGGGTTTCTTCGCGGATAAGGCGGGTTTTTACAAGTCTTCCGCGCCGAGGGTTTTCTTGCCGCCGTCCTGCTTCACTTTCTCGATGGACTGCTTCACGATGGAATCAATCTTCGAGGACAAAGCATCGACGTAATCTCCGCCGGTGCGGAAACCGGCGTCTTTGACCATCTTCTTAATTTTGCTCACGACAACGAGGACTTCTGCCATGACATCACCCCTTAATTATGATGACTTCAAATTCTTGCGCTTAGGCGGCGCACTCGCCTTTGCCGACATTGATCTTAAATTCGCCGGACTCGCCCCAATCGGAAACCACGGAAGCATCCGGGGCTGCGGGAAGGGCGGCAACGGGTTCGAGCTCCTTTTTCAGGGCGTCAAAACCAACGCGGGCCACAAACTGCCGAAACTTCTCGGAGCCGCTTTTTCTTTCCTTATATAAGTCCAAGAGACGAGCGACGACGTCCGGCGCCTTCTTGGCGGGAACGCGCATAAACTGCTTTGCGAAGGCCGCGCCTTCGGCGTCGATATGACCGCCCAAAAGCATGTTGTAAGTCGGAACCTGATGAGTGCCGACCGTCTTGGAACCACCGAAAAATCCGATATCGGCGATATGGTGCTGGCCGCAGGAATTGGGGCAACCTGAGACTTTGATTTTCAAATCCTTGAGGTCCGCATCCTGGGCATGACCGTTCTGGAAAATTTTTCCGATGGCAGTCGCAAGGCCGCGGGACGAAGTGATTCCCAGCTGGCAGGTATCAGCGCCGGGGCAGGAGGTGATGTCCGCGAGGCGTTCCGCGCCCGCGAGGTTCAAGCCCGCCTTGGCGAGTCCCTGATAAAGGGAATAAAGCGCTTCGGTTTTCACCCAGCGCAGAATGATGTTCTGCTGGACCGTGGTGCGCATATAGCCGTTGCTGAATTGCTCGACCAGCGGAGCCAGAGCGCGAACCTGGGTGGACGTGATGTCCCCCAAATGCAGGCGGATGGTGACCACGTTGTAGCCGGACTGCTTCTGAGCCATGACATTCGTGGATCTCCAACGATCGTAGGCGGGATCTTTGACTTCGGGCAGGTAGGAACCCTTCGCCGCCGGGGCGGTTTCTTCGAACATCTCGAAATCAGGAAACTTTTCGTTCTTAAGCTTCTCGCGTTCGATGAAAACGCGCTTGCGGAATTCATCGATGCCGATTTTATCCACCAGGAACTTCACGCGCGCCATGTTGCGAAACTTGCGGCCGTAATCCCAGTCGCGGTCGAACACCGCGATGACGGCCTGTGTGGTCTTAAGGAGCTGGTCGGCCGGAGTAAAATCTTCGAGCAGCTGAGCGATCTTGGGAGTTGCGCCCAGCCCCCCGCCCACGAAAAGCTTGAACCCGCGGACGTCTTTGCCGTTCACCTTGCGGATTTCGGCGAGCGCGCCCACGTCATGCATGGGAAGCAGGCCGCGGTCGGCGACGGAGCCGGAGAAAGCGATCTTGAATTTACGCGGCATGTTCTGGCAGACCGGGTGGCGCAGGAAAAAGCGAACGAGCGTTTCCGCGTAGGGAGAGATGTCGAAAGCCTCGTCTTGCGCAACGCCGGCCAACGGATCGGCCGTGACATTCCGCACCGTGTTAGAACAGGCTTCGCGGGTTGTTAATCCCGTGGGGCGCAGCATTTCCATGGCCGCGGGAATGGTGTCCAGTTTGACGAAGTGGATCTGAACCGCCTGGCGGGTGGTAACGTGGCAAATGGACTTCCGGTCTTCGCCGCCGTACTTTTCAGCGACGTCGGCCAGCGCCAGGAACTGTTCCGTGGTGATACGTCCCCAAGGAACCTTGACGCGCATCATCTGAATGTCTGGCTTCTGCTTCTGCCCGTAGATGCCGCGCTGGAGGCGGAACTTCCTGAAATCATCCTCGCTGACCGATCCACCGCGCAGGCGCGTGATCTCGGTGGAAATCTCTTCGATGTCCTTCTTGTAAAGAGAAATCTCCTCGGCGCAGCCGGGCGTTATCTTCTTGGCGTTCGTATTAGCGTTCATGGCATCAACCCCCCGGTTGATTATTTTGGATTATTTCTTGAAGTAGTTCGCGTTAATTTCGATGAAATTCTTCCACTGGTCGGGAACCTGCTCGTTGGGGAAGATCGCGGTGACGGGGCAGACTGCCTGGCAGGCGCCGCAATCGATGCAGGTAGCGGGATCGATGTAAAGCTGTTCGACCTTGGCGAACTCGGCCTCATTCTTGGTGGGGTGGATGCACTCAACCGGGCATACCTCCACGCAAGCAGTGTCTTTGGTTCCGACGCAGGGTTGTGTAATCGTGTACGCCATTTTCTATGTCCTCCCTCAGTAATTATTGAATAAAAAGCGGAATTACGTGATATCGCCGGATTATTTTACAATAATATTTTCTTCTTGGAAAGGATTTTTTTCTTCGGCCCTGTAATAAGATCTGGCTTCCTTAAATAAGCCCTTGTGGACGGCCGCGATGATATTGGACCAGCCGGCCAGGTAGGGCTGGGCTGCGTCCGTGGCGCTGGGGGCGGCGGGGTGGTCGGGATGGGAATGGAAAAGCCCCACCTGCTCCAACCCTTCCCGGTCCGCCTCCAATACCCGCTTATAATGCTCGTCCGGATCGATGACAAACTCAAAGGCGCCGGACCGGCCGATCCGCTCTTTGGTCAATGTAACCGCTCCCTTTTCCAGGAGCTCCTTGAGCCGGGCTTCATGGCCGTTCAAAATGTTCTCAAGCTTGACCACTTTCAGGACTTCCTGGGTTTCCCCGTCAATGGCCTTGCCGAAAAGGAGGCCGCAAACCTCGCGAGGATAACCTGCTTCGCTTAACATCTGAAGTTTCTCCCACTCCGATTTCATAAAAATGAGTTTTCTCATGATGTTTACCTGTGAGTTGTTTCTGGTCTATTCAATTCCCAGGTGCATTTTAGCATCTTCACTGGCCATGGTGCGGGGGTTCCAGGGCGGCGACCAGACCAGGTTCACCTTGACGTCTTTTACCATGGGAAGCGTTAGCAGCTTGGAATGGACCGAAGACATGATCTGGGGCCCGAGCGGACACATGGGCGAGGTGAGCGTCATATCCACTGTAACCTTCTCCCCCTCCACCTGCGCGCCATAAACCAATCCCAAATCCACAATGTTGTAGTTGATCTCAGGGTCGTAGACTTCTCTTAGTTTTTCCTTAATATCGTTCTCGGTCCACATGCCACCGCTCCTTTATATGTGATTGCGGTGGCATGCCCCACTGATTTCAGATTGCCAAAGTGGGGCCATGATCCCGCTGCGTTAAATTTATCTTACTTTATGTCCCACTGAATCCAGTTACCCAAAGTGGTGCCATGAACCGCTACTTTAAATTTATTTCACTTTATGTCCCGATGATTTCAGTTAACAAAAGTGGGACTATGAGCTGCGTTCGTAACGGCTCCTGCGCTTCCCTCTAAACTCTTTTCCTTAAATCTTCCTTATCAAGATACTTCTTATCGTCCGCATCCGCAGATGGATTTGCCTTGCAGGATTCGCAAGGACAGATCTTCCGTAAGTGATCGAACGTATAAATGCCCGTACTGTGGCCGTCTGAAAATCCAAACTGCAAAGCGTACTGTCCGACCAGATTAGCGCCAGCGCCTTTCAAATCCTGCGGGACAGCTTCTTTTGCGAGGATGGGCCGGGCGGTCCATTCGTCCACGCAAAGCGCGCATTGGCAGTTCTGGCGGAGGTAGCGGAACGAGTAGAGGCTGGCATGTCCGTCGGACCAGCGGATCTCAAATTCGCGGTCGCCAAACTTCTTCAAGCCGCTGGGCGTCACGGCGGCGGCGCTCATCAGGCCGTCTCGACGATCTCGAGCTTGGGCGCGGCGTAACTGGCGATGCTGATCTGGGCGGCCAGCTTGCGCGAAATGTCCCGGTAAATTTTGGCGGAAGGAGAATCGGGTTTGGCGACAACGATGGGCGTTCCCGCATCAGCCTGGGAACGGATATCGATGTCGAGCGGAATCTCGCCCAAAAACGGTATGTTCATCTTTTCGCTCGCGGACTTGGCGCCGCCGTGGCCGAAAATATCCTCGCGCGAGCCGCACTTCGAGCAATTATGATAGCTCATGTTTTCCACGATGCCCAGCATCTTTACGTGCGTCTGCTGGAGCATGCGGAGCGTCTTCATGGAAATCGTAAGGCCCACGTCCTGCGGGGTCGATACGATGACCGCCCCTGTAACGGTCACAGTCTGGACCAACGTTAAATGGACGTCGCCCGTGCCGGGCGGAAGGTCCACGAAAAGGTAATCTAGATCTCCCCACTCTACATCCACCAGACATTGCTCGAGCGCGCGGTGCGCCATGGGACCGCGCCAGATGAGCGGCTGGTCGCCCTGGGCGAAAAACCCCATGGACATGAACTTGACGTTGTGAGCGACTTTGGGCTGGATCAAATCTTTGCGGATGGCGGGCTCGCCGGCGGGCTGGCCCATCATGATAGGGATGGAGGGACCGTAAATGTCGGCGTCGAGCAGACCGACCTTGGCGCCTTCGAGGGCAAACGCGCAGGCGATGTTGGCTGAGACCGTGGATTTCCCCACGCCGCCCTTTCCGCTGCCGATCGCGATAATATTCTTGACGCCTTTGAGCGATTCCTTGCTCGGCGCCAAATGCGTTTTTACTTCCGAAGTCATCCGCACTGTGACGTTTTCCACGCCCGGAATCGCGCGCACAACATTTTCCGCTTCCTTCTGCATCAATTCCTTGACGGGGCAAGCAGGCGTGGTGAGCTTGATATCAAATACAACGGAGCCATCACAAATCTTGATGTCCTGCACGAAGCCCAGCTTTACGATATCCGTATGTAAATCGGGATCCTGGACTTTTTTGAGTGCTTCTAAAATCTGTTCGCTGGTAACGGTGGACATGATATCCTCGGCAGAATTATATTATTGTGAAATTTATCTACTAATTTACGCGGCCTTTTTTAATGCTTCGAGCAAAGTGTTCCAGGCAAGCACGGCGCATTTGATGCGCACGGGATATCGCTTGACGCCTTCGAGAGACTTCGCGTCTTCCAAAGCTTCGGGCAGGCTGTCGATGGGCTTATTCTCGAGCATCATCCCCTTGAAATCATCTATGAGTTTCTTCACTTCGGCAAGGTTTTTGTGATAAACCGCGTCGGTCATCATGCTGGCCGACGCCTGGGAGATGGAACAGCCGTGGCCCGTGAATTGGATATCTTCCAACTTTCCATCCTTAAAAACAAGCGAGAGCTCGAGTTCGTCGCCGCAGAGCGGATTGGCGCCCGGCTGGACGATGTCGGGCTTTTCCAGCTTCCCGTGATGGCGAGGGCTTTTATAATGGTCGAGGATCAGCTCGCGGTATAGTTCGTCTGCGATGTCCATGGCGGCTAAAACGTTTTAGGAGCGGGTTTGGCCTGGCTCTGCGGGGCTTCCTGTTTTTTGGGAGCGCCGCCGGAGAGAGCGCAGGAATCGAACAGCATCTTGGCGCGGGCGAGCGACTTGATGAAGACGTCCACTTCCTCTTTCGTGTTGTAGAGATAAAACGAGGCGCGGGCGGTGCCGGACAGGCCGAAACGGCGCATGAGAGGCTGGCAGCAGTGATGGCCGGCGCGGATAGCGATGCCGTCTTCGTCTAACACCGATCCTAAATCGTGCGGGTGGATAGATCCTAGGTTGAAGGATATGACACCGCTTCTTTGCGAAGGGTCCAGCGGACCGAAAATCCGGAGGCCATCGATCTTGCCGAGCTGAGTCATTGCGTAACCGACCAGTTCCATCTCGTGGGCGCGGATCTGGTCCATTCCGACGCTATTAAGGTAATCAATGGCAGCGCCGAAAGCCGCGACGCCGCCGATATCGGGCGTGCCCGCTTCAAATTTGTAAGGGAGCTCGTTCCATGTGGCTTTTTCGAGCCAGACTTCGCGTATCATGTCGCCGCCGCCCATGAAGGGGTTCATTTCTTCGAGCAGTTCGCGGTGCGCGATGAGCGCGCCCACGCCGGTGGGACCGAGCATCTTGTGGCCTGAGAAAACAACGATGTCCGCGCCCAACACCCGCATGTCCACGGGGATGTGAGGGGCGCTTTGCGCCGCATCCACCAGCAGCAGCGCGCCGACCTGGTGCGCGGCCTGGGCGAAACGGCGGATGGGATTGAGCGTTCCAAAAGCGTTCGAAGCGTGGCAGACGGAAATGAGCTTGGTCTTGGAAGTGAGCGCCTTGTCCAAATCATCCAGATTCAACGTACCGTCTTCCCCCACGCCCACAAACTTAAGGATGGCGCCCTTTTCCTGCGCCAGCATCTGCCAGGGCACGAGGTTGGAGTGATGCTCCATCATGGTGAACAAAATTTCATCGCCCGCGTTGATGTTCTTCCGGCCCCAGGCATAGGCCACGAGGTTGATGGCTTCGGTCGTGTTGCGCGTGAAGATCACGTTCTCCGGCGCGCTGGCATGGACGAACTTCGCTACTTTCTTGCGCGTATCTTCAAAAAGATCGGTCGCTTCCTGCGACAGCGTATGGATGCCGCGATGGATGTTGGCATTGTGCTGCTCGTAAAAATTGCTGAGCGCGTTGATGACGGCGCGCGGCTTTTGCGACGTGGCAGCGTTATCGAAATAGATCAGCGGCTTGCCGCGGATCTGGCGCGACAGGATCGGAAAATCTTCGCGAATTTTAGGGACGTTGAGTGCCATTATTTTGGAATCTCCACTTCGATATGACCGCTGATCACCCGCGTCCTGAATGTGCGAACGGGGACGATAGCCGGCATCGTTAAAGCGGCGCCGGTTTTAACGTCAAATTTGGCTCCGTGGCGCGGGCATTCGATTTCGGATCCCGTTTGCGGCCCTTCGGCGAGCGGACCGTCATCGTGAGTGCAGATATCTTCGATGGCGTATATCGCGGGATCATTGTCCACTTTGCAAAGCGCGACGCGGATGCCGTTCAACTCCAAGACCTTGGGCTTGCCGGAGATAATGTCGCCGGCCGCGCCGGCTTCCATCCAAAGCGCTTCGGCCGTGCTCATAGCGCAGCCGCCTCGAGGGCGCTTTTGCCAACCAGAATGTCGCGCACGGACTGCGCTACTTCTTCGTGCAGCTTGTCCCCTTCGGGTCCCCGGATAGAATCTTCCTTAAAGAAGCGCAGCAGGACGTCCGCATAAAACCCTTCTACAATCACGGCCTTCGCCACTTCCCGGCTCATGCCGCGGCTCATCAGATAATAAATCTGCTCTTCATCGATGCTCGAGACCGCGGCGCCGTGGCCGCACTTCACGTCATCCGCCAGAATTTCCAGCTTGGGAATGGTGTCGGTGCGGGCCTTGCGGCTCAAAAGCAGATTGCGGTTGGTCTGGTAGGCCTGAGTCTTCTGGGCGATCTTGTGAACATGGATCAGCCCCGAGAAGATGGAGCGCGATTCGTCAGCCGCGACCGTCTTGAACAGAACTTCGCTTTGCGTGCGCGGCTTCAAATGACCGACGTAAAGCGTTTCGTCGAAATGCTGTTTACCTGCGGCGCGAACGAGGCCGAACGCTTTGGCCGACGCGTTCTCCCCCACGAGGTGCACGTTCCAGTTTTCCTTGGCCAGAGCGGAGCCCGCTTCCACCGTCATCAGATCGAGGACGGCGTCTTTTTCCACCACCGCGTTAAACGTGGAAAGCAGATTGGCCTGGGCGGAATGGCGCTGGATGTTGAGGAACGAAAGCCGGGCGCCTTCCTTAATAAAAACATCGCAGACCGAGCTGATCCAGCGGGCATCGGAAGAAGTCTGATCGAGCCAAAAATCGGCGGAAGCGCCGCGGTCGATAACGATCAGGATTTTCTGGAACTGATCTTTACCGGAAGCGTGGAGCAAAGCCGAAAGCGGCAAAGTGGCCATAACGTTCGCGGGGACGTAGAGAAAAACGGAATTGTTCCAGAGCGCGTTGGAAAGGTGATCGAACTTGGAGCGGGACCCGACGCCGGATTCCGAGCGGACATCTTCGCTGGGAATATCATAGGCCAGGCACTTTTGGACCAAATCGGGATGGCTCTTCGCGGCCTCCAGAAGCGAGGTAAAAACAATGCCATTGGCAGCAGGGTTTGCGGATGAGGAATCCGTTGCGAGTCCCGTAAAGAGGGCGCCGCCTTTAGTTGAAGCCGTCGCGGGAATCCGGACCTTGGGCTCCATGGAAACTTTGGGCTGGACAGACTCAACGCTTAAATCCGACACCAGAAACTTTGAGACGTCGGTGCGCCGCCAATCTTCGTCGATGCGTTGGGGAGTGACAGCCTTCTCATAACGGGCAAGGGCGGACGCGCGCGATTCTTTCAGCCAGGACGGTTCCTGGTTGTCCTTGGAGAGCGTTTGAAGGATAGTGGAAAAATCAGCCATGGAAGCGGTGCGTTGCGGCGGGATTAACCGACCGAGCCCTCCATTTCGAGGCCGATGAGCCGGTTGAGTTCCACGGCGTACTCCATAGGCAGCTCTTTCACGAAGGCTTCAAAGAATCCGTTCACGATGAGAGCCATGGCTTCGCTCTCGGTAAGGCCGCGGCTCATCAAGTAGAAAAGCTCATCGTCGCCGATCTTGCTGACCGTCGCCTCATGGCTGATGGAAGCGGAATCGTTGTTGATCTCCATGGTGGGATACGTGTCGGAGCGGGAGGAAGCATCGAGCAAAAGCGCATCGCACTTCACGTTGACCTTCACGTTCTCCGCATTGGGATAAACTTTGACAAGACCGCGGTATGAAGCCCGGCCCGAATTCTTAGAGACGGATTTGGAAATGATGGTCCCGGACGTATTGGGCGCCGCGAACACGAGTTTCGCGCCCGCATCCTGGTGCTGGCCCTTGCCGGCCATGGCGACGGAAAGGATGTCGCCGCGAGCGCCTTCCCCCACGAGATAAACCGCGGGAAACTTCATGGTGAGCTTGGAGCCCAGGTTGCCGTCCACCCACTCCACGATGGCGTTCTTGTGCGCGACGGCGCGCTTCGTGACGAGGTTGTAAACGTTGTTGGACCAGTTCTGAATTGTGGTGTAGCGCAGATGAGAACCGGGAAGCGCGATGAGCTCCACCACGGCCGAGTGAAGCGAATCCGACGAATAGGTCGGGGCCGTGCAGCCTTCGATGTAATGCACGGAAGAGCCTTCATCCGCGATAATCAAAGTGCGCTCGAACTGGCCGGTATTTTTGGAGTTGATCCGGAAATAGGCCTGAAGCGGCGTGGAGACTTTCGTGTTCTTGGGAATGTAGACGAACGAGCCGCCGGACCAAACCGCGCTGTTCAGAGCCGCGAACTTGTTGTCATTGGGCGGAATGATGGTTCCAAAATATTTCTTAACCAGATCGCCGTGCTCGCGGAGCCCGGAATCCATGTCCATGAAGATGACGCCCTGAGCCTCCAGCTCTTTTTTAATGGAGTGGTAAACGGCTTCGGAGTCGTATTGCGCGGTGACTCCGGCCAGAAACTTTTGCTCGGCTTCGGGAATGCCGATCTTGTCAAAAGTGTTTTTGATGTCGTCCGGAACGTTGGACCAATCGGACTCGATCTTTTCGGTGGGCTTCAAATAGTAATACATGTCCGTGAAGTTGATGAGGCTCATCAATTCCACATCCCCCCAGTTGGGCATGGGTTTTTTGAAAAAGGTCTCGAGGGATTTCAGCCGGAAATCGAGCATCCATTGCGGCTCTTTCTTTTTCTTGGAGATGGCTTCCACGATCTCCTTGGTGAGGCCCTTCTCGGACTTATAAACGAACTGCTCCGGGTCGTTAAACCCGAACTTGTAATCGTCTTTTTTTATGTCTTCGATCTTTGCCTGCTGGGGTTGTGCGCTCATGAGCGAACCTCCTGAGCGGCTTTTTCCTCGATCCAGTCGTAACCTTTGGACTCGAGCTCAAGCGCGAGCTCCTTTCCGCCGGTCTTCTCGATGCGGCCGTTCACGAGCACGTGAACGATATCGGGCTGAACGTAGTTTAAAAGCCGTTGATAGTGGGTGATGACCAGCATTCCCCGCTTCGGAGAACGCAGGTGATTGATGCCTTCGGAAACGATGCGGAGCGCGTCGATGTCGAGGCCGGAATCGGTTTCGTCCAGGATGGCGAGCGTGGGTTCAAGCAGCAGCATCTGCAGCGTTTCGAGGCGCTTTTTCTCGCCGCCCGAAAACCCCTCGTTAACGTATCGCCCCGCGAACGATTCGCGCATCTCGAGTTTTTCCATCTTGGCCTTGAGCTCCTGGCGGAATTCCTTGACAGGAATTTCCTTGGCCCGCACCGCTTTCAAAATCGTGCGCAGAAAATTCGTGACGCTGACGCCGGGGATGGAAGTGGGATATTGGAAAGCGAGGAACATGCCCTTGCGCGCGCGCTGATCCGCGGTGAGCGCGGTGACATCCTCTCCCTTATAAATGATATTTCCCGCGGTGATTGAATAACGCGGATGGCCCATCAAGGCATTGGAAAGCGTGGACTTGCCCGAGCCGTTGGGACCCATCAAGGCGTGGACTTCCCCTTCGTTGATTTTAAAGTCCACCCCTTTCAGGATTTCCTTGTCCTGAATGGAGACGCGTAAATTTTTGACTTCGAGCAATACCTGACTCATGATGCGGATGCCTCGACTTTTTGTAAGTTGCCTCTGGTAGCGGCTAAAAGCTTGTGCTGCACTTCCTCTTCCGTTCCCACCAGAGTGGAAAGCGGGATGTTGTTTAAAGTTCCATAAAGCTGCGTGATAATCAGCGACCAGAGCATGCGGATGGTACAGCCGCCCATGTGGACGCAGCGCGACTTCTTGCCCGGAAACTGTTTGCAGAGGTCGTCTTTCATCTTATTCATGCGAATGGGCCTTTCGCTGAGGACCATGATCGCCTGGCCGAGCGAAAGGTGGTCTGCATCCTTAGCCAGAACGTACCCCCCATTGATGCCGCGGACACTTTTCACCAGGTTGGCTTTGCTCAATTGGAACAAAATCTTTTCGACGTAATCCCGCGACAGCCCCTCTTTTTGGGCGATGGACGTCGTGGTCTGGGGCTTCCCGTCCCCCATGGCCAGCTGTACCAGACAGCGGATGCCGTATTCCTGCAACGATGATATTTTCACTTTCTCCTCATTCCTCTCATTTTAAGGTAAAGTGCCCGGCCAAAGTTCCAAAGAAAAGTGTAAGGTTTTTGGCCTGTCATACAACAATTATAACCAAACCTGACTTTTTAGTCAAGTATTAAACTTGCTTTTGATGGTTTGATATGAGATTTCAGGGGGTTTGAGGCGGGAGGCTTAAGCTTCGACGAGAATGTCGTCGCCTTCGGCCTTGACTGCGCGCTTCTTGAGGGTGACACCTGCGTGGGTGACGGCCGCGCCGGTTTTAACATCGAACTGCCAGCCGTGCCAGGGGCAGGTGACGGTGCTGCCGGCTACGTCTCCTTCACCCAAGGGGCCGCCGCGATGGGGACAGGCGTTGTCAACGGCGCACAGTTCGCCGCCGACGTTGAAAAGTGCGACCGCATTGCCGCTGACATCAACCGTTTTCCCCGTTCCTTCGGGGATATTGGACTTTTTTGCGGCTTTGACGAAATCGGCCATGGGTCATTCTCCTTACGAAGCGATACAAATCAAAAATTGTGGGCAGTAGAGGAATCGAACCTCCAACCTAGCGATTAAGAGTCGCTTGCTCT
>CAZFYO010000018.1:0-35752 GCA_964523525.1 uncultured Elusimicrobia bacterium
ATACACTCTCGCGGTGGATCGCGTCAACGAAAATGTGGCGAACCTTTACGAACCCATGCACCTGTCCATCCTGCGGCTCATCAAGATGGCGGCCGACGCCGCGCACGCGCACGGCCGCTGGATCGGCATCTGCGGCGAGATGGCGGCCAACCTCGAGCTGACCCAGCTGATGATCGGCTTGGGTATCGACGAACTTTCGGTCGTGCCTTCGTTCGTCCCCAAGCTGAAAAAATTGATCCGCTCCTCGCGCTTGTCGGAGGCCAAAAAACTGGCCGACGCGGTCATGGCGGCGACGGATCCCGCCGAGGCCGAGGCCCAGCTGAACAAATTCAAACAGGCGCTCGCTTAAGATCTTTATCGTGAGCGACTCTCCTCTTTCCCGCATCCGTAATTTTTCCATCATCGCCCACATCGATCACGGCAAGTCCACGCTGGCCGACCGCCTGCTTGAGCGCACCGGCACGATTTCTTCCCGCCAGATGCAGGCCCAGCACCTGGACAGCATGGACCTGGAGCGCGAGCGCGGCATCACCATCAAGGCGAAAGCCGTGCGGATGCATTATAAAAGCGATTACATCCTGAATCTCATCGACACGCCCGGCCATGTCGACTTCTCTTATGAAGTGAGCCGCGCCCTGGCGGCCTGTGAAGGCGCGTTGCTGGTCGTGGACGCGTCGCAGGGCGTCGAGGCCCAGACCATGGCGAACACGCACCTGGCGAAAGAAGCGGGGCTGACGCTCATACCGGTCATCAATAAAATTGATCTCCCGCAGGCCGATCCCGAAAACGCGAAGCGCCAGATCAAGGAAATTCTGGGAATCGACTCCGAGCCGCTGCTGGTGAGCGCCAAGTCCGGCGTCGGCATCGACGAGCTTCTGCAGGCGATCGTGGACCGCATCCCCCCGCCCAAACCCATGGAAGATAACCGCCTCGCCGCGCTCGTTTTCGATTCCGTTTACGATCCGTACCGCGGCGTCATCGTGTTTGTCCGCGTCTTTTCAGGCAGCATCGAACCGAAGAAAGTTTTGAAATTTTTATCCAACGAAGTGGAACTGGCGCCGGAACAGATCGGCCACCTGGCCCCGACATACGTGAAATCAGATACCATCCTGCCCGGCGAGGTCGGTTATGTCGTCACGGGATTGAAAGACATCCACCAGATCACAGTCGGCGACACCGTCACGGAAAAGGCCAATCCCGTCACCAAGCATTTGCCGGGTTATCGTCCGACGCGGCCCTTCGTGTTCGCCGGATTCTATCCGCCCAATCCTTCGGATTACGAAATGCTAAAAAATTCCCTGGAAAAGCTGCATCTGTCGGACTCCGCGTTCGAATTCCAGGCGGAATCGAGCCTGGCGCTCGGCTTCGGCTACCGCTGCGGCTTTTTGGGCCTCCTGCACATGGAGATCGTCAAAGAGCGCCTGCTCCGCGAGTTCGACACGGAGGTGCTCATCACCGCCCCCAACGTGATCTATCAGATTAAGTTGCGGCACCAGAAGGGCGGCAGCACCAAGGTTGTGGACATTGATTCGCCGTCAAAATTCCCGTCCTACGACGTGATCGATTCCATATCGGAACCCATCGTCAATACCATGATTTTGATGCCTTCGGACTACGTAGGCCCCGTCATGCAGCTCTGCAAGGACCGCCGCGGCGAGTTTGTGGACATGAAGTATATTACGGATACCCGCGTGCTGCTGCGCTATTTCATGCCGCTGGCCGAGATCCTCGTGGATTTTCATGACGCCATGAAGTCGGTTACAAAGGGTTACGCTTCGTTCGATTACGAGCCGATGGGTTACGAGCCCGCCGATCTCGCGAAAGTCGATATCCTCGTTCACGGCGAGCCGGTGGACGCGCTCAGTTTCGTTGTGCATAAGGACAAGGCCTATTATCAGGGCAAGGCGATGATCGAAAAGCTTCGCGAGCTCATCCCGCGCCACCAGTTTGAAGTCGCGTTGCAGGCCCAGATCAACAACCGCATCATCGCGCGCGAGACCATCCATGCCCTGCGCAAAGACGTCACCGCCAAGTGTTATGGCGGCGATATTTCGCGCAAGCGCAAGCTCCTCGAACGGCAAAAAGAGGGCAAGAAACGCATGAAGCAGATCGGCCAGGTGGAGATCCCGAACGAGGCCTTCATGTCGGTTTTACAATTGACTAAAAAATAACTATTCTATCCCCTTCCTATGAATCCCGAATCTTCCGCCCCCCAAGACCGGCCCCTGAAGATATTTTTCTGGATTTTCGCCTTGGCCGCGGCGGGCTTTATCGCCTGGAAGTTCTTTTCCTCCCAGGACCAGCCGATGGAGTCGAAAGTTCTTTACGTGTTCGCGGCTTTCGCCATATCTGCGTTCGTTTTTCGCTGGATCCGCCGGCGCACCCAGGACGTCAAACTCGAACGCTGGAGCGACGAAGCCATTGAATGGTCCGATACGGGCGTCTCCGCGGTTCTGCTGGCTTTTCTCATCATGGCCTTCGTGGTGCAGGCCTTCAAAATTCCGTCCGGCTCCATGCTCCCCACGCTCCAGATCGGCGATCACCTTTTCGTCAACAAATTCATTTACGGCTCCCAAGTCCCCTTCACCCTGAAAAAGCTTTGGACCCTGAAAGACGTGAAGCGCTACGACGTCGTCGTTTTCCTTTGTCCGCCCGCTGCCCTTTCCGAGGAAGACCGCAAGAATGACGTCAAAAAAGATTTCATCAAGCGGGCCATCGGCCTGCCGGGCGATGTGATCCAGATCAAAGACAAGGTCCTCTATGTCAACGGCGAAAAATTCAATGATCCCGACGGTCATTTCACGCATCCCTTCACCTACCCGAAGCAGGAGACGGGCAAAAAGCAGGAAGCATACCAGGCGATGTGGGAGCGCGGCGAGCTCGTTTACCTCCCGATCGAAGCGGTGCGCGACAATTTCGGTCCCGTCAAAATTCCCGATGGCCATTACTTTGTGCTGGGCGATAACCGCGACGGATCGTTCGATTCCCGCTTCTGGGGTCCATTGCCCGAAAGATATCTGAAAGGCAAGGCCTGGATCGTCTACTGGCCCTTCACCCGTTTCCGCGTCATCCGGTAGCCGCGGGATGAGCAACAAGAAAAAAAACCGACCCCCTCCTTCCGGTTCTTCCGTTTCCCCAGACGCCTCGGCGCTTCCCGTCAAATCAATCTGGCAATACATTGAATGGGCTGCCTTGGCCTGGGCCGGCTTCATCGTCTTTCAATATCTGCTGAAAAACCCCCTCTACGGGCGGGTCTTCGAATCTATGATGCCGACCCAATTCCGCCTGCCGACGGTCGAAGCTTGGTTTTTCTACCTGAAAGGGATTATCGTCTGGGCCGGCTTGATGGCGGGTTCGCTTGCTTTGGGCTATATCATCCTCGGCCGGCTGAACATTTCCTGGCACAGCGCTCTGGAGCGGTTTGTCCTTTCCCTGGGCGCGGGATACGGGTTCGCTTCCTTACTAATGCTGGGATTGGCCGGCGCCCGCTGGGCCCATTCCGAGGTGATCTTCGTGCTGTGGCTGGCCGGCGTCATCGGTTTCTCCGCGATATTCGCCAAGGCCTGCGAGGCGCGGGATTTTCTGAAAAACGCCGCCATCCAGATCCGGGATTTCTTGTTCGGTTCCGAAAATCCCCTGCTCCTGCGCATCTTCCTGTGGATTTTCCTGGCGCTGTCTTTCATGATGGCTCTGGTTCCGGACCTCTTTTACGACGCGGCCGTGTACCACCTCGGCGCGCCCAACCTGTATCTGGCGGAGCACGGATTGGCGCGGATCGGCGGGGTCTTGAGCAAAGTGCCCATGATCTGGCAGATCCTCTGGATGTATGGCCTGGCATTGGTGGACGAGATCGTGCCCAAACTCACCCATTGGTCCTGCGGGCTGCTCATCGTGCTCGGAATGCGGGCGCTGGCCGGACGCTTTAACGCGCCGCGCGCCGGAATGGCGGGCGGTCTCTTCTTCCTTTCCGTCCCGATGGTGCAGATGAATCTCTGGACTGCGGGCGTGGACATCGGCGGCTGTCTCGTGGCGTTTCTGGCGCTCTACGCGGCGCTCGCGATCGCGGACGGCGATTCAAGCGGTGCAAGCGCGGAATCTTCCGCGGCGTCGGCGTTTCCGGCCGGCTGGGTGGCGATGGCCGCAATATTCTCCGCCTTCGCGTTCGGCTCCAAATACCAGGGCGGCATGATCGGCCTTCTGGTTTTCCTGCTCTTTATCTACTATTTTTTATCCCGTTCGGAAAAAAAGCCGGCGGATTTCGTTAAAGCCGGGCTCGTTTTCAGCCTCGTTTCGGGCGCGCTCGTCCTGCCCTGGCTCCTCAAAAATATCTGGGACACGGGCAACCCGCTTTTCCCTTTCCTCACGCCGCTTTTCGACAAGCTCGGTTGGCAGAAATACCATATCGCGCCCGATCAGTGGACCTATTTCATCGGCGAGAACCGCCGTTTCATCACGCAGTCCTGGCGCGAATGGTGGAAACTTCCCTGGATGCTGACGTTCAAAGATTCGAACATCAGCAGCTTGTCATTCGTGGGCCCGCTGTTCCTGGCGCTGGCTCCTCTATGCCTCCTCGCGTTTCAACGGGTCCGGGAGCGCTGGGTTCAGGCCGCATTTCTCTTTCTGGCCGCGTTCTTTATTTTTTCGCTGGGCTCCACGCACCTGACGCGCTACCATCTCCCTGGCTATCCAATGCTCTGTTTCGTTTACGGTCTCGCGTTCGCGCTCACCTGGCGCCCCAATAACTGGCCGGCCAAGGTTGTTCTGGGCGTCGGACTCTCCGTCATGTTCCTGCAGAGTCTGCAGCAGGGCATCTTCATCCTGCAAAATTCGTACGCGCCCTGGGACGTGCTGTCGGGACGCGAGTCCCGAGAAGATTACCGCTCTTATACGCATTCGGGGCTGAACCCTTATCCGTCTAACGCCATGTACCGCTGGATGGAGAAAAACCTGCCGCCCCAGTCGCGCGTGCTGCTCATCGGCGAGTCCAAGGCGTTCGATTTTCACCGGCCGCACCTCTACACCGACGTCCATGGCGAAAACCAGCTGACCACCTGGGTCTGGTCCTCGAACAACGCCGAAGAGATCTACCAAAAGGTCAAAGAAGCGGGGGTCAGTCACCTCTTTATCAGTTTTACGGAGGCGCATCGCACCTACGGATATAAAATGATAAAATGGGACGAACGCACGCTCAAAATCTTCGACGATTTCTGGAAAAAGTACGTGCGATTTACGCATCAGGATAAAATTCCGGAAAAGTTCACGAAGCAGGAATCCGCCCTGGTGCTTTTTGAGGTTCTGCCGGAAGACGAAGCAGCGCGCCGCGGGCCGCCGGGGACCAACATCCTGGCAATTCTGGAAAACATGAACAAGAAGTAACCATCAATTACTATAAGGAAGACGCCATGAGCTCAAAACCCCCTATTTCCTTCATTCTCCCCTGCTATAACGAGGAAGACTCCCTCGCGGAGGAAGTCCGCAAAGTCAAAAAAGCCCTGGAAGACGCGCAGATCCCTTACGAATTTATCGTTATTGACGATGGCTCCAAGGACAAGACCTATGAGGTCGCGATGAAATGCGACGTCAAGGTGGTGCGCCACAAGAAGAACCGCGGGGTCGGAGCGGGACGGAAAACCGGTATCTTGAACGCCAAGTACGATTACGTGGCGACCACCGACGCCGACGGCACTTATCCGGCGGATCCCCTCGGGCCCATGTTCGATATCATGCTGAAGGATAATCTCGATATGGTCGTGGGCGCGCGGGTTAGCGAAAAGGGAACCGCCTATTGGCTGCGCCTCCCCGCTAAATATTTCATCCGCCGCCTCGCGTCTTATCTCACGCGCGAACGGATTCCGGACCTCAATTCGGGCCTCCGCATCTTCAAAAAATCGGTCGCGCTTAAATATTTCTATCTGCTGCCCGATTCCCACTCTTGGGAGTCCACCATCACTCTCGCGTTTCTTTGCAATCACCAGAGCGTCCATTATCACCCTATTGAGTATTTCCGGCGATCGGGCGGCACGTCTTCTTTTCATCCAATCAAGGACACCTATAACTACCTGTCGCTCGTGATCCGGACCGTGATGTATTTCAACCCGCTCCGCATTTTTCTGCCGTTAGTGGGAATCGTCATGACCACCGGGGTCGTTAAGTCCATCTATGACTGGGTCGTCTACCGCGAAATCGGCGGGTTCGACGTCATGATCATGCTTTCGAGCCTCCTCATCCTGATGGCCGGCCTCCTGGCCGACCTCATGGTGGTGCTCAACCGCCGGCTCGACTTCCACCCCAGCAAAACTGACTCCGTATAAGCCGTTCGCAGAAAAGCCTCGCTTGACAGGCGATTTTAGTCGTGGTATCCTATGTTAGCACTCGATAGTTTTGAGTGCTAGAGTTAATATAAGAGCCCAATGAGAGCCCTGAACGACGACGAACTAGACCAGCGCAAGCGCAAAGTCTTGCAATATGTGATCCACGAATACATCCGCACGAGCAAGCCCGTGGGGTCGCAGTCCATTGCCGTTTCGAGCCGCCTGGGCCTGTCTTCCGCCACCATCCGGAACATCCTTTCCGAGCTCGAAAAAGAAGATATGATCACGCACCCCCACACCTCAGCGGGACGCGTCCCCACCGACAAGGGTTACCGTTTTTACGTGGACTCCATTATCGAACTGCAGCGCCTCGCGATCCAGGAAAAGACCCGCATCCACAACGAGTATGAGATCCGCATCCGCGAGGTGGAAGAGCTCATGACCCGTACGTCGCGCATGCTTTCTACCATGTCGCGCTTCACCGGTTTCGTTACCAGCCCGAAGCTGGAGCAGAACGTTTTTTCCTGTCTTGAGCTCATCCCCATTCCCGATAACCGGATCCTGGTCGCCATGGTCACGACCTCGGGCCTCGCCAAACACTTCGTTATTCCGGTCAACATTGAGATCCCCCGCGAAAAGCTGCTGGCCATATCGCGCGTCATCAACCAGAATTTTCAGGGAAGCACGCTGGCCGACGTGAAGCTCCACATGATGGAAAAGCTGGAGCAGGTGCAGGACGAAAACCGCGAGATCTACGGCCTCGCCAAGGAAATCGGCGAAGAGATCCGGAAAATTCCCACCAGCGAGCTTTACCTGGACGGCACCAGCAATATTTTATCCCTGCCTGATTTTACGCGCACGGATGAGCTCCACGACCTTTTTAAGATGATGGAACAGAAACATATCCTGAGCAACCTGCTGGAGCAGGAACTAAACGATTCTGTGGACGGGCCTGATTTTGATCCTCACTCCGGCGCCAAAAAACATAAAAAAGACGCGCGCTCCTCCGTCAAAAACGGGAAATCACATATTCAAATTCGGATCGGAACGGAGAATCCAATCAAGGCTTTGCAGAATCTAAGCGTTGTAAGCTCAACCTATCAGTTGGGCGAAAACAGCGTCGGCGTCCTGGGCATCCTGGGTCCGAAGCGCATGGAGTACGCGAAGATGATCGCTCTGGTGGACTACGCATCCGAGATGGTCAACAAACTTTTAAAGGAATTTAACAGAAAATAAACGCGCCGTGGACGAGACTAAAAAAGAGAATTTGGATAAAAAACCTGTTGATTTGTCCGTAGAACTGCCCGAATCCATGACGCCGGCGGAAGGTTCGGAGGATATTAACGGGCTGGCGGCGGAAACCGCTTCAGGCACCGAAACTAATGCCAAGGCCGGGACTCAAGACTATCAGAAGAAGGCTGCGGACTATTATGATCAACTTCTCCGCCTTCAGGCCGAGTTCATTAATTTCAGAAAGCGCGCCGAGCGCGAGAAGACGGACGCGATCCGGTATGGGCGTGACACCATGGTGGAACGGATGATCTCGCTTCTGGATGTCATGGACCAGGCCCTGCACCATGCGGAAAAGTCCACGGACACCGCCTCCCTCAAACAGGGCTTTAATATGGTAGTCAGCGAGTTTCACCGCCTGCTGAAAGCCGAGGGCCTGGAAACCCTGCCCTCCGTGGGAAGCCCGTTCGATCCCCATGTGCATGAAGCGGTGGAGAAGGTCTCTACCGAGAAGGACGAAGAAAACGGCATCGTTTTGGAAGAATTGCAGAAGGGCTACAAGCTGAACGGAAAACTGTTCCGCCCGGCCCGCGTCAAAGTCGGCGAATCCAAAAAGCAGTAGAAGCATCAAAAATTTAAACAAGAAGTTTATCGAAGGAGATTAAAGACATGGCAAAAATTATAGGCATTGATTTGGGCACCAGCAACTCGGCTGCTGCCATTTTGGAAGGCGGCAAGGGGACCATCATTCCCTCGGCGGAAGGGACGAGCGTCGGCGGAAAAGCGTTCCCGTCCTACGTCGCCTTTGCAAAGGACGAACAGCTTTTAGTCGGCGAACCGGCTCGCCGCCAGGCCGTTACGAACCCGGAAGGCACGGTATACGCTTTTAAGCGAAAGATGGGCCAGGACTATAAGTATCCCATCCACGGCAAGGAGTTCACCCCCCAGCAGCTCTCGGGTTTCATCCTCCAGAAGATCAAAAGGGACGCGGAAGCCTATCTCGGTACCAAGGTTGAGAAGGCCGTCATCACCGTTCCCGCTTACTTTAACGACAACCAGCGGCAGGCCACCAAGGACGCAGGCACCATTGCGGGCCTGGAAGTCGTGCGCATCATCAATGAACCGACGGCGGCTTGTCTGGCCTACGGCATCGACAAGAAGGGCCATGACGAAAAAATCATGGTCTTTGACCTCGGCGGCGGAACGTTGGACGTCACCATCATGGATTTCGGTCATGGCGTGTTCGAAGTTATTTCGACCAGCGGCGACACTCAGCTCGGCGGAACCGACATGGACAACGCCATCATCGACCACATCGCCAACGAGTTCAAGCGCGAGACCGGCATCGATTTAAGGAACGACAAGATGGCTATGCAGCGCCTCAAGGAGTCGGGCGAAAAGGCCAAGATCGAGCTTTCAAACGTGTTCGAAACCGACATCAATCTCCCCTTCATCACCGCGGATGCTTCCGGTCCCAAGCATTTGACCCAGAAGTTCACCCGCGCGAAGCTGGAGTCCCTGGTGGACCCCATCGTGAAGCGTTGCCAGCATTCCATCGATCAGGCCTTGAACGATGCGAAGCTGAAAGCCTCCGACATTTCCAAGATCATTCTCGTGGGTGGACCGACCCGCATGCCCATCATCCAGAAGTTCGTGGAAGATTACGTGGGCAAGAAGGTGGAGCGCGGCGTGGATCCCATGGAGTGCGTGGCGATCGGCGCGGGCGTTCAGGCGGCCGTTCTCACCGGCGAAGTGAAGGACGTCCTGTTGCTCGACGTCATTCCCCTCTCCCTCGGCATCGAGACCATGGGCGGCGTCATGACGAAGCTCATCGAGCGCAATACAACGATCCCTGTCAAGAAATCGCAGATCTTTTCGACCGCGTCGGACAATCAGCCGGCAGTGACGGTGCACGTCCTCCAGGGCGAGCGCCCCATGTCGGGCGATAACACCTCGCTCGGACGATTCGACCTCGTGGGCATTCCCCCCGCGCCCCGCGGCATGCCGCAGATCGAAGTCACGTTCGACATCGACGCCAACGGCATCCTGCACGTCGTAGCCAAGGACCTCGGCACCGGCAAGGAGCAGTCGATCAAGATTTCCGCGCCTAATAAACTTTCCAAGGAAGACGTGGAAAAGTTCGTGAAGCAGGCGGAGCAATACGCCGAGACCGACAAAAAGAAGAAGGAAGAGATCGAGGTCAAGAACGAGGCCGACGCCGTGGTTTACTCCACGGAGAAAGCGCTCAAAGAGCACGGTGAAAAAATCTCGCAGGATGAGCGTCTTAAAATCGAGCAGGCACTCACCGATGCCAAGGAAGCGGTGAAAGGAACTGATCTCGAAAAAATCAAACAGACCAAAGACGCCCTGATGGCTTCTGCCCATAAGCTGGCCGAGCATCTCTATCAGGATGCGGCGGCCAAGTCCAAGGGCGGCGCCCCGGGTCCCGACGGTGGTCCTTCAGCCGGCAATCAGGGCGGACAACCCGGCGGAGGCGACCAGGTTGTGGATGCCGAAGTCGTGGACGATAAGAAGTAATCACCAAACAAGGCGATAACGCTCCTTCATGGCGAACAAAAGAGACTATTACGAAATCCTCGGGGTCCCCAAAGGGGCTTCCGAAGGAGAAATTAAAGCCGCCTACCGCGGCCTCGCCAAGAAATTTCACCCGGACGTAAATAAGGAAAAGGGTTCCGAAGAGAAGTTTAAGGAAGCGAACGAAGCTTACGAAGTCCTTTCGGACTCCAAGAAGCGCCAGCTTTACGACCAGTACGGCCATGCCGGGGTTGGATCGGGTGGGCCGGGAGCTCCGGGTGGCTTTGGAGGCGGAGGGTTTGGGGATTTCGAGAATTTTGGCGACGTCAACGACGTCTTCGGAGATATCTTTGATAATTTCTTCACGGGCGGAGGCGGCCAGCGGGGCGGACGCCGGGGACGCGCGGCCCGCGGCGAGGACATCCAGGTCCGGCTCACCGTCACTCTCCATGACTCGCTCATGGGCACGCAGAAAACCATCAAGATCAGCCACAACAAGTCATGCTCCAAATGTTCAGGGTCGGGCGCCAAGCCTGGAACGTCCGTCAAAACCTGCGCTCAATGTAAAGGCACGGGCCACATTCAGTTCCGCCAGGGATTTTTCTCCTTATCTCAGACCTGCAACAAGTGCCGCGGCGCTGGCTCGGTCATTGAGTCTCCTTGCGACGGCTGTGCGGGACATGGGGTGGTCAAAGTTTCCGAACCGATCACCGTTAAAGTTCCCCCAGGCGTTCAGGAAGGAACGGCGCTCCGCGTTACGGGCGCCGGTGAATCGGGCCCGCAGAACGGCCCTTCAGGCGACCTTTTCGTAGTCATCCATTTTGAATCTGACCCGCGCTTTGAGCGCCGCGACGATGATATTCTTGTGGACCAGAAAATTTCCATCACCGAGGCGGCGCTTGGCGCCGAAATCAAAGTCCCGTCGCTGGAAGGCAGCGTGACGCTCCGCATCCCCCCTGGCACGCAGACCGGCACGGTTTTCCGCGTCAAAGATCATGGCATCCCCCACTTGGGCGGCCGCGGCCGCGGCGACCAGCTTGTCAAAATCCTGGTCGAAGTCCCCGCGCACCTGAACGATAAACAGAAAGAGCTTCTGAAAGAGCTGGCCAAGACTTTCGGCGAGAATCCAGGCACTCCGACCGACGAATCCATCATCAAAAAGATGTTCGGCAAGCAGTAATGCCCAACTTCTTTGTGCCGGCCCGGAACATTCAGGGCGGGCGCTTTTTCTTTGACGAAACCGAGTCCCGCCACCTCGTCAAAGTCCTCAGAAAAAAAGAAGGAGATACGCTTCAGATTTTTGACGGCGACGGCGGCGTTTATCCCGCTCGCCTGACGGATTGCTCGAATTCAAAAAAGGTCTCAGGCGAAATTCTGGAGATGACCGTCAATCCGGAACGCTCCGAACTGGACGCGGCGGATTCCCGCATCCATCTCGCTCTTTACCCGGCGGCGCTTAAAGGGCCGCGCTTTGACTGGCTGATTGAAAAAGCGACGGAACTGGGTGTTTCGGCGATATGCCCCGTCACCACGGAACGCACTTTGATCCAGGCCAGCCCCGCGGATGCGATCGCCAAGCAAAACCGCTGGCAGAAAATCGCTCTGGCCGCCGCCAAGCAATGCGGCCGGGCTCAATTGCCGGCCGTGGACGTGATGTCTTCTTACAAGAGCGCCATTGAGCAGGTTTCAAAAAACGATCTTAACATCCTGCTTTGGGAGCGTGAAAAAAAGACCGTGCTTGCGAATTTGTTGCCTGTACTTTCAAAGAAGCGCTCTGTTCGGATCAACCTATTTACCGGCCCCGAGGGCGGCTACGCGCTTCCCGAGGTGGATCTGGCGCGCAAGGCCGGCATCCAAACCGCGATGCTGGGTCACCACGTCCTTCGGGCGGAAACGGCAGCCATCGCCGCCATCTCGCGTATACTTTTCTAACGTTGCCTTCCGGATCCCTCAGAACTGCCTTGATCGTCGGCGCCACCGGCGCGGTGGGCGGATTCTGCGTCGAAGAGCTGTTGCGTTCCCCTCTCTATTCCAAAGTTGTCACCCTTTCCCGCTCCCCCGTTCCGTTAGATCATCCCAAGCTCGAAAAACATCAAATTGATTTTGACCGTCTGGAAGAGTATGCGCATTTAACGGCCGTCGATGACATATTCTGCAGCCTGGGGACGATCGCGCAAAAGACAGTATCGAGGGAAGCGTATCGGAAGGTGGACGTCGATTACCCGGCTAAAATCGCAGAATTGAGTCTTAAGAAGGGCGCCAGGCGATACTTTTTGGTAACCGCGGTGCAGGCCAACCCGGATTCACGGTTTTACTATCTAAAATTTAAGGGAGAGGTTGAAAGAAAGGTATCGTCCTTTCCATTTGAAGCGGTCCATATCTTCCGGCCGGCGCTCATTGTCGGTCCCAGGAAAGAGTTCCGGGTGAACGAGACCCTGGCTATCCTGATCTCCAGGGTTTTTCCGTTCTTGTTCGCGGGACCCTTCGCTAATTTCAAGCCTATTGAAGCCGCGGCGATCGCTCGCGCCATGCTTCGTTCCGCGGAAACTGATGCTCGCGGCACAATTATCCATGAATCCCGGGAAATTAGGGATATTGGAAGGGTTATTAATAAATTAGATTAGACTTTTAGCGGTTGTGAAGGCCCGATCTACGGATATGGAAGCCATTCCCGCCCGGGGATGCTCCGGGGACAAAACGAGGTTGGTTTTGGGATCCCCAAAAGGACCCCAGCGCTTGGCGGACGTGACAACCGGTTCTGCAGGATATAACGAGCAGGTCGGAATGTTCAGGGCAACCGCCACGTGCAGGGGACCCGTAGAGTTGGAAACCATCAGCCGGCCTTCCCCGATAACCCCTGCCAGCTCCCGGAGTCCATATTGGTCCCCCCGAAACACGCAAATCTTTGGATTTTTGAGACCTTCCGCCTTCTTCGAGATCCACCCTTCCCCCGGTCCAACCGTAATAATGACGCTGTGGCCTGCCTCCGCCAGTTTTTTTGCCAGTTCGAGATAAGATTCAATCGGCCAGTTTTTGGCGGATCCCGCCGAACCGGGATGGATAATCACTGGTTTTTGCCTGAGATCGGTCGAGCTTCCCAAAACCTCCGCCGCGAGCCGCCTTCCGGTTTCCTTTTCTTTTTCCGATAAAACGATGACGGGAGGACGCGCGGTTCCCCTCGCGCCCAGAATTTCGACCAGCTCCAAATTATATTCCGCTTCGTGGCGCTTCACTTCCGAGCGTTTCTGGCGGACGCGGCGGTTCAGCAGGAGCGCCGAGGGTTTGGAAAAGGGGCCGACGCGGAGCGGGATCCCGGCCAGGGCCGTGAGCCAGACGGAACGGGGTTCGCAATAGAAATGGACGGCGGCGTCAAATTTTCCTTCCCGGATCTTTTGAATCAGAGCCCAGAAGGAAGTGTCGGGCGCGTCGGAAACAATCACTTCGTTGACGGCGGAATTTTCCTTTAAGACGGGCGCGGTGTAGCTCTTGCAGAGAAACGCGATATGGGCTTGGGGGTAGGCTTCGCGCAGGCGCATCAGGGCGGGCGTCGTTAAAATGAGGTCTCCCAGCTTGTCGTTGCGCACGAGGAGAATGCGCGCCGCGGGTGGAAGCGCAATTTTATCCATGGTTCAGGATACGCTCCCAGTTTTTGGCGAAGCGCTCCGGCGAATAGGAGTCCTGGCAGATTTTCCGGTTCAATTCCCCCATCCTTTGCGCTTTTTCAGGGTCGCGGAGAAGATCTTTCAGCTTGTCCGCCATCCGATAGACTTCCGTCCGGTCCACGATGTAACCGCCTTCGTCCTTCAAAATTTCGGGGATGCATCCGGCGTTCGTGGCGACCACGGGTTTTCCCTCGGCCATCCATTCCAGAAGGGCCCGCGAAACCTCCTCCGAACCCAGAGAGGGCACCACTCCGGCGGCGCAGGCGTTCCGGAATTCTCCAATTTTCTCGTGCGGCAAAAATCCGTGATAGATTACGTTTTGTATCTTAAGTGCGTCGACTTCCCGAAGCAGGCTGTTCCACGATACATTTTCCTCCGCTCCCGCGAGCCTCAGCGCTGCGTCGGGAAATTCCACTTGAACTTCCTTGAAGGCTTTCAGGAACTCGCGATGGCCTTTTACGGGGTCCAGCCTCGCCAATATTCCCAGAGTCCGGTTTCCATTGAAACTTCGCTGCGACGCGGACTCTTGCGCCGGCAGGTCCACGGGCGGGTAGAGTACGGAGACGTTCGCGGCCGGCTCTCCGCGAAACCTGGAGCATTCTTTTCCCAAATGTCCCGAGGCCGCGATGATCGCATCTGTCCCGGCATAAATCATCCGGTTGATGGCTGAACCTTTGAGTTTTTGCGAGGTGGCGCGGGTGCGCGCGATTTTCACTTTGAATATTTTTGACCAGAGCCAGAGGATCCAATGGGTTGAGCCTGTATGGCTGATGGCCCAATCCGGCTTTTCCTTATAGAGGATGGCGCCGATATGGAAAAAATTGATGAACCCGCCCAAGTTGCCGCGGCCGCAAATGCCCAAAACCGGCCAGTGTTTTTTCGCGGCTTTTTTATACGGGAGCGAGCCCCTTTCGCAGGCGAGGATGGTTTCGTGGCCCAGATCCCGGTGGGCTTTCACGCAGTCAAAGGCGTAGGCCGCAAGGCCGCTCCACCAGGGGGTGTCGAGGAGGTGGATGATTTTCATGGCCGTGCTGCGGGTTTGGCGCCCCGTCCGGAAAGAAAGTTATGGCATTGCTCCAGAACCATGCCCGCCGTGACGTTTTTCATGCAATGAAAATGACCGAGCGGGCAGGCGTTGCCGCCGTGGAGCGCGCAGGGGCGGCAGTCGAGATCCACTTCCACCACCGCGCTCTTTTCGCCGTAGGGAAAGAAGCCCAGCTCCTTCGTCGTGGCGCCGAATATGGCCACCACGGGAATATTGGCGGCCGTAGCGATGTGCATAGGACCGGAATCGTTGGTCACGAAAAGGTCACAGCGGGCGATGAGCGCGGAAAGCGCTTTCAGGTCCGTCTTGCCGCAGAGGTTGAGGACGGGCCGCTTCATAGAGCGTTGCACCGCGTCCGAAGCCGGTTTGTCCTTACTGGAGCCGAACAGGATGACTTTGCAGCCGTATTCGGCGATGAGCTGATCCGCGACTTCGGCGAAGCGTTCCGGCAGCCAGCGTTTGGTGGCCCAGACGGAACCTGCGTTCATTCCGACAATCAATTCCCCTTCCAATATCCCGTGGGCTTTACGGAATTCCTCAAAGTTGAGGGAGCCGCCGGTGGGAATCTGCAGCTCCGGCTTTTCCCCCGCAATGCCCAGCGGCTCGAGCAGTTTTAAGTTGCGTTCCGCATCGTGCGTCTTCCAGTCGAACGCGACGCGGTCTGTTAGGAAGAACGCCCCCTGACTGCTGGCGAAACCGATGCGTTTGGGGATGCGAGCCATCCAGACCAGCAGCGCGCTGCGGAAGGAGCGGTGCGGAACCACGGCGATATCGTAACGGCCTTTGAGCCGCCGCGCCCAGGAGAGAAGCGCGCCAAAACCATTATCTTTGCCGCGCTTGTCCATCACCAGCGTTTCATCGATATCTTTGATTTCCGAGAAGATGTCGCGAATCTCTGGCGAGCAGAGCAGTGAAATCATCGCTGAAGGGTAGAATTTGCGGAGTGATGAAAAAAGCGGAGTTGTGAGAACGGCGTCGCCCAGGAACGCGGTCTGGACCACGAGGATGCGCAACGAAGAGCCTCTGGTCCCCGGACGCAATTCAGCGGTTCCGGGATTTTGCTTTTCGGGATAAATCTGAGGCGGAAAGGGTTTGGGCGAAATTCCCAGAGGCTTCAACGCGTCCAGATAGCGTTCGACCGTGTGCCGTTCCAGTTCCGGGTTCCGGATCTTCCGGCTGACGAAAAGCCGCCGCGCCACGGCCGCTTTTTCGTAGCGCAGGACTTGAGGAATTCCGGCAAAGAAACGCAGGGCGGCGCTCCGGATATTTCCATGTAAATCGATCAGCACATCGAACTTTTCACCGCGCACCCGCGCCAGGAACGACAAAACGGATTCCCCGGGCTCCAATGCCAGAACTCCGTCCAAATGCGGGTTGCCGTCCAATATGCCGGCATAACTTCGCTTGACCGCCGCGTATACGGTGCAGCCCGGCAGATGTTCCTTCAGGTTTTTGTAAACCGGCGTGGTGAGGATGACGTCTCCCAGCGAGGAAAACCTCACGACCAGAATCTTAAGCGGGTGAATAGTTGCGATCAAAGGTAGGGCTCAACGATCTTCAAAGTGTTTTTTGTGGCCTGCCCGCGGAACGAGTCGATCACCCGGCGCGAGCGTTTTCCTAGTTCTGCCGCGCGGGCCGGATCGTTTAAAAGCGCCGCAATTTCGCTTTCCAACTCAGCGCGGTCGTCGACCTGAATAGCGCCCTTTTGCGACAACAGCATCTCCGCCGGCTCCGCAAAGTTTGTCATGGATGGTCCGAACAAAATAGGTTTGGAAAACCAGGCGGGCTCGATGGGATTTTGACCGCCTTTCGGCACCAGGGAACCTCCGACAAATACGACGCCGGCCATCTGATAAGCCTTCCAAAGGTCGCCAAAGGTATCCCAAATCAAAATCGCTCCGCTAAGGCCGCCATTGACGGATTGGCTTCGAAGCGCATAAGTGAGCTTCATTGATTTTATCTGATCAAGAATGGTTCCTAGCCGTTCCATATGGCGCGGCGCGATGATCAGCGTGAGGTCCGGAAAATTTTTCAGCAAATTCCGGTGCGTTTCCAACACCAGTGATTCCTCCCCGTCGCGAACACTGCCAGCCGCCCAAAGCCGCGGATTTTGGCCGGAGGTTTCGCCTGTCCCACCGAGTTCACCGGGCTCGCCATTCATTTCCCAGGGCGCCAGATCGTACTTCATGTTGCCGGTCACTTTCACTTTGGCAGGATCTACGCCGCAGGCGACGAAGCGCTCCTTGTCCGCTGATTCGCGCGCGGCGACAAAGTCGATTTTTTCGAAAACCATCCGGCTTAAAAATGAAAACGCCCGGTAGCGTTTGGCGCTGCGGCCGGACATCCGCCCGTTGATGACGCCGGCGGGAATTCCCTGATCCTTCACTCGCGCCAGCCAGTTGGGCCAGAGTTCCGACTCCAGAAGCAGCAGGAGCCGCGGCTGAACCGCGTTCAAAAACCGGTTAACGGTAAAAGGACAGTCGATGGGCGCATAAAGAACCTGATCGCCCAGTTTCAATTTTCGCGCTTCGCGGACGCCGTTGGGGGTCGTTGAAGTAAAAGCGATCTTTTCTCCGGGATGGGACTCGCGAAAGGCCTTGACGAACGGCAACGCGGCGCGGCATTCGCCGAGGCTTGAAGCATGGATCCAAACCGGATGGCGCCAATCCCCGGCTTTTTTTTTCGGCAGGATCGCCAGGCGTTCGCCGGCCCCTTCCGAAAAATGTCCAAGGAATGTCTTTGGATAGCGCACGAAAACCGCGAGGAGGATCAAAGGGAACAACAGCGTTGCGAGCGCGGTATAAAGAAAATAGGCGATTGATTCAAAGAGCGGTCGCGATTGAAGGGCGAGTTTGTCCGCGGCCTCCGTGGTCGTGTTCAGCGTGACTTTAAGCTCCTCGGCCTTTAGCGCGAGATCGTCCGATGGTCCGACCCGCACGGGAGTTCCAACGGCCAACGTGAGGCGATTGAAAGGAAGTGGAACCCAGAAGTCATCCCATCCTTTGAAAATAAGTTTGCGTTTGGCGGAGTAAGCTAAAGGGACAATGGGTTTACCCGATTCCTGCGCCACATGAAGGATTCCTCCGGCCACCGAGCGCTGCGGTCCGCGAGGGCCGTCCGGAGTCAGGCCTACGGTTCTTCCGGAATCGAGGTGTTGCTTCATATCCATCAACGCTTTTAATCCCCCGCGCGACGAAGAGCCGCGGACGGTCTGCTCTCCGAAATATTCGATCACCCGGGCGATGTATTCGCCGTCTTTACTCTGCGAAACCATGCAGGTCACGGGCAGGTTGCGGTAGGCGTAAGTGATGAAAACCTGCCGGCCGTGCCAGAACGCGTAAATAAAATTTCCCTCCTTGTTTTCGATGGAGTAGCGGAGGCCCTTGTTGAGCCAGACGATGCGGGAGGTTTTACCGATGAAATGCAGGAAAGCCCACGCCAGGCGCGGGATGACGACCGTGAGGACGGATCGCATTAGCGCTTCTTACTGGGGTTCCAGAAGCAGTAGCTGACCGAGCTGTAAAGAGGAACGAGTCCGCCCCCTTCAGCGGCGCGGATATCGGCTTTTTGGGATTGCAAGATATCGAGGGAGTCTTTGAGAAGGGATGGTTCCAACGGAAGGCTGGGCGTGCATTCGCAATGCTCGAGCTTGGATTCTTCCGCGAGGAGTTTACTGACGAAGTGGGTGGATTGTTCGAGCGCTTCCTGCGCGATGGATCCGATGACGGCCGCTTTGAAGGCGTCGCTTCCGTTCTGCAGCGAGGTGATTTTTTCTTCGAGTTTCGGACCGATGGTCGTCGCGATCAGCGAAATCGAAATGGCGCCCTTGGGAGATTTATCCCAGAGCTCTTTAAGGGCTACCGGAGAGCCCACCTGGGAAAAGCTCTCATAGATCGAGGACAGGTCGAGATAAGGCTCGGCGTTTTTGATCTCCCGTTGGATGTCCTGCTCCATGGAGTCCTGCCAGGCAGTCCCCTCCGGAAGCTTTTTTTTAAGGTTTCTGGCAACGTAGGAGGGCCGAAGCGAGAGTTTATACTTCTTGATTTTTTTGATCATCGAAAGCGCTTCCTTTCGCGGACCGGGTCGCTATTTCTTAGCGTTGCGGATGCGGTCCCACTCGTAAATGATCGGAGCTGCGACGGCAATGGAGGAATAAGTACCCACAATGGCCCCGAAGACCATCGCGAATGCGAAGTCGTGGATCACGTCCCCCCCGAAGAAGTAGAGTGTGAGTACGACCAGGAAAACGGTGAGGTTGGTGATGATCGTGCGCGAAAGCGTATCATTAATGCTTCGGTTGATCATTTCCGCCATGGATTCCGAACGGCGAAGGCGGAGACGTTCCCGCATGAAATCGAAGACCACAATGGTATCGTTGATAGAGTAGCCGGCGATTGTCAGAAGGGCGGCCACTATCGTCACGGTGATATCCTTATCGAGGATCGAAAATATGCCGACCGTTGCGAATACGTCGTGAATGATGGCGATCACGCCCGATGCACCCCAGACTCCTGAATGAAACCTGAACGCGACGTAGACGATAATGCCCAGAAAAGTCAGCAGGAATGCCCAAGAGGTCTGCCGGATCAAATGCCGGCCGACCGTAGGGCCTACGAACTCCTTTCTCAAGATCGTAATCTCCTGGCCCGGAAAAGACTGCCCAAGCGCCTGGAGGATCGCCTGCCCCTGATCCTGCGCCACGCCATCTTTCAGCTGGGTACGGATAATGATCACTCCCTGTCCGGTCACGCTCTGCAACTCGAAGGATCCCAGCTTCGCGTCGAGTGACTTCCTGACGTCGTCCAGCGTCGGCGGCTGCTGGAACTTGACTTCAACGAGCGTGCCGCCGGTAAAATCGAGTCCCCACTTGGGGCCCTTTTTCATGACGAGTGAAAACGTGCCGGCCGCAAGTACCGCAATCGAGATCGCAAAAAATACGTAACGCTTTCCAATAAAATCAATGTTGGTCTTCGGGATGATCTGTAACATTAGATACTGAGCTCCGTGATGGTTTTGCTTTTCATCCGCCATTCATAATAGGTTCGGGTTACAAATATCGCAGTAAACATCGATATGATAATACCGATGGTGAGTGTGACCGCGAACCCCTTGACGGGCCCTGTGCCGAACTGAAAGAGGAATAGGGCCGATATTAACGTCGTCAGATTGGCGTCCAGAATGGTCGTAAATGCTTTGCTGTAACCCATGTCCAGCGCCATCCTAACTGTTTTTCCCGAAAGCAGTTCATCGCGAGTCCTCTCCAGGATCAATACGTTGGCGTCAACCGCCATGGCGAGAGACAGGATAATGCCGGCGATGCCAGGCAATGTCAGCGTGGCCCTGAAATAGACCATGGTCGCCATCAGCATCACGAGGTTCAAAACAAGAGCAACGTTTGTGACGAGTCCAGCTCCGCGGTAGTAGGAGATCATAAATGCAAGTATCAGGCCGACTCCAATGAGGCTGGCCATCAGTCCCGAACGGATGGAATCTTCGCCGAGCGAGGGTCCCACGGTTCGTTCTTCGATGATCTGGACCGGGGCGGGCATGGCGCCGGCTCTTAAAACGGTGGACAGAAGCTTGGCTTCTTCCGTGCTGAAACTGCCTTCGATGACCGCGCGGCCGTCCGGGATACGGGTGCGAATGACCGGAGCGGACTGTATAACGCCGTCCAGAACGATCGCCAGGTTGCGGTTGATGTTGGCCTGCGTGACGTCGGAGAAGAGCCGCGCGCCTTCATCGTTGAATTCAAGCGACACTTCGGGGTAGCCAAAGCCGGAGTCTCCGCCCAGCTGAACCTTCGCGTTGGTGAGATAGGCGCCCGTCATTTCCGGGGTGGACTTCACGAGAAAATAGCGCTCATCGCGGCCCGCCATGAGTTCATAACCGGCCGGAAACATCGCCTTGATTTCTTTCGGCAAATTTTGAGGATGGGCCGCGGCGGATGAAACGCTGATTGATTTTTCCCGGACCGCCCGGACGATGTTATCGAGCGCCGGCGAATCGTCCACCAGTCTGAATTCAAGGAGGGCTGTTTTACCGATGAGTTGTTTTGCGCGCTCGGGGTCCTTGATACCGGGAAGCTGGACCACGATCCATTTTTCACCTTGACGCGCGATCAAAGGTTCGGCCACGCCGAACTGGTCGATACGGTTGCGGATAATTTCGATGGCGCGTTCCAGTGCGTCCGTGACGGCGACCGTGTGCGTGGCGCCGGTGTCCGATTTGATTTTATCGGTCTGGAGCTCGAGAACGAGATGCGAGCCTCCCCGAAGGTCAAGGCCCAGGTTGATGATGCGTCCGAGCAGCGGGTCGCGGTTGCTTTCGCGCTCCGCGCGATCCTGCGCGGGAAGAGTGTACCAGGCCACCGTGGGATAAAGCATATAAATCGCGACCAGGAGGGGTACGAAGATCGCGACGGCTTTCCAGGCGAGTTTGCTCATGTAGGGTTAGTTGCCGTTTTTGGAGCCATTGGTCGAGAGCGCGGTTTCGCCGCCCAGGACCTCGGAAATGGCGCTTTTCAAAATTTTAACTTTGACGTTATCGGCGAGTTTGACCTCGACGCTGGTGTCGCCGATGTTGACGACAGTGGCATAAAAACCGCCGGAGGTGATGACCTTGTTTCCCTCTTTGAGCTCGTCCACCATCTTTTTATGCAGCTTCATTTTTTTCTGCTGGGGGCGGATCAGCAGGAAATAAAAAATTCCGAAAATGACGATGAGCGGAACGAAACTCATGATAGGCGAAGGCGGCTTGGCCTTGGCGGGAGCTCCCGTCGCTGCGGTGGTTGCGGCTGATTCTGCGTATGCGTTTTGAATCATAATGCCTCCAAAAGTGGACCCTATTATACACAAAAACTATTTGCGATCAAACTAATTTTCGACCTTTTCGATTTCCGTGCCCGGATAATAAAACTGCACGATCTTCCGGTAGCTTTTGTTGCGTTCGGCCATTCCTCGTGCGCCTTCCTGGCAGAGGCCCACGCCGTGCCCCCAGCCCCGGCCTTCGAACAGAAACCGGTCTCCCTTCCTTCGAATGCGCGTGATCATCGTGGACCGGATCACGTTGGGACCGATCGCCATCCGGAATTGGCTGGCGGGGAGCGTGGCGTTTCCCGCGGCGCTGCGGATTTTGATCGTGGCCGCGCGCCCGGAAGAGCCTTTGTTCGCGACAGTGATGGACCGGATCGGATACTCGACCGAAAACTTGCCCAGCGCGTCCGCCATCTGTTCGGATTTTACGGACTCTTCCCAGTCGTGGTGCTTGAAACCTTTGCAATACTTGCAACGCACCGGCTTCAGATACGGAGGATTATTGGAGTTTTGCCAGGCATTTCCCGGGAATTCAGTTTTTCCGCCGCAATTGGAAAAGAAAAGCGTATTGGCCAGGTCTTCCTTATATACGACAACCTCGTTGTAGGTTTCCTCCACGGCCGCATTCGTACGCGCGTCTTCACTTTCCATGCCGCCATAAACCTGGCAGTGCACTTTGCTGCATAAATCAAATCCGTCCGAGCCGTGCCGCCCGAGGCTCTTGAGCGCGAAGGAACGGCTTACCAGCGCTTGGGCCTTCAACGCCTCCTTGGGCCAGGCCGGGCTGACTTCGCGGGGCAGGATGCCGAAAAGATATTCGTCGATGCCGAGTTCGTTGATCGCTGTGAGTTCTCCGCGGCCCGTCTTGCGGATCAGGATCGTCCCGCGGTAGCGCCGGCCGTTGACCCGGATGAAATCTCCGTCCCGAGCCATCGCGCGGACCAGCATCCCCCAGGGCTCTCCTCCGATGGACAGGCCCTTGTCACGCGGTTTTACAAGGTAGATGGATCGCCCCGACATTGTCTTCCGGGCGCCGCTGTTGAGGTCATAGAGCGTGAATCCTTCCGCGGCGTTCAAATTGCAGGAAGGCTCCGCGTCCGCCACGGAGACCCGCAGTATGTTTTCGGGGATATCCGCGTCGGCTCCGACGCGGGGCGTGCAAACGAACGCGAACAGCCCCGCCAGACAGATTACTTTGATAAAAACGGATCGCGTTTTTACGTCGCGCATTTGCCGGTTAGTTTACAAAATTAAAAAGATATATTACGATGATGGACGTCGCCGGCGTAGCTCAGTGGTAGAGCAACTGTTTCGTAAACAGTAGGTCGGAGGTTCGATCCCTCTCGCCGGCTCGTTTTTATTTCGCCCGCCTGTTTGCTTTGCGGACGTTAAAGTGATATAAACTTGCTTCAATTGCGTGCAAAAACTTTGGAAATATTTCATCGCGGTCGCGGGCCTGTCTCCCGCCGTTTTGTGGGCGGACCAGAACAACGGTTTTTCCTTTTTACTGCTGACTCCCGCCGTCCGCGCGTCCGCAATGGCTGATGCCGCGGTTTCCATCGCGGAAGACGGAGAGGCGGCCTACTCCAATCCCGCCGGTTTGGCTTTCGAAATGCAATCCCACGCCTACGCCCAGTCCTTTATCCCCCCATTCCTTGAGGGCATGAAATACAATAATTTCGCTTACGTGCGTCCCACCGAACGCGGCTCGTGGAGCTTCCAGTCCGGCGTCATGAACGTCGGGAGTTTCGACCGTACGGTGGCTGACAATTCCGTTCCGGACGGCTTCCGCGAAACCGGAGATTTTTCCGCGTACGATTACCGTTTATCGGTCTCGATGGGCCGGGTTTTCGCTCCCGATTGGGGCTTCGGCGCGACGGCCGGCTTCATCCGCGAATCGCTCGCCGACGCTTCGGCCAATGCCTTCGCCATGGATTTCGGCATCCTATTTAAGGAAGACAAATACCCCGTGCAGATCGGGGCGGCCCTCCAGAACCTGGGAACCAAACCCAAATTCCAGGATGATTCGTTCAACCTTCCGACTTCGGTCAAGGCGGGAATATCGTTTCACCAATCGGACCATTTTTTTCCGAAATTCGTCCCGAACGGCAGCCTTTTCGCGGCGGACTACTTCAAGCTGCTCCGCGGAGGAGACGGAGTTCGAGGCGGCTTTGAATTGCCTCTCTCGAAAGGCCTCCGGTTGCGCGCGGGCTACAGCCATTCATTCTCCGATCAGGATCTGGGCTCAACTTTGAGGTTGCCCAACGGCCTTTCGTTCGGTCTGGGCCTCGCCTTAAAATCCTTCCAGCTTGATTACGCGAGTTCCTCGTTTGGTGAGCTGGGACTGCTGCACCGCATCTCCATCGACTATAAATGGTCCGCCGCCCGAGGGGTTCCCCGGGTCTTGAGCGACTCCTATGCCCGTTAACGCGGCGCGCGAAACCGTAGTCGGTCGCATCTCGCGCTATCTCGACAGCGCTTTCCCCATCTTCTTTTTCCTGCTGGCGGCCTCGTTCTACCTGCGCACGTACGACTCGGCGATGGTCAAGATCACCGAAGTGCAAATGTTTGGAACCATTCTGGTCGCGCTCTGGCTCTGCAAAGTTTTCGAGGGAGGACATTGGCCGTTCAGCAAAAACCAGACGATGATCATCCTTCCGTTCATCGCCATTTTCGCGTCCGGCGTCCTGTCGTTCACGCTTTCGCCGCTCCATTGGGGCAGTTTCGATTTTTTCGTGCGGCGCGTCATATTCATCGGCATCGCCATGATCGCCGCGACGGAAATGACGTCGCTCACCGATTTTCGACGGATGACGAAGTGGCTGGTGATCGCGGTTGCGGTCTGCACGATTTACGGCCTCATCCAGTGGTTCGATTACAATTTCTTCCCGCCCGGACCGCCCACGGTCGCGTTGGACAAATTCGTGTGGCGCCGCGCGTTCGGCGACCGCGTTTTCTCCACGTTCGGCAACCCGAACTTCTACAGTAATTTTTTGGTGATCATGGTTCCGCTCATGGTCGCGCTCTACCTGCGCACAAAAAAGTTTTTTTACCTGCCGCTCATCGCGCTGACGCTGGTCAACATTTACTGGACGCGCTCGAAGGGCCCCGCGATGGGCCTGATGGCTAGCACAACGATCTTCTCTTTACTGTTCCTCCGCTTCTTCGTAACCAGCGCCAAGATTAAGCGGGCCGTCATCATCGGCGCGGCCAGCGTCGTCATGATTCTCGGCTCCTACGTGGTCTACAAGGTCTTTTACAGCGGCATCGGGCTCACGTCCTTCAGTTTCCGCATGTACACGTGGCTTTCAACCTGGGAAATGATCAACGCCAAACCGGTGCTTGGCAACGGCATCGGGACGTTCTGGGTCGTCTATCCCGCCTACCGACGCCCCGCGATTTTCCACATCGAAGGCAAGCATAATACGGAAACGGATCACGCCGAAAACGAGCACCTTGAAGTCTGGATGGACGAGGGCATCATCGGCATGGGCTTCTGGATCTGGATGATTTTAATGATCGCCACAGGCATGTACAAAGCTCTGGCCCTCCTGACGGCACAGCCCACCCGCGCCGGACCATCCAAGCAGGAAAACCCTTTTCCCGAAGAAGCGTTTTACATCCTCGGCATTGGCTCGGGGTTCCTCGGGATGCTCGTCCACAACAATACCGACGTTTCCATGCGTTTCGTTTCTTCCGGCGCGCCGTTCTGGTTGCTGGCCGGCATGCTGGCCGCGCTTCTGATCTACAGTCCCCTTCCGGAGCATCAGCTCGGAGCGCAGCAGGAGCCGTCTCCGGCACCCGAATCTCCGCTCCGCTCCGCTGCAATGAAATTTTTCCGGCTGGTCGCGTTGGCGGCGGTCGGGATCGTGGCGCTTCGCATTATTATGCTTTTCGACTGGTGCCAGATGCGCGACGGTTTCAAAAATCCGAATGAACTGCCGCATTTCGTCATCACCTGGGCGGTGTTCCTGTTCTGCTGGCTCACGGCCACGTTTTGGTTCATAAAAATCGCGCTGGAATGCGCCAAGATTCTGTCCCTGGTCACGATCACCGCCGCGGTCATCATCCTCGTTCCGCTCTGGGGATTTTTCGTGGGGGACGTGAACCACAACCGCGCCATCTTTTTCTCGAAGCAGGGGATCTGGACCAAATCTCCCGAATACGATTCGCGCGCGCTTTCCTATCCCCAGGAATACCAGATGATGTACCAGGGCGGGGCGCCCGGTACGCTGGATAAGGATTCCGGGCTCGGCCGCACCATCAATTTCCTTTTCCCCGACGTGTTCTGGCGGCGCTACGGTGTGGGCGGCGCGCTTGAGCATTACGAGCACGTAAACATGCTGCGTCCCGACTTCATCATGGCCCATTACTTCAGGGGCAACGTTTATAACGATTGGGGCTCGCAGTTCGCCCAAAAAACGCAGGAAGCGTTTCAGCGGCGCGACGTCGCGCAGGCCGAGATTTTCCGGAAGCGGACCGAAGAACTCTGGGAAAAGTCTCTGGATGCATATCGTTCGACGCGCGAGCTGGGTCCCAACTACGTCCAGATGCATCACCAGGTCGGAGCCGTCCACCAGAAGTGGGGCGATTTCTTCAACGGCCTGGCACCGATGGCGGAAAGCTTTGGCCATAAGGACTTGGCTGAACTGTATCGAAAATCGGCCCGCGAGCATTGGAACGCGGCGATCGAATCCTTCAAGCTTTACTACAAAATTGATCCGGTCTACGATCAAAATTACTACCGCATGGCCCAGGTTTACATCAGTATGGGTCAGATCGCGAAAGCCGAGCAGGTATACATTGACCATCTGCAGGCCAAGGAGTGTAAAAAGCCCTACCATCAGATTTTCGACGGATTTAACGCCAAGGGCATTGGCGGCGGCCAGCACGACCGCTACGATCTGGCCAGCATCTATCACCGCCATGACGAAGTGATCCAGCCGAAGTACGAGGCTTGGATGTATCTGGGCGATTTCTACGCTTTCGTGCTGCAGGTCCCCGCGAAGGCCGAGGCCGCCTACCGGCGTGCTGTGGAGGTCAGCCCCAACAACATCGATTTTGTCAAACGGCTCGCCTCGTTCTATGGGCGCGCGGGGCGCACCGCGGAAGCCATCGAAATATGGAAAAGGGCCTACGCCATCAACCCGAGCGATCCCGACGTCCAGCGGGTGGTTCAAGTCCAGCCCAGACCCACCCGATAAACATCCCGAATGATCTTAAAGCATAAATCAACCGCATGGCTCCTGGTGGGGCTGCAGGCGGCGTTCTCCGTCTTTTTCATGCGGGCTCTAGCCGCAAGTATCGGTCTCCCCCCGCTGGAACTGGCCGGAGGCCCTTCTTTTTACGGCTCGCTCTTTATGCTTCAGGCCGGGATAACGCTGGCCCTTCTGCTCTGCACGCTCTGGAAGTTTGAATGGACCGCCCTGCTGCTGCTCGCCGTGATCCACGCAGTCTGCCCCATCATGTTCTTCACGGATCTCACCCGGAATCCTTACTACACGCAAATCGCTTTACTGAACATCTGGATCGGTTTTCTATGGCTCGGATGGCTTTGGGACGCGGGAAAGGACGGCCGCCTGGCCTTTCCCAAAACGGCGCTGAACATTCCGCTCCTGGCGTTTTTCGGCGTCGCAACGCTTTCCTGGGGCGTTTCGTTTCTGGGCCATTCGAAATCGATGTACCCTTCGATGTTCGCCGAAGGCCTGCGCAACTGGATATTCCTGCTCGTGAACGGACTCGGCGTTTATTTCATCGCGGTCACGATCGACGAGAAATGGCGCAGCCGCTTCATCTGGCTCACGTTCGCGGTCGGCGGCGTCGCGGCCGCCTACGGGCTCATGCAATTTTACGGCATCGAAAAAATCTGGCAGAAGACCCTGACTCCTTTCGGAAACCGTCCGGTCTCGACGTTCGGCAACCCGAACTTCCTGTCGTCCTATCTTTTGCTGCTGGTTCCCCTTCTCATCGCGCCGCTTTTCTCGCCCAAAAAGCCGGGAAGCCGCGGCCTGCTGATTGGGTTGCTGCTTTTGATGGTGGCCGGCATCGTCTCGACCATGACCCGTTCCACTTGGGTCGGGCTTTTGACGGCGCTGGTTCTCCTGCCGGTCAGCCCGCCGGTGCGGGACATGATCGTGAAAAACCGGAAAACTCTTGCCGTCCTGGCGGCGGCGCTCGCGGTCGGCGGTATCCTCTGGCCGAAGAGCGGACCGGGCTATTCCAGTCCCTGGAAACGCATCGCCGAAATCCGGCAGGTGAAGGACAAGGAAGGTTACCAGCCGCTCCATCAGCGTATTCTGATCTGGAGTTCCAGTTTCCAGATGGTGCGCGAACACCTGATTCTGGGCAAGGGCTGGGGCCAGTTCGAGCTGTTCTATCCTTATTACCAGGGCCGGATGATGTTCCATTCCGTCTTGAAGAGCTACCGCACCCATGCCAACAATTGCCATAACGAGGTCTTTGAAATATGGACTCAAACCGGAGCGCTGGGACTCGGCATATACATCTGGCTTTGGATCGTGATGATCGCTTTCGGCTTCCATTACGCCCGGGAGTTTAGCGCCGTCGCCCCGGAAAAATCCATCCTCGTCTGGGCTCTGACCGCCGGATCCGTCGGCATGTTCGCTGACAATTTTTTTGGAAACGTTTCGATCCACTTCACAATCCCCGCGTTCCTTTTCTGGTGGCAGGCGGGCCTGCTTTTCGGCGTGCCGCGCGCCAACAACGCCGACCGTGCCCATCCGGCGGAATGGTTTTCGCTTCCCGTCCGGAACCATATTCACATTTCGATCCTCTGCGCCCTGGGCGCGGGCGTGCTGGCGGTCTGCGTCTGGAACTTCCGCCGGGAGTTCCAGGAAATCCATTATTTCCGCGGCTTTAAGATCAGCAAGATGAACAACATGCTTGAGCCCGCCCGTCAGGAACTCGACAAAGCCTGGAAATGGTTCCCGAGCGAGGTGAATTCCAATTATGAAATGGCGAACACCTACGCGCGGCTTGCCCAACAGAGCCAGTCCGGAGGGTTGCTGCCGCAGGCCGACGTCATGAAAAAGAAGTCGATCTGGGCCTACCGCGAGGCCTTGAAGGCGAACGCGGGATACGATGAAATTTTCTTCAACCTGGCCGCGATACAGAACCAGATGGGCTGGCTTGAGAACTCCCACCCGGCGTTTGAGGTTGAAACGCCCTGGGGCGAGCGCGTTCCGTTCGGAGGCGACGCCGCTCCCGGCGCCATCTATCATTACAGCCGCGCCCTGGCGATCAACCCCGTATCGATGGACGCTTACAGTTTCCTCGGCAATGCTTACCTCCAGAACCACGCGAAATATCGCGCGGAAGGGCTGGCGCTTTTTGAACAGGCGGTCCGGTTTTTCCCCCGCAACAAGGAATTTTGGGTCAATCTCGGGTTCCTCCGAATTCAGGAGGGCAACTTTGACGCCGCGTACCAGTGTATCGCGCGCGCGGTCAATATCGACCCTTCCTACGAATATGCGCGGCGGAACCTCGCTCTGCTGATGAACAAGTTGGGCCGTAAAAACGATCCACTCGAACGAGCCCTGATGGATCTTTCAAAAATCAACCTCCTGATTGACCGGCGGCAGTGGACGGAGCTGTCGAATCTCTGCCGGCAATTGCTGGCCGTCCTGCCGGACAATTTCCAACTGCGCTTCGTTCTGGCGAATGCGCACTTTGAGCTGCGCCAATACGATCAGGCGGTCGGCCACTATCTCGAAGCGCTGCGCCTCGAGCCGGATAACGTGAACGCCATGAACAACATGGCCCTGGCTCACCGCGCTCTGGGCCAGAACGCGGAAGCCCGCAAGATTTATGAAAAACTGGCCACCACCGTTGCCTTTGGGGACGCCGCCAAAAAAGCTCTCGCCGAACTGCCGCAATAGATTCGTTCTTGAATCACGTAATTCCTAAAATGCTAAAATTGAAAGGGTTTTCGAAGTAAAAATAGCGCTCATAGCCTCACTCGTTTATAGCCCCGCTTTGGATGTCTGATATCAGTGGGGCATGTCGCTATAAAAGCATTAAAAGGAACAGCGACATGAGGCGTGCCGCTGAAGACATTCAAGTAACAGTGATCTATGTCCCGCTTTGGATAGCTGAACTCAGCGGGACATGCCACTGCAATAACGTATAAAGGAGCAGTGGCATGTCAGGGCATTCACGCTGGGCGGGCATCAAACACAAGAAGGCGATCGTAGATTCGAAGCGCGGCAAGGCTTTCACCAAGCTGGGCAAGGAAATCACCGTCGCGGCCAAGCAGGGCGGCGGCAACCCGGAAAATAATGCGCGGCTCCGCAAGGCCATCGAGATCGCCCGCGAAGCCAACATGCCTCAGGATAACGTGAAGAAGGCGATCCAACGGGGCACGGGCGAAATCCCCGGGGTCGTTTACGAAGAAATCCGTTACGAAGGCTACGGACCCGGCGGCGCCGCGGTGCTCGTGGACGTTTCCACCGATAAAAAGAACCGCACCGCCCCCGAAATCCGAAAAATTTTCACCGATCATGGCGGCACGTTGGGCGAAGCGGGAGCCGTCGGCTGGATGTTTTCCGCCAAGGGCATCCTTGTGATCGAAAAAAATAAAGTGAGCGAAGATTCCCTCATGAACTGGGCGCTCGAGGCCGGCGCTGAGGACATCAAGTCGGATGACGAATATTTTGAAGTATTCACTGCTCCCGCCGATTTTGAAGCGGTAAAAGCCGCTCTCGAAAAAAATAATGTTCCAATCGCCGACGGACAGGTCACCCTCGTTTCCAAAACCACGGTCCCGCTCACCGGCAAGGCGGCCGAAGACATTTTGAAGCTGGTCGAGGCGCTCGAAGACCACGACGACGTCAACAAGGTATTCTCCAACTTCGACGTTCCCAAAGAAATGCTCGCGCGCTGACCGATGATCATATTGGGGATCGATCCGGGTTTCGGAATTTCGGGATACGGCATCATCGACGTTAGGCAAGACCGGGTCCAGGTCCCCAAACTCATCGAAGCAGGCATCCTCACCTCTAAAAAAGAAAACAAGTTTCAGGACCGGCTGGGCGAAATCCACAAAGGTTTGGTCGATCTCATCAAGGAGTTTTCCCCCGAAGCGCTCGCCCTCGAAGAAGTCTACTCTTCGGGAGCCTTTCCCAAAAGCGCCATCCACATCGGCCAGGTCCAGGGCATCGTGATGCTGGCCGCCTCCCAGGCCTCGATTCCCGTGCACATGTACTATCCCATACAAGTCAAGAAATGCCTGATCGGATTCGGCCACGGCACCAAAATGCAGGTGCAGAAGATGATCCAGCGCACTTTAGGTTTGAAGGAAGTTCCCCGTCCGGATGACGTGGCGGATGCGTTAGCGGTCGCGCTATGCCATGCCAATCGCGTCCGGGGTTTGCTAAACTGAGGATGGAGAGGATAATACTGATATGATCGTCCGCATTTCCGGCAAAGTCCTTGAAGTCCACGAGCATTCCGTTACGCTCGAGGCGGGGCATCTTGCCTATGAAATCCTCGTCCCCACCGGCGTTGTGGAACATTATCGGCAAACGCTCCAAAATCGCAACGGAAAGGCGTCCGAACCCGATATTTTTTATACAATCCAATATATTGAAGGCGCCAGCGGGCATGGCAACCAGTTTATGCGGCTCGTGGGTTTTCGTAAGGAGATCGAAAAAGAGTTCTTTCAGCTTTATACGAGCGTCGAGGGCATCGGTTACAAGACTGCGTTAAAGTCTTTAATTCTGCCCATTCCTAAAATTGCTCTGGCGATTGAGCGCAACGATCTGGCGACGCTCAAAAAACTGCCCCATGTGGGCGGCCGCACCGCGGAAAAGATGGTGGCGACGCTGCGGGGCAAGATGCAGAAGTTCGCGCTCGGCCTCGAAAATGAGCCGTTGACCGTGCCGGTGATGCCGGACCTGCATTCGGAGGTTCATCAGGTGTTGCGTCAGGTAGGCTATGCAGAGCAGGAGTCGGACGCGCTCATCCAGAAGGTGCTGGTGAAAAACCCCGACATCAAGAGCGCGGAGCAGATGATCCAGGAAATTTTCAGCCTTAAAAAACTGAACAACAATTAATGATAAAAAATTGCCGGAACGATAGGAGCGTTGCGTGAGCCGGGAAAAGAGGATTATTTCCGCCGAGCCCGTCAGCCAGGAAGAAGAGAAGCTTTACAGTTCTCTCCGACCGCAATCGCTGTCCGAGTTTGTCGGCCAAAAACCATTGGTCGAAAAGCTCAGTATTTCGCTTTCCGCCGCTAAAAAACGCTCGGAGCCGCTGGAACATCTCCTTTTTTACGGGCCTCCGGGCCTCGGCAAGACGACGCTGGCCAACATCATTGCCCGCGAGATGAACACCAATATTTTTACGACGTCCGGCCCCGCGCTCGAACGCTCCGCCGACCTCATGGGCATTTTGACGAACCTGCAGGATGGCGATGTGCTTTTCATTGACGAGATCCACCGCCTGCCGGTGGTGGTGGAGGAGTTTCTCTATCCCGCCATGGAGGATTTCAAAATCGATTTCGTGGTAGATAAGGGCGCGTACGCGAAGACGCTCAACGTGCCGCTGAAGCGTTTTACTCTGGTCGGCGCCACGACGCGCGCAGGGTTTTTATCAGCTCCCCTGAGGGAGCGGTTTGGACTCAGCTATCACCTGGAGTTTTATGAGGAAGACGACCTTACGCGTATTATTGAGCGCTCCGCAAAACTTCTGACGGCTTCGCTCGAGCCGGGCGCGTCATCGGCGATCGCGAAGTGTTCCCGGGGAACGCCGCGCATCGCCAACCGCCTCCTGCGCAGAGTGCGGGACTTCGCCGACGTGAAGCACAACGGAAAAATTTCGCCTGCGGCGGCGTCGGAGTCGCTGCGCGTTGAAGGCGTGGATTCGCTGGGACTGGATCTTCTCGACAAGAAATACCTGAATGTCATTATCGAACATCACAATGGCGGTCCCGTGGGCGTGGAGGCGATCGCAGCCACTCTTAACGAGGAAGCAGAAACCCTCGAAGAAATTGTGGAGCCGTTTTTGCTTAAGATCGGATTTATCAGCAGGACCCGGATGGGCCGGAAGGTCAACGATGCGGCGTTCGGATACTTGAAACTGCCCAAGCCCGCCAAAGTCCAAAGCGAGCTTTTCTAACTACTCCCCCAACTACTCTCCTCTTTCCTCCTTCTCAATCAGCTTATAGTCGGTCGAGTTGTCGGATTCCTTGTAGAGTTTATATTCCTCGTCTTTCGTCTCATCTTTTATCAGTGGTTTGCTGCTTTTCCTTTTCTTTTCCGCGTCAATCAAACGGGTGGGCTCCTCTTTCTTTCCCTCGGTTTCCGCGTCGAGGAGTTTGGGTTTGGCTCCTTTCAGGGTGGCGTCAGTTTCTTTATCCAGCGTGCCCAGAGATTCGTTCAGTTTCGGTTCGCGGAAGCGCCCGAAGCGGAATGAGAGCGTCAGCCGGTGCGTCCGGTCGAGCCCGGAGACGTTTACGAAGGCATAATTGACTTCAATATTGGTTTCCCGAACCCCAAGGCCCAGACTATAGTCTTCCGTTTCAACCCTGAAGCGGTAGCCACCCCGCAAAAATACTTCCCAGGAAGTTTCCCTCGCTCCCAACGCGTACTCGCTTCCGAGCCGGTACTTCGTGTTTTCTCCCAAAGTATTTTCGGCCTGCGCGGAAACGGAGAACGCGCCGTATTCCCGATGGTTTAAGAGTTTGAGTCCCGCACCGAACGCGGTGGTTTCGGGCAGGCTTTGCTCTGCGGTTTTGTAATTCAGCTTTGAGCCGTAGTTTTGGAAAGTCCCGCCGAACGATAACCGTTCTTTCAGCAAATCAGGGAAAGGATGGATGATGACGCCGCCGTCCAATGCGGTGGCCTTTGATGAGTACTGTTCCACGAGCGTGGAATTGAGATATTTGGGCGCCAGGCCCACTGAAATCCACCGGCCAAACCGCGCTCCCACTGCGAGGATTCCCGCATAGGCGGTTTCCGATTTCAATGATCGCGACGGAGATCCGTTTGAAAAATGGATATCGATGTTCCCGGCGCTGTAATAGATCAGTCCAATGCCCGCGCCGAGCGAAAAGTTTTCCCTTCGGATAACAGGCTGAAGAAAGCCCGTAAAGCCGTAATTCCCGTTATCCTGCTGGGTATTGTAGGAGAGAGTGACTTCCGAGCGCTGGGCCAGGCCGAGCCCCGCGGGATTCGAATGTATGCCGTCGGCGGCGTCGGCGTTAACGGTATGGACCCCGCCCATGGCCACCTGCCGCGCGCTTGGATTGTCAGCCAGGAAACTCGCGCCGATCGTCCCGTTGCCCGCTGAGAGACTGGAAGTCTGAAAAAAAACCGCGATCGAAAGGATGAAGGATGCCGCGGAGAGTTTTTTGATCATCAGTTATCGAATGACGGCGATTTTCTGTTTTTTGGAAAAGTTGGGCCCCACAATGTGGGCGATGTAGATGCCGGATCCGACCATCTCTCCGTTGTCGTTCCGGCCGTCCCACTGGGCGCTGTATTGCGACCCGCCGGCAACCAGGTTATCGTAGACGGTCTTGATCAGTTTCCCCTGCAGCGTGTAAATTTTTACCAGTGTCGGGCCGCCCTTGTTGACGCTGAATTCAATGGTGGTGCTTTGCCCCTGCGATGGATCGAAAAGATTATCGAGGGCCTTAAGGGTTCCCTGCGGAACCTCAGGCCCTGTCGAGGAAGTCGTTGACCCCGATCCGCTGCCGGCGGTGACGCTGGTGGAACCGAAAGCGATCATGAATGAGCCCGTGTTGTTGCGAATACCAACCATCAGAATATCGGCCTTATTGTCCCTGTTAACGTCTCCCACGGACAGCTGGTCGTAATTGACGCTGGTTTGCTGCAACCCGCCCACTCCGAAAACGAACGGATGGTCCATGCGGTGCACCTGGTGGAATGTCGAGCTTGAGAGGTTTGCCTGGATGTGGACGTCAAATCCGGTTTGGGATTCCGTAACGATGTCCGTTTTGCCGTCTCCGTCCGCGTCAACGGCGACCATCCCAGCGAAGTTTGCGCCGGAGGATTGGGTCGCGGTGGCGCCTCCGTTGAGAAACGTGAAGATGTCGGCATTGCTGTCCAGCACCGCCAGATCGTTGGTGCTTCCGCTGTCGAACCGCCCAATCAATGCGCCGGTGAAGCTGTCGCTGGTTCCAGGCCGGTAGTAGATCGGCCCGCTCAGGGCGCTGGAACCCTGAATATAGGCTGCCACGGTCCCGGTTGATGCACCAAGTTCGTATAGCGTCACGACCACGTCATTTTTACTGTCGCCATTCAGATCGCCGATGATCAGGTGAGTTCCCACTGAAAGGCTCGTATTCAGCGGATAGAGCTGCGGGGCGAACCCCCCTGTGGAGTTCTGTATAAACGCAGTGATAGTGGACCCTTTGAATGCAGAGGTTTCCACGGCGCCAATATCGGCCCGGCCGTCGTTGTTCAGGTCGCCGATTTTTACGCTGTATGCGTAGTTGGCCGCTCCCCCTGCGAGGGGCAGGACGGTTGGCGTGGAAAAAGTGTTGCTGGACGTCTGCAGGAGGATGGAAATACTGGAACTGCCGAAATTGCTGACCACGATATCATTCAGGCCGTCACCGTTGACATCTCCGGCATCAAGGCTGATGGCGGTATTGCCGGTCGTGCCGTATTTGCTGTCGGCGGTGGTGCTGAGGGAAGAGCCATGTTGTTCAAAAATATAGACGATGCCGTTGCCGTTTGAAGCGTTCGCCGCGATCACAACATCGTCTTTCCCGTCGCCATTGACGTCTTTGACGGCTCCGCTCCTGGCGTCCGTGGTTCCGTCCCCCACATCAATCCATACCGGGTTTGGCTGGAAAAATGCGTCATAGGCTGCCATGGCCCGGACGGGCCATAAGCCAAACACAAGGAAGGTGATGAGAAGTTTGGAAATCCTATTCACTGATACCTTAAAAAAACCGGGCAAATTTCCCCCCTTTTTATCGGAAATTTCGCTCGGCGTTCCTTATTTTTACAGATAAACCCATTTTTGTCAACAGCCGGGATTTAGGAGGTCGATTTGATAAATCAAACCATTTTTGATACGATCTTTGTGCGGGGTGGAGCAGTCTGGTAGCTCGTTGGGCTCATAACCCAAAGGTCGCTGGTTCAAATCCAGCCCCCGCAACCATTT
>CAZFYO010000019.1:0-33934 GCA_964523525.1 uncultured Elusimicrobia bacterium
GTCTAGTTTGGGGAGAGCAGGATATCACGGTGCGATGGGATCATTTTCGGAAAAGTATCAAAGGGTTTGGCCCCGCTATGATGAGTGAAATTCTCGCTCATGTGCATCCTCTAAAGTTTGCCGTTTGGAATAGAAGAGCATTTGCTGCCTTAGATTACCTTGGTGTCGAGGATCTGCCCGTATACAACTACCAACTGAACGGGAAGGTATACAAGAAGATATGCGAGACTGAACTGGAAATATTAACTCAATTAAAAACCTATGACCAAAATGCAGATTTACTAGCTGTAGACTATTTCTTTTGGGATGAGCTGCAAGTCCAAGACAACCTATCAACGATGCTTAAGAGGGAAGAGGAAATCGACCCAATCCATGAATCTAACAAAGAGACAATTGGGTTCATCCACGATGAAGTCAGAGATAAGTTGGCCAATATTGGAAAATACCTGGGATTCGATGCTGACACGGAAGTGAAGGTGGCCAGTGGTGCCGTAGTCGATACCGTCTGGGAGTCCACAATTGGAAACATGGGTAGGGTAATTTATGTGTTTGAAGTGCAGACGAAAGGCTCCGTAGACAGCCTGATTATGAATCTTATGAAGGCTGTAAGCAATCCGGCGGTGCAAGGAATTGTTGCGGTAACCGACGATGCACAGATTCAAAAAATTAAGAACGAGGTGGGTAATCTGCCTTCAGAGTTTGCAAATAAATTGCGGTACATGGACTATCACGATGTGTTAAAAATTCACGATCAGTTATCGTATGTGTTTGAAAAAATAAATGCATTAAGGCTGGTTCCCGAAGGCTTTTAGTATGGGATATTGCGTTTACGATCTTTCTGAAGAGGATATACAAAAAACTATTGAAACGTGGCAGCCCTATTATAAACAACCTCTCACTGAGCAGGATGCGTTGGAGATACATAGAAATGTTGTGGGCCTTTTTTCAATATTACTTGAGTGGGATATGAAGCAAAAGGAAGCGGAAAAGATTCAGAATAGTGGATGATATTGTAAATTAAGGCCATCGAACTGATTCAACTAATTTCTTGTAATGTCTTTACAGCTCGTTTTTCCATCCATTTGTCTATTGATAGCTTATCGAATCTGAGGACTCTGTGGGAAATTTTTATAAATGGAATTTTACGTTGGGCAACCAAATCATAAATCCCCCACTTTGATAAACCCAAATACTCTCCAATCTCAGTTACGTTTAAGTAGCGTTTTTCGGTTATCATTTTAATTAAATTTATAAGGTATTCGTCATTGGGCTGCTATTCTTTTCCAGCCACTTTTCAATTTGATGACGGTCAAAACATACTGATCTTCCAACTTTAATATATGGAATCTTGTTATAACATACCCATTTTCGAATAGTTGATTGCTTAATTCGCAACCAGTTAGAAAGGTCTGGGACTGTTAGTAATGGTGTTGGAAGGTTGTCGTTCATATCTTTGCATCATTATACAGCTTTATAAATTATAAAGAACAAACTCCATTCGTGGATCAATCATAAGTTTGTTCTTTAGGGGTTAATTTTCGAACAAGTATGAAGGGTAGGAATTGGGACGATCAATCAATTTTAGGGGTGTTTTATTGGCCCCTTGGTTATATCTATAAAGCTTGTTGGGTGCTGGTTCAGGCAATTCTGAGGTAAGATAAAATCAAACAATGGATTATTTTTTTATTGAGTGTACCATCCAGTGTACCATTTGACCTCGAATCAGCCTAAATCGGAACAACTCCAGCGAATGACTCAGTGATCTTTTAGACGGAAATTAAGGTCGGAGCAGCTCCAGCAAAAGTAAAAAACCCTTCTCATAACCCAAAGGTCGCTGGTTCAAATCCAGCCCCCGCAACCATTTCAAAGTTGAAAAACCCACCAAAAGAGTTATCTTTTGGTGGGTTTTGTTTTAAGTACTCGGGGGCGGGTGCCGCTTCCATGTTGTTATAAGGATGCGGCGCCAGCCCCCGCAACCATTTACCTAGGCTAGTTATTTTAGTTTTTGTTTACAACCCCCCACAAATCCACCACGGTCGTCCCCTTCTTGAACTTCAATCCGCGATAAGCCTTGTGCGGAACGCCAATGACCACGATCTTGCAGTCATTGACCACCTTTTCTTTGGAGACAAACTTGGCGTCCCTGGCATACTCGTCGGAGCAAACCACCTGCGCGCCGTGAAATTGCAGCAGCTTCACGACTTTGAAGGAAAGTGAATCACGGATGTCGTCAATCTCGGACTTGAACGTCATTCCGAGCACGCCCACCTTCTTATCTTTGAGATTAACCGAACGAGCCAGATTTTCAATGACGAAGTTGGGCAATCCCTCATTGATCATCATGGCGGACTGGCCGATGAAGAAATGGTTGTTGTAGAACGAGGCGAGCTGCATGGTGTCTTTGAGCAGACAGGGGCCGGCGGCGAAACCCGCGCCCGGCAGGAACCCGATGCGGCGATAGTTCTGCGTCATGGCGTTCCGGATCTTGGCAAAATCGGTGCCGTAGCTCTGCGCGATCATGTAGAACTGGTTGCTGACCGCGAACTGAATGTAGCGCCAGGCGTTGGTGAAGAGCTTCGCAAGCTCCGCCTCGCGCACGCTGAGCTCAATGATTTCCTTCGTGAGCGCCGAGAAAAGCTTCTTGGCTTCCGAAATCGCGCGCGGCGAAAATCCTGAGATGATTTGCGGCAGTTCGCGCAGTTCCCGGATGGCGTAACCTTCCGCGATCCGTTCCGGGCAATAGGCGACATGGAACGGAGATTTCTGCCCCTTATTTAGATAATCGAGGAAGTGCCTGCAGGTGTTCGGGAAAACAGTGCTGCGGATAATCAGAACCTGATCAGGTGAAAGATAGGGTTTGAAGGACCCCATCGTCTGCAGAAAAACCTTGGTGCTGGGGTTCAAATACTGGTCGATGGGAGTGCCGATCGTTGTAATGACAAATTTGGCGCGCGCGACGTCCGCCTTGTTCGTGGAGCCCTTAAGGCGTCCGGACTTCAAAACTTTTTTAAGGATGGGTTCGGCGCCATATTCGATGAAAGGCATTTTGCCCTGCTGGATGGAGGCCAGTTTCTGCGGGTCGAGGTCGATGAGCAGGGTTTTGAATCCCACATCGGCAAACGTGATGCCGAGCGGCAGGCCCACGTGTCCGGCGCCGCCAATAATACAAACATCGTAGTCAAATTTTTTCATTTATACGCTCACCTTTTGTTTATTGATGCCGCCGTCCGCCCCGGAAAACTTGTACTTGATCGCTTTCCAATACCAGCCCAGATAGAGCGGCAGCCATTTCATCAGTTTAAAATTGGATTTTCCCCCGGCGCGGTCGGTCCAGGTCGTCGGAACTTCCGCGATTTTCTTGCCGCGGATGTAAGCCTTCACTAAAATCTCAAGGCCGATTTCAAAGCCGCCGACGCTTTCTATTTTGGTGGATTGCAGGAGCTCGCGGCGATACATCTTGAAGCTGTTCGAAATATCGTGGGTCGGGATGCCGGTAAGCCAATGGAGCGAGAGGCCGGCCAAACGCGACAGATTTTTCTTGATGAGGGGGCCGCCGACCTGGCGTCCACCTTTCATGTAGCGCGAGCCGCAGACCAAATCCGCGCCCCGGTCCATGAGCTCCACCATTTTCGCGACGCCCGCCAGATCATCCGAGAGATCCGCCATTGTCACCAGAACGTACTCGGCTTCGGCATTCTCGAGTCCGCTCTTGATCGCGTTCAGCGCGCCGCGGCCGTAGCGGTTCTTGAACGGTTCGATGTTGCGGACATTATTTTTCTGGATGTATTCGCGGAGGAACGGAAGGGATGTGTCTGAATCGGAATCGTAAACGAAACGGGCGCGGTACGGGACGGTGAGTTTGCTCTGGAGCTCCCGGAGCGTTTGGACGACGCGCTCCCCTTCATTGTAAACGGGTATGACGATGTCGACTTTAGGTTTAGATTCCACCTAATTCGATCTGCTTCTGAATCCAGGGAATGATTTCGTCCATCATGGCGTCCAGCTGCGTGGTGGCCGTAAAGCCCAGCACGTCGCGCGCCTTCGAAACGTCCGGTATGCGCTTCTGCACATCGTACTTGAACGGCTTTTCCGTGACATACTTAAAAGGTTTTTTTGGATTGACGCGCTTCCAGATCATTTCGGCCAGCTCCAAAACCGAAGTGGTCTTATCGGTCGAAAGGTTAAAATCATTGTTGAGCGCTTTGGGATGATCCAGTGAAAGCACGATGCCCTTCGCGAGATCGCCGCCGTAGGTATAGTGGCGCAACTGGCCGCCGGTGCCGAGCAGCGAAACCGGGTCCTGGCCTTTCAAAATTTTCTGGACGAGGTCGGGCACTACATGGCTGAATGCCAGCTCCACATTGCCGGACTTGATGGACTTTCCGGTCGCGGCCTTCTTCTCACCGATACCGACGCAGTTGAACGGGCGCAAAATCGTGTAGGGCAGCTTGTACTGTTCGGCCGCGCCCCGGGCATAATATTCCACGGAGAGCTTTTGGAATCCGTAAGTGGAAAAAGGCGGCGGGCAGTCGAACTGATGGCCTTCGGGGGTCGGAAACTTCGTGGCATTCTCGTAAACCATCGAAGAGGAAATAACGGTGATCTTTTTGAGCTTCTTGTTCTGGTGGGCCCAGATGGCGGCGTCAAAAGCGGCGGCGGTGATCCGCTCGTTTTCGGCGATTAAATCGTAAGCAAATTCGTGGAAATAGCTGATGCCGCCGATCATCGCGGCCGCGGCGATGAAGTGATCGCAGTCCGCGATCGCGTCTTTCAAAACCTGGACGTTTTTGGCGTCCCCTTCAATGAACTTGTAGTTGGGGTGCTTGTCGTAACTCTTCTCGATGGCGCCGTATTTGGAAAAATTATCGAGGCCGACGACCGACCAGCCTTTCGCCAGCAAGTCCTCGATGACGTAACCGCAAATAAAACCCTTCGCTCCGGTGACCAGAACTTTCATGTTTTCCCGTCGGTATTTGTGAATTTTACAGCGGGGTCAGTCTATGAAATTTGAAGGGGGTTGTCAAAGCCGGGCGCCGGGCCCGGGGTCAGGAGTAGGACGTAACGACGATGCCTGCGAGGATCATGAGGATGCCGCTTTTTTGCGAATGCGTCACCCTTTCATGCAGCAGGATGTAGGCGAGAAACAGCGTGGGGATCGAGTAGGCATGGGCCAGAACCGTGATAAGGCTGGTCTGATTGACGGTGGCATAAAATCCGTAAGAGACCGCAAGATATGCGAAAACGTCGATCAAGGCGATCACCACAATTACGGGGCCGGCAAGCCGCAGCGTGGTCACCAAACCGCTGATCGGGGCCTGAAACAAGAAGTATCCCATCATAATCACGCCCATCAGAACTTTAAGCCCCGTGGACCAGAAGAGCAATTCGCGCCCCTTCATAAATTCCCCCCACAGCGGGAACCATAAACCCATCACGATCATGACGCCCAGCGCTTCCAGTACGCCCTTTTTCAGGGCGCCTTCTCCCCAATTCTGCCGGATTTCCTTGAAATCGATGGATGTGACAAGGATGCCGATAAAAATACACAGAAGGCCGGCGGCTTTTTTGGCGCTCATCGTTTCCTGAAGAAAAAAAGTGCAGATCAAAACGGATATTCCGCAGGAGGAAGCCGCAATGGGGCTGATGATGCTGAGCGTTCCTTTTTCAAACGCCTTGTAGAGGAGCAGGTAGCCGAGAACATTGAGCCCGGCGAGCCCGGTCAATTGAAGGACGGAGCGCGCGTCCAGCGCGGGCACTCCGTTGCCGGCTGCCAAGTATACGGCCAAAAGCGCGGCCCCACCGAAAATCTGCAGTCCGATGGCGGTTCGCAGCGATCCGATGTTGGCGATGACTTTTTTGGCGAAAAAATCGGAAACGCCCCAGCCCAGCATCCCGGCCAGTCCGCTTAGTATCGCAATGGTTAATTCGTTCATGGATTTTTTGGAGCTTCCGATCGGAGTATAACCCCAAAATGCAATTCCCGCCAGCCGCGGCGGCGGCGCGTCAGGTGAAGCGGATGAAGGGAGGTTGGGTGGATCGGCCGTTGAGGTAGGATTCAAAGTCCCGCAGGAACGATTCGAGGTCGAGACCGCGGTAAAACCGGGGATACGTCCGCAGTTTTTCCACGGATTTCCGGGCTTCGTAATCGCGCCCGTGCTCGTTGCGGTTTCTGAAATGGTACAGGGCAACCGCGGCCTGAATCAGTCCCTGATAGAACAACTTTTCTTCTCCGGGCGTCCGCCTCCACAGGTCTTCGAGCACTTCGTGACTGTCGAAATATTCGCCGCGGTTAAATAAATCGATGAATCGCAGATATGCTTCAGGGAGAGCGGGTTTATCGGGCATTTTCGCGCAGGGATATCACCGGCAGGTAAAGGCCCAGGGGCTGCGTTTTCCACCAGGCTCCGCTTTGCCGGCGCTCATCAAAGTCCGTGAAGCGGTAATCCCGAACCACCGCGCGGATAAATTTCGGCGGCGCTCCGGGGAACGGGTTTTCGGCCAAAAGGCCTAAAACCGGCGGAGACCCCTGTAGCAGCCGCACGCAAAAGTTAACGAACCAGGGGTTTTGCTGATAACCGCTGAGCGCGGCGAACCACATCTGCCAATCGAGGCGCGGCTGATGGGGCGCGGCCCAGCGGGGCGCGCGCGTGACGTCGCCCGGTTTGTACTTGAACGCGTAGGGTTTCCATTCCACTCCATCCACACTTCCTTCCACGATGATCTCGGGCCGCGAGGGCGTCATCACCGCGAAGAGCCCGTAGCCGCCGACGCTGCGAAACGGGCTGACCGCGTTTTCGAGGCGCAGGATCAACTGCGGCCACTCGGCACGCCAGCGGAAAGCCCCCGCGATATGGATCGGCGTCAGCAGGAGGATGATCGTCGCGAACGGGATCAGGACCGCGCGCCGCGCCCAAGCCAGCCGGAGTTTTTCGCCTCCCTGGGCACCAAACCATTCTCTGACCCGCGGCGGATAAGCCGCGTCGTCGATCAAAAGCGCGCAAAGCGCAATGGTGAGCAGATTGAAGAAGCAGTAGTTTCCGGTCGCAATGATCAAAATCTGCAGGAATATGAGCGCCGCGGCCGCCGCGATCTTCGGCCGGCGCGGCAGGAAGATCAGGAACGGAACGAAGAGTTCAATTCCGAACATGCCCGCGGTCGCAACCCTCATGAACCATTCCGGAGCCTGATGGACGAACCAGCTGAGCGCATGCGGCAGGGGCTGGGTTTCGAAGTGCACGTTGAGCGCGGTCAGGTTTTTCCACGCCGCGTCCCCGCTCGAGAGTTTTATGACACCCGATGAAAACATCAGCTTAAATAGAAGAATGCGGGATAACCAGAGCGCGAGGCGCGAAGGCGGGTCTTCGCGCGACGGGCGCGGAACGGCCTGAAACGGCGCCAGGAATACCGCCAGCAGCCCCGTTTCGAGCAAAAGGATGTCCCACTGAAATCCCAGGAATTCCCGGCCGACCGAAGCGATCGAAAGGTAAAGCAGCCACAAAAGTATCAGGCAGATTTGCGGAAAAATTCCCAGAAAAAGGAGGGCCGACAAAATTTCACCGGCGAAGCAGACCTGCCGGAGGAAAGAATCGGAATCGTTCCACCAAAAAATAGTGGGCAACAGATCAAAGCGGGTCTCGCCCAGATGGCTCCGCGCCTGAGCCATCAAATCCCGAACCGGCAGGATACCCTCCGAACCCAGAAGTCCCGTGATCTGGCCGTCCATGGAAAAGAACGCCGCGAAGTAGACGACCGCCATGAGCCGCAGGAAGATCCAGCGGGACGCGAAATAAGTCGAAGGCCGGACTTCGGAGCCCCAAAGGAGGTAGGTCAGTCGGGAAAAAATCCAGCGGCGGCCTGCGACCAGACGATAGATCCATTCGCTGGCTGAGGCAAAGGCCGGGGACGCCCGATAAATTTTGTAAAGCCAACCCATGCCGGCCGAATAGGTGAGAGACTTAAACACAGCCGCGGCCGCGCCGTAAACTTGGCCGTCCCAATCCATCAGCTGGACTGCCTTGACGAAATGCTCCAGCGGAATTTGCGGAAAACGGGAGGCAACCTCCTGATAGGGAGCGTAATCCACCCGGTCGCCTGTCAGGCTCTGCCAGTAAGCGATCCAGTGCCGGCAAAATCCACAATCGCCGTCAAAAATCAAAATGGGCTTACTCACAAGGTGTTTATTCCTTTCATTCCTCCTATTCTAATACATATAAGGAAAAGCCCCAAAATGACTCTTGAACATCCCCCGGACCCCTGTTATATTTGGTGATATGGCGATGACCTGCCCCCGATGTAAGAACGGCCTGATCGATATCCAATCCCAAGGCTCCACCCTGCATTTTTGCGGCCAGTGCCGCGGAGTGTGGTTTGACAGTAACGAGCTGCTTTATCATTTGCGGGCCAAGAGCGGGGAATCGGAGCTGAAATGGACGGAAAGCGCCTCCCGCAACACCCACATGTCCTGCCCCCATTGCGGTTCCGGCCTAAAGGAAACCCCCTTCAATGTCTGTCTGTCTTCAGGGTGCGCCAGCGACCCGTTCCTTTTGGTGGACTATTGCGCCAAATGTAACGGAGTCTGGATGGATGAAGGCGAACTCCAAAAGGCCGAATCTTTGGGCCGGGATCTGCCGAAAATCACGAAAAAAATATTTGATCCTCTAAATGGTATTAAAACTGATTATCCTTCTAAATTAAGAAAAAACGGAATTCCATTTGCCGCTCCCGTCGCCGCGTTTGTGATTCTCTTCAGCTTTCTCCTGCTCTATTCAAAAGTCGCGCTCCAGTCTCACGAAGGCCCGGCCGCGGAAAACAGACCAGCGATCTGCAGGGCTTGTAACGGGGCCGGCCGCCACGCCCGCGCCTGCGGCCATTGCCGGGGGTTGGGCAAAATTTCGGTCGCAAGCGCCACCACGCTACCCTGCACCCGTTGCGGCGGGCTGGGACACGTCTCTTCCCCTTCGAGCCGCTGCTATAAATGTTCCGGTAACGGTTGGATCACGGATTCCAGCGCGCCCTGCGCCCGCTGCAAAGGAAATGGGTATTTGGCGGACAGCGTGAAACGGTCCTGCGGGTCCTGCTATGGAAGCGGGCACATCCAAGTCCGCGAAACCTGCGGAATATGCAACGGGAGCAGAAAAAGCTCCATAAACTCTGCCTTGGGATGCCCGGGCTGTAACGGTTCCGGCTTCACCACGGTTAAGAAGACCTGTCCGGATTGTTTGTCGGGAGTGATCGAAACGCGCAAAGATTCACCCTGCCCGGAATGTCGCGGACGCGGACGGGACACGTCCAGGCACGTTTGCGACCAATGCATGGGCACGGGAACGCTCGAAGCGTCGCGCGGCGCTTCCGTCTGCCAAAGCTGCGCCGGATCCGGTTACACGCCGTTGACCGGCCCCAACACGGTCATTTGCCCGGACTGCAGCGGATCGGGGCTCGGCGCCGCCGCGGCCTGCCGCTCCTGCGAGGGAAAGGGGGTCGTCCGTGAAAGCTAAGAAAGCGCCGCCCGAATGGGTTTTTTTCATCGTCTGCGCCTGCTTTTCCCTGCTGTTCAGCCAGGTCATATTTTCCGAATCACTCGACACGATCGCCCGCAAAATCTGCGGCGCCGCCGACAAGATGAAGCACGCCCAGATCGCGGTTCTCCCCTTTCCTTATCACGACGGAACTGAAGGTCCGGATTCAACCATCATCGCCGAAAAACTCGTCACCAAAATCGTCCTGCGGAAAAAGCTTCAGGTGGTCGAGCGCGCGCTGATCGAAAAGGTTCTGGCGGAGCTGAAACTCCAGCACAGCGGAGCGATTGACCAGGAAACCGCCAAGAAGATCGGAAACGTTTTGGGCGTGGAAGCCCTTTTAACCGGAACCTTGATTGATCTGGGCGACGGGCACATCGAGATCAACGCCCGTCTGATCAACGTGGAGTCGGGATTGGTCCTGGCCGCGGCCGACGAGGAAATTCAGAGGAACTGGCAGGAAGATCTGAAGTCTCCCAAGCCCGCGGATACGGCTCAGAACGTTCAGGAAAAAATGTCGGCCTTCTTCCATCCGCGCGAATGGAAAGATCCCCGTTTTTATTCGGAGGATGGAACGCCGCGCGCCGGCGCCGCGGCCGGTTCGGACGCACTGGTGCTGTCCAACGCGCAGGATATCCCCGCCGAATCACCCGCCGAGGAAAAAATCGTGGAGGCTCCGCGCGAGTGGGATCCGAGCAACCAGGATCCCCGTTACGCGGCGTGGTCCCGTCTGCATTTGGCCGAAGCCTATTTCAAGCAGGGCCGCTTCCAGGAAGCGTTCCGCGAAGCCAAGCAATCCATGAAAATGACCGATTTGCCCCGCGTCCGGGCGCAGGCGACGTACCTGATGGCCCGCTCGCAGGAAGAGATGGGAAAATTCGGGATCGCCGCCGGTTTCTACCGGGACATTCTGCAGAACCATCCGTACGAGTCCCGCCTCATCCGCCAGTCGGGGCACCGCATGCGGATCCACGCCCGCAAACGTCCGTAAAAACCTAAATAATCAGTATTTGTAAACGCTTCCGCCGATGAATTCCCTCAGGCAGGAATTCCGCGGAATCTTTTCGCTGTCGGGAAAGGCTTCCAGCGACTTGAGGAGGTGGCTGATGCGCTGGGCGCGAAGAAACGCGTCCAGGCGTTTGGGATTGTTTTCGTAGGTCTTGAGGATTTTTGGGAAAAGCGCTTCCAGAAAATTTTTGTGCACCGGCAGTTCGTAGCCGAGCGATCCGTTGAACACGTAGTCCACCGTGTGGATGAATGGGACGATATACTTTTTCTCGCCGCGCCGGACGTAGTGCCAGTGCCCCACGGTCTGGTGCGGCTCATAGCCGCGGTGCCAGCTGTCCCGCACCATCCTCCGCAATATCCTTAAATCCGTCCAGCGAACAAACTCTCCGTTGGTGTCTTTGATCTGGCAGATGGCTTCGATGTAGAACTTGAACTTTTGATCGGCGGGAACCGATTGAGTCATGTCGGCATACAAGCCGTGGAGGCTGTCGATCAGGACGATCTCCCCTTTCTTCAGCTTAAACTCCCTGACGTTATCCGTTCTCACGCCGGTCTTGAAGTCGTAGTGGGGCATCCTGATCGTCTTGCCCTTGAGCAATGCGCTCAGGTGCTCGTTGATCAGATCCAGGTCGAGGGCCGTGGGCGCCTCATAATCGCGGTCGCCGAACTCATCCACCGGATGGTTGTCGGCGTTCTTGAAATAGTTGTCCAGGCCGAGCAGGACAAAGGAAATTCCGGCTTCGGCCAGGGCTTCGCCGATTTTCATGGTTGTGGTGGTTTTTCCGGAACTCGAAGGACCCGCCACGATCATCAGCCTCAGGTCGTCCTTCCGCTTATGGATCAGCTGCGCTACCTTTTTAATTTCCTGATGGTAGTGTTTTTCCGAGTCTTCAACCAGCTTTTTCCACGTCCCGTCATGGATATGGCGGTTCAGGTTTTCCACGCTGTCGCAGCGGTGGTCCACGTTCCAGGAATAGATTTTCCAGATGAGCTTATAGGGAATGTTGTCCTGGACCTCGATGATGGCGTCTTTTTTTTCACGCACCCGGGCGCGTTCGGCCCGGTAAAGGATGAAGGCTTTGGCGGTGCGCGCATGGCCGGATTCGATCAGAACCTTCTCGATCAGGTCGGAGACCTCTTCAACGGACGGTGCGGATCCGGCCGGATACAGTTTGTGCATGACGGCGAGCACCTTTTCGGTGAGTTCTTCGGCCTGGCGACGGTCCTTGCCGCCCACGCTGACCGCGGCCAGATAGATCGCGTTCGTGATCTTTTCGGCCTGGAAGGCAACTTGCTTGCCGTCCCGCTTGATCACCTGGGTCACTTTGTAGCTGGAGTTGGTTTTGGGAAAAAGGTTGAGTTGGTCGTCGATCATGGTTCTCGCTCCGGGAGGAGCGGCGCCTTAAGGATGGCCTGTTTTCGAAAGTTTTTCAAGGTGCGAGAAAAGTTCGTCCACTTCTCTTTCAATACGGTCGCGCGCCTCGCGGAACGCTATGACCGGCTTGCCGAAGGGGTCTTCGATCTGCCAGTCCATGCGGTACTTGGCCGGCAGATGCGGGCAGGCATCGTCCCCGCAGCCCATCGTGACCACCGCTTCATATTTCTCCAGCGGGACCTGTTTCGTGCTCTTGGACGTGTGGCTGGAAATATCGATGGACTTTTCGCGCATGACATCGATCGAGAGAGGCGCGACGAACCCGGCTGGACGCGACCCTGCGCTCAGGATTTCGTAGCGGTCCCCGTATTTCGCGCGCGCGAACCCCTCCGCCATCTGGCTGCGGCAGGCGTTTCCTATACAGACGAAAAGGACTTTGGGTTTGCTCATGGTGTGATGTCGTACGCATACTGCGGAAGGAAAATAAATGGGGCACGGTATCGGGGGAAATCCGTGCCCCAAAAAGGGCAACTTGCTTCCTTCTAAATCTGTTTAATCGTTAGCAACCGCAGGGTGATTTGGGACCCATAATAAACTCCTTTGGTTCGATTTTCACAAAATCAAGATGAAATGTCAAGGGGCTGTGGATAACCTTTTACAAACCTTTACTTCAGCAGTCCTTCGAGACGATTTTTGATCTCTTTCTCGGGCTGGACGCCGACCAGCTGTTCCACCATCTTCCCGCCCTTAAAGAAAAGCAGCGTGGGGATGGCCTGCACGCGGTACTGCATCGCGGTTTGAGGGTTATCATCCGTATTCAGCTTGAAAACGTTGACCTTTCCCTTGTATTCCTCTCCGATACGCTCGATGATGGGCGAAAGCATCCGGCATGGGCCGCACCAGGGAGCCCAGAGGTCCACCAAAACAGGAGCCGGCGATTTAATGACTTTGCTGTCGAATGTCGCGTCTGTCAGTTCTTCTGCCATAAAAGTTCCTCCAAAGTGATTTGTCCTGATTATAACAAATTCGAAAACCAGCGACAAACGTAGGCCATCCCAAGGCCGGCATAGGTACCGTAAATGTTCCCCAGAACGGCCATGAGCACGCCGATAGGGGCCAGCTCCTTTTGATAGACAGTCGCGACCAGAGGCGTCGAAACGGGGCCGCCGACGTTCGCCTGGCTGGCGGAAGCAAGCAGGGAAACCGGAACGCGCGCGATGCGTCCGTAAAGCAGAAGAATCGCGCCGTGGATCGAGACCCACAGGATTGCAAGGGCGATAAAAGTCGGGGCAAGCGCCAAAGACCTCAGATTGGCCCGGGCGCCGATGGAGGTCAGCAGGAGATAGAGCAGGAGGGTCCCCACCCGGCCGGCGCCAATCGATTCAAGCTTTTTGGCGGGAGTGAGTGAAAGCAGAAGCGGGACCGTGGTCGCTAGGATGATGGTCCAGGACGTTGCGGTAAAGACCTTGCTTTGAAGCGGAATGGCCTTGCAGAGGGCGACGGCGCCGAAACTGAACCCAAATCCCAAGGCCAGGAGCAAAACCATGGGCACCAGGCGCAGAGCGCCGCCCGCCGCCGCGTTGAAACTCGCGATGGAATCTGGATCGGGGCCAACATCCTTCGCCATGAACTGGAGCGGTTCGGCCCCTAAAAACCGGTTGATGCGCGCCTGATGTTCCGAAAGGAAGACAAGCAGTGCCATCCAGCCGTAAGCAATTACGGTGTCGGTGATGATCAGGTTGGAAAAAATGGATTCGGGCGTTTGGACCATCTCCTTGACCGCGAGCATGTTGGCGCTGCCGCCGGTCCAGGTGGCGGAAAGACATCCCCATCCCTTCCAGATTTCAGAGCGCACCGCTTCGGCCGCCGGCAGGTTCAGGAATATCGGAAACGTAACCGCGGCGCCGAGAAAAATGCCCGCGCTTCCCGCGAGCATCGCGCCCAGAGCTTTGGGGCTCATCCGCGCGATCGCGGGCAGGTCGGAGCCCAGCAGAAGCAAAAACAGGCAGGCCGGAAGGATTTTCTGGCTCATCGCGCCGTAAAGCGGTGAGTCGGGAGGAACGATCCCAAAGGTCGCGAGCAGGGTTGGTATGAAATAGCACCAGAGCGGGACGGGAAGGTATCGGAAAATTTTTGCGGCCTTCTCGATGCGCGAGGTCCAAAGGATTGCGGCAACCACCGAAGCCAAAAGCAAAAGTATCGGAAATTGATTTTGAATCATGGAACGTCAGTCCCGGACCCCGCGAACTTCCCCCTCACGAATAGGCTCGGGCCCTGGTGGGCGAAGCCGGAAATGATCCGAGCTGGTTTGAGGAGCAGGAAGGAATCAAGATCCACGTATTCGAAGATGCCCGATCCGATGGCCCAGAAAACGCTGGTGGCGAGTCCCGCCGCCGATTCCATCATGCAGCCGATCATGAGGCGTTTGCCCGCGGATCGCGCCGCGCGTGCGATCTTGAACGCCGGTAAAAGGCCCAGTTTGGCAATCTTGATGTTTAAGATATCGGCCGCGTCCTGATCGATAATTTTCGCCGCGTCCGCCGGGCTCCGGACGGATTCGTCGGCCGCCACGGGATACGGCGAGCGTTTTTTGACGAATGCCAGGCCCTTGATGTCCTCGCGCCGGACGGGCTGTTCAATGACGGCTATGGGAAGGCTGCCGGAATAAAGCCGGTTGATAAATTTAATGCCCTCTTCCGGTTTCCAGGCCTGGTTCGCGTCCACGATCATCTTTTCTTTTCCGCAGAACCTGGCCGCGACCTGAATCCGGCGGAAATCCTCGTCCGCGTCTCCCGTCACTTTGATTTTAAGCTTTTGAAATCCCTGGCGGGATTTGGCGCGCAGGACTTTTTCCGTGGACGGAAGGTCGAGGGCCGAAAGCGTGTAGGACGTGGTGACCGGAGCGGACCGCGACCCAAAAAACCGGTGGAGAGGAAGGCTGTCCGATCGGCAGTAGGCGTCCAGCAGCGCGCATTCGAGCGCCGAGACCGCGGTGGGATGGCTCTTGAACTTTCTCCGGACCTGTTCGGCCAGGCGCGGCCATTCTGCGATCGGTTTGCCTTTCACCATCGCGGCCGAAGCTCGGAGGATGCGGGACATGGAGCTTTGAGTCGCTTCCGGCATGGCGAGCGAGGCAGAGGCCTCCCCCCAGCCGTGGATATCTTTGCCGCAGGAAACCTTTACGAGAACGTTATGGGTGACTTTTTTCTGGCCGAGGGCGGTGCGGAACGTGTTGCGGAGAGGAAAATCTGCGGCCCGGACTTCTACGGCCGTGATGTTCAAAAATAGGTCCCGAAATGCAGGACGCGGTCGCCCACGGGCTCGCCGTCCGTTATTTGATCGAGCGGCGTTCCAAATTTCTGTTCAAAAGTGATTTTGTGGACCGTTTCGCCGGTCCGCGGAGCTTCGATCAAAGTATCGCCTTCTATGTAGATGGCGACATGGCTGACCTTATTGGGATTATCTTTTGACGCGACGAAAACGAGGTCTCCCATTTTGAGGTTCTCTTTCCTGATCTTCTTCGCCTTCATGAACTGTTCGAGGGAGTCGCGCGGGATGCGGATGCCGGCCACGCGGTAGGCCAGGTTCGTGAGGCCGGAGCAGTCCACCGCGGACATCTGCGGTTTGATTCCCGGGATGTGGGCGGAACGTCCGCCCCAAAAGTAGGGATCCCCCACCAGTTCGGACGCGGCTTCGACGATTTTGCCGCGCGCCCAGGACTCTTCGCTTTCATGTTTGATGGGGCGGATGGTCGAATTGTTGATCCAGGCGGCGCTGCCGATCACGAGGCGGATTTTGCGGTACCCGTTTTTAAGCTGGTCGGTCGCGTAGATCTGCGTTCCGAGCGACAGCACCATGAGGGGCTTTTCCGCTTCGGGTTTGGCGAAAATCGTGACGCCTTTTTTCTGCACCACAAAATTGCGCTCGGGGACCTTGATGGGCATGACGCTGGTTTTCTTGACCCAGCCCGGATAGCCCTGCCAGCGCTGGTTGTGCGAAAATTCTTCCTGCTCGACGGCTTCAATCTTTACCCAGTCGCCGCTTTCCTCAACGATCTGGATGATTTCTCCGTAGAGGAGCTGCGTTTCCTGGTCCGCGTCGTATTCGAAAGACTGGGGCAGGCTTCCCGATGTTTTGCGGACGTCCGCGACCGAAACCGAAACCACGCCGATCTGCGGGGCTGTGATGGGTTTCGCTTCGGCCTTCTTGCCTTTTCCCCAGGGCGCGGCCCCGGCGGGTTCGGCGGCCGCGAGAAACGCGGCGCAAAAAAGAAGCGACCCTATGAGAAGAGTCTTCCTCATAGGGTCGCCATCGGAACGTTGATTATCGGATCGCCTCGGATTACTTTTTGAGCGCTTCGAAAACCTTCCCGACCATCTGCGCGTTGGGTTTCAAGGTCTTGGAACCCTGTTCCCACTTCGCGGGGCAGGCTTCATCGGCATGCGTCGAAAGGTAGGAGTTCGCTTTCATCTTGCGGACAAGCTCGTCCATGTTGCGGCCGACGTTGTAGAAGTTGATCTCGGAGGCGGCCAGCTTGCCTTCGGGGTTGATGATGAAGGACCCGCGGAGCGCCAGGCCGGTTTTCTCATCATAGACTCCGAAGAGCCGGGAAACCGTTCCCGTGGGGTCGGCGGCCATCAAATATTTGACGTTGGCGAGCAGTTTCTCGTTCTCTTTCCAGGCCAGGTGCGAAAACTTGGTGTCGGTGCTGACGGAAATGACTTCCGCGCCGAGCTTCGTGAGATCATTGTACTGTTCCGCCAGGTCCGCGAGCTCCGTGGGGCAGACGAACGTGAAATCCGCGGGATAGAAGCAGAGGATGACCCACTTCTTTTCCTTTAACAACCCTTCGAGCGAAACCTTGCTGAAATCGCACTTTTTGGGATCGTAAACTTCCATCTCAAAATTGGGAACCGTCTGTCCGACCGCGACCGTCTTTTGTGCTTCGTTCATGTGTGTTCTCCTTCGATTGGCGTTAGTTTCAGTGATTTTATGAAAACCTTACTTTTCTGTCAAGAATAGAGCCCGATGATGAATTTGATACCATTATTCCCATGATGAAAGCGAACCTGATGGCCATGCTTCTGCTGATCTCCGGACTCTGCGGTTGTTCCGTGAAGGGTCTCTACTATTTTCCGAACAACGAGCTTTTCCGCGACCCGGCGCAGGAAGGCCTGGCCTACGAGATGGTGCGGTTCCCGAGCGCCAACGGGAAGTCTTTGTTCGGACTTTATTTCCGGGCTGAAGCCCAGCCACCGAAGGGCATCATCATTCACTTTCACGGCAATTACGGTAACGTGTCGCACCATTACGGTCAGTCGGTCTTCTTACTCCGCCGCGGGTTCGACGTCTTCATTTTCGATTATCAGGGTTACGGCGCGTCCGAAGGAAAACCCAGGCCCGAACGCACCATTGAAGACGGCCTGGCCGCGATCCGGTTCCTGGAGACGTCCACAATCGCGGCGCGCGCGCCCATCGGTCTTTTCGGCCAGTCTATCGGGGCGGCAATCGCGACGGTTGTGGCGGCGCGGAGCGCTGCGCCGCGCGCGGTACTGCTCGAGGCGGGCTTCGATTCCTACAAGGGCATCATGAAGGACGTGATGAAACGGAGCTGGCTACTCAAGCCTTTCTCATTTTTTGTCCCGGCGCTGATCGCGCAGCGAGGGCTCGATCCGGTCGATTTCATCGGAAAAATTTCGCCGCGGCCCGTTTACGTCGTTCATGGAGACAAGGACCGGGTCGTGCCGTTCCGGATGGGCGAAAATTTGATCGCGGCGTCGCGCGAACCCAAAACGTTCCGCCGGGTCGTCGGTGCGGACCATCTGCAATGCAAGGCGTTCGAAGGCGGGGTTTACGAAAATGAAGCGGCGGGGTTTTTTGCGGACGCGTTCGCGGCCGCGGCGTCCACCTCGACTACAGGTACAGGTGCAGGCCGAACAGAAACTCCCGGATCGATTCCTCCTGCTCGTAAGTAAACCGCAGCTGGGAATTGCGCGTGATGGGAACGGCAGGGACGATTTTAAATCCAAAAATCCTTCCCTTATCCCCCGCGAGATACTGCTTGTAATCGATTTCCCCAAGCACTTGCAGATATTTTCCCAGATTAATATTCATTCCGGATAAAAAGCCCAGGCCAAACCGGTACCCTTTCTCAAATGCCGGGCCGCCGTTCGTATCCACCTGGCCCAATCCGTAAACCATCACTTCTTTTCCCCCGATGTTTTGCACAAAGCTGACGCCCGAATTCGTGTTTAGGCGGAAATAGGTGGTGTCCCAATCCTGTTCGCGCGCGTCGCGGCGCGACTCCATGGCCAGTTTTACGCCCCAGGACGGCTTGATGTACCATCGGTCGATGGGCGAAAGCGAAAGGATATCCAGGAACGTGAACTGGCGGATGAAAACTTTTTCGTTGGCGTCGCCGTAGCGCAGGAAGAAGTTCAGCATCTCGAGCCGGTTGTACGGGATGTAGCCGTTCGGGTTGTCGGACAAATCGTGGAGCGCGTTCCGGATGGAGACTTCGCCGACCCAATGGTCTTCGCGCGATCCGGCGAAAAATCCGAGCCGCGTGCTGCGATGGCCGAGGATCGGGTCTTCCGCATCCGTCCCGTCCCAAACGTCGGGCTCCTTGGGCGGCGTTAAAGTCGACAGCTTCTGGAGTATCAATCGCTCCTGATCGTCGCTTTTATCGTCCTGATAGCGGGAAAATCCGCGGCGGTAGCGGAAATATTGGTAAGCGGAAAGCATCGCGCGTCCTTTTTGCGGCTCCGTCACGTTTTCCAGCTCCGGAAGGTTTTTCTCCGCGTCGTTCGCGATCCGTTCGGCGATACTCACTTCATGGCGGGCCAGCCCTGAACGCACGTCGCGTATCTTGCGGAGCGCGGAACGCCGCATGGTGCGTTCCGCGACCAGGCCCGGCGTTTTAAGGAGCGCGCGCACCGTGTCCACGGGTATCGCTCTCAGCCAGAATCCGCGCGACAGGTCCAGCTCCGGCCGCGCCGTCTCCAGCAGCGGCAGCAGCTGATACGAGCAGTTTTCATTTGTGAAAAAGTAATCGAAGGAGGCGTCGCCCAGCTCCCAAAGGTGGTTCAGCAGGCGGTCAATTTCTTCCTGCGTAAAATTCAACCGGTATTCCCATAAATCGCGGTTTTCGATGTTGCTGTAGGTCTGGAGCTTCATGTAGTAGGGAACCGTGGCGAATTTCCCGGGATAGCCGCCAAAAAGCCCCTTAATGGCGAAGATAAGTCCGTTACGATCATCGGCATCCGCGGCGAAGTTGATGGAGTAACTCAGCAGGCTGGAACTTTCTTTGTTGCCGGCGGTTCGGTCACCGCGCAAAAACGTGTGGCCGTACATGGAGGCGGGGCTGTTGAGGTAGGCCGAGGCGAAAATCATGGTGAGCGAGCGGATATTCAGTTTCGCCTTCCAGGCTTCGAATTCCGCGCAGTCCGGCGCGGCAAATGCGGTTCCCTGCGGGTCAAGCTGCCCTTTCAGCCATTCTAAGCGGGCGGGATAGCGGCAGATCCGCGCGCGCGCGGCCTCGGGAAGCGTTTCTCCTCCCGTAAAAAGCGCGATCGTTGCCTCGAGTTCCGCCTGCGGGTTTCTCTTTCCACCGGGAGCAAGAAAAAATTCTGGCGCATCCTGCTCGCTTTTGTATCCGCCGAACCAGCCTTTGCGATAATGGCCGAGCCGGAGCCATTGAGGATCCTCCCACAGGCGTTTTTCGCGGGCCAATTCCATCAGGCCCGCGCTGTCAGCGGCGGCCGGCGCGATCAGGCCGCAGGCAACCAGGCAAATCAGGAACAGGCGTGCTGAAGAAGATTTCAAAGGACGGGGCTCTAAAATAAAAAGCGGGTTGAAGAGATGATCTTCAACCCGCTTTCTTTAAGCTTGGATTATATTATGACAGCAGTTCCGGGTGGCTCGCGACGATCTTCTCGACCTGGGTGAGGAAGTCGATGGACGAAGACGTGGCCGAGAGCGTGGTGAAGTTGCTCTTCATGAGGCCGCTGAAAGTGGCAGCCTGGCCGGCGGAAACGCCGATGATCTGCGAGAAGGCCTGGAGCGTTTCGCCCTGTCCGACCGCGATGTCGTGGTGGAGCTGACGGAGGTTGATTTCCGCGAAAACTTCGGCTTCCTTGTTCTTCGCGATCGTTCCGTTTTCGGTGCATCCGAGGGTGCCCGAGGTGATTCCAAAAGTCTGGTTGCCTGAAGTGCCGTTCGTTGTCGCCGCAACGATTTGGATGACCTGCGAATTATCCTTGCTAGCGAACAGGGTATAGCCCAGGCCGCATCCCGCCATGGGGTGGCTGCCCTTCGCCATGACCACGGAGCTCATCATCAAGCACGTAACGCCCACTGCCAGTAGTTTCTTCATTCGTGTTCCTCCTTATGATGTTTACTGCTGACTGCTTGGTTTACAGATTACAAATAAATTTGAATTTTAGCCAGCCTTACTTTTTGATCAGCGTCAGGTTCACGGTCTCGGGCTCGATGCCCCAAACCGACCCGCTGATGATGTCCAGAGCCATGCCCGGCGGGAAAAATATGTTCCACCAGAACCGCGCCAGAAATCTTTTCGTGAGCAAAACGGCGGCCGGTTCATAGCCTTCCTTTTCGATCATCACCGTCTGATTCATGAAACCGCTGAAGCGGACGATGCAGGGCGTGGACTTTACGTCGCCATTTTCGAGCTTGACGATCGCGCCCGTCGGATTGGAATTGATGGTGATCCGTTTCATGGGGCCCTTCGTCAGGGTCGCGCAGCCCGACAGCGACGCTCCAATTATCAAGCAAAATAAGCTTCGCATCATCCCCGTTTTGGCCGTCATCCCGATCTTCCCCCTCAACATTTTAATTGGTCAGCGACGCATACCGGACCGCGGCTCTCTGCCGCGCTTTCTTTTCGAAAGGATACTTTGTCATGACGTGCGAATAGATTTTTTTGGCTTCATCGGAGCGGCCCACGATCTCCAGGGCTTCGCCGTAACACACCATTGCGCCTGCGACATAAAAAGGGCGTTCGGGGCGGGCGTGGAGATAGACCCACTGCGCCGCCGTCAGGGCTTTGTCGGCCTGCTTGTCCTGCAAAAATCCGAGAAGATCATTGTATTTTTCCTTGATCATGCCCTTTGTGGCCTTTTCGGCGGGTTTGGAAATGTTTTTAAGGCCGATCAGTTCCCACTCCTGTTCACTTTTCGCGGCGGCCTGCGGCGCGGGCGCGGATGCGGCAGGAGCGGAAGCTTCCGAAGCGGCGTTGGGCGCGGCGGAACCGGATCCTTTGGAATCCGAGCGGTCGGGCGAGGCGTCGTCGTACCATTCTTTCGCGACTTTCCCGGTGGCGACGCCCAGTATCTGCCCGTTAACGACTTTGATCAGCCGCGCGTTGATCTCCACTTTGCGCTTGGGCAGGTCGATCAGCGTGCCGGTGACGATGGCGTCCACGTTCAAAATTTTGCCGAGTTCATAGGCGGTGTTGGCGTCGATCATTCCTGAGACGCCGAGTTTGAGCTCGTCCACCACTTTGTCCAGCAGATTGCGTTCCACGACCTCGATGCCTTCTTTTCCCACGATCAGGGTGGTGAGCCTCTCGCTCACAATGCCGGATCCGCCGGAGACGCGTTTGTCCGCGTACGGGAAGGGCATGACGGCGATCTTTTTAATATTCTGGGTTTTGCAGGCGAGGGCGATTTTGAGAGCGATGTCGCCGTAGTCGGGGGCGGCGATAGCGGGACGGGCGGTACAAAGCAGGAACGACGACAGTAATACGCTGAAAAGCGGGAGACTCCGGCCGGGAAGGCGGGCGATCATGCGGGGACTGCTTTCATATTTTTCATGCGGAAATTTGGAGCGGGTAGCGGGAATCGAACCCGCATATACAGCTTGGAAGGCTGTCATTCTACCACTGAATTATACCCGCAAAACCTTAGAAAGACTTCTTAAGAACTTGCGGGTTATCCCCTTTCCCTAATTTTGAGGAATAGGATAAAGGGGGTACCCGCGTATAAACTTTAACGTCGGTAATATATCAAACCTGAGTCAGCGGGTCAAATCATTAAATCGGAGAAATTCGAGCAAAAATTCAAATTGTGCGCTTGGAATTCTACGATAAATAAATGGTAATATCCCAACGACAGTTATTGGTTGACACGACTTCGTGAGACCGGGCAATTTTTGTCCGGTCTTTTTATTTTAGGAGGCTCATGAATGAGATATGCCGCGCTATTTCTATTAACCAGCATTTATATAACCCCTGCCCCTCATCTTTTCGCTTCAATGACTCAAATTCCCAACCAATCTGACCGCAATTGGGAACCCCAAATCAATGACAGGGGTAATGTCGTTTGGGCCGGGGAGAATTTAAGCGGAGACAGGGAGATTTTTCTGTTCGACGGGCATCAAACCATTCAATTGACCGATAATTCGTTTGCCGACTATATCCCTCAAATCAACGATCGAAATCAAATTACGTGGATGTCTGAAGATCAAGGCATCTATTTTTACGACCATGGATCGTCTGAAAAAATCTCGGATGATGGCCGGTTCCCTCAAATTAACAATCACGGAGAAGTCGTTTGGGAAGCCGACGGCGTTTATGTTTATGACACAAAGCATGATTTTTTAAAAAAAGTCGGGGATGTTCCCCCTGCTTATTGGTCGCCTGCAAAGATCAATGAAAAAGGACAGGTTGTTTGGGGCGATGAAGCCGGAAACATCCACTATTATGACGGGCATGAAACGACAACCCTGGGAGCCGGTTATGAACCGGACCTAAATGACAAAGGCAAGGTCGTTTGGATAGGGGCGGATGTTAACACTGTCATGTATTATGACGGCACGACGGTCGCTCAATTCGGCAGCACTCCTGAGCACAATTTTTCCGATGGGCGTCCTCTAATCAACAATAAAGGTCAGATACTTTATCAAAACGGGCGTTTTCTCTTATCGGGACAGACTTTTAGCTCATTGTCTTTCTTTGATAATGGCCACACCACTGTGATCCCCACCACACTGGCTGATGTTGGAATCACGGCGGACCTAAATGATAAAGGTCAGTTCGTATGGACGACGGGACGCGCGGAAAGTTCAAGAGGAGAGATTTTCCTGTATGATAACGGAGTTGTCACCCAACTCACCAATAATACCGTTACCGATTATGATCCCAAAATCAATAATAAAGGTGAAATGGTTTGGGTGGATGATTTTACAAGAGGAAAGATTGAGCTCGCGAGGGCCGATAATCCGGTGCCGGAGCCGGCTACTTTCTATCTTATAGGCACTGGCTTGGCAGGTTTAATCATCGCCAGAAGAAGAAAAGCAAAGCGGAATCTTTAAATTCGCTTACAACGCGGGTAGAAGGATTTTTGCAAATCTTTCGATGCGTTGATCCGATTCCGTCTCATCCGGATACAGCGGCGTGGAAATGCGTATCAACATGCTTGGATTGCCCGATTTCAATAACTGCCCGATAAACCCGTCCCATTGCTGTTTATAAAAGCTGTGAGTGTATGCCGCGCCGGTCTTATACCAGTAAAATACGAGCTGCCTTCTCCCCTCCTTCGATAATACCATCCGGTTAGCCGTGGGCATGACTCCTGGATTAGCGGAGGTTATTGCCGCTTTTTTATCCAATATTTCATACCCGTCTCCCTCATAGCAAACCTCCGGCGGATGCAGCGCAGTGCGGTTCTGTTCGCTCATTACAATGCAAAGAACCACGGGTGCTTCTCCTTTTCGGGTATATTGACGCATCATCACATTCCGGGTTTCCAGCAGGTCGTATGTCCGTTCATCAATCTCAATATCAATCCCCTCCCAGTCTTCAATGGTCTTTGGAATTGATGCGACGCTTATTGCGCGGTCCGTTTCCCGGGCGGAGTAAGAGACGCTTACCGTAACTGTTGCTGAGAGCGCAAGTATTCCAATAACGACCCAGTCTTTTTTCATGGATTGACCGATTTGATCGAACTAGAAGTTGAATTCAAAAGCTTCATCAATAAGTGCAGGGCGGCAAGCGCCATCGCAAAAAGCATTATCCCTGATAAATCGTGAATAAAACCTGTCGCTTTATCGGCGCCCCAGATTTCAGCGATCAAAGACAGAATAAAAATGCGAATAGAGTTTACAGCGATAGAGATTGGAAGCGCCGCTAGAAATAGAATGACCTTCCGAATTGGGCTAAGGCCGCTGAGGTACGAATAGAGTGCTCCCAATGCAAGAAGCGATATGAGCGACCGTAAACCGCTGCAAACGTCCCCCACCATTAACTGCGCGTTTGGCGTATAGATCAAGCTGCCTTGCGCAATAGCGGGGATGCTAAACGCATTCAAAAGAAACAACGCGCCTCGAGAGGCTATGTGCTTAAGCTGATAGCTCAGGCTGGCGATCAATATAAGCGGGAGCGGAATCATAAAAATTAAAAAGGAAATTGGAAACGCCAATTTCCTAGCGTTATTAACTCCAAAATAAACGATGGACAGGCCCATCAAAACAGGAATAATTGATAGTCCTGATAGAAAGTAGATCCTAAAAATCATTCCCGCTGCATGAAGTAAAACTCCCCCGATCAGGGGCAGCCAATGCAGGGGGTGAGTCTGGTCCGTTTGCTCTGCGAGGGCTTCCCGCAATGTCCATACAAGATAGGCGAATACCACTGGAATCAGCCATCCGTGGGAGTAATAGGAGTCAGGCGCGCTCCACCGATCTCTCATCCAAATAAAAGTTTGATGGTACGTAAGGCCTAGTAATGCTGAAATGACAAAAACTCTCGAAACAGCGTTATGTTTCGAGAGTTTTTGAGTGTTGATTGGAGCCTCGATCATGGAAGCCCTTGATCAGGAAAATTAATGTGTTGAATTAGGTTTTTCTACGCCGTCTTAACCATGCTATCCCCGGGATTCCAGCGCCCAGCAATAAAAGCGTGGAAGGTTCTGGCACAGGCTGTGATTGCGCTTCGGCCTCGGGTATATAAAGTGACTGAAAGCCTTGATATGCAACCTGGTCATTATTATTTAAGCGTGCAATTAGGACCGGTGTCTCGAAATGCGGCGTAATGTCTGTATTAACCGATCCGTTGTAATAGGTGAAATCCAATCCGAAATTGTACGCATCATTAGTACTGCCGATTCTGGGGGACCATACGACGTGTCCCTGCTCATTGATGTCCATCCAAAAATTTACGTTTACGGGTGAGGAATCTGACAGTTTTTTGATGCTTCCATCGCCATCGTTGTAGTAATAAACATGAAGGCCCGTGCTATCGTTTTGTCCCCAGACAATGTATTTTCCCGCCTGCTTCAGTCCTTGTGGTACAGCGGAGGTCGTAATTTCTTTCGTTTGACCCGCTTCGTACATATAGATTTTATTGCTATCGTAATCATACCAGACCATTTGTCCATCATTATTTAGCTGTGCATTATCCTTGATGCTGGAATTGTTTGTAATTTGAACAGAATTAAGGCCATCAAAATACATAAAGTTGCGGCTATATGTACCATTGGCTTCAGCATATTTGTCGTAGACCATTTCATTGTTATCGTTGAGGTCATGAAAAATTTCAAAAGTACCGGGGGTATTTGTAATATTCTCCACCACGCTATTGCGATAGAGATAAACATCATAATCTCCCTGCCAAGCGATGTTGCCTTGCTCATTAATATGAAGGTTCGTCACGCTGTTCAAGGGGCCAGAAATTTGTACATTCGAACCATTTTCATATAGGTATACCTGGTGTCCATCGGACCAGGCAACCTGCCCTTTGTTATTGAGCGCAACGGATGGGTTTCCGATCATATTTTCCGAAATTTGATTGAGTGTATTCCCATCGTAGAAGTGAACATCAAACTCATAATCAGAAGGATTACCAAGATATGTTATGGCGGTCCAAGCGGCTTGGTTGGCATCGTTGTATTGGAGAGTGGTTGCGGAATTTGCGGGAACTGTATTATATTCCGCAGCCACACAAACTGCAGCGGATGCAAGCATGGCGGTCATGAGGCAGGTTAGTTTGCAAACTGGCAGGCTAAAGGTGTTCAAAGTTTCCCCCATTACTATCTTATTTAGATGCATTGCTGAAGTGCTTAAATTATAGGATATTTGGATTGCCTATCATTGCACAAAAAATTTGATTAGTTCTCGATCCGTCTAAATCCCCAGTGGAACGTGGCGGAAATCATGCCGCTGAGAGTGGTGGCATCGAGGCCGCTTGGTAGAGAAATATTTCCAATCCTGCCCTCCACCGTGTCGAAATTGTGCCAGCGATGGAAAAAGGCCCAGTCCAGGGAAACGTTTTGGTGAACGAAGTATGAAAGTGCCGCGCCCAGGTTGAGTCCCCCTCCAATAAACGTGGCATCCTTGATCTGTCCACCCGTCGAAGCGGAGGCATTTTTAACTCTCAAGCTCTGGGTGTTATAACCGATAATAAAGGCAGGCTGTAAACGCCGGCCGGAACGGAAGATTGTTTTGAGGTTGAAATCAACTCCCGTTTGCTTAGAGTCGCCCGCGATGCCGCCCCAAGTTACATTCGGCTCTGAAATAGATACTCCGATTTCCAGTGCCAGATCCACAGGCCAACGATCAACGCCTGCCTTAAAACCAATCGTGCCGCCATATCCGAGCGCAGCATCAACTTTGGGAATTATAATTGCCTCATTGATGCCGCCAGTCTGAGCGCGGATCAACCAATTGCCGTCAAACTTGCTTCCACTCAGTGAATTGTAATTAAGAAACGGGCTAACTAGAACACCCAGACGATAACGCTGCAGGGGCCCGTCGTCCGCGATCACCTGAGAGGTAAAAGTGGCAAAAATGCCAATCACTGCCAGTTTCCGGATGGTTTTATGGTTCACGGTTCTCTCCTTCGAGTCGTGGTTATTTTTGAGGCGCTACGGCTTGGGCAAAAAATTCTTCGAAAAGGAAGGTCTTTCCTTTTTTAACGGCGGTCCAAAGGGAGGCGGTTAGATTGGGGTAGTCGGGCGGCTGGTCCCACTTGCCTTCAACGGTGGTACGGGCCTGGATTTCCGTAGTCGCGGCCTGCCACACCAGCTCGTTGGTGGCGAGATTAATCATCTGTCCTTTGACATCACAAAGAGCTCTGGGCTTTTCCGTGGGAACAAATCCGTAATAATTCCGGATGGTCCCGAAACGCGTGATAGAAAGAATGACAATGAAATCAATATTTTCTTTCGATGCCAACGGTCGAAGGTCTTGCTTGAACATTTTTCCCGGACCGGTTCCTTCGAACGTTTGATAGGCTTTCAGGTCTATCGGCTCAGGCAGAGTTTTCGCTTCAATCCCCATCGATTTTAGCTGGGCGGAAAATTGGTGCTGAATATCGTTGAATTCCAGAGGCTGGACGCCTTGCAAATACCGTTTCATTTCCGCGGATAGGGCGGCGTTAATTGCCATGTCGAGAACGCCTTGCGCACCGGACTTGTGGGCGGCGCCCGTGGGATACGGAGCCAGAACAACGCCTATTTTGGCGCTGCGGTTGTTCCAAAAGTCTGATTTCATGGCGACGCGGGTGACGCAGCCGTTCAGGGAAGCGAAGAGGAAGCACGAAAGGAGTAGCGTTGCACGGCGCATACGAGGACTTTTAATCTACAAAATCAGGTATATCCCGTCAATTCAAAATGGCTAAATATTCAAATTTTTGGCGCGCACAATACGCATGGAAATATGGGCGAGTCTATACTATCCGAGCATAAATTTATAAAATATCGCCCTCATGGAATTCCCCACGCCGCACTACTTAATTGACGAATCGAAGCTCCTGAAGAACCTGGAGAAGATCAAGTACATCCGGGACCATTCCGGCGCGAAAGCGCTCCTGGCCCTCAAATGCTTCGCGACCTGGGCTGTGTTCCCTCTCATGAAGGAGTACATGGACGGGACGACGTCCTCCTCCCTCTTCGAAGCCAAGCTGGGCCACGAGAAGTTCGGCAAGGAAACGCATGCCTACAGCGTGGCCTTTTCGGATGAGGACGTGGCGGAGCTCAAGACTTTCTCGGACAAGTTCATCTTCAACTCCATTTCCCAGCTGAAACGGTACGCGGATCAGGTAAAGCCCAAGAAGATCGGTTTGCGGGTGAACCCAAACTTCAGCTATTCCCACTTTGACCTGGCGGATCCGGCGCGCAAATGCTCCAAACTGGGCGCCACGAACCTTAAGGACGTCATGGAAGTCCTCCCCCTGCTGAGCGGGGCGATGTTCCATTACAACTGCGAAAACGATGATATCAAGAACTTCACGGAACTCCTGGACCGGCTTTCCAAGGACTACGGAGCACTGCTAGACAAGCTCGAATGGGTCAGCCTCGGCGGCGGGTTCTACTTCACCAAGGAAGGCTATCCCATCGAACAATTTGCCGAAAAATTAAAGCAGTTTGCGCAGAAACATGAGGTACAGGTTTATCTTGAGCCGGGCGAAGCGGCCATCACCAATACGGCCGAGTTGGTGGTCAAAGTCCTGGACATTGTCCACAACGAGGCTGATATCGCGGTGGTGGACAGCTCGGTGGAAGCCCATATGCTGGATCTCCTTATATATCGCCAGACCGCCAAGATGCACCTGAATGGCGATGCCCCCGCGGCCGGGAAGGGACATGCCTATACCATCGCGGGTAAATCCTGCCTCGCGGGCGACATCTTTGGCACTTATAGCTTTAAGGAACCCCTCAAGGTGGGCAGCATTCTCCGGTTCGCGGACGCGGCCGGCTACACGATGGTCAAGAAGAACTGGTTTAACGGCCTGCAGATGCCGGCCATCGTGGTAAAAAAATTAGATGGGACATGCGAAATCGCCCGGTCATTTAGTTATAATGATTTCCAGTCGAATTTATCTTAGCCGTCGCCCACGGAACGCAAAAGCAGCAGCATGCAGGGCGAAAATGGAGGCAGCATGAAACAGAACGTATTGATCATCGGAGCAGGCGGAGTCGCCCACGTCACGGCGCACAAGTGCGCCCAGAACAACGACATCCTTGGAGATATTTGCATCGCGTCGCGCACGCAGGAAAAATGCGACAAGATCATCGAAAGCATCAAGCGCAAGAACAACATCAAGGACAAGTCTAAAAAGATTTATTCCCGGAAGATCAACGCTCTGGACGTCCCCGCCACTGTTCAGCTGATCAAGGACACGAAGTCCGAGATCGTCATCAACCTCGGCACCGCGTTTCTGAACATGTCGGTGCTCGAAGCCTGCATTCAGGCCGGCGTGACCTACATGGACACCGCCATCCACGAAGATCCCGACAAGATCTGCGAAAATCCCCCCTGGTACGGCAATTACGAATGGAAGCGCATGGACCGCTGCAAGGAAAAGGGCATCAACGCCATCCTGGGCGTGGGTTTTGACCCGGGCGTCGTGAACGCCTACTGCGCGCTCGCCGTCAAGCATCACTTTGACAAGATCGACACCATCGACATCATGGACGTCAATGCCGGCAGTCACGGCAAGTATTTCGCCACGAACTTCGACCCCGAGATCAACTTCCGCGAGTTCACGGGCGTGGTCTGGACCTGGATCGACCGGAAATGGGTCTCCAAGCCCGTCCACAGCGTTAAAATGACCTACGACTTCCCCGTGGTGGGCGAACGGCCGATCTACTTAAACGGCCACGACGAGCTGCATTCGCTCTCTCGCTACATCGACGCCAACAGCATCCGTTTCTGGATGGGTTTCGGCGACCATTACATCAACGTCTTCTCGGTGCTTAAGAACCTGGGCCTGCTTTCCGAACAGCCGGTCAAGACCGCGGAAGGCCAGGAAGTCATCCCTCTGAAAGTTGTGAAGGCCGTATTGCCGGACCCGGGCTCTCTTGCCCCCAACTACACGGGCAAAACCTGCATCGGGAACCTGGTGAAGGGCACCAAGAACGGCCAGTACAAGGAAATTTTCATCTACAACACGTGCGATCACAAGGATTGCTATAACGAGGTCGAGTCCCAAGCCATCTCCTACACCGCGGGCGTTCCTCCCGTGGCGGCCGCCATTCTGGTCGCCAAAGGCGTCTGGAACCCCAAGACCATGGTGAACGTGGAACAGCTCGACCCGGATCCTTTCCTGGAAGTCCTCGGGAAGATCGGCCTGCCGACCGTTGTAGAGGATAAAACCCCTAAAACCCCCGTCGCGGTCTAACTAACTACCTCGCAGAGCAACCTGCTTCGCATTCTTATTTTACGCAGACATATAACGTGTCAGCGCAGTTCGAATCTCCCGCCCTGAACTTCCCAGCCTGATAGGAGGTGAATCCCACCGGACACGATGTCGCGCCTGTGAGTGAATTGATTGTCGTGTTTGTGCCGCAGGAATCAACCGAGTACAGTCCGCCAAAGCCCCACGATGCGCCGCGAATTGTCCCGTTCACGTGCAGATTTTTACCCGCATTGAAATCTCCGATACTTCCCGCAGCAAACGCGGAGGATCCCAAAGCCTGTCTCGGGGTCATTTCCGCGGAATCTCCCGCAAGTTGGAATCCCACATAAAGCGGCCTGTTGAAGACGATCGCGTCCAGAGAGGCGTTCTGCCCCAGTGCGACATTAAAGAGACCCCCGGTCAAATAAATACCCAGCGAATCTTCCCAAATTTTCGATGATATTGGACCTGTTGAGGTTTCGTAAAGCCGGAATGTGACGATTTTAGATCCCGTGACCGGATTGCCGGCAGAATCCGTTATTTTCCCTTGGATGTTGATTCTGTTCATATTTCCAGCCGCCGGAGGCGGAGGTGAGCCAGCGGACAGTGTTTCGGTTGATACCGCAGCCTGACCGGACTGATTCCCAGTGGAATCCAAGGCGGATACGCCAAACGCGTACAGGGTCGATGGGTTTAATCCCGCACTGGAATAGGAGGTGGTGGTAACGGTCGCCACATGAACACCCGCTCTGAAAACCCAATATTTCGCGACTCCGACGTTATCGGAAGATGCCGTCCAATTCAGGTTGATTTGACTGGATGACACAGGCGCGGCTGAAAGGGCGCCTGGAGCGCTGGGCGGGCTGGTATCTGTTGGTCCAGCTCCAGTCATGGTTTGGGTCGAAGCGTTAGTACGTCCGGACTCGTTGCCCGCAGCGTCAACCGCCGATACCCCAAAGAGATAGATCGTTGAAGGCGACAGGCCTGTATTAGAATAGTTCAACGCGTTTACGGTCGCTATATGCACGCTGTCCCTGTATACCCAATAGCCAGTCACCGCAACATTATCGGTGGATTGACTCCAGGCGAGATTGACCTGAGACGATGAAATTGAGGTCGCTACCAATGATGTCGGCGCGCTCGGAGGAGTGAGATCAGACTGGACCGTTCCGGCTTCATCCGCTCCAATATCCCAGGGCGCTGACCGAGTTTGCCCATCTATATCAACCATGAAATTCAGCGGCGCGGCCTCCGTGCTGGTTACGACGCCGGCGTCCTTCAGAGCAGAATTTCCCTTGATGTGAAAATCCTCGCTGGATAGCGTTACGTTGTTGAAAGAGGCTCCGCCGGAAACGGAGTATGCGACGCTGGTTAGTCCCGCCGAACCGGTACCGTCGGATGAGGCGCAATTGGATTTCCCGATCGTTCCGTTATATGCCGCGTGGCTATTGCCCCCCGCATAGCAGTTTTTGGCGATCATTGTCCCGCCGGAGTTCCTAAAACCATAGTCGTTGGCATTTGACGTTACGTTGTACATGTACCCCGTCCAATTCGCGTTGAGCGATCTTACCCCCGCTGCATAGTCCGAATTCGTTTTAAAACCGTATATCGCGGTATTGGTAATATAATATCGAGACCCTGGACCGGTGGTTTCAAACCAAATTCCCCCGCAGTTTACGCCGATATTCCCATTCGACCGGACGATGCTGTTGGCGATCCGTATATCAGCCGCTGCTGCGCCCAGGTTCACAAGGATTCCTCTCTGCCACTGGCTGAAGTTTGTGTTGTTCATAAAGACTTGCAGTCCGTCAAATCGCACGTATTCCTCGTTACTCTGTATGGGTGTGCCGCTGGTTTGCAAGCGATAAGCAGTTTCCTTCCATTTACCGTCATGCCGGGCTTCGGGGGCCGTATAGACTCGAATATAATTATCGGATCCGGTCGTCCATCCATTGATGGTGACGGCAGACGTGTCGGGATTATTCCAGGTTCCTTCGATCCGCGCCACCGCTGATTTGTCGGCGCAGACCAGATTTCCGGCCGTGCAGGAGGTCCCAAACTGGATTCCACCATATGCCGCTTCCCAGGCTGAGAGCGACGTATAGCAGTTAGAGTATCCCGAGCAGTTTTCCCGGATAATACTTTCGATTTCTTCCGCTTTTGCTGGAGCTCCGGCCATTATAAGGAATATGGCTGCCATAGCAGCATGTCTGGCGATTGCCTTGAAACTGAATTTGATGCGCATATTGAATCCCCCTCCTGTGGTATTGTTGTGAAACCCTTGAATGGGCTTGATGGCGGGCGGATCGTATGAATCGTGCCCTAAATGTAGTTTAGGATTCCGCGCGGAACGGCTCAATCGTCAATTTAGTTCCACCTGCGAAGGTTAGCGAGGTGAATAATTGCCATTTACTTCGGATTTTTTATGTTGTGGACAGCGGCGAGAATTTTGGAGCGGGAGTAATTATGCTTAGATGAATTTCTTTATGAATTCGACCCGATGACTGTCCTTATCAATTTAATGAGGTATTTGATGTTATCGCCATCCAAGTCCCGAGCTATGAACTTGAACTTATGGAGCACGCCTTGTTGACCTGTCGTAATACCACTGGGGACCGACTCCGGCGTCTTCGGCTGGCTGGGCGGGAAATTGGGCATGTTTTGGTAACGCGTAATGACTTCGCTTGGAGATAGAGCCCAGGATTGGATGTTCACATTAAACTCTAATCGCACTGTTTTCCATCAGTCTTAAAATTTACGATTGTGCCACCTGGATTAACTTCCCAATGAATAAAGCATTTCGGATCCGCCGGTTCGACAAACACCCAGTTCCCATTGCCCAGTGTATATGTATTTTCCTTCCACCCAATGCTTGAGGCATAGGAATCACTACGTGCCATGAGGTTCTGAATATCTTTAATTGGCCGCCCTATCCATGTAGGAGATGATTTTGATATAGGTGTTATTTGTGACATACACCCCCCGAACAACATCATTTGAACCAAGAGAAAAATTATTGCGTTGGTCTTCATTTCTTCTCCTTATTGAATGTATGATAATTCATATAGTTACTAAAGTCTGTTACCAATCCTGAATAAGTCATGGCAGCAGCGATTGGCATTCCTGGAACATTAAAGACATTTCTACCAATAGTGCCCAAGTATTTTTGTAAGTTGATCTGAAAGTTATCATGCATGCCACTAACGGCATTGACACCTCCGATACGATTTAGGACTCTAGAAACTTTTCCTCCTTCGCTCCAAAAACCATCGGGGTTTAATGATTCGCTTTGTGTCCCAATATTATTTGCGCCTTTTTTAGGCGGGTCGAGCCGCCGTTTCTCAACAGATGCCCCTCCTTTTTCCCAAGTAATATCGTACTTAACCATTCTATTGTAAATACCCCTAGCTGCAACCGGCACAGCTCCAAATGCAAATCCCATCATAAAATCCCCGCCTGATAGTTCACTCAATCCGCCGCCGGCTAAACCGGAAACTATCACCCGACTGAAATCATAATTATTGCCATAAGTGGCTCCAATTGCGCCGAATGCAGCGCCACCAAGAGCGCCAAACATTGCTCCTTTTCCTATATCGCCACCGGAGATAGTGGAGGCGGTCGCGCCTGCCGCTGCTCCGCCTACAGCTCCGCCAACAATTGAGGAAGCCGTAGCGCCAAGGCCGGCTGATACCGCAGCGTTTGTCGCAGCCAATCCAACCCCATATCCGGCAGCTCCAGCCGCAGCCCCGATACCTGCACCCAAGAGCATTGCGTTTGGATTCCAATCCGTCTGCGCTCCTGCGCTGACACTGCCCATAACGGCGCCAACAACAATCGGGATGACAATAAACCAATGTCCACTTGGGTCCGCATAGATAATTGGATTGTTTCTGCAGTATGCAT
>CAZFYO010000020.1:0-31279 GCA_964523525.1 uncultured Elusimicrobia bacterium
AACCCGTGTTACGTCCTTGAAAGGGACGTGACCTAACCGCTAGTCGACGGGCGCAAAATGGGTGTTTGCGGCGGTTTGAAGGGGTTTATTTTACCAAACCGAAGAGCTTTTCTCCAGTTTTCCAGACGTCGCCGGCCCCTAAAGTCAGGACAACGCTGTCCGGCGTGAGGTGCTTCCGGATTTCGGCCGCGGCGTCGCCGTTGAGCAGCACGACGTCCGTTCCGGCTTTTTTGATGAGCGGCACGAGGCACTTGGACGTGATTCCGGCGATGGGTTTTTCTCCCGCCGCGTAAATCGGCATGAGCAGGACCAAATCGGCATCCGTGAAGGATCGTCCGAAATCCTTCTGCAGGATTTTGGTGCGGCTGTAACGGTGCGGCTGGAAAACGACGATCAGCTTTTTCTTGCGGAACTTCTCGCGGAGCGCGGCGAGGGTGGCGCGCACCTCGGTGGGGTGGTGGCCGTAGTCGTCGATCCAAAGCGCTCCGTTTTTAGTGCCTCTTTGCTCCAGTCGCCGACCGACCGACACGAATGAGGCTAGCGCCCGAGTAATCCTTTCAAAAGGAACATTGATTTCCATGCCGCAAGCTGCGGCAGCCAGCGAATTCAAAACGTTGTGCTTGCCGGACACGGTCAGCTTCACGCGGCCCAGCGTCTTCCCGTTTTTAATCAGGGTATATTCACTGCCGCTCTCGTCGCTTTTAACATCCGCCGCGCAAAAATCCGCCTTTTCGGTGAATCCATACGTCACGACGCGCCGCTTTAATTCCGGCAGGATGGCGCGGACGTTCGCATCTTCCAGACAAACAATCATACAGCCATAAAAGGGAATGTGATTGCCGAACTCAACGAAGGCTTTCTTGAGCTTATCAAAAGTCTTGTGATAGTCGAGATGATCGTTATCAATATTGGTGATGATGCCGATGGTGGGGGAAAGTTTTAAGAAGGATCCATCCGATTCGTCCGCTTCGGCCACCATGAAGTCGCCGCCGCCGACTTTGGCGCCGCTCTGCAAATGCAAAACCTTGCCGCCTACGATGAACGTCGGATCAAGGCCGCCTTCCTGCAGGACGCCGGCGGTCATGGACGTGGTTGTCGTCTTGCCATGCGTGCCGGCAACCGCGATCGTGTACTTGAGGCGCGCGATCTCGGCAAGCATCTCGATGCGCGGTATGACGGGAATTTTATGCTCGCGGGCGTAGAGCACTTCGGGATTGGAGCTTTGCACCGCGGTGGAGGTTACGACTACCTGCGCGCGGCTCGCGTTCTCGGCCTTATGACCGTAATGGATCACAGCGCCAAGTTTTACGAGACGTTCTGTAACGTCTGTCGACTTCATATCGGAACCCGATACTTTATAGCCCAGGTTCAGCAGCACCTCGGCGATGCCGGACATCCCGGACCCGCCGATGCCAATGAAGTGAATGTTCTGAATCGTTTTAAACATGAACGGTTACTTTCTGTTTTTAATGACCGTGTTTAATCAACCTTGGCGATAATGCACTTCAAATATTCCGTTTCCGGCATGGACGGGTGGATGGGATGGTCCATCGCCTGCCCGCGAATTTCCAGAATGCGGACGTTGCGCCCCGCGTCGGCCGCCGCTTCGCCCAGCAGCTTGATGAACTCATCGCGCCGAATGTGGTGCGAGCAGGAACAGGTAATGAGCGTCCCGCCCTTCTTCAAAACCCCCAGCGCCGCCTTGTTCAGCTGGACATACTTGCGCATCGCGCCGTAAAGGTTCTTCTTCGACTTCGCGAAAGCCGGCGGGTCGAGGACGATTGTATCAAATTCGTATTTTTCCTTGGCAAAGCCTTCCAGCGTTTCGAAAACATCCGCGCAGACCACCGCGGCCTGAAAATTGTTGGCCTCGAAATTTTTCTGGGTGAGCTCGGCGGCTTTGGCCGAGGAGTCAATGCAGACCACTTCCTTCGCTCCCGCCGCGGCGGCATACAAGCCGAAGCTGCCTACATAAGAGAAACAATCCAAAACTTTTTTGCCGGCGCAAAAGGTCGCAGCCCGCGCCCGGTTTTCCCGTTGATCCAGAAAATATCCCGTCTTCTGGCCTTCGATGGGATCAAATTGGATTTTCAGCAGCTTATCCGGCGATTTGATCTTGACCTTCAGGGGAAATTCGGGATTGCCTTCCAGCACTTTCACTTCCTGGCCGACGCCTTCGAGCTCGCGCAGGGCGCTGTCATTCTTAAGGATGATGCTTTCCGGCTTGAAGTGGGTCTTGAGCGCTTCGATAATCGGGATGCGCAGGACGTCCATGCCGAGGCAATAGGATTGGATCACAAAATGATTTTCGAAGCGGTCGATGACCAGACCCGGCAAGCCGTCGGCCTCGCCGAACACCAGGCGGTAAACGCTTTCGCCGGGATAGAGCGCCTCGCGGAGAGATTTCGCGCTGCGGATCTTCTCGGTGAAAAACGCGGTGTTGATCTGCTGGTCTTCGGTGGTCGTCAGGAGGCGCGCCGCGATCAGCGAATTGGAATTGTAGAAGCCCCGGCCCATGAACTTCTGCCGGTGATTGAAAACATCGATGGTGTCGCCGGGCTTGGGGGAGCCTTCGGAGCGCTCGATCTCGTTCGAGAACACCCAGAGATGGCCGGCTAAGAGGCGCGAATCGTCGCGGGACTTAAGATAAACGCGGGGTCGGGGCATAGCTGGCGGCTCCTGTGTCGGTTTCCCAGACCCTCACTTTGGATGGGGGGAAGGATGGATGTGCGACTTTAAATTGATCATAAATCCATTTCGCGATGTTTTCCGCGGAGGAATTGAGTTTATCAAAAGGGGGCACTTCGTTGATGTTTTTATAGTCGATCTTGGCGATGATCTTGCCGAGGATGTCCTGGGCTTCCACGAAGTCGATGAGGTACTGTTCCGGCTGAACGAGCGTTTCGCCCGTGAAATAGACTTCCACGCGCCAGTTGTGGCCGTGAAGCGGTTCGTCCGCGCCGCGATACTGGCGCAGGAAGTGGGCGCTGGAGAATTTACCTTCGATCAAAACCTCGTACATGCCGCACATTCTATCAAAATCGGCGTGGTAAGAGGGCGCGGAGCGCGGTGAAGGCAGTCGCTGGGCATCGGCGGCAAAATGATATAATTCCTGTCCTATGATTCCCGAACAGTGGCGCGGCGCCGAAGGTCCGCACGATTCGTTTCAGATCCGTCCCATCTCCGCCGAAGACATCGCGCGGCTGGTGGAGATTGACGCCGCATCCAATCCGTCCTCCTGGAACCACGCCCAGTTTGAGCGCGAGCTCGAAATCCCGTTTTCCGTGAGCCGCGTGGTGCAATTGCGCGACAAGCCGGTGGCGTTCGCCGTGATGTGGCAGGTCGCGCAGACCGCGCAGCTGCTCGAAGTCGCGGTCTTGCCGGAGCACCGGCGCAAAGGCATCGCGACGTTCCTGGTCGAGCACATGCTCGACGTCGCGCACGCCAACCATTGCGTCAAAATGGAGCTTGAGTTCCGCAAGGGGAACCGCGCCGCTGAGTCGCTCTACCGCAAGCTGGGTTTCCGCGAAGTGGGGCGCCGCAAGAATTTTTACGATGACAAGCGCGACAACGAGCGCGTGTCGACCGACGCCGTGCTGATGGAGAAATCTCTGTGAAGCGCCTGATCTGGGCCGCGCGGGCCGCGGTGGCCCTGTCTCTCGCCTTGCCGGCTTTTTCATTCGCCAGGGAAGAGAAGATCGAGTCCGCCAAGGCGGAAACCGCCGAAGAAGTTTCCAACCCCCGCGTCTATTCGCACTATCTGGGCGCGCTCCTGCTGGAACGCCACGGGGAGTTCGACCGCGCGCTCAAGGAATATAACCGGACGCTCAAAATGGAGCCCGGCGCCACCACGATTTACCGCCAGCGCGCCAACCTTTATCTCAAGATGGGCAATCCGGCCAAGGCCCTCGACGACGCCCAGTCCTACGTTCGCGCAAACCCCAAAGACACTGAAGCCCTGCTCCTGCTTGCCAACATTCACAACATGCTGGGCCAGAAAAACGCTGCGGCGCTGGTTCTCGAAAAGATTCTGAAGGACGATCCGGCCAACGAAGAGGCACTGCTCAACATTGCGAACCTGCAGATCAGCGACGAGCCCGAAAAAGCGGCCGCGAGCCTGGAAAAACTCGTGAAGATCAATCCCGGCGCGACGGAAGCCTACTATTCCCTGGGCCTCGCCTATCAGCGCCTGGGCAACGCGGAGAAGTCCCGCAAGATGTTCGAGAAGGTCATTCAGCTGGACGACGATTCGGTCCCATCCCTGGTCCTGCTCGGTCAGATGAAAGAAACCGCGGGCAAGATGGACGAGGCCGCCGGCTTCTACGAGCGCGCGCTCGAGAGGATGCCCGAGAATCTGGCGCTCCGCATTCAGCTCGTCCTGCTCTACGCGCAGAAATCCAATTTTTCCAAGATCGAAAGCCTGCTCGACGTCTTCAAGGACGATCCCGATGCGCCGCTGGAAGCGAAACTTTGGCTGGGCATCATCCATGAAAATAAAAAGGAATGGACGAAGGCCCTGCAATATTACGAGCAGGCCTACGCCGAAAACAAAAGCGGCGAGCTGCTGATCCGGATCGCGAGCATCTACAGCCAGCTTTCCGACGGCGGCAGCGCGGCCAAGACGCTGCGTCAGCTCGTGAAGACCCATCCCGACAATCCGCAGTTCCACTATTTTCTGGGCCTTTCGTACATGGATCTGAAAGAATATTCCAAGGCGGCCAAATCCTTCCGGAAATCCATCGCTCTCAAAGGCGACTCCAGCCCGGCGCATTTCCAGCTGGGCGTGGCGCTCGATTCCATGAAAAAGTGGAAAGAGGCGGAGCCGATGTTCAAGGAAGCCATCCGGCTGGACCGCAATAACGCTTCCGCCCACAACTATCTCGGCTACAGCATGGTGGACCGCAAGATGAACCTGGACCAGGCTCGCAAGCATATTGAGCGCGCGCTGGAGATCGATTCGGATAATCCCGCCTACCTGGATTCGCTGGGCTGGCTCAACTTTCACGAGGGCCGTTACCCCGACGCCCTGCGCCAGCTCAAGCAGGCTTCGCAGAAGATGAACGATCCCATCATCCTGGAGCATCTGGGGGACACTTACGCGGCGTCCAAGGATGATTCTTCGGCGGCGCAGAGTTATCAGAAGTCCCTGGAGCTTGATCCTGAAAACAAGCCCGTTCAGGAAAAATTGAAAAAACTTTACGTTAAGATGCTTCCCGGCTCGCCGGCGCGAGTGTTGCTCGAAAAATTCAGCCAGGACCTGGGCCGGGCATCCTACATTTCCGGAGCTATGCTGCTTCGGGCGGAAGGTTCCTTCATCCCTTCGTCCTCAATGAGCCAGGCCCGCGGTTTCTTCTACGTCCGAAAATCCGATCCGGCCAAAAGCTCAACGGTGGCTCCAACCGATTTACGGGTCGACCTGCTCAGCCCCTACTCATTGCCATTCGCGGTGCTCCGCTACCACTACGGAAAAAATACTTCCTGGAGCGTGTTCCCGCCCGAGCTGGAGCGCGACCTGCCCGATGAGACGCGCCTGATCCTCCAGGCCGTGGTATCGTTTCTGAACGGAGAGTGCCTGCGCCCGTTTAAGAACGCCGACGCCGACGTGAAGTCTTCGCGCAAAGGCTACAGCGTCACGATCGACGCGTCGCGCCTCGACATCGACGAGCGCGGCCAAGTGAGCGCCCTCCAGACGCCCGATTTCACGATCGAAGTGGAAAAATACCAGCAGGTGCAGGAGATCGGCCTCCCGCAGAAGATGCGCGTCCGCTATTCGGCCGGCGACGGCGGCAAGAAGGTTTCCCGCGCGGTCGCGCTCGAGTTTCCCAGCCTCTCGCTGGAAAAAATCGAAAACAAGATCTTCGAGATCGGCAAGGAAAAATGAAGGTTCTGGCCCCCGCCAAGGTCAACCTCTTCCTCGAGGTGACGGCCCTGCGGCCGGATCGCTATCACGAGATCGAAACTCTCTTTCAAACGATCAGCCTCTACGACCGGCTGGAGATTCAGAAGGCTTCCGCTAAAAAATCTCGTAAATCCGCAGTCAATCCATCATCGTTCATTCATTTTGCTGTGACGGGAGATCCGAAGCTTCGCAAACTTTGCCCGGCGAACGCATCGAACATTGTTTGGAAGGCGGCCGAACGGTTTCTAAGCGCGTTTAAGATCAATCAGGGTGTGCGCATCACACTGGAAAAGAACATTCCGATTCAGGCGGGGCTGGGGGGTGGTTCCAGCGATGCGGCGGCGGCGTTGAACGGTTTGGCAAAGCTTTTTGGCGTGAAACGGCAAAAGGGGGCGGCTAAAAAGCTTCGGGCGATCGCCAAGTCCTGCGGCGCGGACGTGCCGTTCCTGCTCCAGGGCGGCTGCGCGCTGGCCACCGGCATCGGCGACAAGGTCCGCCGCCTGCATCAGACCCCGCGCTTCTGGGCGGTGGTAGTCAAGCCTCCCGAAGGCTGCCCCACGAAGGACGTTTACGGCTGGCTGGACGCTGACCGGGGCTGGGCCAGGAAGGGGCGGCGCCCCGTCGACAGCGGATTGACTTATCGACCCAGAATTCATAGAATAAGCCGTCTGATCCGCGAGAAAAAATCCGCCGGGGAATGGGGCCAGCACCTCTACAATGCGTTTGAGCCCGTGGTCTTTCAAAAGCATCCCCGTCTCGAAAAAATAAAACGATTTTTGTTGTCGCAGGGCGCGCAAGCCGCGTCTCTTTCGGGCTCGGGTTCCGCCCTGTACGGGCTGGTTCCCTCGAAAAAGGCCGGCGAGAAGGTCCGGCGGGCTCTGCAGCCGTCTTTGGGCAAGGCCTGGGTCGTACGTTCGGTTTAGCAGACAGTTCTCAAGAAGTTTCCATGGCACGCATCCGGTATTATTGATACAAGCATCCTTGTTCTCGAAGGAGGACACCATGGAATTAACCGAAGTTCGAGTCAGCCTGAGGAACGAAGAAAGGCTAAAGGCATACGTGACGGTCACGTTTGACGACTGTTTCGTCGTGCGGCATATCCGCGTGGTTCAGACGGAAAAGGGTCTGCTGGTTTCGATGCCGTCGCGCAAACTGCCGGATGGCACGCACAAGGATATCGCGCACCCCATCAATCAGGATTTCAGAAAGAAGCTGGAAGACAAAGTGCTGGCCGCATATTCCGAGGAATTGAAAAAGAACCCGCAGGGGGCCTCGACTTCACCGGATTCCCGGGTGGTGTAATGGTAACACAGGAGACTTTGGATCTCCCATTCATGGTTCGAGTCCATGCCCGGGAGCTTTCTCATCTGATTTAAAACAGCAACTAAGGGACCACCATGGCGTTTGGAGCGCTCATACTCGCGGCGGGGCAGGGAACAAGGATGATCTCATCCCTGCCGAAGGTGCTGCATCCGGTCTGCGAACTGCCCATGGTTCACCGGGTCCTGCAGGCCGTCAAAGACGCGGGTCCGGGACAGGTTGCGCTGGTCATCGGGCACTCCGGCGACGCGGTCAAGCAGTCGGTTTCGTCCAAATTTAAGGCGGATTTCGTCTGGCAGAAGAAGCAATCGGGTTCGGGCCATGCGGTGAAGGAAGCGACGAACTGGATCCGCAAATGCGTCTCAAAGAAAGTCGGGCACATTTTGATTTTGTCGGGCGACACGCCGCTCATCGCTCCGGAAACGTTGAAAGCGCTGTATCAGCACCATGTGTCGCGCGGCCTGGCCGTAACGGTGCTGACGTCCCAGGTGGCCAACCCGTTCGGCTACGGCCGTATCGTCCGGGATTCCGCCTACAGATTTAAGAAGATCGTCGAGGAAAAAGACGCCAACTCCTCGGAAAAGCAGATTCAAGAGATCAACTCCGGGATTTACTGCTTCGACGCGAAGAAACTGCTCGAAGCTCTCCCCGAGCTCAAGAACGACAACGCCAAGAAGGAATATTACCTGACCGACACGATCGGGTATTTTTATGCCAAGGGTTATCCGATGGAAACTTTTGGCCAGTACACATATGATGGCGTATCGGAAACGCTTGGCGTCAACAGCCGTGCCGAACTGGCGGACGCCGAACAGATTTTGCAGGGCCGTATCCAGAAGTCCTGGATGAAGAAAGGCGTCACGATTTTGAATCCCGGCGCGACCTACATCGCCCAAGAAGTGCAGCTGGCCCCGGAAGTTTTGATTTTGCCCGGCACGATGATCGTCGGCAAGGTAAAGATTGGAGCGGGCTCCAAGATTGGGCCGAACTCTTACATCGAGGATTCGGAGATCGGAGCAGAGACGGTGATTCGCGCGTCCTTCGTCTACGGATCCAAGATCGGCGATAAAGCGCAGGTCGGGCCCTTCAGCCATCTGCGCACGGGCAGCGTGCTTAAAGCCGGCGCCCGCGTCGGAAATTTTTCGGAAGTGAAGAACTCGGTTATCGGGTTGGGCAGCAAGGTGTCGCATTTATCGTATATCGGCGACACGACCATGGCCGAAAAAGTAAACGTGGGCGCGGGAACCATCACCTGCAATTATGACGGCGCGAACAAGCACAAGACGGTGATCGGCCCCGGAGTTTTCGTCGGATCGAATACGAATTTGGTGGCGCCGGTCAAAGTTGGAGCAGGCGCGTTGATCGCTGCGGGCTCCACGGTCACGGCGGACGTTCCTGCCGACGCGCTGGTCATCGCGCGGGCGCAGCAGGTCGTCAAGAAGGGTTGGGCGAGCAAAAACCGGAAAGTAAAGAAGCACAAATAAAAACGGGAGATATCGTATGGCGCATGACAGAACCATTTTGAAAGTTTTCTCGGGCAACGCGAACATGCCTCTCGCCGAGGAGATCTGTTCCATCCTCGAAATTCCTTTGGGCAAGGCCCTCGTGGGTCAGTTCCCGGACGGCGAAGTCGAAGTAAAGATCGAGGAGAACGTGCGCGGCGCTGACTGCTTCATCATTCAGCCCACATCGTACCCCGCCAATGACAATTTGATGGAAATGCTGCTCATGATGGACGCGCTCCGCCGCGCGAGCGCGGACCGCATCACCGTCGTGCTGCCTTATTACGGATACAGCCGCCAGGACCGCAAAGCCGAACCCCGCGTTCCCATTTCCGCGAAGCTCGTCGCGAATTTAATCCAGGCCGCCGGCGCCGACCGAGTGCTCACCATGGACCTTCACGCGGGCCAGATTCAGGGATTTTTCGATATTCCGGTGGATCACCTCTACACGAACCCGGTGATCCTCGATTATTTTAAGAAGAAATCGTTCGTGCAGGAGGAGCCGGACAAACTCGTAGTGGTTTCGCCCGACGCCGGCGGCGTGGAACGCGCCCGCGCCTTCGCGAAACGCCTCGACGCCGATCTCGCCATCGTGGACAAGCGGCGGCTCTCGCCGCGCGAAGCCGCGGTCATGAACATCGTCGGCGACGTGAACGGAAAGAACGCGATTTTGATCGACGACATCGTGGACACTGCGGGAACGCTTTGCAAAGCCGTCGAAGCGCTCAGGCGCGCGGGCGCCAAGTCGGTTTACGCCGGCGCCGCGCATGCGATCCTCGCGGGCCCCGCGCTCGACCGGCTGAACAATTCCGGCATCAACGAGCTGGTGGTTACGAACACGATCCCGCTCAAGCAGTCGAAGCCGAAATATCTGACGATCCTGTCGGTCGCGCGGCTGCTGGCCGAAGCCATCGAGCGCATCCACTCGGGCGCTTCCATCAGCGAACTATTTGTTTAATTTATTCTAAAGAGAAGAGGTAAATAAGATGCAGACGATTACGGTTGAAGCGGAAAAAAGAGAGTTAATTTCGAACGGACAGTTGAAGTCCATGCGGAAATCCGGCTGGATTCCGGCCGTGGTTTACGGTTCGGACGGCTCCAAGAAAAAGACGAAGGGCGCCAAGGCGGCCGCCGCGGGCGCGGAGCTCATTAAGATTCAGGAAAAGACTTTCCTGAAGAGCCTTGGCCGGCACGAGACGTCCAACCTGATCGTCGATCTCAAGATCAACAACCAGTCGACCAACGCCATCATTAAGGAAATCCAGAAAGATATCATCAGCCGGGGGCTGCTGCACGTCGATTTCCAGAAGATCGTCATGACCGAAGCCATCGAAGTTTCCATCCCCATTCACTTGGCCGGCGAAGCGCCGGGCGTGAAGCTGGGCGGAGGCATCCTGGAGCACATCACCCGTTCGCTCCGGATTTTGGCTTTGCCCAAGGACATTCCCGACTCCGTCAGCGTCGATATTTCCAACCTGCAGCTCGGCCAGGGCATCCATTTGTCCGACGTCAAGGAAATCCCTGGCGTGAAGTTCCTCGCCGCGGATCCCACGGCCATCCTGATCGTCAACGTCGTCGCGCCCGCCGCGGAAGAAGAAGTCGCCGCGGTCCCCGGAGCGGTGGCGGCGGAACCGGAAGTGATCGCGAAAGGCAAGAAGCCCGAGGAAGGCGCAGAAGGAGCCGCAGCGGCGGCTCCCGCCGCCGGCAAGGGCGCTGCAGCTCCGGCGAAAGGCGCGGCTCCGGCTGCTCCCGCCGCCGGCAAGGGCGCGGCTCCTGCCGCGGGTGGAAAAGCTCCCGGGAAGTAATCCGCGGCTATCCATTATTTCCAATCGGCTGTTCATCAGCTGTGTTTAATATTAATGGGAGGTTCTTAATTGGAGCCTCCCATTAGTTTTGTCATCGGGCTTGGCAATCCCGAAGAAAAGTACAGCCGCACGCCCCACAACATCGGCCGCGAGTTCGTCGATTGGCTGGCCGGACGGAATAAAGCCAGCTGGCGCTCTCATAAACATTACGAGACGGCGGAAGCCGCGCAGAGCGGTCTGACGCTCGTCCGGCTTAAATGCTATATGAACGAATCGGGAATGGCCGTCTCCGAACTCATCCAAAAACACTCCTCGGATACCCGCAGCATCCTCGTCATTACCGACGATTTTGACTTGCCCCTGGGAACCATCCGCATGCGAAAAAAAGGGTCCGCCGGCACCCATAACGGCCTCAAATCCATTATCCAGCATCTGAATACCCAGGAGTTTCCGCGACTGCGCCTGGGCGTGGGGCCGTTGCGCGCCGGGCAGGACGCCGCCCGTTTCGTGCTCGACCGGTACAACAAGGAACAGGAGTCCGCGATCGGGGGAGTTTATGAACGCGCGGCTGGCGCCGTGGCGGCCGCCCTCGAGCGCGGAGTGGACGCCGCCATGAACGAATTTAACGCCGGCCCGGCCAAAAGCGCGGGAGATTCCACCGACGGCAAGGCCCGCTGAAACGGTTTGACGATTGACGGCGATTTTGATAAAATTTGGGTTGCATGGATAACAAAACCAAGCCTCGTTTTGAGCGGGTGGAGCAGGTCAAAAAGCTCGTGGACGAGGTCGTAACCTACGTCCAGGCAGACCTCTTCGAACGCAACGCTTCCCGCATCATCCCGGCCCTTTCCCGCTCCAATCTTTTCGTAAAGCCCAAGAATTGGGACAACGTTTTCACGCATCCCGAATCCGCGCGGACGTTCCGCTTCGCGACGGGAGGAACGCGCGTTCCGTCCAAACTGGACCGGCTGGACGAGGTCATCTCGCGGTCCCAACAGGCGCTGCTGGACCGGCAGGACCCCGACCAGGGCTACTGGTGCGCTCCGCTCCTCGCCGACACCACGCTCGAATCCGATACCATTACCCTCTACGCCTACATGGGCTGGCTGGACCGCAAAAAGGAAAAGGTCCGCAAGCTCGCCAACTTCATTTTGAGCCGCCAGCTTCCGGACGGCGGATGGAACATCTACAAAAACGGTCCCGCGGAGATTTCAGCCACGGTGAAAGCCTACTGGGCGCTCAAGATCGCCGGCCATTCGCCCAACGAGCCGGCGATGATCAAAGCCCGTCAGAAAATCGCCCAATTGGGCGGTATCCACAAGGTCAATTCCTATTCCAAATTTTACATGGCCCTCTTCGGGCTTTACAGCTGGAAGGGCGTGCCGGCGATCCCTCCCGAGCTCATGCTTTTTCCAAAATGGTTTTATTTCAACATTTATGAGATGTCCTCCTGGACGCGCGCCATCGTGATTCCCCTGGCGATCGTTTGGGCCCATCAGCCGAAAAAGAATCTGCCCGATCATGGACGTCTGGACGAGCTTTTCGAAGTCGGCAAACCCCGCTGGGTGCCGGTCGGGTCGCCAGCTCCCGCCAACGAAGGTTTTTTCTCCTGGCGCAAATTTTTCCTCATGTGGGACAGTTTCTTCAAAGTGATGGAAGGGCGCGGCCCGCATTTTTTCCGCACCTGGTCGCTCAACCTCGCCAAGAAATGGATGATCGAGCATTTCGAAGATTCGGGAGGCCTTGGGGCCATCTTCCCGCCGATCGTCAATTCCATCATGGCGCTCGAATGCCTGGGTTATCCGGAAAATCATCCCTATATTCAGGGCCAATTGAAAGCTTTGGAAGATTATGAGATCGAGCACGAGGACGACACCGTCGAAATGCAGCCATGCCTCTCGCCTGTCTGGGACACGGCCATTTCCGTCATCGCGCTCGCCGAGTCGGGGCTCCACCGCGGTCATCCGAGCCTGGTTCAGGCGACCGAGTGGCTCGTTGCCAACGAGATCCGCCGCGGCGGCGACTGGCAGGTCAAGAATCCCACGGCGCCCATCAGCGGCTGGGCTTTCGAGTTCAAGAACGATTTTTATCCCGACGTGGACGACACCGCGATGGTCCTGCTGGCGCTCCGCCACGTGCACTTGTACAACGACGACGTTTCGCAGGAGCGCGAGAAGTCGTATCTTCGCGGACTGAACTGGATGCTCTCCATGCAGTGCAAGAACGGCGGATGGGCCGCGTTCGACCGCGACAACGTCAAATCGATTTTTGAGAAAATCCCGTTCGCCGACCACAACGCCATGATCGACCCGCCCAGCGTGGACATCACGGGCCGCGTGCTGGAACTGCTCGGCTACGTCGGCTACGACAAGTCTTATTCCTGCGTCAACAAAGCGCTCGACTATATCAAGAAAGATCAGGAAGCCGACGGCTCGTGGTACGGACGCTGGGGCGTCAACTATATTTACGGAACGTGGCAGGTGCTGCGGGGTCTCGCCGCGATCGGCGAAAACATGCAGAGCGACTATGTCCAGAAAGGCGTCAAGTGGCTGAAGTCCGTGCAGAATCCGGACGGCGGCTGGGGCGAGCGCTGCGACAGCTACGACAATCCCGCCATGAAGGGCAAGGGCCCTTCCACTCCGTCGCAAACGGCCTGGGGCCTCATGGGCCTGCTCGCCGCAGGCTTGCATCAGGACCCGGCGACGCTGCGCGCGGTCGAATACCTGCTTCGCACCCAAAAAGACGACGGCATGTGGGACGAACCGGAGTTCACCGGCACCGGGTTTCCGAAAGTTTTTTATCTGGAATACACGTACTACCGCGATTACTTTCCGCTGCTCGCGCTGGGAGCGTACCGGCACAAGCAGCATCACGCATTGAAATCAATGGCGCGGAACGCGGAGAGCAACTAGGAGGATTTATGGGAGTACCTTTAAGAATGAAAGCGAAGGTCGGAGCGTATCTCATCAAGCAAAAGCTGATGGGCCGGCAGAAGTATCCGCTCGTCATGATGCTGGAACCCTTGTTTGCCTGCAACCTGGAATGCGCGGGCTGCGGCAAGATCCAGTACCCCGCGGAAATTTTAAGGAAGCGCCTCTCGCCCCAGGACTGCTGGGACTCCGTCGAGGAATGCGGCGCGCCGATCGTCACGGTCGCCGGCGGCGAGCCGCTCATCCACCCCGAGATCGACAAGATCGTCGGCGGTTTGATCGAGCGCAAGAAATTCGTTTATCTTTGCTCCAACGCCATTCTGCTCGAAAAGAATTTGGACCGGTTCAAACCCTCGCCCTACCTGATCTTCAGCATCCACTTGGATGGTGCGGAAAAGACGCACGACCGCATGGTCTGCCGCGAAGGTATTTACAAGACCGCGACCTCCGCCATCAAAAAGGCCAAAGCCCTCGGCTTCAACGTGATGACCAACACCACGATTTTCGAAGGCGAAGACGTGGCGGAATTCCGGGAATTTTTTGAATATGCGACGAAGGAACTGAAAGTGGACGGGATGATGATCTCCCCGGGCTACGCCTATCAAAAGGCGCCGCGCCAGGATATTTTCTTAAAGCGCGAGGAAACGCGCGACTGGTTCCGCCAGGCCATCACCGGCTGGCGCGAAAAGAAGTGGCCGTTTAACCACAGCTCGTTCTATCTGGATTTTCTGGAAGGAAGGAGAACCTACGACTGCACTCCGTGGGGCATTCCGCTCCGCAACGTCTTCGGCTGGCAGAAGCCCTGCTACCTCATGGCCGAAGCCGGTTACGCCAAAACATACGGCGAGCTTCTCGCCACCACCAACTGGGACAACTACGGCCACAAATCGGGCAATCCGAAGTGCGCCAACTGCATGGTTCACTCCGGCTTCGAGCCGTCCGCCGTGGACGACACGTTCAGCCATCCCATCGAAGCGCTTAAGTCCGCCATGGGCTGGGGCCAGTATGGGAAGCCGGTGGCTCCGTCAGGCGCCGCCAACGCGCGCAAGGTGATCAAGATCGCCGTCGCGTCCGCCGAGTCCAAAGCGGAAAAAGTCTCCGCCGAAACCCAAAACTAACTTCCGAGCTTTTTCTTCAGCCGGGCGATTCGCTCTTCCATCCGCGGAACATATTCCTTTTGGTTCACCATCCGGTAAATTCCTAGGATTTTTTCCTGTGATTCCAGATCATCCGTGATGTCATAGACGTAAATCGAATAGCCGATCTTGGCTGCCGGCAATTTTTTCCGCAGCCATCCGTACAGATCGTGCACCACGAAGTAGGTCCCCTGCAGGTTCGTCACGCTCACCGCGAGATATTCTTTGATGGGTTCTATCGAGTTGATGTGATTCGTCCGCGGATAGGACCATCCCGTGGGCAGCGGCTGCCATCGCAGACCGAAGTAAGGCGGCACGCCCGTCCCGAAGTAAGATGCGACCAGTTCCGCTCCCGGCTGCATTTTCATGAACGCTCCCAGCCCGTTCAAGTCCTGCCCCCAATCGATGTTTGAATCCGACAGATAATCCACGCCCTTTTCCGGCCCACCAGCCGCGCGGTTGAAGAACGCCAGGTAATGCGGCGCTACGGAACTCACTTCCGCGAGCAGCAGAATCCCGCAGACACCCAAAAACTTTATGACTCTATTCGAAGCCGAGGGCGCAAAGATGGCCAGGTTCGCCAGTTGCCCCAGCAGAATATATAGCATGGGGTAAAGGATCAGGATGTGGCGCACGCCGATGTTTAAGTTTCCCTTCATGGAAGTCCAAAGCACGATCAGCGCCAGCAACAGTAACCCCGACTCCCGGACTGACAAACGAATCTTGCGGAATGCCAGAGCCGCGGCCCAGAGCGCGGCCAAAGCCAGGGTCACGGTCGGGGTCTTCACCGCGAAGGCCGCGGGGAAATAGTACCACCAGCCGTTCACCGAATATCCTCCCATCAGAAATGCGCTGTGACCGCGGTTGGCGTGGTGCAGGACGGAGAGTATGCCGTGCATGAAATTCTGAGGGAGCGGGATCCAGCGGAAGATGTGACGGAACGCATCGCCCAGTTTCAGGTCTTCCCAATCCTGCGCCGGCAGGGTGTGGTTCGTGACGCCCTGGAAACCGTAACCTGCGCAGAGAACGAGCCAGGAAACGCCGATGACGATCAGGATTCGCCCGAGGATTTCCTGCCGGGGAGTTTTCCGGCGGAGCATCGCGGTCGGGAAAACTACAAGAAAGACTGCGGGCAGGAACAGATTCGTGAACTTCGCGAGGAGTGCGAGCCCCAGAGCCGCGCCGCAAGCCGCGGCTCGCGAAACGGACGGCTTTTCCGTGAGTCGGAACAGTGCGAACAGAAACAGAACCGCGAAGGCTACGCCGCCCATGTCGGTCGTGACCAACGATCCATTGGCGATCAGGTTAGGGCAGAAGGCGAAAAGCGTCAGCGACAGGATCGCGGCGGCGTTCCCATATAACGCGCGGGTCCATAGGAAGATCACCAGTCCCAGCAAACTGCCCAATGCGGCTGATACAGTCCGGGAACCGAACAGGATTTCCTCCGCGGAAATCACGTTGCGGAAAAGGAAATGGGCGGCATAATAATAGATTTGCGGGTCCGGCCGTTCCCTCATGGGCGTTTCGGGTAAAACCACGGGTTCGGGGTAGTCTCTGGCCGGCGCGACGCCCCTCCATACTAAGGGAAGGCCGAAAAGCCGGCGCACCAGGGGGGGGTGGGTCGTATCCACGCCGGTATCGTTGCGGGCCGCGATGGCGTAAGAACTGACCAGGTGGCCGCCTTCATCAAATGTGGAGGTCTTGGCGCGCGCGTGCCAGAGTGCCTGCGCGGCGAAAATCACGACCAAAATGAAGGCGATGAGGCGGGCGGAGCGATCGCTTAGAGCGGAGGCGGGCGGAGCGTCCGGCAGGCCCGGCCCGGGACGCACGTCCGATTTTTTCGGTCTCATGTCGCGAAAAGTTTAACATATTGATAAAAAATAGCAAACAATGATAAAATAACACTACAAGATGGAAAAAAAGAAATCCAGGAAAATGAAACCCTCTGAGACCCGCGCTGTGCGAGAAGTGATGGACATCCAGGATCTTTCCGTGTATTTAGGCATGGGGAAGTCCAAAATCTACGCCCTGATCCGCGAGAAGAAAATCCCCGCCAGCCGCATCGGCCGGCAGTACCGTTTTTCGAAGGAAGTGATTGACCAGTGGCTCAAGGAAAGACTGATCACCCAGAGAACCGACTCCCAAATTTCCCTTTTCACTCCCGCGGACGTTCGGCCGCCCGAACAGCCGTCGTGACCCGCCCCCGAAAGGAATGCTAGACCCGCAGGAAATCCGAGACAAACTCAACGCAGGGCTTCAACGCTTTCCGTCTAAACGTTTCTCCGCCTTTGCCGCCGTGCCGGACGCCCAGTGGCGCAACTGGGAATGGCACCTTCTGAACCGCGTTTCGGCGCTGGCCGAGCTGGAGCGCTGCCTCTACATGACGCAGGAGGAAAAGACCGCTTTCCGCGCGGTGGAGAACCGTTATCGCATTTCCCTGACGCCCCATTGGATATCGCTGATGGACGTCAACGATCCCTATTGTCCCATCCGCCGGCAGGGCGTGCCGTGCCTCGACGAAATTCGCCGCCCCCAGCGCCTGCAGGATCTGCCGCCCGAGGGAATATCCGCCGCCGGCGGCCGTCTGCTCCATGCGCACGCGGACCGTGCGACGCTGAAAGTCCATTCGCAATGCGCGGTCTACTGCCGTTTCTGCCCGCAGAAAACGCAGAAGCCCGGCGAAGGCGCTTCGCTCACCGACGCGGAATGGATCGACGTGGTCCTCTACCTTGAGAAGCACCCGCAGATCCGCGAGGTATCAATCACGGGCGGAGATCCGCTGCTTTTCCAGGATGAGTTTCTAAAAAACATCCTCCTGCGCCTCAAATCCATAAATACGCTCCAGACCCTGCGGCTTGAAACGCGCGCGCTTTCCGTTCTGCCGCAGCGCGTCACGCCGGGCCTGGTTCAGATTCTTAAAAATTTCCAGACGCTCTACCTCGTTTTGCACGTCAACCATCCGCGCGAGATCACGCCGGAGTTCAAGCTCGCGGTGAAGATGCTCACCGACGCGGGCGTTCCCCTCGCTTCACACACCGTCCTTCTGCGCGGCGTCAACGACCGCTCCGCGGTCCTGTCCGAAATTTTCTTCACGCTTTACCGTCTCAAAATCCGGCCCTACCGGCTGATCCACTGCAGCTCGAACGCGGGCTCCGAACATTTTCAAACCAGCGTGGCCGCCGGCATGAAACTGATGGATTCGCTCCGCCAGCGCATGACCGACCTCGCGCTCCCGGAGTTCGTGGTGGAGACGGCGGGCGGCAAGATCCCGCTTCGCACCGACACGGTCCTTTCGCGCAGCCGCCGGCAGTTGCTCGTCAAAAACCGCCAGGGGAAGATTTACGTTTACCCCGAAAATTTCACGCGGATAAGTATTGACCGTCCTCGAGAATAGTTTCTATAATCTGCACAAGTGGTTACACCGTCGGAGCGGAAGCTCCGCATCGACGAAAAATGATGGTTCACACATAACGGAGGCTCACAATGGCACAGAAAGTTGAAAAGACCGGCGTCAAAAGAGAAGAAGGCTACCTTTATTTCATCGACAAGCAGGGAGACGTTTCCCGCGCGAAGATGGCCCGCGGCGGAAAGAAGGGCGGAAAGCCCGAGAAAGTCAAGAAAGTCGGCCTGAAGAAAGAGAAGGGATATCTGTACTTCTTGGACAAGCAGGGAGATGTTTCCCGCGCCAAGATGGCCCGGAGATAATCCCAGCCCACATTTAAGCTCCCGGGACGCGAGGCCGCCGAGCCCGCCGTTCTCCTGCCGGGGACCCACACGCTTCGTTAAAAACCATCGAAGACCCATGTCTGCAGGGACATGGGGGCGGCATAGACCGCATCAGGCTCCCTTTTGACAGGGCCCGGTCGAATTGGTATAATCCTTCCTTGTCATCCCCATCATCCTCAAATCATAATGGTAAATAAGGATAAAGAGGCAGCCGCCAAGAATACGCGGCGAGGCTCGAAAAAGGTTTCGCTTTCCCGTTCCAAGGGCATTTTGATCGTGATTTCCGCGCCCTCCGGGGCCGGCAAGACCACCCTGGTGCGCGAGATCAGCAAAGCCATTCCCGAAATCCATTATTCGATCTCTTTTACGACGCGGCATCCCCGCCGCGAGGAAGCGCACGGCCGGGACTATTTTTTCGTCAACGAAGATGAATTCAAGCGCCGCAAGGACAAGGGGGAGCTCGTTGAGTGCGCGTACGTGCACGGTTCCTGGTATGGAACTCCGCGCGACATCATCGAGCAGAACCTGAAACGCGGCTTTGACACCCTGCTGGACATCGACGTGCAGGGCGGCAAACAGATCAAGAACCTCTATCCGGACGCCGTGCTGGTTTTCGTCGTGCCGCCGTCGCTTTCAATCCTGGAAGTCCGGCTCCGGGACCGCAAACAGGATGACGAGGCCACGATCCGCCGCCGTCTTGCCGCCGCCAAGGAAGAGATGAAGCAGGCGCCCGACTACGATTACCTGCTCATCAACGACCAGATCGCGCATGCCATCGAACAGCTGCGCTGCATCATCACCGCGGAAAGGTTAAGGACGTCGCGGCATTCGTATCTGGTGGGCAAAACCGACGCTTTCGCGCGTAAAAACTGATTTAATCTAGGCACAAGGGAGACAGGTCATGGACAAGGAGAAAAGTTCAAAAGGTAAGGGGCAGGTGGAAGAGGCAACACTGGAAAAACTGATTCTTGACACGGCTTTCAACAAATACGACGCGGTCCTCTTGGCCCGGCGCTGGGCTTATGAATTGAAAGCCAAGGAAGGCGAAACCCGCACTCTCCAGGATTTGATCAGCGTATCCATCAAGGATATTCTGGGCACGAACATGGACCACAAGATGGTTTTCGAACTGCCACACATCAAGACTATCAAGAAGCCCAGGTCTGCCGCCAACGCCCATGCCGCCGTCCTCGAAAGCCTGCAGAAGATCGGCGCGGACGAGAAGTCCGAAAAAGACAGCAAAAAGTAGTTTTCCATTTCAGTTCCCATGGGTCTGCGCGGCCGCACGGTTCTCCTAGGCATCACCGGGAGCATCGCGGCCTATAAAGCCTGCGAGCTGGTCCGCCGGCTTAAAGACGAAGGCGCCGACGTCCATTGCCTGATGAGCTCGGGCGCGCAACGATTCATAACCCCTCTCACGTTAGGAGCCCTCTCCGGAAATCCCGTCGCCACCGAAATCTGGGACCCTGCGCTTTGGAAAATGGCGCACCTTTCCATGGCGGAAAAGGCCGATGCCTATCTGATCGCTCCCTGCAGCACGGACACCATGGCGCGCCTCTCGGCCGGAATGAGCGGCGACATTATCACGGCCACTGCCATTGCCACGAAAGCTCCCATTTTGATCGCGCCCGCCATGCATGAATCCATGTGGCTGCACCCCGCGACCCGCTCCAACGTCCAGAAGCTGAAAAGCTACGGTTATAAGTTCATCGGTCCGGAAAAGGGTGAGCTGTTAAGCGGCAAACCCGGCTGGGGCCGCTTCGCCGAGACCGCTTCCATCGTTTCCGCCGTTAAAAAGGCCGTCCGGTAACAGCCGCGAGGTATCAACGCCTTGCGGTCTTCCCAATCCTCCCTTAAAAACAAGAAAATCCTGATCACCGCCGGCCCGACCCGGGAACATATCGATCCCGTGCGTTACCTTTCCAACCCTTCTTCCGGCAAAATGGGCTTGGCTCTGGCCCAAGCGTTCAAAGCCCGAGGAGCTTTCGTCACGTTGATCGCCGGTCCGGGCGTGGAAAAGCTTCCAGGGCTTAAGTGCATCCCCGTAACGTCCGCGCGCGACATGCTGGCTGTCGCTAAACAGCATTTTCCGCGCTGCGACGCGTTCATTTCCGTGGCGGCCGTGGCGGATTACCGTCCCGCCGGCTATCAATCGAAAAAAATGCCCAAAAAAGCGGGAGGATTGCGGCTTAAATTGGTTGCCAATCCGGATATTTTGTCGGAGATGGGCCGCAGCAAGAAAAAACAAATCACCGTAGGCTTTTCCCTGCAGGATTCGGTGCGGACCGCTCGCGACGTGTCGGCGGCGCTGCGCAAAATGCGGGCCAAGCGCTGCGACCTCATGGTTTTGAATTCCCTGGACGCCATGGACTCCAAAAAAATCAGCGCCAAGCTTATTTTTCCGGACAGAAGCGTATCGAATTTGGGTACAATATCCAAAGAAGCGTGCGCTTCGAAAATATGCCAGGCGATTCAAAAACTGACGAGCTTTTAGATCTGACCCGGGGGCTGAAAAACGCGGTGGAAACCGCCCAGCTCTTCGGCGAAGAGTCATTTCCCGCCTCGTTCCTCCAGGCCTTTCCATCCGCCAAAGTTTCCATCCAAACCCAAAATCCGGTTTCCATTTCGGTAGTTTCCCGTCCGGCTGCTGCGCCCGCATCCGTACCCGCGCCTGCGCAGCGGGCACCGGCTTCATCGGGGCTTTTGGCCGAGAAAAAGCGGAAGCTGGACGAGCTCTACGCAAAATACGCGGGTTGCACGATGTGCCCCTTGAGCGCGGGCCGGACCAAGATCGTTTTCGGTGTGGGATCAGTGGATCTGAAAGTTTTATTCGTGGGGGAAGGCCCGGGATTTGACGAGGACAAGCAGGGATATCCCTTTGTAGGGCGCGCGGGGCAGCTGCTCGACAAAATCATGCAGTCGATCGGTTTGAATCGCAACACCAATGCCTACATCGCCAATGTTGTGAAGTGCCATCCCATGAAGGATCCCGCTCAGCCGCAGATGCGCGGCAACGACCGGCCGCCGACTCCGGACGAAGTTTCCGCCTGCAGGGAAATCCTGGACGCGCAGATCGAGATCCTGGATCCTCCCATCATTTGCGTGCTCGGAGCGAGCGCGGCGCGCGCCCTGCTGAACACCACCGAAGGAATCACGGGTCTGCGCGGAAAACTGCGCGATTTCCAGTTTCCCGTCAGCGGAAAAGTCGTGCCGATTTTGCCCACCTATCACCCTGCCGCGCTGCTGCGCAACGAACTCCTCAAAAAGGACGTGTGGCAGGACATGAAACTGCTTCGAACGCTGATTTAACCGGCGCGATGATCGTCCAAGTCGCGCTGCCCCTGCCGCTCAAAGAACTTTATACCTACCGCATTCCCGATGCCTGGGCCGCGAACGCGCGCAAAGGCCAGACCGTGCTCGTTCCTTTCCGCAACCGGACGATGCGGGGCATTGTCATGGAGATTCACCCCGACGTGCCGGTAAAAGGCGCTGCGTTTGGGAGCGCCGCTCCGGGGAAGAAAGCGTTTCAGATCAAAGAAGTCATTCAGATTATTGCCGACGCTCCGGTTTTATCGGAAAACGAATTGGAACTGGCCCGCTGGATATCCAATCAATACGGCGCGAGCCTGGGCGAGGCGCTCAAAACCGTCGGCAATCAGCCGCGCAAATCGAAGCGCGCGCCCAAAGTCCTGACCAGCGTCACGCCCTATTCGATCGCCGGCGTTTCGGCCAGCGGCGCCTTGCAGGCCAGCTTCACGCTGACGAAAGAACAGGCCGCCGGCCTCGAGCCCGTCCAGGAGGCCATCCGCAAGAAATCCTGTGAAACCTTTTTACTGCATGGCGTGACGGCTTCCGGCAAAACCGAAATTTATCTGCGCGCAATCCAGGAGGCTCTTGATCAAAAGCGGCAGGCGCTCTTTTTAGTGCCGGAAATATCGCTCTGCCCGCCGTTTCATGACATTCTGATGCGGCGTTTTGGCGAGCGCGTGGGCGTCTGGCATTCGCAGGCTTCCGGGAAATCGGGCGTGGCGGAAAAAGTTAAAAAAGGGGAGGTCGATATCATCCTCGGCGCGCGATCGGCGCTGTTCGTGCCTCTGCGCAATCTGGGAGTCATCGTGGTGGACGAAGAGCATGACCCTTCGTACAAACAGGATGAAAAACCCCGCTACCACGCGCGCGAAGCGGCGTTGAAACTCGCGGAAATGAACCGGGCCGTCACGATTTTGGGGAGCGCGACGCCGTCGATCGAAAGCTATTACCGGGCGCAGAGGGGCGAATACAAACTGCTCGAGCTGCGCGAGCGGGCGATGCCCACGGCGCCCCTGTCCGTCACGCTCGTAGACCAGAAAATTCATTCCAAGAAATCCTCGCCCTTTTCCGAACCATTGATCAACGCGCTGGAACAGGTGCTGCAAAAGCGCGAGCAAGCGATACTGGCCATCAACCGGCGCGGCTATTCCACATTTTTGTTCTGCGGCGACTGCAAAAAGGTCTGGAAATGCCCCAATTGCCAGGTGACTCTGGTGTCGCACCGCGATTATAAGGAAAACGGCCATGGCCACTACATCAAATGCCATTACTGTTTCTATAAAAAGCGCCTGCCGGGCCTTTGCGATAACTGCGGATCCAACGCCTTGATGCTAGGCGGGCAGGGGACGCAGCGGATCGCGCAGGAAATCCAGAAGATCTTTCCCTTCGCGCGCGTGCTTAGGCTGGACCGCGACGTGGCGAAGAAAAAATCCGCGGCGCAGGAAACCTATCAGGCATTCAAAGACGAGTCTGCGGACATTCTCGTTGGAACGCAGATGGTTGTGCAGGGCTTCGATTTTCCGCGCGTGACGCTGGTGGGCATCGTGGACGCGGACACGGCGCTTTTTCATCCCGATTTTCGCGCGGCGGAGCGCACTTTTGAATGGGTGATCCAGGCGGCGGGGCGCGCGGGCCGCGGAACCATCAAGGGTTCGGTGGTGGTGCAGTCCTCCATGACCGATCACTATGCTCTGCAATGCGGCGTCCAGCAAAACTATCAGGCATTTTACGAGAAGGAAATAGAATTTCGCCGTTCGCTGAACTATCCTCCCTTTACCCGATTGCTGTTGTTTGAAATCTCCAGCGCCAACCGGCAGGATTTGGTGGCGGATGAATCCGACCGTTTGGTCAGCCATCTGAAGGCGTCCTTGAAGGAAGCCGGAGATGAAAAAACGCAGTTACTTGGCCCCGGTCCCGCGTCGCATGAGCATTTGCGCAAGCGCCTGCGCTGGCAGGTTCTGGCCAAGTGTCCCGGACAAACGGAAGTGGAGCGGCTGATCAAAGCTTCCGACCGGTTTACTCCCAAATCTTCCCTGCGGATGACGGTGGACGTCGACCCCTACGACCTGTCGTAATGCCGCTGCTGATTTTTCTCCTGGCGTTCGGGGCGCTGGCGCGGATCGCGTACGGCGCCTTGGCGCCCTACCGGGATTCCGGCGACCTTGTGGCCGCCGCCGTCTCGCTGGGTATCGCGCACCCGCCGGGGTATCCGCTCTACGTTCTCCTTTCTAAGGCCTGGCTGACGCTTTTTCCCTTCGCTAACTTCGCCTTCCGCGCCAACCTCTTTTCCGTTTTCTGTTCCGCCGCCGCCGCCGCTCTGCTTTACGCGGTTTTGTCCAGCCGGTTTTCGAAATCCGCCGCGGGCCTCGGCGCGCTGAGCTGGCTCCTGGCGCCGTCAGTGGTTCAGCTGTCGATCGTTTCGGAAATGTATTCGTTGAACGCGCTGATCTGCGTCGTGATTCTGTGGGCGCTGTCGCGAAACCAGTGGCGCTGGACCATTCTGGCCTTCTTCTTGTTCGGGCTCGGCCTCAACAACCACCCGACGCTCGTTTTTCTTGGGCCGGGCCTGGCGCTTTTCGCCTGGAGGACGCTTCCGCCGGTTTCCCGGCTGGAAAAAAGCGCGGCGCTCCTAAAACTTTCGCTCTGGGCCGCGCTGGGCTGGACGCTGGTGCTCTACGTCCCGATCCGTTCTTTTCAAAATCCGGCGATCGATTGGGGAAACCCGGAGACGCTGCGCAACCTATGGCGCCTCATTACCCGTTCCGATTACGGCGGCCTGCGCCTGCACCCGGAGCAGAGCCAGTTCATCTGGACCGCGGGCGCCATCGTGAACCAGTTGGCGCTTTTCGGGCGGGCGGCCTGGATGGAACTGCGCTGGATCGCCCTGCCGTTTTTTCTGATCGGCATCGCCCGCTCTTTTGCCCCAAGGGAAATCCGTCGGCCGGAAACGGCGCTGATCGGCGTTTCCTGGCTGCTGGCCGGGCCGATATTCTTCCTGCTTTCCAACCTTCCGATCCACGAAAAGACGACGCTGCCAATCCTCGAGCCCTATATGCTGATGGTCCAGATTCTGGCCGCATTTTGGATCGCCGCCGGTTGGGATCAGACGGCGCGCTGGCTGGAACGTTTTCAAACGGCGGGCGCGTTCAAAGTCCGCTGGGCCGCAGCGGTAGTCGCGGCGCTGCTGATCGTCGCGCTTGGCCTCCCGCATTCCAGGCGGAACCAGTTTTATGCCTACGACTACGGTAAAAACCTCGGGAAGACCCTGCCGCCCCAATCGTCCCTTTACGAGCCGGATGACGTTACAGCCTTCACGTTTTCATACCTGCAGACCGGGGAGCATTACCGGAAGGACGTCGCGCTGCTGATGACGCTCAAGACGTTCTGGGGTTACGAGCAGGTCCGGTCGCGGCACCCCGAAATTGCTCCGGCCGGAGAATTCCCGAACGCGCAAAGTTTTATTGCGGCGCTTCTGGCGCGGCATGGCGAAACGGGCCGGCCGCTTTTCGCCGATCATCCGTCCAAGTTTCCCGACGGCCTGTCGCAGTACCCATCCGGCCTGCTGGCGCGCGCGGGAAACCCGCCGTCGCTTGAAGCATTCAACGCGGCGCAGAACGCGTTTCATTTTTACGTTGAACGCGGTTCCGTCCGGCGGGAGGGCATGGAGTTTTTCAGCGCGCACCTTCTTTCGAAAATGAGCTCATCGTTGAATAACGCCGGCGTCTGGCTTCAGGGCCGGCGCGACCTGAAGGCGGCGCGCGCCTACTTCGAAAAAGCGCTTTTCCGCGACTCCTCCCTGACTCCCGCCTGGAATAACCTGGGGCTGAACTATTTCCTTCAAGGCGACTTCGCGGGGGCGGAACGCGTGTTCCGCCTGGGGCTGGCGCGCGGGGAAGCGCCCCACTCCTTATATACGCCGCTCGGCCTGGCGCAGCGCCGCTTGGGCGAGACGGGCCTGGCCAAACAATCGCTTCTGGAAGCGGTTCGGGCGCGCGATTCCGATATTGCCGCCTGGAACGAGCTGGGTCTGATCGCCATGCAGGACCGGAAGTGGGAAGAAGCCAGGGGATATTTCGAACGGGCCCTCCATGCCCAGGGGAATTATCCGCCCGCCCTCTACAACCTGGGGTTGGTGTATAGGGCTTTGGGGATGCGACCGGAAGCTGTCCGCAGTTTCCGCAATTATCTGCAGGCGGACCCCTCCGCTTCCGACGCAGAGACCGTCCGGGGATGGGTATCCTCGCTCGCCCAAAATTGATATAATAAGGGCTCACTCAGGACGTTCATACCTACGAAGATCGGGGGATCTCGCGTTGACAGCCATTCACATGATGTCGTCCTTCCTTAAACGGGGCAGAGGGGTTTTACCGTCCCTGACCCTTTCCGTCTTTACAAGCTTCCTCCTGCTGACAGGCCCCGTCCGGGGCGACGCGCTTTCCACGGCCGCGGTGACCGCGGTTTCAACAGGGTCCATCAGCTTTTCCTGGAGCAGCCAGGACGGCAACAGCTATATCGCGGCTTTGTCCACCGGGCCGAACGACATTCATTTCGCGGTACCGGTGGCGTCCGGTGTGACCGCGGGGGACGTGACGTCCATCAGCTATTTCAACCTTTCCGCCAACGTTTCTTACTACTTCAGGGTCAAGGTTTCAACCGACAACGACATTGGCTCTCTCTCCAACCCGCCCACTTCCTATATCCAGATGTCCACGTTTACTTTGCCGGTCCTGCCGGCCATTTCGGTCGTTGGAACTTCGGTCAGTTCCGCCACCGTGAACGTGACGCGGGGCGGGAACGCGGTGAACGGATCGTATCTGCTCCAGCGGTCCACGGTCAGCGCGTTCGACTCGGGACAGATTTTCTCCGCGACCGGGACTTTGCCGTCCGGCAACACGACGTTCGCCGGCCTCGATTCGAACACAAGCTGGTATTTTCGCGCGGCGGCGCTTTGGAACGGGAACCTGTTTCAGAACGCGTCGGGCTACGTTACGGTGTCAACGCTGACCCTGGGCGCTCCGCCCCCGGCATTGGTCAGTTTCCTCGTCACCACCAACACGGTCCACGTCACGCTCTCGGCCAATGGAAACGCTCCTGGGACCGCGGTATCGCTCACCACGGGATCGTTTGAAGCCGCGTCCAGCTCCGCCGGGGTGCTGACGGCGGGGAACACGACGCTTTCCATTTCAAACCTGATTTCAAACCGGATCTACTCGGTTCGCGCGGCCGTTCTGGGTTCAGGACAGGTGACGAGTTCAACCCTGACCGTCGCGTCCACACCGACCTATCCAAACGTCCCGACAAGCATCACGTCCACGTTCCTTGCAGGCACGACCATCACGTTTGCCTGGTCGGCCAATAACAATCTGTTGGGCGGGACGAGCTATCAAGTGCAGGTTTCGTCGAATGACGTAAATTTCGGCGCACCATCGGGAGAAGTTACGTTCGGAGAGGAGCTTTCTTCCGCCACGCTTTCGATGCAGACGACCTACTACGTCCGAGTCCGGGCTTTCGGCATCGGCGGCGAAGTGACCGCGTTCAGCTCGACGGCCTCGTTCGTCACGCTGTTTGTTCCCGTCAACCCTCCCAGCTCGCCCACCGCGCTCACCGTCACGAACATCACCACGAGCGCCGCGGCTTTTTCGTGGATCGATAATTCCGACAACGAGCAGGAATTCCGTCTGATCAATTCCACCGGCGGCGTCCTGAAGTACGTCTCCGTCAGTTCGACGTTCACCCAGCTTATCGGCTTGACGCCTGACTTCGCTTTGACCAACGTCCGCATCGCGGCCCATAATAGCGTTTTTACCGCGATCAGCACGAACTCCATCAGCAGTCACACGCTGGCGGAAGCGCCGATCAGCCCGGTGCTCGGGACGCCGACCAAAATTTCCATTCCTTTTTCCTGGAACGGGCGGAGCAACCCATCCACGGTGTTCTACGAGATCAGCCAGTCAACCGACAACTTCGCGTTCGCGGCGGGTATTTCGACCCCGGTGGCGTTCGGCGCGGGCCATTTCAGCACGAGCGCGGTCATAAACAACCTTTCATCCGGAGTGACGTACTACTACCGTATCCGGGGACGCAACCGCGACGGCATCCTGACCGCTTTCACGCCGGTCATCTCCACCGTCACGCCGACCATCGAGGTCTTCCTTTCCACCGGCGGCTCGTTCAACGCGGGTTACACCCTGGTCGGGTTTGATCCGGGCGTCACCATCACCAATTTCGTTTTGCCCGACGGAACCACCCAGCAGACGATCATCAGCACCCGCACCGCCAATGTCACCTACAGCAACAGCATTGTCCTGCACCTGACGTCCGGTTCCTTTCTCACCGCCCTCGCGACGGTGGACAACCTGCAGGTGACCAGCACCCAGTCCATCCCGATAGACAACGCCGGGCTGATCGTTCAGGGTTCTTCCGGAACCGTGCTCCTGAGGCTGATCGCCGACAGCCTTTCTATCAGCGCGACGCCGGGCTCGCCGCAGGATTTCATCGCGACGCTTCCGACGGTCAGCACCAAGACCCTGTTCCTGACGCTTTACTCGGGGTCCAACACGGTTACGATCACCCTTCCGCCCGGCACGTTCGCGCAGACGGTCCGGTTGCGCGTCCGCATGCCGGACGCATATCCGACCGGCACTTCGGCTTTCTCGGCGCCCGGATTCGGCGCGGCGGCTCCTTCAGTTTTGTCGGGTTTCGGCATCGGACTCGAAGTGTTTTCGGATGATTCCGCGCAGCCGCAGAGGCCCGTCGCTATCACGTTTGGCTACGGCGACTCCGATATTCGCGATACGTCCCCGGAGCTTTTAGTCATCTCGCGTTTCGAAGACTCCGCGCAAAAGTGGATACCGCTTCCGTCGCGCGTAAACTCCGCGTTGCGCTCCGTTACCGCTTTCACGACCCACTTCAGCAAATTCCAGTTGATGTCGCTGTCGCCCGCCACCGACATCCAGCAGGCCAGGGTTTTTCCGAACCCGCTGAAGCTGCACCGCGGCCAGACGGAAATGAATTTCACGAACCTGACCGCCGGGGCGGAGATCAAAATTTACACGGTGCTGGGCGAGCGCGTCGTAACGCTTAAAGCGGACGCGACCGGCATCGTCCGATGGGACGCGCGCAACGAGAGCCATGAGCGCGTCGCCAGCGGCATTTACGTCGCCATGATCGAAGGCGGCGGCGGGCGCAAGATCGTTAAAGTGGCGGTGGAAAAATGATGCGGCGCGCAACGGTCGCGATAACCCTGGCGATACTCCCCTGGCTCTGTTCTCCCGAACCGGCGCAGGCATTCGGCCGGCGGGAAATCGGCACCAGCGGAGCCGCGTTCCTCCGGATGCCCGTCAACGCCCGGGCCATTGCGATGGGCGAGGCCTATTCGGCGGTTTCCGACGGGGCCGACGCGATCTACTGGAACCCGGCGCGGCTGGGCCTGGTGGAACGCGGCGCGTTTTCGCTCATGCACTCGGTCTATTTCCAGAGCATGTCCCACGATTTCGCTTCTTACGCGCAAAACGCCGGTCTGCTGGGAACGTTCGCGGTCGGAGCGCAGTATTTCGACGCGGGCGCTTTGGACGAGACCGACGATCTGGGGACTCCGGTGGGCAAACTTTCGCCTTATGACCTGGCGGTCAGTCTGGGCTGGGGAAAATCCTTCCATCTGAACCTGGATTCCGGCGAGCATCACCTCTTGGCCGGAGTGACGGGAAAGTATATCCGCTCGAGGATATCGGAAACAGCTTCGTCCGGAGCCCTGGACATCGGAGCGAGCTGGAAGATTCAGGACAAGTATTCGTTTAGCGCCGCTCTGCAGAACATCGGCGGCGAGCAGAGGTTCCGCAGCGAGTCCGACACGCTGCCCATCAATTTGAAGCTGGGCTATTCCGTAATCTACTGGCAGGCGCTGCTGCTGGCGGCCGACATCAATTTTCCGAGAGACAACGATCCGTCCCTGGGCGCCGGCGTGGAGTACAAGAAGCGCCTGGGCACGCAGACCTGGTTCGCGGGACGCGGCGGATACAATTCGCGGAACGCGGCGGATATTGACGGGCTTTCTTCGGTGAGTTTCGGGGCTGGTTTAGGCTGGAAAGCGTACTCGGTGGATTTCGCCTGGGTCCCTTTCGGCGACCTCGGGCATACCTACCGTCTCAGTTTTTCGGCGAAGTACTAGAAATCGTTTTTTCCTTCCACTGCGACCAGATCAGCAGTCCGGCCCCGGCGCAAATCGCGGCGTCCGCCACGTTGAACGCGGGCCAGTGATATCCTCCCGCGAAAAAATCCAGAAAATCGATCACGCTGCCAAATACGATCCTGTCGTAAAGGTTCCCTAACGCCCCGCCGATCACCAGAGCGATCCCGACCCGCAGCTTGAGGTCCAGGCCGTACTTCTTTTCCCAGCGATGGCGCAGCACGAGCAGCGCGACCAGCAGCGCGGCCGCCATAAACGTAAAAATCCTGTTTTGATTTTGGCCAAGGCCGAACGCGATGCCGGTATTGTGGATGTGGGTCAGATGAAAAAACGGCAGAACGGGGATGGATTCGCCCAGGTGCATGCCGGATAAAACGGCGGCCTTGGTGGCGCGATCCAGCCCGAACACTGAGACCACGACCAGCGAGGGAAGAATTTTCAGCAGGATAGGCACGTTTAAGGGTCAGCCGGCGATGCTGAGTCCGGCAATCGCATCCACGCAGCGCAGACAAAGCGTTGCATGCTCGGCCGACTTTCCGACGGTCTCTTCGTAACGCCAGCAGCGCGCGCATTTCGTGCCCGCGGCCTTCTGGACTTTGATTTCGAACGCGCCCGCGCCGTTCTGCGTCTCCACTTGCGAGACGATCAGGATCATCGCCAGATCGTTCTGAACCTGTTTCAATAAATCTTTAACGGCCGGTTCTCCGCCCGAAAGTGTTACGCGCGCCTCGAGCGAGCTGCCGATATCGCCCGCCTTGCGCGCGGTTTCGAGCGTCGCGTTCACTTTTTCCTTGATCGATTTCACGCCTTCCCACTTCTCGCGGATCTTTTCGTCCATCCACTGCGCGGGAACTTCGGGAAAATCCGCCAGGAACACGCTTTTTTCCGTCCAGAAATTCTTTTCGTGGCCGAGCTGCCAGACTTCTTCGCAGGTGAAGGACAGAATCGGCGCGAAAATTTTAAGGATGCCGCCCAGGATCTGGTGCAGCACGGTCTGCGCCGCGCGCCGCGCCTTGCCGTCGCGCTTATAAGTGTAAAGCCGGTCCTTCAGGATGTCGAAATAGAACGAAGAGCAGTCCGTCACGCAGAATTCAACCATCGTTACCGCGGCGCGGTGAAACTCATAGCCCTCATAAGCCTTCTTGCAGCTGTTCAGCGCGAGACCGAGTTTGAGCAGCGCCCAACGGTCGATCTCGAGAAGCTCGTCATAAGGCACGGAATCTTTCCGCGGATCAAAATCGGAAACGTTGCCGACCACGTAGCGCATCGTATTGCGGATCTTGCGGTAATTCTCCGCCACGCCCTTTAAAATATCCTTGGAGAGCCGGATGTCCTCGCGGTAATCGGACGCCGAGACCCAGAGCCGCAGGATATCCGCGCCATATTCCTTTAAAATATCTTCCGGCGCGATAACGTTGCCGACGGACTTCGACATCTTCTTGCCGTCGCCGCCGACGATAAAACCAT
>CAZFYO010000021.1:0-29715 GCA_964523525.1 uncultured Elusimicrobia bacterium
GCCTGGCCTTTGATGATGGCGTAAGTCTGGCTGATGGTGCCTGTCGTATAGCTGGTCTGCCCGGAAGCGGAATCAGTATCGGTGGATGAGAACGTGCCCTGGCCGCTGGCTCCGGTCAACCGTCCGTTGGAATCATAGCTATAGGTGACCGTCAGGGTCTGGCGCGATGTGGACGTTTTGGTGGTCGTGCCCGATGCGGTTGGCACAACCGGCTGCGATCCGCCGCTGTTCCCGTAGAGCCATCTCTTTTCGGTATAGATTTTACCGTCCGGCCCGAACCAGGATCCCGGCAGCTTCGCGATTTGTTCCGGAGTCCAGTTGTCGGGAACCGGGATAGGGTTGCTGGCCGGGGCTGACGACCCGCCCGAGACGGGCTCGGTCGTGGTGCTGGTGGTCGTGGAATCGGTGGTGGACGATGCCAGTTTGGCCTGGCCGTTGATGATCGCGTAAGTCTGGGTGATGGTGCCCGTGGTGATTTCGCCGTAGCCGTCGTTCGAAGTAAAGCTGCCCGAGCCCGAAGCACCCGTCAGGCGGCCCGCGGAATCGTAGGAGTATTTGACCGTCATGCTGGAGGTCTGCGAGGAACCGTCCAGGTTGGACGTGTTGGAGGAAGTGCGCGACTCAACGATTTTCGCCTGGCCGCGGATGATGTCGAAAATCTGCGTGATGCTGCCGGTTGTGATGTTGCCGTAGCCGTCGTCCGAGGTGAACGTGCCCGACCCCGACGCGCCGATCAGCCGGCCCAGGGAATCGTACTCATAGGTCACCTTCATGACGCTGTGCTGGCTGGGCAAGCCGCTTCCGCTGGGCTGATTCCCGCCCGTGTCCTGTCCGGGAGTTCTACCAATGACATCGCGGTCAGCCAAAACCCATTTACCTTTCACGGACGCGCCGATATCTCTGACCGTATCGCCAAATTTATTGATGGCGCCCGCTAAATACGCCACCACTCCTTGATTCTTAATGGACTCCGGATGCTCAGTTTCGGGCGCGTTTTTGACCTGAGACTGATTGGCTTTGATGCTGGATACAGACGCGTCTTTGAGCGGCGCGCGGCTGTACTCCGCCTGGCCCATCGCCTTGCCCTTGCCGGGCTGCCGGAACTCATAGGAATCCTGCTTGTCCCAGATGCCTCTGTCGCTGCCTTTAGTCTTGTCAAAAATAGAGATCGGAAGGTTGTTCTTATCCGGATTCGTTCCGGGCCGCGCGCCGGGTTTGGATCCGGGATTGTTGTCGGGATTCGGATTGGTGTTGGGAGCGGGGTTGGTGCTGCTGTCGGGGCTTCCGGTATCGGAGATCGTGACGACTTCCTTCACCTTGGCCTGGCCGTTGATGATGACATAGGTCTGGGCAATGGTGCCCGTGGTGATGTTGCCATAGCCGTCGTCTGAGGAGAATGTGCCGGCTCCCGTAGCGCCGATGAGTTCGCCGTCGGCGTCGTACTGGTACGTGACGGTGAGGTTCTGCTGTTGAGTGGAACCATCGAGGTTGATGGTGTTGGAGTTGGTAACGGAGCTGACGACCTTGGCCTGGCCGTTGATGATCTCAAAAATCTGCTGGATGGTTCCCGCGGTTTTGTTGCCGAAGCCGTCGTCCGAGGTGAAGGTGCCTGAGCCGCTGGCTCCGATCAGCCTGCCGTTGTCGTCATAATCGTAAGTGACCGTCATTTCCTGATGCTGGGTCGGAAGCCCTTCGGTGCCCGTGTACTGGGTCTTCGCGCTGTTGAAAGAGTTCCGGCTGTTTTCGCCGCGGCGGCTGGAGAGCTCGGGCGGCGGGCGCTGGTAGGAGCTGAACCCTCCGAAGAACTGCGAGACTTCATCGCCGGCGGCGTCGATATACCGGCCGATGGTATTTTCCCGCAGGCCCCACGAGGCGGGAGACTGCGCTGTCACCTTCGTGCGGGCGCCGCCGTCATACGATACGCTCTGCAGATTGGAATGGTCCCGCGAAACGCTCTTGTCGTAACCGCGATTCGTCAGGATGTCTCTCGCTTTGACGACATCTCTGTTCGATCCGGGGTTGGTTCCGGGGTTGGTTCCGGGGTTGGTCCCGGGGTTCGCGCCGGGATTGGACGAGCCCAGATCCGTGGACGTGTCGGAAATCGTCGTGACGGTCTTCACCTTGGCCTGGCCGTTGATGATCTCGTAGGTCTGGGCGATGGTTCCCACGGTGATGTTGCCGTAGCCGTCATCGGAAGTGAACGTTCCGGTGCCGGAGGCGCCGATCAGTTTGCCGTTGTCGTCGTAATCGTAAGTGACCGTCATTTCCTGGTGCTGGGTCGGAAGGCCTTCCTCGGACGACGAAACCGGCTGGTCGCCGCTCTTGCCAGTGTCGTCGGTTTTCTTGTCATTGCGGCGGTTCCAGATGCTGTCGCGCCGCTTGTCGGAAACCCAGGAGCTCAGGGAAGAGGCGATATCTTTTACCGCGGACACGATAGTGCCGCCGTAAAATTGTGAAACGGCGGATTTTCCGAAGGATTCGTTATAGCCGCCGGCGACGAAGCTCAGGTAACCGTTCGTCAGCTGGCCGTATTCCGCCTCAAAAACTCCAAAATCCCCGTAACCGCCCCATCCGCCCCACTGATCAAAATTGGAAGCGACGACGGTGACGGGCGCCGACCAGCCGCCGGTGGCGGGGTCCCAAACCATGCCGGAAGCGGGGTCAGACCATTGGCCGGTCTGCGCGTTCCAAACGTTGCCGGAACCGTCGGTCCAGGCCTGTTTGTTCGAGTCCCAAACATGGCCCAAGCCGTCGCTGATGGCCGGCTCAGAGACCGTCGCGACGGGAATCGGAGACTGAGTGGTGCCCTTGGTGGAAGTCGGCGTGGGCTGAACGGTCTGGACCGGCGCGACATAACCGTAGTCGTAAGTGTAAAGGGATGAATAATCCGGAGCGACGGACGTCACGCTCGGCTTAGTCGACGTGGTCGTTCTCGAAGCGGTCGTTGTCTGCGTCGTCGTTTTCGGAGCAGTCACCGTGGCGGTGGTTGGCGTCTTGGTCGGGGATGTCGTGGAGGTGGTCGGGACCGTCTTCGTGTCCGTAACGGTCTTCACTTCTTTGACCTTGGCTTGTCCGTTAATAATTTGGTACGTCTGGGTGATGGTTCCCGTGGTCACCGTGTTGTATTTGTCCTTCGAAGTGAACGTACCCGCGCCCGTCGCGCCTGTCAGACGACCGACGGAATCGTAGGTGTAGGAAACCGTCATCTTCTGCTCCTGCGTGGAGCCGTCCTTATTCGTGGTCGTGGACTCCGTGTAAGATTTATCCAGTTTCGCCTGGCCGTTGATCAGCCTGTAGGTTTGCGTAATGGCTCCTTTGGTGATATTGCCGTAACCATCATCCGACGTGAAGCTGCCAGAACCCGTCGCGCCCGTCAGACGGCCGACGGAATCGTAGGTGTAGGAAACCGTCATCTTCTGCTCCTGCGTGGAGCCGTCCTTATTCGTGGTTTTGGAGTCAGTATAGGAAGAAACCAGTTTCGCCTGGCCGTTGATGATCTGATACGTCTGCGTCATGCTGCCCTTGGTGATGTTGCCGTAGCCGTCATCCGACGTGAAGCTGCCAGAACCGCTCGCGCTCGTCAAGCGGCCTTTGGAATCGTAACCATAACTGACCGACATGGTCTGGTCCTGACTGGACCCGTCCCGGTTGATGGTCTTCGAAGTGGTGATGGACCTGGAAACCTTCGCCTGGCCGGCGATGATCGTGTAGGTCTGCGCGATCGAGCCCGTGGTGATATTGCCGTAGCCGTCGTCCGAATTGAACGTGCCGCTGCCCTCCGCGCTCATCAGCTGGCCCGTCTTGATGCCGGCGCCCACGCCTTCCTGGTATTTATAGGTGGTGGTCATCTCCTGATGCTGAGTGGAGCCATCCAGGTTCTTCGTGTCCGAAACCGTTTTCGACTGGGTCAGTTTGGCCTGGCCGTTGATCACTTTGTACGTCTGGGTGATCGTCCCCGTGGTCATGTTGCCGTAGCCGTCGTTGGACGTGAAATCGCCGGAGCCCGTCGCGCCCGTCAGCCGGCCGAGCGAGTCGTACGTATAGTCCGTGGTCATCGACTGGGACTGGTTTGATCCGTCCGCGTTGGTGGTATTGGAATTCGTGAAAGAGGTTTTAAGCCTGGCCTGGCCGTTGACGATGGCGTAAATCTGGGACATGCTGCCGCTGGTTTTGTTTCCGTAAGGATCGTAAGAGTCGAAATATCCGGTTCCCGCCGCGCCGGTCAATTTTCCGGTTTTGGCGTCATAGGTGTAGCTGGTGGACATCATCTGAGTCTGCACCGTGCCGTCCAGGTTGGTGCTCGTGGACGACGTGTTGGAAGTCGTCACCTTCGCCTGTCCGTTGATGATCGTGTAAATCTGGCTGATCCTTCCATACGTTTTATTGCCGTAGCCGTCGTCCGAGCTGAACGTGCCCGAGCCCGAAGCGCCGGTCAGCGAACCGGTCTTGATGCCCGTCCCGATCCGCGTTTCATAGGTATAGGTTGTGGTCATGCTCTGCTTCTGGGTGGAGCCGTCCGCGTTTGCGGTCGTGGAATCCGTCAGGCTCTGCGTCAGCTTCGCCTGGCCGTTGATGAGAGTGTAAACCTGCTGGATGGAGCCGGTTGTGAGGTTTCCGTATCCGTCATTGGAACTGAACGACCCTTCGCCCGCTGCGCTCAAAATCTGGCCCGTCTTGATACCGGCGCCCACGCGGCTTTCATAAGTATAGTTCGTCGTCATTTCCTGGTGCTGGGTGGAGCCGTCCTGGTTCTTGGTGTCCGAAACCGTTTTCGACTGGGTGAGTTTGGCCTGGCCGTTGATAATCGTATAGGTCTGGGAGATCGTACCGGTCGTGAGGTTTCCATAACCGTCGTTGGATGAGAAGGAGCCGGATCCCGACGCGGCCGTGAGTTTGCCATTGGAGTCGTACGTGTAGGCGGTGACCATCTCCTGATGCTGGGTGGAACCATCCAGATTCGTGGTGTCTGAAATTGTTTTGGAGGAAGACAATTTCGCCTGGCCGCGGCCGTTGATCAGGGTATAGGTCTGGGTGATGGTTCCATTAGTGACGTTGCCGTAGCCGTCGTTCGAGCTGAACGTGCCCGAGCCGGAAGCGCCCGTAATGTGGCCGAGAGAATCGTACGTGTAATTCGTGATCATTTCCTGATACTGGGTCGAACCGTCCAGGTTGTTGGTGTAGGAACGGCTGACGCTCTGGCTGATCCTGGCCTGGCCGTTGATCACGATGTACTTCTGTTCGAGTTTTCCGGTCGTCAGGTTGCCGTAACCGTCGTTCGAGCTGAACGTGCCCGAGCCCTCCGCGCCCGTCAGGCGCCCCACAGAGTCATACGTGTAATTTGTGGTAACTTCCTGGTTCTGAGTCGAGCCGTCCAGGTTGGTCGTATAGGAGCGGCTGATGCTCTGGCCGAGCTTGGCCTGGCCGTTGACCAGCTTGTAGGTCTGTTCGATCTTGCCTTCCGTCAGGTTGCCGTAGCCGTCGTTTCCATTGAAGTAACCCGAACCCGACGCGCCGGTCAGTTTGCCCGTGCCGCCCCTGATGTCGTACGAATAGCTGACGGTCATGTTCTGGGTCTGGGTAGAACCGTCCAGATTTTTGGTATCAGAAACGGTATTAGACTGGGTGAGCTTCACCTGGCCGAAAATAACCGAGAACACCTGCTTGATGACCCCGGTAGTAATGTTGCCGTAGCCGTCATCCGAGGTGAACGTGCCATTGCCCTCGGCGCCCAGAGGCTTGCCGGTCCTACCCCGCGTGTCATACATATAGGAAACCGTCATGGTCTGGCTCTGCGTGGAGCCGTCCAGGTTGATCGTCTTGGAATTCGTGACGGATTGCGAAAGCTTGGCCTGGCCGTTGATGACCGTGAAAGTCTGGCTGATCGTGCCCGTCGTCTTGTTGCCGTACCCGTCGTCGCTCGAGAAAGTCCCTTCGCCTTTGGCGCCCAAAAGGGCTCCCGTCTTACCTGCAACATCATAGGAGTAGGTAACCGTCATGATCTGCTTCTGCGAGGAGCCGTCCAGGTTGGTGGTGGTGGAATCCGTTTTGGAAGTCGAAAGTTTCGCCTGACCGTTGACGATGATATAGGACTGGACGATCGTGCCCTTCGTCAGGTTGCCGTAGCCGTCATTCGCATCGAAGCTGCCGGAACCCTTCGCGCTCAGCAGCGCTCCGGTCTTGACGCCCGCCGCCACCCGCGTTTCATAGGTGTAAATAACGGTCATCGTCTGGCTCTGCGTGGAGCCGTCCAGATTTTTCGTGTTGGAAACGGTTTTGGACTGGGTGAGTTTCGCCTGGCCGTTGATGATCGCGTAAGTCTGGGTGATGGCGCCGGTGGTCTTGTTGCCGTAGCCGTCGTCCGCCTTAAACGTCCCGTCACCTTTGGCGCCCGTCATTTTGCCCACCGCGTCGTACGTATAGGTAACGGTCATGACTTGTTCTTGAGTGGAACCGTCCAGGTTTGTGGTGAGCGAATTGGTTTTGGAGGAGGTCAATTTGGCCTGGCCGTTGATAACGGAGAAATCCTGGTTGATAGAACCGGCTGTCAGATTGCCGAATCCATCATTCGAGTTAAACGTGCCGGCGCCCTTCGCGCCGGTGATCCGGCCCGCCGAGTCGTAAGAGTAGGTCGTGACCATCTCCTGGCTTTGGATGGACTGATCCAGGTTCGTGGTGTTGGAAACCGTGGTCGACTCGGAGACCTTTGCCTGTCCATTGATGATGACGTATTTCTGCGTGATCGTGCCGTTGGTGATGTTGCCGTAACCATCGTTCGAGTTGAACGTGCCCGCGCCCGAAGCGCCCGTCAGCTTGCCGGTCGCGGAATCGTACGCGTAGGCGGTGTTCATGATCTGCTTCTGCGAGGAGCCGTCCAGGTTCACCGTGCTGGAATCCGTCACGGAAGCCGACACCTTGGCCTGGCCGTTGATGATTTTGTAAGACTGCGTGATCGTTCCCGTCGTCAGGTTGCCGTAGCCGTCATTGGAATCGAACGTGCCGGCGCCCGAAGCGCCGGTGAGCGCGCCGGTCTTAATGCCGGCGCCGATCCGCGCCTCGTAGGTATAGGCGGTCGTCATGGTCTGCTGCTGGGTGGATCCGTCCGCGTTGATGGTATTGGAAACGGTTTTGGATGAAGCGATCTTCGCCTGTCCATTGATAATCGAGTAAATCTGTGTGATGGTACCCGTGGTCTTGTTGCCAAAGCCGTCATCCGTGCTGAATGTTCCCGCGCCCGAAGCGCCGATCGTCCGGCCCTTGGAATCGTAGGTATAGGTGGTGATCATCGTCTGCTGCTGGATGGTTCCGTCCAGGTTGGTGGACTTCGATTCGGTCTTGGAGGTCGAAACTTTCGCCTGTCCGTTGATGATCGTATAGGACTGGGTGATGGTTCCAGTGGTTTTGTTGCCGTAGCCGTCATCCGATTCAAACGTGCCCGAGCCCGTGGCGCCCGTCAGGATCCCGGTCTTGTAACTCGCGCCCACGCGCGTCTCATAGGTGTAGTTCGTGGTCATCTTCTGCTTCTGCCACGATCCGTCCAAATTGTTGGTGGTGGAATCCGTCAGCGACTGCGTCACCTTGGCCTGTCCGTTGACAATCGCATACGTCTGCTTGATTGTGCCAGAGGTCTTGTTGCCGTAGCCGTCGTCCGAATCGAACGTTCCCGAGCCCGTCGCGCCCGTCAACTTGCCGGTCTTGAGGCCCGTGACGCCGGCGTCGTAAGTGTAGGTAGTGGTCATCTTCTGCTTCTGCGTGGAGCCGTCCAGATTGGTGGTGGCGGAATCCGTTACGGAAGTTCCAAGCTTCGCCTGGCCCAGCACGATGGAATAGGTCTGGCTGATGGACCCGGTCGTCAGGTTGCCGAACCCATCGTTGGAGGTGAATGTGCCCGCGCCCGAGGCGCCTGTCACTTTGCCGGTCTTGGGATCGTAGGTGTAGTTCGTGGTCATTTTCTGCTTCTGCGTGGAACCGTCCAGATTGGTGGTGGTGGAGTCCGTCACGGACGTGCCCATCTTGGCCTGGCCCATGACGACGGAGTAAGTCTGGCTGATGGTCCCAACCGTCAGGTTGCCGAAGCCGTCGTTGGAATCGAACGTGCCCGCGCCCGTCGCGCCCGAGAGCTTGCCGGTCGCCGATTCATAGGTGTAGTTCGTGGTCATCTTCTGCTTCTGCGTGGAGCCGTCCAAATTGGTCGTGGTGGAATCCGTGACCGAGCTTCCCAGCTTCGCCTGGCCAAGGATGATGGAGTACGTCTGGGACATCGTGCCGGTGGTTTTGTTGCCGTAACCGTCGTTCGAGCTGAACAAGCCCGAACCCGTCGCGCCCGTCAGCGAACCGGTTTTGATCCCGGAACCCACTCGAGTTTCATAAGTATAGTTGGTCGTCATTTCCTGGTTCTGAGTGGAGCCGTCCAGATTGACCGTGGAGGAAACGGTTTTGGAGGAAGTCAGCTTCGGCTGGCCCAAAATGTTGGTGTACGTCTGGGCGATGGTACCCGTGGTCTTGTTGCCGTATCCGTCGTCCGAATCGAACGTGCCCATGCCGCTCGCGCCGGACGGGCGTCCCTTGGAATCATATGTGTAGTTCGTGGTCATTTTCTGTTTCTGCCACGATCCGTCCAAATTGGTCGTGCTGGACTCCGTCACCGAGGACGTCAACTTGGCCTGGCCGAGGATGATCGTGTAGGCCTGGGTGATCGCGCCCGAAGTTTTATTGCCGTAGCCGTCATCCGAGCTGAATGTGCCCGTTCCCGAAGCGGACAGGAGCTCGCCGGTCTTGATGCCGGGGCCCTTTTTAGTCTGATAGGTATAGCTGGAAGTCATTTCCTGATGCTGGGTTGTGCCGTCCAGGTTGATCGTGTCCGAAATCGTTTTGGAGGAGGAGAGTTTCGCCTGGCCGTTCACGATCACGTAAGTCTGGCTGAGGGTTCCGCTGGTCTTGTTGCCGTAACCGTCGTCCGAACGGAACGTGCCCGCGCCCGAAGCGCCCGTCATGCGGCCCTTGGAATCGTAGGTGTAGCTCGACGTCATTTCCTGGTGCTGGCTGGAGCCGTCGAGGTTCAGCGTGTCTGATATCGTTTTGGAGGACGCCAGCTTCGCTTGTCCCAGCACGACCGTGAAAGTTTGAGAAAGCGCACCGGTCGTCTTGTTGCCGTAACCGTCGTCCGAGCTGAAAGATCCCGCTCCCGTCGCGCCCGTCATGCGCCCCTTGGCGTCGTAGGTGTAATTCGTGGTCATCTTCTGCTTCTGTGTCGAACCGTCCAGATTGGTCGTGTTGGACTCGGTGACCGAAGACATCATCTTGGCCTGGCCCAGGATGATGGCGTAGGTCTGGGTCATGGCGCCGGTGGTCAGGTTGCCGTAGCCGTCGTCCGAGCTGAACGTTCCCGCTCCCGTCGCGCTGGTCATCCGCCCCTTGCCGTCATATTTGTAACTCGTGGTCATCGACTGCTTCTGCGTGGATCCGTCCAGGTTTTTGGTGAGCGTTTCGCTGGCATTGGACGCCATCTTCGCCGTGCCGCGGATAATGGTAAAGGTTTGGGAAATCGTACCGGTGGTGATGTTGTCGAAGCCGTCGTTGGAGCTCATGGTCCCCGAGCCGACCGCCTTGATCAGCTGGCCCTTGGAGTTGTTGGTGTACTGGATCGTGGACTCCTGGTGGCTGGTGGATCCGTCCAGGTTCACGCTGTCCGATATGCTGACGGTTTTGGTCAGGATGTCGCGGCCGCTGATCGCGACGTAGTGCTGGGTGATCTCGGTATGAGTGAGATTGCCGTAGCCGTCGTCCGAGTCGCTCGAGCCGCTGCCCGTGACGCCCGTCATCTTCCCGGTCGCGTTGTCGTAGGTGCGGGAGATATTCATGGTCTGACGGCTGGTGGCGCCGCTGGCGTCGGTGGTGACGGTCACGGTGTTGTTCTGCCAGAGGCGCGACTGTCCGCGGATCACCATGAACCGCTGGATGATGTCGCCCTCGGAAACGGAGAAATCATCGGTGGAGGTATATTTGCCGGTCGCGAGCGCGCTGGTCATCTTGCCCTTGGCGTCGAACTCGTAGCGGGTCACCATGTCCTCGTGGACTTTGACGATCTCGTCGCCCACGGTATCGGAAATCGTGTGGAGCTCGCGCACGCGGAACTGGCCGCCGATGAGCTCGTACGTCTGTGTCATTTTCATCTCGGTGACGACGGTCCCGGTGTTCGTGACCTGGCCCGAAACGTTTGCATCCAGCACGTCGCGTTCCACCATCGTCACGCCCGCGGCGGCCATCCCGATCAGCTTGCCGCCTTTATCGTAGGTATAGGTGGTGGTGAGGTCCTGTCGGCTCACGGAGCCGTCCATCGCCTCGGTCGTCACGGACTGGGTGCGGTTCGAGAGAGCGACGCCCTTGCCCGCGATGATGCCGTAAACGTATTCGGTGCTGCCGCTGGTCTGGTTGCCGTAGAGATCGGTGCTGTTAAAGGAGCTGGCGCCTGAGACTTTGTTCAGCTTGCCTTTCACGTCGTATTCGTAATCGGTGCGGGCCTTCTGGTACTGAACGGAGCCTTCGATCGTGTCTTTGACGTTGGTAATGTTGATCGAGGATTTGAGTTTCGCCTGGCCGTGGACGATGGCGTATTCCTGCTCGATGGTGCCCGTCATCTGCGAGGTGGAGGCGATCTGCTGGTCCGCCGTGCCATCCTGGTTGGAGTCGGTCCAGACCAGGCCGTCGTTGCCCGCGATCGTGCCGGAACCGGCGGCCTTGATCAGTTTGCCGGCGGCGTCGTAAGTATACGCAACCGTGACGTTCTGCTCGAGCGAAGACCCATCGAGGTTCGCGGTGTTCGACACGGTTTTAGAAATTGAAAGTTTCGCCTGGCCGAGGATCACGGTGAACGACTGCGTCATCACGCCGGACGTGATGTTGCCGAAACCGTCGTCCGAGGTGTAGGTGCCCGTGCCCAGCGCGCCGGTGAGGACCCCGGTCTTGATGCCCGTGCCTTGACGTTCCTCGTACTGGTAGGTGACAGTCATGGACTGGCTTTGGCTCGAACCGTCCAGATTTACGGCGGTCGAATCGGTTTTGGAGACCGCCAGCTTGGCCTGGCCGTTGACGATTTTATAGGTCTGGGTGAGCGTGCCCTGGCTCTTGTTGCCGTAACCGTCATCGCTGGTGAAAGTCCCGGTTCCCGACGCGCCCAGCAGCTTGCCGGTGCGGTTCTGGATTTCATAGGAATAGGCGACGGTCATGGACTGGCTCTGCGTGGATCCGTCCAGGCTGATGGAAGTAGATTCCGTTTTAGAAGTCGAAAGTTTCGCCTGGCCGTTCACCAGGATATAGTCCTGCGTCATTTTGCCCGTGGTCAGGTTGCCGAACCCGTCGTTGGATGAAAATGTTCCCGTTCCGGATGCGCCCAGCAGTTTGCCAGTCTTGTTCTGGGATTCGTACCGGTAAACGACCTTCATGGTCTGCTCCTGCGTGGAGCCGTCCAGGTTCGAAGATTTGGACTGGGTCTCCGACACGGTCACTTTGGCCTGGCCGTTGATGACGGCGTAAGACTGCGTCAGGCTGCCGGTGGTCTTGTTGCCGAAACCGTCGTCCGCGCTGAACGTGCCTGCGCCCGAAGCGCTGATGAGTTTGCCGGTGGCGTCATAAACGTAGTTCACGGTCATGAGCTGGTTCTGCGCCGAGCCGTCCAGGTTGAGGGTCGTGGAATCCGTGTTGGAAGACGTCATCCTGGCCTGACCGTTGATAATCGCGTAATCCTGTTTCATCGTGCCGGTGGTCAGGTTGCCGAAGCCGTCGTCGGCGGACAAAGTTCCGCTCCCGTGCGCCCCGCCCAGCCGGCCGGCGCTGTCGTAGGTGTATCGGACGGTCACGGACTGGCTCTGCGTGGAGCCGTCGAGATTTGCGGTCGTGGAATCGGTGTGGGCAGTGGCTACGCGGGCCTGGCCGTTCACGATGACGAATGTCTGCGTGACGGTGCCGGTGGTCAAATTGTCGTAGCCGTCGTTGCCGGTAAACGTGCCCGTGCCGTTGGCGCCGGTCATGCGGCCGACTGAATCGTAAGTGTAATTGACCGTCATCAGCTGGCGCTGCGAAGAGCCGTCCAGGTTGAGGGTCGTCGAATCGGTTTTGGAAACGGTGATCTTGGCCTGCCCCTTGATAATCGAGTAGGTCTGCTGAATCGTGCCGGTGGTCAGGTTGCCGAAGCCGTCGTCGCCTTCGATCGCGCCCGAACCGCTCGCGCCGGTCAGCTGGCCTTTGCTGTTATAAAGGTAGCTCACCACCATGCTCTGTTCCTGCACCGACCCGATCGCCCAGGTCTCGGTCAGGCCCGTCGTTTCGTTGGAAATCAGAACCGTTCCGTTTCTGCCGTCCAGCGTCACGATCGCCGCTCCGCCTTCGAACGGCAGGAGTTTGAGCACCGTGGTCAGGCCCTGCTGGGTGATTTCCACTTCGCCAGCGACGGCGCCGTCCTGGTATAGCGCCAAATTGTCCGAACCCTCCTCAAAACCGATCGTGTACTGGATCCCGCCGATGTCGAACACGCCGCCCGTGAAAACGTTGGACTCGTCCGAAAGCGCGGTCGCGACGTCCGCGTAAACGTCCACCGTTGCGATCTGCTCGCGCGTCACGGAATGGGTTTCGGATTTGGAAATTTTGGCCTGGCCGTTGATGATGACGTACGTCTGGTCCACTTTTCCGGTCGTGACGTTGCCGTAGCCGTCGTTGCCGCTGAACGTGCCCGCCCCGGCCGCGGAAATCAGTTTTCCCTTGACGGAATCGTAGGTATAGCTGACCGCCATTTCCTGCCGCTGGGTCGAATCGTCCAGGTTCTTCGTGTCGGCGATGGAGATGGATGAAACCAGCTTGGTCTGGCCTTTCATCACGGTATAACCCTGCTGAATCGTGCCCTGGGTGACGTTGCCGAAACCGTCGTTGCTCGAGAACGTTCCGCTGCCGGACGCCGAAAGGAGGATTCCCGTTTTAATGCCCGCGCCTTTGCGCTCTTCGTAAACGTAGTTGACGGTCATGGACTGTTTCTGGGTGGAACCGTCCAGGTTCACCGTGTCCGAGTTTGTGATGGAAGACGTCATCCGGGCCTGACCGTTGATGATCTTGTAGGACTGCGCGATCGTTCCCGTCGTGAGGTTGCCGTAGCCGTCGTTGCTGGTGAACGTGCCCGCGCCCGCGGCGCCGGAAAGCCGGCCGACCGAGTCGTAGGTGTATGTGACGGTCATCTGCTGGACCTGGCTGGAACCGTCCAGGCTGGCGGTTTCGGAAATCGTTTTGGAGGAAGACAGTTTCGCCTGGCCTTTGACCATGACGTAAGCCTGCGCGATGGATCCGGACGTCAGGTTGCCGAAACCGTCGTTGCTGGTGAACGTGCCCGCGCCCGAGGCCGAAAGCGTCCGGCCGTTGGAACCGTAAGTGTAGGAAACGGTCATCTCCTGATGCTGCGTGGAATCATCCAGGTTTTGGGTGTCGGAAACCGTGAGCGACGACTTCAACTTGGCCTGGCCGTTGACGATGATGTAAGTCTGTGAGAGCGTGCCCGCGGTCGCGTTGCCGTAGCCGTCATCGGAAGCGAACGTTCCCTGGCCGGCCGCGCCGGTCAGCTTGCCTTTGGAGCTGTACGAGAACGTCTGCGTCATGGTCTGGCTCTGGCTGGAGCCGTCCAGGTTCACGGTCGCGGAATCCGTTTCGGAAGAAATCATTTTGGCCTGACCATTCACCACCGCGTAAGTCTGGGAAATCGCTCCGCTCGTCAGGTTGCCGTAGCCGTCGTTGCTGGTGAACGTGCCCGCGCCCGACGCGCCCGTCAGCTTGCCTTTCGCGTCATAGGTATAGGAGACGGACATGAGCTGGACCTGCGTCGAACCGTCAATATTGGCGCTGTTGGAATCGGTTTTGGAGGTGGCCATTTTCGCCTGGCCGTTGACGATCGCGTAGGTCTGGAGAATCGTGCCCGAGGTGACGTTGCCGTAACCGTCATTGCTCTGGAACGTTCCATCGCCCGAGGCGCCCGTCAGCTTGCCTTTCGCGTCGTAAATATAGGAAACCGTCAGGATCTGGTTCTGGCTGGTGCCGTCCAGATTGTTGGTGTCGGAAACCGTTTTGGAGGAAGATATCTTGCCCTGGCCGTTGATGATCGTGAAGGCCTGGGTGATGCGGCCCAGAGTCATGTTGCCAAAACCGTCGTTGCTCTGGAACGTGCCCGCGCCCGAAACCGCGGTGAGTTTGCCTTTGGAATCGTAGGTATAGCTGACCAGCATATCCTGATGCTGGGTCGAATCGTCCAGGTTGCTGCTGTCGGACACCGTCTTGGAAGAAATCATTTTGGCCTGGCCGTTCACGATCGAATAGGTTTGGGTGAGCGTTCCGTTCGTGAGGTTGCCGTAGCCGTCGTCGCTCTTGAACGTTCCCGTTCCCGACGCCGAGGTCAGGCGGCCCTTCGCGTCGTAAACGTAGTTGACGGTCATGACCTGTTCCTGCGTGGAGCCGTCCAGGTTGGCGGTATTGGAAATCGTCTTGGAGGAGGTCATCTTGGCCTGGCCGTTCACGATCGAGAACACCTGGTTGAGCGTTCCGTTCGTGAGGTTGCCGTAGCCGTCGTCGCTCGTGAAATTGCCCTGACCCGAAGCGCCGGTCAGGCGGCCCTTGCTGTCATAGGTATAGGAAACGATCGTTACCTGATGCTGGGTCGAGCCGTCCAGATTGGCCGTGTCCGAAACTGTTTCAGAGGAAGCCATCTTCGCCTGGCCGTTGACGATGACGTATGTTTGGGAAATCGTTCCGGTCGTGAGGTTGCCGTAGCCGTCGTCCGAAATCATGGTTCCGCTGCCCGAGGCCGAGGCCAGCTTGCCCTTAGCGTCGTAGGCGTAGTTGACGGTCATGGTCTGGCGCTGCAGCGAGCCGTCCAGGTTGGCGGTATCAGAATCGGTTTTGGAAGACAAAAGTTTGGCCTGGCCGTTGACGATCGCGAACGTCTGGGCGATGGTGCCGGAAGTGAGGTTGCCGAAGCCGTCGTTGGAGCTCATCGTGCCGGAGCCGCTGACGGAGATCAGGGTTCCCTGCGCGTCGTAGCTGTTCGTGACGGTGACGCTCTGCCGCGCGGTCGAGCCGTCCAGGTTGACCGTGTCGGAAACGGTGGAGGTGCCTTTGAGTTTCACCTGGCCGATGGCGCTGACCAGAACGTAGGTCTGCTGCATCGTGCTCGTGGTCCAGTTGCCGAAACCGTCGTTGCTGACCGCCGTGCCCTGGTTGGCGGTCGCGCCTGTGACGAGGCCGGTGGCGTTATCATAGGAATAGGTGACCGTGACGGCCCGCGTCTGGACCCCGTTGCGCACGGATCCGTCCTGCCAGGATTCCGAACCGTCCACGTTCACGGTATGAGAAGTCGTGGTCGCGTCCTTGATCTTGGCCTGGCCGTTGATGATCGAATACGTTTGCGCGATGTCGCCCGTGGTGACGTTGCCGTAGCCGTCGTTCGAGGTGTACGTGCCGCTGCCGGACGCGCCGATCAGCGATCCCGTCACCTGGTTGTTGGTATAGTTGATGACCGTCACCTGATGCTGGCTCGAGCCGTCCAAATTGGTGACGTCCAAAATCGTCTGGTTGGTCAGGAGCCGCGCCTGGTTGTTGATGACCTCGAAATCCTGGCTGATCTTGCCGACCGAGATGTTGCCGAAACCGTCATCGATCGTGAAGTCGCCCTTCCCCTTCGCGCCGAGCAGCTTGCCGTTCTCGTCGTAATCGTAGGTGACCGTCACGAACTGTTCCTGGTCCGGGCTGATCTCCACCGGGCCGCCTGCGGTGTAAAGCAGGATGGGCGTGCTGTGGATCTCCACCTGGCCGGTCTGCCGGTCGATGGTCACCGTGTGCGTTTCCCCTTCCGCGGGGAACATCTTGTAAATCACGTATTGCGCATCGTCGCGGATTTTTTCGACGCGGCCTTTGGAGCTGGAACCGTCCGGCTCCACCACCGTGAGTCCGAGCGACTTCGAAGCCGCGTCCCACTCGAGCATCCATTTCTTGCCGTCCAAATCGAGGATGACGCCGCCCAGCAGAGCCTTGTCTTCGCCGAAATTCCAGCTGGCGCTCACGGGCTTCTGATCGATCGTCTTGCCTTCGGTCTCCTGCGTCACGACCACGCCTTCGGTGGTCTGGGTCTCCGTGTCCGACTTGATCATCTTGGCCTGGCCGTGGATGATGGCATAGGTCTGGGAAATCGTGCCGCGCGACTCTGTCATGAAATTCTGCGAGGTGAACGTGCCCGCGCCCGCCGCGTGAACCAGGTGGCCGACCGCGTCGTAGGCGTAGCTGACCAGGACTTCCTGGTGCTGGGTGGACGTATCGAGGTTTTGCGAATCGGAAATCGTGAGCGATGCGGAGATCTTCGCCTGGCCGTTGATGAGCGTGTAAGACTGGGCGATGGTACCCTTCGACAGGTTGCCGTAACCGTCGTCCGAGTTGAACGACCCGCTGCCCGAGGCCGACGCCAGTCGTCCCTTCGCGTCGAAGCGGTACGTGACCGTCATATCCTGATGCTGCGTGGAGCCGTCCAGGTTGGCGACGTCCGAAATGGTTCTGGAGCCGGTCATCTTCGCCTGGCCCAGGAGGATCGCGTAGGTCTGGGAAATCGTGCCGCGCGTCAGGTTGCCGTAGCCGTCGTCGCCCGTAAACGTCCCGCTGCCCGAAGCCGCGGTCAGGCGACCCTTGGCATCGTAAGAGTAGAGTACGGTCACGCTCTGCGACTGCATGGAGCCGTCGAGGTTGTCGGTGTCGGAAATCGTCCGGCTGGAAACGAGTTTGGCCTGGCCGTTCACGACCGCGTAGGTCTGGGCGATGGAACCGGAGCTGCGGTTGCCGTAACCGTCGTCGCCCGTGAACGCGCCGGCGCCCGAGGCGGCCGTCAGCTTGCCGTTGGGAGCGTACTCATAAGTGACCAGCACCGTCTGGTCCTGAATGGATCCGTCCAGATTGGAAACGCGGGATTCGGTCCGCGATCCCGTCATCTTCGCCTGGCCGTTGATCACCGCGTAATTCTGATCCATGCGGCCCGTGGTCAGGTTGCCGTAACCGTCGTCGCCCGTGAACGCGCCTTTGCCTGAAGCCGCGGTCATGCGGCCCTTGTTATCATAGGTATAGAGGACGGTGACCGACTGGTCCTGGCTGGAACCGTCCAGGTTCGCGGTCTTGGAATCGGTTTTGCTGGAGGTCATCTTCGCCTGGCCGTTGACGATCGTAAAGACCTGCGCGATGGAGCCGGAGCTTAAGTTGCCGTAGCCGTCGTCGCCCGTGAACGTCCCGCTGCCGCTCGAAGCGGACAGGCGTCCGGTGGTATCGTAAATGTAGGCAGTGGTCGTCGTCTGGCGCTGGGTGGAGCCGTCCAGATTGATGGAATTGGAAATCGTTTTGGAAGAGGCCATCTTCGCCTGGCCATTGATGATCGTAAAGACCTGCGTGATGGATCCGGAGTTCAGGTTGCCGTAGCCGTCGTCGCCGGTGAACGTGCCTTCGCCCGAGGCCGAGGCCAGTTTTCCGGAAGCGTTATAACCGTACTTCACGGTCATGATCTGGTTCTGCGTGGAACCGTCCAGATTTACCGTGTCTGAAATCGTTTTGGAGCCCGTCATCTTCGCCTGCCCGTTGAAGATGATGAAAGTCTGGGCGATGGAGCCGGAGCTTAAGTTGCCGTAACCATCGTTGCCGGTGAACGTGCCTTCGCCCGAAGACGACGCCAATTTGCCGGAAGCGTTATAACCGTATTTCACGGTCATCACCTGATTCTGCGTGGAACCGTCCAGGTTCACCGAATCCGAAATCGTTTTGGAGGCCGTCATCTTCGCCTGGCCGTTGAAGATGATGAAGGTCTGGGCGATGGAGCCGGAGCTTAAGTTACCGTAACCATCATTGCCCGTGAACGTGCCTTCGCCCGAAGCTGAAGACAACTTGCCCGCCGCGTTGTATCCGTACTTCACGGTCATGATCTGGTTCTGCGTGGATCCGTCCAGATTCACCGAATCCGAAATCGTTTTGGAGGCCGTCATCTTCGCCTGGCCGTTGAAAATCACATAGGTTTGGGCGATCGTGCCGTTCGACAGGTTGCCGTATCCGTCGTTGCCCGTGAACGTTCCTTCGCCCGAAGCTGAAGACAACTTGCCCGCCGCGTTGTAGCCATACTTCACGGTCATGATCTGGTTCTGAGTGGATCCGTCCAGATTCACCGAATCCGAAATCGTTTTGGAGGCCGTCATCCTCGCCTGGCCGTTGAAAATCACGTAAGTCTGCGCGATCGTTCCGTTCGACAGGTTGCTGTAACCATCGTTGCCCGTGAACGTTCCCGCTCCGGAGGCTGCCGAGAGTTTCCCGTTGGAGTCGTAGGTGTAGCTCACCGTCATGTCCTGCTTCTGAGTGGATCCGTCCAGGTTGGCGGTATCGGAAATCGTTTTGGAAGAAGCCAGTTTCGCCTGGCCGCGAAGAATCGCGTAGGTTTGGCTGATCGTTCCGCTCGTGAGGTTGTTGTAGCCGTCGTTGCTCGTGAACGTTCCGTTTCCGGTCGCCCCGGTCAACCGGCCCTTCGCGTCATACTGATAGGAAGTGGTCATTACCTGGTCCTGGGTGGACCCGTCCAGGTTATCCGTGCGCGAGGTGGTCTTGGCAGCGTTGATCTTGGCCTGGCCCTGGATGATGGAGTAAGACTGGTTGATGATCCCCGAGCTCAGGTTGCCGTAGCCGTCGTCGCCCGTGAACGTCCCGAGGCCGAACGCCGAGGCGAGCCGGCCCTTGGCGTCGTAGCGGTACTGGACCGTGACCGTCTGCTTCTGCGCCGAGCCGTCGAGATTCGCGGTGTCGGTGACCGTCTTGGAAGAAGCGAGTTTGGCCTGGCCATTGACGATCGTGTAACCCTGCGCGAGGGTTCCGGACGTAACGCTGCCGTAGCCGTCATTGCCGGTGAACGTGCCCGATCCGGAAGCGGAAACCAGCTGGCCGCGGGCGTTATAGGAATATTGGACCGTGACCGTCTGGTTCTGCGTGGAACCGTCCAGGTTTACGCTCTCGGTCGCGGTGACCGACGCCGCAAGTTTCGCCTGGCCGTTCAAAATCATGTAGGTCTGGCTGATGGTTCCCAGCGTGACGTTGCCGAAGCCATCGTCGCTCTTGAACGTTCCCTGGCCGGCGGCGGAGATTAAGCGGCCGACGGAATCATATTGATAGGTGACCACCACTTCCTGATGGCTCGTGGCGCCCGCGGGGCTGGACTGGTCGAGCTTCAGGTTCCAGACGGCTTTCTTGCTGCCGTCGGCGTTGGCGACAATCTGGGGGTTCGACACGACCCCGGAAACGGGAACGTCGCCCGCGATCGAAATGTGGACGCCGTCTGAAAGCTGGGTAAACTTCGCCTGCGCCAGGTCGGAGCTTTCAAGGCCGGGCGTGCCGGCGAGGGCAGCCAGCAGTTCGGCCGCGGTGCCCTGAATCGGGGCGACGGCCTGAGCCGGGGCGACGGGCGTTTCAAACTTCACGGTCTGCTCTTCGGTCTTCTGTTCCGTGACTTTCGGCGCTTCCGCGATACCCTGTTCCTTGAAAATTTCCTTGACGACCGGCGCCTTGGCCGCGCTGTCCGTCTTATTGAAAAGGCTTAAAATCGACGAAAAATCGAACGTTCCGAAAAGCGAAGACCCGCTGATGCCGCCCGTGCCCGGAGGAGGAATTGCGGCGCCCGCCCCGCTGACCGCCGCAAGCGATGGATCGCCGCCGGAGGTGTATCCGGAATCCGCTTCGGTGTACGTGTTGTTGCCCAGCTTGATGCTGCCGCCCAACGAGGCGACGGTGGCATTCAGGCCGTATCCGGTAATCGTGATGCTGCTGTCCGCGTTCTTCTTATAGGTAAATCCGTCTTTAACGAGCGTGCCGGTCACCGCGCTCCATTTGGCCGTGGAGTTGACGGCGTTGGCGCCATTCTGTCCGATCGCCGTGATGGAGTCAAAACCGTTGTCCTTGTTGTAGCCGCTGTAGGCTCCGCTGATCGCTCCGCCCGCGGTCTTGCTGAACACGCCGAAGCTGGACTTCCACTGGCTCACCGCGGTATCGAAATATTTGTTGCTGCTGAACTTGGAGGAGTTGCCGGCCGCGTCGCGGTTGAACTTCACCGTGCTCAAAACTTCGGTGGCGTCGGTGATCGCGCCCGCGGCGGTGAGCTTCGGATCGCGGTAACCGCGGAACATGTTCTCTTTGGCGATCTGGCCGTCCTTTTTGATCTGCATCGAGTAGCCGTAGCCGGTGATCTTGGTGTAATCGTTGGAGCCGTCGGCTTTCTGCTGGTAGCTGGTCGAGAAATTGTAGCGGGCGAAGTTCGCGCCCGACTTCACGTCGAGCGACACGCCGCCCTTCGTCTTGGTGTATTTGGATTTGAGCCCGCCGCTGGAATCGAAGGTCATCAGCATGATGGTGGCGTTGTCGCCGTAGCCGTAGCGGATGTAGCGGACGCTGCCTGAATCCTTGCGGTAGAAATCGCGGTTCTTGTTGGACGCGCCCAGGTCCTGGACCTGGCTCGTGGAAGCGACCCAGCCCGGATCGCCGTAGGTGGCGGGGTTCACATTGTAGGTTCCGTCCAACCCGCCGCCCATGCCCGAGACGACGACGTTGCCGTTGTCCTTGTCCGCGCGGCCGTTGATCGAGGCGCCCAGCAGGCTCAGGACCGGGAGCCAGTTCAGATCGCCGAATAAGGAAGAAGATGCGATCAGCCCGCCCTCGGGGCGGTCGACCGGCGTATAGTCGCCGATGATGCCGGCCACGGTGTAGCCCAGCGCTTCGGCCTCTTTGCTCCAGCCGGCGATCTGCGCCAGGGTGGGGTTTTCGCCGCGGTTGACGGCCTCGCTGTAGCGGGAATATTCGTAGTTTTCCTGGAGGAGCATGTTGCGCAGCGACTGCCCCATGTCCTTGCCGTCCGCCTGCCACTGGCGCAACGTGTCTTCATGGACCATGACGACGCCGTCCGAAGACCAGGTGATAAACCGTTTCGTGTCGATGCCCTCGGGGATCTGCGCGCCGTCGCCCGAGCGGATGATCTGGACGCCCGTGAGCGCCATGCCGCCGGGGGCCTGCGCGACCTGCGAGAGCGCCTGGGAAACCAGGTTCGAAAATTCGTTCTGACCCTCCGTCTCGCCGCCCGTCAGAAGTTCAAAGGTGAACTTCAGGGTCGATTTGATCGCGTCAAAAATCTTCTGATAGAGAGCGATGGGCAGGATAAAAGGCAGTCCCGCCGCGGCGAGCTGGTCCAGCCAGTTGCCTTCGCCCATCGTTTCCAGACCGAGCTGTTCGGCGATGGAGTTCAGCAGCGCTTCGGACGATGCCGTCGCATTGTCCACCCAGTTTTCCGCGCTGTCCGTGATCGTGCGCGACTGCGTCATGCGGGCCTGGCCGTTTACGATCTCATAATCCTGGAGGATGACTCCCTTCGATAGGTTGCCGAAACCGTCGTCTCCCGTGAAAGTGCCCTGGCCGGCTGCGGAAATCAAAAGGCCCAGAGCGTTATACGCCTGGGTCATCACGAGGGTCTGGTTTTGGATGGATCCGTCTAAATTTTGGGTGGTGGAGCGGGTGGTGGTTTGAGTGATTCTGGCTTGTCCGAGGATGATTTGGTAGTTCTGGAAGGTTTGAGACTGGGTGAGGCTGCCATATCCATCGTCCGAGGTGGACTGGCCCGTACCGAACGCTCCAACAACGTGGCCGCCCGCGTCATATATATAGGAAACGGTTTGTTCCTGCTGTGCGCTGGAGCCGTCCAGATTGGAAACCGACGTGTTGGTGATGGACTTCACCATCTTGGCCTGGCCCATCATCACCATATATTCCTGGGAGATGGCTCCTTCAGAAATCGAGAACCCGTAGCCGTCCGTTCCCTTGAACCGGCCCGAACCCTTCGCGCCCGACAGCCGGTTGCGGGAATCGTAGGTGTAGAGGACCGTTATGCTCTGGTGCTGTTCGGAATCATCCGGAGAGCGGTTGTCCGTGTCTGTGGTCTGGCTGGAAAGTTTCGCCTGCCCGTCCAGGATCTGGTAGTCCTGGCTGATCTGGCCCGTGGTGACGGAAGCGTCGGCGTTCACGCCCACGAACGTTCCCGCGCCCTTCGCCCCTTTCAGGATTCCCTGCTCATCGTAGGAATAGGAGACTTTCATGGACTGGTCCTGAATCGATCCATCCAGGTTTTCCGTATGGGTATTGGAAACGCTTTCGGCCATCTTCGCCTGGCCGAGGATCACCGAGAATTTCTGCTCGACGGTTCCCGCCGTCAGGTTGCCGTAGCCGTCGTCGCCGTCGGTCTGTCCGAGACCCGCGGCCCCGATCAGGAGGCCCTTGTCGTCATATTTATAGGTGACGGTCATGGTCTGGCGCTGGTAGCCCTGCGCGCCCTGCTCCGTCATCAGCGACCAGGTCTGGCCCGTGCGCGAGACGACCATCTGCTTCGAATCTTTGTCGAGCGTCGCCAGCAGCATCGAAGTGCCGTCCATCAAAAGGGAGATGAGGGTCTTGTTGCCGTTTTCTTCGACATGGGCGCGGCCCGCCTGCCAGTTCAATTCGTCATCCTGATATTTCACGACCAGCTCGTCGCTGGTTTCATCCTTGCCGATAATATATTGCACGCCGTCGATGGCGAAACTCGCGCCGATGAGCCCGCTGGAAGCCAGCGAACCGGTTAGGACGTCCGCGATCGCGTCGTAATGGAGCGTGGCGGCGTTCTCGGGTTGCGAAACGGGAGCGATGGGAGCCGCGGGCGTTTCCGTAACCGCCGGCGCTTCAACAACCGGTTCGGCCGCGGGAACGTCGGGCGCGAAAGTCTGCGTGACGACCGGGCGGTCCTGCGTCAAAGTCTGGCTGACCGAGCTGATGAGCTTGGCCGCGCCCAAAACCACCGCGAAGGCCTGCTCGCTGGCGCCCGTGGTGACGTTGCCGTAACCGTCGGTGGAGCGGGACGTTCCCGATCCCGAAGCGCCGGTCAGGCGGCCCATCTCGTCATAGGCATAGGTCTGCAAATTTTCCGCGTGCTGGCTGCCGCCGTCGATCATTTCCGTGTCGCTGATCGAGCTCTGGCTGAGCAGCATCGCCTGGTCCATGATGATCGCGTAGACCTGGTCGAACGATCCGCGGGTCGTGTCGAGAGGCGTGCCGTCTTCCTTAAAGCCCGAGTGCGAAAGCGAGGTGCCCGACCCCTGCGCGCCGGTCAGTTTGCCGCGGGAATCGTAGGCGTAAACCACCGTGGAAAATTGGGAGCTGGTCGATCCGTCCGGCATGCTCGAAACCGTGTCGTTCACCGTAACGTTCAGCCGCGTCTGGTTGCCGAACGACCCGAACAGCTGGCGGGCGATGCTGGAGCTCACGACCTGGCTGTCCACGCCAGCCACGTGCTCCACGACGCCGTCCCCGTTGCCGTCCGTCCAATAGGCGCTGCGGGTATCGGTATAGCTGATGCCGACGGCGCGTTCCGTCGCGCCCTGCTCGTTGTAGTCGTAGAAAATCGTCTGGCGGGACTGCACCGCATCGCCCGAAGCCTGGATGGATTCGTTTACGACCGTCTGAGCCAGGAGCTTCGCCTGGCCATTGACCACGGTATAAATCTGCCGGATGTCGCCCATCTGCTCGTTCTGCGTGTCCACGAGCTCGTCCACTGCGCCGTCCCGATTGGTGTCGGTCCAGGCGAACTCGGAGGTCGAGGTCTGGCCCGAAGATTCCACTCCGACAAGCCGGCCTTCCGCGTCATAGGTGTTGTTCATGACGTTGTCCGCGACTTCCCGCGTGCCGGTGACTTTCAGGGTTTCGGTATGGGACTTGTTCTGGATCGCCTGCTCTTTCTCGTCGTAAACGATGATGGTGCGGCTGGTCTGCGCCTCGATGCCGTCTTCGGGGCGCGACGTAAATTCGTCGTAACTGATCGTGTTGCCGTTCTGGTCGTAGGTGATGTTCGAGCGCAGCGTTTCCTGCGGCTCGAAGGATTCGGCGATCACTCGCTCCTGGGAGAGCGTTCCGTCCTGCACCAGCTGCCAGAGGTTCTTGCCCGTGGACTCCATCAGGCTGCGGAGCGCGGCGTCGTCCAGCGCGTTACCGTCCAGCATGTAGGTGGACTGGGTGCCGCGGTAGTAGACGCTCGTGTTCTTGAAACCCGACACCCGCGCCAGTCCGTCATACGTCAAATCGGTGTAAACGTTGCGGCTGACCGTACCGTCCGACATCCGGCTCTCGTCGGTGTATCCGCCCATGCGGCCGTAGCGGTCATAGGTGATGTCCGAACGGAGCGTGACGTTGACGTCATCGACGGCCACCACGCGGCTCTCCGTGCGAAGCGTTCCGTTGGAAATCAGCTGATCGATGGACTGGCCGCCGCTGGCTTCCAGCGCCATCGCGAGGTCCGCGGCGCTCGCCGGGTTTCCGTTTTTCAGCAAAATCTGGGTCCGGGTTTCTTCGCCCTGTCGGCGCATCGAGGTCGTCTGACCCGCGATCCGGCCGCGCGCGTCGTACTGCATGTTGGTGACTTCCATGCTGACGTTCAGTCCCGCTTCGAGCCGGGTTTCCGAATATCCTTTCAGCTGGCCGAGCTTGTTGTATCCCAAAGCCTTCCATTCGACGTCCTCCACTTTCTGGGAAGTGGGTTTGGTAATCCGGTCGTGGTAGCTCAGGATGTCGCCCATGCCGTCGTACTGGATGTTGGTGCGCTCCGTCCGGATCCGCGACGTCTGCTCGCCCTGCCGGGTGATGGACTCGCGGATGAACGAAGTGGTCTGGCCGAAAGCGTTGTACATGCTGTTGGAAAGAAGGGTGGTGGTGACCGCGCCCAGAACGTCGGTGCTCACTTCATAGGAGCCGATGAGCTGGTTCTGCATGTCGTAGGTGATGGCGGAGACTTCGCGGTGAACCTTGGTGTCCGCGTTGCCGGCTTCGGAATAGTGATCTTCCTCATAACCCACCGTCCGGCCGAAGCCGTCCTGGGTCATCTTGAGCCGCTCGGTCAGGGTATCGCTGCTCATGACGGAGTCGCCGTCCTGCCCCGTGGTTTTCACTCTTTCCTTATAAGACGTCAAAGTGATATCGGTGCGCTCGCGAGTGGTGGAGAGGTCGCGGACCAGGTTCCCCGCGCCGTCCCAACCCTGGGTGGTGACGAGATCTTTGGTGGAGACGATCTTGCCGTCCTCGCCTTCGATCGTCTCGAGGCGGGTGCTGGTGACCAACAGGCGGCCGCTCAGGTCGTTGCCGTTTTTGTCCTTGCCCGAGAAAGTCGTCTCTTCGCGCGATCCGCTCTGGCGGTTCAGCTTGTCGTAGGTGATATCGGTGACCTTCTTCGTCTGGCTGCGCTCCGCTCCGAGCACGATTTCCGTGTAACCCATCAGCTGGCCTTTGGTATTGTATCCCTCGTTATCGCCGTAAGCCGACCAGTCCTTGTAAAAAACGTTGCCTTCGCTGGAAACTTCCTTCTCGAAGTAGCCGATCATGGAGCGCTTCTCGTTGTAGCTGATGTTGGAGCGTTCGCGCTCCACCCAATGGCCGTTGCCGTCTTCGGCCCGCTCGAAATAGCTGATGACGTCGCCCGCGGTATTGTAGGTCATGCGCGTCCGGTTCTGCTCCTGGCTGTTGCCGAAGCTGTCCGTCGTGATCTGCTTAAAGCCCGCCGTCTGGCCGAACGCGTCGTAGGCCGTGTCCTTGATCTGGACCGTGGTCGTCACGCCCTGTTCGTCGGTGCGGGTCGTGATGTGGCCGGTGAGTTCTCCAAAAGGGTTGTACTCCGCGTTGCCCCAGGATTCCCGGGTCACGCCGCCTGATGCGTCCGTGATGGTCTGGTCATAGCCGGTGAGGAGGTACTTGCTGTGGACGTGGTCCTCGTCGCCGGTCCAGGCGCTGTTGAGCTGGTACTGGCCGCCCGACCAGTCCTTGACTGAGCTGTTGCCGTTGGAATCGGTGGACTCTTCGCGGTAGGCGGTAACGTTGCCTTCCGCATCGTACTGGCCGCCCGACCAGTCCTTGCTGGTCTTGTTGCCGTAGGTGTCGGTCTGCTGTTCCTTATAAGAGGTCAGGTTGCCCTGCATATCATAGGTGATGTCCTGGCGAACCACGGTCGTGACATTGCCCAGGGCGTCCACCCGGTTTTCCTCATACCCGGTGATCTTGGGTCCGTCCTTTTCGTCCTTCTTGCCGGACGACGCCACGTCGTCCGTGTAGGTGATATTCTTGCGGCGCATCATCGTGGTCGTGCCCTTGGCGTCGGTCTCTTCGATGACGTAGGCGGTCATCTGCCGCTTGTCGTTGTACTCCATGCCGAAGGTGTTCCGCAGCGTCACGTTCCCGCGGGCGTCCGTCACCTTCTCGTTCAAAATCTTGGTCGCCAGGCCGTCCTTGAAGACGATCCGCTTGCCGTCGTTGTACTGGATGTAGCTGCCTTCCGTTCCGGCCGCCACGTCCTTGCTGGCCATCTGGCGCACGCGGGCAATTTCGCCCTGGATGCCTTTCATCGCCTCGAGGTTCTTGATGTAGCGCTCGGGCGAGATGGGCTGGCCGTCGTTGGCGCCCTGGGCTTCTTTGAGCGCGTTGGGCAGCTGGAGGCCGCGGTCCTTGGCGAGCTTGGCAGGGGTGTCGAGACGGTCCATCTGGGCCTGCTCGCGTTCCACCACGAACTCGGGGCTCATGTAGCCCGAGCGGTCCCGGTCTTCGCGCCGATAGTCGCCGAAGGGGTTGGCGTGGAACGTCAGCTTGTTGGCTTTCAGGAAATCCGCGATCCGGACTTTGAGGCCGCCGGCCATGACGGGGAGCCCGCCCTGGGGCAGCGCCGCCATCACGTGCTGGGCGAAGACGATCTGCGTCGAAAAGTAGAGGAAGGCGATCGAGGCTGCGGCGACGCGTTTGACGAAGAGGAGTTCGGGCAGGATTTTGTCGAGGTAAAAAGAAAGGGGCTTCGTCCGATGGATCGGGCGAAGGAACACTTTTATCATCAGCTTCCGGAATCTCCGGATCGTGCGAGATGAATGATGTTTCATTGATGGGAGAAGTATATCAGGGGGTCGCTGAACTCTGCTTAAACTTTATGTAAATTTTATGTAACAAGTGCGTGAAACGCGCAGGAGCGTCCTTTCCCTCGGAAAAGGGCCCTTTTGGCGGCCTGGCTCCGAAACATTGTACCCCCGGGAGGGGTCTGTTTTGTTTAACTGGGCCCCGGCGCAAAAGCACAGTCCGGAAATCTTGCCCGCCGGCTCCGATTATTGTTGACTATGACTATGGAACGGAAAATCCAAAAGGAGGAACATCATGAGAACGATCAATTATAAGGGGCTGGCGGCCGGAGCGCTGGCGGCGGCGCTGATCGGCGTAGGAACGGGGCTTTGGGCGGCGGAGAAGAAGGCCGCCAGAAAGGCGGCCGGAGCGGCATCCGCGACGGTTTACGCCGTGGACCCCGGAACCAGCGAACTGCGCTGGCTGGGCAAGAAAGTCACGGGCCAGCATAACGGCACGGTCAAGGTCAAAAGCGGCGAAATCCAGGCCAAGGACGGCATGATCACGGGCGGCAACGTTATCCTGGACATGAACAGCATTACGGTGCTGGACATCACGGACCCGGGCACGAACGGAAAGCTCCTCGGCCACCTGAAATCCGACGATTTCTTCGGCGTGGACAGGAATCCGACCGCGGTATTCGTCATCACCCGGGTTCAGCCCATCGGCGACGGAAAGGGCGGCAACACCCACAAGTTCCTGGGCGAGCTGACCATCAAGGGCCAGACGCACCCGCTCGAATTCAACGCCATGGTATCGATGGACGGAACCTCGGCCAAGGCGAGCGCCACGGGCGTCACGGTGGACCGCACCCTCTACAACATCCGCTACGGCTCGAAAAGGTTCTTCGAGAAGATCGGCGACAAGGCGATTGACGATAAGTTCACCATCGACCTGGACATCGCTGCCAATAAAAAATGACGGACCTGACGTCGGAGCAGGAGCGCACGCTCCGGACTCCGAGGCGCGGCTACGGGCTCCTGGCCCGTCTGCTGTTCATCTCCATGGACCTGGTTTATGGACGGAAACGCACCCTGTCCAAATTCAAGGTCCTGGAGGTGATCGCCCGCGTCCCCTACCAGGCCTGGGAACACGTCGCCTACATCGCCATGACGCACACCTACGCCAAACCCAACTTCGCGCGGCGCATTTTCGAGTTCATCCAGGAATCCCGGCACCAGCAGGACAATGAGCAATGGCACCTCCTCATCCTCGAGGAGATGGTGCAGAAGAAGCAAATCCATGAAGATTATTTCTTGTACCGGGTGATGCCGCAGATCGCGGCCTTCATCTACTACCACATCAGCTGGCTGCTCTACGTCATCAAGCCCGCCCGCAGCTATCACCTGAATGCCGATTTTGAGGACCATGCCGAGCACGAGTACATGTTGTTCGTGAAGGAAAACCCCCATTTTTCGATGGAACCGTTCGACAGCGACTTCGGGAAGGACTACGGAGAGTTTGCGAATCTGGCCGATCTTTTCCGGCAGATCGGATTGGACGAGCGGCACCACAAAGAAGAAAGCATGGCCCGGATCGCCGAGGCAAGATTTGCTTAAAAGATTTTAGCGGAAGTTAATTTAGGAAATTCTGGAGAGTACTGCTTCAAGACTCGACGATATAACGCCGTTAGTAACCACCTGATCACACCCTGCAGCAACCGCCGCTTCCAGACGGGTTTTATCCTGATGGCCGCCGAAACCGATCACGGGAATGTTCGAGGTTTCAGGATGGGACTTCAAATTTTTGATGATGGCAACCGCGTCGATCCCCGGCGCCGACAAATTCACAATCACAGCTTTTACAGTTGATCGAGCGTCCGACGCCCCTGCATCTCCCCCCATCTCAGACTTTTTAACGATCTTTGCTATAACCCCTTCCCAGCTTTTTTCGATCTCCACGCCGCAGCCCAGCCGCTTCAAATTTCCCGAAAGCGCCGACGAGAAGAACAGATTGGTTTCTATTAAAATAACCGTTTTGGAGTCCATCAAGCAAGCTCCGTAAGACACGCGTCAACGCCCTTCCTGAAATTATCCCTGCCGAAGGAATCCATCCGGCCGGCCCCCTCTAAAACGCTCATGGGCTGCTCGTGCATGCCCGCAATCATCAGGCGGATGCCTGATTTGGCGCAGTTTCGGTGCAGCTGGTCCAGAACGTGCGTCCCGGTCGCGTCCATATAGAGCACACCGTCCATGTCCAGGATCAATACTTTCGGAGGCTTCGACGTAATCCGGTCCAAATCGAACAGACGGTTGGCCGCTCCGAACGAAAACGTCCCCTGGATCGTATAGACCTCCACGCCTTTGGGAATCGCGCGCTTGGACTCGCTCGGCGGGGCGCTGCGTTCCTCGCTCCCGGGCTCGTCCAAATCGCTGGATAAAACGCGGACCTGTGTCAGGCCGGTGATCTTCCGCATGAAGAGGAACGAAGCCAGGACCATCCCGACTTCGACGGCGACCGTGAGATCCACGAAGATCGTGAGCAGAAACGTGGTGAGCAGGACGGCGACGTCGCTCCGCGGCGCCGACATCAGCGCCAGCATGGACCGCCATTCGGACATGTGGTAGCTGACCACGACCAAAATTCCGGCGAGACAGGCCAGTGGGATTTTCGCCGCGAGGGTCCCAGCGGCCATCAATATGACCAGCAGAACCGCCGCGTGAACCATTCCCGCCACGGGCGTGCGCCCGCCGTTCTTGACGTTCG
>CAZFYO010000022.1:0-27960 GCA_964523525.1 uncultured Elusimicrobia bacterium
TACGCGAGAGTAGGTCGGTGCCGGGTTACTTTTAAACGCGCAGTTTATGGTTGCAGAACCATAGGCTGCGCGTTTTTTTCGTCGAGAAAAAATATTTGACAAATTATGAACATTTGTGATACAATGATTCCTTCAATGAAAACTACACGCAGCAACTCAATGATGATGCATATGTGCTGCCGGGCTCACTCCCGGTCGGAGGCTGTCGCCTAACATACGCGTTTCATTGAGTATCAGGCACCCGCTTCCGAAGCACTGGCAGCGGGTTTTCGTTTTTTTGGGCAGACATCCCAAAAAAACTGCCCCAACAAGCAGATAGTAGGTTGGGGTCAGGATCAGGATTGTTGGCACAAGGACACAAAGGAATAAAAAATGAATACATATAAAAATACAGGTAAAAATAGAAGGATATCAGCGTTTGAAAGAATCATCGTTTCCATGATGATGGGTATGGCCATGTGCTGCCTGCAAGGCGGAGGGCGTTCTTAGACCATCTGGATTTTAGCTTAAAACGAACCCGCTGCCTGAAGCTTCAGATAGCGGGTTTTTCCATTTATAAGGAGATAATAACATGAGCACGACAATTGAAAAAGTGAAGGAAGTAACGAAAGAAGCGGCGGGACAGGGAACGGAGCAGGGCGGGACGGAGGGACAGCGTCCGGCGGCGCGGTCCCTTCAGTTGGGAGACACGGCGCCCGACTTCGTGGCGAACACCACGCAGGGACCGATCCGGTTCCACCAGTGGCTGGGCGGGAATTGGGCCGTATTTTTCTCGCACCCCAAGGACTTTACGCCGGTTTGCACCACGGAACTGGCGGAAGTGGCGCGGCGCAAAGGGGATTTTGACCGGCGCGGCGTGAAAGTGATCGCCCTGAGCGTGGACTCCATTGAGTCTCACCGCGGGTGGACCAAAGACATCAATGAGACGGCCGGAGCGATCCTGGACTATCCGATCATTGCCGATGAGACGCGGGAGATCGCGAACCTTTACGGGATGATTCATCCGAAAGCCCTGGACACCTTCACGGTACGCTCGGTCTTTGTGATCGATCCGAACAAGAAGGTGCGCCTGACGCTGACGTATCCCGCGCCGACGGGACGGAACTTCGACGAGATCCTGCGCGTCGTGGACGCGCTGCAGCTGACCGACCGCGCCGGCGTGGCGACGCCGGTCAATTGGGAGCAGGGCGGAGACGTCATCATCCTGCCTTCGATCAAGGATCCGAAGGAAATCAAGCGGAGGTTTCCGAAGGGACATAGGGAGCTGAGGCCTTACCTCAGGTTCACGCCTCAGCCGGACTAATGGCGCCGAGGCTCGGGCGTTGCCAGAGGAGTGCGCCATACAGAAATGCTGTATCTGAAAATGTTGTATAAGTAACACAATAATAAATACTAAAGGAGAAAGACGATGAATCGCGTCAAGTGGTTGTTAGTGGCAGGTGGAGTATTAGGACTATTGGGCGGGGGTGTATGCAAGGCTGTTGCTGCGGAAGCGGCAGAAGAAGAAACCTCCGCGGCGCCGACGCTGGAAACGCTGGATCAGAAGCTTCGCGTGATCGAGCGAAAACTCGAGATCGACGCGGAGGCGGCCGAGGAGAAAAAGAAAACGGCCGTCAGCGCGCAGGCGAGCGGCGATGGATTGGGCCTCAAATCGGGCGACGGCAACTTCGCGGTGAAATTCCGCGGTTACGTGCAGGCGGATTCGCGCTTTTACATCGACGATCAGCGGATACCGCTGACAAACACATTCCTGCTGCGTCGCGTGCGGCCCATCCTGGAAGGAACGTTATTTAAGGACTACGACTTCAACTTTACCCCGGACTTCGCGGGCAGCACGCTGGTGCTTCAGGACGCTTACCTGGATTATCATCCAGCACCATGGATTCGAGCCCGGGCCGGAAAAATCAAGGTGCCATCAAATCTTGAGCGGCTCCAATCCGGTACAGCCCTCCTTTTCATCGAACGGGCGTTTCCGAGCGCGATTGGACCCAACCGCGATATCGGCTTGCAGGTCCATGGCGATGTTGGCGGCGGCATTCTGAACTACGCATTGGGCGTGTTTAACGGAGTGGCGGACGGAGCGAGCGCCGATACCGACACCAATGACAGCAAAGACGTGGCGGGACGCATCTTCCTGACACCCTTCAAGAACGCTTACAGCGATGTGTTTCGGGGCTTGAGCTTCGGCGCGGCGGGATCGTTTGGAAACCGCAATGGCGCTTTGGCCTCTTATCGGACTCCGGGCCAGCAGACGTTCTTTACCTATCTTACCACCGTGACCGCGGAAGGAACGCAGTGGCGATTCTCTCCGCAGCTGACCTATTATATCGGCCGGTTCGGACTGCTGGGCGAATACATCGTTTCCACGCAGGAAGTGAAGCAGTCTTCGGTCACCCCGACCTTCGTAAGCAACCAGGCTTACCAGGTTGCGGTTTCCTTCCTCCTCACCGATGATAAGGCTTCGTTCCGCAGCGTAGACCCGAAGAAGCCCTTCGATCCGATATCCGGACAGTGGGGCGCCTGGGAAATTGCCGCCCGGTACCATGAGTTGATTATCGACGATGAAGTGATCGACCGGGGATTTGTGAACCTCACGAACTCGGCCCGCAGGGCGTCCGCCTGGACGGCCGGGGTCAACTGGTACCTGAACAAGTCGGTCAAGGCGCAGGCGAATTATGAAGAAACCGCCTTTATCAACGGCGCCGCCCGCAACTTTGACCGGGAGATAGAAAAAGTGGTGTTCACGCGATTTCAGGTCGCATTTTAATATAATTTCCATCTACGAGGAGAAATTCGATGAAAAAAGCATTGATTGCAATTGTTTTATCAGCCATCGGTTTGCTGACGCTGGGATCGCCCGTTCAGGCGAAAGAAGTCACGCTCCTGAACGTGTCGTATGATCCAACCCGGGAACTGTACCAGGATGTCAACGCGGCCTTCGTGAAAGAATGGAAGACCAAGACTGGCGACGACATCAAGATCCAGCAGTCGCATGGCGGATCGGGCAAACAGGCCCGCTCGGTGATCGACGGCCTTCAGGCCGATGTTGTGACGCTGGCGCTAGCCTACGACATCGACGCGATCTACGAAAAGGGAAAGCTTCTGCCGCAAAACTGGCAGACGCAGCTTCCCAAGAACAGCGCACCGTACACCTCGATCATCGTGTTCCTCGTGCGCAAGGGTAATCCCAAGGGCATCAAGGATTGGGACGATCTGGCGAAGCCCGGCATTGCCGTCATCACGCCCAATCCGAAGACTTCGGGTGGAGCCCGCTGGAATTATCTTGCGGCGTGGGGTTATGCCCTTAAGAAGTACGGCAATGACGAAGCCAAGGCGCGCGAGCTGGTGACGAAGATCTTCAAAAACGTTCCGGTGCTGGATTCGGGCGCGCGCGGCGCGACCACGACGTTCATCCAGCGGCGCATTGGCGACGTGTTCATCTCCTGGGAGAACGAAGCGTTCCTTGCGGAAAAGGAACTGGGAAAGGGCAACGTGGAGATCGTGGTCCCTTCGCGTAGCATCCTGGCCGAGCCCACCGTCGCGGTCGTCGACAAGGTCGTGCGCAAAAAGGGAACGGAAAAGGAAGCCAAGGCCTACCTCGAATTCCTTTACACTCCCGAGGCGCAGAAGATCATTGTTCAGAACTTCTACCGTCCGCGGGATAACGCGGCCCTGTCCGCGGCTACCGTCCAGTTTGCCAAAGTGAACCTCTTCACGATCGATGAACTCTTCGGCGGCTGGCAGAAGGCGCAGAAATCGCACTTCACGGATGGCGGCATCTTCGATCAAATCTACAATCCGTAAACTTAATAACTGTAAAATAATCTAGTGGAAAAAAGCATCGTTACGTCAGGGTCGTTCAAAAGCCACAGCGTCTTGCCGGGTTTCGGCCTGACGCTGGGGCTGACCCTGACGTACCTTTGCCTCATCGTCCTTCTGCCGTTGTCAGCCATCTTCCTAAAAACCATGTCGCTCACCTGGCCGGAATTCTGGAACACGGTCACCGATCCGCGCGTAGTTCTGTCGTACAGGCTGACTTTCCTCGCTTCCTTTTTTGCGGCGTTGATGAACATGGGATTTGGGCTCCTGATTGCCTGGGTGCTGGAGCGCTACACGTTTCCCGGACGCAAGCTTGTGGATGCGTTAGTGGACCTACCCTTCGCGTTGCCGACCGCCGTTGCCGGCATTGCGCTGACGGATCTTTACGCGGAACAGGGCTGGATTGGCGCGCTACTAGCCCATGCCGGCATCAAGGTAGCTTTTACGCCGCTGGGTATCTGGGTGGCGCTCACCTTTATCGGATTACCGTTTGTCGTGCGCACTCTGCAGCCTATATTGCAGGAGATGGATCGCGGCGCTGAGGAAGCCGCGGCCAGCCTGGGGGCGGGACGGTGGCGCACGTTTCGCTCGATTATTTTTCCTGAAATCTGGCCCGCGCTGTTGACGGGATTTGCGCTCGCATTTGCCCGTGCGCTGGGGGAATACGGGTCGGTCATTTTTATTTCCGGGAACATGCCCATGAAGACGGAAATCACCACGCTTTTGATTGTGACGAAACTCGAGCAGTATGAATATGCGGGAGCGACAGCCATCGCTTCGGTCATGCTGGTGGCGTCTTTCTTCCTGTTGCTGGCTATTAACCTGCTGCAGTGGTGGGGCCGCCGCCGGCACGCATTGACATAACCCATGAGTTCTTTACATACGAGCGGCAACCCTGATACAGCCCTGGCCTTGAAAGAATCGCCTTGGGTCCGACGGCTTCTGATCGGAGCGGCCCTGGCTTTTCTGGCCGTCTTCCTTTTGATGCCGCTGATCACGATTTTTGCCCGCGGTCTGGAAAAGGGCGTGATGGCCTATTTGGAATCTCTCCGCGATCCCGACGCCCTGTCGGCCATCAAGCTGACTCTGATTGTGGCTGTGACGTCCGTGGTAATGAACCTGTCTTTTGGGGTGGTCGCGGCCTGGGCCATCGGCAAATTCGAATTTATCGGGAAGAGCGTTCTCATCACTCTGATTGACCTGCCGTTCGCGGTCTCCCCAGTGGTTTCCGGCTTGATCTACGTGTTGCTCTTTGGTTTGCAGGGGCTTTTCGGCCAGTGGCTTTCCGATCACGACATCAAAATTATTTTTGCGGTGCCCGGAATTATTTTGGCGACACTCTTCGTGACCTTTCCGTTTGTGGCGCGGGAACTGATCCCGCTGATGCAGGCTCAGGGCAAGGAGGAAGAAGAAGCTTCCATTGTTCTCGGCGCAAACGGCCTGCAGACGTTCTGGCACGTGACTCTGCCCAATATCAAGTGGGGGCTGATTTACGGCGTGATCCTCTGCAACGCGCGCGCGATGGGCGAGTTTGGCGCGGTGTCGGTGGTTTCGGGACACATCCGCGGCGCGACGAACACCATGCCGCTCCATGTGGAAATCCTTTATAACGAGTATAATTACGTCGCCGCTTTCGCCGTGGCGTCGGTCCTGGCGCTGCTGGCGCTCGTGACGCTCGCCGCGAAATCGTTCGTGGAATGGCGCGTGCAGCGCGAAATAGCGGAAGCGCAGAAATCTGAAATCGAAGAAGGAGAGTTGGCGTGAGCATTGAAGTCCGCAATTTAACGAAGAGTTTCGGCCGGTTTAAGGCCGTGGATGACGTTAATTTTCAGCTGGAAACGGGAAAGCTTGTGGCGCTGCTGGGGCCGAGCGGCTCGGGCAAGAGCACGTTGCTGCGCATGATCGCAGGCCTCGAGCAGGCCGATTCCGGCGAAGTCCGGCTGACCGGAAAAGAGGCCACGTATCTTTCCGCGCGGGACCGCAACGTCGGCTTCGTGTTTCAGCATTACGCGCTCTTCAAGCACATGAGCCTCATCGAAAATATCGCTTTTGGTTTGAAAGTCCGCAAGACGCCCAAGAAGGAAGTGGATGCGCGCGTAAACGAGCTGCTGGAGCTGGTACAGCTCAAAGGGTTAGGGCATCGCTACCCGTCGCAGCTTTCGGGCGGACAGAGGCAGCGCGTCGCATTGGCGCGCGCGCTGGCGCCGCGGCCCGAAGTCCTGCTGCTGGACGAGCCTTTCGGCGCGCTGGACGCCAAGGTGCGCGACGAGCTGCGCGAATGGATCTGCCGGCTCCATGAACAGACCGAAGTCACCACGCTTTTTGTGACGCACGACCAGCACGAAGCCCTCGAAATCGCCGACCGGATCATCGTGATGAACCATGGCAAGATCGAACAACAGGGCAGCTCGCTCGAAATTTTTGATAAACCCGCGTCGCACTTTGTGGCGAAGTTTGTCGGCGAAACCAATTACATCGAATCGGAATTGTCCGAACCCGAGCTCGTCTGCTGGGGGCCGCTCAAATTTACCGTGACGGGCATGAAGATCGGCCAGAAAGTCCGCATCTATTTCCGCCCGAACGACGTTTACGTCAGCTCCGTTCCCGAAACGCTGCAGGTTAAGGCCAAAATCGTGCGCACCCGTTTCCGCGGGCCCATCATCGAAGTTTTTCTGCAGATCACCAACGACAAACAGATCATTGCCCACGTCCCCAAAGGCGTTTACCTCGCCAGCGGCTTCACGGAGGGCAGCGAAGTCTATCTCGGCATCACCGCCTTCCACGCGTTTCCTTACTAGGGAGCGCCCAAATAATTCATGCCTGATGTCATTGTTATCGGCGCCGGAGCCGCGGGTCTCTTTTGCGCGATCGAAGCGGGGAAGCGCGGCCGTTCCGTCATCGTTCTCGAGCGGTCCGACAAAATCGGCAAGAAGATCCGCATTTCGGGCGGCGGCCGCTGCAACTTCACAAACCTCCATTCCACGTCAAAGAATTTCATTTCGAAGAACCCTCATTTCTGCAAGTCCGCTCTCGCCCAGTATCAGCCTAAAGATTTCATCGCCCTGGTGGAAAAGCACAAGATCGCCTATCACGAAAAAAAACTGGGGCAGCTTTTTTGCGATAAAACCGCCGAGGAAATCATTCAGATGCTGGAAAAGGAATGCAAGGCGGCAAAAGTGGAGATTAAAACGGACCATGCCGTGAGCTCCATTTCCCAGAAGGGCGGAAAATTTCAAGTTGTAACCGGCGGCGAAGATTTTGAATGCGAGTCGCTGGTGATCGCCACGGGAGGGTTGTCCATCCCGAAAATGGGGGCGACGGATTTTGGTTACCGGATCGCGAAGCAGTTCGGCATCAAGATCGTTCCCTGCCGGCCGGCGCTCGTTCCGTTTACCTGGAATCCAGCGGACCTGCACGCTTACACGGAGCTGGCGGGGATTTCCGTTGACTCGATCGTTAACTGCGACGGGCAGGAGTTTCGCGAGAACATTCTTTTTACGCACAAGGGGCTGAGCGGGCCGGCCATCCTGCAGATATCGAGCTATTGGAAAAAGGACGCAACCGTAGTCATCGACCTGCTGCCGGAAATTGATCCCATGGACGATTTTATCGCGGGGCGCAAGAAAGGCGCCGAGCTCGCGCTGGTTTTGGCGAAGAAGCTCCCGCGGCGGCTCGCGCAGAAGTGGTGCGAATACAACGTGCCGGCCAAAACGTATAGCCACTGCACGGCCAAAGATTTGAAGGCAATTTCGGACAAGCTGCACCGCTGGCAGATTGTGCCGGCGGGAACGGAAGGTTACGAGAAGGCGGAAGTGACGGCGGGCGGCGTGGATACGGACGATTTTTCTTCGAAAACGATGGAATGCAGCAAGGTGAAAGGCCTGTATTTCGTTGGGGAGGCGCTGGACGTCACCGGCCACCTCGGCGGCCATAACTTTCAGTGGGCCTGGTCGTCGGGCTTCGTCGCGGGCCAGGCTGTTTGATTCCAGGCTGACGGAACATCGCGATTGCCCGCACGCTTTCGGCGCGGTGATCCACCATCGGAGCGGGATACGAAGCCGGCCGGTTCGAAGTTTTTTCCAATCCGTGAATTTCATCCGCGCTCAAACCTTTTAACTCGGGAATCCATTTTTTGATGTAGAGGCAGTCGGGGTCAAAGCGCAGCTGCTGGCTCCAGGGATTGAATATCCGGAAGTAAGGCTGGGCGTCGCATCCCGTGGACGCCACCCACTGCCAGTTTCCGTTATTCACGCAGGGATCGTAGTCCACCAGGTTCTGAGCGAAGTATTTCTCGCCCCACCGCCAGTCGATGTGCAAATCCTTCGTTAAAAACGATCCCGTAATCATCCGAACCCGGTTGTGCATGAAACCGGTCGCATTCAGCTCCCGCATTCCGGCGTCAACGATGGGGAATCCCGTACGCCCTTCCTTCCAGGCCGCGAACTTTTTCTCGTCATCGCTCCAGCGGAGGCCGTCGTACTTTTCCTGAAACGCGCGGCCGAACACTTTCGGCTGATGGAACGCGACGTGATGGAAAAAATCCCGCCAGTAAAGTTCATTGATAAGCTGATGCGCCGGCCCCAGTTGGCGCTGAACCGCGTGATACACCTCGCGCGCCGATACCGTGCCGAATTTCAGGTGGGCCGACAACCGGGACGTGCCGTCCAGCGAAGGAATATCGCGTTCCTGGCGGTAGTTTTCGAGCCGGCCCAGTCCGGCCAGGATTTTCAGCGCCGCTTTCCGGCCGCCGAGGGCCGCAAGCAGAGGGTTGGAAGGGGGATCGATGAGTCCAGCGAGAGCCTTCGGCATTTCTTTGGAAAGGCCGGCGATGGATCCATCAAAAAAGTTTTTGCATTTATTTTGCGCCGGAAAGGGAACGGGCATTTGCCGCAGAAAGCGCATGAAGGGCGTGAAAACTTTGTAGGGCGTCTTGCCCGCATCGATGACCGCTTCCGGCTCATGGAGCAGAGCATCGCCCAGGGAATGAAATGGAATGCCGGCTTTGCGGCAGGCAGACTCGATGGCGGCGTCGCGCTTGCGGCTGAAGGGAGTATAATCGCGGTTCAAATAGACGGCCTGAACCGATTTCTGGACGATCAGTTTCCCGAGCACAGACTCGGCTTCACCCTCCGCGAAATAGAGCGTCCCGCCGCGCCGGGCCAGTTCATCGGAAAGGTCCGCCAGGGATTGTGCCAGGAACTGCGCCGCGTTTCGACTGAAATAGGCGTGGGGTTTCAGCTGGCGGGGATCGCAGATGAAAAGGGGGATCGCCGCCCCGGAAGCGCCTAGAGCCCGGATCAGTCCGCGGTTGTCATCAACCCGGAGGTCGCGCCGGAAAATAAAAAGCGATCGTTGGTATTGTGCCATCAGGGAAAAGATTTAACCATTTATAGCGGGAATTTGCTCCAAAAACATGCTATACTAAAGGCGGTAAGATTGAAGTACACGTACCCGTGGTTGTCACAGACGTCGTGTCTCTCTCAGTCGAGCGGCACGACTTTTTTTATGCGAACACAGTCGTAAAGGCTTCAAAATTTGAATCTTACCATCAGTAAAAGGAAGTCTATGAAAGGTACAGTCAAGTGGTTCAACGAGCAGAAGGGATTCGGATTCATCACCCCTGAGGACGGATCGAAGGATCTTTTCGTCCATCACACTGCGATTCAGATGGACGGGTATAAGACCCTCGCAGAGAATCAGAAAGTGGAATTCGACTCCGTCTCCTCGGATAAGGGACCCAAGGCCGCTAACGTCCGGGTTATCTAAGAAGCCGTAACCCGAGTTAGTCTCGGATCACAGAGGCCCCATGCCTACAAAGCATGGGGCCTTTTGTTTTGTTAAAATCATCCCATGCCTGCTCGCTTCCCAGTCCTCTTTTTTGGCCACGGATCGCCGATGAACGCGGTGCAAGCGAATCCCTATACCCGGCGTCTGGCGGAGCTGGGGCGGGAATTGCCCTCGCCGCCGGCGGTGCTTTGCGTATCCGCCCATTGGTACGGCAAGGGCGTCAAAGTCCAGGTCGGCGAAAGGCCGCCGATGGTTCACGATTTTTACGGGTTTCCCGATGAGCTGTACGCGGTGAACTATCCCGCGCCCGGAGCGCCGGGGTTCGCGAACAAAACGCAGAAGCTGCTCGAGCCCTACGGGGCGAAAGCGGTGACGGATTGGGGGTTGGACCATGGCGCCTGGAGCGTTCTGCGGCACCTGTTTCCCAACGCAGACGTTCCCGTTTTCCAGCTGAGCCTCGATCATGAAAAAACGCCCGAAGAGCATTTTGAGCTGGCTGAACGCCTGAAGCCGCTGAGAAACGAAGGCATCCTGGTGATGGGCAGCGGCAACATCGTCCACAATTTGCGGGTGATTCAGCCCGATCAGAACGCGCCGCCCCTGCCCTGGACCGAAGAGTTTGATCAGGACGTCAAGAAAGCGCTGGACAAACGCGACATTGAGTCGCTGATTGACTATGCGGCGGCGTTTCCGCGCAGCGCCAAACTGGCCGTGCCGACGCCGGACCACTATCTCCCGCTGTTGTATTGCCTTGCGGCCGCAGACCCGTCCGAGCCCGTGAGCTACCCTTATGAAGGTTACGAGCATGCCGCGATTTCCATGCGCTGCGTACGATGGGGTTGATTCCATGAATGCGACAAAACCTCCGCGCCGCTGTCCCTGGCCGATCGAAGGCGACGCGCTTTACATCAAATACCATGATGAAGAGTGGGGCGTTCCGCTGCACGACGACCGGAAGATTTTTGAGCACCTGATGCTGGAAGTGTTCCAGGCGGGATTGTCCTGGCGCACCGTGCTCTACAAGCGCGAGAATTTCCGCAAAGCATTCGCGAAATTTGACTATGTGAAGGTGTCGAAATTCGGGGCGCGGGACGTGGCGCGCCTGTTGAAGGACGCGGGCATTATCCGCAACCGGCTGAAAGTGGCCGCGGCGATCCATAATGCTCAACGATTCATCGAGGTTCGCAAGGAGTTCGGCACGTTTTCCAGGTACATGTGGTCGCAGGTGGGCGGAAAAACCATCCAACGCACGGTCAAGACGATGAAGGATTATCCCGCCTACACGCCCGAGGCGGACGCCTGGGCGAAAGATTTAAAGAGGCGCGGGTTTAAGTTTATGGGGCCGACGGTGGTGTATGCGCACATGCAGTCCACCGGGATGGTGAACGATCACGTGATGGATTGTTTTCGCCGGTATGTCTGCGGAAAGGGGCGGAGCGGGAAGACCTAGATTTTACGCCGTTCGGGCCAGGCGCCGAGCGCGATGACCGCCAGCTGGCTCGCCATGAAGGCCGTCAGCCACCAGAATGCCTGGTCCATGAAGCCGTAAGAGTGAAGTCCGATGCCCAGCATGTTAACCCCGAACCAGGATAAAGCCGTGATGACGTTGCCGAAGACCGCGAGCAGCATGGTGCGCCTCTGGTCGGCGACCCCGGCGAATCGAGCGTGCAGGACAAAGGCGTTCCAGAGCACGATCATCAGCGCCCCGTTTTCCTTCGGGTCCCAGCCCCAGAACCGTCCCCACGATTGATCCGCCCAAATCCCGCCCAAAACCGTTCCCACAAAACTGAATAGGACGCTGAAGCAAACCACGCCGTACACCATGCGCTCGAGCGAGTCCGCCAGCTCCGCGTTCCACCCTGCTTCAAAGCGGCGGCGGAAAATATAAACGATCGCCAGAAATCCGGAAAGGAACGTCGAGCTGTAACCGATCGTGATGGTGACCACGTGAGTCGCAAGCCAGAAGTTGGAGTCCAGTACCGCGCGCATCATTTCCAGCGTATCGCCCTCGGCGGCCAGGTGGTGCGCGACGATCAGCGTCGAAAACCCGATGGCCGCGCCCACGACGTTGCCCATTCCGTTCCGGTAAATTCTTTCCAAAAGCGCGGCCAGCAGGACCGCGGCCCAACCCACAAAGATCGCCGACGAATAGAGGTTTGTCACCGGCGGCCGGCCCTGGATCATCATGCGCGAAACGAGCCCGGCGGTATGCAGAGCCCAGGTAAAAATCAGGAGATAAAACGCGGTTTGCCGCATCGGCCCCTTCGGGAAAAACCAGGCGGCAAGCGTCAGCAAAAAGACGCAGACGTAAAGAACCATGGAGCGATAGAACGGCTCCATCCGATTGAAAATCGTTTCGAATTTGACGCGCGACAGTTCCTGGGGGATCCGCTCCCGCAATTTATCCATCAGCCCAACCAGGACCGCGTTGAATGCGGCGGCATCGCCGGCGCGATAGGCGTCGCCCATCGCGGCATAGTCCAGGGCCATTTCGTTTAGCTCACCCGCCGCGAACGAATCCATGATTCCCCGCCCGATGGAAGCCCATTGATTTTGATCGGAGCCCGCATGTTCGGACGGGATGGCCCGGAACTCGGCGGCCGACGCCAGAAATTGGTAGCGCGACAGGAGGTGCACCGCCTCGCGCAGATTCTTCTCGCCGGACAGCGCGCTTCCGAGGTGGTCCGCCGCATGCTCCTCGCCTGAAACCTGCAGGGTGTTTTGGAGCTTTTGATACAGCGTCACGCGGTGTTGCAGCTTGGCGATCGAGCGTTGGAACCGGCTGCGCTGCTCCGGCTTGACCTGATCGGCGGCCTGGGCCTGTTCCGCGATGGAAGAAAGCGACGGGGCAAGTGTGTCGAATGAGAAGTAGCGGTTCGAGCCCTGCTGGATGTTCAGCGAACCCAGCACGTCCGGGTCGTCGATCTGAAAAAGAGGCGCGGCGTTGGACCGCGAGGGGAAGAACATGGCGTCGCAGAGCCAGTGGATCGCGGTTTGCTTCCCGGATTTCGATTCACCTTCACCGGCGCTGTGCAGGGTCTGTTTGCCGCGGAGCATCAGCAGCGACGCGCGCGCGACGGTGTCCATGGGCTTCACGCGTCCACCCTGCAGGACCGGCAGTTCGCCGAAGCCGGTCAGGTCCATGCCCGACGGATGGCGGGGAGCGACGAAGCCCGCTCCCACGTAAAGCGCGGCCAGGATTAGAACCAGCGCTGCTGTCCCGACAGGGGAAATCATCGGAATTGATGAGGTTTGATTAACGTGAGGTGACTTCATTTTTCCTTTTCAGAAATCCGGACAGGCGCCGGAAAAAGTGCATGAGCATGCCCAGCACCACCAGCGCGCAGGAAATATACGGAGTCAGCCAGGCGGGATTGCGGACCACCTGAAACACCGAGAGCGTGTCTTCCTTCCCAAAGCTGGCCTGATAAAACGTTAAGCCGCGGTAGCGCAGAGGGTGGTTCATGTATATCAGGGCGTCCCGGCTTTCGCCCCTCTCAAAGTCATGCAGATGCACCAGGCTCGAAAAGTTTTTAGGAATGTCGGTTCCGGGATACCGGTCGTGCTTGAATTCTTTTAAGTGGAGCGAAAAGGGATAGTAATAGCGGATCGGCCGGACCGAAATGGAATATTCCCTGCCGCCCGCGAAAAAACTCTGCGGCGCGCCCAGCCCGTAGGATACGAGCCAAACTCCCAGGCTCCTGCCGTTTTCTAGGACCTCGATCAGGGCTGACGTATTGTTGGGCTGGTCATCGGTGGCGATGGGAGGCCGGCGCGCGGCGAAGATCCGCTGCCCCACGCCCTGCGTCGCTGCCGAAACTTCGCCCGGAGCGAGCATTCTCAACTCGGCGTTCATAAAATAGTCCAGCACGCGGATCGAAAAACTTTTGCCGGGGAGGGCGATTTCATTCTTGCGCGCCAGGACCCGGTCCGGAATCGCGGTCACGTCGTCATGGGCGGGGTCGGACGCGTCGATGATCGCCAGCTCCATGTGCCGGGAATTTTCCGAGTAGTTCAGGGTCTGTCCGATCTCGATCGGCATGTGGCTTTCGGTCGATAAGAGCTGGGTGAAGAACTGTCCCCCGAACATCACAATCAGACCGAGGTGCAGGACGACCACGCCGGCCTGCTTTTTGGGGAAGGGAAAACGGAGGGCGTAGGCCGAGACCAGATTGACCATCAGCAGGGCCCCGATCGCGAGGCCGCCGGGGAAAACCGGCAGGCGGTAGCCCGGCCCATCCCAAAAAACCCAGAAACTGTCGAAGAATTTTTTCTGGGCTTCGTAGGTGCCGAGAGGAACCTGGGCGAGGGTTCCGATGAAAATCAGGGCCATCAATAAGCCGAGGCCGGCGAGGGCGAGTTTCAGGGAGCCGAGCCGGACGAGGATTCGTCGGACGGCGGGATGAGGCATAAGGTGCCTCACTGGCGGATGTTGATGGAGGCTATTAAATCGATCAGCGCGGGTTGAGCTTCTTTCACGTCGGCGTCATCGCCCAGCATCTTTACAAACCAGAAGCGGCCTGTTTCTTCGAACCATCCCGCAGCGAGGCGCTTCCCTCCGCCTGTCATGTTGACGAACGAGATATTCCTCTTGCCCGCGCGCCTCTTTTCAATGAGGTCCTTGAGATCCGTTTCCGCTACCGGCGCCAGGTTGATCTGCCCTCTCCAGCGGTTGATGTTCTGGAGGTCGGTGCCCGCCATCGCGCCGAGGGGGATGATGGAAACATCCGAAACGCGGTCATCTTTGCCCGGCACGCGGAAACTCCCCACGCGCATCTGGGAAGCCGGCTGTTCAACCCATCCCGGGGGGGTATTCCAGCTGACGCCTTTCCGTGTGGCATCGTCCGGCACGGCCATCCCCGGCTGGAGCGTCATTCCTCCGGAGGCCGCCGCGGCGGGCTCTCCTTCCTTTTCCAGCCGATAGGTTTGCACGTCATCCTTCCCGCAGGCGGAAAGGACGCCGAATATTAGAACTAAATGGAGCCGTTTTTTCATATCAATCGGCTTAGTTAATCAAATCGGTTCAAGGCTGTCAATATTTTTGCCATTATGCTATACTACTGCCAACAAGGAGGCCCTTAACCAAGCCCGGTTGTAGGGTCTTTTTTTATGACAACTCAAACGCTAACTCCCAAACCCGCCGCCATCTCCCCTCGCCAGCTTGAGGTGATTCTCTCCATGCGCGCCTTCGTGCAGGATACGGTAAACCAGTTTTTGAAACCTGTCAGCGAAAGCTGGCAGCCGGCCGAGTATCTTCCCGATTTTGCCCGCGAAAGCTGGCACGACGACGTTAAGGGTTTTCAGGCCGCCTCAAATGAATTGCCCGATGACGTATTGGTCGCGCTGGTTGGGGACATGGTCACCGAAGAGGCTCTGCCGAGCTACCAGACCTGGCTGAACGGGCTGGAAGGCCTCAAAGACCATAACGGCGACGGCGAAAGCCCTTGGGCGCAGTGGTCGCGCGGCTGGACCGCCGAAGAAAACCGTCACGGCGACCTGCTCAACAAATACCTTTACCTCACGGGCCGCGTCGACATGAAAGCCGTGGAAGTCACTATCCAGAATTTGATCCGCAACGGTTTTAACCCGCTCACGCACAACGATCCGTATCAGGGTTTCGTTTACACCTCGTTTCAGGAGTGCGCGACGAAGATTTCGCACCGCAACGTGGCCATCCTTGCGTCGCGCGCGGGCGAAGAGCGGCTCCACCAGATTTGCGGCATCATCGCGGGCGACGAGGCGCGGCACGAAAAGGCCTATCAGGCCTTCATGAAAAAGATTTTTGAAATCGATCCCAACGGCGCAGTCATCGCTTTCGCCAAAATGATGAAAAGCAAAGTGGTTATGCCAGCCCGCCTGATGGACGATAACCGCTCGCAGGGCTTGTTCGACGGGTTTTCAGATGTCGCGCAGCGCATCGGCGTTTACACCGCGCGCGACTATACGGGCATCATCGAGCATTTGCTGAACACTTGGAACGTGCGCGAGCTCACCGGCCTTTCCGCCGAAGCCGCCAAGGCCCACGATTACGTCTGCAGCCTGCCGGAGCGCTACACCAAGCTCGCCGAGCGCCGGACGCCGTCAACGGACAAATCATTCGCCAAGAGGAAATTCAGCTGGATCTATGACCGACAGGTCTGACCTCGCCGTACCGTTCCCTTCCCAACCGCAAATTACACCGCCCTCCCCGCCGTCTCTTAAAATCAGCAAGCGTATAAAGCACCTCCTCGAATACGCCGCATTGCGCCTCGTCGCTGCCGGGATTTCTCTGCTCCCGCTGCATTCCGCTCGTGCAGCCGGCCGCTCGATCGGCCTTTTTATCAATTTTCTTTTGGGCGGCCGCGCGAATATCGGCCGTAAAAACCTGCTGGCCAGTTTCCCCGACATGTCCGTTGATCAGGCCGACGCTCTCATCAAAAAATGCTGGGAAAATCTGGGGGAAGGCGCGGCCGATTTTATCAAGATGCCGGCGATGACGCGGGAGAATATTTTCAAAAACGCGGATGTTCAGGGTCTGGAGCACTTGCAGAAATCATACGACACAAAGAAAGGAGCGCTGATCGTTACGGCGCATTACGGTTCGTGGGAGCTTGGGGGAAAAGTATGGCCCATGTCGGGTTTCAAAACGGCGGTCGTGGCGCGGCGTGTTAAAAACCCCTGGGTCAACGCTTGGGCGACGGCGATCCGCAGTTGCGCGGGAGTGCGGGTGATTCTGGCGCGCGACGCGGTTCGAGAGTCCATCCGTTGGCTGAAAGGCGGCAATCTGCTGGCCATCCTGATCGACCATCGGGTGGCGGAAGGGGGACTTCAAGTCCCGTTCTTCGGCCGTCCCGCCCTCACCACCGGCCTGCCGGCTTTCCTGGCGCTCCGCTACCAGATCCCTGTTCACATGGTGCGCGCCTGGCGCGAGGGGGAAACCGTCCGGGTCCGCGTGGAGCCGGCCATGGACTTTGCGGGGTTGAGCGCTTCGGAAGCCGACATTGCCGAGGCCACGTCCCGCATGACGCAGGTGGTGGAATGTTGGGTCCGGGAGCGCCCAGAAGCCTGGCTCTGGATCCACAACCGCTGGAAAATTTAAAGTCTGAAACCCGCCCCTACCTGGACGTAGGTACCGCTTCTCAAGTACTCCCCTGGCAGCCAACCGTCGTTTTTTTGACCTCCTCGCGCATAGAGGAATGCGTTCCGCCCCGTTGCAGCCTCGCCAAAGAACCAGACCGGAACCTGAATGGACCCGCCAAAATTAAAGACCTGGTGCCGCTGGCCGAACTCACCAGCCGCCAAAGGGGAACGGTTCAGGATACGGCTCAGATTCGGTTGATGGCTCCAATCGAAAAACGCTCCGATCGTGATTCCCTGCCAGATTTCCACATGGTCCATGGACAGTCCAAAACCGATCCGTTTCTCATAACGGTTGTCTCCCCGGGTGGCGTATATGTCGAAAAGCATGCCGCGCCATCTCACCAGGTGGTCGATGGTGTATTCGATGCCGAAGGGGGAAAAATACGTGCGGAAGGAAGGGAGATAGGAAACATTCTTCGCCAATCTCAGCATCGGGATGGAGGTCCGAACGTTCCCCTCATAAACGACCTCTTTTCCGACCTTCCACGCTGCCAGCCAGAAAACAGGGTCAAGCAACTGGTAGTAATAGGTCATTTTGATATCGTCCATGCCGATCTTGTAATCCGAGACGTTTCTCACACCGTAACGACCTCCGTTCAGTTGGTGGACGTAGTGCGTGAAGTCCGTGCTGAACCGGCTGCGGCCCATGAATCGCATCGCCAGCTGGGAACGGACCTGGCTGATGGTGCTGGGCCGTAACTGATAATCGGCAAAATCCTGATCGATCGTTCCGGTCTCGGTGATTCCGTCTTGAAGAGCGCGGACGCGAAGGAAAAAGAAATTCAGGGCCTCGGTGCCGTTGATTTCAGGCCGGGCCAGGATGTCCTTGGCCGCTTCGAAAGAAAACTGCATCTCTTCCTGCATGGGCTGCGACATGTACTGGGTTTGGGAGTCCGGGCCGCCTCCAAACGTATTACGTTCGCTCTGGGCCAGCTCGCTGCCTCCGAATATCCGCGGGAGGACCTGATTGAACCGGTCCGGAACGTCTCCAAGGCCGTAGCTCCGCGAAAGTTCTCGCGCCGCGGCGTCGTGCCCCAGAGCATGGTGCAGATTTTGCAAACCCGAGAACATTCCGAAATCGATACCGAAGCTAAAGGCGCGCAGGGCGATGCCTCCCGCGCCGCCGCGCTTCGACTCAAACCGCCAGTTATTCGCCCAACGGAGCTCTGTCCAGCGCTTTCCGCGCTGCAGGGCCCTGTAGGGCAGGAGAAAGTTTTCCTCGCCCCAGTTGCCGCCCCAGTAGGTCGGATGGGTGGGTTCATAGGTGACAGTCCAGTCTTCCGATAAAAAGGAGTTTTCCGATCGGGCGGTTGCCGGCATGAAAGCGAAGGCGGCAAAGGAGACCAGCGCCCCCATAAACTGAAATAAATGTTGTATTTTCATGCCGGCCTGAGGATAACAGACAATGCGGTTTCGTGCCATCCATTTCACGGTTTTGTTGACAGAGTCCGGAGCGCTTTGATATAATACTGGCTCACAAAATCAATCGCCCATTTCGGACAATCAACGCTGGGTGCAAATCCGGCGTTTTCCATTAGACTGGGAAGTTTTCGTGGGCCCACCGATTTTATTAATGATTCAGGGAGGATGGTATGTCCAGTTCAGATTCTAAGTCAGTTATCGTATGGATCGGCGGAGCGGCCGGAGACGGTATCGCTTCCGTCGCAGAAACGCTCGCCAAGGCCGTTGCCCGTCAGGGACTTTACACATACGCCTATAACTCCTATCAGTCCGTCATTCGCGGCGGACACGTCTACATGCAGATCAACATCGGCGAAAAGAAAGTCTGGGACCAGGGCGATCTCACCAATTTCCTCATCGCGCTCAACCTCGACACCGTAAAACGCCACGGCAAAGAAGTTCTTCCCGGCGGCGGCGTGATTTATAATAAGGAAAAGATTAAAGTAGATCCCGCAACCGACCTTGGAAAGGATGTAGCGGATTATGGAATCCCGTCCTCGACCATCGCCGCGAAGTTTGGAAAAAGCCCCGTCATGCAAAACACCGTTGCCCTCGGGGCTTTGTCTTGTCTGATCAACTTCCCCATGGAAGCGGTCGCCGAGATCCTGACCAGCACCTTCAAGAAAAAGGGCGAAGAAGTGGTCAATGCCAACGTCGGAGCCGCGAAAGCCGGTTACGATTACGCGAAAGAAAACTTCAAGCCTTCCACCTACAAATGGACCCTTACCAAAAATAAGCGGATGTTCATGACCGGCAACCAGGCCATCGCCTTGGGCGCCCTCACGGCGGGATGCAAATTTTACACGGCCTATCCCATGACCCCGGCCTCCGGCGTTCTTCACTGGCTGGCGCCCCGCGGGTTCAAGTACGGAATCGTCGTCAAGCAGTGCGAAGACGAAATTGCCGCGATGAACATGGCGGTCGGCGGCGGACATGCCGGCGCCCGTTCCATGACCGCGACTTCCGGCGGCGGATTTTCACTGATGACCGAAGCGGTCGGCCTCTCAGCCATGCTCGAAGCGCCGGTCGTTGTAGCGAACGTGCAGCGCGGCGGACCTTCCACCGGCCTTCCGACCAAGCAGGAACAGGGCGACCTTTTCCAGATGCTCGGCGCTTCCCAGGGCGACTTCCCCAAGTTCATCATCGCGCCCTACACGGTCGAAGATTGTTTTTACTCCACCATGGAATCCTTCAACCTGGCCGATATCTATCAGTGCCCGGTTATTCTCCTCTCCGATCTGCTTCTCTCCGAGCACCACGAGACGGTCGACGATCTGGACTTCAACAAGATCAAGATCGACCGCGGCGAGATGGTTCCCGTCACGGCCACCGCTGAACCCAACACCTATAAACGCTATAAAGACACTCCGTCGGGCATTTCGCCCCGCGCCATCCCCGGAACCGCCGGCCACATGTACGTGGCGGCTTCGGACGAGCACGACGAAGACGGCGTTGTAATTTCCGACGTTTTCACCGACCCCGTCAAGCGCGTTACCATGATGAACAAGCGCATGCGGAAGATGGAAACCGCGCTCAAGAACCTGCCCAAGCCCGCGGTGATCGGCGACAAGAACGCCGACATCACCTTCGTGACCTGGGGCTCCACTTACAACGTGGTGCGCGACGCCATCCAGACTCTCGAGAAAGAGGGACTGAAGGTCAATCATTTGAATATCAAGTACGTCTGGCCCTTCCAGGCAAAGGAAGTCGGGGAGATCCTGCGGTCTTCCAAGAAAACCTTCATTGTCGAAGGCAACTACACCGGACAGATGGAGCGCCTGATCCGTCAGGAGACGGGCTATTCCATCCACCACCACCTGCGGAAGTACGACGGCGAGCCGTTCGGACCCGAGATGGTCATCAAGGAAGCGAAGCTCATTCTCAAGGGCGGCGCGAAGATGTCCGAGTTGGCAATGGCCGGTAAATAATTTAACCCTTACGAGGAGACCTTATCATGGCAGAAACAGTAGATATCTCAAAGTTTAAATCGAAGATCGCTCCGGACTGGTGCCCGGGCTGCGGCGATTTCGGCGTGCTGACCTCGCTCCAGAAGGCCTGCTCCTCTCTCGGGCTCGACCCCAAGGACGTCATGGTCGTTTCCGGCATCGGCTGCTCTTCGAACTTCCCCGGCTTCTTCGGCTCTTACGGCATGCACACCCTGCACGGCCGCTCGGTCGCCGTGGCGCAGGGCGTGAAGCTCTCGAACCCCGATCTCACCGTCATCATGACGGGCGGCGACGGCGACGGTTACGGCATCGGCATCGGCCATTTCATTCACGCGATGCGCCGCAACATCAACGTCACGTACATCGTCATGAACAATCAGATCTACGGCCTGACCACCGGCCAGACCTCTCCGACCACTGAAATGAGCATCCAGACCAAGTCCACTCCCGAAGGCAACATCGAACAGCCCATCAACCCGATTCAGCTGGCGTTGGTTTCCGGCGCGACGTTCGTGGCCCGCGGCTTTTCGGGCGCCCAGGACCTCCTCGCCGACACCATGGCGAAGGCGATCCAGCACAAGGGTTTCTCGCTCGTGGATGTGTTCAGCCCCTGCGTGACCTACAACAAGAAGAACACTTACCCCTGGTTCCGCGAAAGAGTTTACAGCCTTCAGGAAGAGAAACACGACATCTCGAACTGGGATCTCGCGATCAAGAAGGCCGAAGAATGGGATACGCGCATTCCCATCGGTATCTTCTACGAGTCCAACGACCAGGCCACTTACGAGGATCTCGAGCCGGCCTACAAGTTCGGCACTCCCGTGAAGCAGAAGCTCGGCCTCGATAAGGAATCCATCGACGCCCTGGTGAACAGCTTCAAATAAGATAGTTTCGCAGTCAATAAAAAACCCGCTCGTTCTTTCGAACCAGCGGGTTTTTTATATGTATAAAGCGATAATTTATCGGCTTAATTCTAAATTGTTTGGCGTGATTACTTCAGGCGGTCGCTCAGTTTTTGCCATTCGGCGGTGAGTTCTTGGGGGAAGCGGCTGCCGAACATCTTAAAGAATTCTTCCTGGTCCTTCAGTTCGGCCTTCCACTCATCATTCTTGACTGAAAGCAGTTCCTGCATGGCGCCCGGCAGTAGGTTGAGGCCGGTTGTGTCGATGGAGCCTTCGGCGGGAACGTGGCCGATCGGCGTTTCCACCGCTTTGCCGCCGCCTTCGCAGCGATCCAGAATCCATTCCAATACCCGCAGGTTGTCGCCGAAACCCGGCCAGAGAAACTTTCCTTCCTGATTCAGGCGGAACCAGTTCACATGGAAAATCTTGGGCAGCTTGGGGATCTTTTTGCCCATGTCGATCCAATGCTGGAAGTAATCACCCATGTGATAGCCGCAGAAGGGCAGCATGGACATGGGATCGCGGCGCACTTGGCCGATTTTGCTCTCCGCGGCTGCGGCGGTCCCTTCAGAGCCAACCGTTGCTCCCGTGTACACGCCGTGGTTCCAGCTGAAAGTTTCGTAGACGAGCGGCTTGGTGGTGGCGCGCCGCCCGCCGAAGAGGATCGCGGAGATGGGAACGCCTTCGGGATCTTCCCAATGGGGTGAAATCGAGGGGCATTGCTTGGCAGGCGCGGTGAAGCGGCTGTTGGGGTGCGAGGCGCGGACTTTCTGTCCGGTCGAGTCCAACATACCCGCTTTCCAAAGGTCGCCTTTCCAGTCGAACGCTTCGGCGGGAGGCGGCTCATCGGAATCTTCCCACCAGACCGTGCGGTCGGGCTTCAGCGCCACATTGGTGAATATCGTGTTTTTGCGGATGGTTGCGACGGCGTTTGGATTGGACCTTGAATTCGTTCCCGGCACCACGCCGAAAAACCCTGCTTCAGGGTTGATGGCCCGAAGCATCCCGTCTGCGCCCACGCGCAGCCAGGCGATATCGTCGCCCACGGTCCATATCTTGTATCCCTTGTGTTTGAGGCCTTCGGGCGGAATGATCATGGCCAGATTCGTCTTGCCGCAGGCGCTGGGGAAGGCGGCGGTGATATACTTGATGCCTTTTCCCGGACGCTCGATGCCCAAAATCAGCATGTGTTCCGCCATCCAGCCTTCCTGCTTGCCGAGCCAGCTGGCGATGCGCAGCGCCAAACATTTCTTGCCGAGGAGCGCGTTTCCGCCGTACCCGGACCCCACGCTCCAGATCGCGTTATCTTCCGGGAAATGCAGGATCAGCCGCCGCTTAATATCCAAATCCGCTTTGGAATGCAGGCACTTGGTAAAAGGCCCGTGATCGCCCAGCACGTCCAGCACCGGCTTGCCGACGCGCGTCATGATGCGCATATTGAGGACGACGTAAATGGAATCGGTGACCTGAACGCCGATCTTTGCGAGCTTGGAGCCCACCGGTCCCATCGAAAAAGGAATGACGTACATCGTCCGGCCTTTCATGGAACCGTTGAAGATCTCGCCGGCCTTGGCATAAGCCTCGGCGGGAGCCATCCAGTTGTTGGTGGGCCCGGCATTCTCTTTGGAATTCGTGCAGATGAAAGTCAGGCTTTCGGTGCGGGCGACGTCATTTTTGGCGGAGCGGTGATAAAAACAGCCGGGCAGTTTCTTTTGATCGAGCTCGATCAGTTCGCCGGACAGGAGCGCTTCATTCTCCAACTTCTTCTTTTCCTCTTCGGAGCCGTCGATCCAGACCACCTGCGCGGGTTTGCAATGGGTTTCCATTTCCCGGACCCAATTCAGCAGCTGCGCGTGTTTGGTCGGGGCCGTCATCGGAATTCCGTCACCGGGTGATGAGATCTTTTTTGAGGTAGGGTTTGAGGGCGTCGGGCACGCGGACGGAACCGTCGGCTTGCTGATAGTTTTCGAGGACCGCGGCGAAGAGCCGTCCGACCGCCACGCCCGATCCATTTAACGTGTGCACAAATTCTTTTTTACCGGCCGCATTTTTGTACTTGATGTTCATGCGCCGCGCCTGGAAATCCGTAAAGCAGGAGCAGGACGAAATCTCGCGCCAGCCCTTTTCGCCGGGCATCCAGACTTCGAGATCGTAGGTCTTGGCCGAGGAAAAGCCCATATCGCCGCTCGACAACAGCATCACGCGATAGGGGATGCCGAGTTTTTGCAAAACCATCTCCGCGTTTTTTGTCAGCGATTCTAATATTTCAAATGATTTTTCCGGCGTTGCAAACTGCACAAGCTCAACCTTGTTAAATTGATGGTTGCGGATCAGCCCCTTGGTGTCCTTGCCGTAAGAGCCTGCCTCGCGGCGGAAACAGGCGGAATAGCAGACGTATTTTTTAGGGAGATCCTTCTCGTCCAGCACCTTGTCGCGCTCGAGATTTGTAACGGAAACTTCAGCGGTGGGAATCAGATAAAGGGGATCGTCCGCCAGCTTGAACATTTCTTCGGCAAATTTGGGGAGCTGGCCGGTGCCGGTCATGGAAGCGCCGTTGACGAGAAATGGGGTGAAGACCTCGGTGTAACCGTGTTCGTTCACGTGGAGGTCGAGCATGAACGAGATCAGCGCGCGTTCCAGCGCCGCGCCGGCGCCGCGCAGCACGGTGAAGCGCGGTCCGGAAATCTTGGAAGCGGATTCAAAGTCCAGGATGCCCAGCTTTTCGCCGATCTCCCAGTGAGATTTTCCGGCGAAATCGAGCGGTTTTGCGTCGCCCCAGGTGCGGACCTGGACGTTTTCCTCTGCGCCCTTGCCTTGCGGCACGCTTTCATGCGGCATGTTGGGAATGCGGAGGAGCGCATCCGTTACTTTAGTGTCGAGCTCGGCATAATCCTTCTCGCCCGCGGCCAGCTTTTCCTTCAGCGTTTCCACCTCTTTGGAAAGCGCCGACGTGTCGCCGCCGGCTTTCTTTACCTTGGGAAACTCCTCGGCGATCTGGTTGCGCCGCGTGCGCAGCGTTTCCGTATCGCGCAGCAAGGCAATGGATTGTTCCTGCAGCTTGAAAAACGAATCGACCGTCATGCCGTTATCGGCCGACTTCCAGGGATTGTCCATGTTCCTGCGTTTGAGCAGTTCGGTGAGCAAAGCGGGATTTTCCCGCAGTTTTTTGGGATCCAGCATGGCTGGTATTATATCTTTTAAGGGAAGATTTGCGTCAGGGCAGGAGCTTGGCGAAAGCGTCCAGCAGGAGCGGGCCGGTCTCGGGTCCGAGGGACATCGATTCCTCATACCAGTCCCAATGCCACTGATCTTTGGGCAGAATATAGCCGATCTCGTTATTGCAAAGGCCCAGCATGAATGGAAAATCTTTAAGCATCTTTTCGCGGATTTGATGGCCCAGCTCAGGAAACACTTCGCCGGGAACGGTGGCAATTTGGGCGGGCCCAAGCTCAATGATAGCCGCTTCCACGGGAATGTACATCTGCTCGCCTTTCATTTCGATGCGCTTCGCCGTATCGCCGAACATTCCTTTCTGAATGGCCCCGACAAACCGTGGATTCTGGATGGGGAAAACCATGTTCATGGACTTCACCGAAAGCTTATCGATGGTGATGGGTTCCTGCTTCTTTTGCGAGGCGATGACCTTTTTTGAGATGGCCTCGCCGAGGCGCTTGGCCTTGGCAAAAGTATGAAAAATTACCTTGGGCGTCTGCATGCCGCCGATGTCGGCCGGGAAAAAGAGCGCGACGCCGCCGTAATGCGACTCAAGGTGGCCGCGCAGATAATCGGGGAAGTCCGGCGTGATGCGCCGGTTCTTCTCGCTGAGCACTTCTGCATGGAGCGCGAAGTTAACGACCGTCGCGATGGTTTTGCCGCCGACATCCACGGCACGGAAGGAAAGCAGATTATCGTTGATGACTCGCGGCGGGCGCGGGTCATCGATTTCATCGGGATACTGCTTTCGCCCAAAAATCAGTTTGGCGGGTTTGGCCGCGTTCCAGGCTTGGACGGCTGAGTCCACGGCGCGACCCCGAAGCCATTCCATATAGATCGGGTCTTTGCCGCAGTTGCCATTGTCGCCCCAAACTCCGATGGTGTCAGGCCCGGAATGATCATGCGTGCTGGCAACGAAAATGTTGCTCTTCGGCAATCCCGTCTTGGCGGACACCGCGCTCCGCACCGTATCCGCCTCGTCAAACATGTATCCGATCAAATCGAGCGCCACCAAAATAATTCCGTCGCCCTTCATTCCGTTGACTTTCGTTTTGAGCGCCACGGCCCGCGCCCAGATGTCGGACTCGATTCCCAAAGCGCTCCGCCCGCCCCGGTTCCCGGCCATCCAGACCGGATCCCATTTCCCGTTCTTATTCAGGTCTTCGAAAGCCTCGCCTTCATCGTAACGTAAATTTGCGTTCGCATCCGTAAACGTTTCGACGGTGGGCGTAATGGTGACCCGCGCCGCTCCCGCCTGAAACCCTCCGCCAAAGTCATCCGCCGCGCCCAGATTCATCCGCGTAAAAAACAAAACGGCGACCCCTGTGCACATCCAGCAGCAGGGTTTGAGAAATGTTTTAAGGAAGGATTGAGCGGGTTGTGTTTTAGGTCCCATATCAGCCGGAAGTATCTTTGAAGAGGACTGCCCAGAGAAAATTGACGCCGGTGTGAACGAGAGCCGAAGCGGTCGTCTTGCCGGTGCGGATGAAGACAAAACCATAAACCATTCCCGCGATGGAGGCGAGAATCACATAGCGCCAATCAGGCGGATTAAAATTATTCCAATGCGACAACCCGAAAATCACTGCGGCAATGGAGAGCGGCAGCAGCTTGCCCCATTTTCCAAGCGCGGATTTCATCAACAAATTCTGGATAATGCCGCGGAACAGCAGCTCTTCAGGGATCGCCACCATAAAGTAGATGCCTAGCAGCAATTCCAACGTTTTCCATACGGAAAGATCCAAAGTTGAGAAGCGGATAAAGCCCATCCCCGTCCCGAGCGGAATGAGCAAGGGCGCCAGCATCAGCAGGCCCAGCCCTGCCCACCGGAAATCTGACGCCCTGAGCTTGAAAGAAAAGCCCACGTCAGGTAAATTTCTTAGAATCACGAAAAGATAGAGTCCGAAGGCGGGCGCGGCGAACGGCAGGGCGGGGATCACAATATCCTTATTGAAAACGATGTCGAGGCCCGCCAGCTTGCCAAACTCAATCGGCGCCCAGAGGATCAGGGCCACAATCAGATCTTTGATGGAGATTTCAGCGGGGTCCGAAACCCCTATGGAGTAAATCAGGCAGGGAACCATGTACCAAACCATCAGTTTAACGAAGAGCTCAATATTAAATGTGGACGCCAGTAGAGCAAAGATGCTATAAACAGCGACCAAGTACGCTGGGAATAGCAATTTCAGCAGGACGTTCGCGCCCAGCTTTTCACGATAGAGATCGGTAAAGAATTTCGAACTGAAAAGGATGTAAGGCAGGAGTAAAAAGGCGAAAGGCAGGAAGCCTGCGATATAGTCGTGAGACAGAAAATTGATTTTGGCGAGGAATTGAAGGAGGAGAGTTGAGACAGCCAGCAGGACAAAATACAAGATGAGCGCTACTTTAAACTCGGCGTCGGCGCGGAGAAAATCCGTCTTCCAGGTAGGGTTCGCGCTGTTATCCATTTTTTTCTATATCTGGTACCTCGAGCACCACTCTCTGGACTGGCTGCGGGCCGTTTTTTTCTGGGGTGTCTGCGTCGGCTTCCCTATTGCCTGCGTTGCGTACGATCAAAAAGCGTTTCCGGAATTCAGCCTCGACTGGGACAATTTCCTGCGCTCCTTCTCCATCCTGCTCTGGTTCACGCTCATCGCCACGGTCGCCTTAACCGCGATGGCGCTGATTCTAAAAAATTTCAACTACGATGGGAAATTTATGACGCGCGTGTTTGAATACGTGTTTTGGGCTTTCCTTCAAGAGATTGGCCTCCAGACTTTTCTGACGCGCCGCGTGCACCGCGCGCTTTCGAAGCCCTTTCTTGCCGCTCTTGTGAGCACGACTCTTTTTTCTCTGATTCATTTTCCCAACCCCGTTTTGATGATTTTCTGTTTCGTGGGCGGCTTCTTCTGGAGCTACTCCTATATTAAAGCGCCAAATCTGTATCTGATCGCGCTATCTCACGGATGGCTTGCCGTGGTGGCGCTTCACGCCGTCCCTCCCGCCTGGCTGCACGGGCTCCGTATCGGCCCTGGCTACTTCACCTTCATTCCTTAATGAATCCCGAACTTGCGGATCTTATGGTGATGGTGCGCGTGGGAATGCGGGTGCCGGGGCCTTGCCATTTCGTCCCGTACTTCCTCTCCATCCTCCATTAACACGTCTTTTTCCATCAACACGTCAATCGTGGCGCGGAACGCCCCGATGATCACCATCAGCCAACCCAGCACATGGGAAGCGATGGAGCCGATCACGGCAACGTTATACATGAATTCGACGCGGAGCGGGCCCAGCGAAAAGGCGGCGGCGAGCAGGAAGAAGAGTCCTCCCACCCCGACCATATCGTAAGGCTTTTTGTGGATCTCGTATCCGGCATACTTCGCGAACAGCGGCGCGGACAGGCAGGCAACGGCAAGTATGATCGTCTCGTACATTGGACCACCCCCCTAAAACAGCGGATCCCAAGGAGCACGAAAACAGACAACGCCGCAAGTATACCCCCGAATACCCTGAATTTCAAGGGGGATTAGGCCTCAAAAATATCAATAATTATATTGATAAATCATATTAAATGATTGATTTCAACGGTGGGTAGGCTTGAAAGTCGGCTATTCCTTAATAAAGGAAAACGCCGCCGGAAGTGACCCTGATGGATCAGTCCGGCGGCGTTTAAAGACTCGCGCCCGACGGGAGTTGAACCCGTGTTACGTCCTTGAAAGGGACGTGACCTAACC
>CAZFYO010000023.1:0-19455 GCA_964523525.1 uncultured Elusimicrobia bacterium
TTTTCGAGGCGCTTGATCATGCTCTGCGCCCGGCTGGCCGTTGAGGCGCGCGACCGGTTGCGGTTGATGAACTCCTGCATATCCTCGATCTCCTGCTGCTGCGCCCGGTATTCCGTCTCGATGCGCTCGCGCTGCGCGGCCCGCTCCGCCAGATAAAATTCGTAGTTGCCGTGATAGACCTTGAGCGTCCGCTGCTCGACGCTGATGATCGCCTTGCAGACGTCGTTGATGAAGTTCCGGTCGTGGGAGATCAGGAAGATGGCCCCGCGATAATATTTAAGGTACTCCTGGAACCACAGCAGCGAATCGAGGTCGAGATGGTTGGTCGGCTCGTCGAGCATGAGAAGATCGGGCTCTTCGATCAGCAGCCGCGCCATGGCCACGCGCATCGCCCAGCCGCCGGAAAGCGTGTTCACCTTGCGGTCAAAGTCTTCCACTTTGAAGCCCAGTCCCATCAGGATGGTTTTGCACTTGGCGGTGACTTTACCGTCAGGGTCGGTGTGGTTCGAAAGCGCTTCCGCGAGCACGGTGGTCTCCACCATCGGCGGATTTTCCTGCGGCAGATAGCCCACGGCCACGCCGCGCTTGAACGAGATTTCGCCGTCGTCCGGCCACTCCTCGGAGAGCAGCATCTTCATGAGCGTGGATTTCCCCGCGCCGTTCGGCCCGATGAGGGCGTAACGATCCCCGGCGTTGATCTGAAGGTTGGCGCCTTCAAACAACACCTGCGCTCCGAATGACTTTTGGACGTTTCGAACGGTAATCATGTTATGGGGGATGGATATTGTATCACGGGCTCCCGTCAAAAAAACAAAAAACCTCAGTTTCCCCGACGTGAGGAAGCTGAGGCTTATAGAGGACGGAATCTAAAACTTTACGGCCAGTGAAAGGCGCTGGGAGTTCCCCAGCTCGCCGGACGGCGTGAAGGCGTAATCCAGGGAAGCCCGGCTGAATTTAAGCCCGAGCCCGAACCCGAAACCCGTGAGGTTCGCGGCGTTCTTTTCAAAACCGCCGCCGGAAACCGGCGCTTTTGACGCCGCGCCTTCGGCCAGATAACCGCAGCGCAGGGCAAACATGGATACCGGAGCGAACTCCGTCCCGAAACTGAACGAGGTTTTCGAATCGTAGGGCCGCGTTTTGAGGTCAGCCGACAACAACAGCCCGCGCGCGACCTGGTACCCGGCTCCGCCGGACAACGTCAGAGGCAAGGCGTAGCTATCATTAATAAATTTCATTCGGGGCCCGAGGTTTTGGACGGCGGCTCCGATCTGCAACTTGGATCCGGGAGCTTTCCAAACCGTGCCGAGGTCCAACGCCAGTCCGCTGGCCGTCTCGCCCGCGATCTGCGAGCGGATGACTTTAACTCCAGCGCCCAGCGACAAGGAACGAACGGTTTTGGCGCCTCCGAACGTCACGGCCAGGTCGCCGGCGTTGAAATCGCCCGTCGCGCCGCGGTTTTCCGAACGGCCGTCCAGCTCCGCCTGATTCAAATAAAGCGCGCCGACTCCGAAGGAAAATAAACTCTCCGTTGAATCGGACCGGCGCGCGGTCTGCGCGTAGCTCAGGAAATCCGACCGGGATCCCGCGAAAAGTTCCGCATGGGTTGCCGAGACTTCCTTCCTCTGCACGAATGCCAGCCCGGCGGGGTTCCAATAAAGCGCGGTGGAATCTTCCGCGATGGCTGTATAGGCGGATCCAAATCCCAGAGCTCTCGCTCCGACTCCCAGCTTAAGGAACGAGGCCCCCGAATAAGCCGAGGCGGATCCGGGCAACAGCGCCCAAAGACCCATCAGCCCTAATAGCATAACCAGCAACGAGATGATGAATCGATCAATTTTCATGAGCTTCACCTTTCCATTCCAGCTCGCAAGACGGATCATTTGATCACCGCCATTTTCTTCGTGAACGCCAAATCGCGTTCTCCGGCTTTTCTAGCCACCACCCGGTAAATATAGACGCCGCTCGGGAAGCCCGACGCGTCCCAGGTGTGTTCGTAGGCGTAGCGGCCCTCGATAATCAAGGGCGGGGCCTCAATGCGCACGCTGCCGACCGGATCGCCCGCGGTATCAAACATTCGGATCTCCACAGAATCGGCTAAGCCGCATTCCACGTGAATCACGGGATTGCGCCCGGACCTGGCCGGATTGGGATAGGCGAAAATTTCTCCGGCCTTAAACGTGGGGTCCGCCGTCGGGACCATTTCAGGCGCGCTGTCCGGATCCTGTGGTTCGTCGTTCAAGAGCGCCGTTTCCAAAGCGGGGTCAAATATCTCCGTTTCCGCCGCCAAAAATTCCGGCGCGCCGAAAGCAATCGAGTTTCTCGCCATCATCAGATCGTCGTACCAGACCGTGCCCCGGGAATTGTTCATGCGGAGGCGCACCTGCGCCCTCTGCGCGCCCGCGGGCGAGGTGAAGGTGGCGCTGAAAAACCTCCAGTTCACCGTCCCGGTCACTCCGGTGGCCAGGAAGTCTTCGCGGATCACCGTTCCCTGATAATTGATCCAGCGGACCATGACCTCGCCGCCGGTTCCGCCCGCTCCCGCGTTCACGATGACGGATTGCGACTTCACCCACGCTTCCAGGCGGTACTGTTGGTTCGCCGTCACAATCATGTTAGGCGTGCTTGTAATGTAAGACGTGCCGTTGCTGTTGCGGAAAAGCTTGGCGGATCTCGTGCCCCCGTGAAAAACAGCGGTATCGATGGAGCCCGCCGCCGGAAACGACCAGTTGGCCTGGGCGCTTTCAAATCCGGCATTAACGAGAAGATTCGTCCCGGTCGTGAACGTTTTATTTTCGGAAACCGCGAGGTTGCCCGCGGCATCGAGGGATTTCACGCGGTAATGATAAAGCAGGCCGCTTTGCAGATTGCTCAAGAGGATCGAATGAGACGTTATCACCATGGCCGGATTCAGTGCGGAAACCGATCCATAGGCGGTCGATGTCCCATACTCCACCTGAGAATTGGAGGCTTCGTTAGTCCGCCATGCTATCGTCGCAGCGTTAACTGTCACTAGTGCCGTGATGCTGGAAATCACCGGAGCAGCCGTATCGACAATGACGGTCGCATTGTTGACGGTGAATGCGCGCGGATAAACAAATGTCTGACCGGCTGAGTTCGTAACCCTGGCGTTCAGCGTATGCGGCCCGTTCGATAAGCCGCCTGTATTCAAGCTGCCGCTCCAGGAACCCGCTCCGGTTTCGGCGCCGCCCCCATCCACCGAGAGCTGAAGAGCCGCAAGGCTGAAACTGCCGCCATCCACTTGATATTCCACCTTGTTGATGCAGGTGTCATAAGGAGGCATCGAAGCGCTCGCGGTGCCCGCAAGGACGATGTTTCCCGAGACCGGCTGGCTGGAAAGAGGAACGCTGACGTTCACAACCGGCAGCGTGCTCGACGGCAGGCGGTACATGTAGAGTTCCCCGTTCAGCCCCGCCCCTTCCACCACGAAATAGACAACCTGAATTTTCAGGTTCAGTTTTTCCTTCATCAAGGCTGTCGGGATGGCGAAAATTTTCTCGGTACGCTTCTCGATGCCGGTCAGATGGATGATGAAATGCCCGTACTGATCGTCCAATACGTCCAGTTTGACCTGCGTCGCGTCCCCCCGGAGGCCGAAGACGAGGTGGCTGTAACTGGAGAGGTCCACCGACTCGATCTGGGGCGTGATGAAATCGGTGAAAGCGAATCCCGCGCCCGCCCAATCACCGTTAGGCACGAACTTCGTGGCGTAGACCATTCTGCCGCCCCGCGCGATGGGATAAACCGCGCTGGTTCCCTGAGCCGTTACGGGAATGACCGCCGGCAGCGGAGGAAGCACGGCATAGCTGCTGATATTCAGGTGAGTCAGCGCCGGCGAGGCCGCGATATTGTTGATCACGGTCACGCTGGAGCTCGCAATGGCCGTAGCGCTCGACACGTAGGTGACTTTCGCCGAAATCTGATGCGTACTATAATCGGCGGCAACTAAAGAGTCCCAGGCGAAAATATAGGGGCTATCCGTCGCCGTGAACGACAGGACTCCATCGACGGAAAATTCCACCTTTTGGACCGGCGCATTGCCGACGGGCGCCGCGGTAAAGTGCGCGGTCCCGGAAACCAGCGCGCCGCTTTGCGGGATCAGTGCCACGGAACTGGCAATGGACTGCGTCGTAAATGTCCGGTCATTGGAAACGGCCGCGTTCCCCTTAAAATCTTTCGATATCACGCGGTAATGATAAAGCGTATTGCCGTTCAATCCGATCAAGAACGCCGAGTGGCTCGTGACCAGCGCCGTATCGAGAGGCGTCGTAAACCCATAGGCAGTGCTCGTTCCATACTCGACCTGCGAGTCCGCGGGCTCATCCGTGGTCCACAGAACCGCGGCAACCGTCGCGGAGGCAATCACCGTATGGTTGGAAAGGACCGGCGCAGCAGAATCGTTCACGACCACGAACGGCCACAATGCCGTCCCGGTCTGGCCCGCCGAGTTCGTGACCCGCGCCGTTATCTGATGCGTTCCATCGGCCAGCAGGCTGCTGTTAAAAATATAGCTCCAGGTCCCCGTGCCGATTTCTCCCGATCCGGGCGCGGTTCCAAGTTCCAGCTGCGCCGGAACGTAAGCGGCGCCGTTCAGACTCACGTCCACCCTATTGAGACAGGTGTTCCAGGGCGGAATATCCGCGCTCGTTTGCGCCGAAGCCGTGAACGTCCCCGAAACCACCTGATAATAAGGAGGAACCTCAATGGTGGGCGCCGGGCCCGAAGGCAAACGGTACAGATACAGCTCGCCATTTTGCCCGCCTCCCTCAACGATAAAATAAACCAGCCGCACCCGGCTGGCGTCGATGCTGTTCTGGATGAGCGAGACGGGGATGGCGTAGAGATTTTCCGTCCGCTTTTGAATGGAGCTCAAGCGGACGACGAAGTGCCGGTCGGCGTCATCGATCATTTCGAACTTGACCTGCGTTGGATCGCCGCGGACGCCAAAAACGATTTGCCCGTGATTGCGGATATCGACCGTCTCGACCGGCCCCGTGCCAAAGTTGTCGAAGGTGAATCCGCCGCCCGACCAGCCGTTCACGGTCCCGTAAACGACGCGGGCCCCGCGGACAATATTGCCGACGCTGCTGCTGAACCCGTCCGGATTGATGGCCGTAACCGCCGGCAGCGGCGAGGCCGCGTTGTAGCTGCTGATATTCAAATGCGTTAACCCGGAAGCAGGAGCAATGAAGTTCATCACGGTTACGCTGGAAACCGCCGTCGCGCCGCCCGCGCCGTCAAACACCATGGCGCTTATCTGATGCGGCCCATCGGAAAAAAGCGTGGTGTCCCAGGAGAAATTGTAAGGACTGGAAGTATCCGTCGAGCGGACCACGCCGTCGATGGAAAACTCCACTCTTTGGACGGACCCATTGCCGCCGGGAACCGCGCTCACGTTGACGGTTCCCGAAACCTGCGCGCCGGACGCGGGCTGCAGCAACAGCGAAGTCGCGGCCGCCGCGGTCATCTCAAAAATGGAATAGCCGAAAATGGACCCGCGCTCCGTGCCATACATCCGCACGAATTTGGCGCTCACCATCGGGAAATCGATCACGTCGGTCCCGCCGTTGGCGGTAAATGTCGAATAAACATCCGTCCAGTTGGCGCCATCGTTCGACACCTGGATCTTATAGGATTTGGCATAAGCGGCTTCCCACTGAATCACCACCCGGTTGATGGGTTTGGGCTCGGCGTACTCAATCGAGAGCCATTGCGGATCGGCGAAAGCCGAGCTCCAGCGGGTGGCAGGATTTCCGTCGGATGCGCTGCGCGCGGCGTAAGCGGTTGAGTGGCCTTCGACCGTGGAGGCGGAATACAGCGGCGCCTCGGAATACTCGCGGAAACCGGAAAGCTTGAGCGCCTTGTGCAGGTAAGGGTTGGCCATCGAAGTGTTCTGCACCATTCCGGTCAGATAATTTTCAATCGCAAGAATCATGGGGCCCTGATCGAGTCCCAGAACGGCTTGCGAGCGGAAGTTCTGCTGAACGTTGAAGCCGTCGGTAAAACCGTAACGCCCCCAGATGTGGTGCTTATATTGGAAGTACATGTAGCGGGCGGCGGCAATCGATTCCTGCGGGGTATAGGGAATGGATGCGATCGCGGCGGTCGGAGCCACGGTGCCGTCATGCGCGCCGTCGGGCGGCGCCCCGTAAACCGTGTAAACGTCGCCCGGCCCGTCGGCGGCGGTCAGCCCCCAGCGGTTGGTTTCGTAGCGCCCCTGCGGATCAATCAAACAGGCCTGGCGGTTATGCAGCGTCGCAGCCCGAGTATTCTCATTGTAATTGGCAAAGCCGTCATGCATTTCCTTATTGTTGGTCGATTTATAAGAGACATAAATATTTTGATATTGATGCGTGAAGAGCGGGGCCTGATACATCTGGTGATATCCCAGATAGTTCTCCCACTGACGCAGCATGCCGGTCCAGGCCGCCGTGCTGATGGAATAATCCGGCGAAGCGAATGCCAGGAAGTTCACGATGGGCGTTTCGGCATAGCGATTCCACCAGTCGCTCCGGAAATATCCGCCGTCGCCGGGGACGTTGAAGATGTTGCCGTCAATCTCCGGTTTCCAGCCCTGGCTCAGAAAAACATGCTGATCGGCGGGTCCGCGGTTCAGCCACCAGTTCCATTCCATTCTCCGGTAAAGCTGATCGGCCTTGGCGGCAATTTCAGGGTAGGCCGCTTTGAAATACTCACCCGCCTGCAGGGCGCCCATGATGAAAATACCGGAATCAACGTTCGATATTTCCGACCCCGCGTTGCGCGCGCCGGTATGGGGATTAACGAAGTGATACCAAAATCCCCGCTTGTTCTCCATGACCGTATCGAAGGTATTGAGCGTGGTCATGATGCGGTCCCGCGCGTCCTGCGGCGAAACCCAGCCGCGGCTGGCGGCGACCGAAATCGCGCTCAGTCCGAAACCCGTCGCGGCGATGCTGGAATAGTCCGAGAACCCCGCGCCCCAGTTATTTTCCCGATCCTTCACCAACCCTGTGGCCGGATCGGCTTCATTCCAAAAATACCAGAACATTTTTCTCTGGATAAATTCCAGGAACGATTGATCCGTCAGGTCGATAGGTTTGATCTCGATGCCCGAGATCATGGCGAAATCGGCGGTCATCCGCGGGAAAGTGATATCTAAAACCCCGTCGGTCACGGTGGGCCAGAAGGTGTGGTCATCCGAATGGAACGCGCCAACCTCGGCGACGACGTCGTGGTTAGTCAGGACCGTCACGCCTTCCAAAGCGACGTCAAACACGCGCTGGCCGGGCTGGTTGAAATAGGTTTCGGCGAACATGAGCTTCACTTGATAAAGTCCGCTCGGCAATTCGATTTTGTAGGACATGTCGGTGCCGCCGGAGCGGGAGGTTTGATACACCGCCTGTAAATTCGTGCCCTGAATGGTCGATTGAGTTGCCCCGGCCCAGCCATTGTCAAAACCCCAGCGCCACAATTGAAAGAAAGGCTCGTCCTTCACCCACCAGTTGCCGTTCGGATCCGTATAGTCGAACGTTTCCGCGCCGCAGTTCAGGCGCCAGACCTCTTCCCCGCTGATAGACGACATTGAAAGCTCTGCCGGCAAAGGTGACGCGAAGAGCAGCGCCGCTGCAAATAACCCGACCGCCGCAAAAAATCCCTTTTCTCCGCGCCCGGCTTTACCCATGGAACCAACCTCCCCTGCGCTGCGTGAATGATTCATGAAAATTTGAAATTATCAAAAGTGGGAGATGAGATGCCGAGCCGGGCCGGGGGCTGATAGCCCGAAACCGTCGATCCCCGCGCGGCGAGCTTCGGCTCAAAGTTTTGAGCCGCCCGGTTTTCATTGCGTGCCCCGCCCTGTCCGGCGATGTTTTCAATCAGGCAGCCGGCCGCGGCGCGCGCCATGGCTTCAAACGGCTGAGCGACGGAAGATATGGTGGGCTCCAAAAGCGAAAACGAGCAGACGGGAAGATCGTCAAAGCCGATGACGGAGATTTCTTCGGGAATTTTGATCTTTCTTTTCTTGATGGCGTGGATGGCTCCGATGGCCATGTGGTCGTTGGCCGCGAAGATCGCGTCCGGACGAACCCGCGTCGAAAGCCAGCGGTCGACGCAGTCTTCGGCGGTTTTTGATTCAAAGTAAGCGTTGGCCAGCCATTCTTTCCTGAATTCCAACTCAGCGCGTTTAAGCGCATGGCGGTACCCCCGGAACCGTTCTTCCGGATCCATCCAGTTGGGATGCCCATGAAGGAAGGCGATTTTCTTCTTTCCGGTCTCTATCAAATGGCGGGTTGCGAGGACCCCGCCGGAAAAATTGTCACAGGTGAAAGAATCGACCCCGCTGTATTTCGCGTTCAGGACCGTCAGGGGAACTCCTTCCTTTAATAAGGCGCGGATCATGGGTTCGCATTCCGCGCTGGGGGCGACCATCAATAGGCCTCCGACCACTTTTCCCCTCACCCACTCGAGGCAGGCGTCATAATCATACGGGCTCTGCGCCTGGCACATCACCTGAAAGCCCTTGGTTTTGGCGGCGTGGGTCACGCCCTTGATGACCTCGATGACGTAGTGATTGCTTTCGGAGTCCGCATTTTTGGGGAAGAGCAGCCCAAGGACGTGAACCTGGTTGGAAACGAGGCTGGAAGCATTCCAGTTCTTGTAAAACTTATTTTTATCGATGTATTTAAGGATCATGTCACGCTTGTCGTCCGCGACATAAGGGTCCCCCGAAATCGCCCGCGACACGGTGCGGCGGGAGACCTTCAATTTACGCGCAACGTGTTCGAGCGTCAGAGCCATTTGGACCTTCCTTTTATGCCCACGTGGGCATATTGTAACAAAAAAGAGTTCCATTTACGTCCTTTTAATTAAAAAGTTTGCGTATGGCCGCCGGCCGGTCCGGCGCCGGCGCAAGCGCCGGTCACGCCGCTCCAAGGACCAAACTCCTGAGCTCCGAACGGGTCACTTCCTTTTTGCCGTCGGCCAGTGCTTTGAACTTCAGGAACAACGCTTCAGCCGTGGCCGGCGTCAACCGGAAACCCATTTCCTTTAAGTGATAGTAGACGGCGCGGCGGCCGCTGCGCGCGGTCAGAACCAGGCTGGGTCCGGCGACGCCGACGGTTTCAGGGCGGATCACCTCGTAGTTGCCGCGGTACTTCAGAATCCCGTCCTGATGAATCCCCGCCGCGTGGGCGAAAGCGTTCGCCCCCACGACGGCTTTGTTCGGCTGCACCGGCATCCCCATTTTCTTTGAGACCATTTGGCTCGTTTCCATGATTTCTTCGGTGCGCACGCCCGTATGGACGCCGAAATAGCGCCGGCGGGCGTGGATCGCCATCACGATTTCCTCCAGCGCCGCGTTCCCTGCCCGCTCGCCGACCCCGTTCACCGTGCACTCCACCTGCCGCGCCCCGGCGGTGATTGCAGCCAGGGAATTAGCCACCGACATACCCAAATCATCGTGACAATGGACCGAAACGCGCACTTTCCTTATATTGCGGACGCGCTTCATCACGTGCGCCACCAGCCGTGCAAACTCTTCCGGCACCGCATAGCCCACCGTATCGGGAATGTTGATGGTTGACGCACCAGCTGAAATCACCGCTTCCATCATCGCGGCCAGAAAGTTCCAGTCGCTGCGGGACGCGTCCTCGGCAGAAAACTGCACGTTCGGCGTAAAGGCGCGCGCGGACGCCACGCTTTGGACGGCGCGCCGCACGGCTTCTTCGCGGGTGATCTTGAGTTTATGCTTCAGGTGGATGTCGGAGGAGGCCAGAAACACGTGGATACGCGGTTTTTTGGCGAACTTCAAGGCATCCCAGGTTTGAGCCACTTCGGCGGGAATGGAACGGGACAGCGCGCAGATCTCGGGCGATTTAGAAGACCGGCCTACAGATGTGGCGATGCGGGAGACCGCGGTAAAGTCGGCCGGTGAAGAAGACGGAAATCCGGCCTCAATGACGTCCACGCCCATTTTGGCGAGCTGGCCCGCCACCTTCACCTTGGCGGACGCCGTTAAATGGCAACCCGGCGCCTGCTCCCCATCCCTCAACGTCGTATCGAACACAATGACTTTATTTTTACTTGATTCCATGACACGCTCCTTTTTTATCAGCGCATCCCACGGACCCAAGAAAAGAAAAAACCCATTCCCGGTTCCGGGGATGGGTGATTGGTTATTCATTTTTACTTCGTCTTATTTTTTGATCGTCAGAATGCGCAAAAACCCGAACCCCTTCCGCTCAGCAGAAGGAGGAGGCTAAGGTTATTTTGCAGCGATTTCTGTGCGATCATGGGTATATTATACCAGATAACAGAAATTCTGTCAGCGGGCAGGCCGGGAAGGCGCAACAGCGGTTTCTATAGGATGGTTTTACTTTGCGGAGGCCGGATACTGCGTGATCAGCAGGGGATTGAAGCGATTTTTGGAGAATATGTACCAGACCGCGACGGAGACGTGCCCTTTGTTGGGATCCACCCAATCGTTACCGCCCAGTTTGTTGAGCGTGTAGGGAAAACCGCGCACCTTTTTTCCGCCGATCACCTGGTCGATCGTGAGACCGTCGTATTGGTTGGCGTAGAAGTTGCCGCGATCGGTGTTTCCGACCGCAAAGAACGCGCAGGCCATATGGCCAATTCCATCCATCCAGATGTTTTGCACGTCGTCCGCGTTATGATAGAAGCCCATCACTTTGCGGCCCTTGACGTCCATAATCTTGCGGAACCGCAGGTCATATTCCGGGATGTTCAGGACGTCCGCCGCTTCCTTCCCAAAGGCCAGGACCCGCCAGGAATAATTGTCGAGCGGCAGGTTGGCCCCCTTTAGCGTGGCGTCCAGCCACTTCCGGATTTCGCCGGCCAGACCGGTCTCTCCGGTCAGAAGGAACGCGGCGTAACAATCAATGTTGGGCTCCCCGTAGCCGGTTTCATGGAACTTCGTGTCGCCCTTCGACCAACCGCTCTGGACGTACCCGCCGATTTTGTCCGCCTTGAAAAACGAAACGAGCAGATCCTTCAGGGCTTTTGACGCCGCGTCATATTTTTTCGAGGAGTAGGTTTTGGCGTAATACTGGTAAGCGATCAGGAGCCAGGCCATATCTCCCACCCAGCGGTCGTCCGACGGAAGACTGTGATAGGCCGTCTTCGCGTCGCCCTTCAGGAATATGCTCTGGAAAAAGCCCATGGGTTTGCCGTTCACGTAGAAGCTCTGCAGCGTGGGATCGGTATTTTTCGGATCCATCGCGCCCGCGTAGAAATCGAGAATCCGTTCCGCCCGCTCCCTGTCTTTTTTCAGGATGAAAACCATCGAGCAAAGGGCGTTGTTGAAAGTCTGGGCGATGTTGTCGTCCATGGAGGAAACGAGCTTTTTTTCCGGCGATGAAGCGTCCTGACCGGCTTTGATCCATTCGTAGACCATGGGATCTTCCGGCGTGATCGCGCGGGCCCGCCTCTGGTGGAAACCGTAACCTTCCGAATCGCGATCCGGATCCAGCCTCGGTCCCGCCGGAGGGAACGTCGGCGCCGGACGCTCGCTGGAAATGCCGACCTGATCGAGCAGGATTTCGCCCGACCCCTGGCCGGAAACCGCGAAGTGAAAATATTTCGCCGCGTTCAGTTTGTCGTCCCCGCCCCAGCCGTAATCCAAGTTATTCAGATAAAGGACCAGCCGGGTCCACTCCTGATACTGGTCTTTCAGGGGGATGCGCCGCAGAAAATTGGATCCGTCTTCGTCCTCGATCTTCACTTCGAGCACGGACGGCGACCGCGCCTTGATCCAAAAAACCATGGGGGAATAGGACGTGATCTTTTCATTGATCGTTCTGCGGATCTGGACCCAACCATTCGGCTGGAGTTCGTAAGCGACGCGCAGCCCGGAGGCGTAAATGGCCGGCGTTTCGGAAAGCTCGATCCGGCTCCGGCCATCGCTTTGCGCCTCCCACTCCGCGACGGCATCCCAGTTGCGGGTGATTACAGCCTCCGGCGCCGCAGCAATCGCCAGCCCCGGCAGGACCGCCAGCGCCAGGGCCGCCAGCGCAGCGAGACTCATGGAATGACGCGAATTGATATAATGAACGGATGAGCGAGTATTCGGACGGCGACGATAATTTTCCCTCCCAGGCGTCCATGGCTTCTGATCAGGAAGGCTGCTGCAGCCCCCATCAGGAATGCGGGCCCGCGCCGGAGCTCCGGTCAAAAGGCGCGGCTTCGCGACTGCTGGATAAACTGAAAAAAATTCTGGGATGGCCTAACTCCTGACCGGTTGGGCGACCGATCCGCCGACCCCGTCGATAATGCCGAGCAGTTCGTCGTAAGTTTTAGCGGAAAAAACCTGGGAGCGCAGCCGGGACGCTTCCGCGAAACCCTTCAGATACCACATCGAAATTTTCCCCAGCAGGCCCATCCCGCGGATCGTTTCCTTTTCCTTATAGTGCCGGATGTATCCCAGATGCCGTTTGAGCGTCGCGAGTTTTAAGGAAAGGTCCATCCGGCTTTCGTACGATCCCTTCGCCAGATAATCCTCGATGTCCCGGTAGATCCAGGGGTTTCCGAACGACCCCTTCGCCACCAGAATGCCGTCGCAGCCCGCCTCATCGAACATCTTCTTGGCCAACACGGGATTCAAAACGTTGCCGCTGCCAAAAACGGGAATTTTGACGGCTTCCTTCACGGCCCGGATCGCCGAATAATCCACTTCGCCGAAATTTTCCTGGCTGCGCGTGCGGCCATGCACAAACATCGCCGCGGCGCCCGCCGCTTCGCAGCCTTTGGCGATCAGAGTCGCCTGCGCCTTATCCACCTGGTTCAAACCCACCCTCAGCTTCACCGTGATAGGCACCGGCAGTTTCGCCGCGAGATACTCGATGATCTTGAAAAGCCGCTCCGGCTCGCGGAAAAAGCAGGACCCGGCCCCCTTCTTGATCACTTTACGCGCCGGGCAGGCCGCGTTGATGTCCAGCAACTGGATATTGACGCGCTCCATCATCATGTTGGCGGCTTTATAGAGCATCTCCGGCTCCGCACCGAGCAGCTGGCCCGCGATGGGATCGTCGCCCGCCGTGGTCTGCATGATCTCGAAGGCCCGCGGATTTTTGTAGATGACGGACTGCGCGTCCAGCATCTCCAAAAAGCAGAAACGCGCGCCATGCTCCCGCGCGATCAGCCGGTAAGGCAGATCCGAGCAGGCCGACAGCGGCGCCAGAAAGATATTCGTATCGATGGTTTTGTTTCCAATTTTAATCATGTGAGATAGAAAGCGTTTGTAAACGTGCCGATTCAGTCCTTTTTGCTCCAGACAGCGGCCAGATACTGCTCGCGGCCGCAGGCGGCGTGATAAGAGTCGTAACGCACGGGGTTTTTCAAATAAAATTGCTGGTGATAGTCCTCCGCGGCGTAAAACTTCCCGGCCGGCGCGATCTGCGTCACAATCTTCCGGCCAAACCGGCCCGATTCGTCCCATTTCTTTTTAGATTCTTCCGCCGCCTTCTTCTGCTTGTCGCCATAGTAAAACACCGCGGTGCGATATTGGTCGCCGACGTCGCAAAACTGCCGGTTGAAGGCCGTGGGGTCGATATTTTTCCAAAATAAATCGAGCACTTGATCATACGTCACAATCGACGGATCAAACGTCACCTCGATGGCCTCGGCATGGCCCGTGACGCCATCGCAAACGTCCTCGTAGGTGGGATTTTCCGTCTTGCCGCCGATGTAGCCGACGACGGTCTTTACGACGCCCTTCAGCTTGTCATAAGGCGGCTGCATGCACCAGAAACATCCGCCCGCGAAAATGGCCTTTTCCAGCTTCAGGTTTTGATCTTTCGTATGATCGCTCATTTTTATTTTTGATTCAGATCCGTTCAGAATCAGTTTAAGTTGAAAAGGTCCATTTGGGAGTAGCCGGACTGGGGCCGCCGGAAAAACTCCGTGCTCAAATGGGTGTGGCCGTGATTCAGGCCGCTCTTCTGGCAGGAGACGCGAAAAAGTTCCTCGATGGAGTCGGCGAAAACGCCCTGGCCGCGCATGCGCGAGCCGAAGTTGGGGTCGTTCGTCTTGCCGCCGCGCATGGAGCGGATCTGGTTCATGACTTTCGCCTTGGAATCGGGGAACTGGCGCTCGAGCCAGTCCAGAAAGAGCTCGCCCACGCCGAACGGGAGGCGGAGCGGAACGTAGCCGGCAAACTTTGCTCCCGCTTTGGCTGCCGCCTGCAAAATCGCGGGAATTTCGTGATCGGTGAGTCCGGGAATCACGGGCGCCACCAGCACGCCCACCGGAATCTTGGCGTCTGCCAAAGCTTTGATCGCCGCGATGCGCTGGTCCGGCGCGGACGTGCGCGGCTCCATGACGCGCCGCACGCTGTCGTTCAGCGTCGTGACGGAAATGCAGACGGAAACCGCCCGCACCTGCGCCAGTTTTGAAAGAACGTCGATGTCCCGCGTGATCAGCTTGTTCTTGGTGATTAGAGTCACCGGATTCTGGAACTCCGCGAAGACCTCGAGGCATTTCCGGGTGAGCATCAAATGCTTTTCGACGGGCTGATAGCAATCCGTGACGCCGCTGATGGCCACGGGTTCGGGCTTCCAGCGGCGGGAAATGAACGTCTCGCGCAGGAGAGCGGGCGCGTCTTCCTTCACAAAGATCTTGGTTTCGAAATCGAGGCCGGCGGACAGCCCGAAATACTCGTGCGTGGGGCGCGCGTAGCAGTAAATGCAGCCGTGCTCGCAGCCGCGATAGGGGTTTAAGCTGTACGAGAAAGGAACGTCCGGGCTTTCATTTTTGGAGAGGACCGTGCGCGTCGCGTCCTTGTAGAAATTGGTTTTGGGAAGCGGATCGTCTTCCCCCGTCCATTCCGAATCGCGTTCAAAGGAGAGCTTTTCGAAGCGGTTGGCGGGATTGGCGGCCGCTCCGCGGCCCTTCACGCTCCGCTCGATCACTACTTTTCCCCGGACATTATTTTTCGAGGTAGGCGCGCAGCATCCAGGCGGTTTTTTCGTGCTCTTCCATGAGTCCCGTCAGGAAATCGCTGGTTCCGGCGTCGCCGAGGCCCGCGGTGTCGTTCACGGCCTGCCGCAGTTCTCGGATGACGGTTTCGTGGTCGGCCAGCAGGTTGCCGATCATGTGGCCCGCGCTCGGCCGCTCGCCGGGCTTCTCTTTCAGCGACGTCTGCTTCAAAAATTCCGCCAGCGTTCCCGGCGCGACAGCGCCCAGGCTCCGAATCCGTTCCGCGATTTCATCCACGTTCCCGGAAATCTGCTCGTACTGCTCGTCAAAAAGCTTGTGAAGCTCGCTGAAATCGGGCCCGATCACGTTCCAGTGGTAATTCTTGGTTTTCACCAGAAGCACGTAGGCGTTCGACAGGATTCCGGAGAGGATCTCGGAAATCTTCTTTATTTTGTGCTCATCAATTCCGATATTGGCTTTCATGGCGGGCTCCTTCTATTTGGAAACGAATTCACAATTGTCGAGCGCGACGTGGATCACCTTCGTCAGGCAGACGCCGCGCAGAGTGACGTTCCGACCCTTCGGGATTTTGGCGATCTCATCGGCCTGGCTGCGGGGAAAAAAGCATTGGACGTCGCCCACGCCCTCCTCCCCTTTGAAACCCACGAAAGGCTGGTCGGCCGAATCCAGCCCGACGTGATCCACCAGTCCGCTGATTTCCAGCACTTTGCCAAGATACTTGTCCGTGGCGGCTTTTTCGTCCTTGAAATCCTTGAAGAGCTGCTGCGCCGTCAGCGCATGGGCGGGCGCGGCCAGCTTATATTTGCGCCGGCACCCGGAGTTCAATCCGGCAAGGATTGCGGCCGCTGCCAGGAAGCACAATGCGCCGCGCAGATTCGCCGTTTTCATGCCGGAATTTTAGCAATTAGGCGGGTTTAACACAATCTGCCGGTTTATGGTACAATAGGGGCGTAGGATTGAAGAACAAATGGTACCACAGCGAGTTAATTATTGGAGATCGTGTCGCGGGAAGTTGTCGCGGCGCGATTTTTTTTTAGACCCGTCCGTACTCAAACTTCAAGTTCTTACGTAAAACTAACACAAAGAGGTAACAAATGAAAGGAACAGTGAAGTGGTTCAACGAACAGAAGGGATTCGGGTTCATCACCCCCGAGGATGGCTCGAAAGACCTTTTCGTGCACCATACCGGCATCCTGATCGAAGGGTTCAAAACTCTGTCGGAGAACCAGAAAGTTGAGTTCGACACGGTCCAGTCGGATAAGGGGCCCAAGGCCATCAACGTCAAGCCCGTCTAACCCGCGCGCCGCTCAAAACAAAAAACCCATGCCGAAATGCATGGGTTTTTTGACGTCCAGGGTATGCGCCCCGGGGCGTAAAACTTAAATCCGCTTTTTAATCATCCGGATGGCGCCCCCGAGCACCGGGATTTTTTCGAACAGGTTGGCGGAAGCGTCCCAGTAGTCCTGGTGAAAAATCACTTTTCCCTCCGAATTGAAGCGGAGGTGGGTCATGCCGATGGAGGTCTGCGTCTCCCCCTTCCTGAACTTCTTGAACCGGATCTGCATCGCCCACCGAACGTAATACTCGCCCCTGTTCGACGCCACGTCCAGTATCTTCACCGTGCAGGATTCGACGGCCTCCGCGCTCCGCAGCAAGTAGGGCTCGAGCGCGTCCGTGCCGTTGATTTCCTTGAGCGTGTCGTTGAAGTAAACGTCGGGAGCGTAGGCCTCGCGCAGCAGGCCGCGCACGTTATCGGGCGTTAAGGCCGAGAAAAACAGGGAAAATCGCGAGAGGGCTTTCTGCTCTTCGGCGCTGCCGGGGCGCAAATAGCCGGCTTTGGCGGGATCGGTCGTTTCGTAGGCCCGACGGTAGGCCGGGGAGTAATGATCGAGAGTTTCTGCGGAGAAAAGCGGGCTCAGCTGGGAAAAGAAGGCGAATGCGAGGATAACGAAGCGCATGGAAAACGCCGCGCAGCCGCATTGTTGGGCCGCGCGCTGGTTCCGGAATATTTTCGCGGCGGGATTACTCTCCCTGCCACTCCTTGAGAGTACGCACGGGCAGCGGGTCCCGGCCCTCTTTGACGCGGTTCTGGTTGATCTCTTTCATATTCTTCACGTAGTTGTCGTAGATGGCCTTGCTGCGGAGATCGACGCCCTCGGCGTCTTTGATCTGCTGGGTCAGGCTGGCACCCCCGCTCATTTTCCTTTTTGGCAACGTTTTCGTTTTGCTCATTTGCTCCTCCTCTTCCCTTTCCGCTGGACGGATCAGCGAAGAATCTATCCGATCAGTATCTGTCGATGATCTTCTGCGCCTCCGCGGCGCTGTAATGCGTGATGGTGTTGCCCTTGAAATTGGTGATGGTGACGCCGCCGTCTTCGAGCGTTTTGGCGAAAAGCATCAGCTGGCCGTTCTGGTCGCGCATGGCCATGCCGCCGTCGGCGGTCGGCTCGATCCGGAAAGACCGGTAGTGGCTTTCGTTTTGAAACGCGTCGATGTCGAGGATTTTGTCTTTTGAAGAGTACGTCAGGATGGTTCGGATATTGCCCTGCGAAAGAGTGGCCTTTTTCTTGCCGTGGGGGCCGGTGGCGATGGGGTTGTCGCCGCCCCAGAATTCGATAGAGTTGAAGATCAGCGCGTCGCCGAGCGTCGCGAACGGGTAAACAGGCACGATGGTCATCAACAGAAACACGCCCTCCCGGGTCCATTTACCGCCGACATCCCTGTTCCAGCTGTGAAGATTCTGGGTGAGCCTGAACGGACCATAACAGCCCGAGACCCCCAGAAACACAGCGACCAACGACAAACGCACGGCCAACTTCATCGACGCCCCCAGTTACGACACTGGCATGATTGTACAAAAAACGGAGTGAGATAGGGTGTCGAACTAAAAAAAGCCTCCACGGGCTTTGACGCCCTTTTTGCGGAGATAGGTGATCCAGTCCTTGGCGTGGGCGAGAAGTTTTTCACCCTTAAAATGCGCCCAGCGGTTCTGAATTTCAGGATTATGGTAGAGGATGTTGCGAAAAAGCCATTGGGCGGCGATCTGATCGAGCGCCTCTTCCAGTCGGCGTCGTAACCCCGCGTCCTGCACGGTGGCGGTGAACTCGCACATCCACAGATAAGTTTCCTGCGACGGGATCGTGGGCAGCATCACGCAGTCTTCCGCGCGAAAATCATCGTCGGATGTCCCGCGGTGTGCGCTCAATGCGAAATCCTGGATGCGGTAAATCTCGCCGGTTTTCAGATTCAAATAGGCGTCAGAGGACTCCACGCCCAGATTCATCTGGTCAGCGATTTCTTTTTCCAGCGTGCCGATATCTTTTTGCGGGATTTCTTTTTCTTTTTTCATGGGAATAAGATAACAAAAAAGAGACAGCGCCCTATCCCATTGGGGAATAGGGCGCTGCTCGGTGATTTGCTTCGCTCTTAGAAGTTGAAGAGCATGTCCGCGTAGGTCGGAACGGGCCAGTAGCATTTCGGAGTGATCTGCTCCAGCGCGTCGATGTCTTTGCGAAGCTCAACCTGGGCGGTGAACACGTTGTCGTGGAACGCGGCGGCCTTCTTCTCGACGTTCTCGATGGCGTTGGCCTTCTCGGTCGCCTTTTCCAGGCCCTCAAGGCATTTCACGGCGCAGCTCAGAATCTCGTTCACCTGCTTGAGGTGATCGGAAGCCACGGAAGCGTCGGCTCCGGCGGTTTTAAGCTTGTTGACGGTATCCGCGAGCTCCGAGGTAAACTCCACCACGGCGGGGATATACTGCGTCTTGACCATGGAGATTGCGGCGCGGGCTTCGATGTTGATGTGCTTCGCATACTGTTCGAGGTAAATGTCGTAGCGGGAATGCAACTCGCGCTCCGAAAGGACTTTGTACTTCCCGAAGAGGCGGACGGCATCTTTGTTCGCCATGGACTTGTAAGCTTCGATGGAAGACTTGATATTGGGAAGGCCGCGCTTCTCGGCTTCCTTCACCCATTCTTCGGAGTAACCGTTGCCGTTAAAAACCACCCGGCCGTGCTTCTGCCACGTTTCCTTCACGATCGCGGTGACTTCCTTGTTCTTGTCCTTCGCCTTTTCGAGGCGGGTCGCGATCTCATCCAGCGATTCGGCCACGATGGTGTTGAGCACCGTGTTGGGGCCGGCGATGGAGGCGGAGGAAGGGACCATGCGGAACTCGAACTTGTTGCCGGTGAAGGCGAAGGGCGAGGTCCGGTTGCGGTCCGTGTTGTCCAGAGGCAGGGGCGGGAGCGAGTCCACGCCGATGCTTAAAAACTGCTTGCCTTTGTTCTCGGTCGGCTTGCCCTTGGCGATATTTTCCAGGAGCTCGGTGAGGAAGGAGCCCATGAAGACCGAGATGATGGCCGGGGGCGCTTCGTTGGCGCCGAGGCGCAGGTCATTGCCGGGGTTGGCGGCGCCGGCGCGGAGCTTGTCGGCATGCGTGTCCACGGCTTTGAGCGTCGCGGCCAGGAACGTCAGGAAGATTTCGTTGTCGTGGGGCGTCTGGCC
>CAZFYO010000024.1:0-16386 GCA_964523525.1 uncultured Elusimicrobia bacterium
ACGAGGAATATGAGCACCAGCACGAGGCTCACGTCCACGAGGGGAGTGACGTTGATGCCGGACAAATGCGCGTTGTTTCCGCCGGGTACGTTCATGGCTCTATCCTCCTATGAAAGAGATGTCCTGCGCGCCGCTCTGTTTGGCCATGTCCATCACCCAGACCGTCTGCCCGTGAGTGACGTTGCGCTCGCATTCAAGCAGGACGCGCTTCCTGGACGAGTCCTGGATCATTTGCGTCAGCACGAAGCCCAGGTCCTGGTTCGCGACGTGCCGGTTCTTGCCTTTCTTGTCCTTCACGAAGATTCCCTGGCCGCTCAGCTTGATCTGCACGTTCTCCTGCGGCGTGGAGAGCCCGTATTTCTCGACGATTTGGCGGCGAACGGTGATGGCGTGAATCATGGACAGGGGCATCGTCACCATGAAGACCAGCACCAGGGTCAGGGCCACGTCCACGAGGGGCGTGATGTTGATGCCCGAGACCGTGTCGCCTTCGTCCTCGTCTTCGAGCTCTTCTTCGTTATCGAATTCGATGTCGGACATTGTAATTACCTCGCGACCGCCATTTTGGCGGGCTGATGGTTGCCGTGGCCGTTCGCGTGGGTGCGGCTCACTTTAATAAGCAGTCCGAGCTCGGTCGCGACGGTTTCCATCTCGAGCGCGAGCGCGCGGATCTTGGTGCTGAACACGTTGTAGGCCACCACGGCGGGAATGGCCACGCAGAGTCCGGCCGCCGTGGCCCAGAGGGCCGCCGCGACGCCGGAGCCGACCACGTTGGGTCCCGCGGTGCCCGACTGCGCCAGGTTATAGAACGATTCGACGATGCCGAGCACGGTTCCGAGCAGTCCCACGAAGGGCGCGATGGTCGAGAGCGTGCCGAACTCGGAGAGCCCCTTGTCGAGGCGCGCTTTCTGGCGTTTGCGCGTCACTTTCATCAAGTCGCCCAGCTCCTGGTCCGGGAGATGCTGGTTCGTGATGGCGTTTGCCACGAGGATTCTGATGGGAGCGTCGGTGGCGCGCGCGTGCGAGAGCTCGGTGAGGAGCTTCGTGTCGTCGGTCAGGATCGCGTGCTGCGCGTCGTTCAGCAGCTTCTGCGAGTCCAGGTTGATCTTGCGGAAGAAAATTCCCCGCAGGATGATGAGCGCGAACAGATACACGGACATGCCTCCGATGACCAACATGACCGCCGCGCCGTACCAGCTTGAAACGCTTTCTGCCAATCCAAATGTATTCATCTTCTTGTCCTCCTTTTGTTATTTGAAAAAATCCGCGTTCTGATTCTCTATTTCAGTTACGGAATCGGGTTGATGTTCTTCGAAATTTCCTGGATGCGCGCCTCGGCGGCCGTCACCCATTCCTTGTTGCCCTTGCTGACCGCGATCTTCTCGTACACGCGGATGGCCTGGCCCATGTTCTTTTTCTGCTCGTACATGAAGGCGAGCTGGGCGAGACCCGCGAGCCGCACGTTGTGCTCAACGGGCTCGAGGCCGATCAGCTTCTCGTAAGATTCCATCGCCTGGGCGTCCTTGCCCATCGCCTGATAGCACTCGGCGACCAGATTCACCGACTGGATCTCGGTTTCCTTGCTGCCGGCGTCGCGCGTGAGCGCCTTGAAAGCTTCGATGGCTTCGGGGTGTTTCTCGCTCTTCTTGAAGAGGAGTCCCGCGGTCATGAGCGATTCGCGCACCTGCTCGGGGTTTTTCGAGAACTTTGCGAAATCGCAGTAGGCGCGCGCCGCTTCGACGGTCTGCGACAGGTTCTCGTGGCAGACCGCGATGTTGTAATAGAGATTGGCGCGGACGTCGTCGTTCACCTTTTTCTTGACGGCAAACTGGAACGCTTCCAGCGCTTCCTTAAACTTGTCGGCCGCGAAGAAGAGGGAGCCCAGGCGGAACGCCGCGTCCACGGAATCGGGCTTGGACGCGAAATGCTCCATGATGTGGCCATACTGCTGGACCGCCTTGTCCGTGTCTTTCAGCTGTTCGTAGGCCATGCCGAGCGAATAGTAGGCGGTGATCACCTGCGCGTCGTCCGGGTAATCGCGCACGAACTGCTCCATCTCGATGATGGCGCGCTGATATTTCTTCTGTTCCATCGCCATGTCGCCCAGTTTGTAGCGGGCGGCGGGCGCGAACGTGCTCTTCGGGTAAAGGGAGAGGAACTCTTCGAGCTTCGCCGGGTCGCCATTGGCTCCGCGGCGGTAGTAAACGAGCTCGAGCTGCTTGTTCGCTTCCTCGGCCGAGGCCGACGCCGGATACTTCTCGATGTACATCGGCAGGATCTTGATCAGCGTTTCATCTTCCTTGGCGTTGAAGTAGGCCTGCGCTTCCTGCCAGAGGGCGATCTCGCTGTACTTGGAATTCGGCCAGCGTTCGCGGAACTGCTTGAAGAATTTGGCGGCGTCGGCAAACTGCCCGGCCTTAAAGTAGATGGTGCCGATCAACAGGTGCGCTTCTTCCGCGAGCACGTCTTTCGGGTGGTGTTCGATCAGCTTCTTCCACTCGTCGATGGCCGAGCCGAAAACCTTTTTCTGCTGGAACGACATCCCCATGAGATAGCGGGCCTGCGGCGCCATGGGATCTTCCGGCGACTTCTGGATGAAATCCGTCAGCTTCACCAGCGCGCGGTCATACTGCTTTTCGTTAAAGTGGCTCACCGCGTTCAGGAAAAGCGCGCTCTGCGTGATCTTCTTGTCGATCTTGGGATTGTTCATTAAGGGAACGGCTTTCTCGCGCGCTTTATCGAACTGATCGGTCTCGAGCAGGCTCCAAGCCCAGAGCAGCTGCGCGCGGGGCGCCAGCGCATGCTGGGAATAGTCGGTCGCCAGCTTCTGGAAGAAGGGAATGGCTTCCGAATAGCGCTCCATGTCGAAATACGCCTTGCCGATGAAATAGTAGGACTGTCCGCGCCAGTTGGGGCTGATGGACGAATAGTGGTCATCAAAAATTTTCAGCGCCGACGTGCCCGCGGTCACGAGCTGGTCGAGCCGGCCCGCTTTCGTGTAGGCGATGGACATGAGCGCCAGCTCCATCTCGGAGATCAGACTATAAGGATAGCGGATGAGCCCCTGCTCAAACTTCGCGCCCGCGTCTTCCCACTTTTCGTTTTCGAAATGCTGCGCGCCTTCCAGAAACCGCGCCAGAGCCATCTGCGGGCTGGAGGGATATTTTTCCGCGAGCATGTCGAGCGACTTCTGCTGGGCCGCGGCCTGCTTCAGATTTTTGTGGCACCAGGCTTTCCGAATCAACGCGGAGGCCGCGAGTTCGCTGGTACCGGTTTCATTGATGACCTTGGAAAAGAGATCCGCGGCCACTGCAAAATTTTTCTGGTCCGCCAGAGCCGACGCTTTCACGAACGTAGCCTGTCCGACAACTTCGGCGGGGGGCGTACCCTTGAGCGCCTTGTCCGCGGACTGTACGGCCTTAATTGGCTCGTTCACCAGAAATTCCGCGGCTGCGTTCCGCGCGTGGGCGTAGGGAATCATGGAGCTCGTCGGAAATTTGGAAATAAATTCCTGAAATTCCAAAGCGGCGAGCGTGTAATTCTTTTTCTGGAAGAATCCTTCCGCCTTCAGGAACGCGGAGGATTCGGAATAGGAATCGATCTTGTCATAGGAAATGTTTTTTAAGGCGGCAACGCTGTCTTCGAACAGCTTCAGAGAAAAAAGCGACAGGCCGCGATAAAACGTTTCCTGTCCGCCATCGAGCCCCTCAAGCAGTTTCGCGCTTTCGGAATAATCGCCCATGTGATAGAGCACGACGCCGTGTTTCTTGCGCGTCTGCGGCAGGTTGTAATAGTAGGGGAAATCTTTGGCGATCTGCTTCATCTGCTCGTCGGCCTTGCCCCAGTCCTGATTGCGCATGTGAAGGACGGTCAGGTATTCCATCGCGTTGGGAGCGAGCATGGATTTCTTGTAGGTGCGGATCATCTTTTCCCAGGCCGCGAAGGCGGAGTTGTAGGCTTTCAGGTTGTAATAGGATTCGGCGAGGCGGAACGAAGCGCTGTCGGCCAGGGCGTGACGCGGGTGTTCGGTCATGAACTTCTCGAAATTGACCGCGGCCTGCTGCATGGCGCCCGACTGGAAGTCGCGTTCCGCGAGCAGGTAGCGCGCGTTGGGAGCCTTGGAATAATCGGGATAGGTCTTCAGGAACTCTTCCAAAAGCCGGCCCGTCTCCTTCGAAATCACGCTTTCGGCCGCCGCCTGGCTCACCTTGTCCCAAAGAATCTCTTCCTTGGTATTCGACGAGGGGGGCAGTCCCGCCCAGCTCAGGCTGGGATTCATCGCGAAGCCCGGGTTCAACGTCAGAACCGCTATCAGGCAACGGATAGCCTTTGAAATTTTTCCCTTCAGATTCAGTTTGAGGTCCTGCTTTGAATTCTTCATGGCGTTACCTCTCTTTCCCTTGATTAAAATCGGCGCTCTTTCGAACCGTTTTAAAACTGGCGGAAATCCGACATCCATTCCAGCCCGACTCTCCAGATGTCCGGGTTCTTCAGGCTCGCTTCGCGGCTGGTGAGCGCGGCGAACAGGTTCAAACTCTTGTTATCGCGAACCTTATGGCCCAGACGGAAATAGGCCGTGTAGAGTGAAGTGTCCGTCAGAAAATATTTGGGCTTAAATTCATACTGAGCGAGGCCCTTGATGGACTTCCACTGGAACGTCAGGGTCGAAATGCCTTCCCAGCGCTTCCGGGAGTAAAGGTCGTAGAGGCTCTGCGTCAGCTCCTGCGAAAATCCCGCGCGCCAGTCTTCGCGCAAAATCTGGTAGCCGGCCTTGCCCGTGAAGGATTTGCGGAACACGGTGCCCAGCGCGGTCTTCTGCTCGCCCCAGTTGCCGCCCAAATCCATCGTGTCGCGGCCGAAGTAGCGCGTCCAGTTCAGTCCCAGCGTGTTGCGCTTGCCGGACAGCGTGGACTCGAAGTGCGTGCCGGAAAGCTGCCAGGAATTCTTCTCAAAGTTGAAGAAATTGCCGCCCGAAAAATAGATGTTGCTGAACGAAGGCATCGACGTTCCGGTCAAAATCTTGGAATCCTCGCGGCGGTATTCGCCGTAGAGCTTCCAAAACTTGGTGACGTCAAGGTAAGGAGCCATGCGCAGAATATCCTTATCTTGATAACGCAGAGGATTGCCGATGGAACGATACTGCGCGCCCACGCGCTCGTAGCTCACATCGACGCGATTCGATTGCGTGCCCAGGATGTTCCGCAGCTTGTAGTCGGCGCCCTTCACCCACTCGCCGCTCGAGTTCACCGTGTAATCCTTATAGGCGCTCAAGCCCGTGGTGACGTTCGCCTGCATCAGCCGGTCAATTTTATAGTTGGCGTCCAAAACGGTCGTGTAATGCCGGTCGGTCAGATACTTCGCGGTCAAAGTCGATTGTTCCTGCGGGGTGATGAGCACGCCCAAATCATCCCCGAACAAATCCAGAAGAAAATCCTGTTCCTGGATATTGGACGAAACCTGTTCGGTCTTGTTCTCGAAAATGTATTGCTCGACGCTGAACCCCGCGCGGTGATGGTTGGGCAGCATCCAGTTCAGTTCGAAGTCCGTTCCGCCCATCTGCTGGCGGAAATCCACGGTCTGGCTGAACAAGGAGGACGACATAAAAACGGAGAAGAACGTCTGCCCGTAGAAAGCCTTCACGTTGTACTGCGGGTTCACGTTGTTGTCGCCGTAATGGTCGTTGGAATGCGACAGCGAGAACAGGTCCACGAGGTCGAACTGGTTGTTCAAATTGTTGATGGTGATGTACTCGCGGCCGGCGCTCATCTTGAGCATGGGGAATCCCCACTGCACGTTGCCGTTCACGAGTTGGGACTCGGGTCCCACTTTTTCGAAGATGCCGCGCGCCTGGAACGGGGCGCCCAAAACGCTGCCCTTAACGTTGGGCAAAGCCGTTCCGCTCATCTTGCCCCAGGCCGGCTGTTCGACGATGGTCACGTCGTTGGTCGTGAAGTTGCGCGCCGACTCGTACACCTGGTCGTGCGCGGCGGAATAAAGCGGCGCCGGGTCCTGGTAGTAAAATCCCAGCTCTTCCATGTCCACCAGGAACGGCTCGGGCTGATAACCGATGATCTTTAATCCCGGCCCGACCTGGATCTTGTCTTTTTCATGCGCGGAGGCAATCAAGAGTGATTTGGAATCCGCGTCCCACTGAGCGGTGACGCCGAAAATCGGTTTGATGGCGGAAAGGGTGACATAAGGAGAACCGGAGAAAAGCAGAACGGGGTCTTCGATGATGGCGAACGTGTCGTTGCGCTTAAAGATGCGGTTCTGTCCGACGGCCAGCTCCAAAATCGTGAAGTTTGCGAGCACCAGCTTGTAGCGGTTCGGCTGCGACGTGTACTGCACCGCGCCCACGGCCTTCGCCAGGTCCTGGACCGAGATCCAGATCTTCTGGTTCTCTGCCACGTGCCGCACCGGCACGTTCCGGAACCCGTTGCTGCGCTTCGTCTGCTCCGCGTCCACTTTCAGCAGGCGCTTCTGCAGGTGATACGAAAAGCTCACGTTAAACAGGCCGGGCAGGGCGTCGATCGGCATCAGCAGCCGTTCCGCCAAAGTGACGCGGATCGGATGGTCCATGTACCCGTAGACCCATTTCTGTTTTTTCCTGGAATTCATATCTTTTTTGAGGATGCCCAAAACGGAGGTCTTGGAATTGACCGCGAACGTGCGGGAGGAAAAATCCATGAAATAGACTTCGTTCGCGACGGAGGTTTCGGCGCCCAGGCTTTCCGCGACCTTCATCGCGTCCACCCAGATTCTGCCCTTAAACTCTTCGCTGTAGATGTCGGTCGTGTCGTTTGTTTCGTTCGTCGTTTGGAGTTGCACGGTCATTTCCTTTGCCTGCTGAGCTGATAAATCCGGCTTTCCCGTCAAATCGGTGATCAAGCTCAACCCGAGAATCATCGCTGCCCTCCATTGTCTTTGCATCGAAGCGTTCCGGCCGTAGGTGGGGAAAGCGCCTCTCGGTTGCGCCTTCCCCACCGAACCGGACTAACTAATCGTCACAATCCCTGTTGCGGTCCCTGCGCTGTCCGCAGCGGTTGCGCTGCTGGTTATGCCGGCAGTTGGAGCCGCGAGGTTTGTTATAGCCATGATGAGGGTTCGAGCCGCGTCCGTAGCCGAAGCCGCATCCCAATTCGTTCGCTTTCATTTTCACGCGGTCCATTAAGTCGCGGCCGCGGAAGCCCTGGCATTTCAACTGTTCCGCATAGTCTTTCAGTTCCTGGAAGCAGTTGTTGGGCGGGCAGTTCGCTCCGCCGGGATTTGTCGGTGGCGTTCCGGGATCCGTCGGCGGCGTTCCGGGATCGGTCGGAGGCGTGCCCGGATCAGTGGGCGGCGTCCCAGGGTCGGTCGGAGGATTCGGTCCGGTGCCGGGGTCCGTAGGAGGCGTTCCAGGATCGGTCGGGGGCGTGCCCGGATCGGTCGGAGGCGTGCCGGGATCAGTCGGAGGAGGCGGGACCGGGGTGTTGCATCCGGCCGAAGTCAGCGCCGCGTCCTTCTCGGCTTGAAGCATGGCAAGCTGCATTTGAAAGCTCTGGCGAATCGCCGCTTGTTCACCGGGGTCGGTCGTTTGAGCGAGCGCGGCGTTCGTATCGTTCTGCAATTGCATCATCCTCTGCGCGTAGTTAGCGGTGAGATCGCTGCAAAGGTCCGCGAATGCGGGCGATGTGAGAGCCAACAGACTGATGAGGATCTTGTCTAGCCTTTTCATGACGTGCCTCCTATTAGCTTTCCCTTTAAATCGTGGTCCGGCTGATACCCTTCTTAATGTAACCGGTTACAATCTATCGCTAAAAAAATGGAGCGTACGATCACTCCCATCACTATGCCGATGCAGGCCCAGTTCCCTAATGTAAACAAATGTTGTTTAATGTAAGTAAAAGTTAACAGCAAACCCCCGTTTTGTCAAGGGCCCGGGGGTAATATCTATATATTGTATTGATTTATAAGACCGTATTTTTTAGAGGCAGCCGCAGGAGTGGCGGGGGTAAAGGGTGGGTAAAAGGACCTTCCGGTGGCTGGTCATGGACTTTTCCTTAATAGCATGGATAATGACGTCCATGGTCTCGGACCCCATCTCGAAAAGGGGCTGGTGGACCGAGGTGAGGGTGGGGGTGGTGTGGCTGGAGGCGTGAATATCGTCAAAACCCACGATGGCCAACCCCTCCGGGATGGCAATTTTGAGCTCCCGGGCGGTGGCCATGGCGCCGATGGCGACATAATCGTTGCCGGCAAAGAGGGCGGTGGGCCGGTTGGGCAGGGCCAGCAGTTTCCTGGCGGCGGCGGCCCCCGACGCCTCATCAAAATTGGATGTCAGGATCAGGTTTTCTTCCAGCGGGATCCGGTGCTTGTTCAAAACCGACTTATAGCCGATCAGCCGCTCCTGCGCGATGGCGTCTTCCAGCTGGCCTCCAATAAAACCAATCCGTTTATGGCCGTGGCCGATCAGATGTTCCATGGCGGCCTGGGCCCCGGCCAGGTTATTGATGTCCACGTGGCCGGCTTTCCAGGAAACGCAGTTCAAAAGCACCAGCGGCTTTTTGATGGCTTCCATTTTCTGGATGACGGGATCGCCGATTTTGGCGGTCAGCAAAATAACGCCGTCCAACAGATCCAGGTGATAGCTCATCTCGGAGCTGAAAAGCTGTTCGGGCGTGGTGAAGAGAAGTCCGTAGCCGCTCTTGAGCGCGCTGGTCTCGAGGCCGCGGATGATCTCGGTGAAATAATAGTGGTTGGTGAAAATCCGGGTTGTGTCGCTGATGAGGCCGACGAGTTTGGTGGCGTAGCGCCGGTTTAGGCCCTGCGCGTGGATGCTGGGGCGGTAATTCATCGCCTGGATCACGGCGGTGACTTTCTGCCGGGTTTTCTGCGTGACGCTGGGAGAGTTGTTGATGACGCGGGAAACCGTCGCGACCGACACGCCGGCTTTTTGCGCGATGGTCTTGATGACGGCTTTATCGGCCACGGAGGAGTTCCATTGGTTTGGATGAATTATATCAGTGCGGGGGAATAAGCCGCAAGCATATTGTAAAATAGTGAACGATGTCCGGCGTCACCCATCCCAATATCCGCGTTCGTTTCGCGCCATCGCCCACCGGTTTTCTGCATATCGGCGGGGCGCGCACCGCTTTGTTCAACTGGCTTTTCGCGCGCCGGCACGGCGGAACGTTTATTCTGCGCATCGAAGATACCGACGAGGTCCGCTCGACCGAAGATTCCGTTCAGGCGATTTTGCGCGGGCTGACCTGGCTGGGCCTGGACTGGGACGAAGGCCCGTCGCTGAAGAGCAAAGACGACGTGCGCGGTTCCTACGGACCCTACTATCAGATGCAGAGGCTCGATCTTTACAAGAAATACGCCGACCAGTTGTTGAACGAAGGCAAGGCGTACCGTTGCTACTGCACGCCGGAAGAGCTGGAAGCCATGCGCACCCGCGCCATGCTGGCGAAGCGCCCGCCCAAATATGACGGCCGCTGCCGGACGATCACCGAAGCGCAGCGCAAAGAAAAAGAAGCGGCCGGTTTCAAAGCCGTGGTGCGCTTCAAGACTCCCGTGGAGGGCGCGACGCAGTTTGACGATATCGTGCGCGGCCACGTGGTTTTCGAAAACGCCCTGCTCGACGATTTTGTGTTGCTCAAAGCCAGCGGCGTCCCGACCTATCAATTTGCCGTGGTGGTGGACGACTACCTCATGAAGATCACCCACGTCATCCGCGGCGACGACCACCTTTCCAACACGCCGCGCCAGATTTTAATTATGGAAGGCCTCGGCTGGGGCGATTTCGCGAAGGGACTCAAGTTCGCGCACCTCTCCATGATCCTCGGGCCGGACGGCACGCGGCTCTCGAAGCGCCACGGCGCCACGTCGGTGGAGGAATACGAGCGCCAGGGCTTCTTCGCCGAAGCCATGATGAACTACCTCGCGCTCCTCGGCTGGTCCACCGAAGACTCCCAGCAGATTTTCACGCGCGAAGACATGATTTCCAAATTTGAGCTCGAGCGCTGCGGCAAAAGCCCGTCCATTTTCGATCCCACCAAACTGCTCTGGATGAACGGCGAATATATCCGCCACACGAGCCCCGACGATTTCCTAAAACGCGCGCTTCCCTTTATAAAGGAAGCCGGGCTGATGGCGAACGAGCCGGGCGGAGAGTTGTCGCCGGAGCGTTTCGCCTATTTCAAAGCCTGCGTGGGCCTCGAACAGGAGAAGGCGAAGCTCCTCACCGACGTTCCCAAACTCATCGACTTTTTGGTAAAGGACGACTATCCCATGGACGAAAAATCCGTGGAGAAGGTGCTGAAAGCCCCCGGAGCCATCGGCCTGCTGATGGAAATCCGGCAGCGGCTCGCGGAACAAGCCGATTTCAGCGCGGCGGCCATCGAACAATTTTGCAAAAATTTCGCGGCGGAAAAAGGCGTCAAGAACGGCGCCGTGTACCATCCGGTCCGCGTCGCCACGTCCGGCCGCCAGCAGGGCCCGAGCCTTTTCCACTATCTCGAAGTCCTCGGCAAGCCGAAAGTCCTCGCCCGCATCCAGAAGACCTGCGACGCCCTCGCAGTCCGCTGAGCGATCGTGATGGATTTCCAGAAAGTTTTGGACGCGCTTCTGGCCGAATTCAAAAAACACGACGTCGAAGCCGCTCTTATCGGCGGCCTGGCCCTGCTCATTGCCGGCGTCGAACGCAAGACAAACGACATCGATTTCATGGTCCGTCTCAGCGACGCTGAAAAAGTGGACCGCATCATGAAAAGTCTGGGGTACGAATGTCTGTACAAAACCGAGAATGTCGCCAACTATCACGGTTTGTCGGGCCTGGGGCAGGTGGATTTCCTGTTCGCCCACCGCAAGTACGGACTTGAGATGATGAAACGCGCCGAATCCCATTCATTTCAGGGCCAAAGTCTGAAGTCGCTGCGGTCGGAGGATTTGGTCGGCTTAAAAGTCCAGTCAAGTTCAAGCGATCCGGATCGCGCCGAACAGGATATGCTGGACGTCCGGAATATTTTGCGGCTTCACGCGAAGGATTTGGATATTGATTTGATCCGCGAATATTTTCAGTTGTTCAAAAGGGAAAAGGAGTTGGATGAAATCCTCAAAAAAATCCGCTAAGCTCTCAGAAAGTGAAAAGTCAGAGATGCTTGAGGATGCGGCAGATGCGGAAAGGGCCGCGGACTTTCGGCGTGTAAACTCATTGGCCCCTAAACGGTCATTCCAGGAATCACTTGCCTGGCTCACCGACATCAACAGGATGTTCCCTTCCGGTCCGCGAAAATCCATCGATTACAAAAATCAATTAATTTAGAATTTCAGCGCATACCCACATCCGGAGGTTCCCCAATGAAGAAGTTCGCAAGCATGATGATCATCGGTTTGATGGCAGTATCCGTCGCGGGGGCGGCGGAGATGATGATGAAGGATCCGAACAAGGGCGCCAAGGATCCCATGGCGCAGAAAATGGGCATCACCGACGCCAAGATGGCCGAGATGATGCAGTTATCCTCGCCCGGCGAGCAACATAAGAACCTCGAGCCGCTGGTCGGCAGCTGGACTTACGTCCTGCGCATGTGGGCGGACGCGAAAGCGAAACCCGATGAATCCAAGGGAACCAGCGTCAACAAGTGGATCATGAACGGACGCTTTGTTCAGAGCGACGTCAAAGGTACCGCGATGGGGCAGCCGTTTGAAGGCATGAACATCGTGGGTTACGATAACCTGAAAGCCGAGTATCAGTCGTCCTGGATTGATAACATGGCCACGGGCATGATGACGTCGCGTTCAGCCTATGACGCCGCCACCCGGACGTTTAATGAGACTGGCGCATATTCCTGCGCCATGACCGGCATCAAGGACCGCCCGTTCCGCGGCGTGCTCAAACTGGTGGACGACAAGAGCCACACCTACACCATGTACCACAACGGCCCCGACGGCAAGGAATACAAGGCCATGGAGATCACCTACAACCGCGCCCAGTAATTTAATATAATTGTCGTCCAGCCTATAGCAGTCGCAGTCAGCAAATTTTGCGGGATAGTGTAATGGTAACACAGGTGACTCTGAATCACCTATTCTAGGTTCGAGCCCTAGTCCCGCAGATTTTCCTCCCACTTCCGACGGAAATAACATCGCAGATGCGCTAAAAATATCTGCAACATCCTCGGGTCGTCCCTTCAAATTTTCTGCAAATCTCGCGTTATCTGCTGCCATTGTGCCGGGGTGATGCCGCATGTCCGACATCGTATTTCCATTACGGTAACTTTATGTGCCTTTTCCATATCCGTTGACTCCCTGATTCTTTAAATAACCTCTCGACAAATCCTATCATGATCCACTGTTTTTTGCCGGTCACGGTTTATTGGCTGTCGACAGTAAATAAAAATACCGTGTAATAGATTTTGAGGTAATCCGCTCCCTGCTGTTCGAAATATACCGAATTTTTCGAATCTCTGCCGGACTCTTCTCTGAAAGTGTCGTCGGAAAAGAAAAAAGAAAGATGACCGATTTTGTCGCTTTCATCGCCATGGCTTCCGTGGTGCTTCCAAAAACAGTAGCATGTATTCATAACTCATGCTTGGGCCTATTTTTTAGGTATCGACGGTAAATAAAGATCCAGGGTGACCGATTTTGAGGTAATTTGCCGCAGCGCTTGGCGTTTCACCCCGGGATCCATTTGCCCCATCAATAGCAAAAGAAAAATAAAAAACAGGTATTGACATCTTTTTTGTTATGAATTAGGATGTGTATATCCTAATTAAGGGGGAGTGAGATGCGAACAACTGCGGCACAGATTAAAACAGCGGTCTGCCTTGCTTTATCTCTGTTCCTTTCGTCCGGATGGGCTCTGGCTCAGGATCCGAAGGATGCGGGCCCGGCTGCCGCGGCAGCCGCGGAGAAGGAAAAGGCCATGAAGAACCCCTACCCCAACGATTTCGGTCCGGATAAAATGGACGTCTCCAAATATTCTCCCGAACTGCAGGCCGGTTACAAGCTGATGACGGAGAAATGCTCCAAGTGCCACTCCGCTTCCCGGGTCCTGAATTCCCAGTTCATTGAACTTAAGGAAGATGAGATCGCGAAGTTCAAAAATGAACAGCCCGACATGTTAAGGAACAAACAGGTCTGGCAGGTGGAATCCGGAATATGGCAAAGGTATGTCAAACGGATGATGGCCAAACCGGGCTGCAACATTTCCCCTGAAGACGGCAAGAAAATATGGAAGTTTGTGGCCGAAGACTCCAGACGCAGGAAAACAGGGCCGTCGGCGGAATCCTGGGGCGCGCATCGCAAGAAGCTTTTAGCGGACTTCAAGGCCGGGCATCCGGACAGGTACAGGGAACTTTTCAGCGAAAAATAACCGGAGAAGGTGATCCTTGGTTTACTCAAAAACAACGGAATACGCGATCCGGGCCTTGGCCTGGATGGCGGTACAGCCCGAAGGGGTCTCGGTGGGCGCGCGGGATATCAGCCGCGGGGCATCTGTGCCTTACGCCTACATCGCCAAGACTTTTCAGGTCCTTGTGGCGGCCGGGATCCTCGAGTCGCGGAGGGGAGCGGACGGGGGATTTTGTCTCCGCAAAAAACCCTCGGAGATCCGGCTTATGGACATCATGAAGGCCCTGGACGACACCCGGCAGTCCCCTTTCTCCAGGTGCGCAATGGGGCTTGAGGTCTGCGGCGAGGCCAACCCCTGCCCTCTGCATGACCTCTGGGCGGCGGCGAAAAAAGGGATCATGGAACGGCTTGAAAAGAACACTTTGCTGGACATGGCGGATCTCATCGGGAGGTTCCCGGCCAGCCCCAAAAGCCGACAGGTGTTGTCGCGCAGGATGCGGAACATTTTCAAATATGAGGCGGATCCGAAGCATAAGGAGAGAAGACCATGGAAACCCAGACGAAAAAAAATCTGATCACCCATTATTTTGAGGCCGACCACGACCGGCTGGACACGCTCTTCCGGCATTTTCAGGCCCATAAAAAGACGGACTTCTCCAAGGCCAAACCCTACTTCAGGAATTTTTTGCGCGGGTTGAAGAGGCATATCGTCTGGGAGGAGGATATCCTGTTCCCGGTCTTTGAAAAGAAATCGGGGATACCTCCCGGGATGGGGCCGACCGAAGTGATGCGGATGGAGCACCGGCAGATCGGCGCGGCGCTCGAGAAGATCCACGACAAAGTCCGTCAACTGAACCCGGACAGCGACGCGGAGGAGAGCGTCCTGCTTGGCGTCCTCGGCCAGCACAACATGAAGGAAGAAAGCATCCTCTACCCAGGGATTGATGAGCTCATCTCGGAGCAGGACGCGGCCGACATGTTCCGCGCCATGGAAGAGATCCCGGAGGAAAAATACATGACCTGCTGCGGATCGCACGCCCATTGACTCTTGTCCCAAGCACCGCAATCGTCCAATCCTGTTTTGAAGCCGTGACCGATATATTCAAGGGGGTTGCCCATGAACATGTTTGAGAAAAAGATAAACCGCAGGGAGTTTTTCAAATACGCCGGGACGGGTGCGGGCGTCATCCTCGCTTCAGACCCTCTCTTTGCCCTCCTCAAACCCATCGTTTCCGTTGACAATCCCCTGGATTATTATCCCGACCGAGGCTGGGAAAAAATTTACCGCGACATGGCAAGTTTCGACAGTTGGTTCACGTTCCTCTGCGCTCCCAACGACACCCACAACTGTCTGCTGAAGGCCTACGTCAAGAATGGCGTGGTTATTTATCTGGGACCATCTTATGGTTACGGAAAGTCAGAGGACGTTTACGGTAATAAAGCTTCCCACCGCTGGGATCCTCGCTGCTGTCAGAAGGGGTTGGCGCTGATCCGAAGAATTTACGGGCCGCGCCGCGTAAAATATCCGTCGGTCCGAAAAGGGTTCAAAGAATGGGTGGATGCGGGGTACCCTCGCGGGGAGAACGGTAAAGTCGATCCAAAATATTTGCAGCGCGGCAAGGAACCATTTGTTCGGGTCAGCTGGGATGAAGTTTTCAAGATCGTCGCAAAAACCATGGACAATGTGGCCAGAACTTATGACGGCGAAAAGGGCGCAGAGAAACTATTAGGCCAAGGGTATGATCACGATATGGTGGAGGTGATGCACGGCGCCGGCGTGCAGGTTTTGAAGCACCGCGGCGGCATGCCTCTTCTGGGGGCCACTCGTATCTTCGGTATGAACCGCTTCACCAATTCCCTGGCGCTCCTGGACGCCAAAATCCGCGGCGTCGATCCGGAAAAAGCCATCGGGGGGCGGGTGTGGGACAGTTATTCCTGGCATACCGATCTTCCTCCCGGACACACCATGACCTGCGGCCATCAAACCATCGAGTTCGATCTGGCCATGGCCGAAAACGCCAACCTGGTGATCTGCTGGGGCATGAACTGGATATCCACCAAGATGCCGGACGCCCACTGGCTCACCGAGGCCCGCCTTAAGGGCACAAAGGTCGTGACGGTCGCCTGCGAATATCAATCCACCTCGAACAAGGCGGACAAAGTCATTGTGGTTCGTCCAGGATCTGATCCGGCCCTTGCTCTTGGTTTGGCAAATATTATCATGTCCGAAAATCTTTATGATGTGGATTTTGTGAAAGGACATACGGATTTGCCCCTGCTGGTTCGCCTCGATACCCTCAAGCTCCTGAAGCCCGAAGAAGTGATTCCGGACTATCACAACAAAGTTTTGAAAAACACTCGTATGCTTAAGGATGGCGAAAAAGCGGGGTTGCCGATCACTCATGAAAAACAGATAGTGACGGATAAATTACGCCAGGAATGGGGCGATTTTGTGGCCTGGAACACAGAGACCCAGTCTCTGGAGGCGGTCACGCGCGACGACGCGGCCACCGCGAAAACATGGGCGCTGGAAGGGAAATTTACGGTCAAAACGCTGGATGGAAAAGAGGTGAAGGTTCGTCCGGTGTTTGATCTCATTAAGGAACATGCCAGCCACTTTACGCCGGAAGCCGTGGCCGATCTTTGCCATGTGGATAAGGACGCGATCCTCTGGCTTGCCAGGGAAATAGCGAAAAACAAAACCAAAACTTTGATCGCTATCGGAATGGGACCCAACCATTTCTACAACAACGATCTCAAGGACCGCCTGACATTTTTAGTCTGCGCCCTTACCAAAAACATCGGTTTTCCCGGAGGAAACATCGGTTCCTATGCCGGCAACTATCGGGGCGCCTATTTTAACGGACTGCCGACCTATCTGCTGGAAGATCCGTTCCATCCGGAACTCGATCCAAAGAAAACTCCCAAAACCAAGTACTATGCAAAATACGAATCCGCCCACTATTTCAACTACGGGGACCGCCCTTTGCGCATCGGCAACAAGAATTTCACGGGAAAAACCCACATGCCCACGCCGACCAAGACCATGTGGTT
>CAZFYO010000025.1:0-15277 GCA_964523525.1 uncultured Elusimicrobia bacterium
ACGTTGCCGACGGACTTCGACATCTTCTTGCCGTCGCCGCCGACGATAAAACCATGCGTCAGCACGCTTTTATATGGCGCGGTCCCATGCATGCCGACCGAAGTGATGATCGAGCTCTGGAACCAGCCGCGGTGCTGATCGGAGCCTTCCAGATACAAATCAGCGGGCCAGCTCAGATCTTCCTGCCATTCTTTTCCAAGAATCGTTTTCTCACGGCCCTTAAGCACGGCTTCGTGCGAGCTTCCGGAATCAAACCAGACGTCCAGAATGTCCGATCCCTTCACAAATTCGCTGTGGCCGCACTTGTCGCACTTGAACGGCGCGGCGTGCTTCAGCAGTTCGGCCGGACTCCGCTCAAACCAGATGTCGGAACCTTCAACCTCCACCTGCTCTTCGATGACGTTCAGCGAATTATCGTTGGCGAGCGGTTCGTTGCAATGTTTGCAGTAGAAAATGGGGATGGGAACACCCCAGATGCGCTGGCGCGACAGGCACCAGTCGGGCCGCTGGGTGATCATGCCGCCGATGCGGTTTTTGCCGTACGTGGGGATCCACTGGACTTCGCTGTCGATCTGCTTCATTAGGTCGCCGCGCAGCGTTCCGCCTGCGGTTTTAGCGTCCACCTGCAGGAACCACTGGTGCGTCGCCCGGAAAATCACGGGATTCTTGCAGCGCCAGCAATGGGGATAAGAATGCTGGATCCTCTCTTCATGCACGAGGATATCACGCTCTTTCAAAATCTCGATCACGCGTTTGTTGCCCTTGCTGAGCACAAACATGTCTTTGAGCGAATCGTCGCCCACATCCTGCGTGAATTTTCCCGCGTCATTCACCGGCGATAGCACAGGCAGTTTGTTTTGAATGTGGCCTTCAAAATAGTCGATCTCGCCATGTCCCGGCGCGGTGTGAACGATGCCCGATCCGTCTTCGGATGACACCTGATCGCTGAAAATCACCTTGCTGCGCTCGATGTTGCCCGACTTCGGGAAAATCCGCTCCGCTTCCCATCCTTTCATGGAGTCGCCGGCAAACGTCTTTTCAATCTGATAGTCGGCGGACGATAGCTTCAGCTTGCCTTCCAAAAGCGGCTGAACCAAAGCCTTGGCGATGATCCAGCGCTCGTTTTTGGCCTTCACCAAAACTTCCGCGTATTCTAATTTGGGATGAACCATCAGGCCCACGTTGGCAGGGAGCGTCCAGGGAGTGGTGGTCCAAATAACGATGAAAGTGTTTGGCTGGGCGGGGGACGCGACTTTAAATTTCACGTAGATCGCCAGCGATTCTTTGTTCTCGTACTCGACTTCGGCTTCGGCGAGCGCGGTTTCGCAGGACCAGCACCATTGCACGGGTTTCAGGCTGCGGTAGATCAGATTCTTTTTAAACAGTTCGCGGAAGACGCGCAGGATGCCACCTTCGTAAGAGGGCGTGAGCGTCAGATAGGGGTTGGACCAGTCGCCGAAGATGCCGAGGCGTTTAAACTCGTCGCGCTGGATGCCGACGAACTTCATGGCGAACTGGGCGGCCTTCTTGCGGAAGTCCACGACGTCGACGGAATGCTTGTCCTTTCCCATTTCCTTCATCAAAGCGTGCTCGATGGGCAGGCCGTGGCAGTCCCAGCCGGGAACGTAGGGCGCGTAATGGCCGGCCATGGCGCGGGACTTCACGATGATATCCTTCAAAATCTTGTTGAGCGCATGGCCCATGTGGAGATGGCCGTTGGCGTAGGGCGGGCCGTCATGCAGGACGTACTTCTTGCGCCCCGCGCGCGCTTTCAGCATCTCTTCGTAGGTTTTGTTTTTCTCCCAGAAATCGATGAAACCCGGTTCGCGCTTGGGCAGATCGGCTTTCATCGGCATGGAAGTCTGGGGAAGATTGACGGTTTTTGAATAGTCCATGGAAGTTTAAATAATGGCGAGGTGCGACGAAGGGCCGGCGTTGCGGAAGAGTCCGCGAACCGTTTCCGCCGACGGAGGGCAGGCGATGCCCTTTTCCGTGATGATCGCGGTGACGAGCTCGCGCGGCGTGACGTCGAACGCGGGATGGCGCGCCACGATTCCGTTGGGCGCGATCGAACGGCCCTGCACATGCGTTACTTCTTTAACAGAGCGTTCCTCAATGGGAATATTTTCGCCGGATGCCATTTTCAAATCGATGGTGGAGGTCGGTGCCGCGGCATAAAAGGGAATCTTGTGATAAGCGCAAAGGACGGCAACGCCGTAGGTGCCGATCTTGTTGGCCACGTCGCCCTGTGCGGAAATGCGATCCGACCCGACAATGGCCGCGTGAACTTTTTCGGTCTTCATTAAATGCGCCGCCATGTTATCGGTGACGAGCTCGAAGGGAATGCCATCCTTCTTGAGCTCCCAGGCCGTCAGCCGCGCTCCCTGCAAATAGGGCCGGGTCTCATCCACTAAAACTTTTTTGATCTTTCCCTTTTGATAGGCCGAGCGAATAACGCCCAAAGCCGTGCCCCAGCCGGAAGTGGCGAGGCTGCCCGTGTTGCAGTGAGTCAATATCACGGAATTGGCGCCAAAAAGTTCGGAACCCAGCTCGCCCATCGTGTGATTGGCGGCCAGGTCTTCTTCAAAAATGGCGATGGCTTCCTTCTCGAGGATCGCGGCGAGCTCTTTAACGGAAATATCAGAGGATCTGGAAGCGTTCGTTGCGGACTTGGCGGTGCGTTTCATGCGGTCGATGGCCCAGAAGAGGTTCACGGCGGTGGGGCGGGTCGCGGCGAGCGTCTTGGCGGCGGATTCAAAGGCGGATAAAAACACGCGGGTGGAATCGAACTTCTTTTCGTGTGCGACGAGCGCCAGCCCATAAGCGGCCACGCAGCCGATTGCTGGCGCCCCGCGAACGTTCATGTCCTTGATGCAGGCTGCGACTTTCTTGTGCTCGTTGCAGGATATCCAGCGCTCGGCGTGTGGGAGCAGAAGCTGATCAAGCACCAAAAGCTTCTTGGGGCCCGTCAGCCACTTGAAAGCGCGTAGGTTATCTTTCAGGGACTTGGACAAGACTGAGGTCGTGCGGGTGCGGCTCCGCGGTCGTTACGGAATGGACTCCATCATTTTCTTGAGATCTTCTTCCCGCCGGCCTTCAATTTCGACGGTTTTTTCGCGGCCTTTCTCGCCGCGGACGATCTTGATGGACTTGGAACGGACTTCGAAGAACTCTGCCAGGAACTGGCACAATTCCTGATTGGCCTTGCCGTCAATGGCAGGCGCCGCCACCTTCAGGCGGATGGTGCTGCCGATCCGTCCGACGATGTCGTTTTCTTTAGCGCTGGGAATGACCCTTACCCTAATTATCATTATTGCCTCCCTTCCGTTCGATTTTAAATCTGCGTCTAACTTTGAGCCCCGCGCAATTGCGCCGACCGCTCCTTGGCCTTATGGACGGCGTCTATGAATATCTTCTGCCAGTTCTGGTTTTCCAGATGGCGGATAGCCGCTTCCGTTGTTCCGCCCGGCGACGTGACTCTGCGTCGAAGTTCCGCCGGGCTCGTTTTATCGTCTAAAAGTTTCGCTGCGCCCTGCAATGTGACCCGCGCCAGCTTTTCCGCCGCTTTACGGGGAAGTCCCGCGTCGGCTGCGGCCTGCTGCAGGGCTTCCGCCAGGTAAAAGAGATAAGCGGGGCCTGAGCCGGACACTGCAGTTACAGCGTCAAAATATTTTTCTTCAAGGATCTCGACTTCTCCGACAGCTTCAAAAAACGATTTACAGAATTCCAGATCTTCCGGTTTCGCGCCCTTGCCGCCTGTGACCGCGCTCATTCCCGAACCAACCATTGCGGGGGTGTTCGGCATGACCCGCACGACGCGAGGACTAGACTTGGCCCCAAGTCCCTTTTGGATCCCTTCGGTCGTGACGCCGGCGGCTATCGAGACTAAACACTGCGCCGCATTAACCGCGCCCGAGACTTCTTTCAAAACGTTGTCCATCTGCTGCGGCTTTACGCAAAGGAAGATGTAATCGGAGCCTTTCACCGCTTCGCGGACCGAACTGGCTGCTTTGACCTTCAGGCGATTTTTAAAGTCGGCGGATTTTGTGGCATCGACATCAAAGACCGAAATCTGACCGGCTTTCAAAAATCCTTTTTTGATGGCTCCTTCGATGAGCGCGCCGCCCATGTTGCCGGCGCCGAGAAAGCTGACATTCTTGCTCATTGCGCCTGTTGTCTGACGGAGCGGGTCGTGGGACGATCGCCGAAGAGTGCCGTGCCGATGCGGATCATCGTGCTGCCTTCCTCGATGGCGGCTTCAAAGTCGTGGGACATTCCCATCGATAATACCGGTTTGGATGAACTCATGGAATTCAAAGAGCTGGAACTGAAAAATTGGTCGTACAATTTGCGCGCCTTTGCGAAGTAGGGCCGGGCTTGGTCGGCTTTTTCAAAATAGGGTGCGATGCACATAAGGCCCGAAACGCGGATGTTTTTCAAAGACTTGCAAAATTCAAAGAGGGCCGGAAACTGGTCTGCGGCGATCCCCGTTTTCGACTCTTCGCCGGAAACCTTCACTTCGATGAGGCAGTCCTGCACTTTAGAAAGTTCGGCTGCGCGGCGATCAAGGCTGGCGGCCAGCTTTTCCGAATCGAGGGATTGAATGCAGTCGAATAGTTCACAGGCCCGCGACGACTTGTTGGTCTGCAGGTGGCCGATCATGTGCCATTTCAATTGGGGAAACCCGGTTTGGAGTCCGGGCCGTTTTGCGAGAGCTTCCTGCACCTTGTTTTCGCCAATTTGATTCAGGCCCAGCCGCGCTGCTTCCGCGATCCTTTCGATGGGCACCGTTTTGGTAACCGCTACCATCGTTATTTCTCCGGCTTGCCTTCCAGAGCGCCCGCAGGATGCCTCGATTCCGGCCCTGATTCCCGCAAGGTTTTCCTGTATCATCTAACGTCGATATTGTACTAATTTTTGAGGGCAAAAGGAAGCCCCGCACCAGGGGTGTCCCGGTGCGGGGCTCGTCTACTATATGCTGTGGTTACGCTTGATTCCGGGGCTTAATACTCCGGGGTCGGCATGGCCGGCATCTTGTCCTTTTTCTCGGGGATGTCGGTGATGAGCACTTCGGTCGTGAGCAGGAGGCTCGCGATCGAGGCCGCATTCTGGAGCGCGGTCCGGGTCACTTTCGCCGGGTCCACGATTCCAGCCTTCATCAGGTCTTCGTAGTTGCCGCTGTCGGCGTTCAGTCCGAAATTCCCGTTGGAATTGCTGCGGACTTTCTCAACGACCACGGAACCTTCGAGGCCGGCGTTCTCCGCGATGATGCGGATCGGCTCTTCGAGAGCCTTCTTGACGATGTTGATGCCGGTCTGCTCATCCACGTCGCCGCCCTTGACCTTGGCCAGCACTTCGGACGCGCGCAGGAGCGCGACGCCGCCGCCGACCACGATGCCTTCTTCAACGCCCGCGCGGGTTGCGTGCATGGCGTCTTCCACTTTGAATTTGCGGGTCTTCATTTCCGTCTCGGTCGCCGCGCCGACTTCGATGACCGCGACGCCGCCGGAGAGCTTCGCGAGCCGCTCCTGGAGCTTTTCCTTGTCGTAGTCCGAGGTGGTGCTGTCGATCTGGCGGCGGATCTGTCCGATCCGGTCTTCGATATCTTTCTTCTTGCCGCTGCCGTTGACGATCGTGGTGTTCTCTTTGTCGACCACGATGCGCTCCGCTTTACCGAGCATGTTCAGATCCGCTTTCTCGAGCTTGAGGCCGAGCTCTTCGGAAATGACTTTGCCGTTGGTGAGAGTCGCGATATCCTGGAGCATCTCTTTGCGGCGGTCGCCGAAGCCGGGGGCTTTGACGGCGGCGCAACGGAGGCGTCCCTGGAGCCGGTTCACCACGAGGGTGGCCAGCGCTTCGCCTTCGAGTTCTTCGGCGATGATCATGAAGGGTTTGCCGGTTTCGGCAATCTTCTGGAGGAGGGGGAGCAGGTCAGGCATCGCGGAAACCTTCTTGTCCGTGATGATGACGTAGGCGTCTTCGAGGACCGCTTCCATTCTCTCCGCGTCGGTGACGAAATAAGGAGAGATGTAGCCGCGGTCGAACTGCATGCCTTCAACGATTTTCAGCGTCGTGTCGGCGGACTTGCCTTCTTCGACCGTGATGACGCCGTCTTTGCCGACCTTGACGAGCGCTTCGGTGATCTTCTCGGCAATGACCTTGTCGTTGGCCGAGACGTTCGCGATCTGGTAAATCTCGTCTTTCGACTTGATGTTGACCTGCTTCGCGTTGGACTTCAGTTCCTTCACGACCGCTTCAACCGCGATGTCGATGCCGCGCTTGATGTGCGTCGCGTTCGCGCCGGCGGTGATGTTGCGGAAACCTTCCGCGACAATGGCCTGGGCGAGCACGCAAGCGGTGGTTGTGCCATCGCCCGTGACGTCGTTGGTCTTGCTGGAAACTTCGCGCACGAGCTGGGCGCCCATGTTCTCGAAAGGATCTTCGAGCTCGATTTCCTTGGCGATAGTCACGCCGTCGTTGGTGACGGTGGGCGCGCCGAACTTCTTGTCCAGAGCGACGAAACGGCCCTTGGGTCCGAGCGTCGCTTTCACCGCGTTCGCGAGCTTGTCTACGCCCGCTTTGACGGCCTTCCTGGCTTCATCTGAATATTGGATTTGCTTTGCCATTTTCTTATCTCCTCCGTCTTATGAAAGTATTCCCAAAATGTCGTCCTGATGCATGATCAGGTATTCCTCGTCATCGAGCTTGATCTCGGTGCCGGAATACTTGCCGTACAGGACTTTATCGCCCGTCTTGACGTCCATGGCGATGAGCTTGCCGGATTCGTCCCGCTTGCCGGGGCCGGTGGCGATGATTTCGCCTTCCTGCGGCTTTTCCTTCGCGGTGTCGGGAATGATGATCCCGCTTTTGTTCAACTGCTCCTTCTCCAGCGCCTTCACGAGCACGCGGTCGGACAAGGGCTTGATCTTCTTAAGTGTGGCTGTTGCCATTATGCTGCCTCCTTCTGTTGGTTTAGCTTTTTTCAAAGTTAGCACTGGCTGTGCGCGAGTGCTAAAATAAAGCGAAAATAAAAACAGCTCGCTCGTCGGAAAAACCCGATCGAAACGCGCCATCGTGAAGACATTATAGGATATGAGGTCCAACGATGTCAATATCCGGAATCTATTCCGGCTCCTTACTTGACAATTGCGTGATATCTGTTAGATTCAGTGGCAGATGGAGCCAGTGACGGATAAAATTCAGCAGTTCTACCACCAGATTGACGACAAGCTGTCGGCGATCGAGAGCACCATTTCGGCCCTGGGCGACAGCAAAAAAAGCGTTCCGCCGGAAGTCCTGACATTGGAGCGTTCGATTGCGGAAATGGATCGCCGGCTTTCCGAGTTGGAAGGCGTCCTGAAAGACTCCGATTACGCCCGCGGAGCGTGGGCGGTCTTAGGGCAGGGATTTGCCGGTTTCGAGGGATGCGTGGCCTCGCTGTTGCAATGTTCCGAAAACAATCGGGCCGCGGTCGAGAGGGCCCTGGGAGCTTTCCTGTTCGGGCTCGTTTTTAAGACGGCGGAAGATGCGAAAAAAGCGGTGCAGTGGGTTAAATCGGAAAAGAAAGGGCGGATCTTGTGCGTTTTGGCCGATCAAATTCCGGCTGAATTCGAATACGGGCCGGGCAAAGGCCGATCGGACATCAGCGCGCTGGCCGACCTTGTGTCCTGTCCCGCGGAAATGAGGCGGGTCAAGAATTTCCTGCTTGGAAAGAAGTATCAGGTCAACGGCGATATATTCGAATATGGGCTGATCGACGGGGGAAACGGGGATGAATCCGGGTCTCGCGCGTCGGCTCCGGAGCGCATGTTTTCCGAAGCCGTGCGGCTGCGGGAGACCATCAACCTGGAGGGGTCCCGGCTCCGGCAGCTGATCATGCGCATGGATCCTTCCGGGAAGTATCAATCGATTTACGAGGAATCGGAGAGTTTAATCAAAATTCTCCAGCACGAAAGAATTCAGCTGCAGGAAACTCTCCAGTCGCTCAAACTGGTCGCCGAACAGTCCTCCCGGATTCCCGTCCCGGAACCGGTCCCGGAGCCCGTTTCCCCGCCCGCGCCGGAACCGGAAATCCAAACACAGGCGATATCGCCCGCGCTTCCACCGCCGCCGCCTCCTCCTCCTCCTTCACCTTCACCAGGCACCGCGCCCATATCGGCACCCTTTGAAATTATTCCGCCTCCGCGCCCAAAATACGATACGGAAAAATTGTCCAAGTTCAAAATTCTTATGATCGAAGACGACGAAGAATGCGCGGATCTGACGCGGACCGTTCTGGAACGCATCGGCCTGAAAGTGGAATGGGCGGACAGCGGGCCCGCGGCGGCTGCGCGCCTTGAATCTGAATCGTTTGATTTGATCGTGATGGATTTAATGCTTCCGGGTCAGAGCGGCTGGCAGGTTTATAGCGGCATCAAGTCGAACCCAAGAACGAAGAACGTTCCGATCATTGTATTGAGCGCCATCACGCCGAGCCCCGGCAGTTTCGATCTCGATATTCTTTTTCAAAAACCTTTGGATGAATCCTTCGTAAAAAAAATCGTATCCATTCTGATCCCGCCCCCTCCCAAGCTGTCGTACCCATCCCGCTGATTCAGTTTGCTATAATGGCGGGCGGAAGAACCCGCGCATGGAATTCAAAATACCCGATAAACTGCCCGAACATCTGAAATCCCTTCCCCGGAAGCCGGTTTATATCGCCTTTTTGATATTAAACGTCGGCATTTTGACAGGTTGCCTGGTCCTGCGCCACTTTATAGGAAGCATCCCGCCGGTCCAATCGCTGGAAGAGTACCTGCCCCGTCTGACCACCCGGCTCTATGACTATAAGGGAGCGGTGATTTCCGAGTTCTTTACGGAGCGCCGCACCTGGGTTCCTTTGAATCAGATTCCCATCGATTTGCAGAACGCCTTTATTGCGGTCGAAGACGACAAGTTCTTCAAGCATTGGGGCATCTCGCCGCAGGGCATGACGCGCGCGGCGGTGCGGAACTTCCTGGCGGGACGTGTGGTCCAGGGCGGTTCGACGATCACCCAGCAGCTTTCGAAGCTGATCTTCCTGACGCAGGAGAAGACGTTCGGCCGCAAAATCCGCGAGCTGCTGCTGTCCCTGCAGATCGAGCACCGGTTCAGCAAGCAGGAGATCCTGCAGATGTATCTGAACCAGGTTTACTTCGGCCACGGCGCTTACGGCGTTTCGGCCGCGGCGCGCATTTTCTACGGCAAGCCCGTACAGGAATTGAGCCTGGCCGAGTGCGCCCTGCTGGCCGGGTTGCCGCGCCTGCCGAGCTACTATTCACCCTTTAACCATCCCGAGACCGCCGAGAACCGGCGCGCCGTGGTGCTGCGCCGCCTGCGCGAGTTGAAATATATTTCGCCCGAAGAGGAGCGGCTCGCCAAAGCCACACCACTGGGCGTTTCAAAAACCCCCATGGCCCCGTCGGTGGCCTCTTATTTTGTGGAGAATATCCGCAGGAGCCTGGAAGAAAAGTACGGCAGCGAGCTCTTGTACCGCGGGGGGCTTTCCATCCACACGACCTTGGACCTCGACATGCAGATGGCGGCGGAGCGCATTATGACGGAGACGGGCGCCAAGTTCGACAAGGAATACGGCGCGGCCGCCGAAGTGCTGCGCGCCAAGGAAAAATCCGCTGCGCGCAAGAAGGCCGGCGAGAAGAAATGGGAGGTCAAGGCTTCGACCACGATCGCCAAGGTGCAGATGTCGCTGGTGGCCATCGACCCCAAGTCGGGCGAAATCCGGGCGCTGGTGGGCGGGCGGGACTTTAACGAGTCGCAGTTCAACCGCGCCACTCAGGCCAAGCGCCAGCCGGGATCCACGTTCAAACCTTTCGTCTGGATGGCGGCCCTCGACGGCGGTTTTACCGCGGCCTCCATCGTGAACGACAACCCGATCGCGTTCGTGCATGACGGCCGCGACTGGAAACTTCTCGAAGGTGCCACCAACGCCTTCCAGATTTTGGAAGCCACCGCTACGCTGGCCGAAGACAAGGCCTGGGTCCCCAAAAACTATGACGGCAAATTTTTCGGTCCCGTCACGCTGCGCCGCGCCTTCGCCTATTCGCGTAACATCGTTTCCGTGCGCCTGATGGACAACCTGGGCCCTCCCAAGGTGGTGGAGTGGGCGCAGAAATTGGGCGTTACCAGCCCGCTGGACGCCGTTCTATCGCTCGGGCTTGGCACGTCCGTCGTGACGCTGCTCGAGCTCACGAGCTCCATCGGCACGCTGGCGGCCGACGGCATCCGGACCGTACCTTACAGCGTGGTCAAGGTGACCGATTTCGAGGGCAAAGTCCTGGAGCAGAATTTTCCGCAGGAGTCGGAGGTCGTCAACCCGCAGTTGAACGCGCTCACCGTCAACCTGATGCGCGCCGTGGTCCAGGAAGGCACGGGCCACGCCGCGGCTTCGCTCGACCGTCCGGCCGGCGGCAAGACCGGCACGTCGCAGGACCAGCGCGACCTCTGGTTCGTGGGCTTCACTCCCGATCTCGTCTGCGGCGCCTGGATGGGCTACGACGACTTCGCCGCGCTCGGCAAGAAGATGTCGTCGGGCGGCATCCTCGTCCCCTGGTGGACGGAATTCATGAAAGCGGCGCACAAGGATCTGCCCGTCAAGGATTTCACGGTCCCGTCCGGCGTCACGTTCTCCAAGATCGACAAAACGACCGGCTTCCTTGCGCTGCCCTCCTGCCCCAAGATCATCCTCGAGATGTTCAAGTCGGGCACCGAGCCCAAGGAATTTTGCCCGGTGGACCACTACGACAAATCCTCCGTTGAAATGGAAACCGAAGAGTAAAGGAAACCTTCATGATCAAAGTCATTACGAAACCCACGCAGATCAAAGCCGCCGGCAACAAGCCAAAGACTATCCAGGAATTCATCGGCCGGGTGAATTCTCAGACGGCCGCGGCCAGCATCGCGCGCATGGTCAGCCCGTCCGGCTGGGTGGAGCCCGGCCAGGTCCCCGAATTTGACGAATATACCGTGGTTCTGAAAGGCGCTTTACAGGTAAAAACGAAAGATGGAGAATGGACGATACAGGCCGGTCAGGCCGTGATCGTGCCCAAAAAAGAATGGGTGCAGTACGGCAGTCCGGGGCCTGAAGGAGCTGAATACATCGCCGTCTGCCTGCCGGCATTTTCTCCCGAAACCGTCCACCGCGACGCCTGATCCTCTGATTTATTATAAGGAGAGCTTAAAATTATGATGGGACTGCTTTTGAGTTTGACGATCAATACCCTGGCAGTTTGGGTGGGAACTTATGTATTGAGGGGCGTTTCCGTGGACGGCATGACGACCGCTCTGGTGGTGGCGGTGGTGCTGGGCGTCATCAACACGTTTTTAAAGCCGGTGCTGATTTTCCTGACGTTTCCTCTCACGGTGGTAACGTTCGGACTTTTTCTGCTGGTCATCAATGCGCTGATGATCATGCTGACTGACAAGCTCGTGCGGGGATTTGAGGTGGAGAACTTTTGGTGGGCCCTGCTCTTCAGCCTGGTGGTGTCGGCGGTAAACGCCTTTCTGAACGCGCTTACCTGGCGGTAGAACCGCTGGTAAAGTGCGGCCAGGCCTGCATGTAGCGCCGGGCAAGCATTTCGCTTTCTTCGTCTAAAGTCTTTCCGGACACCTTCTCCGTAATCACTTCCGCCGCCTTCGCCAGCGCTTTATCAAAAAAACTGTTGAGGAGATTCTTCTCTTCTTCCTGCACCTGCAGGGTTTTCTCGTACAGGGTTTCGCCCGACGGCGCGTAAACCAGTTTCAGCGCCGCCTTCACGTCCTTTCCGGGAATGGACTTAAACTCTTCCACGGAGCCCATCACCAGATAGTCCGCCTTTAATTCCTTGCCGAGCTTTTGCGGCGTGGTGGACCGGAACTGCCCGCCGTCGGTCAAGCCCATCATTTTGAGTTTCTCGTCGATCTCGTCCAGCGGGAGCGCCTTCATGCCGAGATTTTGCGCCCGGTCCATCAAATTCTTTCGGATCTTCACCGGCGCGTCCAGATCGTTGGTTTCGTTGTCCAGCAAAAGGATGGCCAGCGTGCCGGAAGATTTCAGTATTTTTGCGGCGGGAACTTTTGTGTCCTTCAATTGGATGAGGCCTTTCAGCAGGCGTTCCCGTTCTTCGTTCGCCTCCTGATACATCATCGCCCGGAGGCTTTTGGGCTGGCGTTTCATTGCGGCCGCGTGATATTCCAGCGCTTTCTTGAAATCGCCTTTGGACTCGTAGTAGGAGCTGAGATTCTCGAGGGCCTTCACGTTTTCCTGCTCGGCGTCCGCCGCTTCCTGCCAGAGCTTCGCCGCCCCGTCAAAGTTGCCGGTCTGGGCCGCCGCGTAAGCCTGCTTCATCTTGTCGCTTTTTCCGACGGAATAGGGGAGAATCGTATCCTGCCGCTCGCGCGCCAGCTTCGCAAAAAGCTTCTCCGCGAAATCGGCGTAGAGTTTGTCTTCGGACGTTTTCAGCAGATAGCGGGGGAAGCTTTCGTTGCCGGATTCGGCGGGTTGCGGCTTGCGCGAGACCTGCACGGCGGTCTTCGTATCGTTGGTTCCGGTATCGTACAGCAGGGCCTGGATGCGCGATTTGCCGTCCAGCGAAATCGTCCAGTTCCCGCTGGATTCCGTGGACTCCAGTTTGGCGCCGACCTTCAGGACAGGGATCGCGGGGCGGAAGGAATTGCTCCACTTTTCGAGGTCGGCCGGGTCTTCAAAAATCTGATAGGAGGCGATCCGCCCGAAGTTCTGCTTTTCGCATTCCGCCGCGATTTGCGCCACCAGCCTTTCCGGGTGCGCCGCGGGTCGCCCGCGCTTCTTGGCGAACTCTTCGTCCCAGAGGAGGATCAGGTGGAGGTCGGAGGGGAGTTGCTGCGTTTCCGTCCAAAGGCTGTAGCGGAGCAGGGTCTGCGGCTTCCCCGCGCAGCCAGCCAGGGCCAACCCCAGTGAATATGCCGCAAGAATGAAGATAAAAGGCCTGTTTCGATGATGCATGAGCCCATTTATATAACTTATCCCGTTATTAATCAAGAATCACTCTAAAATCAGCATGAAAATTACAGTATTGTAACAAAAAAGAAACTGAAACGTTACCTTGACGGCGGGGGTCATTCCTGCTATAACTGTCGCGTATGCGTCCTATCAAAAAACCTCTTAAATTAGGTATTTTAGCGCTTCTGGCGGGGCTTATCGGGGGACCCGCGGAGGCCCTGGAATTGATGGCTCCGGCCACCCAGCTGGGCGAAAAAAGGGCTCACATAGAGGTCTATTATAAACACACGGCCCGGCAGGATTTAAGGCTCGATATCAGCAGGGGAGGAAGCGTGGCGGTTAATGGTTCGACCATCGCAACCACCTCCACCAGCGAGGCGGAAATCGAGGGCGGCGGGGATGCGGTGATGTCCCGCATCACGTTCCAGCCTTTTGACGGGGGGCTTCGCTACTATGTCGTGGGGGGCCTTGGAAACTACCATATTAAGGTACCGTCCGGCACGTTCTCCAACACGTTTTCAACCGATAACCCTGGTTTTGTGGTGGGCGGCGGCGTCCGTTATACCCTGGTGCCTCACACGGTCGTGAGCCCGGCGCTGTCCATGGACCTTTCGGCCACCCATTCCCGTTACAACCTCAGCCGGTTCAATTCCGGCGACCGCCGCGTTTCGGGCGACACGGGTTATCTCATGACTGTTTTTGAACTGCAGGGCGCGCTCACCCTCAGCAAGAAGTTCATGTTCAACCTGGGCGACCACCGTTCTTCTTTCGATCCGTACCTCGGCATCAAAGTGCAGCGCCTGCGCACCGGCCTGGACAGCCTGTCCACCGGCGAGCATCATTCCGGCACCCACACCGCCTACGCGCCGTTCTTCGGCTTCAAGTTCAAGCCCTTCCCTTATGAAGGGCTGGTGGTCGAAGGCAGCGTCCTCAACGAACTTTCCGCATCTCTCGGCTTGACCCTCGGATTCTAATCTAGTACAATTCTCCGCAGTCAGAAGTTGTCGTAGACAGCAGGCGTCCCGCATCCGCGCGACTTAATCTCCTGCCGAGACGGAAGAATAACCTTTTTTGGTGACATCTTTTGCACTCGCGAAAGATGTCATTTTTATTTTATGCGGTCGTTGGTTTATCAGATTTAAATTAAGTTAAGGAGTCAGACATGCCTAATAAGAAAAATGTCGAATCAGTCGCGGACCTTGAGAAAAAACTCAAGGAATCGCCCAACCTCGTCCTCACGGGCTACATGGGCCTCAAGACGCCGGAGCTGAACGACCTTCGTTCCAAGCTCAAGCCTCTGAACAGCGAGTACAGCGTCGTCAAGAACACCCTCACAAAGATCGCGCTCAAAAACATCGGGCTCGAAGAGTTCTCCAAGCATTTCAACGGACCCACCGCGCTCGCCTTCCAGAAGGGCGATCCCGTGAGCCTGGCGAAGATCATCATGGAGTTCGCGAAGACCAACGAGAAATTCAAGATCATCGCGGGTTACCTGGACGGCAAGATGCTCACCGAGAAAGAAATCAAGATTCTCGCGACGCTCCCGAGCCGCGAAGTGCTTATCACCAAGATCGCGATCATGCTGAACAGCCCCATGCAGCGCGTGGCCACCGTGCTCAACGCGCCCATCCAGAAGCTGGCGGGCCTCATCAAGGCGCTTGAGCAGCAGAAGGCGAAAGCCGCTTAATTTAGTAATAAACGTAAGGAGGAAGTACAATGGCAAATAACGAAATCATTGAAGCAATTGCGAAGATGTCCGTTCTCGAGCTCTCCGAGCTCGTGAAGGCGATCGAAGAGAAGTTCGGCGTCAGCGCGGCGGTTGCGGTGGCTGCGGCCCCTGCGGCAGGCGGAGCGGCGGCGGGCGGAGCGGCGGCGGCAGGCGGCGAAGAGAAGACCGACTTCACTGTGGTCCTCGCGTCAGCCCCTGCGGACAAGAAGATCCCCATCATCAAAGTCGTTCGCGAACTCACGGGCCTCGGCCTCAAGGAAGCGAAGGACCTCGTCGAAGGCGCGCCCAAGCCCGTCAAAGAGGGCGTTCCCAAGGCGCAGGCCGAAGAGATCAAGAAGAAGCTCGTCGAAGCGGGAGCCACGATCGAAGTCAAGTAATCGGGTTAACGCATCGGGGGATGCATTTAAGAGAAACTGCAAAGGTTGGAATCATCCGCCTTTGCAGTTTTTTCTTTATTAGGTAAACTTTAGAAACAGTTTTACGGGGTGTAGTGTAGCGGCAACACGCTCGCTTTGGGAGCGAGAGATCCTCGGTTCAAATCCGAGCACCCCGAC
>CAZFYO010000026.1:0-15216 GCA_964523525.1 uncultured Elusimicrobia bacterium
CGTTGGGGGTGATGAGGATGGTGAGCGCGGTCGCGTTGTTGCTTGAGATCGCGGTCGCCTTCGCCTCGTTCACCAGGCCCGCCATCAGGCCCAGAACCAGCGCTCCAAACGTCCAGACGGCTTTGACGGACTTCATTTTCAATGCGTTCATTTTCATGCCTCCTGTTTATTTTGTTTTCTCGTTAACTTTCACATAAATCGTCTTGAACACCTCGAGGTCGACTCCCATGACGATGTCGGCCTTGACCATGAACACGTACTGCTTTCCGTAATGTTCATCGCCGGCGGGAATTTCGATGACGGGGTCGAGGCTTTCGATGGTTTCTGCGCCGAGCTCCTTCATGGCGGGTTTGAAGCTGAGCCACGAGGGGTCGGGCGCGGGGATGTAGTCGCCCTGGATGGGAACGCGCGCGTTGTCGTACGCCACGCTCATGAACTTCATTTTGAGCGGGGTCTCGGACCGGTTGGTGACTTTCAAAGTGCGTTTCCCCTCTTTCCGGACGTTGAACGGCACGCCGGGCTTGATACCGTCCACGAACAGCGTGTCGGGCGTGATGTCGAAGTCCAGCGCCAGCATCGCCATCTTTTTGCGTTCGGCCTTCAGTTCCTCGGGGCCCGCTCCGGTAGAAAAACGGAAACGGCTTTCGGTCTGAACCACGAACATGCCCGAATCCAGGGTTTTGGCGCGGACCTTCGCCTGATAATGCCGGCCGACGTATTTGGGGTCGTCCGGGACCTGAATGATCATTTCCGCGAACCCAGTCGCGCCGGCTTCGACGCGCATTTTGTTGGGCACGACGCGGACCCACGTGGGATCGGGGATGGCTTCGTAACCCGCCACAACATCCTTCGCCGAGGGGATCAGGACTTCCACGCCAATGTCCATCGCCGCGGTGCTGCGGTTCTTCACCGTGTAGGGGACGTTCCGAAGCTGGCGGAGGTTGTAGACTTTACCGACTTCGACGTGTTCGAGGACGACGTCCACGAAGCGCGTCGAAATGCCGAGTCCCGCCCGCGCTTCGGACGCCTGGAAGAGCGGCGAGGCGAGCAGCACGAGGGCCAGCCCGATTCTTGCGATGCTGAGTGTTGAGTGTGTCATGTTCGTTTCTCCTTTTGCGTTGTGTTGCATATAAATTTACGGCCCCGGCGTAACTGTCAGGGTGTAGTGGATTTCCTGTTGATTCGTGAAAGAGGTCGCGCCCGGCGTGCGGAAGTAGAACCAGATGTGGCGCTTGTCCTGCGGGACGAGGGAATCCATGTCCGTGACGCCGTCTTCGAAGCGTCCGTTGAGGCCTGAGTTCCCGCCCTGCGTACCGACGCGTACGGGCCCAAAATTCGGCGTCGCCGACTGCAGGGAGTCGTTCGCGTCGTCGAAGTTCGCTCCGCCCTTCGCCGGCATGGCGGGGTCGGTCGCGGACTTGAAGACGATCCAGTTGGCGAGCTTATCGGTGTCGGTGGAGGTGACGTCGTCGTCGAAGGTCCAGCCTCCGACGATGTTTGCGGAGAGGTTCAGCTCATTGTTCAAAACGTTGCCGATGATCGTGACCGTCGCGGGCCGCACGGTCTGAGTGCTGGCGCCCATTTCAACGGCGCCGAGATTGAGTTGGACCGTGGCGGTGTCGATTTCCACGCCGCGGTCAAAATGCGGGATGATGCTGATTTCGAGATTCGCGGAATCGTTGCCGGGGTTGAAGTCGGCGCGCAGCGACGCGGCCGAGAAGAAGGCGAGGAAAGCGACGGTCAAAATCCGGCTCGCGCGCGCGTACGGGCGGGCGCGCCCGCGCAATGACATCATGGCGCGGAGTGTTGATTTCAAGATATTGACCGGTATCTGTTTCATTTCAATTAAATAGTTGGCAATAGTTCTGCCAATCCCTGAAATACCTGATCTCCGACGATAATACTCCCCTCTTTTGCTCCGGAATCGGATGAACGGCGCAAATTGGCGCATTTTTTACGATTCAAACTGGAAAGTCATGACGAAAAGAATTACGAGGGAGGCTTTTACGGGACGGCGGGGGCTGGCGGGTACCGGAAGGAGGCCGCTTTTAGGGACTGGAGCGGCAAAAGTGTGGATGCGGGTCTACAACTGTGGATATTAATCCACAGTTAAAAATTGCAGATTTATTGATTTAAGGGCGCGGCGGATGATGCGGAACGGAGCGGATCAGCGGGACTTTTTGCGGACGTGAATTAAAATGTGGCTGGTGAGGGCGGCCGAAACCAAGGCCGGGCTGTCCATGATGGTTGCGGTCACCTTGGCGTGGTATTTCTTGCCGCGGTAGCGGGCCTTATTCGGTATGGCGATGAAAATATCCGTTTCCCGGACCTCGGATGGATTCAGATGAAAGCTGGAGTCCGCGATATCGATCCAGGACGGATCCGGAACGGGTTCGTATCCCGCCTTGCAATCCTCGGGGCCCGGGGCGATGGCGCGGATTTCGATGAGAACGGGAGCGTTTCCCAGGTTTTTGACGGAGTATCGGGGTTTCCCCGCGTCAGAGAGGCGGAGGCGCTTTCCGGGCGCGACGTCTTCGAGGGTTACGCGGACAAACCTGGTCGAAAGGCCGATCGCGTACAGGGTATCGGGCCGCGCCCAAAGCGTCGCGGCGGCCAGCAGCGGGAAAACCCAACGAAAAATGTTCCGTTGCATCACGTTTTTATTGTATCAAACGCGACGGATTTTGACGCGCGGCCTACGGCCGCGATTATGTTTTTGGGTGAGCCTAAGGAGACTTCTGGCCCGTGATCGTCACTTCGAGGCGCTGCTGATCGGTCGTGGAGGTGAGGAGGGGCGTATCCAACCGGATCCAAAGATGCCTGCGTTCATCCACGGCGACTTCGGTGCCGGTGCTCGAGCCGATGGCGAATTTCGTCGCGTTGGGAGTCTGATCCTGATAATCGATCACGTCTTCGGCTCCGAAATCCCCGGGATTGGGCCGGGAGGGGCTGAATCCTCCGTAGATCACCATCTGGTCGGTTCCCGGGGCGCCCTGGAGCGACCAGGGCGTGTCCTGCGTCGACGTGGTCGCGCGGATTTTGAAGTCCTCCAGAACGTTGCCGATGTTTTGCAGGGTGAAGCTCGAGGCGCTGACGGTCGACGACGAAAGATCCCACAGTCCGAAATGATAGTAGGTGTTCCCGGCGACCAGGACGCCGATCTCGTCGAATATCCAGAAATTGTTATTGCCCCCAGCGTCGATCGAAAATTTGGTCGTGACGATCGTGTGCATGGCGCTGGAGTTTTGCACGTTTACGAAATGGACCGTGGGCGAGCTGAGGCTGCGGATATACCAGGTGGCCGAATCGAGCGTCGGCCTCAGCTGAATCTCGTTTCCGATGGACCCCACGATATTGGCAACGTTTACGATGCCCTGAGTGCTGCCGTTCTGGAAGAAGAGTGTTTTGCCCGGGACCAGGCAGTTCAGGACGTAAAACGTGGTGTTGCCGGTGATGGAGCTGGCGCCGAGGTCGTAGAACGTCACGCTGGACGTCCCGTGCGTGAATAGCCCGTTTTGGTTGTTCCAGTTTCCCGAAAGGCGGATTCTCCCCGGGGCGGCTCCCGCTGCGTCCAAAACGCCGCCGCTCCCCATCACGACGCTGCCGGAGGTTTCCAAAACAGCGTCGTTGGTAACGGTAAACGTCGCTCCGTTGATGATTTCAAGGCCCGCGTGCGCCCCGGGAACGGCGCCGCACGTGCACAACGCGAAGAGGCCGAGCCGGAGGATGCAGGATTGGGCTCGCCGGCTCAGGTCAGCGGTTTTTCTTTTCAAATATTTTAGATTCGAGCTCATGGACTCTCTTTGAAAGGTCCTCGAAATCCCTGGGGTCAACCCAGGAATGCGGATTTACGAAGGCGAGCACCTTGTCCGGGTTTTCCTCCGTGGGCATGAAATCCTCCAGAGCGATGCCGACGACGATACCGGTCTTCTCGGCCTTGGAGGCGTAGCCGCTCCGGCGCGATGGCGCGAGCATGTCCCCCGCCCTGATGGGGCCGGTTTCCAGCGTGACTTTGACGGGAACGCGTCCCGTGAGCGCGATGGCGAAAGAGCCGGTCATGTCCTCCATGTTTTTCCCCGCTTCCAAACCGGCGACCAGCCCCGGGCTCGTCGAAACGATTCCCAAGGTTCTTCCTCCGTCTTTATCCGCCCGGTACCTCCGAACTTTCCCCTTTCCTGCGGCGGCCACGACGTCTCCCGGCTCCAATTTGTCGTCGGACGGGTACATTTCGGCGACGTCGGCGCCCCCCGTTCCGAAGGCTCCCTTTCCGTGCACGGATACCGTTCCGGTCGAAGTCACTCTCAGGAATACGTTGCGGACACTGGCTCCGGGGGTACCGGTGCTGACGATCAGAAGGTTTCCAGCGGCGCCGGCTGGACCGGTAATATGCACGGTGCTCGAAAACCTTACGGCGTTTCGAAAGTGCGTCGCGGTTGAATTGACCACGAACAGGCTTGCGTTCATAGTCGCGGAACCTCCTGTGACCTCGAAAAGCGTTTGAGTCCCGGTCGAAACGATGAGCTGCTGGGCCGAAGATCCCGCTGCGCCCATGATATCCAAACTCGCCCGCGGCCTTGTGGTTCCGATCCCGACGATGCCGGATGGATAAACGACCATGCCGTTAAAATTCGCTCCGACATTCAGGGAAGTCATGGAGGAGGCGGAACCGACGAATCCGCTGGTGGACGTGATTGTGCCGATAACGGAAAGGGATGATATGAGCACGTTGTGCGAGAATGTCGACGGGCGGACCGACTGCACCGCCCAAAGATAGGCGGTGCTGGTCGATGTGATTGTGCCGATAACGGAAAGGGATGATATGAGCACGTTGTGCGAGAATGTCGACGGGCGGACCGACTGCACCGCGCCGACAATCGCCGCGCTGGTGGAGGTGATTGTTCCCAGCACCGTGATGCTGCCGAAATTGATGTCGCCGTTAAATGCCAGCGATGCGAACGAGGCGGCCCCTGCGATGATGGAACTTGTCGAAGTGATGGTTCCGACCACTGAAAGCGAGGATACCTGAACCGTATCCGTAAATGTCGACGGCCGGATCGACATGACGCCGCCCACAATGGCGGCGCTTGTCGACGTTATCGTTCCGACCGATGTCATGCTGCTGAAGGTGAACGGGCCGTTGAGGTTGAGCGAGGCGAATATGGCTGCGCCTCCGACAATCGCGCTGGTCGAGGTGATGGAGCCGACGGATGTGAGGGACGCGATCCTCACATTATGAGAAAAGTTGGAAGGCAGACGAGTGAACACTCCGCCGACGATGGCGGGGCTCGTGGAGGTGATGGAGCCGGTCGCGGTCATGCTTCCGATCGTGACGCCGCCGTTCATGATCAGCGACCGGAACGCTCCGGCCCCCGCTGTAATAGCGCTGGTGGATGTGATCGTTCCAACGACCGTGAGCGAAGCTATTCTTACGTTGTGAGAGAAGGTCGACGGCTGGACGGCCAGAATTCCGCCCAGCACGGCGGGACTGGTGGATGTGATCGTGCCTGCCGACGTCATGCTGCCCACGGTCACTCCGCCGTTCAGCGTCAACGACATGAAGCTTGCCGCCCCCGCGGTAATGGCGCTGGTAGAAGTGATCGTTCCGGTCACCGCCAGCGATGAAACCTGCAGCGTATGCGTGAACGTGGACGGCCTAAATGCCAGCACGCCTCCTACCGTTGCGGCGCTGGTGGATGTGAGGGTTCCCACCGACGTCATGCTGCCAACCGACACGGGCCCGTTCAGCACCAGCGATGAAAAATTCGCGGCCCCTGCGGTAATGGGGCTGGTGGAAGTAATGGTTCCCACCACCGCCAAAGATGAAATCTGGACAAAGTGGGAGAAAGTTGAAGGCCTCACGGCCTGAAGCGCCCCAACGATGACCGGGCTGGTGGTGGTAAGAGTCCCGATTGACGTCATGCTGGCAATCTGCACCGTGCCGTTCAGCGTGAGCGACGCGAAACTTCCGGCCGATCCGATGACGGCACTCGTGGAGGTGATGGAGCCGGTCACGCTCAAAGATGCCACCCTGACGTTGTGAAGAAATGTCGATTCTCCGGACGCGGCAACTCCTCCCGCGATGACTGCGCTCGTGGAAGTGAGGGTCCCCACCGACGTCATGCTGCCGATCGTGACGCCGCCGTTCAGCGTGATGGACTGAAATGTAGCGTCGCCGGCTATGATGGGACTGGTGGATGTAATCGATCCGATCACTGTAAGCGAAGAGACGTTCAGGGTGTGGGTGAACGTGGAAGGACGGGAGGCTTGCACCGCGCCGATGATCGCAGCGCTGGTGGAGGTGATTGTTCCGGTCACCGCGAGGCTTGAGACCGAAACCGCGCCGTTTACTGTCAGAGTTCCAAGAAATGCATCCCCTGCAACGACGGCGCTGGTGGACGTGATCGAACCGACAACGGTCAGAGACGCGATGCTGACGTTGTGGGAAAACGTGGACGGCAGCACGGCCATTACGGCCCCGACGATGGCGGAACTGGTTGATGTGATCGTGCCCACCGAGGTGATGCTGCTGAAGGTTACCACGCCGGCGTTTTGGGGCGAGAACGCGGTATATTGGACGGATCCGTCCGGGAAATGGAGCGGAACTCCCAGGGCGATTGAAGCCCCGTTCACTTCAAATAGTTTGACCGACCCCGTCGAAACAATGAACTGCGGCCCTGCGGTTCCATCGGGAAGCCAAAGGTGCATCCGGGACTGCGGGATCTGCGTACCGATGCCGACGTTGCCGCCGCTGACGATGAAGCCGCTGGTGACAGTCGCCGAGCCGAGGATGAGCAGGTTTCCGTCCGAATCGATTCTGCCGACCGTCACGTCATTGGAATCTTTGACCTGAAATTCGGTTGATCCGTTCGAACTGTTCAGTCTCGCCCGCACGTCCGACGCGTAGAGCCGCATCGGTCCTGCAATCAGGGCCGCAAGGATCGCAAGCGCCCAGACTGCAGCGCTCCCTCTTTTCATCCTGGATATATTCGTCGGCTTCATCATTGCTTGTATTCCGCCAGTTTCGATTCGAGGGTTTTAACACGGGCCGATAACGCCTCGTACTCTTTCGGATTGACCCAAAAATTCTGATACATGAACGCCATGACCTGGCGATCGGGCTCCACGGAACCGTTCCACGATTCCAGCGCGATTCCAACGATCCTGCCGCTTTGGGCGGCTTTCGCGACCCGGCCCGGTTCTCTCGCCGCCGCCAGGAAATCCCCGGCAGCGATAGGGCCGTTTTCAGGCGAGGCTTTGACCGGGGTTCGGCCTTTTAATGCGACCGGATAAACTCCTTTCATGTTTTCCATGACCGTATCGCTGTCCAGTCCAAGCACGAGGCCGGGCTCCCTGGATATAATTCCCAGGAGAGATTCTCGCGACCCGAGGCCAAGGGATTTTTTTATGCGGCCCATTCCCGCCGCAACGACCAAATCCCCCGGCTCCAGAGATTCATCGGATTCGTACATTTCCGCCACGTCGGCGCCCCCCGTTCCGAATGCCCCCTTGCCGTGAACCGATACGATGCCCGTGGATGTGACGCGAAGGAAGGCATTCCTCACCGAACTTCCAGGCGTCCCGGTGCTGACAATCAGAAGGTTCCCGATGCCGCCGTTCGGTCCCGTAATATGCGCCGTGGTCGCAAGGTGAACCTCGCCGTTGAAATGAGTAGCGGTGGACGTTACCTGGAAAAGCCTCGCGTCGATCGTGGAAGACTCTCCCGTCACTTCAAACAGCCGGTTGGCGCCGGTGGATGCCAGAAGCTGGGGCGCCGAACTGCCGGCATCGCCAATGATTTGGAGAAACGCATTCGGTGCGTTTGTTTTGATCCCCATTCTTCCTGCGGGCGTGATGACAAAATTGGCCGGATCTCCTCCGATACCGATCGACGTGAATGAGGACCTCCCGCTCACGAATCCGGCCAGTGTCGTTAACGTGCCCGGAACGGCAAGGGATGAGATTCTGACGGGCCCGTTGAACGAGGATTCCCATTCGGCTTCGATCCCGCCGGTGATGAAAGCGCTGGTCGACGTCATTTCTCCCGTCACCGCGAGGGATGAGACTCTCACCGCGCCATTCATGACGGATTCCAGAGCGACATCCACTCCCCCGGCAATTAACGCGCTGGTGGAGGTTAATGTGCCAACCGACGTCATGCTCCCCACGCGCAGCCCGCCGGCAATGAAAACGTTCCCCAAAAGAGCGTTTTCAGCGGATATGGGGCTGGTGGACGTGATCGTTCCCACCACCGAGAGAGAAGATATCTGCACCCTTTGGAGAAAAACGGAAGGACGGGAAACTGCGACGCCTCCCGATGTCAGTGCGCTGGTGGACGTCAGGGTCCCCGCCGCGGTCATGCTGGCGACCACGACCGGACCTCTCACCAAAATTGAACTGAAAATTCCCTCGCCGCCCATGATCGTATTCGTGGAGGTTAGAGTGCCGGTCACCGCTATCGATGATCCTTCCACGATATCCGTGAACGTAGACGGACGGAATGATTCTATCGATCCCGGCAGAAACGGGCTTGAGCTCGTGAGGGTTCCTCGCAAAGTCAAACTTGAAGCAAACACTTCGCCGTTGATCACCAGCGAACGAAATACCCCGCTGTCGCCCGACACCGTATCGGTGGAAGTCATATTGCCTGTGACGGTGAGCGAGTCAATCTGTACCTCGCTCAAAAACTCGGAGTACCGGAACGAAAGGACGGATCGCGCGACCAGCGCGCTTGTGGAGGTAATGGTTCCCCGTGCAGCCATGCTCGACATCCTCAGGGCTCCGTCCAGATCAAGGGCCCCGAATGTTCCCGTGCGGCCCGCGAGCGGGCTGGTCGATACGATGCTTCCGATCGCTGTCATGGATGCCACCCGCGTGAATTCAAGCTCGGACGGACCCGAGGAAAGGAGCCCTCCGACTGAAAGAGCGCTGGTGGACGTCAGGGTCCCAAGGATCGTGGTGCTCGGGATCGAAACGAGCCCGTTGAGAAAAAGAGTCCTGAAGATTCCGAGATTCCCGCGGATAGGGCTGGTGGACGTAATGCTTCCATCGACCGACAGCGATGATATATTGACGCTGTGTCGGAACAAAGAAGAGTTTGATGCGTCTATTTCCCCAAAAACCGCCGGGCTCGTCGATGTGATGCTCCCGACGGCGGACGCCTGCCCGGTCAGGATCACGCTGCGTTGCGTCAGCGACGTGAAATACGCCGGCCCACCGGTGATCGGTCCGGTGGAAGTGACAGACCCCGTGACCGAAAGGGAGGAAATTTCCACTACGTGGCTGAATGTGGACGGGCGGGAAGATTGGATCGCGCCTGAAATCAAAGCGCTGGTGGACGTCAAGGTTCCGCGAAACGTCACGCTTCCCAGGTCAAGGGTGCCGACGCTGACCGATCGGAACACCGCTGCGCCCGCTATAACGGAACCTGTGGAGGTGATGCTTCCCGTTATGGAGGCAGACCCCGCCAGCACCGAGTTTGAAAATGAAGAAGGAAGAGCTGAGATCCACGAGGAAGCGATGATGGAGCTTGTGGAGGTGACGGTGCCGCGGATCGCGGCGCTGCTGAACTGGACTTTTCCAGCGGAGAGCGTGCTCAGGGTCCCGGTGTTTCCTGTGAGGGCGCTGGTCGAGTGAAGCGTCCCGATCACGCTCAGTGAAGTGACCCTGACGATATGCGCCATATCCGAAGCTTGCTCCGCCCTGAATCCCCCCGAAACCAAGGAGCTGGTGGATGTCAGCGTCCCCACCGATGTGGCGCTGCTCAGGGTAACGACTCCTGCGGTGTTTGCAATATATGCGGAATGCTGCGAAGTTCCATTGGGGAAATGCACGCCGACTCGCGCTGCAACCGATGCTCCGTTCACTTCGAACAGCCTGAATGTGCCGGTGGAGATGGTCATTTGCGGTCCTTGTGCGCCGTCAAGAGATCCGACATGAAATTGAGCGTTCGGCGGGCCGCCTCCAATTCCCACACCCCCGCCGGTTGCAATGAACGAACCATTGACTGTTCCGGACCCTAAAATCACAAGATTTCCGTCCGAATCAATCCGACCCGCTTCGATATCGTCTGAATCCAGGATCTGCAGAGACGTCGACCCGTCCGAGCTGTTTAATCGCGCCTTGATATCCGACGCCCAAAGTGGCGATCCGGTGAAAAGCGCCGGCGCCAGGAGCAGGGTCAGGAAGACGATCGATCTCTTCATATCAACTGTATAGCAACATTCTTACCAAATCCGGACAAATTCCTCGTTCCCTCGATTGATCAAAAGTATGTGTTTAATGCGTTGGATTGTGCTGTTTTGGGACCCAATTACGCCATTGTGCTCGGACGCGGTTCCAAGCCCACGGGATCAGTGTGGACGTGAATCCACAACTGTGGATATATGTCTACAGTTTCAAAATGTCCCTTACCTCATCGCTTTGTAGATATCTTGAACTTTTTCAGCTTGTTATAAAGGGCTTTCCGGTCGATCCTGAGCTTTTTAGCGGCCAGGGACTTGTTGTTATTGCACTTTTTGAGGGTTTGCTCGATCAGCTGTTTTTCAAGAACTCCAGCCGCGTGTCTCGAGGCCTTTTTCAGCGATATCTTCTTGCCCATCTGCGAGTCGGCCAGGGTTTTTTCGACGTATTTGTTGCGCGTCATCGAGAGCTGGAGGTGCTCGGGCCGGACCTCATTGTCGGCCAGGATGGCCGCCCGGTAGATCGAATTCCGCAGTTCGCGGATGTTCCCGGGCCATGAATAGGATTTCATCAGCGACAGGGTTTCGCGGGTGAACCCGGATATGTTTTTGCTCATTTCCTGGTTGGCGCACTTGAGAAAATAGCCCGCCAGGTCTTCGATATCATCGAGACGTTTCCGGAGGGGCGGGATCGAGACGGAAAACTGGTTGAGCCGGTGAAAGAGGTCCTCCCGGAATTTGCCCCGCTTCGTCAGGGTTTCCAGCGGGATGTTGGATGCGCACAGAACGCGGATGTCGATTTCAATCTCCCTGTGCCCGCCCAGGTGCTGAATCTTCCTCTCCTGAAGGACGCGCAGCAGCTTGGCCTGTACGGCGCTGGAAAGGTTGCCGATTTCATCCAGAAAGAGGGTTCCGCCTTGCGCGATCTCGAATTGGCCCAGCTTGCGGCGGTCGGCGCCCGTGAATGCGCCCTTTTCATAGCCGAAAAGTTCGGATTCCAGGAGGCTTTCCTGAAGCGTCCCGCAGTCCAGGGAAACGAACGGTCCGTCCCTGCGGGCACTGAGCGCGTGGATCAGGTTCGCAAACAGCTCCTTTCCGCTGCCCGATTCCCCCTCCAGAATCACGGTCAGTTCCGTCGGGGCGATTTTCTTCACCAGGTCCTGCACGTCCTGAATATTTTTGCCGCGCCCGATGACGGTGGGAGTCTTGGGCGACGGAGCGCGGGCCTTGAGGATCTCGATCTGGCGGGTTTTATCCCTTTCCTCGACGGCCTTGCGGATCAAAAGCAGCATCTCATCGTTGTCGAACGGTTTGGTCAGGTAGTGGTAGGCTCCGAGTTTCATGGCGTCCACGGCCGCCTTGACGGTCGTGTCGGCGGTCAGGATGATGACGGGAAGCGCCGGATCGGCTTTTCGGATGCGTTCCAGCAGCTCCAGCCCTCCGACCTGTCCCTTGCCGAGGTTCAAATCCAGAAGGACAGCCTGCAGGTACTCTTTTTCCAGACAATTCTGAAACGCTTCGCCGTCCTGAAAATCGGCGCAGCCGAAATCATTGGCTTCGAGGACGAAACGGATGGCCTGACAGAGATCCTTCTGGTCGTCAACGACGGCGATTGTTTTTTTCACAAAGTCACGCCTTATCCTGCGGCAAAGGCAGACAGAAGATCATCCTGGTTCCCTTCCCGGGACGAGAATCGAACTGGAGCGACCCCCCATGGTTCTGCACGGCGATTTTGGCGGAGTAGAGACCCATACCGGTCCCGGATTTTTTTGTCGTGAAGAAGGGCTGGAAAAGCTTTTCCCTGGTTTCGGCGGCCACCCCAGGACCTGTATCGGATATCTCGATCAAAAACCATTTGCGGTCCTCGCTGAGGCCGCTTGAAAATTTGACGGCACCGTCGTGCTCCACGGCTTCCAGGGCGTTCAGTGCGATATTGAGCAGGGAGGATTCGATAGCGGCGACGTCCAGCATCAGTCTGGTCCCGGACCCCGAAAGGGCCTTTTCTATCCGGGTATTCTGTTTTTTGGCCTGCAGCTCGACGAAATGGCTGATCCGGTCCAGGATCTGGTCCGGCGAGGCCAATTCCCGCTCTGTTTCAAACTGTTTCGCGAAACCGAGGTAGCTTTTCAGGATGCCCCGGATGGTCTCGACGTTCCGGACGACCATTTCCCAGGCCTGTTTTTCCTTATCTGCGGGCTTTAAATGGGTGAGCACGAATTGGGAGGTGCTGGAGATGACGCCCAGGGAGTTCCGGACGTCATGCACGACGGTGGAGGCGAGCTGCGCCAGGGGTTTCATCTGCTCCAGGCGCTCCAGATCCTTCTGGGCGAGCTCGATCTGCCTCTTTAGTTCTTCGATTTCCGATGATGCCGCGGGCGCTTCCATGGATGACCTCGATTGTGGCATTTAGTCCACACTTTCTGACGTGGGCTAAGGCTAACAGAGGATCCCGGATATTTCAAGGGAGCGGTTGATGGAGAGTCGGCGAGAGGGGTGTGGAGGTACGGCTACAGCAATGCGTTCGATTAAAAAGAAAGTGGGCGCACCAACTCTTATTCCTTTGAATTACGGAATTGGTGCAGCCCACAAATGCTTAAAAAGTTTTTATAAGGTTTTTGTGGGCGGAGTGGGAGTTGAACCCACAAGAGTTTCCCCATACGCACCTCAAGCGTACGCGTATGCCAGTTCCGCCATCCGCCCAGAAAAACCTCTAAAAGAACTTCTTAAGAACTTTCTGGGCTGTACTTCTTCCTTAGTTTGAGGAATGGGATAGAAGTGCGCCCAAAAACTTTATTGAACTTTGGGGGCTGTATTTTTTCCATAATTCCGAAGGAATAAGAAAAAAATGCGCCCCCGTATATTTAAAGAACGTCGTTACTGCGGCTGCCCCTGCTGCATCGGGATCCGCTGCAGGACGCTGCGCGTGCTGCGGCGGCTCTCCAGGATCGTCAGCAGCAGCGTTGTGCTGAAAAACGCGATGGCCAGGCCGACCGTCAGCTTCTTCATGAAAAGGTTGCCCGAAGGAGCCGAGAAGAGCGCGTCGCTCGATCCGCCGCCTCCGAAAATACCGCCCATGCCTCCCGTCTTGGACATCTGGACCAGCACCGCCACCACCAGGGAAGCGCAGACTAAAACATGCAACGTCAAAATAAGTCCGTACATTTTTACCTCACGCGCCGGCCAGGGCTTCGACGCCCGGCAGCTTTTTACCTTCTAAAAATTCGAGGCTGGCACCGCCGCCCGTGGAAATATGGGAAATGTTTTTAGCCATGCCGCTCTTGTTGATGGCGGCGATGGAATCTCCCCCGCCCACGACGCTGAACGCGCCCTTTTTCGTGGCGTCGGCGATCATCCGCGCGCATTCAAGGGTTCCCTGGCTGAATTCAGGTATTTCGAACACGCCCACAGGGCCGTTCCAGAAAATGGTCTTCGCGCCGCTGATGACGCTTTTGATTTTTTGAATCGTTTTGGGGCCGATGTCCACGCCGATCCAATTGTCCGGGATATTTTCATCCGCGGTGGCTTGGGTTTTGGCGCCGGGTTCAAATTTATCGGCCGCGATGTGATCGACAGGGATATGGAGTCTGGGATTGGAGAGCAAAGATTTCGCAAATTCAACCTTATCCTCTTCCAGCAGCGATTTGCCGATCTTGAAGCCCTTCGCCTTCAGGAACGTGTAGGCCATGCCGCCGCCGATGATGACCGCGTCGGCTTTGGTGATGAGGTTCTGAATGACGTCGATCTTGTCCGAAACCTTGGCGCCGCCTAAAATGGTGACGAATGGTTTTTCGGGGCTTTTCAGGAGGCGGGACAGGACCTGGATTTCCTTCTGGAGAAGGTAACCGGCTCCATTGGGCAGGAATTTAGTCACGCCGGCAGTGGAAGCATGCGCGCGGTGGACAGCGCCGAACGCGTCCTGCACGAAATAGTCCGCTAGCGAAGCGAGTTCTCTTGCGAAGGGTTCCGCGTTTTTCTCTTCCTCCGGATGAAACCGGAGGTTTTCGAGGAGGGCAACGGAGCCGCCGTTGCCGGTGACCGCCTTCCTGGCTTCAGGGCCCACGCAATCCTTCGCGAAGGTGACCTTGGTGCCGATGAGCTGCTCGAGCTTTTTGGCGACGGGTTCGAGCGAATATTTCGGATTGACCGCGCCTTTCGGGCGGCCGAGGTGCGAGCAAAGGATGACGGAGGCCTTCTGATCGATGAGCTTTTTGACGGTCGGGAGCGATTCGCGGATGCGCGTGTCGTCGGACACAACGCCGTCCTTGATGGGAACGTTGTAATCCACGCGGACCAGAACTTTTTTGTTCTGGACGGGAAGCGCTTCGAACGACTTCAGGCCCATTGTCTGGAGATTATTGTGCGCCGAGGCTTAGGCGACGGCCGCGAACTTCTTCGAGGTGATGTAGTCGACGAGGTCGACGACGCGGTTGGAATAACCCCACTCGTTGTCGTACCAGCCGAAAACCTTGACGAAATTGCCGTCGATGACGTCCGTCGACTTGGCGTCGATGGTGCAGGAATGGCTGTCGCCGTTGAAGTCCTTGGAGACGAGCTCGAGCTCGTTGTAAGCAAGATACTTGCTGAGCCCGGCGGCAGAGGCGGCCTTTTTGAACGCGGCGTTGACTTCCTCTTTGGTGGTGGATTTTTCCAGCTCGCAGGAAAGATCGACGAGCGAAACGTTCTGTGTCGGCACGCGGATCGCGACGCCGTTCAGCTTGCCCTTCATTTCTGGGATCACGAGGCTGATCGCCTTGGCGGCTCCGGTGCTGGTCGGGATCATGGACTGGCCGGCCGCGCGGGCGCGGCGGAGGTCCTTATGAGGGAAGTCCAGGATGACCTGATCGTTGGTGTAGGAATGGATCGTGGTCATGAGGCCCTTCTTGATTTTGAAGTTGTCGTTGAGCACCTTCACGATGGGTGCCAGGCAGTTCGTGGTGCAGGATGCGTTGGAAAGGATCTTGTGTTTCGCGGGATCGTACTTGTCCTCGTTGATGCCCATGCAGATCGTGATGTCCTCGCCCTTGGCCGGCGCGCTGAT
>CAZFYO010000027.1:0-14650 GCA_964523525.1 uncultured Elusimicrobia bacterium
TGTACATCGACACCGAAGAGGCCATGGAAACGTTCCTCATGCAGGAAGCGCTCGAGTCCGTCGAGGTTACGAAGCTCTCCAAGTCCAAGGAAGATAAAATCGACCGGTCGGAGCTCAAAAATATTCTGAGCTGGATCACCGAGCTGGAATCTCTGAAACGGAAGCTCATGCGCAAGGGCGTCCAGTGGGCCAATTACATGGAGTTCAAAGCCAAGGGCAAGCTGCCGCTTTACAAGATCGATCAGGAAAACGGCGACGCGGTTTATGCCTTCACGGAAAAAGAATGGCACAAGCTTAAAGAGGAATATTTGAAACAGCGCCAGGCCAAGATTTCGGAAACGAAGAAGGCCTCGGGCGAAGATTTAATGGACGTGGCCGATGAAGAACTCGGACCTGAGGTGAAGGATCTCTTCGAGATCCCCAAAATCGAAGCTTTGCTCAAAAAGCTCGAAGCCCTGGGCTTTGAGACTACGCCCGCCAAAGATGAAAAGAAAGTCACGTATCGCGTGAAATCGGGCCATCTGGAGCGCGACATCACGGATTACGCGGATCTTCTGGAATCGGTCCGGGAAGTGGGCCGGGCGGATGTCACGGTCCAGCGTTATAAAGGTCTCGGAGAAATGAATCCCGAACAGCTTTGGGAAACGACCATGGACCCCATGCGCCGCAAGCTTTTGCAGGTGAAGCTCGAGGACGCAGTCGAAGTGGAGCGCATCTTTACGACCCTGATGGGCGATAAAGTCGAGCCGCGCCGCCTCTTCATCGAACAGCACGCCCTCGAAGTTAAAAACCTGGATATCTAATGTCTCATCCTTCCGCTCCTCCATCCGGCCACACCGCTGAAAGGCCCGCTCAGGGCGCGGGCGCGCCCCAGTCTCTGCCGCGCCAGTTCGTTAACTTCCAGTTCTTTAAGGTCAGCCCGGAATGGCGCCTGCTGGATGAAGCGACCCGGCAGAAAGGCAAGGATGAATTTAGCCAGGTCCTCGAAGAGTATTCCAAAAAACTCATCATTCTTACCTACTCGACGCAGGGCATTCGCGCCGACTGCGACCTCATGCTGTGGCGCATCTCCTACGAGCTGGACGCTTTTCAGGAAATGACCGCGCGGCTCAACCGCACGGGTTTCGGCAAATATCTTGTTCCCGCTTACTCTTATCTGTCCATGACGCGCCGCTCGGTGTATATCGACAAGCTGGACCCCTCGCACCAGGAGTCGCGCACCAACATCAAGCCGGGCAAGTACAAATATATTTTCGTCTACCCCTTCGTAAAGACGCGCGCCTGGTATCTGTTATCCATGGAAGAACGGCAGAATATGATGGACGAGCACATTACCATCGGCAGCAAATACATGTCGGTGAAACTCAACACGACTTATTCTTTCGGGCTCGACGATCAGGACTTCGTCGTGGCTTTTGAGACCGACGCCCCCGGCGATTTTCTCGACCTTGTCATGGAGCTCCGCGGTTCGCAGGGTTCCAGGTACACGGAGCGCGACACCCCCATCTTTACCTGCGTCCTGAAGTCCGCGCGCGAACTGCTGAACGAGTTTTAGTCGAGTTCGAAACAAGTTTTGAAACCCGCCAGGCCCGCTTTCCACCCGAACCCGATCCCGATCGACCATTCCGTCCCGCGCTTCTGCCATCTCTGCGGGAAGGCATTAAAAACCAAATATGTTTCCGATGAACGCCGCCGCCGCCTGGTTTGCAGCCATTGCGGCACTGTGGCCTACTTAAACCCGCGCGTCGTGGCGGGCTCTTTGCCGGTTAAGAACGGCAAAGTCCTGCTCCTCGTCCGCGGCATCCCGCCGCGCAAAGGCTACTGGACGTTCCCCGGCGGTTTCGTGGAGCTGGGCGAGACCGTGGACAACGCCGCGGTCCGGGAAACGCGCGAAGAAGTGAAGCTGCGTGTCGCCGCCGAACGCCTGATCGGCGCCTATTCCTACCCTTTTACGGGCACGGTGGTTTTGGTTTACGCCGCGCGCGTTCTGGGCGGCGGCAAGCCGAAGCCGACTCCGGAAGCGACCGAAGTCCGCTGGTTCAAACCCTCCGAAATCCCCTGGGACCAGCTCGCCTTCCACAGCACCCGAGACGCGCTCACCGATTGGCTGCGCGGAATTAAAAGCTCCACCAAGGCTCCCAAGCCCCGATGACCATCTGCGCTTCCCTCTGTTACGTCAAAAAGGGGGGCCGCACGCTGATGATGCACCGGACCAAAAAGCCCAACGACATTCACGAGGGCAAATGGAACGGGCTCGGCGGCAAGTTCAATCCCGGCGAATCGCCCGACGACTGCGTGGTCCGCGAAGTCAAAGAAGAGTCGGGCCTCTCCATCAAAAATCCCAAACTTTGCGGCGTCTTAACCTTCCCCAAATTTGACGGGCAGAATGATTGGCTGGTCTTTGTGTACGTCGCGCGAACGTTTTCCGGCCGGCTCACCGATTGCAATGAGGGCCATCTGGAGTGGATTCCCGACCGCAAAGTTTTGAAACTGCCGCTCTGGGAAGGCGACCGCCATTTCCTGAAATGGCTGGCCCGGGGACGCTTCTTTTCCGGCAAGTTCCTCTATCGGAAAAAACGACTGGTAAATTACAAAGTCCTCTTCTATACTTGAGGCCCATGGCCAAGAAACGGATCGGAATCCTAACCGGCGGCGGCGACGCTCCGGGCCTGAACGCGGTCATCCGCGCTTCGGTGAAAGCCGCCTGGATGCGCGGCTGGGACGTTCTGGGCATCCGCCAGGGTTTCGAAGGGCTGCTCTCGCCGGAAACCATCAAACCCCTCGTGTATGAAGACGTGGCCGGGATCCTGAAACTCGGCGGCACCATCCTCGGCACCACCAACCGCGGCAATCCCTTCCAACAGCTTTCCATCGGCAGCAAATCCCAGGACCAGTCCGACAAAGTCGTGCGCAATTTTAAGAAAATGAAGCTCGACGCTTTGATCGCCATCGGCGGCGACGGCTCGCTCACCATCGCGCAAAAACTTTTCCGCAAAGGCATTCCCGTCGTCGGAGTTCCCAAGACGATTGATAACGACGTGGCGGGCACCGTCATCACCTTTGGCTTTGATACTGCGGTTTCCACCGCCACCGAGGCTCTCGACAAGCTTCACAGCACGGCCGAGAGCCATCAGCGGGTGATGGTGATGGAAGTGATGGGCCGTTACGCGGGCTGGATCGCCCTCCATTCCGGCATCGCCGGCGGCGCGGACGTGATCCTGATCCCCGAAATCCCCTTTACGTTCGAAGGCGTCGCCCGCAAGATCCGGGAGCGTTACGACAAGGGCCCCGGTTTCGCCATTGTGGTCTGCGCGGAAGGCGCCCTGGTGAAGGGCGGGAAGCTCACCACTAAAGGAAAGAAGACGTCCGGCCGCGAGCACCCCCATTTGGGCGGCATTGCGGAACGGGTCGCCAACGAAATCCAGAAGCTCACGGGCCGCGAAGCGCGGAGCCTGGTGCTGGGCCATCTCCAGCGGGGCGGCGAACCCACCACTTTTGACCGCCTGCTGGGCACAAGGCTGGGCGTGCATGCCGTGGAGATGATCGAGGCGGGACGGTTCGGCTATATGGCCGCGCTCAACCCGCCCAATGTGACCTCCGTGCCCTTCGAGCGCGCCATCTCGGCGATGAAGAAAGTCCCCGCTGAATCCGACGTCATCCGGGCGGCCCGGGCGCTCGGCATTTCTTTCGGCGATTAATCACCCGCTTTATGAAATGTTATGATAAGGCAATTCTAAATAAGGAATAAGAGAACATGCTGGGAACCTACCACCTTTCCGTCCTTTACGACATCCTGAAGGAAATTCATTTCCTCTATCAATCCGACAAGATTTACGCGTTTCTGCTGGAATCGCTGATGAAGGCGGCCGACGCGGACGCGGCGTCGTTTTTCATCGCCAATCATGAAAAGCAGACCCTCGTTTTGAAGGCCGCGATGGGTCCCAAGAAAACCATGCTGGAGATCGTCGCGGAAGATACCCCTTTCCCATTCGGCCGAGGGGTCTGCGGCTGGGTGGCGCAGTACAACCAGGGCGTCATCGTTGAGGATGTGAACAAGGACGAGCGCTTCAGCTCCGTGGTGGACAGCCTGATCGGCTACAAGACCAAGAGCATCCTCTGCGCGCCTCTTTCGAACGGCAGCCAGGTGCTGGGCGTGATTGAAATTTTGAACAAGCGGAGCGCGGTGTTCAACAAGAACGACCTCGATCTGCTCTCGCTCATCGCCAAGCAGGCCGCCATTTCCCTCGAGAACGCGAAACTGTACGCCAAACTGAACGAGGAAAAAGTTTTCATCCAGTCAATTCTCGCGAACCTGACGGGCGGCATCATCACGGTTGATTCCCAGGAATCGATCACTCACGTGAACCCCACCGCGGAAAGGATCCTGTCCCTGGCGGAAGGATCCGCCGGGCAGAGCTGCAGCGTCGCTTTGAAGGATTATCAAGGGCTTTATCAGGAGATCGCGAAGACGCTTTCGAAAAAGGAAATCGTGACGCGGCAGACCCTGCAGTGCCGGCGGCCCGACGGCAGCGAGTTCCCCCTCGGCTACTCCACATTTTTGATCACGGACAACGCACAAAAACTTCTGGGAGCCGGCGCCAGCTTCCAGGACCTCTCCGCGTTCCAAAAGTAAAGTAAAATAACCTGATCGTGAAAAAGTCCTGTTTCATCACCCTCGAAGGGCCGGACGGCTGCGGCAAAACCACCCAATCCAAGCTGCTGGTGCAGTTTTTGCGCGCGCGCGGGTTGGACGTGGTGCATACGCGCGAACCGGGCGGCACGCCCTTTGCCGAGGCGCTGCGGAATTTGCTCCTCGACCCAAACCACAAGGTTTCTCCCGTCACCGAGCTCATGCTGTTTGAAACGATCCGCGCCCACCACGTGGAAGACCTCGTGCAGCCCGCCTTAAAGCAAGGTAAAATAGTGGTCTGCGACCGGTTCACGGACTCGACCGTGGCCTATCAGGGCTATGGGCGCGGCCTGGATTTGAAGGAAGTGAAGAATTTGAACCGCGTGGCGACCGCAGGGCTTTCGCCCAATTGGACGATCATCCTCGATCTGCCCCCCGAAGTCGGCTTGCGGCGGATTCAGGAGAAGAAAAGCGGCCGCGCCACCGACCGCATGGAGCGCGAAGAGATCGCCTTCCACAAAAAAGTGCGCGCCGGATTTTTGAAGATCGCCAGGCAGGAGCCGCGCCGCTGTTCCGTCGTCAGCGCCGCGCAGGACGTCGAGGCGGTGCAGGAACAAATTCGCATTCTGGCCGCAAAACGGCTGAAATTATCCTGATTTAGCGATGAACCAATTTAACGAGAATTTAAATGAAAGATAAAAAAGAAAAGATTTCAAAGCCCGCTAAACCGGCTGATAAAACCCGGGCGGCGGCGCTGCTCGCGGCCGATTTGGAGAGCGGCCGGCTGGCGGAAAGCTATCTTTTTTTGGGCGCCGTCGATTCCGGCCGCAAGGAGCTGGCGCTGGGTTTCGCCCGCGCCATTAACTGCGCCGAGTCGCTCAGCAAGACGGAAGCCTGCGGCGAATGCCTTTCCTGCCGGAAGATCGCCGAGAGCAGCCATCCCGACGTATTCGTTCTGGATTTCGATTCCCAGGCCAAACTGCTTGGCCTGGACGACGACGAGGCGAAGCGCCAGAAAGAGCTGCGCATCGACTCCGTGCGGGAGCTGATCCGCCAGTCGCAGATGACTCCGCTCGAAGGTCGGAAACGCGTCCTGATCATCGACGGGGCGGAGCTTTTGACCGGCGAGGCGTCCAACGCGCTTTTGAAGTCGCTCGAAGAGTCCACGCCCGGCGCCCATTGGGTTTTGCTCGCCACCAGCGTGGAGCGCGTGATCCCGACCATCCAGTCCCGCTGCCGCAAAGTCTCGCTCACCGCCGTTGAAGCGGCGGACGGCAAGCTGGAACCCGCGGCGTCCGAAATTTTAGACCATTGCGCCGCGCGCTCCATGGGGCTCGACCCTATCGCGATGTCCCAATCCATTTTTGCCGACAAGAAGAAGGGCACGACCCGCGTCCGCGCCGAGCAAATTCTCCGCCAGGTTGCGCTCGGCCTCTCGCGGGAGCTGAACGACGCCCCGAGCCAGAAATACGCGCTCATGCTCGAGCACGTTTTCGAAGCGCAGGACGATGTCCGCCGCAACGTTTCCCCCCAGCTCGTCATGGATTCACTCCTCTATTCGCTCAAGTCCAGAATTTGAAAGACCGGCCAATCCATTGAAAAAATTCTATCTCACCACGCCGCTCTATTACGTCAACGATAAGCCGCACATTGGCCACGCTTACACCACGGTCGCGGCCGACGTGCTCGCGCGCTGGAAGCGTCTCAAGGGCGAATCCGTCTTTTTCCTGACCGGTACGGATGAGCACGGCTCCAAAATCGCCCAGGCCGCCGAGGCCCACAAAGTTTCCCCCATCGAATACGCCGACCGCCTTTCCGCCGAATTCAAAAAACTTTGGGTCGCCCTCGGCATTACGAATGACGATTTCATCCGCACGACCGAAAAGCGGCACGTGGACGTCGTGCAAAAGATTTTTCAGAAGCTGCAGGACCAGGGCGACATCTTCAAGGGCTTCTATGAGGACTGGTACTGCGTTTCCGACGAGAGTTTCTGGCTCGAAAGCCAGCTGAAAGAGGGCAAATGCCCCGAATGCGGCCGCGCGGTTCAGAAATTAAAGGAAGAAACCTACTTCTTTAAGCTCTCCAAATACGAAAAGCCGCTGCTGGATTATTACTCGGAGCACACCGAGCTCTTGTCTCCGCCCCATCGCGGCAGCGAGATGATCAATTTTGTGAAGTCGGGCCTGAAGGACCTGTCGGTGTCGCGCTTGAATGAAAAATGGGGCATTCCGGTGCCCTCCGACCCCAAGCATACGGTCTATGTCTGGTTCGACGCGCTCATCAACTACATCACCGTTGCCGGCTACGATCCAGCCTCGGCCAATCCCGCTTCCGCCCCCGGCTTTAAAGACCTCTGGCCCTGCGACGTTCATTTCGTCGGCAAGGAAATTTTCCGCTTTCACGTGGTCATCTGGCCCGCGATGCTCATGGCGCTCGGCCTCCCTCTCCCCAAAAAAGTTTTCGCGCATGGCTGGTGGACCGTGGACGGGCAGAAGATGTCCAAATCCCGCGGCAACATGGTGGATCCCATCACCGTGGCCCAGGATTTCGGAGTGGATGGCTTCCGCTACTTCATTTTGCGCGAGATCCCCTTTGGCGTCGACGGAGATTTTTCGATCCGCGCGCTCCAGAAGCGCTACAACACCGAGCTCGCGAACGATTTAGGCAACCTTTTTTCGCGCGCGCTGAATTTAATCGAGAAAAATATGGGCGGCACCGTGAAAGAGCTGCCGAAACGCCTCACGATCGGCGAGTTAAGCAGCGGTGAACCGCAGAAGACGATCGATGCGGCCTACGATCAGGTCGCTTTTGGCGAAGTTTTGGAACGGCTGATGAACGTCGCCAAAGACGGCAACCTTTTCATGGAAAAGAACGCTCCCTGGAAGCTCGCCAAAGAGAATCCCGAGAGGTGCGCCGAGGTTTTGTCGGAAGTTGCCGTCGTTTTGGCCTGGGTCACCGCGGGCTTTTATCCTTTTATGCCGGAAGTCACGGAAAAGATGTGGGCTTTGCTGGGCCAGTCGAAGCCGCTGAAGGAAATCGGCTGGAAAATCTTCCAGGACCCGCTCAAATATTTCGAAACGGGACGCGCCATGACGAAAGGCGCCATCCTTTTCCCCAAGAAAGAGACGAAGTAACGCCGACATGGCGCTGACCCCCCTCACCCCCTCTCTGATCGATACTCACGCCCACCTCTGCGACCCGCAGTTCGACGCGGACCGCCCCGAAGCGCTCGCCCGCGCGCTGAGCCAGGGCATTAAGACCATTGTCGAGATCGCGGACGAGCCCGCCGGCTGGGACCGCGCCAAAAACCTCGCCCGGGCTTCCACGGGTCAGCCCAATGTTTTCTGGACCTGCGGATTCCACCCCCACTACGCCATGCAGGGCGAAACCTTCGACTTCGCCGCCATGCGCCAGGCCGGCGCCGAGGCGCGCTGCGTCGCCATCGGCGAGATCGGGCTCGACTACGTGAAGAGCGAAGCGACCAGGGAGGCGCAGGCATCCACGTTCCGCAAGGCGCTGGAAGCCGCGGCCGAGATCAACAAGCCCGTGGTCATCCATTGCCGCGAAGCCCAAGCCGATACACTCCGTATTCTCAAAAGCTTTTACGCCGGGACTTCGCGCCGGGACTTCGCCACGGGCGTGATCCACTGCTTTTCCGGAGACGCCTACTTCGCGGAAGGGTGTCTCGACCTCGGTTTCTATCTGGGCGTGGACGGGCCCATCACCTACCCCAGCGCCAAGGCGCTGCGCGAGGTCATCGCCCAGGTCCCGCTCGACCGCGTCGTGCTCGAAACCGATTCCCCCTATCTCCCCCCGCAGAAATTCCGCGGCCAGCGCAACGAATCCGCCCACCTGACCCACATCGCCGATAAAATCTGCGAGCTCTTCGGTAAATCCATCGACGAGATATCGCAAATCACCACGCAAAATGCTAAAAACTTATTCCGGCTTCACGCCGCCCAATAGAGAACACAAATATCACGATGACCCAAACCGCCAAACCCGAACGGCCTGAAGCTTCGCTCGCCTACCGCTATAAGGACGCGCTTTATCTCAACATCACCCACAAGTGCCCCACGGCCTGCGAGTTCTGCATCAAATTTTCCTGGGATTACATGTACCGGAGCAACAATCTCCTGCTCAAAAAGGAGCCTGAGGTGGCGGATATCCTCAAAGCCGTGGGAGATCCATCCAAATATAATGAGATCGTCTTCTGCGGCTACGGCGAATCCACCTATCGGCTGAAGGAGATGGAAGAAATTTCCAAAACCCTGAAGGCCAGGGGCGCCCAAAAGGTTCGGCTCAACACCATCGGCCTCGGCAACGCGATTAACAAGCGGGACATCGCGCCCGACCTGGCGAAAATCCTCGACGGCATCTGCATTTCGCTCAACACGCCCGACCCCGAGGTCTGGAAAAAGATCCATCGTCCCCTCCCGGAGTTCAAAGAAACCGGTTTTGACGCGGTCTGCGACTTCATCCGCAAGTCCGCGAAGTTGATTCCCAACACGCTCGTCACCGCGGTCGAGGTCCCCGAAATCGACCGGGCCAAGTTCGAGTCGTTGGTCGCGAGTCTGGGAGCCAGGGTTCGCTGGCGCTCCTATCTTGATGAATATGAAAGCGCCTAAAGCACACCGCCGTCCCGTTTCCCCCCCTTTCCAATAACTTATGAGACGCTTTACCCTTTGGACGAGCCTGGGCCTGATCCTGGTCTCCACCCTTTGGATCCTGTTCATTTTTTCCAAGACCACTTTGACCGTGGACGGCCAGACCCGGACGAGCTATTCCCTGCGAAAGGGCACGGTTCAGGAGCTGCTGGACCGGTATTCCGTCCAGGTGAGCTCGAACGATATTGTGCGGCCCGCGCCCGGAGATAAACTGCGTTGGGGCGAGCAAGTGAAGGTAATCCGCGTAACGGAAATTGTGGAGCCCAAGATTGAAATGGTGGACTTCACGCTTGACTGGAAGCGGCGCACGACCAAAAACCTGCGGCGCGTCGAGATCCAGCACGGTCATCGCGAAAAGAAATTTTTTGAAGTGCGAAAAGTTCTGCACGACGGCGAAGAGGTATCGTCAAAACAGACCCTTCAGAAGGTTGAAAAGAGTCCGGTGGACCGCCTGGTTTTTATCGATGACCGCGGTCATCCCGAGAAGGTTTACGACCTGTCCAAGTCCACGAAGATGGTTGTCGTCGCGACGGCCTATTGGGAGGGTGATCCTCAGGTACCGGGCGTCATCACTTACAGCGGTCATCGCGTGCGCCGCGGCCTCGTGGCCGTAGACCCAGGCGTTATCCCCCTCGGCTGGCGGCTTTACATCCCCACTTACGGCTACGCCTATTCCTCCGACACAGGTTCCGCCATTAAGGGCAAGCGCATCGATTTATTTGTCGACAAAAAGAAGGATTCCCTCCAGTGGGAGTACGATAAAGTCACGGTCTATCTCCTCGAAAAAGCCAAGAAGTGGTAGAATAGTCGGCGATGTACTACACCGAATTTCAAAAATACGGCCGTATGCTGTGGGACTCGGGACTCATTCACATGACGTCCGGCAACATGTCTCTGCGCAAATCTTCCGTTATGTACGTGACGCGCACGGGTTCTTTGCTCGGCGATTTATCGACGGGCGACATTGTGAGCGTGAACGTTGCCAATACGGCGCGCGACAGGGGCGCTTCTTCCGAGACTCCCGTTCACCGCGCGATCTACGCCGCGAATCCCGACGTTCTTTCCGTCGTGCACGCTCATCCGCCCTACGCAACCGCGCTATCCTGGGATTATGAGATGATCAAGCCCATCGATTCCGATTCTCTTTATATCCCTGAGATCCCCGTGCTCACCGATTGCCCTTACGGCGAAGGTTCCGCCTGCATCGCGGATCAGTTCCCCCGCTTGCTTGGCCAACACAAGGTCGCGATGATCCGTGGCCACGGCGCTTTTTCCGTCGGAAACAGCCTGCGCGAGGCCGCGTCGCGCATCTCCATGATGGAGAACCAGTGCCGTCTGCTTTTTTTCCGGCGCCTCCTCGAGAAAAAATAAATTTCCCTTCGGCTCCCGCCGATGTAGTAAAATAATCTCATGTCCGAGATCGTGACTGATTATCTGCAGTCCCTGCCCGAATCCGCGCAATACAATCCAGCAATGATCCATAATATGTTTCACGAGTACAAGGGTGTTTTGTTGCAGTGGAACAAAATCATGAATTTGATCTCCGAGAACGATTTCGCCCGGATCGAGTCGCGCCACTTCCTTGACTCGGCGATGGCCGCTAAATTCCTATCAAACGCGCCGGCTCAAATCATCGATATCGGGAGCGGCGCGGGGCTTCCGGGAATCCCATTAAAGATCATTTATCCCAATTTGAAGCTGACCCTGCTCGATTCGAACAAAAAGAAGGGGCAGTTTTTAGACCAAGTGAAGATAAAGCTGAACTTCACAGACATCGAGATCCTTTCGGACCGCGCCGAGGACCTTGCAAAAAATACCAGGAAGCGTGAAAGCTATGATTTTGCTGTCACGCGAGCCTTCGCGAAGCCCGAAGCCGCCATTGAAATGGTTCTGCCCTTCGTAAAAGTAGGGGGGAAGGCCTTATTTTGGGGGTCCGCTAAGGATTGGTCTGACATCCCCTATCTTCAAAAAATACTATCTCAGCTGGGGGGAAGCTATCAAACCCACCTGGAGTACATTTTACCCGAAGACGAGGGAGAGTTGGTTCGCAGGATCACCATTGTGAATAAGGTGGATAAAACCCCGTCACAATATCCACGAGCTGTGGGCATCCCCGTCAAAAGACCACTAAAGGCATAAAATCAACCTATGATTCCATTGCGAGATAGTATCAGGACCCGAAGGTTCTGTTTTGTGAACTATTTGTTATTAGTTGCTAACATAGCGGCCTTTGTCTATCAGATAAAATTAGGCCGATCGGGCTTGATTGAGCCCTTCATCGCGCAGTATGCCGTGACTCCGGAGCTCATTCTGGGCGATCCCTCGGGTCATTGGTATAGTCTTATTACCTCTCAGTTTTTGCATGGAGGCCTCATGCATATTGCGGGGAACATGATGTACCTCTGGATATTTGGGGATAATGTTGAGGATAAGTTGGGTCATGGTGGATATCTGCTTTTCTACCTTCTGTCGGGGGCGGGGGCGGCAGCTCTGCAGATTTACCTTCATCCGACGAGCGCGATCCCCATGTTGGGGGCCAGCGGCGCCATTGCCGGCGTGCTGGGGGCCTATTTTATTCTCTACCCAAAGGCGACGGTTCAAACTCTTCTGCCCCTGGGGTTCTTCTCGCGCATCGTCGAGGTCCCGGCCTTCCTCTTCCTGGGCATCTGGTTTTTGATGCAGGCCTACAGCGGGGCGGCGACCATGGCTATGGCTCGGTCAGTGGGTCAAGACGTGGGCGGGGGCGTGGCCTGGTGGGCCCACATTGGGGGCTTTGTGGTTGGAATTTTAGGGGGAACCCTTAAGCGATTTAGGATTATATAGCCGAATGTTTCATGTGATACATTACGGTGAAACAGTAAAAGGAGGCCAGCCATGACCGTAGAAGCGCTTGAAAAAGTGGACGTGGATCCCTTCTCCCTGGGTTTTCTTCTTGGCATCTTAATAGGAGAAGGGCATTTCGGCGGCGACGGGAAGCAGCCGCAGATCACATTGAGGATGCATGTCCGGCACGAACAGATTTTTCGCTGGCTCGTGCATTTTGTGCCGGGATCAAAATTATACGGGCCCTATCATCACGGCGGAAGAAATTATTATCAATGGATGGCGCGGGGGGAAGTCCTTAAAAAATATCTCGTGCCGCTGTTCAATAAATCGTCGCTGAAATACCTCGATCCCTACACCTACGCCCGCTTCCAGAGCATGATCGAGGAATACAAAATATGATAAAATAGCGCCTTATCCATCGTCGGTATCCAATCTCAACCAATATGAAAAACCAGAACGCCAAACTCGAATCCCTTGTCAGGGGCATTATAAAGGAAATCGGCCAGGACCCGAACCAGGAAGGGCTGCGCCGCACGCCGGCCCGGGTCGCGTCGGCCTATAAATTTTTAACGAAGGGCTATTCGGAAAACCCCAAAGAAGTGCTGCTGAAAGCCACATTCACCGAGAGTTATGACCAGATGGTCCTGGTGAAAGACGTGGATTTCTTCTCGTTGTGCGAGCATCACCTTCTGCCCTTTTACGGCAAATGCCACGTGGCCTACATCCCCAACGGCAAAGTGATCGGGCTTTCCAAAATTCCACGGGTCATCGATATTTTCGCCCGGCGCCTGCAGATCCAGGAGCGGCTCACCAACCAGATCGCCGACGCCATCGAAGGCGCGATCCGCCCGCGCGGCGTGGGGGTGGTGATCGAGGCGTTCCATCTCTGCATGGCGATGCGCGGCGTGGAAAAACGGAACACCTACGCCACGACCAGCGCGCTCCGCGGCGCTTTTGAATCGCACGACCGTACCCGCAACGAATTCCTGAGCTTCCTCCGCCGCGACATCGGCAAGTAAGCGCGTCGCCGATGAAGAAGTACCTGATCCCTTTCCAGAACGTCAAGTTCAACATCTGGCTTTTCGCGGCGCTGGCTTTGTCATCGGTGGCCGGCACGATCCTGCCGCAGGTTCCGGAAGCGCCCGAGAAGGTCCAGGAGTTTCTGATGCGCTGGCCGACCCTGGGCCCGGTGCTGGACCGCATGGGATTTTTGAACGTGTACTATTCCTGGTGGTTCATCGGGATGCTCGGCCTGATGGCTTTCGACGTGATCGTGTGCAAGCTGATTTTCGCGAAGTATCCGGGGACGAAGACGTTCAAGGCGGACGAGCGGGGGCCCGGCGCGATCGGGCGGCAGAAACTCCAGGATTCTTTCGTGGTCGCGAGCCCCGTCAATCAGTTGCGGGACGCAGCGCTGGCGTTGCTGGCGCGGGAGCGCTACGCGGCGCGGCCCGTCGTTCAGGCGGACGGCTCTTTGCTGATCCTCGCGTCCAAACAGAGGGCGCAGCGCTTCGGCAGCTGGGTCAGCCACATCAGCATCGTGCTCATCCTGCTCGCCAACCTCACGGGCGCGCTCTACGGATTTCGCGAAGTCCTAAACGTACCCGAAGGGACCTCGGCCCAGATGAAGAACCGTTCCTGGGCCGTATCGTGCAACAAGTTTCTGGTGGAGCGGTATGAGGGGACGCAGACTCCCAGGACTTTCGCATCCGACATTCAGGTCTTCGCGGACGGCCTGCTGAAGGCGGACCGGCGCATCGTGGTCAACGAACCGCTCGAGGTCGATCAGGTGCGGTTCTATCAGTCATCGTACGGCCCTTATTTGAAGGAAGCGAAGATCGGCGTGTTTCGCAAGGATCACCCGAAGCAGTCTCCCGTAATCCATTTGAAGCTGGACGAGGAAGCCGCGGTCCCCGGCACGCCGTATTCGGTCCGAATCCTGCAGTTTGCGCCGGACTTTGCGTTTAACGAAAAGCAGGAGCCGTCGAGCCAGTCGTCCGAGCCCAGGAACCCGGCCATCCAGATTTTGATATCGCGCGGCGGCAAACCGGTGCGCGCTCCCTGGATCTTTGAGAAACTTCCCGGCATGCAGATGCCTCCGCTGGCGCAAGACGATGAGTTGATTCCGATTTTGGCGGATTACGTCCCTTCTTATTACACGGGCCTGCAGATCGCGTACGATCCGGGCGCGGGGATGTTCTGGGCCGCCTCCAGCCTTTTGGTCATCAGCCTGATGCTGCTCTTTTACCTGCACCACCGCAAAGTCTGGATCCACCTGGCTCCCGCGGCCGATGAGCTCGCGGGCGACGGGCCGGTGACCACCGTGAATGTCGGCGGCTTTTCCTCGCGCGGCGCTTCGTTCGAGCCGGAATTTCTGCGGTTCATGCGCCGGCTGAAAGCGGAGGCCTAAGGTGAACCGGTACTATCCGGTCTTTTTGGATTTGTCGGGGCGGGACGCCCTGGTGGTGGGGGGCGGAGCGATCGCGGCGCGCAAAGTCCGCACGCTGCTGCGCTACGGCGCGCGCGT
>CAZFYO010000028.1:0-12224 GCA_964523525.1 uncultured Elusimicrobia bacterium
GCTTCATAATGTGCTCTTCCACTTTCTTAAAAGTGTCATCGGTGAACTGGAGCGAGGATCCCACCGGCGTCTCGAGCGAGATGAGCAACATGCTCTGGTCCTGCGCGGGCATGAGCTCTTTCTTAACGATGCCGAAGAGCGAGAGCGACGCGATGAAGAGCGCGGTCGAGCCCGCCACCACTTTCCAGCGGTGCGCGAGGCAGACGTGGAGCAAGTGGCGGTACTTTTCGCGCATCCACACAACGCCTTTTTCGACGAGGCGCGGGAGCCCCGTCGGCGGTTCCACTTTCAAAAATTGCGAACAGCGCATGGGGGCGAGCGTGAGCGCTTCGAGCAGCGAGAGCATCACCGCCGCCGAGATCGTCACGCCGAACTGCAGAAAATATTTCCCGATCACGCCCTTCACGAAGAGCACCGGCACGAAAATAGCGAGGATGGCCACCGACGCCGCCATCGCGGCAAAGTAAATTTCGCGCGCGCCGATCAACGCCGCCTTCACCTGCGACTGGCCCATTTCCCGATGCCGCACGATATTTTCCAGCACCATAATCGCGTCGTCTACCACGATCCCGATCACGAGCGTTAAGCCGAGCAGAGTGAACGCGTTCTGCGTGTAACCCAGGAAGTACAGTACGATAAACGTCCCGAGGATCGACGTGGGAATCGCGAGAATAATGTTGACGGCCGAGCTCCAGGAGCCCAGGAACAGCCAGCATATAAAGGAGGTGAGCACCGCCGCGAGGATCAGGTTAAAATTCAGTTCTTTAGTCGAGTCTTCGATGAACTTCGTGCCGTCATAGTTAACGGCGAGCGTCATGCCCTTGGGGAGCGTGCTCTGCAGCTCGGTCACTTTCTTCACCACGCGCTTGCCCACGTCCACCGCGTTGGCGTTCCTCTGCTTCAAAATCCCGAGCCCGACGGCCAGTTTGCCGTTTACGCGCGACATGCCGCGCGCGTCGCTGAGCCCGTCTTCGATCGTCGCGATGTCTTTCAGGCGGAAGGGCGAGTAAATCGGTCTCCCGCTCCGGTCGGAAATGATCAGGTTCTCGAGGCCTCCGAGAGTCTGCGCCTCGCCCATCACGCGCAGGTTCCATTCCTTCTCGCGCGTCGCCAGATATCCGGCCGGCATTTCGGTATGTTCGTTGCGCAGCGCGTTCATCACATCGTCCACGGTAATTTCGCGCGCCTGCATCTTCACGGGGTCCAGCCACACCCGCACCGAGGGCTCTATGAACCCGCCCAGGAATATATCGCCCACGCCGGGAATCGTCGTAAATTTGTCTTTGAGCTCATCTTTCACGTAGAGCATCATGTCCTGCGGCGAGCGGTCGCCCGACAGAGAGATCCACATGAACGGCTGGTCGTCCGGATTGATCTTGCTGATGACGGGGGGGTCCATGTCCTTCGGGAGCTCGAACTGCGCCTGCGAAATCTTGCTCTGCACTTCCTGGAGCGCCACGTCCACGTCGGTTTTGAGGTCGAACTCGATGGTGGTCATGGCCTGCCCCTGCCGCGCCACCGAGGAAATCTTTTTGACGCCCTTCACGGAGGTCATGGAGTCTTCGATCACGTCCACCACTTCGGCTTCCATCACCTCGGGCGAAGCGCCCTCCCACTTGGTCGAAACCGTGAGCACGGGGAAGTCCACGTCCGGCAGCATGCTCTTGCCGATCTGCGAAAACCCGATCGCCCCGAAGAAGATCATCGCGATCATGATCATCCAGGCGAACACGGGATTTTTAATGGAGAGGTCCGAGAGGGTCATGGGAGGGTCTATTTTACTACAATAAACGAATCGGAGTGATAGTCCACTTTATGAAATCTTGAAAATGGAGGACACGAATGTCATTCTTTGAAAAAAACCTGATGGGTGGCGAGCAGATCGTGTATCGCACCAGGCTGCATCCTATTATATTTTTCTGGCAGGGGGTCCTGCTGCTTTATGGGATCATCAAGATTGCCGGCGGGCTCCAGTGGGGGAAGGGAGTGGTCTTCCTGGCGTTCGTTTGGGCGATATCTCCGCTGGTGGCGATGATCACTTCGGAGTTTGCCGTTACCAATAAGAGGGTCTTGGTGAAGGTCGGGTTCATTTGGAGAAACTCGCTGGAAATCCTTCTGACAAAAGTCGAGGGGATCGAGGTCAATCAAAGCGTTCTGGGGCGCTTGCTGAATTACGGCACGATTATCGTGAAGGGCACCGGCGGAACGGGCACTCCTTTCAAACACATCTGCGATCCGATCGCTTTAAGAAAAAGCGTGCAGGAACAAATCGAAGCGACCCTGCAAAAATAACCCCCCGGACCCGCGCGGACGTTCCAATGGACATCAAATTAAAAGACCTGATTAAAATCGATTCCCTGAAAAAACTCAAGGAATATAAGATTCATTTTGCCGTCAATAACGGCAAAGACGAACCCCTGGACGTGTTTGTGAGAGATTGGAATAAATGGGTGGGGTGGAACAGTTGGTGCAAGGGGCGAAACCATTTCAGCCGAAAATATATCTTTTCGCTGATGCGGTATTATCCCCAGGTCAACCGGTGGCTGTTCGGCGGGATTTTCGAGGTCCTTTCGCGGAGCAAGACCGGATACAAAGTCAGGCTTAAACAGAGGTATAAAAAATATATAGGACGGCTGTTGGTTGATTATCCCGGGCCCGGCGTCCGAGGCACGGCGTTCAAGATGGAAAAGCATTATCCCCATCTCATCGTCTCTCAAATTTTCGACAAACCGTTCTCGGGCGAAACGTTCTGCGGGTACGAGAACATCGAACACGGGTTTCTGCAGCTCGAGCCGATGTTCAAGCAGTGCAAGCAGGATTGGAAGGCGGCGCTCGAAAACGTGAAGGGCGTTTATCTGATTGTCGATAAGAAAAAGGGAAAAATGTATGTGGGCTCGGCCTACGGAGGGTCCGGCATATGGTCGCGGTGGGCCTGCTACATCGGCACGGGGCACGGATGGAACGACGAGTTGACGAGGCTGATCAAGCGCCGCGGCATTCAGTATGCCAGAAAGAATTTTCAATTCTCGATTTTAGAACACCGGTCGATGAATACGGACGACTCGGTTATCATCGAGAGGGAACAGTATTGGAAGCGAACCCTCCTGTCCCGCGACTTCGGCTACAACAAAAACTAATTAAGTTCGTAGAGAAAAACGCCGTTCGTCTCCTGCATCAAGCGGCATTTTTTTTGCATTAGTTCCTGAAGGAGCTGGACGCCCTGCCAATACCATTCCGGGAGGCGCGCCGCGTCCCACGGGTTCGGAAACTGCACCCGCGTCGAGTTGTAAACGACATACCGGATTTTCATCCCCTGCAGATGTTTGTGGAGGTCATCGACGGATTTGAAGTCCTTATAAGGAATGATCCCGATGTTGTTGAGGGGGTCGGCGAAATGGAACGGTCTCTTGATATGGAACGCGTCGGTCTGCCAAAAGAGCAGGAACGTTGCGTCTTTCGGCGTTTCATGGTTGATCGTCCTGTAAATCGGATAGTAATTCATGGCCGCTTCCAAATATCCATCTTCGGGGTCCTGGCTGGCCGCGGAAGGGGTCGGAAGTCCCGCCGCCGGATACAGTTCCTTAACGTGGTTCACCCTGAGACCCGCCAGGACGAAAAGTCCAACCAATAACCAAATCCCGGCGCCCGCGAAGGGCCGCAGAGCGGCAATCCCCCAGGCCAGGGCGAGACAGAACCCCGGCAGGGCGGGCGTGAAATATCTCCAAAAAGAGCAGTCCCAGAACATGGGCAGGCTCGACAGAACTCCGAACCCCAGCATCAGGGCGATCGTCCAGGGAACTTTTATTTTTTTGACGGCGAGCAGACCCGCGACGAGCAGGAACGGCCAGGTGATATATTCCGGGTTGTAGTAGGGACGGGAGCGCGGTTTGGAAATCATCTCCCAGGCGATCGCAAACCACGACCGGAGGCCCGGTTCGAGGCCCGGGCGGAATTGAAGCTGGGCCAGATAGTGGGTTTGTTCCGCGGTCAGGTCCTTTCCTCCGAAGATGGAATAAAATATCGGCCAGAAAGGGTTGCCGGTCCAAACGTAGTTTCGCACGTACCAGGGGAGCGCGACCGCGGCGAGGACGACTCCGAAAATCACGAATTCTTTCGCGCGGAACCGCCTCAGGATCGCCATGGTCAGGAGCATTAATGCGCCGAGCATCACGGAGGTCGGGATCGCGGGGTATTTCGTTCCGCAGGCCAGACCCGCGAAGACCCCGCAGAGGACCATCCACCGCGGATTGTCGCTCTCGATCCAAAAACTGAAGGTCATGAGCGACAGGAAGAAGAGGAGCGTCACGCTCGAGTCGACCATGCCGCTGCCTAAAAAGCTCGTGAACACGGGCTGGACCGAAAAGATCGCCGCGGCCAGAAGGCCGATCAGGGGGCTTTTAAAGAACCGCGACCCGTACAGGAAAATGCCGGCCGGGACGAGGAGACTGAACAGGAGCTGGACCCACTGGGCCAGCGTCGGGCCCATGAGCTTGAAGCTCATCAGATACAGCATCTCCATGTTGCCGGGGAAGCAGCCCCACAGTTTGGACCGCTGATAGAAAACCCGGCCTTCGTCCAAATACACACGGGAGTTCCCGAAGTGGTAGGCGAGGGTGTCGCCTTCCGTGGGGGGCGCGGTGGACAGGACCAGTCCGTGGAACGCGATCCATGCCAGCAGCCCGACCGAAATCCACTCGAGCGTCCGCCAATTCTCGAAACTGCCCGGCAGGGAAAACGGCGCGCGGCGCAGATACTTCAACGTCCGCCCGGAAAGCAGGGCGGTCGGAAGAGCGAGCAGTCCCGCGAACAGCCCAAAGGAGACGTGTCCGGAGAGCCCGAGTGCCAGCACCGCGAGGCTGAGCATCCCGAACCCGATCGGGATCGAGAACAGCAGGGCTTCCAGCTGCGTCAGGGGCCATTCGTCAAACAGGAGCTTTAACAGGGCCGCCCCCAGGCTGACCGCGGCGGCCGTCATAAACAATAGCCAGAACGGGACAAGTACCGCATGGTCGAACAAAAGGGAGATGTCGGCGCGGGGAATGATTTGGGGAAGGTCTTTTAGAAAGGCGGCGTCCCGGACCAGTAAGAAAAAGACCGGTACCATGAACGCGATCCAGGAACGTTTGGCATGCATAGCGTTGAAGGCAACTGTGATAACATTTCCCGATGGGGTTGTCAACGCGCGCGCGGATCCGTTTTCTTGACAAAGCAAACCCGGTTCTGTTACACTGAACGCTTCATGAGCGACGTCGTCATCATTTATCCCAAGACCGGCTTCGATACTAAAGGAGTCACGGTCACCCTGCCCCTTTCGATCCTCGGAGCCGCCTCCGGTTTGGTCAAAGACTACAGCGTCAAACTGATCGATCAGCGCACGCAGGACGATTGGAAGGCGGTCCTCAAAAGAGAGATCACCGAAAAAAACGCGAAGGTCGTCGCCGTTTCGAGCATGACCGGGACGCAAATTTATTTCGCCCTCGAAATTACCATCGCCGCGAAAGAAATAGACCCCGACATCCCGGTGATATGGGGAGGGATGCACGCCACGCTGATGGCCGAGCAGACGCTGAGGCACCCGAAAATCGATTTCGTGATGAAAGGCGAAGCGGAACTTTCATTCCCTGCGTTCATGCGCGAGCTGACCGGCGCGCGCTCTTATCAGTCGGTCGGCGGCCTGTGCTGGAAAGAAAAAGACGGTACCATCCGCATCAACGCGGACGGCCCCACCCCCGACATCAACGCCCTTCCCGATCTTCCTTATGAGGGCCTCAACATCGAGGACTATACCCAGCCCACGGAGTATCTCTTCGGCGGCATCAGCCGGCTTTTGCCCTATCAGGGGAGCCGTGGATGTCCCTACAAGTGCACCTTTTGTTCGGAACCTGTCCTTACCAAAGTCTATCGGATGGTTAAGGCGGAACGCTTTTACGAGCAGACCATGAAGCTGAAGGAGAGGTTCAACCTCGACCACATCCCTTTTTACGACGAGGAATTTTTCGTCAACGTGCGCTGGGCCAACCGGATCGCCGAGATGGTGAACGGCCAATACACGTGGATCGCTCAGACCCGCGCGGACGACCTTCTCAGGATCGACCTCGACAAAATGGAAAAGTGCGGCCTGCGCGTCGTGTGGCCGGGCCTGGAGTCCGGGTCCAACCGCGTGCTCGAGTTCATCAAGAAGCGGCAGACCGTCAACCAGTACCTCGAGGCGAACCGCAAGCTGGCCGCCACCAACATCGTCCCGAAATATAATTTCATTATCGGCTATCCGGGAGAAACGCTCGAGGAGCTCAACGCCACGGTCGACTTGACGCTGCAGCTGTTGAAAGACAACCCGAAGGCCGTGGTCAACAGTTTCTCGCCCTTCACTCCCCTTCCTGGCACCGAGTTGCTCGATATTTCAGTTAAAGAATACGGTTTTAAGCCGCCGCAAACGCTGGAGGAGTGGGTGGGAATTTCCAGGAGGCAGCTGCCGGCGCCCTGGATGCGCGAGAAGGGAAAACTGGAGATGCATAAGAATTTGATGTACACGTCCGTGTTCCTGAACACGGCCAAGCGGTTTGCTCAGGATTATTGGTGGGCGCCGCAGTTCGCTTTCGACTGGTACAGCAAGCTGATAGAACACCGCTGGAAGAAACACACGTACGAACGCACGGTCGACATCCGCCTGATGGAAATGCTGCACCGTTACTACAGCCCGGTCGACTTCCTCTCTTCCTCTACTAAAAGCTGCTAGCCGACGGCGATGTAAAGATCGTCGCCCTCCAGTTTGATCTGGTAGGTGCGGGCGGTGAGCCCCTCGGTGGTCAGGCATTTCCCATCCCTCACGTCGTACTCCCATTGGTGCCACGGACATTCGACGATCGTCCCGGTGACCATGCCCTTTCCCAGCGGACCCCCCTGGTGCAGGCACGCATCCTGCATCGCGTAATATTGGTCTCCGATGCTGAAGATCGCCACTTCAAGTCCATCCACTTCGAAAACTTTTTGTTCGCCCGGAAGAATATCGGATTTTTTGCAGATTTTTTTGAACGTTGTCATGGCGCATATTCTAGCAAAGTGATACCTGAGAAGTGAATAATTGATAAGGGTTTGCGGATTTCACATAATGTACGGACCCGATAACCATGGAAAAGACCCTCAACAGTAAAATCGCCGCCGCGTCGAAGCGCGTTCCCGAAGCCAAATATTCTTCCGAACAAATTCAGGCCGCGATCGATCTCATTCAGGACCTGAACCAGGACAGCATTGAGCTGGCGCACATGTCGAACGAGCAGAAGAAGGCTCTCATGACCGCCGCCGGCCGGCTCTGCAGCCCGGATTCGGCCGAGATCAAGCGGCGCAAGAAGCTGCGCCAGCGGCTGAAACGCCAGCGGATCGAAGATCACGAGCGCCAGGTCCGCGCCATGACCGGCATCCGTAGCGCCCGGACCGCGAAGGTATTTGTGGCGCCGGAACAGATCGTTCACGGTTCCGGTAATCAGGCATCTGCTGAAAGCCGTTTCTTGGACAAGCCGCTCATCAATCCGCGCGCCTGCTACGTCTGCAAGGCCCAGTTCACCCGCGTCCATTTCTTTTACGACGCCATGTGCCCGGAATGCGCCGAGTTCAACTACGCGAAGCGCTTCCAGACCGCGCCGCTCGACGGCCAGGTCGCGATCATCACGGGTTCGCGGCTCAAAATCGGTTATCAGGCGTCGCTCCTTATGCTGCGTTCCGGCGCCGAAGTGGTCGCCACGACGCGCTTTCCCGTCGACTCCGCGCTTCGCTACGCCCGCGAGAAGGATTTTCCGATGTGGCGCGACCGGCTTCATGTTTATGGCCTCGACCTGCGCCACATTCCCAGCGTCGAACTTTTCTGCGCCTACATCAAGCGCACTTATTCGCGGCTCGATCTCCTGATTAACAACGCTGCGCAGACCGTTCGCCGTCCGCCCGGCTTTTATTCGCATCTCATGGCCGGCGAAACGCTTCCCTGGCACGAGATTCCGGAAAACGCGCGCGGCCTGCTGCAGCGCTTTGAAGATTGCAAGAAGCAGCTGATGCTGGGCGACCCCTTTACCAAACTTCTGCAAAGGGACAAGTCAGAATCCGGGAATGGAACGGTGTCCGGAACCGCCGAGCTTTCGCCGCAGGCCATCGCCTGGAGCGGGAACACCTCCGGCGTCGGCATCGCCGCCTCCGCCAAGCTTTCTCAAATTCCTTACACGCATGATGCGACTCTGCCGATGGAGAAGGTATTTCCGAACGGCAAGTTGGACGCCGATTTGCAGCAGGTCGATCTCCGCGCCACCAATAGCTGGCGTTTGGGCATTGGCGATATTCCCACGGCCGAGATGATCGAGCTTCAGCTGGTCAACAGCATCGCGCCCTTCGTGCTCTGCAACGAGCTGACGCCGCTGATGAAAAAAGAAAACACCGGCCAGAAGCACATCGTCAACGTCTCGGCGATGGAGGGAAAATTCACCCGCTACACCAAGACCGACAAGCATCCCCACACGAACATGGCCAAGGCTTCCCTTAATATGTTGACACGGACCTCCGCCATGGGCCTCGAACCATTCGGCATCTACATGAATTCTGTGGACACCGGCTGGGTGACGGACGAAGACCCGGCCGCCCTCTCCGCCCGGAAGCGCGAAACCCACGATTTCCAGCCGCCGCTCGATATCGTTGACGGCGCCGCCCGCGTCTGCGACCCCTTCTTCAACGGCATCTTGACCGGCCAGCATTGGTGCGGCAAATTTCTCAAAGATTACGCCCCCGTCGACTGGTAGTTCCGTGAAACCTCAGTGAAAAGAATCCATATTGCGCTGGGGGTGCGCGACATTTCCAAATCCGTGAGAGAGTATTCTCGGCGGTTGGGAAAAAAACCCGATACGGTCATTCCAAACGAATATGCGCTGTGGCGCACGCCCTCGCTCAATTTTTCCATCCGGCTGGACCCCAAAAATGCGGGCAAACTTCGCCACTTGGGCTGGGAGGACGGTTCCGCTCAGAAGTTTTCCCGGGATAAAGACTCAAACGGTATCGTCTGGGAACGGTTTAGCCGAAAGCATCAGGCGGATGAAATCGAAGCCCTTTGGCCAACGGCGCGGCGTCGTCCCCGGAAAAAATAATTTAAATAATTTGATGAATACGAAAGCCCGAATCCTTGAAACGTTGACGAAATACTGGGGATATGACCGCTTCCGGCAGTTCCAGGAAGAAGCCATCCTCTCCATTTTGGACGACCATGACACGCTCACCGTGCTCCCGACCGGCGGGGGAAAATCCGTCTGCTTCCAGCTCCCCTCCCTCATATCCGAAGGCATGGCGGTCATCATCTCGCCCCTCATTTCCTTAATGAAAGACCAGGTGGATGATTTAAAGGAAATGGGCATCCCCGCGGAATGCCTGAACTCCAGCCTCGACAACGCCGAACAATTTGACGTGGTGCGGAGAATCCGCAACGGCGAGCTCAAACTCCTCTATCTCTCTCCCGAACGGCTGATGTTCGATCAGACCCTTGATCTGTTAAAGAGCGTTCCCATTTCCTTTTTTGTGATTGATGAGGCGCATTGCATCAGCCATTGGGGCCACAATTTCCGCGACGAGTACCGCCAGCTCGGCGTCCTCAAAAAGGAGTTTCCGAAAGTTGGCGTCCACGCTTTCACCGCGACCGCCACGGCGGAGGTTCAGGAAGACATCGTTAAGGAATTGAATCTGGAAGATCCGCACCTCTACATCGGCAACATCGACCGGCCCAATTTGAGCTACCGCGTCCTGCCGCGTTCGAGCAACCTGCTCAGCCAGGTCGTGGACGTAATCAAAAAACATCCGGACGAGCCCGGCATCATTTACTGCCTGCGCCGCGCGGACGTCGACGATCTTTCATTGAAATTGAGAGGCATGGGTTATATCAATCTGCCTTATCACGCGGGGCTGCCGGACGAAGAGCGTAAAAGGAACCAGGAAGAATTTTCGTCGGAGCGCGTCCCCATCATGGTGGCGACCATCGCCTTCGGGATGGGCGTCGACCGCTCGAACATCCGCTACGTGATTCATGCTGCGATGCCCAAGTCGATCGAACATTATCAGCAGGAGACGGGCCGCGCGGGACGCGACGGGCTGCCGGCGGACTGCGTCCTCTTCTATTCCGGCGCCGATTACCGCACTTGGGAATACATGCTGCGCGACGCAGATAACAAGGACGTGGTGCTGCAGAAGCTGGGCGCCATGTACAACTTCTGCGTCCGGCCCGAATGCCGTCACCGCTGCCTCGTGAACTACTTTAAGCAAAGCTACGCCCTGCCCAATTGCGGCGCCTGCGATTTCTGCCTCGGCGAAGTGGAGATGGTTCCCGATCCGCTCATCGTCGGGCAAAAAGTCATTTCCTGCGTCGCGCGCGTCAACGAGCGTTTCGGCGCCGATCACCTTGCGGATGTGCTCAAAGGCAATCTGACTGAGGCGGTCCAGCGCTGGGGCCACGAGAAACTATCAACCTTTTCACTATTAAATTCCGAAACGAAGATCTTCATCCGATTCATGATTGAGCAGCTTCTCGGCCAGGGATATCTTCGGCGCGAGGGCGAATATATGACGATTGCCATCACTCCTGCGGGCCGCGATTTGCTGAAGGGCGCGGGCACCGTTCCCTCGCTGGCCAAGCCTATCGTTCCGGTCAAGAAGAAAGAAAGCGATCTTAAGGCCCGGGCCAAGCGTGCGGCGGAGTGGGAGGGGGCGGACGAAGGCCTTTTCAACGCCCTCCGCGCCAAACGGGCGGAGCTGGCGGCGAAAAAAGGCGTCCCCGCCTACATCATTTTCAGCGACAAGACCCTGAAGGATATGGCCCTCACCGCTCCCAAGACCATGGAGCAGTTCTCAACGGTCTTTGGCGTCGGCGCCGCCAAGCAAAAACAGTATGGGGAAGCCTTCCTGGAGGTCATCAAAGAACATCAGCCGGCTCTTGCCTAAAACCGGCCATTTTCGTATAATACAAGTCCCTTCTCAATGGCGAGACTGGACTTGGCACAGCAGCCCTGACTAAGCTATTTCCCTATAACTGACACTTAATTTATTTAACCTTAAGAGAGAGGACATTCCTATGGCTACAAAACAAAACGTGGAAAAATTAATCGCTGATATTAACAAGAAAGCCGGCAAAAAATCCGGTATTGCCGATATTTTCGGCTCGAATGTTTTTAATGACAGCGTCATGAAGAAAGTTCTGCCGAAGCCGACCTACGCCGCTTTGAAAAAAGTGCAGGCCGGCGAAGCGCGGCTCACTCCCGACGTGGCGAACGTCATCGCGAAGCACATGTCTGAATGGGCGATTAATCGCGGCGCGACGCATTATACCCACTGGTTCCAGCCTCTGACGGGCAAGACCGCGGAAAAGCACGATTCATTCCTTTCTCCCAATGCCGACGGCACCGCGATCGCGGAATTCTCCGGCAAGCAGCTGATTCAGGGCGAACCCGATGCCTCCAGCTTCCCTTCCGGCGGCATCCGCGCGACGTTCGAAGCCCGCGGCTATACGGCCTGGGATTGCACGTCTCCCGCTTTCCTTAAGGAAGATGCGGCCGGCGACGTAACTTTGACCATCCCGACGGCGTTCTGCTCCTATACGGGCGAAGCGCTCGACAAGAAGACCCCTCTGCTCCGCTCCATGGACGCGGTGTCCAAGCAGGCTCTCCGTGTTCTCCGCGCCCTCGGCAACAAGACTTCCAAGCACGTGACATCGACCGTCGGACCCGAGCAGGAATATTTCCTCATCGACAAGTCCTTCTTCGATCAGCGCACGGACTTGATCGCCACGGGCCGCACGCTCTTCGGAGCCTCCAGCCCCAAGGGCCAGGAGCTCGAAGACCAGTATTTCGGCGCGATCAATGACCGCATTGCCAAGTTCATGAAGGAGCTCGACATCGAGCTCTGGAAGATGGGCATTTCCTCCAAGACCAAGCATAACGAAGTGGCCCCGGCCCAGTACGAAATGGCGCCGATCTTCTCGACGACCAACATCGCGGCCGACCACAACCAGCTCGTCATGGAGACCATGCAGAAAGTGGCGCTCCGCAACGGCCTCGTCTGCCTCCTCTACGAAAAGCCCTTCGCCGGCGTGAACGGCTCGGGCAAGCACAACAACTGGTCTTTGGCCACCGATGACGGCTACAACCTCCTCGAACCCGGCCAGACGCCCCACGACAACGAAATCTTCCTGACGTTCCTGGCCGCGACGCTCA
>CAZFYO010000029.1:0-10671 GCA_964523525.1 uncultured Elusimicrobia bacterium
CAGAACTCCATCCGCATGTACCTCACCGAGATGGGCAAGGTGCCCCTGCTGCGCCGCGACGAGGAAATCAACCTCGCCCGCAACATCAAGGAAAACGAAAAGATTTTGAAGTCCATTGTTCTCGAATCCCCCATCACCATGCGGGAGCTCCGGAACTGGGAGACGCTCATCGACCAGGACGAGATGACCCCCAAGGAGCTCATGCCCCGCGGCCGCAAGACCGCGCAGGAGCTCTACCGGATGAAGAAGAAGATGAAGGAAGTCGTCGGTTTCCTGAACAAGGCCGAGAAAAAGCTGATGAAAGCCCAGCTGCGCGCGCTGAACAAGAATCTGCGCGAGAAGGAGCGGGCTGTCGCGCAGAAGAACGCGGACAAAGTGAAGGAAACTATCATCAAGCGGATCGTGGCGCTGAATCTGAACAACGAGAAGATCAAGCGCCTCACGAACAAGATCAAAACGCTGGCCCAGAGGGTGCTCGAGACCGAAGACGAAATCCTGCGCTACGAAAAGCGGGTCAAGATGAACCACCAGGACCTGATCAAGCTCTACGATCAGACCAAAAGCGGCAAGATCTCGCAGGCCGTGTTTAAGAAAGCGACCGGCTACACTCTGACCGGGCTCGACTCCACCGTGGAAAACCTGCGGAACATCATGCACAAGCATACGAAGATGCTGGAAGCTCTGCCCGTGACCCGCGACCACATCATCAAAAAATTTAATGAGATCCGGAAGCTTGAGGAGACCATCCTCGTCAACAAGAAGGAACTCATCAAGGCAAACCTGCGGCTCGTGGTGTCCATCGCCAAGAAGCACGTGGGCGGTTCCTCGCTGGAGCTGGCCGACTTGATTCAGGAAGGCGGACTGGGACTCATCAAGGCCGTGGAAAAGTTTGAGTGGAAGCGCGGCTTCAAGTTTTCGACGTACGCGACGTGGTGGATCCGCCAGGCCATCAACCGCGCCATCGCCGACCAGTCCCGCACGATCCGAATCCCGGTGCACATGAAGGAAATGATCGCTAAGATGGCGAAGATCGCGCGGAAATGCCGCCAGGATTTCGGCCGCGAACCGACTGTGCCGGAATACAGCAAGGCGCTCCGCCTTTCCGGCGACAAGGTCCGCACGATCCTGAAGATCATGCAGGATCCCATCTCGCTCACGACGCCCATCGGCGAGGACGAGGATTCTTACCTGGAAGATTTTATCGAAGACAAACAGGGACCGACGCCCGCGCGCTCCGCCGTGGAATACTTAAAGCGGAACGAGATCGAAGCGGTGCTTTCGACGCTCTCCGACCGGGAGGCTGAAATTATCCGGCTTCGGTTTGGAATTTCTTCGGGTTATCCGAGAACTCTGGAAGAGGTGGGAGAGATTTTCAACGTTACGCGCGAGCGCGTGCGCCAGATTGAAGCGAAAGCCATCCGAAAACTGCGGCATCCGTCCCGCAGCAAGCGGCTCCGGGAATACCTGGAATGATCAGGGGTTGACGGAGCGCGGCAGGTTCGCGAAGTTGCGCTCCGTCAGGCTTCCGGCTCCCTCGTAAGCGACAAGAACTTTTCCCCCGTGCATCGTGAAAGCCGATATCTGCGGCAGGTCCTTTGCCGCGGGCAATGTCAGGCTCGATTCCAGGCGGAATCCGTCCCCCAGCCGATGTCCGTACAAAATTCCCCCCACCCCCGCGTACCATAATATATCTCCCTGGCGCACCAGTCCCACGGGAAACCGGGACTGGCTGTCGTACTCCGCCACGACCGTCAACTGATCATCCAGGGCGTGCTGGTATATCTTCTTGGTGTTCCCGTCGCAGGACCAAAGCGATTGACCGTCATAGTAAAGGCCCGAAGGATTGTCGCCCGGGCTTTTATAGGATGCTTCGACCGTTAGCGATTCGTTCAGGGTATGTTTGTAGATCATGCGTTTCCATGAATCGCACGTGTAAATGTATTCCCCTGCCAGAGCGATCCCGGTAAAGTGGAATCCCGGCACAGTGTAGCTTTTCAGCAGGGCGAACTCGCCTTCTCTCCGCCCGTACTTGTAAACCGACTGGGTGAACCAGTCGCAGACCCAGAGGTTTTCGTCGTTCATAGACAGGCCCGAAACATGCGCATGCGAGATAGCGAAATCCCGGGATTCGGACTTTGCCTGATGCCAGCGGAAGACCAGGCCGGCGCCTCCGGAGAGCAGCGCCGCCAGTGACGCGGCAACGATCCATTTGGAACGGAGACTGCCGGAACGGGCCGCGACGGCCGGCTGGGTTCCGGAAACGGGAACCGCGGTTTTGGTTTCCGCGCTCTTTGGGTCGAGTTTTTCAACCATGCGCTTGCCGAACACGCCTTCCTTTTTCAGGAGATTCAGCTGAAGCGCTTTATTGGTGACTTCGATGAGGTGATCATTGTCAAAGGGTTTGGCCAGGTAATGGGCCGCCCCCAGCTTGATGGCCTGAACCGCCTCTTCAATGCCGCCGTAACCCGTGACCATGATGACCGGAAGCTCCGGCTTGAGGCGCTTGATTTTTTCAAGGATTTGAACGCCGTCCATCCCGGGCAGGCGATAATCAAGCAGCACGAGGTCGAGCGGTTCGCTTTGGGCCTTCTGCACCGCCTCTTCGCCGCTGGACACCGAGATCACGGAATGGTTCTGCGTGAGCAGAACGTTCGTGATCGCCCAGATCATATCCGCTTCGTCGTCCACCACCATGATTCTTGCCATAAAATTATGCCGCCAGGGAGAAGCGGATGGAAACAGCCGTCCCTTTCCCAAATTCGCTGGAAATGTCGATCCTCGCGCTGGAGGCGTCCAGCATTTTTTTGGCGATGGGCAGTCCGATGCCGATGCCTCCTTCTTTGGTCGAATAAAACGGGGAGAATATTTCGGAGAGGTCGCGCGGGTGGATGCCGCATCCCGAATCCTGGATCACGAGCTTGACGCCGCGATCGCTGGTCGCCGTGCTGATCGTAATGGTTCCCCCCATTTTGATGGATTCGATGGCGTTCATCAGAACATTCAAAAGCGCGAGCAGGAGGTGCTGGTGGTCGCCGCGGATCATGGGCGCGTCTTTCGTCACGGACATGACAATGCGGGTCTTTTGAAGCTCGCAACGTTCCTTAAGTATGGCCACCGCCTCCGAGCAAAGGCCGTACAACGACAGATCTTCCAGTCTGGGGTTGAGCGGTTTTGAAAATTCGATGAATTCGTCCAGCCGGGTTTCAATATATCTCACTCCCGTGATGATCGCTTCGAGCGAACGGAGCGCGACCGAATTTTTTTCGCACTGTTTGACCAGCAGGTTCGTGTTCGCCAGAATGATCGCGCAGGGGTTGCGGACCTGGTGCGAGATGCCGAAAACGAGCTTTTCCAAATCCTTTTCTTCCATTATCGGACGACGACCACCGTGCCGTTGATGGACTGGCCCTCGGATTGGAGCTGGTAAATGTAGACGCCGCTTGGAACGATGTTCCCGTCCTTGTCTTTCCCGTTCCATTTGAAGATCGCGGTGGCCGCGGTTTCGTCTCCGACCACCTCCAGATCCGCGACTTCAAAACCCTGCAGGTCGTAAATTTTTTTCTGGGAAAGGATGCTCCCCGCGGGATTGTTGACGATGAGCGTGAAAACGTCATGCACGCCGTCGCCATTCGGCGTGAAAATTTTAGATGGAACGGTTTCCCGGAGGGCAATGTTGGTCGTCAGCGCGGGACCTGTCAGCAGCAGGGCGCAGGCAGCCGCCGCCAGTTTCAGACGGTTCTCGGAAAAATATTCCTTCATCGTGATTCGTTTCATCGTTATTTTGCGGGCAGAATGAGAGTTTGGCCTGATCTGACGGTGCCGCCGCGTTCGATGCGGTCGGCGTTGAGTTCGTAAATTTCGACCCAGCGGGTTTCGCTGTTAAAGAGTTTGTAGCTGATGCTCTGCAGGGTGTCGCCGTCCTGAACCGTGTAAACCCTGGGTGTCGAGGGCCGGGTTTGATCCGGGCCCGTTTGGCTGTCAACCGCCGTGGCGCCCGGAGCCGCCGCCGGCGTTGCGGGCCTGGCCGGTTCGGCTTTCGGAGCTTTCTTTCTTTGCTCCGCGGACAGTTTCTGCAGCCGTTCCTCCAGAAGCTCGATCTGGCGTTTCATCTTCTGCGCTTCCAGCTTGGATTCCACCATGCGGCCCTTCATGGCTTCGACGTCCTTGTTCTCCTGGCCGCGGACCTTCTTTTCCAGCTGTTCGATCCTCTGGCGCGTCCAGTTCGACTCCACCTTGCCCGACTGGTTGAGCTCTTTCAACTCTTCGAGCTCTTTTTCCAAAGCGTTGATCTGCGAGGATTTCTGTTCCAGCAGCTCGTTGACTTCGCCCGCCGCGGCCGCGTCTTCCGGAGCGAACTCCCATCCGGCTTTCTCGGACGGCTTGCCGAACTTCACCGTCAAACTGAACCGGTGCGAACCGGCCGTGGATTCTACGCCCGACAGCGGGAACACGAAGGCATAATCGAGGCTGAAGTGCTGGTTCTTGTAGCCCATCCCCGTGCCGATCTCGCGTTTGTTGCGCGATCCGACCGTCACTCCGGCCCTCAAAGCGATGACGGAAGCCAGCGTCTTTTCCAGGCCCATCGATACGTTGACGTCTTTATCTTTCTTCGACAAATCCGCGTCGAATGAGAATTGTCTCTGATGATATCCAAATCCCGTGCGTATTTCAAGCGGGAGCTTTTCCCCTCCCGCGAGCGCCACGTCGGGCTGGTTCAGGTCTTTGACCGCGAAGGCGAAGGAGTAGGAAGGGCCCGGGCGGTAGAGGGCGCCGAAGTCGAAAGAGTAGTTGCTCGTGTTCTGTCCGTAGCGCTGGAAGAGCGGGTCGGCCTGGGTATAGGGGTCGGAACCGAAGGAACGCTTCAGGATCTTGGCGGAACCGCCGAGCATGAGTCCGTTCAGGAAGGTTTCTTTGCCGTAAGAGAGCATGATCGTGTCTTCGCGGTAGGCTCCGGCCAGACTCAAAGAGAGCCAGCCGGCTCCGAGGGTGCCGTAACGGCCCTGGGACAGGGGCTGGGCCGCGGCGGCGAAACCCTGGCCGAGCGAAGAGTCGTCCTTGAGCCCTGCGTAGAGTTTGCCGTAACCGGCGGTGACTTCGCTGCGCCGGATCTGGGCCAGGCCCGCGACGTTGTAGTGGATCGCTCCGGCATCGTCAGCCAGCGCGCTGAACGCGTTACCCATACCAACACCGCGGGCGCTGGATCCCACTTGCTCAAAAGCGGCAAAAGATTTATTGGGAAGTGTAAATGTCGCAGCGAGGACCGCGATCGCGAACAAAACAGCTATGAGGCAGGGCGCGGGGCAAAGGGAGCGTTTTATCCCCTTTTGGATGTTGATGCCGGATGCTTGCCTTGAAGTGATCGCCATTTCTATTACCTAGTTGGCAGAATGAGAGTTTGGCCTGATCTGACGGTGCCGCCGCGTTCGATGCGGTCGGCGTTGAGTTCGTAAATTTCGACCCAGCGGGTTTCGCTGTTAAAGAGTTTGTAGCTGATGCTCTGCAGGGTGTCGCCGTCCTGAACCGTGTAAACCCTGGGTGTCGAGGGCCGGGTTTGATCCGGGCCCGTTTGGCTGTCAACCGCCGTGGCGCCCGGAGCCGCCGCCGGCGTTGCGGGCCTGGCCGGTTCGGCTTTCGGAGCTTTCTTTCTTTGCTCCGCGGACAGTTTCTGCAGCCGTTCCTCCAGAAGCTCGATCTGGCGTTTCATCTTCTGCGCTTCCAGCTTGGATTCCACCATGCGGCCCTTCATGGCTTCGACGTCCTTGTTCTCCTGGCCGCGGACCTTCTTTTCCAGCTGTTCGATCCTCTGGCGCGTCCAGTTCGACTCCACCTTGCCCGACTGGTTGAGCTCTTTCAACTCTTCGAGCTCTTTTTCCAAAGCGTTGATCTGCGAGGATTTCTGTTCCAGCAGCTCGTTGACTTCGCCCGCCGCGGCCGCGTCTTCCGGAGCGAACTCCCATCCGGCTTTCTCGGACGGCTTGCCGAACTTCACCGTCAAACTGAACCGGTGCGAACCGGCCGTGGATTCTACGCCCGACAGCGGGAACACGAAGGCATAATCGAGGCTGAAGTGCTGGTTCTTGTAGCCCATCCCCGTGCCGATCTCGCGTTTGTTGCGCGATCCGACCGTCACTCCGGCCCTCAAAGCGATGACGGAAGCCAGCGTCTTTTCCAGGCCCATCGATACGTTGACGTCTTTATCTTTCTTCGACAAATCCGCGTCGAATGAGAATTGTCTCTGATGATATCCAAATCCCGTGCGTATTTCAAGCGGGAGCTTTTCCCCTCCCGCGAGCGCCACGTCGGGCTGGTTCAGGTCTTTGACCGCGAAGGCGAAGGAGTAGGAAGGGCCCGGGCGGTAGAGGGCGCCGAAGTCGAAAGAGTAGTTGCTCGTGTTCTGTCCGTAGCGCTGGAAGAGCGGGTCGGCCTGGGTATAGGGGTCGGAACCGAAGGAACGCTTCAGGATCTTGGCGGAACCGCCGAGCATGAGTCCGTTCAGGAAGGTTTCTTTGCCGTAAGAGAGCATGATCGTGTCTTCGCGGTAGGCTCCGGCCAGACTCAAAGAGAGCCAGCCGGCTCCGAGGGTGCCGTAACGGCCCTGGGACAGGGGCTGGGCCGCGGCGGCGAAACCCTGGCCGAGCGAAGAGTCGTCCTTGAGCCCTGCGTAGAGTTTGCCGTAACCGGCGGTGACTTCGCTGCGCCGGATCTGGGCCAGGCCCGCGACGTTGTAGTGGATCGCTCCGGCATCGTCAGCCAGCGCGCTGAACGCGTTACCCATACCAACACCGCGGGCGCCCGCGCCGATCTGCTCAAAGGCCGCATGGATCCGGGCCCCGGAAACCATCAGGCCGGTTATCATCAAAAATGCGATGAGTTTTTTATTCATTATCTCGCCACCACGATCGTGCCGTTGATCACTTTGCCTTCCGCCTGCACCTGATAGATATACACGCCGCTGCGCGCGATCTCGCCGGTGCGGGTCCGGCCGTCCCATTTGAGCGAGGTTACGCCCAGCTGTCCGGCCACCACGCCGATCTGGAAGTCCGCGACTTCCGCGCCGGTTACATCAAAAATCTTGGCCTGGGAAACCATGCTGTCCTTGGGGTTTTCCAGAAGAAGCGTGATATCGTCGTTCACGCCGTCGCCGTTGGGCGTGAAGATCTTGCGCGGCGTCAGGCCCGAGAGCGTGAATTCGGTTGCGCGGAGCACCTGGCGCACCTGGTACGTGCCGAAGGGTTTGGCGGTTTTGACGGAGACCGTGCCCCGGTTTTCATCCACGACGCCGCCGTATTTCACGAATTCGATGCCGCCGCTGAAGAAGATTCCGACGTCTTTGGCGCCATAGGCGTGGGTGAAGGCGGCCAGGCTCGGAAGTTTCGCGGCCTTCGGCAGATAGGGCGCTCCGTTGCCACCGGTCTGGTAGCGGAACTGCAGATTGATCACGGGTTTCTTGAACTGGATGTCGCTCATGTCCTTGCCAGTAACGGAGCCCACGGCCTTCACCTGATAGGAAGTGAGCGTCGTGCCGTTTTCTTCCGCGGGGTTGCGGGTGATGACCACGCGAACGTCTTCGTTGCGGTTATTGGTGGTCGAGCTGAAGGCGACGGCCTCCACCTGAGGGAACGCGATGTGGAGGGTTTCATCCTGTGCCGCGGCGACCAGGCTCTGCTGGGCGATGGTTTCGATGCGCATCGAATTGTCGCTCTCGTTGTCGGACGTGTCCACCGCGCGGACCAGGTACCAGACGATGGGCGGCACGAGATCGGGCGATAACCAGAGGTTGGATCCGGATGCAACGAAGTCGCGCAGAGCATAGGGCCCTTCCACCGCGCTCGACTTATAGATACGGTAGCCGGCCAGTTCAACGCGGGTCGAGCGGTTGACATCCATCGTGACCGGCGTCCAGCGGACCGTGAACTGTCCGGAGGAATCGAGCGATCCCAAAACGCCGGTCGGTTCCTGCGGCCGCGCCGTAGGAGGTTTGGCCGCGCGCGCCGAGACCGTGCTGGAGGTGACGCCTTCCTGGCCGATGGAATCAACCGAGGTAAGACGATAGAAGTACGTAGTGCCGTTAACCAGCGGTTGGTCGAGGTAGTAGCTGGTCGTGTGCGGCGTCGCGTTCAATCGGACGAAGGGCTGGCCCAGGTCGTCGGTGCGGTAGATATAGTATCCCGCGTGGTTGAAGTCCGTGTTGTCGAGCCAGTCGAGCGCGACGTTCTGGTCGCCGCCCGAGGCCGTCAGGCTGCGGATGCCGACCGACGGCGTCCGGGTCGAGGCCGTCGCGTCAAACGCCGAGAAGACGTTCTCGCCGTTCCGGGCCCGGACGCGGAAGTAGTACGTCGCGTTCGAGAAGAGGCTCGAGAGGTTCAGGCTGGTCGCGGTGAGCGTGGCCGTGCTGGATCCTGCGAAGCCCGAATCCGTGGCATATTCGAGGTGGAAAACCGTGCCCGCGGCGTTGCCGTCGGCCGACCAGTTGACGGTCATGCTGGTAAACCAAACGTTCGAAAGCGCGGTGCCGGTCGGAGGCCGCGCCAGGGAGTAACGGGATACCGCGTTCGAATCAGGCGATTCTCCCACGCCGTTAAACGCGCGGATAACTCGCCCGTAATTTCCGTTGGGCGTCAGATTGGTTTCAGTAAATTGGACCGTCCCGCCGGTGCCCGAACCGAATCCGACGATTCCCACGAGGCCTCCGGTCGTACTGTAAATTCTAAATCCGTTTTCGTTGTTCGAATTGTCCGTCCATTCCCAGACGATGGTTCCGGTGGAGACCGAGATCGCGGTCAACCCGCTGGCGGCCAGGGGCGGCGTGTTGCCGGGGATGCCGCTTGCGACGGCCGACGGCGATCCTTCGAGGGCGTTGCCGAGATACGACGGCAGTCCTCGGTCGAGGGCGGTGATATAGAAGAAATAGGTGTTTTGGATGGTCAAGTTGCTGAAGGTGTAGTAGCTTGCGCCCAGAGGCAGAGTGACTGTTGACGCGAAGGAGTCCGCGGGCGCGCTGGTGTCCCAATAGATGCGGTAGTTGGCGGCGTCCGTGGCGGTGCTGGCGCTCCATTGAAGCGTCAGGGAATCCGTGCTTTCGATGATGTTGAGGCCGGTGACGACCGGCGGCGGCAGGTCGAGGACCAGGGCTTGCGCCTGGGGTCCGTTCTGCGCGTTGGAGTCGATCAGGGAGATGCCCGCATTATCGCTGCTTTTCGCGCCGAAGTAGATCGTGGCTCCGGGTTCGAGGCCCGTGACCATCATCGTCTCCTGTTCTCCGGCTGCGAGCGGCGGCGACGGTTCTCCCGTCAGGTCCGCGGCATTGTTGAACCAGGTCGTGGTGTTTCCTCCCAGATCCGGGACGCTGAACGTCGCGTAGCGAACCTGATAGTTTTGTACGGGTGAAGCGGCCGGCAGCTGCTGATTGTTTTCGTGGGGCGCGGTCCAGAGGAGCAAAGCGCTGCCTTCCTCAGTGGAAGAGGGCGCCGCGTCCAGGTCCGTGATCGCGCCGGGCGGGAACTGGTCTTTGGGCGTGATCGTGACCGAGAAGGCCGTGTTTGTTGCGGCCTCCGTGGGCGGCGGATCATTCCAGGCGAGTATCGCGCCGAACAGCGCCAGGGCAATCAGGCGCATCCCGACGGCGCGGAGAGGCAAAAGCCCAACCGCCCTCATGGATGAGAGCCAGATCGTGGCGCGCTTCAGGAGCGCTCGCACAACCGATTCACGCATATTATATCCTCATGTCTTCCTTCCGATTTTGGCGAGGGCTTTACCGCATGATGCTTTCTCCGCTCGCCATGGGCGCCTAGTTCGCTGCCTCGACGGTCAGGGTGAACACGACTCTCTGCTGGACCGTGCGGGACGTCGTGCTGGGCATTCTCATCCGGGTCCAGAGGTGACGGCGGGTCTGAGGGACCATGTTGTCCATGTCGGAACCCGTCCAGCCGCCTTCGAACCGTGAGGCTGCGTCGCCGATCTGCGCCGGAGTTGCGACCATGCTCTGTGTGACGGTGGCGTTGTAGATCACGAACTCGTTGTCCGCCGGGGCGCTCGCGACGTCGATACCCGAGAACAGGGACCAGACGGCCATCGTGTCGGGATCCGCCGAGACGGGAGCGTCGTCGAAGTTCCAGCTCTCGAAGCCTGCCGCCGTGATGGTCGACTGCATCGTGAGTTCGGACGTGGACAGGTTGCCCATGATCGTCACGGTCGCGGGATTCACGGTTTTCGTGCTCGCGTTCATGTCGACGGCTCCGAGGTCCAGCGTGGAGTTGGCGGACGAGATTTCCACTCCGCGGTCCGCGTTGGGGGTGATGAGGATGGTGAGCGCGGTCGCGTTGTTGCTCGAGATCGCGGTCGCCTTCGCCTCGCTTGCGAGCCCCGTCAGGCCGACAGCCAGCATGCCGAACGCCGCAACGATTTTGTGCCACTGCTTTATCTTCGTGTTCATTTGAGTCCTCCTTGAGTTTTTATTTAACGCTTCATGTTTGACGGTGATGCGATACGGCCCAAAAGCGAACGCCCGCTTGCGCCGCAAGGGCGCGCGGTTTTTTCAGACCCAGAACAAAGTTCGGGACGTGAAAGTTTCGCATTGGGTGCCTACATTTTCTTCTCCTGTCGGGTCCGGGCCGCGCTTAGTTCGACGCCTCGACGGTCAGGGTGAAGACGACTCTCTGCTGGACGGTGCGG
>CAZFYO010000030.1:0-10214 GCA_964523525.1 uncultured Elusimicrobia bacterium
AATTCCCCACTGCTGCCTCCCGTAGGAGTCTGGACCGTGTCTCAGTTCCAGTGTGTCCGATCACCCTTTCAGGTCGGATACCCGTCTTAGCCTTGGTGGGCTTTTACCCCGCCAACTAGCTGATAGGCCACAGGCTCATCTTCAAGTGTCCCTTGCGGAACTTTGGCCCCTGTTCTTCGTAGGAAGAACTGTGGTCTTATGGGACATTAGCCCCGATTTCTCGGGGTTATTTCCCTCTCAAAGGAAGATCACCTATGTATTACTCACCCGTCTGCCACTAGTGTTTCAACTGTATTGCTACAGCTAAAACATCTCGTTCGACTTGCATGTGTTAGGCACGCCGCCAGCGTTCACTCTGAGCCAGGATCAAACCCTCCATATTAAACTTTATTCCCCGATCCGAGAAGCCACTCTTGCGAATGGTATCTTGACGAGCCGGGGAGCTATCAATAAGTGAGGTTTTGCTTTGTTGGCTCTACTTACTTATTTGTACTTGCTGACATTTTTGATGCTCAAAGGTTTGCGGTCATCATCACATCAAATAATGATGACCGATGTTTATCACAAACATTCGGGGCGCTAATAAACTCTATCTGTTTTTGAAGCGAAAAAAACACCATATAGCAAAACGTGTTTCTGATTTGCTATCGGCATGGATGCTCCGGAACAGATAATTGTCTTAGCGCGATTTCAAAGAACTGATCCTGCTGTGATGCAGGTGGACCATATTAGACCAAAACGGATACGGTTTGTCAATCTTTTTTTATTTATTTATTTTCCGACGGAAAACGGCGGTTCGCTGCGAAGATTTAAATTGCTTCGACCGCTTTTATTTCGGGAACCTGCTCCATTACGATGCGTTCGATGCCGGCTTTGAGCGTCATGGTGCTGGAAGGGCACGACCCGCAAGCGCCCTTCATGTTCACATAAGCGACGCCATCCACGATCTGGGCCAGCTCCACAATTCCCCCGTCCATTTCGATAGCAGGGCGGATCTGATCCAAAGCGGTTTCCACCTTTTGGCGGAGCTCTTCGGGGTTATTATTCTGAGTCTGATTTTCGGTTGTATTCATCTCGGACATATTGTATCAAATTGCTCGCACGATGTCAGATCTCCGATTTGCCTGTCCGGATCGTTTGCGCGGCCTCGACGTGGGAAACGAAAATCTTTCCATCGCCGAAATTGCCGGTCTTGGCGGCCTTGGCTATGGTCGCGCTCGCCTTTTCCAGCATCGCATCCTCCACCACAACCAGGATCATGGTTTTAGCCAACTCGTTGTACACCGCTGTCCCCACCTGAATGCCCTTCTGCTTGCCCCGGCCCAGCACATCCATCTTCGTGGCTGAGGGAAAACCCGCGGTCTCCAGCGCCTTCAATACTTCTTCTTCTTTTTCCGGCCTTATGATGGCTCTAATCATTTTCATATTTGCATCCTCCCTTTATGCCAGCGCCTCCGAATCCCTTTCACCGGTACGGACCCTTTCCACAGACTCCAGCGGACAAACAAAAATCTTTCCATCGCCGATCTCGCCGGTGAAGTTGGATTCACTGATCAGCTTGGTGACGACCTGCACGTCTTTGTCACCGACAAAAAGCGTGACCATGCGCTTCGGCAGGAACCGGATTCCTTCCATGATTTTCCCGGATTTAGACACGTACTGAAGTCCCTTTTGCCGGCCGCGACCATAAACGCGGTGTACCGTGAAAAACGAAAATCCCCCTTCCAGCAATTTGGCCTTTGTTTTTGGCCATTGGTTCGGCCGGATGATCGCCACGATCTCTTTCATAAATTTTCTCCCTTAATAAAAGAAAAGGCGCTCTGCAGTCCCCATTAGATGGACTCCGGAACGCCAACGTTCTTCAATTGTCGCGGCTCAACTTTGAGCCAGCCCGCACTTTTGCTTTCACGAGTATTATATCAAATCGCTTACGGCCGGCCTGATTGGGAGCGAATTATTTGAAATGCTAGTTTTTGACGGTGAAACGGACATGGATACGAAGATGAGGCTCGGAATAGCCGGAAGGAAGCGGGGGAAGCGGATTGCTGTACTCCACGGCGCGGCGGGCGGCCAGATCGAAAGCGGGGATGTTGGAGCTTTCTTCCACCTCGACGTCGCTGATGGAGCCGCTGCGCTGGATCGTGAAAGCCATTTGGGTAAAGACGCGGCGGTCAAAACCGGTCGTGACATTCCAATTGGAGTCGAGCTTCTTTTTTACGCTGTTAACATACCAAGCGTAAGGGAAATTGCCCGCCCCGCCGGACCCCGTGCCGGAACCGAAGCCGTCCCCCACCCCGATACCGATACCCGTTCCGCTGCCGGAACCAGCGGCGGAACCCTCTCCCGTGCCGGAACCCGCGCTGGGTATAGGGCTGGGAACGCCGCCGGACGGCTTCGCGGATTCCAAAGGTTTGGGAATGGGAATTGCGGCCGGGATCGGCATGGTCTTTGTGATGACTTCCTTCTCCCTGGACTTTTTCTTATCTTTTGATTTCAGCAGCAAATCTTCCGCGGGATTGACGGCTTTGACTTTAACGGGATCGAGCTGTTTGGCCTGAACGGTTTCCTTCGCCTTGGCTTCGACCGTCTCCACGGTATTTTGACGGCCGCCCCCTCCGCCCGCGCCGCCCGCCATGAAGTCCACCATGTAATAGTCTTTGGGCGCAGATTGAAAAAGGTTGCCGAAAATCAGGAATGAGAGCGCGCCGATGTGAAGCGCTGAGGAATAAGTGAAGTAGCGCAGCATGGCTCCGCCGGACGGAGGGCTATTTCTGGGGATTGACCGCGACACCGAGCTTTTGCGCGCCTACTTCGCGCGCGCGGTCCATGGCTTTGACGACAAAATCGAACGGGACAGTGGAATCTGCTTCGATCAGCACGACGGGACTTTGGTTGCCGCCGATTTTCCGGCGCAGAGTGTTGGCGAGGTCGTCCAGCGCGACCATCTGGCCGTCCACGTAATAACTTTGCCTGGCGGTGATCTGGATCCGGATGGGTTCGGCGTCGGGCGCGATGCCCGTGACGGCTTTAGGGACGTTGATCTTGATCTGGGAGGAAACGAGGATGGGGGTGAGCACCATGAAGATGATGAGGAGCACAAGGGAAACGTCGATGAGCGGGATCATGTTGATGTCCGCCATCAGAGCGAACTTGTCGCGCGGGCCCATTCCGGTTTTCATTCTCGCTATCCTTTGAGCGCTTCGGCCCTGTACGGGTCAGCCCCGGCGTCGGGCGAGAAGCTCGACCAGGCCGTCGGCGCAGATTTCCATTTCTTCGGTCAGGCGGCGGATCCGGGTTGAGAAATAGTTGTAGGCCACAAGCGCCGGAATGGCGACGATGAGGCCTAAAGCGGTCGCGACGAGCGCTTCGGAGATTCCGCCCGCCACGGTCTGGGGCCCGCCGCCGCCTGAAACGGCAATGGACTTGAACGCCCGGATGATGCCGATAACCGTTCCGAGCAGGCCGATGAAGGGAGTGGCGCCCGCGACGGTACCCAGGAGCGGAACGAACTGCTCGAGCTCCGCGACCTGCATGCGGATGGCGCGGTCCAGAGCGTTTTCCATCGTTTCCTTGGGCGCGGAATGGGCGGCAAAAGCGGTGCGGGCCAGCGTGTTCAGCGGTTCGCCGAACGCGGCCGATATGTTCCGGGCCGGATCTTTGGACGCCGCCACGGACTCTATCTCGGCGAAAAACCGGCGCACGTCCACCTTGCGTTTCCGGAAATAGGTGAAGCGCTCCAGGATCACCGCCAACGTCACCATGGAGCACAAAAGCAGAACGCTCAGAATGGGCCAACCCAGAAGGAACATCTCTTTATAGGAAAAGGTCATCGAATCAGTTGCTCCAGGAAGGAGTGAAACTGTCGCCGGGAATATCGGCCAGTTTTTTCTGAACCGAACCGTCGATTGAAACAGAGTAAAGCTCGCGCTTCTTGTTGCGGTTTGACGTGAAAACGATGAAGCGGCCGTCGGGCGAGAACGAGGGGTTTTCATTTTTGCCCGAACCGTCCGTGAGCCGGGCGGCCTGGCCGCTGCTTAAATCGTGGACCACAATGTCGTGCTCACCCGTTTTGGTGCCGCGCGAGTAGGCGATCTTGTCGCCCAGCGGAGACCAGACGGGAGAGTCGCAGTAGCCGGTTTCGGAAATACGGGTCGTATTGGACCCGTCAGCGTCCATGACATAAATTTGGGGCCAGCCAGGCCGATCCGACACGAAAACAATTTTGCGGCCGTCGGGAGAGAACGAGGCGGACGTGTCGGCGAAATTCCCCTTGGTGAGCTTGCGGATCATTTTGCCCTGGCGGTCGAGCAGATAAAGCTTCGGGCCGCCTTCAAAGGAAAGAGTCGCGAGAATTTCCTTGCCGTCCGGCGAAAAGGACGCCGATGTGTTCAGGCCGATGCGCGTCGAAACCGGCTTGGTCTGGCCGGTCTCCATCGAATAAGCGTAGAGGTCGGGATTGTTCCGGCGATAAGTCGTAAAAAGAATTTCCTTGCCGTCCGGCGACCAGCGCGGAAGGATGTTGATTTTTTTGGTTGAAGTGAGGCGGCGGAGGTTTTCGCCGTCGTAGTCGATCACGTAAAGTTCTTTGTTTCCCGTGGAATTATTGGAAAAAACGACTTTGCTTTGCGAGAGTCCGCGATTGCCGGTAAAGCGAAGAAGGATGTCGGCGACAAACTCGTGGGCGAGTTTTCGGGAACTGCGCGCAGCGATCTGATAGCTCTTTTGGAAAACGGGATTGCCGCTCGGGAGCTCGTAGACCGCGCCGACCAGCTGGGCGATGGGACCGTCTTTCTGCTCTTTCAAGCTGACCGCTCCCGTCACGAGGAGGTCCGCGCCCTTCTGGCTCCAGCCCGCGAAATCTATTTTTCCGCCGGAGACCTGCGGGCCCTCTTCGGTGAGGTTGAACAGACGGCTGTAAAGCAGGTCATCGCGGGTCACGTTGCGCAGGTCTTTGGAAGGGTCGCGGTCCGCCGCTTCCTTGGCGGTAAAATCGGGAAGGGCGATCATCACTTTTTCGCCGCGCTGGATCTGCAGGTAAATGTCCGCCGCCTGCGACGCGAACGGCCGGACGGCGACCAGCCCCGCAATAATCAAACCGGCCGACGCGAAAAAACGGGAGCGCTGCATCAGATCAATCTTCGGTGGTCTTGGATTTTTTGGAAGGCGCGGAAGAAGGTTTCGGCGCCTTTTTGGCCTCGGCCTCTTTTTCCCTGCGGGAAATATCGTTCAAAACCTGCTCGGCGCTTTCGGCTTCCGAGGATTTGGGAAACTCCTTGATGAGCGTCTTGAGCGTGAGCTTCTGGTCTTCGATCTGGCGCGAGCCTTCCAGGGCGTACGCGCGCTTCAGCAGAGCCTGCGGGCGGTACGACTGGCTGACGCCGAGGACTTTGTCGAACTCGACGCGGGCCTGATGATAGTCCTTCTTGCTCAGGTAGCTGTCGGCGATATAAAACTGCGCGTCGTCGGCGAGGTCACTGTCGGGAAACCGGTCCAGGAAAGTCTTGAAACCGGCGATGGCAAGATCCAGTTTACCGGAAATGTAATCGCCGTATGCGGTGCGGTACATTTCTCCAGGGACGGGAACGCTGGCCTGTGTGGTCGCGGCCGCCAATAATTGAGAGATGGACTCCATCCGGCCGCCGAGGCGCGTCTGGGAATCATCGAGCTTTTGGGTAAGCTTGGAAACGCCTTTCTGGCTGTCGTCCAGCTTTTCCGTGAGAGAGGCGAGGGAATGGTCGAGCTGGTCCATCTTGATGGCGAGGTCCGCCTGGCTCTTGCGCATGCCGTCCAGGGAATCCTGGAGGCGGTCAATGTCCGTCGTGGTCGCCACGCAGCCCGCGAAGGCGAGCGGCAGTACGTAAAGCGAAAATCGCGCGAGGCGGGGGAGCGGGCGCAAGCGGTTTTTTGTCAGGTTATTGAGGCGAAGACTGGTCGTTGACCGTTCCCGTGGTCGAGACGCGAATCGTGCGGACCTTGGTCTCTACGCGGCGGTTTTTGGACCAGCACTCTTCGGTGGCCTCGCTGCAGACGGGCTTTTCCTTGCCGTAAGACAACGAGCCAATGCGTTTGGGTTTGACGCCCAGGTAAATGTAGTACTGGCGGACGGCGGCGGAGCGCTTCTGGCCGAGCGCAAGGTTGTAGCCGATGGTCCCGCGGTCGTCGCAATGGCCCTCGGTCAGGATCTCCTGATCGGGATTGCTCTTAAGATAATCCGCGTTCTGCTCCAGGGATTTCCGCGCCTCGTCTGAAAGGGAGGATGAGTCGTACTCGAAGTAGATGGCCGCAAGGTTGGGAGACTCCATGAAGTCTTTGCCGTGGATGTCCAGCTCATCGGTTTTCATGGAATCGTCCAGGTTCGCCTGGTCCGACATTTCATCGGAAGGCGTCGCCTTGACGGTCTGCTTCTTCGCGCAGGCATTTAAGCTGAAAGTCGCGAGGACCGCGATTGCCGTCCAAACCAAAAAACTTTTTGCGTTATTTTCTTTCATGTGATGCCTCCCAAATGAGAACTGTTCCTTTTGGTTCATCTAAACAAAAATTTACACGATGGTCAAGTATATTGGTGTGAAATCACACTGTGGATGACCCTGGCCGCGACCTGATTTAAGGATTGAGCAGGGGTTTAAGGTACTGGCCGGTGTGGGATGCGGGGTTTTTAGCGATGTCGTAGGGTGTGCCGGCTGCCACCAGATTTCCCCCGCGGTCGCCGCCTTCGGGGCCCATGTCGATGATCCAATCGGCGGTCTTAATGACTTCCAGATTATGTTCAATGACCAGCACCGTGTTGCCGGTGTCGACGAGGCGGTGCAGGACGCTGAGCAATTTGTGAACGTCGGCGAAGTGAAGGCCGGTCGTGGGCTCATCCAGCAAATAGATCGTGCGGCCGGTGGCGCGGCGCGACAATTCGGTGGCGAGCTTCACGCGCTGCGCTTCGCCGCCCGAGAGCGTGGTCGCGGGCTGGCCGAGTTTGATGTAGCTAAGCCCGACTTCATTCAGCGTTTGCAGAACTTTGTTGACCTGCGGGATGTTTTCGAAAAATTTCAGAGCTTCTTCCACCGGAAGATCCAACACTTCCGCAATGTTCTTGCCTTTGAACTTGATCTGCAACGTTTCCTCGTTAAAGCGCTTGCCGGCGCAAACTTCGCACTTCACATAGACATCCGGCAAAAATTGCATGGAGATTTTCAGAGTACCGTCGCCCTGGCAGTTTTCACAGCGGCCGCCTTTGACGTTGAACGAGAACCGGCCCGGCTCGTAACCTTTGCGCTTCGCTTCCGGCATCTCGGAGAAAATTTCGCGGATGGGCGCCCAGGCGCCGGTGTAAGTCGCCGGGTTCGAGCGCGGCGTGCGTCCGATAGGCGACTGATCGACCACAATCACTTTATCCAAATGCTCGATACCCTTCACGGCTTTCACTTTGCCGGGCAGATCTTTTGCCTGATGGAGCTTTTGCGCGAGGGATTTGTAGAGAATTTCATGGACCAGCGTGGACTTGCCGCTGCCGGACACGCCGGTGACACAGACGAAAAGTCCCAAAGGAATCTTGACGCTGGCTTTCTTCAGATTGAACTGTTCGGCTTCCACAATTTCGATGGCGCGGACGCCGGGCTTGCGCGGTTCCATCAAGGGAATGCGCATGTTGCCGTTCAAATATTGTCCGGTGAGGGATTTTTTCTCCGCTAAAATTTTTGAGAGCGGGCCCTGCGCGACAATCTGCCCGCCATGTTCGCCCGCGCCGGGGCCGATGTCCACGATCCAGTCGGCCATCCGCATGGTTTCTTCGTCATGCTCCACGACCACCAGAGTATTGCCGATGTCGCGCAGATGCGTGAGCGTATCAAGCAGGCGCTTGTTGTCGCGTTGGTGTAAACCGATCGAAGGTTCGTCCAAAACGTAGAGCACGCCCATCAACCCCGAACCAATCTGCGTGGCCAAATGAATGCGTTGCGCCTCGCCGCCGGCCAGCGTCTGGCTTTCGCGGTCGAGCGTCAGATAATCGAGACCGACGTTTTCCAGAAAGGTGAGCCGCGACTGAATTTCCTTCAAAATCTGTTTGGCGATGGTTTTGGCGCTGGCTTCGAGTTCGAGTTCATCAAAAAAATGTTTGGCCGTTTTCACGGACATCAAGGTGATTTCGCGAATGCTTTTGTTTGAAACTTTCACCGCGAGCGATTCGGGCTTCAGGCGCGCGCCTTCGCAGGACGGGCAGGTGTGGCGCCGCATGTAGGTGTTCATGATCTCTTCTTTCACGAACTCCGACTCCGACTCGCGGTAGCGCCGCTCGAGGTTGCCGATCACGCCTTCAAAATCCTGGTCCTGATTCGCCCAGGAAGCGCGGACCTTGGTGCCGTCTCCCCCATACAGCAGAATATTCCTCAACTCTTTGGGCAGTTTCTTCCAGGGCTCTTTCGTGGAGATGCGGTGCTGGCGACATACCTGATAAAGCAGGTCGCCGTAGTAATCGGACCAGCCTTTTTTCCAGCGGTTGGTGCGAGTCGTCACGGGATTGGACCAGGCGACGATCGCGCCCTGCTCGATGCTCTTCTCAGGATCGGGCACAACGAGATCCTCCGCCACCTCCACCTTGGAGCCGATGCCTTCGCACTCGGGGCAGGAACCGTAAGGCGAGTTGAACGAGAACATGCGCGGCTCGATCTCGGGCAACGAGATGCCGCAATCGTTGCAAGCATAGTGCTCGCTGAACACGAGGTCACGGTGACCATTTCCGTTACTGCTTTCCTTATTGGAGTCTTTCGGGGTATCGCCGTTCATGAGCTGAACGTTCACGACGCCCTGGCCTTCCTTAAGCGCGGTTTCGACGGAGTCGGCGACGCGCTCGCGCGATTCGGAGCTGATCGAAATGCGGTCAACAACGAGATCAATCGTCTGCTTTTTATAACGGTCAAGCTTGATCTTGTCTTCGAGCGGATACACTTTGCCGTTCACGCGCACGCGGGCGAAGCCGGAACGCTTGAGCTTATCAAACAATTCCTGATAGGTTCCGGTGCGGCCGCGCACCAGCGGGGCCAAAATCTGGATCTTCGTGCCGGCGTCGAACTTCATGATCTGCGAGATAATTTGCGTGGCCGATTGCGGCTTTATAACCTTGCCGCAGTTGGGGCAATGCGGGATACCGATGCGGGCGAAAAGGAGGCGGAGATAATCGTAGATTTCCGTCACCGTGCCGACCGTGGAGCGCGGATTGTGCGAAGGATTGCGCTGTTCAATGGCAATGGCGGGAGACAATCCCGTGATCAGGTCGACGTCGGGCTTGTCCATCATTTCCAAAAATTGGCGCGCGTAAGCGGAGAGCGACTCCACGTAGCGCCTCTGGCCTTCGGCGTAAAGCGTATCGAAGGCGAGCGACGACTTGCCGGAGCCGGACAGGCCGGTGACAACCACCAGCTTGTTCCGCGGAATCTCCAGCGAAACGTTTTTGAGATTATGCGCTCGGGCGCCTTTTATAACGATATTTTCCAGCATGGGAGAGTATTGTACTAATTCAGCGCGTCAGGAAAATATGAGAAGGAGGAGCTGGACGGAGAGGACGCGGAGCAGCATGACCATCGGGTAGACTGTTGCGTAGGAGACCGAAGGCTGATCGGATCGGGTGTAAGTTCCGGCAAAGGCGAGGGACGGAGGGCTGGTCATGGAGCCGGCCAAAACGCCGCAGATCGTCAGGAAGTTCAGCTTCATGGCGAGCCGGCCGATGAGGCCGGCGATCAGCTCCGGGAGGAACGTGACGGCCGCGCCGCAGGTCATCCAGAAGAGGCCGTCGCCGCGCAAAAGCGTTTCGGCGAAGCCGCTGCCCGCCTTGAGCCCCACGCAGGCCAGAAAGAGAGAGATGCCCACTTCGCGCAGCATGAAGTTCGCCGGGGTCGGCATGTACCAGGAGAGCGGCCCGAGACTGCCGAGGCGCGAGAGGAATATCGCGACCAGGAGCGGACCGCCGGCCAGGCCCAGTTTGAACGGGACCGGGATTCCGGGGAGGTAGATGGGAATGCTGCCGAGCATCACGCCCAGGCCGATGCCCAGGAAAACAGGGACCAGTTGCGGATGGTTGAGCTGTTTGGGGGAGTCGCCGAGTTCGTGCGCGACCTTCCGGATATCGTCCTCCTCGCCCACCACCATCAGGACGTCCCCGAATTGCAGGCGAAAATCGGACAGCGGAGACCACTCGACTTCCGCCCGGACGACGCGGGTGACGGTCACGC
>CAZFYO010000031.1:0-9521 GCA_964523525.1 uncultured Elusimicrobia bacterium
ACCGCCGCGTGAACCATTCCCGCCACGGGCGTGCGCCCGCCGTTCTTGACGTTCGTCGCGGTGCGCGCGAGGGCGCCGGTCGCGGGGATCCCGCCGAAGAGCGGCGACGCCAGGTTCGCGACGCCTTGGGCGATCAGTTCCAGGTTAGACTTGTGCTTGCCGCCGATCATCCCGTCTGCGACCACGGCCGAAAGGAGCGACTCGACGGCCGCGAGGAACGCGATCGTGAAGGCGGACGGCAGGAGCTGGCGCAGTTCGGAGAGCGACAGATGAGGTAGGGACGGCGCCGGAAGGCCCTGAGGAACGCCGCCGAAACGGCTATGGATCGTCTCGACCGGGAGGTTAAAAAATGAGGCGGCCGCGGTGGCGAGCACCAGAGCCGCAATGGGTCCGGGAACTTTATGCCAGGATTTGGGCCAGAACGTGATGCAGATGATCGTGAAGAGCGCGAGGCCGGCCGACCAGGGGTTCAGCGTGGGGAACGCATGAAAATACGCCTCCCATTTCGCAACGAATTCCAACGGAACCGCATCCATCTGCAAACCGAAAAAGTCTTTCATCTGCCCGCTGAAGATGATGACCGCGATGCCGGACGTGAACCCGGTCGTAACGGGATAGGGGATGAACTTCACCATGCTGCCCATTCGGAACAGGCCCATCAGGATCAGCATGGCGCCGGCCATGAGCGTGGCGGCGACCAGGCCCTGGTAGCCGAACTGGGCAACGATGCCGCCCACAATCACGACGAAAGCGCCGGTCGGTCCGCCAATCTGAACGCGGCTGCCGCCCAACAGAGAGATCAGGAAGCCGGCGACGATCGCGGTATAGAGGCCGCGCTCCGGGCCGACGCCCGACGCGATGGCAAAAGCCATTGCCAACGGCAGGGCGACCAGGCCCACGACCAGCCCCGCCGACAGGTCGGACCGGAATTTTTTCAGGTCGTAGTCGCGCAGGCAGACGATGGATTTAGGAATAAACATGTCGGGATTCACGGGCTATTTTATAAATTTTGTATGATGAATCCGCAATGAGCAAAGGGCGCCTGGAAGCTTTCAGCGACGGAGTCGTCGCCATCCTCATCACGATCATGGTGCTGGAGCTGAAGGTTCCCCACGAGGCAACCCTCGCGAGCCTCACGCCACTCTGGCCCGTCTTTCTTTCCTACGTGCTCAGCTTCATTTTCCTCGGTATTTACTGGCACAACCACCACCATCTTCTGCAGGCGATCAAGCACGTCAACGGCGGCATCCTTTGGGCCAACTCGCACCTGCTGTTCTGGCTGTCGCTGATTCCTTTCGCCACAGCCTGGATGGGCGAGAATCATTTCGCGCCGCTGCCCGTCGCGCTTTACGGCGTCGTGCTCCTGCTTTCCGCGATCGCTTATACGATCCTGGTTCTGGCGCTGCTCGCGCTCCACGGCAAGGACTCGGCGCTGGCGGTGGCCCTGGGCAGCGACCTTAAAGGCAAGATTTCCATCGTAATTTACGTGGCGGGCATCGGGGCTTCCTTCTTTAGCCCCGCGCTCGCCTGCGGACTGTACGTTCTTGTAGCGTTGATCTGGCTCGTACCCGACAGCCGCATCGAAAAGACCCTCACCCGTTCCTAGTCCAGCCCTGATCGCCTTATTATGCCCCAGCCCCTCTCCAAAAGCAAAGCCGCGCTGATCCGTTCCCTCGGCCTCAAGAAGAACCGTGAGGAGCAGCGCCTTTTTACCGTCGAAGGAAAGAAGGGCGTACTCGAACTCGCGCAATCCAACTACCGGATTTTGTCGCTGGCCTGCACGGAAGATTTCTGGACGGAAAACCACAAGTTTTTTGACCGCAAGAAGTGCGATGTTTTCCTCTGCGCTCCGCGCGAGCTGGAATCGATCAGCCAGCTGCAGTCGGCCGACGCCGCGCTGGCCGTGGCGGAGATGCTGCCGAGCGCGCCGGCGCCCAAACTGATCGGTCTTATACTGGCGCTGGACCGGATTTCCGACCCCGGGAATTTCGGCACGATTCTCCGCACCGCCGACTGGTTCGGCGTGAAACACATTGTCGCATCGCAAAATACCGTCGATTTTTACAATCCGAAAGTCCTGCAGGCTTCGATGGGAAGTTTTTCGAGGGTGGAGGTGACTTACGCGGATCTGGCGGGCTTTTTAAAGGAAGTGTCTGTTCCCGTCTATGCGGCGCACCGCAAAGGCAAGCCCGTGCATGGTTTTGCGTTTCCGAAAGACTGCGTGGTTCTGCTGGGAAGCGAATCGCAGGGCATTAGTCCTGCGTTAATGGCTCTCTGCCGCGATTCCGTCGGGATTCCTGCTTACGGCGGCGCCGAGTCGCTGAACGTGGCGGCCTCGGCCGCGATCTTCTGCGACAACTACCGCCGCGCCACCGCCTCGAAATAGTTCCGCCCCTTCCAATTCCCCGTCTGTCCCCGCAGGTGTCTCCAGGCGGACGTAAACGTCATGCCGGCGTAGAGTAAAGCGATGAGCGGCAAGGCAAAGGCCCGCGCCCAGCCTAAATCGTAGAAGCGCGTCATCGGCCGATAGACTGAAGCCATTCCCGCCCAGATCAAACCTCCCGCCAAAATCCGCTGGACGTTGCCCGTCGCGATCCCGGCGATCATTTGGGCCGGCGCCCAGAGGTAGAGCCAGCCCAAGCCCGCCAAAGTGCCCGCGAGCAATAGCCAGGAGTAGCGAAGCTGAGTGAAGGCCGTCCGCGCCACCATGTTCCAAAGTGGACGGAGCGAATCGTAGCCGCGCAGGCTGCGCACGGAATCCGTCAGGCCAAGCCAGGTAACGCCCCCGCCCCGCTTCACCGCCCGCGCCAACGCGCAATCGTCAATAATCGCGCTCCGGATCGCGGCCAGCCCGCCGATTTTTTCCAGCGTTTCCGCTCGGATCAATACACATCCGCCCGCGGCGGCCGCAGTTTTGGCCCCGGGATCATTGGACCAGGAAAATGGATAGAGTTTTTGAAAGAAGAAAACGTAGGCCGGGATAAGGAGTTTTTCCCAGAAGGATTCGCAACGAAGCTTTACCATTAAGGAAACAAGATCGATGGATCCGCCCGCGGAGCTTCCTTGCGCCTTCGCCACCAGCTCGCGGACGCTGCCCGCGTGGTGCAGGATATCCGCGTCGGTAAAAAGATAGTATTCGGGAAGGGATGCGGGATCTTCAGCGTGGCGGACACCCTGGTTCAGCGCCCAAAGTTTCCCCGCCCAACCGGCTTCGAGCGGCGGAGCGTCCAAAACCTGCAGGCGGATTCGGGGCGGAGCGTCGTTGGACATCTTTTGGGCGACGCCGCGGGCCGCCGCGGCGGTACCGTCCGAACTGTGGTCGTTGACCAGAACCACGCGCAGCGGCCCCGCGTAATCCTGGGAGAGCAATGCGGGCAGCGTGCGGGGCAGGACCTCCGCCTCGTTCCGCGCGGGAACGATGACGCAGACGGACGGGTTTTCGCCGCGAACGTCAGTCATCCCGTCCGGAAACGGCCCGATCCGCCAAAACCGCCCGTGCAGAAATGCCAGCCAGACCCAGGCCAGCGCGGATGCGGCGGAAAGGACCCACTCCAAAAGCGTCATAGGTCTATTTAACAATATTTAAGATAAATCGACCGGGGAAAGGATTTTTTTCCGGCGGGGCGGCCCCGCGTCCCGCCGGCGATTTCCCTTTCGTCGGGGAATGTGCTACAATTCTCCCCGTGACAACGCATCCTGCCGGAACAACCCCCGGCGATCAAAATCCAGAAATCCTGTTTGATTCTCTCGGCCTCGACCCCCGGATCCTGAAAGGGGTCCACGATCTCGGCTTTATCCGCCCCACGCCCATTCAGGCGAAGGCGATTCCCCCGATTTTGGAAGGGCGCGACGTCATCGGCCTCGCTCAAACCGGCACCGGCAAGACCGCGGCTTTCGTCCTCCCCGTGCTGCACCGCCTCCTGCAGGAAAAAAGCACGGGACGCGTCCGGACGCTCATCATTTCTCCCACGCGCGAAATCGCGACGCAGTCCATCGACCACCTCAACCAGCTTTCGAAGCACGTCAAACTCGTCGGCGTTCCCATTTACGGCGGCGTTCCCATCCAGCCGCAGATCAAGGCGCTCATGTACGGCCCCGACATCATCTCCGCCACGCCGGGCCGCCTGCTCGACCACATCTGGTCGGCGCGCATCAGCTTCCGCGACCTCCGGATCCTGATCCTGGACGAAGTGGACCGCATGCTCGACATGGGTTTCCTGCCCGACATCAACCGGATCATCAGCCTCCTGCCCGAAGTGCGGCAGAACCTCGTTTTCTCGGCGACCCTGCCGGCCGGAATCCAGAAACTGGTCCACGAAATCCTCGTGAACCCGGTGACGGTCGAAGTGGCGCGCCGCTCGTCGGTGGCCGTCGGCATCCGCCACGCGGTTTACCCCGTCGCGAAGCACCTGAAAACCGATTTGCTCAACGAGTTGTTGCGGGTCGAGGGAGTGACCTCGTCCATCGTTTTTACGCGCACCAAGCATCTCGCCGACCGCCTCACGCAGTCGCTTAAAAAGCGCGGCTTCAAAGTCTCCGTGCTGCACGGCGACCGCAGCCAGGGTCAGCGCGTCCAGGCGCTCGAAAATTTCAAAAGCGGCTATAGCCAGGTGCTGGTCGCGACCGACATCGCGGCGCGCGGCATCGATATTTCCGATATCAGCCACGTTATCAACTACGACATTCCCAACGTTCCCGAAGATTACGTGCACCGCATCGGCCGGACGGGCCGCGCCGACAACACCGGCGACGCCTTCAGCCTCGTGGACCCGTCGGAAGAGCAGATGGTGAAAGCCATCGAGCGCGTCATCGGCAAGCCGCTCCCTCGCGTTACGCTCCCCAATTTCAATTACCAAAAAGCCGCCCAGCACCCGCAGCATGGCCCCGGCGGAGGCCATTCCCACTCCCAGCACCGGCACCGTAGACCTTTCCGTTAAATCCACTCAAGGAGCCTTCTTATGCTCATCGCGACCTTTTGCCTGCTGATTGGCCTGGCCGGAGGGTATGCCAGCGGCCTCGTCGGGTTGGGTGGCGGCGTCATCATCATCCCCGCCTTGGCTTATTTTTTGAAGTTCCCTCAGCACCTCGCTCAAGGAACCACGTTGGCGCTCATGCTTCCGCCCATCGGAATCCTCGCCGTGATGGCCTACCACAAACAAGGTTTCGTGGACTGGAAGGTGGCGGTCCTGCTCGCGGCAGGATTCATTCTGGGCAGCTGGCTCGGATCCAGGACGGCCCTCGGACTTTCTGAAGCGGTTTTAACGAGAGTGTTCGGGGTTTTCCTCCTGGCCATCTCCCTCAAGATGATTTTCTTCGAGTAGTCTGCAGCAACAACCTCAAAGGAGGATAACATGAAAAACTCAATCCGCAGGATGGCCCTTTTGGGCCTGATGGCCGCCGGCTTCGGCTGGACCGCCGCGAACGCCGCCGTTGACCCGGCCATGGATCCCATCAAGGTGGGCCCGAACATCTATAAACTGGTGTTCGAAAATGACCGCACCCGCGCCATGGAAGTCAGCTTCAAGCCCGGCGAAAGCATCGCCATGCATTCGCATCCGGACCATTTCGCCTATGCCCTGAACGACGGATCGCTGAAGATCACCGGCCCCGACGGCAAGGCCGTGGACGTCTCGGCCAAAACCGGCCAGCTTTTCTGGATGGACGCGCAGTCCCACGCGGCGGTCAACACCGGAAAAACCACCTTCCGGCTGCTGGTCGTGGAATTCAAAGAGCCCAAACCCATGATGATGAACGGCGAGCCCATGAAAACGGAGCCCATGAAGTCGGACCCCGCGAAGCCCGCGACGAAATCCAAATAGAGCCCGGCGGACCCATTGAAAAAAAGAGGCATGGCTGTTAAAATCGGCCATGCCTCTTTTTATATAATAGAGGCCGATTGATGACAAAATACCGTCTGATCAGTTTCATCGGATTGTTTATTTTGATGGGGGCGGCCTGGGCCGCATCAACCAACCGCAAGAATATCAATCCGCGCGCCATCCTTTGGGGGATTTCCCTGCAGTTCGCCGTCGCTCTTTTCATTTTCACGCTTCCGTCCGGGGCGCAGATTTTTCTCTGGCTGAACGACGCGGTCGTCCGCGTTCTGGGCTGCGCGCTGGCGGGCATCCAATTTCTGTTCGGCAACCTGGCGCTTTTGCCGGGACAAACCGGCCCGGGCGGCGAACGGCCCATCGGCTTCATGCTGGCCATTCACGCGCTGCCGACCATCATTTTCTTCTCGAGCCTGCTCTCCGTTCTTTATTACATCGGTCTGATGCCGCGCGTGATCCGGCTTTTCGCGCGAGCCTTCACGCGGCTCATGCGCATCTCGGGCGCGGAATCGCTGGTCACGACGGCCAACATATTCGTCGGAGTGGAAGCGGGCCTCACCGCGAAGCCCTATCTGGCGCGGATGACGCGCTCGGAACTCTGCCTGGTCCTGACTTCCGGCATGGCCACGGTGGCGTCCAACGTGCTCGGCCTCTACGTTTTCAGCCTTCAGACGGTCTTTCCGACCATCGCGGGGCATCTTGTGTCGGCATCCCTGCTGGCAGCGCCGGCGGCAATTCTGATGTCCAAGCTGGTCGTCCCGGAAGACGAAACGCCGGAAACGCTGGGCGCAAACATCGCTCCTTATGAAGGCGCCAGGGACGAAAGTTTTTTCATGGCCATTGTGAACGGCGCAAATGAAGGCGTCAAAATGATCGTCGGGATTTCGGCCCTGCTCATCGCCGTTCTCGGCCTGGTCGCGCTGGCAGACTTGGGCGTTGGCGCGGTGGGCGCGGGCTCCCTTAAAGATATTTGCGGCTGGGTTTTCTATCCGCTCACGCTTGTGATCGGCATTCCGCCGCAGGACGCGGGCGTTCTTTCTAAAATCATTGGAGAGCGGCTGATTGTAACCGAAGTCGCGTCGTACCGGGACCTGGCGGCAGCCCTGTCGCAGGGGCTGATTTCGAGCCCGCGCTCCGCGGTGATCGCCACTTACGCGCTCTGCGGCTTCGCGCACCTGGCGTCCATGGCGATTTTCGTCGGAGGGACGGCCGCTCTGGCGCCGGGAAAAATCCGCGAGCTCACCCGAGTCGCGCCCCGCGCCCTCTATGCCGCCACGCTCGCGGGACTCATGACGGGCTGCGTCGCAGGTATTTTTTACAACGGCGACTCCGTGCTGTTTTTAGGATGAAATTTTCAATGAAACGAAACTTTAGCATCATCAGAAGCCTTTTAGTCGTGTACCGGAGCCGGTTCCGGGTCGCGATGACCTTCGCCACGTCCCTGCTCCTGGTCGGCGGTCTCCTGCCTGGCCGGTCTCATGCCTCCTCCAAACGGCAACGGTCCTTCAACAACACCTTTTCCATTTTTACGCGCAAATACCGCCGTTTCAAAGACCTGCTCAGCCAACCCGCGTGGTCGCTGAGCGGAAGCGACGCATCCGGGGAAAACCTGACTCTTATTTTTACCGGAAGCGAGGCGCGCAAAAACCATTTCGCCAGGGCCGCATTCGGCGAACATACCGTTGATCCTGCCGGCGAGCTTCCTCGCGAGCAGCCGCTGGGTCCGGTCAACGTCTGGCAGCTGGGCCGCCAGATTACCAGCGATTTCCCCGGCTGCGCGATGATGGTAACGGAAGTCCAGGAAGATCGCCGAAAAATCGAGGCGCTCATCCCGTCCGACCTCATCGCCCCCCTGATGATGCCGGTCGAAATTCCTCTCGCCGGAACGGTCAAAGAATCTCTCCGCAAAAGCGCCTACGATTTTACGATGCGGAAAATCCGCCAGAACGCGCTCGCCTGCGAAATCCGTTCGGACGCCGAATCATTCGAAGATTTCTTCCACAACATGTACGTTCCTTACATGGTGGCGCGCCACGGAAACCGGACGGTCCTGGCGGGCTACGACAATCTGAAGGACCGGTACCGCCATGGCGAGCTGATATTCGTGAACTCCGCGGGCCAGTCGATCGGAGCGATGCTGGTGGATTACGGCAAGGAATCGCCCCGTTTGCTCGAGATGGGAATCCGGGACGGGAAGGACGAATACGCCCGACAGGGCGTGGCGAACGCCGCCTACTACTTTACGTTCGAACGGATCCTTGCGAAAGTCGGCCCATCGACGGCGGAACTGGGAAATTCCAGCGGATTCTTATATGACGGGCCTTTGGCGTTCAAGATTTCATTGGGCGGGAAAATCGGGAAGGGTCACTACGGACCTGCGGGACTGCTGCACATTAAATTCGTCCAACCGGCGGAAAGCGCCAAAAACTTTCTGATCAAAAATCCGATGGTCACCACGGACGGAGATGGAAATTATTTCGCTGCAGTCTTCGCGGAAAGGGACGTCGCCATGATCGAAAACGCCGGAGCTCTGTTTGCCAAATTCTGCAACCCGAACCTGCGCCCCCTGCTCTACCTTTTTGACGGTCCTTCTTCCGCTTCATCCGACGTTCCGGGCCTGGACAAACTGCCCGCGGACGTCACCATCCACCCCGCCTCCAAACTGTTCAGCTAACCGCGCCGGGCGTTAACTCCGGGATTTCAATTCCCGGATCTCGGACTCCAGCGCTTCGATCTCCTGTGTCAATTCCAAAGATTTGGGATAATCCACCGATACGTGCGGCTTGATCATTTCTTTCTTCAACGCTTCCACCCTCGCCTTTTTCTGTTGAATCTCCCGCTGGATTTCCTTCTGATTCTCCGTCGAAGAGTTTCCGCCCTTGCCGACGAGCGTCGGGCCTGAGGCCGCGGGCTGCTCCGCCTGATGCTGGCGCTGGCGGTGCTGGAAATATTCGTAATTGCCCGGGTAAACCGTCACCTTGCCGTGATCCACGTGCACCACGTGGTTGGCGATCGCATTCAGGAAATACAGATCGTGGCTGATGACGCAGAGGGTTCCTTCAAAATCGTTGAGCGCGGCAATCAGCGCTTCGATGCTGTTCAGATCTAAATGGGTCGTGGGTTCGTCCATCAAAAGAACGTTGGGCGGATCGAGCAGGATTTTGACGAGCGCCAGCCGGGATTTTTCACCGCCGCTCAACACCTTCACCTGCTTGAAAACGGACTGGCCCGTGAAGAGGAAACTGCCAAGGACGCTGCGCACCATCTGGTCGGAAAGTTTGCGGTTCGCTTCCATCGCTTCCTGAAGAACGGTTTTTTCGGGGCTCATCATTTCGGCCCGATGCTGGGTGAAGTAGCCGACCTTCACGTTGATGCCCAGGTTTCTTTCGCCCTTATCAAAGGGGATGGATCCGGCAAGCACTTTCATCAGCGTGGATTTGCCGGCGCCGTTGTGGCCGACGAAAGCCATCCGCCAGCCGCGCTCCAGCTCAAAATCCAGCCCTTCGTAAACCTTGACCGAGCCGTAAGCCTTGTAGAGGTTTTTCAGCGCCATGACGCGGACGCCGGTGCGCTCGGGCTGAGGAAACTTGATCCGGATCTTCTTGGTTTCTTCGGGAAGCTCGACGCGTTCGAGTTTTTCGAGGCGCTTGATCATGCTCTGCGCCCGGCTGGCCGTTGAGGCGCGCGACC
>CAZFYO010000032.1:0-8467 GCA_964523525.1 uncultured Elusimicrobia bacterium
GCGGAGCGATCGCGGCGCGCAAAGTCCGCACGCTGCTGCGCTACGGCGCGCGCGTCACGGTGACGGCGCCGAGGGTCCGGCCCGAGATCGCGCGGCTGGCGGAGCGGAAAAAGGTTCGTTTGCTGCGCAGGGGCTACAAAGCTTCCGATTTGGCGGGACGCGACCTGGTCTATTGCTCCACGGACGACGAAAAGCTGAACGCGTCGGTCGGCCTGGAATGCGCGCGGCGAAAAATTTTAGTCAACGTGGTGGACCGGCCGAAGTATTGCAGTTTCATCGTACCGGCCATCGTTCAGCGCGGCGACGTCACGTTCGCGATATCGACCGGCGGCGCCAGCCCCGCCCTCGCCAAGTTCCTCATGGGCCAGGTGAAGGAAAAGTTCGGGGCGAACGTCGGCAAGGTGGCGGCGGAGCTCAGGAAAAACCGGAAACGGCTTTTGGAAACGCCGATGGAACGGCGTAAAATATGGTTGGACCAATTTATCCGAAGCAGGCTGTCCGGCGGGGTTTCCGGCGGCAAATCAAAATAATCGGCAAGACGAGCGCTTAAAGGGCCGGAGATCATCATGGAGCAATTCGAACGATATCTTTTCAATGCGGTCTATCTCGCCTACACGGCGGCGATGGCGGCATATTTTATATATGGCTTTTCGAAAAAGGAGTCCTTCGCGAGGGTGGGTCTTCGGATCCTCGCGGGAGCGGTCGTTTTGCACGCGGCGGACCTGGCGATCCGCGCCTACGTCGGCCTGGCCCTGCACGGGCTTAAGTGGTACGTGCCCTGGTCGAACTGGTTTGAGAGCTTTTCGCTCTTCGCTTTTGTGATCGGCGCCACGTACCTGGCGGTTCAGCGGATCTATCGCCTGCCGATCCTGGGAACGTTCGTCGCTCCGATGCTCTGGGCCACCCTCACGTTTTCCATGGGCTATCCGTTTTTCGGCGAGTGGGGCGAGTTGGCCGGCGTTTCGTCCTATTACGGAGCGATCATGCAGTCGCGCGCGATCCCCCAGCTCATGCCGGCCCTGCAGTCCTATTGGATGGCGATCCACGTGCCGGTCATGTTCATATCCTACGCCGCGTTCGCGACGGCCTTCGCGGTGGGAATCGTCTATCTGCTGCAGGAGCGCCAGCTTAAATCGAAACACCCTTCGGAATTTTCGACCGCGCTTCCCGCGCTCGAGCCGCTGGACACGATGGTGTACCGCCTCATCGGCTGGGGATTTCCGATTTTGACGCTCGGCATCATCCTCGGCGCGCGCTGGGCCTACGACGCCTGGGGGCGCTACTGGGGCTGGGACGCGAAAGAAACCTGGGCGCTGATCACCTGGTTCATTTACGCGATTTACCTTCACATGCGCCTCGTGATGAGCTGGCGCGGCCGGAAAACCATCCTGCTGTCCATCTTTGGGTTCGGCGTGGTGCTTTTCACGTACGTAGGGGTTAATTACCTGTCGGAGCTGCACGGATTTTTGTCCGGAAAGGGATCGTGATGACGTTTGAAACGGAGGCCGCAATCTGAAATGATCGTCGTCGGGCTCTCGCATAAAACCGCGCCGGTGGACCTTCGCGAAAAGCTGTCGTTTTCCGCCAGTCAGCTGGACGCGGTGTTCTCAGATCTCAAATCCTCCGCGGACGCGCCGGAGCTGATCGTGCTTTCCACCTGCAACCGCACGGAACTTTACTTCGCAGGCGCGGACGAGATTCGGGCGAAAGACTGGAGCTCGCGCCTCTTCATGTCCAGGGGCTGCGACGCCGGAGTGGGTTTTGACAAGCACCTTTACGTGAAGTCCGGCCGCGAGGTGATCCAGCATCTCTTCAGAGTGGCTTCGGGACTAGACTCCATGGTCCTCGGGGAAAATGAGATTTCCAAGCAGGTGAAGGACGCCTATCAGCTCGCGCATCGCCACGGCCTTACGGGCAAGGTGCTGAACGTCCTGTTCCAACGCGCCTTGCACACGGGTAAACTGGTCCGCACTCACACGGGGATTGGACAGGGCAATCTGTCCGTGGGGGGTATCGCGGTCTCACTGGCAGAGAAGATTTTCGGCAGCCTCCATGAAAGCTCGGTTCTGGTCTTCGGCGCCGGCAAAATGGCGGAGGTTTCGGCGCGCTTTCTTTTGGGGCGCAACGTCCGGGAGCTGTGGGTTGCCAACCGCACGCTCGAGAACGCGCTGGTTCTGGCCGAAAAGTTCCACGCGCGCGCCTTCACGTTGGAGCACGGGCTGCAGCTGCTGCCGCAGGCCGACGTCGTCATCACCTCAATGGCCTCTCCGTCCGTCCTGCTCACCGGCGCAATCATCCGCAAGGCGATGCAGCAGAGGCAGAACCGCTCGCTCTTCTTAATCGACATCGCCGTGCCCCGGAACATCGACGAAAAAGTCCATCAGATGGACAACGTTTATCTGTACAATATTGATGATTTACAGGCCCTCGCCGCCGAGAACCTGAAGGGTCGCCAGGGCGAGTTTGAAAAAGCGCAGCGCATCGTGCAGGAAAAGGCCGATGAGTTCGCGGGCTGGCTGGAGGCGCTCCGGTCCGGGCAGGAAAAGAGCTTAAAGCATAACCCCGATTTTTTGCAGCGGACGCATGCCGGATAACCTGACGATCGGCACGAGGGGGTCGGCGCTGGCGCTGGCGCAGGCGAACCTCGTGGCGGGACTGATCCGGAAGAAGTTTCGCGGCGTTGCCGTTCGCTTGCAGGTGACTAAAACCACCGGCGACAAGATTCTGGACGCGCCGCTGGCCAAGATAGGGTCTAAAGGTCTTTTTACTAAAGAGCTGGAAGATGCTCTGCTGAGTCGCGATATCGATTTAGCCGTCCATTCGTTGAAAGATCTGCCGCCTGATTTGCCCGCCGGACTGGCTCTGGGCGCCGTTTTGAAGCGCGCCGATGTTACGGATTGCCTGGTGAGCGCGCGGAAATGCACTTTGAAAACCCTGAAGTCCGGCGCGATCGTGGGGACCAGCTCCCTGCGGCGCCAAGCGCAGCTTTTAGCGCTTCGCCCGGATGTCCGCGTGGAAAGCCTGCGCGGCAATCTCGATACGCGGCTCGGCAAGCTGCGTTCCGGCCGCTACGACGCGATCATTCTGGCCTCAGCCGGCCTCGTGCGGTTGAACCAGCCGAAACTCCTGAAGGGGCTTCATTTTTACAAAATTCCCGCGGCCGTGATGCTGCCCGCGGCGGGACAGGGCGCGCTGGCCGTTGAAATTCGCAAAGGCGACGCGGCGACAGAAAAGACGGTCGGCTTTTTGAACCACGCGGCGACCCAAATCCAGGTGGAATGCGAACGAGCGTTTCTGGAGTCGGTGCAGGGCGGCTGCCAGATTCCCATCGGCATCCACAGCCGGCTTTCCGGCGGCAAGATTTTTCTGGATGCGCTCGTCGCTTCGGTTTCCGGCGACCGCTGCATCCGCGAGAAGGTTTCTGGGTCTGTTAAGCATGCGGAATCGCTGGGGAGATCATTGGGCAAAAAGCTTTTGAGCAAAGGCGGCCGCGAAATTTTGGCCGAAATCCGGAAATAGGAACTCTGGCTTGAAATTCGATCATAAGGGTAAAGTTGTTTTAGTGACAGGCGCTTCCTTCGGCATCGGAAAGGAATCGGCGAAGGCTTTTGCCCGGGCCGGAGCCAAAGTGGCGCTGGTCGCGCGCAGCCAAAAAGAGCTGGAGCATGTCGCAGAGCAGATCCGCGATTTCAAAGGCCATGCGGAATCTTTCCCCTATGATTTATCCAAAATTGACGGCATCCCGGGATTGGTGGAACAGATCAAATCCAAAATGGGAACCATTGATGTTCTGGTGAACAATGCGGCTTACGCGGTGACGGGGCTGGTGGAAGATTGTCCCATCGAGCAGTACCGGAAGAATTTTGAAGTGAACTTTTACGCGCCGCTGGCATTGATTCAGGCCACGGTCCCCGGCATGCGGCAGAAGGGCGAGGGGCAGATCATCAATGTATCGTCGGGCGTGGGGAGGCGTGCGCTGCCCGGCGTTTCGTCCTATTGCGCCACCAAGTTCGCGCTTTGCGGGATGTCGGAGAGTTTGCGTCTCGAGGTGAAACGCTACGGCATCGACGTGCTAGTGATTTTTCCCGGCCGTGTCGAGTCCAAGTTTCATGAAAGAATTGAGTCGTACGGAAAGTTGAACCGTAAACTGCCGCCCATTCCGATGAAGCCAGCCGAAGAAGTGGGCGAATTCATTGTGAAGGCATCGCGCAACCGGACGCGTGAAGCGACCGTGTTTGGCCCCGGCAAGATCGGCTATCACCTGAATTATTGGGCGCCGAAGCTGGTCGACCGCATGCTGACCAAAAGGTTCCCGATCTAATGGCTATTTCCGCGCTTCATCCTTTGGTTCGTCCCCGTAGATTACGGCGGAACAAGGCGGTGCGGCAATGGGTACGCGAGACGGAGTTATCACCTGCCGATTTTGTAATGCCGTTGTTTGTCCGTCCGGGTAAAAATATCAAGAAGGCCATCCCGTCCATGCCCGGCCAGCATCAGATTTCGGTGGATTTGCTTGTTAAGGAAGCGCAGGCCGCGCGGAAAATCGGCATTCCGGCCATCATTTTGTTTGGAATTCCGAGCCGCAAGGACGAGCTGGGCTCCGAGGCCTACGATCCGAACGGCATTATTCAGCGCGCCATTCGCGCGGTGAAGGACAAGGTGCCGCAGATGATCGTGATCGCCGATTGCTGTTTCTGCGAGTATACGAACCACGGCCATTGCGGCATCGTAAAGGGTAAAAGCGTCGAGCTGGACAACGACGCGACGTTGGATATTCTAACGCAGGCCGCGGTCGCTCAGGCCGAGGCGGGGGCCGACGTCATCGCCCCTTCCGGCATGGCGGACGGCATGGTGAAGGCCATCCGCGGGGCCTTGGACCAGCATGGATTTTCTGATCGGATTATTCTATCCTATGCGGCGAAATACGCGTCGGCTTTTTACGCGCCCTTTCGCCAGGCGGCTGAGGGCGCGCCTCAATTTGGGGACCGCCGGAGCTATCAGATGGACCCCGCCAACGCGCGCGAAGCCCTGAAGGAAACGGCGCTCGATATCAAAGAGGGTGCCGATATGGTGATGGTGAAGCCTGCGCTGTCGTACCTGGACATCATCGCCCGCGTCAAAGCGGAATTTGAGGTTCCCGTGGCCGCCTACAACGTGTCCGGCGAATACAGCATGGTCAAGGCCGCGGCGAAGAACGGCTGGATCGACGAAAAAGCGGCCGCGATGGAAGTTTTAACTTCCATTAAACGCGCCGGAGCGGATATCATTTTGACGTACCACGCCAAGGAACTGGCGCAGGATTGGTAAAGGATTAGTGCGATGAAAAAACAGAAATCGAAGGCGTTCAAAAAATTTAAAGGACCCGTGACGGTCGCGGTGGTCGGCGCAGGCGCGGTCGGCGTGGAGATGATCCGCATCCTCGTTCAGCGGAAGTTCCCCATCAAGGAACTGCGCGTCCTGGCCCGTTCCGCCCGCACCATCGAGGTGGATGGGAAAGCATATCAGGTGCGCGAGACGACCGCCGAGGCGTTCGACGGCGTGCAAATCGCGCTCTTCGCCGGCACGGAAGGCGAGAAGGGCGCGGCGGTCACGTTCGGCCCCGAAGCCATCAAGCGCGGCGCGGTGCTCATCGACAATGGTTCCGATTTCCGAATGGATCCCAAGGTGCCTCTCGTCATTCCCGAGATCAACGGGAAGGACGTGGAGTGGCATAACGGGATCATCGCCAATCCTAATTGCACGACGGCCGCCATGCTGATGGCCGTGGGGCCCATCCACAAAAAATACGGCGTCAAAAAAATCATCGTTTCTTCCTATCAGGCGGTATCGGGCGCGGGCGCCAAGGGCGTGACTGGTTTGAAGAACCAGGCCGAGGAATATCTGCGCGACGGCTCGGTGAAAGACAACGGGATATTCCCCGCTCCCATCGCGTTCAACGTCCTCGCCAACAACTGGAAAATCGAGCAGGACGGCTACTCGAACGAAGAATTGAAAATGATCTGGGAGACCAAGAAAATATTGGGCGATCCGAAAGTCCAGGTCGTTCCAACGACGGTGCGCGTCCCCGTGTTCAACGCGCATTCGGAATCGGTTTACATCGAATCCGGCAAAAAGCTGCCGCTGAACGATATCATAAAGCTCCTCAGAAAATCTCCCGGAGTGCGGGTGGTGGATGAAGAACATCCTTTCGACGGGCAGGATTGCCCCATGCCGCTCACGGCGAGCGGGCAGGACGATGTGCAGGTTGGACGGATCCGCAAGGACCTGACCAACCCGAACGCCATCGCGCTCTGGTCGGTCGGCGACAACCTGCGCAAGGGCGCCGCGCTCAACGCGGTGCAGATCGCGGAATGTCTGATCGAAAAATAGACCTGATCCCGTGACACTCTATTTTCTGCTTCCGGCCTACAACGAAGCGGAAAATATTCCCGCGCTGATGGAAAAAATCGGCGTTTTTTCAAAGACGGCTTCCAGCCCCTGCAAAGTCGTGCTGGTGGATGACGGCTCGACGGATGGCACCGCCGCCGCCGCGGTCAAGGCGTCCCAAAGCCCGCCGGCCGCATTCGAACTGATTCCTGTCTCGCATCCCAAAAACCTGGGGCTCGCCGAAGCCCTGCGCACCGGCCTCAAGAAAATCCTTTCAATCGCCAGCCCGGAAGATTTTGTCGTCACCATGGACGCCGACAACAGCCACGACCCTTTGCTGGTTCCCTTGATGGCCTCCTGCTGCCCGCAGGGCGGCGGTGCGATCGCCTCTCGCTACCTGACCGGCAGCGACGAAGTGGGACTCAGCCTGCACCGGAAGTTGTTGAGCCGCGGCTGCAACGCGTTCCTCAGGGCCTTTTTTCCAATCCGGGGAGTGACCGATTACACCAGCGGTTACCGGCTGATTTCCGTTGAACTTGTGGAAGCGCTGGCGCGGAAGTCTTCCGAAAAATTTTTCGTGGCGAAGGGTTTTGTGGCGACCAGCGAGCTGCTCATCAACCTCGCGCGGTCGGGCGGCATGTTCGTGGAGGTTCCGCTCGTTCTGCGCTACGACCTGAAGCGCGGACAAAGCAAAATGCGGCTGGCCCGGACCATACTCGATTACGCGGGGTTGTTGTTGCGGCGGAGGGATTTGGTTTAGGGAAGGCCGGAGTCTTAGTTCAGAAACTTCGAATTGGCCGGCGGAGCGGGATGTTTCGCCGATTCCAGCTGATACCGCAGCAGGAAAAGCAGTTTTTCGGATCTCTCCACGACGTCCAGTTCTTCCAAAATCATCTGTTTTTCCGATGAAGAAAGGCTCAGCGCCGCCGCGGTGAAATCGCAGAGCGCTCCGAGCGGCAGCGACCCTTCCGCGATGTTCTGCAGGGCGGGATACCCCTCCAAAGAGGAAGGCTGATCGTTCTTCTGAGAGCGCGCCAGCTCATTGGCCAGCTGCAGGATGTCCTTTTCCAGCGACGCGAGCAGGGTGGATGAGGTCTGGGAATACTGGTCGTCCAGGATCTCGATGCGCGCCTTGCGATAGGGTTTGCCGGGAAGGATCTGTTTGATCCGGATGCGCTTCAGGCCGAGCAGAACGAGGTTGAACCGGCCGTCCTGCAGGCGCTCGTCCATCACGATCTGCCCGATGCCCGCGATTCCGTAGGTTTCGCGTTCGCTTGTCGTCCCGCTGCGCTTTTCCCAACCCTGCTTCACGTGTCCCATCACGATCATCCGGTCCGATACCAGCGCCGTTTCGGTCATGGCCTTGTACCGCTCCTCAAAGATATGGAGCGGCAGCGGCTCGCCGGGAAGCAAAACCATCTCCGGCAGCGGGAAAAAGGGAACTTCCTCGGGAACTTTGAACGAGTCGTCGAGAAAGGGCGAGAAAACCTGATTCATGGGAGCCTTTATTTTATATAATTTCGAACCAGCCGAAAATCACCAAACCGAAAGGAATCAATAAAAACGTGGCTGAAGTCATACTTAAAAAAGTCTGGAAACGGTTCGATAATCACGCGGTCGTGAAGGGTATCGATTTGGAGATCCCCGACCGCGAGTTCTTCGTGCTGGTCGGGCCCTCCGGCTGCGGCAAATCCACGACGCTCCGGATGGTCGCCGGCCTCGAAGAGGCTTCGGACGGCGAAATCTGGATCGGCGGGCGCAAGGTCAACGACGTTCACCCAAAGGACCGCGACATCGCCATGGTGTTCCAGAACTACGCTTTGTATCCCCACATGACCGCCTACGAGAACATGGCCTTCGGCCTCAAGCTCCGCGGCTATTCCAAGAAGGAAATCGAATCCCGCGTGAAAGATGCCGCCGAAATCCTGAACATGAGCGACCTGCTCGAGCGCAAGCCCAAGGAGCTTTCCGGCGGACAGCGCCAGCGGGTGGCGGTGGGCCGCACCATCGTCCGCAAACCCAAAGTTTTTCTGTTTGACGAGCCGCTCAGCAACCTCGACGCCAAACTCCGCGTCCAGATGCGCACCGAAATTTCCAAGCT
>CAZFYO010000033.1:0-5582 GCA_964523525.1 uncultured Elusimicrobia bacterium
AATGCGGCGGTGCGAGTGGCCGCCTTCGAGGCCGAGCTCAAAATACTTCTCGTTGTGATCGGAAAGCGAAAACTTGACGCCCCAGTCGCGCAGATCGTGGATCAGACGCGGGCCCTCGGCGCAGACCGCGCGCACAACTTTCTCGTCGCAGAGCCCCGCCCCGGCGATCAGCGTGTCTTTTACGTGGCTGTCAACGGAATCGCCCTTCGCCACGACCGCCGCGATCCCGCCCTGGGAATAAAACGTATTCGACATCTCGAGCGAGCGCTTCGTAACGATCGCCACGGAACGCTTCTTGGCGGCCTTGAGCGCAAACGTCAGCCCTGCAATGCCGCTGCCGATGACGAGAATATCGCTTTTATGCATGAATGGGAGGGACCGGCTCAGACCTTGCGTCAGACCTTGTAGCGGGAAGTGACGAGGAGGAGTTCCTTTTTGATGAAATCAATTTCCTGCTGCAGCACCGGGTTCTGCAGGTTGGGATCGACGGCCGACAGGTTGTCCAGCCGCGCCAGGATGCCCTGTAAAATTTTGCGGTCCTCGAGCACGATCGTCTTCATGCCGTTTTGCATCACCTGGAGCTCGTTCATCAGGTCCTTGAGCTCGTCCTTCTTGCGGAGCGGGCGGGGCGCATTGGAGAAGTCGCCCGCCGCAAGCGAGTGGAGCGCTTTTTCGATGACGAAAATGGGTCCCGCGATCCGGTGGAAGCGGAAATAGTTCTCGAGCCCGAAGGCGATCAGCAGCGCGAAGAGCACGCCCGCGAACGTCAGGTGGAAGATGGTCTTAAACGCGTTCAAAGTCTCGGGCGGGACGTTCAAAAACCGGGCCGAGCTGGACACGACGTAATTCAGCGAGAAATAGATGAAGAGCGCGGCCGCCAGCGTGACCGCGAGCGAAAAAAGCAGGTGGCGGATCTGAAGCTGGGGTTTGACAAAAAAGGATTTTCTCATAGGGGAATGCTTTCGATTGAACGGATCACTTTATCAGAAGATTGTCGATCAGGCGGGTTTTTCCGACGTAAACGGCTGCGGCCAGAAGGGAAGGGCGCCGGGCGGTTTGCAGCGGTTCCAGGGTGTCAGGATGAACGAGCTCGAGGTATTCGATTGTGTCCTCCTTGTCCGCCGCGAACTCCTGCCTGAACCGCGCCCGCAGCGCCTTTGCTGACGACGGATGAGATTTTATCATAAGGCCTGTCGACTGTAAAGCCGCGTAAATGCGGGCCGCCCGAACGCGTTCGGCGGGACTGAGCCGCGAGTTGCGGGACGACAGGGCCAGCCCGTCCTTCTCGCGGACGGTGGGACAGCCGACCATTTTGACCGGGAGATCGAGATCCCGGACCATCCGTTCCACGATCTTGAACTGCTGGTAATCCTTGAGCCCGAAATAAGCGCGGTCCGGCCGGACCAGATTAAACAGCTTGAGCACCACGGTCGCCACCCCGGCGAAATGCCCCGGACGGAACGCCCCGCAAAGACCCCGCGCCAATCCGCCCGCATTTGAGCCGACGTTTACCTCTGTCTGAAATCCATCCGGATACATTTCCTCCGCGTCCGGCATGAAGACGCAATCGACGCCCGCCGCGCGCGCCTTGGCGAGGTCGGAGGCTTCGGGCCGGCGGTAAATGCGGAAATCTTCCTTGTTATTGAACTGGGTCGGATTGACGAAAATGGAGAGGATCGTGGCGGCGTTTTCGCGCTTCGAGCGGCGGACGAGCGAGAGGTGTCCTTCATGGAGGTCGCCCATGGTGGGGACGAAACCCACGGATTTACGGCCCAGTTTTTGGCGGTAACGGGCAAGCGCCGCGGCGCTCCGCGCAACGGTCATGGAATCGGACTCAGTGACCCGTTGGCTGGGCGGGAGGCTCGGGGACGTCGGGAGGCGTCTCCTTCATCAGGGAAAAGACGACGGACAGCGCGAGGATGCCCGCGATCACGCTCAAAGCGAGCAACGAGGAGATTTTGTAGTAATGAGAAATCAGCATCTTGGAGCCGATAAAGACGAGGATGGCGCAGAGGCCGTACGTCAGATAGTGGAACATGCGCAGCATGCCGGCCAGAGCGAAATAGAGCGCCCGGAGGCCCAGGATGGCGAAAACGTTCGAGGTGTAAACGATGAAGGGGTCCGTGGTGATGGCGAGCACCGCCGGGATCGAATCGACCGCGAAAACCACGTCGGTTGTTTCGACCACCAGCAGAACCACAAACATGGGAGTCGCCAGCCATTTGCCGGCCTGTTGGACGAAAAAGTGGTCGCTGTGGTATTCGGTGGTGAAGGGCATGAAGCGCTGGAAGAGCTTGAGCACGGGGTTTTCCGAAGGGTGGAGCTCGCGCTCCTTATGGGCCAGCAGTTTGAAGCCGGTGTAAACGAGGAACGCCCCGAAAACGTAGATAACCCAGTGGAACTTGTTCAACAGGACCACGCCGGCGGCAATAAAGATGGCCCGCATGACCAGGGCGCCCAGAATGCCCCAGAACAAAATCTTGTGCTGATAGCGGGGCTCGACTTTGAAGTTGGAAAATATCAAAAGGAAGACGAAGAGGTTGTCGACGCTGAGGGATTTTTCCACGAGGTAGCCGGTGAGGAATTTAAGGGCGGGATCGGCGCCCAACTGCCAATAAATGCCCGCGTTGAAGAGCAGGGCCAGCGCGATCCAGAAGGCGCTCATGTACAGCGCTTCGCGGATACGGACTTCGTGGGCTTTGCGGTTGAAGACGCCCAGGTCCAGGGCCAGCATGGCGATCACGAAGAGGTTGAAACCGACCCAGGCGTAGAGGGAGTGCTGCATGGAGAAATTATATCTTTTATTGGCAGGCTAAAAAGAAAAAGCCCCCGGCTTTATTATTATCAAGCCAAGGGGTTTCTCTTCTTGGTACAAACTTAACAGGGATTTGCCTTCCTGTCAAGCTCTCCTTGTTGCTGCGGGCACTTCGAAAATCAGGACGACTTCTTCCAGAAACTCAAGGCGCCGGCCGCTAAAAGCGTGAGGCCGGACAGGGCGTGCGCAAATCGGTTCACGAGGCGGAGCCGGAATATCTGCCGCGTCTTCTCCACGGGAATGCCCATCGCAAGCGGCACGGTGGCCAGGATGATCTTGATATTCGTGATGAACGAAGCGCTGCGGCGATAGACCAGGTCGTAGCGCACTTTCTTCTTCACGTCGCGCAGGTCGAGGTCCGAGCGGTGGCGCACCTGGGCCAGGCCGGTGAGGCCGGGCTTCATGTGCAGACGCTTGTGGTAATGAGGGATCTCCTGGGCCAGTTTCCCGATGAATTCGGGGCGTTCCGGCCGGGGTCCCACGATGCTCATGTCGCCGTGAAGGATGTTGAAAAGCTGGGGCAGCTCGTCCAGATGGGTCGCCCGCAGGATGCGGCCGAGCCGGGTAATCCGGGAATCGCCGACCTGGCACCACTGGGCGCCCTTTTTCTCGGCGTCGGTGCGCATGGAGCGGAACTTCAATATGGGAAAGGGCTTGCCGTAGGACGAGCCCTGGCGGCGGTCGGGTTTGGCGTCGCTGTGGCGGGCGGTGCGGCGTTCCCCCTTGCGGCGGTTCAGTCCCACCCGGGTCTGAGAGTAAAGGACAGGGCCCGGAGAGTCAAATTTGACCAGCAGAGCGACCACGATCATCACGGGCGCGGCTGCGGCCAGCATCAGCGACGCCAGGACGATGTCCAGGGTACGCTGGGCCATATGGTTGAGATGGTATTGGATGGTATGGCTGGATTGACGTGAATGCTGCAAGTGGCTATTCATCCCCCGATGATCCCCCTTTTGGATATCATGAATAATGACGTTTATCTGATGGCCATATGATACCAGAACCCCCCTCAGATAGTCCTTACATTGTTGTAACTATAATGTAACAATTTGAGGGTTGAGGGAGGGGATCGGGGAGGCCGGGATCGACGGAAAACCGGGAAAGGACCCCGCCGGGAATACCCGCCGGAATGTCTATTTGTTTAATCGCCGAGGGCGGCGAGGAGTTTTTCGTTGGAAGGAGAGCCCTGGAGGGCTTCCACCAGGGTACGGGCGGCGTCCACGACGTTCATGCCGGCGAGGGCCCCGCGGAGTTTGCGGGACTTTTCGAGCTCGTCCGGGGAGAGCAGCAGCTCTTCCTTGCGGGTGCCGCTTTTGTTGATATCGAGGGCGGGGAAAATACGCTGCTGGGCCACTTCGCGGGAAAGCACCAGCTCCATGTTGCCGGTGCCTTTGAACTCTTCGAAAATGACCTGGTCCATCCGGCTGCCGGTTTCGACTAAAATCGTTGCAATAATGGTCAGCGAGCCGCCGTTTTCGATCTTGCGCGCCGCGCCGAAGATCCGGCGCGGGATTTCCAGGGCCCCCGCCCCCACGCCGCCCGACATGATTTTACCCCCGCCGCGCTGCTCCGCGTTATGCACGCGCGACAGCCGCGTCAGCGAATCGATGACGACCATCACGTTCTTGCCTTCGCCGGCTTCGGTCATGGCCTTGTGCATCAATTGGTCGGCCATCTGGATATGGTGCTCGTAGGTCTCATCGGAAGAGGACGACCAGACTTCGGCCGGCACCGCCCGCTTAAAATCCGTGACTTCTTCGGGCCGCTCGTCCACCAAAAGCGCGTAAAGTTTGATCTCGGGAGCGCTGGCCGCGACCGCCTGGCACAAATGTTTGAGGAGCGTGGTTTTTCCGGAGCCCGGAGGGGCGACGATCAGGCCGCGCTGGCCCATACCGATGGGCGCGACGAGGTCCATCGCCCGCATGGTGAGCTCTTTCGAGCCCTTTTCAAGCTGGATCCTGGGCGCGGGGTCAATCGCGATCCCCGCTAAAAATGCGCTCGGACGCTGCATCGCCTGCGACGCGGACTGGCCCTGATGGTGCTGGCCGCCGGGACGCGACGGAAACGATTTCTGGCGCCACTGATTGTTTTTTTGGAATGAACTCATGGGTTGGTACTACTAGGATACTAAATTTGAACGGTTGGAACTCGAAAGCAGGCGCCTTAATATTCCGTAGAGCAGCCGGACGTCGGCTGCCCGGAGATTCCACTGCAACAGGGTCTGCCGGATCACTTCCAGTTTCTGCGGCCGGGACACCAGGTCGAGATAGCCCATCGACTCAAACAGATGCAGTACGTGCCGGGCCAGGCGCTCGCGGTCGTCCATGGTGGCCAGCGGAACGCCTTTTGCGCGCGCGCCAAAACTTTTCTGGGCGCCGTTATATTTTGACAGCTCGTAACAGCAGACCGCCACCGCGTGGGACAAATTCATCGAAAGGGTTTTGGACGCTGTGGGGATATTAAGGTAAGCGGTGCAGCGCTCGAGATACTTTTCCGTCAGCCCGGTCTTCTCCGACCCAAACAACAAAGCAATTTTGATGGCGCCTTCTCCCGCTCTATATCCATCCAGATAAGCTCCGATTTCGGGCAGACGGATGATGGGGCGTTCGCGGCGGCGGTTGCGCACGGTGGTTGTGCCGATCACAATCTGGCAATCGCCGATCACTTCTTCGAGGCCGCGCGCTTTGCGGGCCGTCTTTAGCAGAGCTTCCGCCCCGACCGCCGAAACCGCGCTCCGCCAGGTCGGCTCGAAAGGGCTCACCACTGC
>CAZFYO010000034.1:0-4913 GCA_964523525.1 uncultured Elusimicrobia bacterium
TGTCGTCGATGAGGAGGCAGTCCAGGTAGCGGTACTTGTTGCGGAAGTCGGTCGGCCGGTCGTTCCGGATGGAATTAATGAATTCGTTGATGAACTTTTCGGAGCTGATGTAGAGGACGCGCGACTTGGGGAAATTCTTGCAGATGTTTTGTCCGATGGCGTGCATGAGGTGCGTCTTGCCGAGGCCCACGTCTCCGTAGAAGAAGAGCGGGTTGAAGCGCGTGCCGGGCTCCTTGGCGATGCCTTCGGAAGCGGCCTTGGCGAAACGGTTCGCCTGGCCCTCGATGAACGATTCGAAAGTGTATTTGGAATTAAACTGCGAGATGCCGAACGCCGGGTCCACGGGGAGCGACACGGAGATGGCGGAAGCGGCGGGGATTTCCTGAACCGGAATTTCCAGGGTTTCGGAATCGCCGATCTTCACGATGATCGAGCACTTTTGGCCGGTGACGCGGGCCAGGTTGGTCTCGATTTTCTGCAGGGCGTTGGCGCGGATCCAGTCGGAGAAGATGCGGCTGGGGGCCAGCAGGGTGAAGGCGTTGGGGCCCTCATCGGCCGCGGCGCGCTCGAGGCGAACCGGCTTCAGCCACAGGTCCAGGGTCTCTGGTTCGATTTCCAGCAGAAGCAGTTCGAAGACTTTTTGCCAGAGCTCGCGGACGTCGCGTTGCTCGAGCGCTTCAGAGGGGGTAATATCCACATTGTTGCTCATAAATCACCTCAAAAACGTTATCCACAGGTTATTAAGAATGGGGGATAACTATTGTTGAAACTGTTGAAAAGACCGGCAAGTGCCATCTTTTACCATCTATTGCCATCTATTATAAAAAACCAACCAATAAATAAGAGACTCGGCACTTCAGGTCGTCCTTTGGTAAGGTGAGAGATTCTATCAATCTGATGATTTAATGTCAAGCGAAGTTGGGCGCATGCGATTTCCGACGATAAAAGACCGCAAAATAAAAGTAAAAAATCGCCGCGGAAGACGCTGAATTTGATATAATATACCCTTAGTCACTTCTTGCCCAACCCCGCTTTCAAAATTTTATGAAACAAGCCTCGAAAATAGCCCTCGCGCTCTGCATCCTGTCGGCCGCCTCCGGCGTCCGCGCCGAAACGGCGTTCGTCCGCTCCATCGGCGCCGAAGGATCGCTCAACGGACGCTTCCGGACGCCCTTCGCCGTCGTGCGCAGCCCCGGCGGGGAGCTTTACGTGTCCGATCTCTACAACAACCGCGTCCAGAAGTTCAACAATCAGGGCGAGTTTGAGCTCGCCTGGGGCGAAACCGGCACCGGCAGGGGCCAGTTCATCGGACCCACAGGCCTGGCCATCGACCCTCAGGGCAACGTCTGGGTTTTAGATTTCAACAACCACCGCCTCCAGAAATATGATGATAAGGGAAACGTTCTGGCGGTCTTCGGCCAGCCGGGACGCCGCAACGAGCTCGGATATCCGCAGGACATGGCGTTCGACGCCGCCGGCAACCTCTACCTGGTGGACAGCGTTTTCTGCCGCGTGGCCAAGTTCGATCCGCAGGGCGCGCTCGTGGTGCAGTGGGGCGGCATGGGATCGCAGCCGGGACAGTTCAAAATGCCCGAAGGCATTACGGTGGACGACAAAGGCTACGTGTACGTGGCTGACGGCGGCAACGACCGCGTCCAGAAATTCGATTCGGAAGGCAATTTTATCCTGGAGATCGGACGCAAGGGCGCCGGCGAAGGGGAGATGAACCATCCTTATGATGTCGCCGTGGACGCCCTGGGCAGAATTTACGTTTCAGACAGCGGCAACCACCGCGTCCTGCAGTTCGACCGCGCGGGCCAGTACGTTTCCCAATGGGGCGGAGAAGGCCTGGACGACGGCCTCTTCGTTAACCCGCGCTTCATTTCCGTGGACTCCGAAAACCAGGTTTACGTCGCCGATTCCGGCAACCATCGCGTGCAGGTTTTCCTTCCGGGCCCCGAAGAAGCCGCCGAGCTCCCGGTCCCCGACCAGCTCACTTCCGTCGAGCCCGAACCTTCCACTCTCGCCAACCCCAACAGCTACTAAGGACCAGGCCTGCCCTCACGCCTTCGGCGCAATCGTTCCTCGCGCCAGTCTGATCAGTTAGAGGTATAATAAAACCATGAAGATCCTAATCGTCGGGGGAGTCGCGGCAGGCGCGAGCGCCGCAGCCAAAGCCCGCCGCACAAACGAGAGCGCCGAAATTATTTTGTTCGAGCGCGGGCCTTTCGTTTCCTTCGCAAACTGCGGACTGCCCTATTATATTGGCGGAGACATCGGAAACCGCGGTGACCTGCTGATCCAAACGCCCGATAGTTTTAGAAAACGTTTCAATGTTGATGCCCGCGTGTTCCACGAAGTCCTGAGAATCGATCGGGCCGGGAAGCGCGTTGAGGTCAAAGACCTCAAGGCCGGGAAGACCCTTTTTGAAACCTACGACAAGCTGATCCTCGCGCCGGGAGCGGGGGCCATCGTCCCGGACCTGCCGGGCATCCGCGCGGACAATATTTTTGTGGTGAAGACCGTGCCGGACTCCGACGCGGTGAAAAGTTTCCTTCAGGGCGGCGAGCGGAAGAACGCGGCGGTGATCGGAGCGGGTTTCATTGGGCTGGAAGCGGCCGAGGCGCTCAAGAAGCGCGGGCTGAACGTGACGGTTATCGAAATGCTCCCGCAGGTTCTTCCGCCGTTTGATGCGGACATGGCTTCGTTCGTGGCGCAGCAGCTCGAAGCCGAAGGCATCAACCTGATTTTGTCGGATGGAGTCAAAGCGTTCCATGGCGGAGCGCTCGCGAGCGAAGTGGAGCTGTCCAGTGGACGAAGGGTTCCTATGGACCTGGCGATCCTTTCCATCGGCGTCCGGCCCGAGCTAAAACTTGCGAGGGACGCGGGCCTCGAAATCGGAGACTCCGGCGGCATCAAAGTCAATGAATTTCAGCAGACGTCCGATCTGGACATTTACGCGGCGGGCGACGCGGCGGAGACCATGAATCTCGTCACCGGACTGAAGGCCCGCATCCCGCTGGCGGGGCCGGCTAACAAGCAGGGCCGGGCGGCCGGCGCCAACGCCGCCGGTGATCAACTCTCGTTTCCGGGAGCGTACGGTACCGCTATAGTGGAAACGATGGGCATCACCGCGGGCAAAACGGGACTTTCCGAAAGGGATGCGCAAAAAGCGGGCATCCCGGCCTACGCGTCCTACACGCACTCACTGGACCACGCGGGCTATTATCCGGGGTCTCACCTCATGCACATCAAAATCCTGGTGGAGGAAAAGACCGGACGCCTCCTCGGCGCACAGATCGTGGGGGAAAGCGGCGTAGACAAACGCATCGACGTTTTCGCGACGGCCCTGGCGTCGCGCCTCAAGGTCACCGACCTGGAAAACCTGGACCTCGCCTACGCGCCGCAATTTTCTTCAGCCAAGGATCCCGTCAACATGGCGGGTTTCGTGGCGTCCAACGTTTACCGACACACCTTCAAAGCCATGACCTGCGACGCGCTCCGCTCCGCGCTGGACCGCAGGGAGCCGGTCCAGGTGGTGGACGTGCGCACGCGGAGCGAATTTGCCTCGGGCCATCTGGATCGGGCGCATCTGATCCCGGTGGACGAACTCCGGCAGAGAATGGGCGAGCTGGACCCGTCCGCAAAAACGGTGGTTTACTGCAAAGTCGGCCTGCGCGGATACCTCGCCGCGCGAGTACTGGAGCAAAACGGATTTAAGGAAGTTTATAATCTCTCGGGCGGCCTGTTGAGCTGTCCTCCCGCCGCGCAAGCCGCGCGGTCCGGACAATCCGGACAAACGCGACCCGCTGCAAAATCAACCGGCGTCACAGCGGGCCCGGCCGAAGTGCGCGAAAAAGTCGGCGCGCCCGGAACGTTGGTAGTGGACGTGCGCGATCCGGACGAATTTGCCTACGAGCGCATCGCCGGCACGCTCAATATCCCGCAGAGCTCGCTCAATGTCCGACTCAAGGACCTGCCGCGTGACAAATCAATATATCTGGTCTGCAGCACGGGCGCGCGCAGCGCCCAGTCTTTAGACGCATTCAAATCGGAAGGCTTCCGGTCCGTGTATAACATGGAAGGCGGCATCGCGGCCTGGAAAAAGGCCGGCATGCCGGTCGAAAAGCGAAAGGGTCCCATTCCCATCATGCGTCAGGTTCAGATCGTAGCGGGTTCTCTCGCCCTCGTCGGCGGGCTGTTCGCCCCGCTTCACTGGGTCTCGATCATCGTCGGCGCCGGACTGGTGTTTGCCGGCGTCAGCGGCACGTGCACCATGGCGCGAGTGCTGAGCTGGATGCCTTGGAACAAACCCGTTCAAGGCGGACCGCAGGGGCCCGACTGCGGAACCCGATGCAACTGATTCGCCGCCCCAGGCCCTGCAATCTTCAGCCCACCGCATCCAGCAAGGGCTTCACGCTCATCGAGCTCATGATTGTCGTGGCGATCATCGGCATTCTTGCCGCGGTCGCCATCCCCAAGTTCGCCGACATGCTGCGCAAATCTAAAGAGGGCGCCACCAAGGGAAGCTTAACGAACCTGCGCTCCTGCCTCACCATCTACATCTCCGACAACGAAGGGCTGACTCCTTATATGGGCGTGAACGGCTCCGTCCCCTCTTCGGTCGAGCTGGGAGTCTTGATCCCCCAATATATCGAAACCATCCCGACGGCAAAGCTGGGGACCTATCACCCCGATATGGACCGGATCATCACCCGCGGCGCGGTGCCGGACCGCGGAGTCACCGCCGCGGCCTACGCCGGCTCCAGCGGCGGCTGGATCTATACGAGCTCCGACGGCGGCGTCTTCTTCGTGAACTGCATTCATACCGACACAAAAGGCAATCACTTTACGAGCTGGTAGCCCATGTACTCCTACTCCCGCCTCGAGACCTTCAAGCAGTGCCCCAGAAA
>CAZFYO010000035.1:0-4823 GCA_964523525.1 uncultured Elusimicrobia bacterium
GCGCCGATGAAGAGGCCCATGAGCGGGACGATCAAAAGGATCAGGTTCACGAGCGAGGCGGTGGTCCGCCCGAAACCGGAATAGCCCCCCATGGACGAGCCCAGCGAGCCGATCCAGGAAATCCCCAGGCCGAACAGGCAAAATCCGATGGAGAATCCGATCAGCCAGCGGCTCCGCATCGCCTCGCGGAATTCCTTCGCGCATAAGGTCGCCAGCGTGCGGATCATAAGCGCTCCAACAGGCCGGCGATATCCATTTTTCGCTTGGAGCGGGCCTCAACCCAAACCCCCTCCTGCCCGTCGGGCGAAGCGTCGTGCCCCGCCTCGTAAAATTCAGCGACCGACAGGGACTTGGACGGCTGCCCCTCTTCCAGCCATACCACGCGGTCGGCCAGGTGGTCCACCTCTTCGATGCGGTGGCTCGTCAAAAGCAGGGAGCGGGAGCCTTTCATCTGACGCAATATCTCAAGAAATTCCTGCCGGGTTTTTAGATCGAGGTTGGAGCAGGGTTCGTCCAGGACGATGATGTCCGGATCGCCCACCAGCGCCTGCGCGAGGGCCAGTTTCTGCTTCATGCCGCCCGAAAGCGCCGGGACCAGCTTATTCTCCTCCCCCTGAAGCCGGCACGTCTGCAAAAGGCCCGGGATGGCCGACGGGTCCACCCGCCGGATGCGGCAGACGAACTCGAGCGTTTCCTGAACGGTCCAGTCGTACCAGAAAAATTCCTGAGGCAGATAGCCCACGCGGAGGCGCGCTTTTTTCCCATCCGACTGCGCGTCGTGGCCGCAGATCCGGATGGTTCCATCGTACGCGAGAAGTCCCAGCAGGCACTTAAGGAACGTGCTTTTTCCGGCGCCGTTGGCGCCCCAAAGGACCACGGACTCTCCGGCTTGCATCGTTAAATTAAAATCGCTCAGGATGGCTCTCGTGCCGAATGCCTTTCTTACATTTTGCGCTTCAATGACGGCGTTTCTATCGGGCAATGGTTCCTTCACGAGCGGTGATATTAATTTTGCTCTGCGGCTCCACTGAAAGACCGCCGCGAGGCCCGCCGCCAGCATTAACAGCAGGAGGGGCGCTTCGACCGCGGCACGCTTGTAACCGGCGGGATCCCGAGCGCCGGCGATTTCCGGAGGAGACAATAGAGGAAATGGGTCAGTCAATTTGGGCTTCGGCTTAAATAAAGGAAACGCCTTGCTCGCCATCTCGATGGCTCCCGAGGCGGGAGTGAACAGAAAAAACCGAGCCGATGGAAATCGGTCCATCATGCTCTCGAACGCGCTTTCGACGCGGTAGGGGATCCGGCCCACCAGCGACTTCGCGGCGCCATAGCCCGCGTAGTCGCTCCAGAAATTGCCGAAGCCGCCCTGCTGCCACAGCGTGCCCGTCAGCTCGCCGCCGCCGCGGACGGAGACCTGCTGGAGATTATCCTGAAATGAATTAGCGCTGAACACGTCGCCTTTGGCGCCGGGGAGGATGGCGATGCCGACGTCATTGTTCGCGAAGAGGTTGCGCGAAAACCGGTTCACGTTCTCGGCGATGATGGGAGACTGGTCCACGAAGAGGCCCTGCCGGTTATCCTTGAAAACGTTTTGCGATACCTGGATGCGGTCGCTTTCCTTCAGGCCCAGCCCGATGCCGCTGGGCCCCCGGTTGCGTTCAAAACGGTTCTTCTCCACCGCGACGTCCTGGGAATACATGATGTAGGCGCCGACGGAGTTGTCCGATAAAATGTTGCCCGCGACCCGCGCGCTGTTGGTGTACATGAAGTGCAGGCCGTAGCGCCCGCCCGAAAACGTGTTGCCCTCCACGACCGATCCCGTTGAAAACCAAAGGACCGCGTCGCGCCCTCCGTTCAGCTGGTTGCCGCGCACGACCGCGCGGTCGCTGTACCAAAGCCGGATCAGGTCGCCCCGCTTTGAGAGGTCGAGGTTCTTGCCGTGCAGCCGGTTATCCACGATGGTCGCCGCGGGACCCTGCGCCACGAAAATTCCGAACAGCACGTTCTCCACGACGCATCCGCGGATGACGGCCGACGCCGCCTCGACGCGCACGCCGCTGTCTTCCATCAAAAAGCTTTCCCCGCTGTTTCGAACCGTCAGGTTTTCCAGCGTCACGCCCGGCGCGCGCACGGTGACGACGGTCCCGCTGTTCTCCCCGTCGATCACGGCTTCGCCGGCGCCTTTCAAGCAGAGCGTTTTAGAAATGGTGATCGGCCCGGAATGGCGGCCGGTGACTTCCAGAACAGTCCCCGGTTCCGCCGAATCGATCCTCTCCTGCAGGGTCGCCGCGCCCAAAACGGACGGAACCAGCAGGGACAGGAACATCCACCCATAGATGGGGCCCGCGCGCTTTCCCGTCGAGTCCTCAGGCCGGGACGGACCGGCGCCTTTCGGCGCGTCCGGCAGAAGGAGGACGGCTAAAACCAGCGCTGCCGCCAGCAGGGCGAGCCAATAGCCGAACATGGGGCCCACCTCGCTGCGGAACTGTCCGACTTTGCCGATCCCGTAGATCGGGATCGAGAAGGGTTTCAGCTTGAGAGGAGCGGTCGGATCCAAATGAGTGCTGGCGTAATGCAGCCAAAATTTGAGGTTGACCACGAACACGGCAGGAAAGGACAGGACTCCGGCGCCTAAAAGCCATTGAACGGCGCGGTTCCTGACGCGCGGAATCATGAAACAAAAAACCGCGAGCGTCAACACGGCGGGGATGGCCAGCATCCGCTCGATTTTAGCCAGGTCGCCCAGCTTCGAAACGCCGACGTAATGGTTCAACCCGTCGATCTCCTTAACGTCCCCGCCGACTTTGAACGCGTACATCGTCGCCCGCAAACCGTCGCGGTATTGCGGGGCGAAAAGCCGGGCTTGCCAGTACGGGAGCGCTAAGGAAACGAGGAGGAGCAGCCCCGCAGCGCTTCCCAGCGCCGCTTTAAGGCGGCGCCGGGAAGAGACTGCCTGGGAACTGACGTCGGAGTTCATGAACGGCCTGTTAGTCCGCCTTGGCCACGGTCAGGTATCCCATCATTTCCATGTGCAGAGCCGAACAGAACTCGCTGCAGTAGAACGGAAACACGCCGGTACGGTCGGCGGTGAAGTCGGCGTCGACGGTGGCGCCGGGGTCGATCGAGAGGTTCAGGTTATGCGACGAGAGCGCGAACCCGTGCGTCGCGTCTTCCGCGCGGTCGAGGTTCGTGATGTGGAGATGAACCTTGTCTCCCTGCTTCAGCTCGATTTTATCCGGAACGAACCGGCTGCGGATGGTGGTCATGTAAATATGGACTTCCTTGCCGTTGCGCTCCACGCGCTCTTTGCCCGGGGCGACCGCGGTCGCGCTGATCTCGCCTGCGAGCGCGTTATACCCGACCTCGGGATAAACGGTCCAGGTTTTGAAGATGTCCGCCTTGGCCATGACCGCGTAATGCGGCTCGCCCACGACGGGCGTATCGCTCAGAAGCTTCATTTTGGGGCCTGAGATGTCGATCAGCTGGAGGTTCTGCGGATGCAGCGGCCCGACGGGAAGCGCGCGGTCCAGGGACCACTTGTTCAGACTGACGAGGTATTTGCCGTTCGGCCGAGACGTGTCTCCGCCGGCGACGCAGAGGTGTCCCGTGTTGTAGTGGACCGACAGGGAATCGAGCAGCGACCAGGGCTTGTCTCCGCCGGCCGGCTTGTCCATCGACCATTTCACGATGGCTGAATCGAGGAACATGCTGGTATAGGCGTAACCCTTATCGTCGAACTCCGTGTGAAGAGGACCGAGGCCCAGCTCCACCTGCGCTTCAACGACGTCGTTGAATTTCAGAATGGGAATGCCGTAGGCGTCCTTTCCTTCAAAAGAGTTCGCCGCGATCGCCTTCTGAATTTTGTCGAAGCTGAAGATCGTAACGTGCGGATCGAGCTTCCCGCTGACCACGATGAACCGCCCGTCGGGCGAAACGTCGGAGCCGTGAGGGCTCTTGGGCTCGGGGATGTTGAAGAGGATCCCGTGCTTGACCGCCTCGGCGATCGAGATGACGCGCATGCCCTTGATCATCTTGGTCTGGATCCCGCCGGCGGCCAGCAGCTGCTCGGCTTTCTTCCAGTGGATCACGTGCTGGAGGTCCATCTCTTTTTGCGACACGGAAATTTCCATCGCCGGTTTCCCTTCCAAGGCGCCGGGCGTGGCCATCTCCGCGTTGAAGCTGTTGATGAACACCCAGCCGTGGCTGACGTTTTTGCCCATGCCGCCCAGGTCCTGGAAATAAGGAGGGAGCTCAACGGTGAACGATTTGTGCTTGACGAACTTGCCGGTTTTGCGGTCGAACGGCCAGAAGGTCGCGAGGCCGCGGTAATCTTCCTTATAACGGGATACGGGAGAGAAGTCGGTGTAGGGCAGGGGGTTGCCGAACTGCGCTCCCTCGACGTAATATTCGCTGTCCTGCGTCATCTTCGCGCCGCAGTGGTTGGTGGCGATCAGCGGGTTTTTAACCATCTGTTTCACGCGGAAATCCCGGAGATCGACGACCGCGATGCGCGCGTTTGCCTTGTCGTTGGCGAAAAGGAACTGTCCGTCATAAACGCCCTTGGTCAGGCTGAGCGCCGGGTGATGGACATCTCCCCAATTCTGGACTTGTCCGGCCGCGCGGCCCTGCAGGAAAAGCTCTTTGGTCTCGTTGTCCCCGATGCCGTAGCCCTGCCAGGAATCCTGCGAAAATATAGGGATGTTCTTGATGAGCCGCATCGACGGCACGCCGATGACCTCGACGTTGCCCGCCTGACCGCCCGAAGTGAACAGCAGGTATTCGTCGTAACTGCCGGGCGGAACGTACGTCTTGAGCGCCGCCTC
>CAZFYO010000036.1:0-4294 GCA_964523525.1 uncultured Elusimicrobia bacterium
TTCTGCCTCGGACACAGGCGGACGGCGGTTTGTCGGACTCCCTCTCCGCCATTCATTCTCTGTAATTGACTGTAAAAACAGGCAATTCAGAACATACATATTAATCGGTCCACAAATCGGTCCACAAGTCAGGCCCGATTTCTCGCCCCTCGCGCGCGCGTATTGCTCGCGAAATGGGTTCAACAGATTGCGCGACTCGCTCAAGGCGGCACACCCTGCCGCATGACCCGTTTCGAGCGCAGCGCCGAACCTCCGCCGACTATCGGCTTCCTAGCCTCTCAGGGAGTCAAGGGCCTGCGCGTGTACTGCCGAACGGGCTATTGCAATCGGTGGGCAAGGCTATCTTTCGAGGCCATCGGCCTGCCGCGTGACATGCGGTTCCCGGCCGTCGAGGCCAGCGGGCGGCTGGTTTGCTCCGGATGTGGCGGCAGACAAGTTTCGACTATGCCGGATTGGCCGGATAAGTCGGACGGCGGACGCGCAGCCGTCGGCTGGGTTATGCCGCCGTAGTTCTAATAAAAGTCTGTAGTCGCCCAAGATTGTCTCCGCTAAGCTGTAGCCGGGGAAGGGGCGACACTATGAAAAAAATTGCGTTGTTACTTGCGTTTACAATTGCCGGCTGCGCCAGTTCGTACAACAGCGGTCGCATGGGCTTCACGGGCGGCGTTGACGCTCAGATGATAACCAACGACACGGCTCGGATTTCGGCGCGCGGCAACGGATTTACAGACCGGGCAAGGATCGTGGATTTCACGCTGCTTAAAGCTGCCGAAACCGCGTTAGCGCAAGGTTTCACGCACTTTGAGATTATCAACTCAGCCGATGCGAGCCGGGTGGGTACGCTCACAACGCCCGGCTACGCTCAGACGAACGTGTACGGCCGTACGGCGATTACGACTTATTCGCCCGGGTCGGTGAGCAATTACATAAAGCCGGGGCAAGACGCTCTAGTGCGCTTCTGCAAGGGCTCTTGCCCGGGAATGCTGCCAGCGGAGGAGGTGGCGAGCAACCTTGGCGCTCGTTACCGTTCGTCGTAGAGACGCCGCCTTTGATTTTTTGATATCTTTTCAAGTTCCACGTAGGGCCAAAGCCCTTTGATTTCCTTTCATTTCTCCCCGCCGATCATCTTGATTTTTTTGATTGAAATCATCTTCGGACAACGGCGGACGCTTGGGCAAAAATGTTCTCATTTGCTTTAGTGCCAGTGGCCAGAGCGCCTATCTAAATCGTTCTAAAATAGACGGTTTCCGAGCTGACTTGTCGGTCCACGCAAGGCACTGGTATCGCGCCGCAATTGCATTTTAATCCCCCTGCGGACGGCGTGCCCGCTCGGTTACTAAAACTCGCTACTTTAGTAATCGACGCGGGTGGATCGATGCGCATGGCGGGAATTACCAGTGTGGCAAATTTTGCCACACGGCTGGCGCTTCAGCCGCCGCTAACGCCTCTGAAGAACTTCGCGGCGTCCGGATAGTTCGATTGGAAGCCCTGAGGGTCGGCTATGTACTGGCGTAGCCCCTCGGCCAGCATCGCCCGAGCGTTATCCGGCTGATACATGCCAAGCCCTGACAGGTCGCGCCCAGCCATGAACGGCGAACGCGAGCCGGCGTCGGAGGTGGCAAGGCGAGTGAAATCCCCCTGCACTCCCCCATCGGCCTGCAAAAACGCGTCGGTGAAATTGCCCGCATTCGGCCCAAGCATCCTGAACGCCGCGCCGATGCTATCGCTGCCGCCTATACCTCCCGCTCCGCCTGTGAGTGCTGCGGCTATCGCGCTGCGGGGCGAGGATGCTTCGGCGATTGTGGCCGCCTGCGGCTGCATGGTTCCGCCTCGTGGACGGTTCAGCTGAATTGGTGCGCGCCTGCTCGAATTCATTTGAAGCTCCGTCGATAATACCGCTGGCGTCCACCGCCTGGCTTCCGAATTTCTGCGCCGCTGCGATCCATCGCCACAACTTGCGAGCCATCGCCTAGAAGCCATGCGAGGCCCCTACAATCGACGCGGGCGGCTGGCGCAGTTGAATGCAGCCCGAAGACCTCGGAAGCGTCCCAGCCCAGCCGGTGCGCTTCGCGGCCCCAGCGGTCGGCAAATATCAGCGCGCCGTCTAACGCGGCCCACCAACGCGTGGGGCTGAAATCACCGGGCGGATCGCCAACGATCAACCTTGCAAAATGCTCCGCCCACTCCCTCGGAAGACCAGCGTCATATTCGAGGATGGCGGCGCGTTCCTCGTATTCGCCTCGTAACAACGTGGAAGGCGCGACCTCTTTTAGGTCGTTGCATAACTCGGCCGGGCCAACGTCCGCAGGCGAGTGGTCGAGAGTAGGTAGAGCGGAGACGCACGGCGATTGATTGCCGCGCGCCTCCGCAGGCTCGCCGTTCGGACAAACAGCCGCATCGGCCGCAAGTACCCTTACCGAACAGTCCGCCATCTCGGGTTTTTCATCGGCGCTAGCAGGCGCATTCCGGGAAAAACGGCCACCTAGGTCACCCTCAAAAGGTTCAAAAGCGGTCGAGGCTTGCTTTTGAGGGTTTTGAGGGTTGCTAGAGAGGCCCTTTTCAGCGCCTCGGGCCTTCAGTCGAGCAAGGTAGCTAGGCGCGGCGGTCATCATGCCTCGCCCCTATGTCGGGCCACGCCATGAACGGCCGGATTGATCGTGTAAACGGTGCGCGAGCGTCCGCCTGTCTTTTGCGTCTCGGCCGCGATCCAATCCAAGTCGGATAGCAGGGCGAGGCCAGCGCCGACTTGCTCGCGGTCGGACAGGTTCGCCCAGCCATGTTGGTGCACCTCGCGGGCGGTAAACCCGTCCACCAGATCGCCCTTGCGAATGCGCGCGAGGATCGCCTTTGCCGCCGCCGTCTCGGCTTCCGTTCCGGCGCTGTAGCAGCGCACCGCATGGCTTTCGAGATATTCGGCCATCGCAAGCGCGCGCATGGTCGCGGTCTCATTCACTGGCCCGGCTCCGCCGTCCGCGAGGTGGCTGATAAGCGCCAGGCCCGGAATCAGCTTTTTGTATTTCGAGAGGTGGCTTTCCAGCGCTGGCGGCATTTCGGCAGACCGCAGCCGCACCTCTAGCGTTGCTCGCCACTCGGCAAACAAGCCTTGCGCATCGCCGTCGAACCGCAGGAACGGGAGCGGCTGATATTCATCCGTCTCCGCTCCAAGGTCGGCAGGCTCCAGCTTGTCGAGCCTATCAAAGACAGACCACGCTGCATCGCGCGCGATCCTATCGGGCGGGCGGTCGATTTCCTCCCACTCGCCAGTCTGGTCTGGCCATACTAACAGGCCGAACCGCTGGATTAAGCCGTCGTCGGAAGCGCCTCCGCCCGTCGCGCGGCGGATATATTCGGCAATGCGGCCGGGCTGCGTTCCGCCCAGCAATGAGAGGCAGGCGGCGTCTATATGCGTCCGCCCGCGTGTGATCCGGTCGAATGCGTAGCCGCTAGTCCCATTCCAAGCCGTGAGAAAGAAACCGCGCGCCGCTGCGTAGTCCTCGCGGTCGAGCGTTTTCAGCAGCGACACAAGCTCGTCTCGGAAGGCTAGAACGCCGTTCGGATTGCTGGCGAGGATTTCTCCCAGCGCCTCGTATGAGGTGTCATTCACGACATAGCGCCGCGCCACCGGCTCGGCAGGCTCATTTACCGCAAGGTCCATCGGATCAATCGCGCCGCCGTTTTTGACAGCTGCGCGAGCCTTTGCGGTTAGGCCCTCTTTCGAGATTTTGAAGGCTTCCATTGCAAGCGCGTATTCCTGCGCCTCCGCCTCGTATATCTCTCGCGCCGCACGCTCCGCCCGATGCAGCGGCTTCAATGCTTCCGAGATCGCGGGCGATTTCATCGCTCCGGGCCTGCCGACGATGCAGCCCCAAAGGTTCGCCACCTCGCACCAATCCGTCCGCCGCTGGGGCCTTATGGCCAGCTTGCGGCCGATCACAGAACCCAGCGCGACAAGAGCGGGAACGGCGACAAAATCGGGCGGGCATTGCATCCGATCGGCAATGTCGAAAACCCACGGGGCGATGCTTTCCGGGAGCAAGTCGCGGTCGAATGCTTGGACAGGGCGCAGTCCGGCGGGAAGCGGTTTCGGCTCCGGCCACCGATCCGGCTTGGAAGCGGCAGGGGCAGCGCCAAAGGCATTCGCAAGCGTTGCGCCTACGCCCCGGTGATTGTCCTCGTAAGGGTCGAGCGGTCGATAATTCGTGGCCATTAGGCGGCCCTCCGGGTCTCGGCAACCGGCACGACAATGCGAGGCCGGAGGGTTAGCAGGGACGCGAGCGAATGGCCGATGGCGGGG
>CAZFYO010000037.1:0-1843 GCA_964523525.1 uncultured Elusimicrobia bacterium
CGGACTTTCCGTGCACGACGCGCTCATCGACGCCTGCCCCACGCGCTTCCGCCCGATCTTAATGACCTCCGTTTCCACCATCGCCGCGGCTGTCCCGCCGGCGCTGGCGCTCGGACCCGGCGCGGAAACCCGCGTCCCCATGGCGCTCGTCATCATCGGCGGCGTCACCGTCTCCACGTTCCTCACGCTTTTCGTCGTGCCCTGCGCCTACAGCTTGATGGCCCGCCTCGAATCCCACAAACACGACAAGAACCTCAAGGAAGCGCTGAAAGAACTGGGCGAACTGCCCCACGCAACTCCGCCGCCCCCGCTGGAACTGTCCGAAACCCGAAGCTGACCCCACCATCCAAAAGCGACCCACATGTTTTGAGGTTTTTTCTATTGACGGGGCTAGTTTTGGGAGGTACAATTAAAGTATGAAGTTGCGGCGGTTTTTGGCCTCTGTTTTAGCGTTCCTCCTGCTCTCGGGCGGGCTGGCTCTCAGCCACGTTTGTGCCCAGGACGAGCCCTGCTGTAAAGAGGTCCAGGTCAAAGTTGAGCCCTCCTGCCACGAAGGCGCCGCGGCGGAGAAAGTCCCCGCCAACGGCTGCTGCGACAACTGCGCGTTCCAGGCCGATCTCTCCTCCAAATATCTGTCGGTCGCGGCGGTTCAGCTTCCGAACGTCCTGACCTGGCGCCCCGCATCGGCCCGGTCCTCCGATCTCCATCAGCCCCAATTCGTTGCCTTAAATGCGGACCGTCAACATCCGCCTCCGGTCAGTTACTCCTACACCGCGTCCGCGCCGTCCTTTGGGCGCTCCCCTCCCCAGGCCTAACCGAAGTCAGCCCAAGCAGTACGGCAGTATCGGTTTGACGGCTTATTGTTCATATCCTTATAGGAGGATTATCATGAAAATTGCATTGGTTACATTGGCGTTGGCGCTCGCGGCGGTCGGAGTCTACACCCAGGTCGCGAAAGCCGGAAGTTCCTGCTGCGCGGTCGGAGCGGCCTGCTGTGAAACGGCGGCGCCCTGCTGCAAGTAACGCGATAGACGTTCGGTAGAAGGTCACGGAAGGCCCCCTGTTTGGCGACAAACAGGGGGCTTTTCCATCGGGGAGCGCGGCGGACGGGAGCGTCGGAACGCATTGACGCGGGGTCAAAAAATTGGGATAATTTAAGCCCAAACCAGTCTGGAATCCGCAGAGGGAGAGCGGGTTTCAGATCCCCAAAAAGACCCAGCTCCCGGACCCGGACGATCGGATCGTCCGGACCAGTGCCGCGCGAGGAGCGCACCCCAAATATGATCAACGCCAAAATTCCGCATACGTTTCACATACCCGTCATGGGAACCGGTTTTACGATCGACACGCCGCTGAAAGCCGCCAGGTACGGCATATCCTCGGTCGTCTCGCTGGTGGACGACGTGCTCATCGAGCAGATGAGGAAGTTCTATTGCGATGAAGAGTCCCTGCCCTACGAAGAGATTCGCGGCGACGCGCCGGATTACCGCGCGCGCCGGATCACCGCTTATTTGAATTTGATGCACCGGCTGGTTTTGGCCCAGGTCGCGCGCCTGCAGGCGGAAGCGTTCGCGCCGGGGACCGACATCACGCGCTACTTCGAACTCCTGCCCGACTCTCCGCTCCGCCGCGACTACGAGGCGATGCTGCGCGAACCCGATCCGGGCGAAAAAACTCGGATGCAGGACGCGCTCCGACCCCGCGCGGTCCCGGGGAGCATCGACGTGAACATCATGACTAAGCTCGACCGCAGCATCCTGATGAACGGCGAGGCGCTGGGCCCCGAATTTTCCGACGCGCTGTCGGCGCTGCGCGGCTACGCCAACAGCGACCTCAACTCTTC
>CAZFYO010000037.1:1943-4150 GCA_964523525.1 uncultured Elusimicrobia bacterium
TACTACAAGGCCGACTCCACCGGCTGGGGAACGCCGTTCCTGCTGGTCCCCGAGGTCTGCAACGTGGACGAAGAGCACCTCCACAAGCTGGCCGCGGCTACCGAGAAAGACGTCTACTTAAGCGACAGCTCGCCGCTCAACGTTCCGTTCTGGATCCTCCGCAACTCCGCGAGCGAACAGCTCCGCGAGCACCGGATCGAGGAGGGAAAGCCGGGCAGCCCCTGCGTGAAGGGATTTTTGGTGACGAACACGGAGTTCACCAAGAACCCCGTCTGCCACGCCTCGCGGGTTTATCAGAAACTGAAACTCGAACACCTGCCGCAGGAAAACCTCACGCCCGAGGAGCGCGCCGCAGTCGAGCAAAACGTGACGGCCAAGGCCTGCATCTGCCACGACCTGGCCGGCGGCGCCACGATCAAGCACGGCATCGAACCGCGCGCGACGACGACGGTCTGCTGCGGGCCCGGGATCATCGACTTCTCCAAAATCGCCTCCCTCGAAGAAATGGTCGGGCACATTTACGGGCGGCTGTCGCTCGTGACGAACCCGGCGCGGAAACACATGTTCGTGCGGGAGCTCCAGCTCTACGTGGATTATTTCAGGAAGGAAATCTCAAACTCCTCGCTGCACGTTTTCGGCATCACGCAGAAACACCTTCAGGAGTTCAAGACCAACATGCTGGAAGGAATTCGCTACTACGTGGAGTTCGCTAAAACGGGAACCATCGAGAAGAAAAATGAGTTTCTGGCGGACCTGGACGCGATTTCCAGGGAAATCGAACGACTCTACCCTGCGCCCCTTCCCTTGGCGCGGGTCAACGCTTAATCAAGCGACCCTGTAACCCACCTTCCTCAGGAAAAGAAAAAACGCGTACTGGAAGCACGAGAGGTAGTCGGCGATCTTGAACCGGCGCTTCACCCCGCGCGAGAAGATCGTGTCGAGGATCGTCCTCGGGCTGATGTGATAGCGCAGGTGCCAGAACATGAAGTTGAGCGTCATCTTCGCCATGTCCCGCCCCTCCCCCGCCATGAAATAGGAATAAGGGTACAGCCGCTTCTCGATCGGGATTTTGACCGCGTTCCCCTGCTCCTCCGCCGTTTTGAACAGCGGCGTCCCCGGCAGAAGCGAGAACATCGAGATGCAGAACACGTCGCTCCGCTTCCGGCCTTCCTTGTACGTCGGTTTGAAACTCTTCTCTCCCGGCAGTCCATAGATGTGGACCCCGTAGACGATGAGGTTGTTCGCCCGCATGATCTCCGACGCCTTGCGGTTGTTGGAGATGTTGCTCTGCTTGTTCGCGTCCGACAGGGTTTTTTCGGTGTAGCTTTCGAAACCCACCAGCGTCCCGTACATCCCCGCGCGCGCCGCAAGCTTGACCAGCTCCGGGTTCTTCACGATGGTGTCGGTCCGCATCCCGCTCGGATACCACTTGATGTTCAGCTTCTCATCGATCATCCTCTGGCACAGATCGCCGTATTCGTCGGGGTTGATGCCCCAGCTCTCGTCCAGGAAATAAAAGTGCTCGATGCCGAGGTTGTGCTTGAGGTTCTTGATCTCGTTGATGATCTTCTCGTTGTCCCTGCGGTACCACTTCTGGTGGAAGTACGCCGTCACGATGCAGAAGTTGCAATGGAAAGGGCAGCCCCGCGCGGTCTCGATGACGGAAGCGTACTTGCCCGGGAAGTAAAAGGACTTGTGCTTGGGCACGAACTTGAGCGACGGGAACGGGAGGTCGTTCAGCTTGGATTGCGTCCGTTCGGCGGTTTCCCGGAACTCCCCGTTTTCCATGTAACTGATCCCCAGGACCGAGCTGAGCGCGCGCCGCCCCTCGATGGCGTCCAACAGCTCGGGGAAGGTGATCTCCCCCTCGCCCCGCACGATGTAATCGAAGCCGTTCTGCAGCGTTTCCTTCGGGAACATGGTGGGGTACTGCCCGCCCCCGATGACGATGATGGAGGGGTAGAGCCTCTTTATTTTCCTGGCCACGGCGAAAACGTTTTCCGTGTCCACTTCGGAGCTGTGGCTGATGCCGATGACGTCGGGCTTGAACTGCTCGATCTCTTTGAAGATGCCTTCATAACGGAAGATGTAGTGCCAGTTGTCCTGGATCTTCACTTCGTGTTTGTCGGCGATCACGGTCGCGAGGATGGACAGGTTCAGCGCGCCCTGGTCCCGGAAGAAAAACGCCGTCCTGTGATAAAATTGCA
>CAZFYO010000038.1:0-3787 GCA_964523525.1 uncultured Elusimicrobia bacterium
GGCCCCGCCAGATCGCGATGTACCTGTCCCGCACGCTCACGGAACACAGCACCACGGAAGTAGGCGAGCATTACGGCGGCAAAGATCACACCACCGTTTTGCATGCCTGCGACAAGGTCAAAATGAAGCTCGCGGAGAGCCCCTTCATCTCTTCGATGATCAACAAAATCATCCAGGACATCAAGTCTTCGCGCCAAAATCGCGGCTAGGATAACCTGTGGATGACGGCCTCGCTTTTGTGAGCAACCGTTCAAAATTGCGGACAAGTTTTACGGATGTGGGTGTTGTTGGCAAGCTGAAAATTTTAGGCACATTCTTATCCACGTGATGCTTTCTTATAAAACAGTTGTTTATCACGCGTTTTAAGAATGACAAACGAGTTATCCTGATTTTCACAGAGCCTAATACTATTACGTCTGGTTTAAAACTATAACTAAAGGTGGAGTGTCATGAAGAAAAGTCTTGAAACAACGCTTGAGCAGACGACCGGTGTTAAAATATCTTTTAACAAAGAAGATCTTTTAAGCGCCATGCAGATCGTCCAATCTTCCGTATCCACCAAAAGCACTCTGCCCATTCTTGCCAACATCCTGATCACCGTTAAAGACAAGGGAACCATCATTGAAGCCACGGATTTGGAAGTCGGAGTGCGCTGCGCGGTGAAGGCCGAAGTCATGAAAGAAGGAAAAATCACCGTACCCGCCAAGAAGTTCGGAGACCTGGTCCGCGAAATGCCCGGCGGACACGAAATCGAGCTTTCCAGCGCGGACGGCAAGCGCATTGAGATGAAGTGCGGCAAGATTAAAGCGGCCATGAACGCCTTGGCGGCCGAAGATTTCCCCGTCATCCCCGAGTTTCCCGAGAAGAAGTCCTTCCAGGTTAAAAAGAGCATCTTCCGCGACATGATCAAAAAAACTTCTTTCGCTGTTTCCACGGATGAAACCCGTTACGTATTGAACGGCCTGTTTTTCTCGGCCAACGCCGGCGAGTTGAAGATGGTCGCAACGGACGGCCGCCGCCTGGCATTTATTTCGCGCAAGTACGAGCAGAAAGATTTGAGCGCGAATGTCATTATCCCGTCCAAGGCCATCAACGAGCTGGCCCGGTTGCTTTCGCTGGGCGAAGACGAGGCTGAGGATTGGATCCAGATCGCCCCCCACGAAAACCAGGTCGCGTTCCGCTGGCTGAACAAGGGCGAGTCCATCGCTTTGATCAGCCGCGTCATCGACGGCACGTTCCCCAATTACGAGCAGGTCATCCCCAAGTCCAAAGAGTTTGAGCTGAAAATCAAGAAAGATGACGTTCTGTCCGCCGTGAAGCGCGCGGCGCTCTTCGCCCAGGATCGCGGCGGCTCGGTCCGCTTCTCGCTCTCCAACAACTCGCTGCGCATCTCCGCCAACTCTTCGGGCCTCGGCGAGGAAGAAGAAGAAATCGAAGTCGCCTACGCCGGCAAGGACTTTGAGATCGCCTTCAACCCCGCGTTCATGCTGGACGTTCTCAAGAACAGCGAAGCCGGCGACGTTCGCTTTGAGTTCAGCTCCTCGCTCAACCCGGGCCTTATCCGCCCCACCGCAGACAACGATTACATCTGCGTCATCATGCCCATGAGGCTGCAATAATCCACCTCATGTCCCAGGGCTCCATCAACAAATTCGTTCCGCAAGTCCTGGCCCGGATCGGCTTAAGCGAACAGAACTATTCGTTTCTTTCGATCATCGAAGAAAAGCTGCCCACGATCGGCAGAACCGCCAAGCTGATGGGCATCAAGAACAACCTGATTTACATCGAAGTGGAATCATCGGCCGAGTACCAGGAAGCGCGGTTTAAGAAGCGGGAGCTGTTGAAGTCCCTGGTCCAGGCGTTCCCCGGGCCCGAAGCGGCCCAGGCCGATATCAGGGTTTCCCTGAAAGGAGCTTCCGCCTCGGCGCCCAAGATGATCCGTTTGAATCCCCAGGCTCCCCGGAAACGACTGCGACATGGCGCCTAAGAAAAAGGAGAAAAAAAAGGTGAAAGATACTAGAAACTCCGCCGTTGCCGAACCTGAAACCAAATCCGGCGCCGCTAAATCTTCGGGAGATTATAACGCCTCAAAAATCCAGGTCCTGGAAGGTCTGGAGCCGGTCCGCAAACGCCCGGCGATGTACATCGGCTCCACGGGGCCGCAGGGCCTGCACCATCTCGTTTACGAAGTCGTCGACAACTCCATCGACGAAGTTCTGGCCGGCCACGCCAAGCATGTCGACGTCACCATCCACGACGACAACTCGATTACCGTTTTAGACGACGGCCGCGGCATTCCCGTCGACCCGATGAAGGACGTGAAGGACCCCCGTTACAAGAACAAACCCGCCATGGAAGTCGTTCTCACCACCCTGCATGCCGGCGGCAAGTTCGATCACGGCGCCTACAAAGTGTCCGGCGGATTGCACGGCGTGGGCGTTTCCTGCGTCAACGCGCTTTCCTCCTGGATGAAGGCCGAAGTGTTCCGCGACGGCAAGATTCACGTCCAGGAATACGAGTGCGGCCGGATCAAATACCCCGTGAAAGAAGCCGGCAAAACCGATCAACGCGGCACCAAAATTACGTTTTTGCCCGACGAAGAAATTTTCGGCAAGATCAAATATTCTTTTGATGTTTTGTCGAACCGCCTCCGCGAACTCGCGTTCCTGAACGCCGGCACGCGCATCACCATTATCGACGAGCGCGACGACAAGCAGCATACCTTCTTCTACGAGGGCGGCATCGTCCAGTTCGTGAAGTTTTTGAACGCGTCCAAGTCGCCTTTGCACGCCGAGCCGGTTTTCTTCACCAAGGAAAAGGACGGCATCATCGTGGACGTGGCCCTGCAGTACAGCGACTCCTACAACGAGCAGGTCTTCACTTTCGTCAACAACATCAACACTATCGAAGGCGGCACGCACCTGGCCGGATTCCGCTCCGCGTTAACGCGCGTCGTGAACCGCTACATCGCCAAGAACGATCTTTCGAAGACCAAGGATTTGCGCCTCACCGGCGAAGACGTGCGTGAAGGTTTAACCGCTGTCCTCTCCGTGAAGGTTCCCAACCCCCAGTTTGAAGGCCAGACCAAGACCAAGCTCGGCAACTCCGACGTCGAAGGCATCGTGGAGTCCGTGGTGGGCGACAGCCTCACGATTTTCCTCGAAGAAAATCCCGGCACGGCTTCGAAAGTTTTAGAGAAGGCCATTGTCGCGGCGGAAGCGCGCGAAGCGGCTCGCAAGGCTCGCGAGCTCACGCGGCGTAAAGGCGCGCTGGACGGCGCTTCGCTCCCCGGCAAGCTTGCCGATTGTCAGGAGCGCGACCCCGAGAAGTCGGAGCTCTTCATCGTCGAGGGCGATTCCGCCGGCGGTTCCGCGAAACAGGGCCGCGACCGGAAGATCCAGGCCATTTTGCCTCTCAAGGGAAAAATTTTGAACGTCGAGAAGTCCCGCCTCACCAAGATGCTCGCCAACGAGGAAATCCGCACCATTATCACCGCGATCGGCTGCGGCGTGGGCAAGGAAGAGTCTGTCGCGGGCGAAGCGGGCGGGTTGGACTACGGCAAGCTGCGCTACCACAAGATCATCATCATGACCGACGCCGACGTGGACGGCTCGCACATCCGCACGCTGCTGCTGACGTTCTTCTATCGCCAGATGCTGCCTTTAATCGAAAAGGGCAACGTGTACATCGCCCAGCCGCCCCTCTTTAAGGTCAAGAAGGGCAAGAAGGAAATGTACATCGACACCGAAGAGGCCATGGAAACGTTCCTCATGCAGGAAGCGCTCGA
>CAZFYO010000039.1:0-3694 GCA_964523525.1 uncultured Elusimicrobia bacterium
GTTTGTCGGACTCCCTCTCCGCCATTCACGCGCTGTAACCGCCTGTAAAAATAGCGAATTTCCAACATACTCACTAATTGGTCCACAAACCGGTCCACAAGTCGATCGTGACTTTGGAGTGCGCGCCAGCGCCGCAGTGCGCAAGAATTTTCCGGCTGCTTGTCATTTCCGCCCGCTAAAGCCTAACCTCAGAACGCTGACGGGGGGCTTGAGTATGCGTAAAATCATTTTGCTAGCGTTCATTCCCTTGGCCGCGTGCGCCGGTCGCGCGCCGCAGCCGGTTCCGGTGGTACAGCCGCAGGACCAGTTCACTGACTGTCCGGCCATCATGGCCGAGATTTCCGCGAATAATGAAAAGGTCCAAGCCCTCGCCTCAGAGGAAGGGCTGAAGGTTGCTCAAAACGTTGCGGCCGGTGTCGCTGGCATTGTGATTCCGGTCCTTTGGTTTGGTATGGATTGGCAAGGAACCGCAGGGAAGGAAGTCGCTGCTTTGCAGGCAAGGCAGCAATACTTGGCAACGTTAGCGGCCCAGCGGTGCACGCCGCCTGCGCCGAATAAGGTCAAAGGAAAAAAGTAGGGGGGCGGTTCCAAATGGACTGACTTGGAGCTGGGGGCACCTTGAATTGGGCACGAGGCCTAATCCGCCTTTGGGCGTTGATCGCAGTGCTTTGGAGCATTGGAGCGGGGATATATATCTACGATGACTCGACGCTTAGGCCCGTCAAAGTCCAAATCGACGGTTATGGCGTCGTGCATTTTCCGCCTTCCTTCCTCCTACTAGGGAACGCTGCGCAGAATAACGCTGTTGAAGACGCAACCGAGCAAATCAAGGCCGGGCAGCGCGAAGCGTTAGAGGCTGTCGCGTGGGCGGGAGCGTACCGCAAGGCGGTGCGGTTCGCTTCGATCATCGTCGCGCCACCAATTTGCTTATTGACGCTTGGTCTAGCCGTCGCATGGGTTCTGAATGGCTTTCGCCGGACAACTTGATTTTTTGATTTCTTTTCAAGTTTCGCGCAGCCCAAAAGCCTTTGATTTCCTTTCGTTTCTGACGCCGGCCATTTTGATTTTCTTTGATTGAAATCATCTTCGGACAACAGCGGACGCTCCGGCGAAAATGTTCTCATTTGCTTTAGTGCCAGTGGCCGGAGCGCCTATCTAAATCATTCTAAAATAGATGCTTTCTCGGCTGACTGGTCCCGCTTCCGCGTGCGCACATAACCCACGGGATTTGCAACGGAAACGCATTTTAATCCCCCTGCGGGATTACAACTTTTCACTACTTTAGTAACGCCTTGGATCGGCGCGAGAGCATCTAGGATCGCAGGGCTTCGGGCTTCCGATAATACCGCTGGCGTCCGCCGCCCGGCGTTCTGATTTCCGCCCCGCTGCGATCCATCGCGACAACCTCGGAACCATCGCCTAGAAGCCATGCGAGGCCCCTACAATCGACGCGGGCGGCTGGGGCGGTAGGATGCAGGCCAAACACCTCATCCGCCACCCAGCCCAGCCGGTGCGCCTCCCGCGCCCACTGGTCAGCGAATGTCAGCGCGCCGTCTAAAGCCGCCTGCCATCGCGTCGGACTGAAATCGCCGGGCGGCTCGCCAACTATCAGCCTCGCAAAATGCTCCGCCCATCCCCTCGGCAGGCCACCGTCAAATTCGAGGTGCGCAGCGCGCTCCTCCCATGTCTCGACCGTTTTTTCTGGCGTTAGGAAATGCTGCGCCGTTGGGACAATAACGGGGTCGTCAATCCGTTCATTTCCGTTCCTGCCCGATGCAGCCGGGCGATGGTCCGGCGGGGCGGCAGGCTCTTTTAGGGACTCGCAAAACTCCGGTGGCGGCTCCGGTTCGGTCGTACTATTCCGGGAAAAACGGCCGCCTAGGTCACCCTCAAAAGGTTCAAAAGCGGTCGAGACATGCTTTTGAGGGTTTTGAGGGTTGCTAGAGAGGCCCTTTTCAGCGCCTCGGGCCTTCAGTCGAGCAAGGTAGCTAGGCGCGGCGGTCATCATGCCTCGCCCCTATGTCGGGCCACGCCATGAACGGCCGGATTGATCGTGTAAACGGTGCGCGAGCGTCCGCCTGTCTTTTGCGTCTCGGCCGCGATCCAATCCAAGTCGGATAGCAGGGCGAGGCCAGCGCCGACTTGCTCGCGGTCGGACAAATTGGCCCAGCCGTGTTGATGCACCTCGCGCGCTGTAAACCCGTCCGCTAGATCGCCCTTGCGAATGCGCGCGAGGATAGCCTTTGCAGCCGCCGTCTCGGCTTCCGTTCCGGCGCTGTAGCAGCGCACCGCGTGGCTTTCGAGATATTCGGCCATCGCCAGCGCACGCATGGTCGCGGTCTCATTCACCGGCCCGGCTCCGCCGTCCGCAAGGTGGCTTATCAGCGCGAGGCCGGGAATCAGCTTTTTGTATTTCGAGAGGTGGCTTTCCAGCGCAGGCGGCATTTCCGCAGACCGCAGCCGAACCTCTAGCGTTGCTCGCCACTCGGCAAACAAGCCTTGCGCATCGCCGTCGAATCGCAGGAACGGAAGCGGCTGATATTCATCCGTCTCGGCTCCAATGTAGGCAGGCTCTAGCTTGTCGAGTCGATCAAAGACAGACCATGCCGCCTCGCGCGCGATCCTGTCGGGCGGCCGGTCGATTTCCTTCCACTCGCCAGTCTGGTCGGGCCATACCAGCAAGCCGAACCGCTGGATTAAGCCATCGTCGGAAGCGCCGCCGCCTGTCGCGCGTCGGATATATTCGGCAATGCGGCCGGGTTGCGTTCCGCCAAGCAATGAGAGGCAGGCGGCGTCTATATGCGTCCGCCCGCGTGTGATCCGGTCGAATGCGTAGCCGCTAGTCCCATTCCAAGCCGTGAGAAAGAATCCGCGCGCCGCTGCATAGTCCTCGCGGTCGAGCGTTTTCAGCAGCGCCACAAGCTCGTCTCGGAACGCTAGGACGCCATTCGGATTGCTGGCGAGGATTTCCCCCAGCGCCTCGTAAGAGGTGTCATTCACGACATAGCGCCGCGCCACGGGCTCGGCAGGCTCATTTACCGCAAGGTCCATCGGATCAATCGCGCCACCGTTTTTTACGGCCGCGCGAGCCTTTGCGGTTAGGCCCTCTTTCGAGATTTTGAAGGCTTCCATTGCGAGCGCGTATTCCTGCGCCTCTGCCTCGTATATCTCGCGCGCCGCCCGCTCCGCCCGATGCAGGGGCTTCAATGCTTCCGAGATCGCAGGCGATTTCATCGCGCCGGGCCTGCCGACGATGCAGCCCCAGAGGTTCGCCACCTCGCACCAATCCGTCCGCCGCTGGGGCCTTATGGCGAGCTTGCGCCCGATCACCGAACCCAGCGCGATAAGAGCGGGAACAGCGACAAAATCGGGCGGGCATTGCATCCGATCAGCAATATCGAAAACCCACGGCACGATGCTTTCCGGGAGCAAGTCGCGGTCGAATGCTTGGACAGGGCGCAGCCCGGCGGGAAGCGGTTTCGGCTCCGGCCACCGATCCGGCTTGGAAACGGCAGGCGCAGCGCCAAAGGTATTGGCGAGCCTCGCGCCTAACCCGCGATTGTCATGCCCGGTAGGGTCGAGCGGTCGATAATTCGTGGCCATTAGGCAGCCCTCCGGGGCTCGGCAACCGGCACGACGATGCGAGGCCGGAGGGTTAGCAGGGACGCGAGCGAATGGCCGATGGCGGGGCTTG
>CAZFYO010000040.1:0-3269 GCA_964523525.1 uncultured Elusimicrobia bacterium
ATGAAAAAGAATAATGATTTGAGAGTGAAGATTCTGGCGTTTACAGTGGTCGGATTGATGACGGTCGCGAGCCTCTACGCCGAGCATCATGAGGGCAAACATAAGGGAGAAAAGTGGGACAGCGCCGCGAAAGTGGAAAAGCTGACGAAAAAACTGGACCTCACCGCCGACCAGCAGGCCAAAATCAAAACAATTCTTGACGCGAAGCACGCCGAAGCCAAAGAAAGCATGGAAGAAATGAAGGATAAGCGCGAAAAGACCAACGAAGAAATCCTCGCGGTGCTCAACGACGAGCAGAAAGCCAAATACAAAGAGATGAAGGAAGGGCACAAAGACAAGATGAAAGAGCATCGGAAGGACAAGTCCGGCAAGTATAAGTCTGACAAGTCCGAAAAGTCTGAAAAATAGTTCTGAGCTTTTCCGGTCCCACCGGCCGCGGCGGAATTTTATCCCGATGGGTTCCGTCGCGGCCTTTTTTTGTTTCCACTCCTTATTTGTTATCCTGCTGATCGAATGCGGCTCGCTCTAAAATCACTTTTCTTCGCCGGATTTTTGCTTTTTGCCGGCTTGTTTGCGGCTTCCGGCGCTCTGGCGGCATCCACGGAAGCTGCTCCTGCGGAGGCGGCCTATGCCGTGCCTCTCGACTCCATGACCGCCCTGATCGGCCTTAAAATCTCCAATATCCGGATTATTACGACGCGCGTGAATGAAGATGTGGTGCGCGATATGCTGCGCGTGCAGGAAGGCGACGTTTATAAAGCGGAAACTCTGGATGCCATCCGCGCGCGGCTGGACCAGTCGCGGCTGTTCCGGAAGATCACGGTGGTCGCTTCGCGCAGCGCTTCGGCGGATGGCGCGGGCGGCGGCGTGGATATCGACCTGAACCTCTGGGACGGATGGTTCTGGGTGCCGTTTCCGTTCATCATGAGCGGGGGCGGGGGACTGAACATGTCGCTTCTGCTCATCGAGCGCAACTATTTCCGCCGCGCGGAGACCGCTTCGTTGTTTGTGGGCGGCAACCGCGACGGAGAGTTCGGCTCCGCTTCGCTCCAAATCGCCTCCTATAACCTTTCCGCGCGCCATGCCCGGCGCGAAACGCGCGTCTGGAACTACGCGGACGGCGGGTTCAACACCAGCGGGCGTTTCCGTTCATCGCACGATGAATCGGAGCCCGAACGGTTCGGGGCGATTCAAAATGAGTATCATCGCATGCTTCGCGAAGGCGGGCTCGATATCCGGCGGCCGATTTATCGCGGACTGCTGGGATCGCTTGGGTTTGCCTTTCAGCGCAACGATTACGGCGAGCTCGCGCGGGGCGCGCTGCCGGCAGACACGGGCAGCGCGAACGGCATGACGGCCGGATTGAGCTACGTTTTCCGAGGACGGCGAAGCCTTGGATATTTTGAACCGGGCTTTTCGTTCAGCGAGTTCGGATCCATCTTCGGGATGGGGCTGGCCGATTTGGACCGGCGGATTCAGCGCCTGCCCGCGCGCGCCGCTCAGCTCGAGCTCGACTGGAACATGGAGCAGATGGACCGCGCGTTCGGCTCCGATTTCAATTACACGAAGATGAGCGTCGGCGCCCAGCCGTCGGTGCGGTTCCCGGACCGGCAGACGTTCGTGCTGCGAACCCGCTTCGCCTCCGCGATGCGCGAAGATTTGCCCGTGAACCAGCGCGTCGCGACCAACCGCGAGCTCGGCCTGCGCGGCAACTACGCGCGCGAGTACCGCGGCGACCGCGGCGCCGGCGTCTCGCTCCAGTTTAACTATCCGTTCCGCCGCACGAAGCTCGGCTCCTGGACCGTCGAAAGCTTTATGGAAGGCGCCGGGGCCTGGCAGGCGGGCCGCACCTACACGAAGTACGGCTGGGGGCTCGGCTTTTCGTACAAGTTCTGGCGCTTCCCGTTGCCGCTGGGCGTGCTCTATTCGCACAGCTGGGACGACGGCGACGGCCAGTTCAACGCCGCCATCGGCGGCCGTTTCTAGTGCGCTATCCTCCCATTCATTTACAATAAATTTACAATTAGTTTAGGTCTACCGGCTCCGCCAGTTGTACTATCAATAGACACCATGACCGACGTTAAGACATCCAGGCAACCCCTGGTTTCCATTATTATTCCTGCATATAACTGCGCCGATTTCCTGGGGCAGACGCTGGACTCTGCCCTGGCGCAGGACTATTCCAATTTTGAAATTATCATAGTAAATGACGGGTCCATCGATAAAACCGAGGAAGTGGTTGACGAATATGTCCGCCGCTACGGCTCCGAAAAAATCAAATATTACTATCAGGTGAACGGCGGGGTTTCGGCCGGACGCGCCACGGGAATTCTGACCGCCCAGGGCAAGTATATCGCCTTGCTGGATGCTGACGATCTCTGGAGCAAGGACAAACTCTCGAAAACAGTCGCCTTTCTCGAGAGCCATCCCGAGGCCGGCATGGTGTTCAGCGACATGGAAGAGTTTTCCGAAGACGGCCTGTTGAAGGATTCCTATCTGAAGACCCGCAAGCGGTACCGCCAGATCGAGGCGCAGCCTCAGCCCGTGCCCGACGCGTTCGAAATGCTGCTCGAGGAATGCGTGATTCTGCCTTCCACCGCGGTGATGCCGCTCAGCGTGCTGAACAAGGTGGGCTCGTTCAATCCGAAGCTCCGCATCTGCGAGGACATCGACGTCTGGACCCGCATCTCGCTCGAATATCCGATTTACTGCCTGCTGGAGCCGCTCGTGCGGCGCCGCATCCACGACGGCAACATGTCCAACGACCGGCTGTTCGTGGACGCGGGCAGCATCCAATTTTTTGAAGGCCTGATAGCGGCCCGCCCCGAAGTCGCCGCCCGCCTGCCGGACGGTCTGCGCCGCCATCTCTCCAAGCTGTATTATCAGACGGGTTATTTATTGCTCGAGCGCCGGCAGGATTACGCGGGAGCGCGCCGGCATTTTTTCAAAAGCCTGGCGTATCGGATGAATTGGGAAGCGGTTTACTACGGGTTTTTGACGGGGTTTGCCGAACTGGCGGGACCTGAAATTTATGGCCTGCTGCAAATGACCAAGAAGCGGCTGTGTTACATAATTTTTCTCATCTTTCCATTCTGAGCTGACAATTTCCATTTTCCTTACGGCCGTCGGCTGGCGATTCCAGTCCGACGCGTGGGCCAAATACCCCGCTTCCCGCCCGCACTCTGAAATGTTAAAATAACCGCCGTCAAAGAGTTGCTTTCTAAATTGATGGACGGGTGGCCGAGCGGTTAATGGCACAGGTCTGTAAA